>NZ_JACARE010000019.1:108979-195754 GCF_013386765.1 Pseudomonas yamanorum
GCTTGCCTTAAGAAGTGGGGCGTGGCCCTTAAAAATTCGCTGCTTTCAGTCCGCTACCCCTAGACTGACAGCAAGACTGTCCCTTCCCCTCGAGTACCCTATGAGAAACGACGACCTGGACCTGCGTGCCGACCGCGACGAACTGGACCACTTCACCCCACGCCCAACCCCCGCCAAGCGCCAGAAAAGCCTGGTACTGCAAGTCGCCCTCGGCGTATTCCTCGGTGGTTTGGCGTTGTGGCTGGTGCAACTGGGCGCCGGCGCCCTGATGGCCAAACTGGCCATGGGCACCCTGCAATTTGGCGGCTGACAAAGACCAAATGTGGGAGCCGTCGAGCTTTAGCGAGGCCGCGATAGCGGTGGGTCAGGCAGCATCAATGTCGACTGTGCCGACGCCATCGCAGCCTCGCTGAAGCTCGACAGCTCCCACAGGGAACCTATTCCGCCTTCAGTCCGCGCTCTTCCAGCAATCGTGGTTTGGCCTTGTGGCTGGTACAACTGGGCGCCAGAGCCCTGTGCAATTTGGCGGCTGACAAAGATCAAATGTGGGAGCCGTCGAGCTTTAGCGAGGCCGCGATAGCGGTGGGTCAGGCAGCATCAATGTCGACTGTGCCGACGCCATCGCAGCCTCGCTGAAGCTCGACAGCTCCCACAGAGGGACCTACTTCGCCTTCAGTCCGCTCTATTCCGGCAACTATGGTTTGTGCAACTCGGTGCAAGCAGACACCCTGTAATTTGGCGATTAACTCCCTGAGTTGAACTTCCCGTAGCAGCTGTCGAGCCCCAGCGAGGCTGCGTTGGCCGCGCTGCCGCTATCGAGTCATACTCTGAACCGAGTCGCGCCTGACGCAGCCTCGCTGGGGCTCGACAGCTGCTACGGCTACGATGTTAAGGCCAGGCCACGCTCTTCCAGCAACCGCACAAAACTGTTCAGACTCTGCGACACCGTGCCCCGGCGCCAGATCAGCCAGGTATTCAATATCCGGAATGTATCCGTCAGCGGCCACACACTCACCGTCGTAAACCCCGGCATGCTCTCCAGCATGCTCCGCGGCATCAGCGCCAACCCGGCACCGGCGCTCACGCAAGCCAGCATCCCGTGATAAGACTCCATCTCGAAAATCTTCCCCGGCACCGCGCCATCCTGTGAAAACCAGCGCTCAAAGTGATGCCGATACGAGCAGTTCGAGCGAAACGTGTAGATGCTCTCCCCGCTCACATCCTGCCCTCGGGTGATGGGCGCGTGATGCAACGGTGCAATCACCACCATCTCTTCCTCAAACACCGCCACGCCTTCGAGCGTCGCGTGCAACACCGGCCCATCGACAAACGCCGCCGCCAACCGCCCCGACAACACACCCTCGATCATCGTGCCGGACGGCCCGGTGGTCAGGTCCAGCTCGACCTTGGCGTGCTTCTGGTTATACGCCGCCAGCACCGCAGGAATCCGCACCGCCGCCGTACTCTCCAGCGAGCCCAGGGCAAACGCGCCCTGAGGCTCCTCCCCCGCCACCGTCGCCCGGGCTTCTTGCACCAGGTCGAGGATGCGCCGGGCATAGCCGAGAAAATTCCACCCGGCCGGGGACAACCGCAGCCGGCTTTTCTCGCGAATAAACAAATCCACGCCCAGGTCCTGCTCCAACTGCTTGATCCGCGTGGTCAGGTTCGACGGCACGCGATGGATCAATTGCGCGGCAGCGCTGATGCTGCCTTGCTCGGCAACGGCTTTGAAAATTTCCAGCTGGACCAGATCCAAGTCATTCTCCAAACGTGAATGTATTGCTTAATATTATTCAGTTTCCGAAAAAGATACAGCCCCGTACGCTGGCCTCCATCCCATTCACTGCGCAGGACGGTGCCATGAACCAGATTTCCTCCCAGACCCACGCCTTGTCGATCAACCCCGCCAACGGTGAAACGGTCGCCAGCTACCCGTACGAAACCGAGGCGCAGCTGGATGCCGCCCTCACCCGCTCCATCACCGCCTTCCGCAACGGCCGCAATACGCCCGTCGCTCAGCGCGCCGAATGGCTGCTGGCCCTGGCCAGCACCCTGCGCGACCAGGCCGAAGAAATGGCCCAAATGATCACCCTGGAAATGGGCAAACCCATCGCCCAGGCCCGTGGCGAAATCGAAAAATGCGCGCAACTGGCCGAGTGGTACGCCGCCCACGGCCCGGCCATGCTCGCCCCGGAAGCCACCCTGGTGGACAACGGCACCGCTCAGATCGAATACCGCCCGCTGGGCCCGATCCTCGCCGTGATGCCGTGGAACTTCCCGGTGTGGCAAGTGCTGCGCGGCGCCGTGCCGACCATGCTCAGCGGCAACACCTACGTGCTCAAACACGCGCCTAACGTGATGGGCAGCGCGTACCTGATGAAACAAGCCTTCCAGCGCGCCGGCTTCGCCGATGGCCTGTTCGAAGTGATCAACGTCACCCCCGACGGCGTGTCCAAAGCCATCGCCGACCCACGCATCGCCGCCGTCACCCTCACCGGTAGCGTGCGCGCCGGCATGGCCATCGGCTCCCAGGCCGGTGCCGCGCTGAAGAAATGCGTACTGGAGCTGGGCGGCTCCGACCCGTTCATCGTGCTCAACGACGCCAACCTCGACGAAGCCGTGCAAGCCGCCCTGATCGGCCGCTTCCAGAACTCCGGCCAGGTGTGCGCCGCCGCCAAGCGCCTGATCATCGAAGCAGGCGTGGTGGAAGCCTTCACCGCCAAATTCCTCGAAGCCAGCCGCAACCTGGTGATGGGCGACCCGACCGCCACCGAGACCTACATCGGCCCGATGGCCCGCTTCGACCTGCGGGACGAACTCGACGGCCAGGTCCAGGCTACCCTGGCCGAAGGCGCCACCCTGCTGCTGGGCGGCCATAAAGTCGAAGGCGCGGGCAACTACTACGCACCCACCGTACTGGCCAACGTCACCGACCAGATGACCTCGTTCAAACAGGAACTGTTCGGGCCGGTCGCCTCCATCATCACCGCCCGCGATGCCGACCACGCCGTGGCCCTGGCCAACGACAGCGAGTTCGGCCTCACCGCCAGCGTGTTCACCACCGATCCGGAAAAGGCACGCAGCATCGCCAACCAACTGGAAACCGGCGGGATCTTTATCAACGCCTACAGCGTGTCCGATCCTCGGGTCTCGTTTGGTGGTGTGAAAAAGAGTGGCTTCGGACGGGAGTTGTCGCACTTCGGCGTGCGGGAATTCTGCAATGCGCAGACGGTGTGGCTGAACCGCCGTTAAGGCAATCGCGTCAAACGATGGCCCGCCCTGCGGGTCATCGTGCCGTCTGGTTAAGCACCGTCACATACGCACCGAACATATCCGCCATCGCGTCCGCATAGGCGGCAATTTGCGCTTCGGTGCGCGGGCTTCCCGAGAACTCCTTCGCCACTGAACTGAAGGTGGTAGCGATCAAATCACAGGCCAGCGCACGGGTGGCTTCCGGCACCTGCGGCAGCAATTCAAACATGAACGTCTGGAAGATGTTTTGTCCCTCCGCCCGAACTTCATGGGCCTCCGGCGCGTCACGATAAAGCGGCGCCGCGTCGCTCAAGGCGACCCGCATCTGCGCCTCCTCACACTCCGAACGAATGAACGCATGCACCAGGGTGCGCAGCCGCTCCAGAGGCGGTTGACTCACGTCCTCCAGGATCCGGCTGAGCATTTGCGAGGTTTGCTGCCATTCATCGGTTTGCAACCGGAACAGGATCGCCGCCTTGTTGGGGAAATACTGGTACACCGATCCCACGCTGACACCGGCCTTTTCCGCGACACGGGCGGTGGTGAAACGGCTGGCACCTTCCTTGGCCAAAACCTGAATAGCCGCCTCCAGAATGGCCGACACCAACTCGGTGGACCGTGCCTGTTTTGGCTCTTTGCGTGAGGAAATCTGCGAGGTCTGGCGGTCGGTCATGGCGCGTTCCTGCGGCTGGGCGAATGCGAATAGCGAATGTGACGAATTGTTCGCATACTTTAAATGCGACGAATCATTCGCATACTAGCCTGGCGCCTCACGGCGCTCAACCTGCAACAGGACATACCCATGAATACGCTTACCTCCGCCCCGATGGCGGCCCTGATTGAACGGCTGTACACACAGGCCGAAGCTGTCTCGAGCCCTGTTTTCAGCACCATGCCTCACGAAGAACGCAATCGCCTGATGCACAGCAAGACCGACTACCTCGAACTCTACGGCCTGCTGAAAGACCTGTGGCTGCCCGTCTCCCGCGACACCGGCACCCTGCTGTACATGCTGGCACGCAGCGCAAAAGCGCGGGCCATCGTCGAGTTCGGCACTTCGTTCGGCCTGTCCACCCTGCACCTGGCGGCCGCCCTGCGGGACAACGGCGGCGGCGCGCTGATCACCAGCGAGTTCGAGCCCTCGAAGATCGCTCTGGCCCGGGAACACCTGATAGAAGGCGGCGTGAGCGACCTCGTCGACATTCGCGAAGGTGACGCCCTGATAACGCTGGCAACCGGCCTGCCCGACAGCGTCGACCTACTGCTGCTCGACGGCGCCAAGGCGCTGTACGGCGATGTTCTGAACCTGGTGGAAAACCGCCTCAAGCCCGGCGCGCTGATCATCGCCGACAACACCAACTACTGCCCCGACTACCTGGCCCGCGTGCGCTCCCCGGCAAACGGCTACCTGTCGGTGCCGATCGGTGACGACGTCGAGCTTTCCGTACGCCTGGGCTAATGCCCTCATCGGAGGATTCGAGGCACCCGTGCAAGAGTGCGAGGTTTATACTCGGCCCCCTCGCACTTAACTCACAGCCTTCGAAACGAGATTCCCGATGAGCCTTTCCCTCTCTACAACCCCTGCGCGCAAGCCGGTCGCGCCACTGCTGGCATTTGTCATCCTGCTGCTGGGCGCCACCTTCCTGCAAAACAGCGTCGGCGGGCGCCAAGTGCTGTTGCTGGTGGTCGGCGCCGCACTGGGCTTGACCCTGTACCACGCCGCGTTCGGCTTTACCTCGGCCTGGCGGGTGTTTATCACCGACCGACGTGGCGCGGGCTTGCGCGCGCAAATGGTGATGCTCGCGATTGCCGTGGTGCTGTTCTTCCCCGCGCTGGGCGCGGGTACGTTGTTCGGCCAACCCGTGGTCGGGCTGGTGGCGCCGGCCGGGGTGTCGGTGGTGTTCGGGGCCTTTATCTTCGGCATCGGCATGCAACTGGGCGGCGGCTGTGCGTCCGGCACGCTGTTCACCGTGGGCGGCGGTAACGCGCGCATGCTGGTGACCTTGTTCTTCTTTATCTGCGGTTCGTTGATCGCCACCCACCACGTCGACTGGTGGTTCTCGCTGCCGTCGTTCCCGGCGGTTTCCATCGTCAAAAGCTTCGGCGTGGTGCCGGCCTTGCTGCTGAGCCTGGCGGTGTTCGCGATCATCGCGGCGGTCACCGTGCGTCTGGAAAAAGGCCGTCACGGGCAACTCGAAGCCGGCGTGACCAGCGAACACCAGGGCCTGCGCCGTTTCCTGCGTGGGCCATGGCCGTTGGTGTGGGGCGCGATTGGCCTGGCCCTGCTCAACTACGCCACCCTGGCACTGGCCGGTCGGCCGTGGGGCATCACTTCGGCGTTCGCCCTGTGGGGCGCCAAAGTGGCCACCGGGTTGGGCGTGGACGTAAGCAGCTGGGCGTTCTGGCAAATGCCGGGCAATGCCAAAGCGCTGGCGGCGCCAGTGTGGGAAGACGTCACCAGCGTGATGGACATTGGCATCATCCTCGGTGCGCTGTTGGCTGCGGGCCTGGCCGGGCGTTTCGCTCCAAGCCTGAAAATCCCGGCGCGCTCGCTGTTCGCCGC
Source organism: Pseudomonas yamanorum (assembly GCF_013386765.1). Lineage (GTDB taxonomy): Bacteria > Pseudomonadota > Gammaproteobacteria > Pseudomonadales > Pseudomonadaceae > Aquipseudomonas > Aquipseudomonas yamanorum_A. Next base: position 114,795 of record NZ_JACARE010000019.1, read on the forward strand.
GGTGATCGGTGGTTTGCTGCTGGGTTACGGCTCACGCCTGGCGTACGGCTGCAACATCGGCGCGTACTTCAGCGGGATTGCCTCGGGCAGCCTGCATGGCTGGGTGTGGTTGGTGGCGGCGTTTGTCGGCAATAGCGTGGGTGTGCGGTTGCGGCCGTTCTTCTTTGCGGGCGAGCGTCCGCAGGTGGCGTTAAGCGGGTGCTAAGGCACGACTAACAGGATCACAACGACATGCCCACCCCATCCTCCAACGCCGACTTCATGCGCCTCGCCCTCGCCCAGGGCCGCCTGGCACTGCCCAAGTGCCTGCCAAACCCACCTGTGGGTTGCGTGCTGGTGAGGGATAACGCGGTGATCAGCCAAGGCCATACACAACCGCCGGGGCTGCATCACGCGGAGGCAATGGCGCTGAGCAATGTGTCCGGTGATTGCTCCGGGGTCACTGCATTTGTGACGCTGGAGCCCTGCTCCTTTCACGGCCGCACGCCGTCCTGTGCGCTGGCCTTGATCAACAGCGGTGTCGAGAAAGTGTTTGTTGCGATGCTGGATCCCGACCCGCGAAACTCGGGAGTGGGCATAAAAATGCTGCAGGATGCGGGGATTACCGTGGAGGTCGGTTTGCTGGCAGAGGACGCGGCCAAAGACCTGGCCGAGTTTCTGGTGCGCAAGTAGGAGCCGGCTTGCCGGCGATGGTCGTCAACGATGACGCTCGTACGCTGGATGAACGCAGCGCTCTCGGATTTTTCGCCGGCAAGCCGGCTCCTACAGGGGAAGGCCCGCCCTCGTGAAAAGCCTTGGAGAGCACCCAACACCTGCCGCGAGACTTTCCTCTCAACATCATCGGCTTTTTGAAATCACTCCACTCATGTACTCGTTCAAATCACGAAAGTCCTGAACCTTCCAGGTGAACGGCGACAGCTTCACACCGTTCTCGCGTAACGTCCTGGGAATCAGGTCGCCATTTGGGCGAAGAATGATGGATGACACGATAACGCCCGGATAATCATTCAGGCGTTTCTTGAAAGCGGGTGTCGTAAGGTCAGGCGTAGGCGGCTTGCTTTTATTGGCCAAGGGTCCTGAGCCCTTGATATCGGCCCCATGGCACATGCCACAGCGCTGTACGTAGATGTTTTTCCCGTTCACATTTTCCGCAAAAGACAGTGATGTTTGAACGAGCGCCAACATCCCCAACGAAGCGATGAATACTATTTTTGCTTTCACTGTTCCCTGTGACCTTGTTATATAAACCGGATGATTTTCCTTCGGGCCGCACTTGCTTGCAAGGATCGCCAAGAGAAACCAATGAACACTCAGCATGGAGCGAGTCGATTGAAAGCCGTTAAATTCCTGGCCCTTTTAGCCCTGCCACTGTTTTACGGGTGCTCTACCATGGGCGCCCTCAAATCCTTTACCACCGCGTACCACGAGCCGCAAAACCCGACCACCAGCAGACTTAGGGTGATCACTGATCAGGTCGTGCGGCTGGTACCCGGCAGCACCTGCATCAACTGGGATTTGCCGGGGGCCGGCTCGGTCAACTCAAGGAGCCTAGCCCCATTGAATGATAAAACCTTCAATGACAAGCGCCTGGGCATCCCCGGTGGCGAGGGTGTAAAAAACAGCGCCGAAGTGTATGTGCAACCGAACACGCCGCTGACGGTGGTGTACTCAGGTGCTGACGGAAGACATCAGTGCCTCTACAGCACTTACTTTGAGCCTGAAGCCGGCGCCGACTATGAGGCGGCCTCAGAGTACTGCACGATCGCCATTTATAAGATCGTCAAGAATGGAGCCACAGGAGAAGTCAGCCGCGGGCTTGTTAAAAGCGCCCCGGCAAAGGTGTGCCCCTCGGTGTCCCCGATCTAAACCTCGACTCGAGCCGTTATCCACTCGCGGCTGTAAGCAAGCACGCGGCTGGACATCGCCGTCGGGAAATGAATAAACCCATGGGCGGCCTGCGGTAGCAGGAACACCTCACTCCCCGCCCACCGCTCGGCCATCTGCAACGTGTCATCGAGCAACGGGTCCAGCTCCCCCACAAACATCAGCGCCGGCGGCAGCCCCGCAAGGTCGCCATACAACGGTGACAACGCCGGCTGCCGACGCTGCTCGTCACTCAAGCCCGGCGTGAGCAGGCGCAACGCCTCAACCATCCCCGGCCCGTCCAGCAGCAGCGTTTCCCGCCCCGCCGTGCGCACACTTGGCGTGCCGGTCAAATCGTAGACGCCGTAATACAGCACCGCCCCGCTCACCCGCGCCAGCAACTCCGGCCATTGCTTCAGCGCCAGCAACGTCGCCGCCGCCAGGTGCCCACCGGCAGATTCGCCGACGACAATCACCGGCAGGCCGGCAAATTCCTCACACTCCCCGAGCAACCAGCGCGCCGTGGCCAGGCAGTCTTCCAGAATCCCTTCCACCGGCGTATTCACCGCCAGCCGGTAATCCACCGACACCACCGCCACGTCACACGCGTTCACCATGGCCACGTTGAGGTCGTCATTCATCTGCGCATTGCCGATCACCCAGCCGCCACCATGAATATCCAACACCACGCCCTTGACCTTGCCCTTCGGCCGAATGATGCGCACCGGCACCGAGCCCACCCGCCGGCTTTCGGCTTCAAGGCCATGCTTGAGCAACTTGTTGCCCACCACCATTTGGCCAGAGCGCAACAGCGCCTGGATCACCCGGGGCGTCACGCGGTTGCGGATGCGAAAACGCGGCAACCACGCCAGTTTCTGGTTGAAGCGCTGCATTTGCGCCACTTCATGTTCGTTGGCAGGCCACAGCGTATGAGTTCCCAATTCGATATTCCCTCTATCTCTAAAAGAGATGGCACCCTCTGAAATCAGCACTACACGTGTTGACCCCCGTCTGCCTAAGATAAGCAATAACTCCCCAAAATGCCGCCTCTAGCGCGGCGCACAAAAAAAGGAGACTGTTCGATGACCGTTCCTGCCGCCCCTGCCCACCCGCAGCTGCCACAATCGCTGCTGGATGAACTGAGCCAGCTGCTCGGCAACCGGTTTTCCACTTCGGCCAGTGTGCGCGAACACCATGGCAGTGATATTTCCGCCCTCGACCCCATGCCGCCGGATGGCGTGGCCTACGCCAACAGCCTGGACGATATCGTCGCCATCAGCACCGCCTGTTATCGCCACGACGTGCCGATGATTGCCTACGGCAGCGGCACATCCCTGGAAGGCTGGCTGCAAGCGTCCCACGGTGGCATCAGCATTGACGTGTCGGGCATGGACCAGATCGTGCAGATCCGCGTCGACGACATGGACGTCACCGTGCAACCCGGCGTAACCCGCAAACAACTGAACGCGGCCCTGCACGGCACCGGGCTGTTCTTCCCGATTGACCCGGGCGCCGATGCGTCCCTGGGAGGCATGGCGGCCACCCGCGCCTCCGGCACCAACGCCGTGCGCTACGGCACCATGCGCGAAAACGTGATGGGCATGACCGCCGTGCTCGCCGACGGCCGTGTGATACATACCGGCGGCCGGGCCCGCAAATCTTCCGCCGGCTACGACTTGACTCATCTGCTGGTGGGCTCCGGTGGCACCCTGGCGACCATCGCCGAACTGACCGTAAAGCTGCACCCGATTCCCGAGGCGATTTCGGCGGCGGTGTGCCGCTTCCCCACAGTGGACCACGCCGTACGCGCAGTGATTCAAACCATCCAGCTCGGCGTGCCCATCGCCCGCATCGAACTGCTCGACGCGCTGACCATGCAAGCCCTCAACGCCTACAGCAAAACCCAACTGCGCGAGGCGCCGTCGTTGTTCTTTGAACTGCATGGCTCCGAGGCCAGCGTGAAGGAACAGATCGAAACCGTGCGCCTGGTGGCCGACGAACACCAGGGCCTGGATTTTGAATGGGCCGTGCACCCGGAAGACCGCAGCCGTTTGTGGCAGGCGCGGCACGATGCGTACTTTGCCGCCCTCGCCCTGCGCCCCGGTTGCCGCTCGCTGACCACCGACGCCGTGGTGCCGATTTCGCGCCTGGCCGAATGCATCGAAACCACCGCCGCCGATCTCGCCGAAAATGGCTTTCTGGCACCGATTTTCGGCCATGTGGGCGACGGCAATTTTCACGCGCTGATCCTGGTAGACCCGCACAACCCGGACGAAGTCGAACGCGCCGAAGCCGTGGCCCATCGCCTGGCCGAGCGCGCCATCGCCATGGGCGGCAGTTGCACCGGCGAACACGGTATCGGCCTCACCAAGCAGCACTTCATGCCGGTGGAACACGGGGCAAACGCGGTGGACGTGATGCAAGCGATCAAGGCCGCCCTGGACCCGAAACAACTGATGAACCCCGGGAAGATCTTCCCGCGCGGGCACACGGCCGGTTAGCGCGGTACCCTCATCGGCCCCATCGGTTTGCAGGAAGCGCCCAAATGGAAATCCGCCAGATCAAATACTTTGTCGCCGTGATCGATTGCGGCAGCCTGTCCCAGGCCGCGCGCCAGGTGCATGTGGCGCAATCGGCCTTGAGCAAGCAGATGTCGGCGCTGGAGCAGGAACTGGAGGTGCAACTGTTCCACCGCAGCCACAACGGTGTGGTGGCCAGCGAGGCCGGCAAGGTCTTCTACGAATACGCCCAAGGCATGCTCAAACACCTGACCGACGCCCGCGCCGCCGTGCGCAGCAGCCCCAACGCTGTCAGCGGCTCGATCGTCGTCGCCTTGCCGCAAAGTGTCGCCACCATCCTCGCCATGCCGTTGATGCGCGCCGTGGCCGCGCGTTATCCGCAGGTGGCGTTCCACCTCAACGAAGAACTCACTGGCAACGTCATGGACCAACTGATCCATGGCCGCGTCGACCTCGCGCTGTTCACCTCCCGCGAGCTGCCGCCGCAAGTGGTGTTCGACGCGCTGATCGAAGAAGACTTCTACCTGATCCACCGCGCCAACGCCCCCGACGCGCCGCCAGCCGGTGAGGTAACGCTGCAACAGGCCCTCGCTCGCCCGCTGGTATTCCCCAGCCAGGCCCATGGCCACAGCACCCGCACCTTGGTGGAACACGTGGTGAAACAGCGCGGGCTGGCGGCGGGCGAGATCGCCATGGAAGTGAACTCGGTGCACATCCTCAAAAGCGCGGTGGAGGCCGGCATTGGCTACACCATCATGCCGCTGAACCTGGCCATGCGCGAAATCGAAGACGGCCGCCTGGTGGCCCACCGCATTAACGACGCCGAGCTGACCCGCACCCTGGGCATTTGCAGCTGCGCCTCGATGGCCGCCAGCCACCTTAAAACCCTGATTAGCGAGCTGATCCGCGAAGTCGTCCACGGCATGTGCCAGAGCGGCGACTGGCCGGGAGGTCGCGCCCGCTGACCACGCGCCACACCGCAAAACAATCGCCCCTACAACAACAAAAAAGAGGCCCATCATGAAGCCATTAACGGCGCCCCCCGGCGACCTGCCCGACCAGGCCCTGCACTCGGCCTACCGCAAGACCGCCTGGCGAATCATCCCGCTGCTGATGGTGTGCTACCTGGTGGCCTACCTCGACCGGGTCAACGTCGGCTTCGCCAAGTTGCAGATGCTCGATGACCTGAAGTTCAGCGACGCGGTATATGGCTTCGGCGCCGGGGTATTTTTTGTCGGCTACCTGATGTTCGAGATCCCCAGCAACATCGCCCTGCACCGCTTCGGCGCCCGGCGCTGGATCGCCCGCATCATGATGACCTGGGGCCTGCTGTCGGCCGCCATGATGTTCATCGAAACCCCCATGAGTTTCTACCTGCTGCGTTTCCTGATCGGCATCGCCGAAGCGGGCTTCTTCCCGGGGATCATTTTCTACCTCACCACCTGGTTCCCCAGCCATCGCCGGGGCGTGATGATCTCCCTATTCATCGCCGCCCTGCCGATCTCCAGCATGCTCGGCTCGCTGATCTCCGGCTTGATCATGCACACCCTCGACGGCGTGGCGGGCTACGCCGGCTGGCAGTGGCTGTTCGTGATCGAAGGCCTGCCCGCCGTGGCACTCGGTGCCGCCGTGTTCTTCCTGCTGCGCGACCGCATCGCCGATGCCCACTGGCTCAGCCCCGACGAAAAGCGCGGCATGCAAGCCGCCCTCGACCGCGAAACCCGGGAAAAGCCCCGCCATTCGGTACGCGACGGCTTGTTGAGCCCGACCATCTGGCTGCTGGGCGCGGTGTACTTCTGCCTGGTGCTGGGCCAATACGTGATCAGCTTCTGGATGCCCACCATCATCCGCAACAACGGCGTGGCCGAGCCCTGGGCCATCGGCGTGCTCAGCGCGATTCCCTACTCCGTGGCCGCCGTGAGCATGGTGCTGGTGGGCCGCAGCAGCGACCGCCACCGCGAATACCGCTGGCACCTGGCGATCTGCGCCGTGTTCGGCGCCGGGGGCGTGGTGTTTGGCACCTTGTTTGGCGACAGCCTGTGGCTGTCGATGCTCGGCCTCACCCTCGGCACCGCCGCGATGATCAGCGGCCTGCCGGTGTTCTGGGGCATGCCCACCGCCGTGGTCGGCGGTGCCGCAGCCGCGGCGGGCATAGCGCTGATCAACTCGCTGGGCAATGTGGCGGGCTTTTTCAGCACCATCGTGGTGGGCTGGTTGACCCAACTCACCGGCAACACCCAGGCGGCCATGTACTTCATGGCCGGGGCATTGGTGGTCGGCGGGTTGCTGGGCTTGAGCGTGGCACGCAAGCCCGGCGCGGGCTCAGCGGTTATTGCGCAGGATGGAGAAATTCAACGCAGCCGCAACGCTTAGCCACACCAGGTACGGGAACAGGATGAGCCCGGTGATCAGGTCCAGCCGCACGGCCAGCAGCACCATGGCGGCGACCACCAGCCACAGCAGCGTGAGGATCACCATGCCGGCGAGAATGCGGTGGGCGCCGAAGAAGACGGGCGTCCACAGCGTGTTGAGCGCGATCTGCGCGGCCCATAGGGCCAGCACGATTTCGCTGCCGGGGATCAGCGTCAGGCGGTAGCCAGCCCAGGCGAGCAGCAGGTAGATGATCGACCAGGCGACCGGGAACAGCCAGTTGGGTGGGGTGAAGCCGGGTTTGACGAGGGTGGCGTACCACTCGCCCGGCTTGAAGATAATGCCGGTGCTTGCGGCGGCGGCGCAGGCCAGAAGAAAAATGAAGAACGTCAGCATAAGCGGTCCTTAGCTGGGAGCAGCTACCTGGAGATGAAAGCCATGACGGCGGTTTCAGGGTTGGACGTTCAGCGAGGCAAAAAGTGTATTTTTCTTTCCGCCGCACTCCGGCGCAGATGCGCAGGGTTATTGGCGACGACTACTTTTCCGGGCAGGGATTGAACACTTCCGTCGCCGCCACCGCAGAGACATACGGAATTTTCGTACCCGGGACCATCCCGACGGAGTAGGCGTTTTTGCCGGTTTCGCGCACATAGGTCTTATCGGTGGTCAGGTCGCCCGGCTGGTTTTCACCCAGCAGGTAATCCAGAAACTGAATCTTCACCGGCGTGTTGAATTGCCCTTCAGCCGTGAGCGGAATGATCTGAGCAGCGCCCGCCCGAGTGAAGGCGAAAAACGCGGCGGCGGCTTCACGACTGCGGAAGGTTTTGACGCACAGCACATCGCGGGTGCGCAGCGTGATAAAGCGCTGATAGCTGCCACCGGAATAGGTACTCAGAATCAAGCCATCGTCCACCAGAACGCCCAGGCCCTGAGTGGCACGGCACTGGCCATCGCCGCCATTCTCCGAGCCGTAGGGCAGGTAGCACCAGTTGGTCTGGCTCAGGGCCCGCACCGAGCCGGGGGCAATCTTCAGGTCGTGCTCGATTTGCTGACGGGCTTCGGGGGTTTGATACGGAATGCTGCAGCCGCTAAGGATCAGGGCCAGTAACACGAACAACAGGCGATAAGAGCGCATAGGTTTTCCATAACGGGCACGGCAGGTCGTTGCGCGGGTTGCCAGGGCGAGAGCCTGGAGGGTTTGAGTGATTTGGGGTTGAAGGCGTATCGGATGGTGGTTCCTTTTGTGCGGTAAAGGAGCCGTGGTATTGACCGCAGCAGCTTGCTCCATTGCCTACGCTTGCGTCAGAATCCGCCGGCTTGTGCACCTGGGTGGTCATCTCTAAGGTTGCTCGGTCGCTGAAAACTCAGTGATCGGGTTTAGTAGCCCTGCTTTGAATACTTACGTGCATGAACTTCATCTTCCAGACATCTCGTCTGTGCTTGATGGTGGCTGTGCGTAGGGCGCCCTCGGGCGCGCCGGCTTTAAGTATTCACCGGTCTACTAACCTGCGCACAGCTGCCACCCTTTCGTTTAGTAGCGATGAGGTGGCGGCCCGACTCAGGAATACTTATATGTTCAAAATAACGCCGAATCCTCCGAAAGCGCCGGATTTAAAGCTCTACCAAGCGGCTGAACGTGCCCTTGATCACTATCTGAATCCCGCCACCGAAAGCGTCCCGGGATCAGACGCCCTCTTCAGCGTCAGCTCCGGCGCCAGCAACGAAACCCTGATCGCCAACAGCTACGAGACCGTTTCCTCCGTCAGCGCCCTGCTGCTCGACCTGTCCGACGAACTGACCGGCAAAGACCGCGACGTGGCATTGGCCATACACCAACTGAGCGAATTGAGCGTACTGCTGATCGGCAAACTGATGGACCGCGAAACACCTCGGGCGTAAAGCCAACGCGGTCCTGCGGGACTAGCCCTTCAACTCACCCAACCGATTACTCGCCGCGTCGTCGTATGCAACGTACAGCGACTCGGCGATTTGGCTTTTGATGGCTTTGGCGCTTTCCAGACCCAATACGAAACCTTCAGCTTTGCCGCCTGCGCGGTTCAGGTCTTCTTTTGTGTCAGCACCGGTGATGGCGTCGAGGAGTTTGATGGCTTGAGGGCCTACGCCTTTTGGGAGGCTGATTTGGTCGATGCTCATTGGGATGCCTCGGGTGAGGTCCGGGATGGGGTGGTGCGGGTGAACGAGGTCATGGGCGATACCTTGAGATTGATGTCGGTAGCGCGTGGAACCACTGCCGGGATTGGTATGGTAGGCCGGAATGCGCACAGAAGAGCTATTTTTGGAAAAATGCGGGAAGAGTGTCAGGTTTTCTCCGTACTCGCCGACACACTGGAGCACCTCTGAATTAATTGTATTCTCGAAAGGACTCAAAATGAATGATGGAAAACGTTACGCACTTGATTTTGCAACTTCGATTTGTATTTTATTACTGGTGGCTCTGATTTTCACCGCAGTATTTAGCTGGTTCTCATCGTACGATCGATCAACGGCTATCGCGAACACTGGAGCCTGCGTCGGGATGCTACTAGCGGTGTTCTCGGCAAGGGGTGCCGAAACCTGCTTTGATCGATCATTAGTGATCAGTAGCCTTTTAGCATCGTTCGGCTTTCAGGTGTGGTCATTGGTTGCAGCAGCTCCCGTACACACCTAGATGATGCTTTAACAGAAGGAAATGCATTTATTTTCGATGAGTAAACTCATCCCCTTTTTTAGTAACCCAGAACGAAATCGATTAAAAACATACACCTAGTTAACGATCCACTCAAGACGTCCTACCCAAATAGCTATCACCCTATTTAACAACTCACAGAGGAAACACATGAAAACAATATTCAATTTAACTGGCCTTACCAACATCTATAGAGAATCACTACAAAGATCCGAGCCAACATTAGCCTTCGAAATAAACCAAGGAAAAGGCCGCCTTGTATTTATGATGTTCTTTTCAAAGGAAGATAAAAGTTCAAAAGATAATATTTTTGTTTTCTTAAGGAACACGAAAACCTTTCTTAAATTGAAAGCATATGGAAGCCATAAAAATGGCGACTTTCAAATATATTTCGAAGACAGCGATCAATTAGCCATCATCAATGAGCTAATGCTTGAACAGGGAGGAAGTGCATTTGACTTTAGAAAGTTCCTCGAGACACTAAACCTAAAAATCCCTACACAGCTTCCTCTTCAAGCGAAGCTCGATAAAATAAGAGAGGTTTGGCCACAGGTAAACTGCCATTTAAAAGAGACCGTTGATGAAGTCAAAAAAACCAATCTTATAGGCATAAAAAAACTGCCTACGGAGAAGAACCCCAAAGACAAAACACTTCGAAAACTTTATATTCACACCAATGGAAATGCGGACACAATAACCAAATTAATCTCCGCTTTAAAGGAGAAAAATTTCACTTTAGCGTGGACCGACAAAAACATTGAGTCGATTAGCTTCGCCCAATTAATGAGTAAAATTAATGCATGTCAAATCTAGAACCACAAAGGCATAGTTAAAAAGGAGCGCGTTATTTTCCACTAAAAACTCGACAAACAAGAGCAGATTTATTTTTAATCAACAATAAATCTATACCCGCTTTGATATTCCAAAATTTATAAAACCATTTGCTCAGTCAGCGCCTTGTTGCTCGACCTACCCTACGAACTGAGCAGCAAAGACCGCGAGGTGGCATTGGCCATACACCAACTGAGCGAATTGAGTGTGCTGCTGATCGGCAACTGATGGCCCCCCGAAACACCTCGGGCGTAAAGGCCAACGCGGTCCCGCGGGACTAGCCCTTCAACTCACTGAGTCGATTACTCGCCGCGTCGTCGTATGCAACGTACAGCGAATCGGCGATTTGGCTTTTGATAGCTTTGGCGCTTTCCAAACCCAATACAAAACCTTCGGCCTTGCCGCCTGCGCGGTTCAGGTCTTCTTTGGTGTCAGCACCGGTGATGGTATCGAGGAGTTTGATGGCCCGAGGGCCTACGCCTTTGGGGAGGCTGATTTGGTCGATGCTCATTGGGATGCCCTGGATGAGGTGCGGGATGGGGTGGTGTGGGCTGAAGCTGTCATGGGCGATACCTTGAGATTGAGGTCGGTAGAGCGTGGAATTAGTCTCAGCCATGGTAGACCGGTACGAGCACAAAGGGCTGATTTCCGGCAGTAGCGGTCGTACGGATAAGGATGACGTCGATTTAGGACGGATAGTAGCGTTGGACTTCAGCGGCTGCCGAAGGCGATTTGCTGCAAGGGATCGTCAAGTCTGTCTGCGACGACTTTAGCGTGACGCTAATAAAGGCAGCCGATATCGATGCAACTGCTGCGAGAACTGCAATTACGATAGGTATGATAACGCTTCGCCAAGCTTCGCTTCTCTGAATTTGCCGCGCATGAAGATCGACTGCTAGTTGCATGAGTTTCGCTGTAGTTTCTGCGGAAAGCAGAGGTCTAACATCATCCCCATCGTCGTTCGGAACCGGCTCCTGCGTGTTCCTAGCGATTAAAGAAATATGGGACCGCTTCGCTCCTTGCGGTTTAATGCGAAAAAACTCTCTGTGTTGCAAACCAACTCCGATCCAACTTGCGGCACTTTTAGGTTGGCCTTGAAGCTCCTCTACAAGGCCATCCTCGCTCCGGCGTGTCTTTTGAGATAATGCCAGAACCTGGATCATTGCCAGCACATCAGCCAGGCGGTTCTCTACTAGGTAAGGTGAATTTTGCTCGGACATTGGACTCTCTTTAATACATTTCTATGTTTGATGGGTACCGCCCGCGAGCGGAAATTGGGAAATTGGGGTAGGACCACCATTAATTTAAATGTGGTCTGCCCCTACTTTCCGGGTGTCTAGCAATGTGTGTCAGGTCACTCGTTTTGAATAGACCTCTATCCAGTCCGCAAGCGACCGCATATCGGTTTCGAGTTGAACAAGTTCGGGGGGGACTGCTGGGAGATCGTCCGCCTGAGAATGCTCATACACAGAGTATCGTGTCATCAAGTCGTCAATAAGATCACAATCTTCCTGAGTGATGTTGCTTAGCTGTCTCAGTAGCCCTTTGGTCATCACTTCTCTGCGGAATCGCAGCACCACGCTGTTCAGCATCACCACCTCAACAGTGCGCTCCACGATGATTCGGAAGTCACTGCAAACACTCTTGGCCATGAGGTCGTAGCTTTCAGCATCGCCCTCTGTCTGGTGCCTCTTGAGTCGGACTAGGCTCTCATTCAAGAGCCTGTTAATGGCCGGCTTTGGTTTCGAGTCTCGAGCACTTTGCCCGGCCAGAATGCCGGATGTTTTATCGAGACGCCGAAGCGTCTGAACGTCAAAGGTGATGTCCGGGGTATTTGGATGTTCCTTCACTTTCTTTACCGCCGACTCCAGAAGTGTCACCAGCGACAGCCTGTGGGTGAAGATGATGACCTGGCGGGTCTTCGCTAAATCTACGAGTCGTGCGACAACCCGCTCTTCAAAATCTTGATCGAGTGAGGAAATCGGGTCGTCGAAAATAAACGGCGCTACTTGATTTGAGCCAGTAATATCAGCTAGGAATGCAGCCAAGGCCACAATTCTTGTCTCACCCTCACTGAGAATTTGTTCTGGCGGGCGGGTTCCTTTCGCGCCAACGAGCGTCAGTCCGAATGTTGTCCTGCCTTTACCGACTGTTTTGCTTTGAGGGGCTACAGGCAACCTCGAACCACCTAGCAGCTTGAGTTCTGCGGCGAAGCGAGTTTGATATCCGGCCTCCACCTCGGATTTTGCCAGTTCGTTGTTCTTAATCGTAAGCGTGTTGGTTGCAGCAAGCCGGATGGCTTTCCCGTACTGGTCAACAGTCAACAACCTGTCACGTTCGGCCAGGACTGCTGGTTTGTTTTGCGAAAGCCACTGCAGGGCCTTCAGCTTTCGGAGTTGGGCCTCCATTTGCTGTCGTTTGCCGTCTTGAGAGAGCTCGGTCAGCGATTTTTCTTCGCTGCCTAACTGCTCGGTTACTTCTGCCAGTGCCTGATCCACCAGAGACCAGTCGAATAGGGCAACATTTTCGATTTGTTCAGCGGTCTCGAGATTGGAACGTCTTTTCACCAAGGTTTTATGTAAATCGATGGCCTGCTGTTGATCCAGTTTGATCAGGGCCATATGAGCTAACCAGTCCTGTTCTCTCGGCAATTGGGGTAAGGCAAGGACAAAACCCTTATGTTTTTCTTCTGCTTGTTTTGCGCCTAGCTCCAAACCTTCGGTGACAAACTGCTCAAAGTGGCTCAACCGATGACTAGCATCCTCATTGAGCTCTTGCTGGCAAAGCACACACCTTGCTTGCTCACCCACGACAGGAAATGGTTGACCAGGGTAAGCATGATTTTGAGAGAACAATCGAGCATGGGCCCATAACTGTTGCCATACCGCCTCACCGACTCCTTCGAGTGGAGTTTCGGAGAAGAGTTGTTGAGCAAATTTCTGAGCGGCTTGCCGCTTTCCCTTTGCATCAGCGTTGGCACTTACGATGGTCTGTGCTGTTTCGTTGGAGAGCTTGTCCTTGAGTTGGCTCATAGCTAGCCGAACTGTCGCAACCCCCTGCTTTTCTTTCGTGATTGAGGCCAGTCGCCCCGCCACGTCCTTCTGGGCAAGTGCACCTTCTGTGATAATCCGCTCAGCGTCGTGCTCTGGAGTGTAAGTACAGAATTTGTCGATAGCGGCCGTATTCGTTGCAGGCTTAATACTCGCAAGCCAATTACGTTCCTCAGTGACTTCCAATTCCGCTGGGAATTGGGGCAATACACTCAGCAATGAATTCTTTGATGCAGTGAGGTGCTGACTAACTTTGTCTGACACGGCGATCAACGACGCCACGAATTTCATTTGGCTGGGCTCGTAGCTGGCCTCGTTTTTTCCCATGTATTGGGTAGCCGTTCTGGAGTCAAATATCTGGGCGTGACGAAGTAAAGGATCTGCCCCCTGGGTAAGCGTCCATTCAATTGTTCCTTTCTTTTGTCCTGCTGAGACTTGGAAATTAGCCCTGCAGGCCTCAGGCTCTTCAATGAAGACGTTAGGGTGAATTTCGTCCTTTGACCTTGAGCCACACGCCTGTTTCAGGAGGCGTGCATACCCGCTTTTTCCTGAACCATTTTGACCGTAGAACACTGTGATGTTGCCTGGGCCAAGGGGTAATGCTGCGCCTGATTTGATCGCATTCAACCCGTGGACTTCTGAGATACCTTCTATGCGGATGGCAGGACGGCTGGCAGCAAGTGCCAACGAGCCTGGCGATACGGTGCCGAAGCCTGGGTCTTCCTCCTTCTTCGATTCGACCATGCAAAGCCGGGAAAGCTCTTTGATCTGGTCATCTGTTGGGGGCTTCTTGGTATCGATTAAATTCTTGGCAGCTGTCTGTAACCACCGGCTTCTTTCGCCGAGCCAAGTTTCAAAATCGTCGACAATGGGAGCGTCTAGCCCATTCAAGTCTGGTACAACCATTGAGATCTCTCCTTGAAAACACCGCGGACGACCGAGTATAGGCCAATAGTGGCAAATTGCTTTCGGTGCGGTTTGACCAGAAATCCGACCATCACGAATTATTCGACTTATCTCCATATTGTTGGGACATAAGGGATCTATTCCAAATCAATAAATCCCTCCCTTTCCGACCTGGTTGCCGACGAAACGCTGGGACTCTTCCGCCAAACAACTCATATGACCTCCTCCTAATGACGAGCTGAATCATAGCTATCCGTCCCGGGCCCCCCCTGCGAATTTCAGCGGAAGCAGCTTCGGAACGCACTCTTAGCCAACCACACCAAAACCACCTCTTGCCCCCTCCCACCAAACACGCTACAAATCCCACCACCAAGTTGTACGACAACATAAAAACAATCCCCCATCCCCGACGATGGCGCCAACTCCCCGAGCCCCCACCATGACTCCCCCTGCCCCCACCCAATTCCCCCGCCATATCGCCGTCCTGATCCTCCTCTGCATGGGCTGCGCCTTCGCCGGCAACCACATCGCCGCCCGCGTGGCCTTCGACGACGGCGCCGGCGTCCTCCTCGCCATCCTGATGCGCTCCGGCGGCACCCTGTTAGTGCTGGCGATACTGGTCCTATACCAACGCCAAAACCTGCGCCTCCCCCCAGGCGCCTGGCGCTGGCAAGTCCTGCTGGGCCTGCTCATCGCCACCCAAAGCCTCTGCCTCTACTCCGCCGTCGCCCGGGTGCCGGTGGCGCTGGCCTTGCTGGTCGCCAACGTGTTCCCCATCCTGCTGGCCCTGCTCACCTGGGCACTCGGCGGCCCACGCCCCACCGCGCGCACGGCCTTGCTGATGGGCCTGATTCTGGTGGGCCTGGTGTTCGTGCTGGACGTACCCGGGCGCCTCTCCGCCAGCACCACCCTCGGCCCGGAATGGCTGGTCGGCGTCTCCCTGGCCTTTTGCGCCGCGTTCGTGTTCGCTTGCGCGCTGTGGATCACCGACCACAAGTTGTCCCAGGTGCGCGGTTCGGTGCGCAGCCTGCTGACGATTTTCATTGTGTTCAGCAGCGTCAATCTCGCGGGCTTGAGCGGTGCGCTGGTGGATGGCCTGAACCTACCGGCCACCAGCACCGGTTGGCTGGCATTGGCGACGTTGGTGGTGCTGTATGGCACGGGGTTTATCGTGCTGTTCATTTCGGTGCCGCGCCTGGACATGCCGCGTAATGCGCCGGTGATGAACATTGAGCCGCTGGCGACGTTGTTGATGGGCTGGATCGTGCTCGATCAGATGCTCAGCGCCGGGCAGGTGGTGGGCGGGGTGATTGTGGTGACGGGGATTGTGCTGCTGACGTATCGCAAGGCTGCCGCGCCTCCCGTCAAGGCGCAGGTCGCGTAAGTCGAGAGGCGGAACGAAAAAGGGGACGGATCCATTTTCAAATGAATCCATCCCCTCTTACTGCGGGTTCAGGCCAAGGCCTGGAATGCCTGCATTCCTTCAACCCATCTGCTCAAACCGCCGCCGCTTCAGGAACAATCCTACCCCCACCGCAACGGCAAAGATCGACAGCAACCCCAGGTCGATCCCAAACAACCGGACCTGGCTCGCCGCAACGCAGCCAACCGCACCCACCGCCACCAGCAGCACCCCCAGCCACTTGCGAAGCAGGTACGACTTCACAAACCGGTCAATCAGAAAGAACAGCACTAGGGCCACGACCAACTGGGTAATTTCGGACATGTGTTTCTCCAGTCAGGTCTTGACGATCAGTGTCGTGGCGGTGCGTTGCGGGCCGATGCCGCCATTCACCTGCGCCTCGATGCTGACCAGTACGTCGCCTGCATGATAGGTGGGCAGGGTTTCATTCACATAGGTGCGCACACCGGCGCCGACCGGAACACCCGCGTATGGGGAGGCCACGTAAGAGGTGGCGCCGGCGAAGGCCGAGGCCGCAAGGTTGGCGATTTTGGTGCGTTGGGCGTTGAGCACGTCGCCCTGTTGCCGGGTCAGCGGCTTGGAGATGCCGATCATCATCAGGCATGGCAGGTTCTTGGCCAACATCTTGTCGTACACCTCGACGACCTTGCGGTTGACCTCGTAGTGGGCGCTTTTCGCCTCGCCAAAATGCAGTTCGCTGAGGCGTCCGCGCTCGCTGTCGGTGAGGGTGATCTGCGAGACGTTGAACACGATCCCGTGATTGCCCATGTATTGGAAGGTCTCTTCGAACTTCATCGCACGCATCCTTTCGAGCCAAAGGCGGGGATTGTCTAGAAGGCGCGCGCGGGATTCAAATCATTTCACCTGGCTGGCAAGATGTGTTGCCCGCCGTAAGGTGCTGACGGACATAATAATTGTCGAACTCAGTGCTTTCGACGAACTGGAAGCCATGGCGGGTGTAGAAACGGTTCGAAGCGCTTTCTTTGAGGGCTCCCACTTTGACAGGGAGTGCGACCGCGTCAGCCGCTTTGAAAATCTGAGCGAGCACAGCAGAGCCGATCCCCGAACCTTGCGCGCTCGGTCTCACGTAGAAGTGGTCGAGCACGAGCTCGGTGAGGTGGTGCTTGACTACTACAAAGCCAACCTTCTCTCCAGACACCTCGATGTGATGGGTGTTGTGGGCTTCAAAACCGCTAACAAACCGCTCGCGCGCCCGTACTGGATCAAATCGCCCGACGCGCTCCAAACTTTCGCGCATGGCTTCGATTCGGATGGCGACAAGATCGTCCAGGTCGCTTTGTTGAGCACGGACTAACGTCACCGGGGAGTGTTGATGGGGTTTGATCGGCATAGGTTGCGCTCTGCGTACCGTCCTGGGATGGCCAGTGTAGGTGGATTGGGGTGCGGTCACGCTCCACTATTTTCTATCGTGGTCTGGCCCCGTTTTTTCCTCTGCGCTAACACACCGAACTTCAGGGAGGGTCCTGCCAGAACTACCTAAACTCCAGCAGCATTGCCACCAGTACTACCCAGATTAACGAAGTGACGATCATCGCCGTAACGATTTTGAGGCGACGTTTCAGATAGGGTGGAAAACTCTCATGATCCATTGGGTCCAAGTCGCCGAGACGGATGTATGATTTGGGCATCAAAATCATCCCGGCGATTTTTGACATCTCCAACAAGGACCAAATCAAACCTCGTTTACCCAGGCTATCTCCCCAAATGTAAATGTAACGGCTGTTCTTCAAAGCCTCTTTTATGGCGCCCAGGTGACGATGGGTAAGGTACAGACTGAATGCAAGACCGGCGGCTGCAAGCAGAGTTGGAGCACCTATAAAAATGATCGCTGCCCAGGGAGACCAAGAGTCGATACCGGTCATGGTTGAATAGCCTCATAAACTTTCTCCCCCATATGTTCGCCAACCTTCTCGCCGACAGTTGTGCCCGCCCATGCGCCGGCCCCTACTATGGCTGCGACACAGACAACACCACCGATACCAGTAGAGGCGCCAAGCACCACGCAAACCGGCCCCCCAGCGATGCTACTTACCCACCCACTCGCAGCGCCAAAAATAGTGGACAAGCCGAACTTCCCACCTTCAGTAAACTTGATCTTCTCGCAAGCCGCCCCAGAATCCCCGCTACACACTTCCTGAATCGCCAACAACGAAGACACCCCACTAATACCAATCGCGATATACCCTCCCGCCTTCATATACTTCGCCGCCCGACTCGTCGCCTCCACATGCGTGGCATACCCCGGAATCTGCCCCGGCCCACCGGCCTTATCCCAATGGTGCACCAGGCTTCGGCTGGATATCCCGAGCGCAGTTTTGAGCTTGGGATGATCGCCCAAGCTCGTTTGGCCCCGCAAACGTGTGGAGTTAAGCAAATGTGCATTCAACTGGCCCATCAGTCGCTTACGATCAGCGAAAAATTGCGGCGATTTAAGATGCCCATGCTGACGATAGCTCTCCTGATGCAGACGCTCCATGCCCTGGAGCGTGTCCCGTAAATTGCTCAGATGCGTTTCCATCACCACCGCGCTGACGCCCAGCCAGGTGGCGGCGGAGGTGGACCCGATATAGCTGGCAATTTCAGCACCGTAGCGAAATCGAAAATCCGCCTCTTCCGGCGTCAAGCCATCCAAAGACGCCTTGACCTGCTGAGCAGCCTCCATCAACTGCGCTTCCTGATAAGTACAGGACGTGTTTTTTGGATCGCTCAGCACGATCATCGAGCCGGCTTTAACATCGTTCAGGTCAGGGTTGAGCACCCAAAACTTGCTCAGCACCGTCAAATCGCGTTCGGGGAAAAGTAGGGCTTCCAGTGCTTGGCGGGTCATGCTTTGGGGCGCGACATAGAAGCCAGGCTCCTGAAGCTCCACACTATTGAATACTGGCGGGGCTGAATTACCCGAAAACGCCGATTGACGCGGCGCTACGGAAGGGCTGGCTAGCGTTGAATGGGCAGCTTCCGCCGTTCGCCTGCCCACTTGCGGTGCAGCGCTTTCGTTCCGGTATCTGGCTGTTAACTCCGTGGGAATCAGCCGGGCGTTACAGGGGCAGTCACTGCGGCTGTCCAGCGTGCCCGCCACCAGCCTGCCGTGGCTTTCAATATGCGAAATGCCACCGACAATCCGATACGTTTTCCCGTCCACTCCACACGTAACCCGGTCACCGGCACAGGCATGAAGCAGGCCCAATATGTTGACTCGGGGATCACCATCCAGAACCTCCCCGCCGCAGGTGGTTTTATTGCCTTTACCGATGAAAAAACCTTCGCTCATTGATGTGTCTCCACGCGCTCGATAGCGGGCAGAAAATCCTCGGCCAGCAGCACGCCTTCACGGGCGATGAACACACAGCCACCTTGGGGCGTATTGATAATTTCGTCGCCATTGCTCAGACGACTGCCGACCAGCGCAAAATGGCTATTGCCTTCCCCCGCCCCGGTCACGATTTGGGCCTTGCTGCCATCGGCATATACGGCGTAATCGCCCTTCTGCGCCGCGCGCACTTGCTGGCCGTTATCCAACTTGAATTCCATGGGGGTAGTCGCTTGTTGAATCACACCGCCGTTACGGGTTTGGCTGCCCTCGGCTGCTACGCGGTAAATAGCAACTGGAGGGTGAGCTTTGATGTAAGCCTGCCGCTGATTAACGACCGCCAAGGCGTCTTCATGGAAGTCTGCAAGCTGTTGCTCGGTAAAGTGCGATTTGTCGAGGGTCTGGAGAAATTCTAGGGACACTTCATTGGTATATAGGCGAGGCGCTGCGTGTTCCATTGTGCTGTCCTTTTCTGGCGCCCAAGCAGGCGATTGCGCCTGAATGGCGCGCCAGAGATGCTGCTGGACCGCCCAAACCCTGACAACTGTCCGTTCGGCCAGGTTCTACAAAAAACGAATCGTCAGACGCGCCATCCGGAAAAACCTGTGGGAAAGTCATCTGTCGCCCCGTTTTCTAACGCAATTCTGTCGAATGCTTGGGTGCGTATGAGTTACCCGACGATGCGTCGGCTGGGGGCGCAGGGGTGCTCGCGGAGGCGGTGGATCAGTGACGAATTTGCTGACTGATACACCGCCTTCGCGGGCAAGCCCGCTCCCACATTTTTGACCGCGTTTCGGCAGCTTTCAGTTCGGCCGGATGAAGTGACCAGTGCAGCCGGCGGGGTCTGGAAGGCGCGCGCCGGGTTTAAATCATTTCACCCCTGGCCAGGTACGCCGAGGCTGTTCGTCCCCAGGACTTGGCCCAATTCCTGCCTCCCCTACCCCATCAAGTCGTTACTGACTACGCGGACGACTCTTTTGAGCCCCGCCGCCCAACCTCCTTCCCCCGATAATCAAGCATCCCCCTACCACCGCCGAGGCCTTCCCCCATGACGAGCCCATCCACCGAACAGGTCAGCCCCCAAACCCTGCGAAGAGTGATCATCGCCGCCGGCATCGGTAACTTCGTGGAGTGGTTCGACTTTGCCGTCTACGGCTTTCTGGCCACCACCATCGCCCAGCAATTCTTCCCCAGCGGCGACGCCAGCGCGGCGCTGCTGAAGACCTTCGCGGTGTTTGCCGTGGCCTTTGCCTTCCGGCCCCTGGGCGGGATTTTCTTCGGCATGCTCGGCGACCGCATCGGGCGCAAACGCACGCTGGCCATGACAATTTTGCTGATGGCCGGCGCCACCACGCTGATCGGCCTGCTGCCCACCTACGCCGCCATCGGCGTAGCGGCGCCGATTCTGTTGTCGCTGATCCGCTGCGCCCAGGGCTTCTCCGCCGGCGGCGAATATGCCGGGGCCTGTGCCTATCTGATGGAGCATGCGCCGAGTGACAAGCGCGCGTGGTACGGCAGCTTTGTGCCGGTGTCTACGTTTTCTGCATTCGCGGCGGCGGCCGTGGTGGCGTATGCGCTGGAAGCTTCGTTGTCCACCGAGGCGATGGGCAGTTGGGGCTGGCGCTTGCCGTTCCTGATCGCTGCGCCGCTGGGGCTGGTGGGGCTTTACCTGCGCTGGAAGCTGGATGAGACGCCGGCGTTCCAGGCGGTGAAGCAAGAGCATGCGGTCGCTCACTCGCCGCTCAAGGAAACCCTGCGCAACCATGGTGCGGCGATCTGCTGCCTGGGCGCTTTTGTGTCGCTCACGGCGCTGTCGTTTTATATGTTCACCACCTACTTCGCGACGTATCTGCAGGTGGCGGGTGGGCTGAGCCGGGCGATGGCGTTGCTGGTGTCGCTGATCGCGCTGATTTTTGCGGCGGCGATCTGCCCGCTGGCGGGGTTGTATTCGGATCGGGTGGGGCGTCGGGTTACGGTGATGACGGCGTGTGTGTTGTTGATGGTGGTGGTGTATCCGTCGTTCCTGATGGCCAGTTCCGGCTCGTTCGCGGCGTCGGTGGTCGGGGTGATATTGTTGGCGGTGGGCGCGGTGTTGTGCGGGGTGGTGACGGCGGCGTTGCTGTCGGAGACCTTTCCGACTCGCACGCGCTATACCGCTTCGGCGATTACTTACAACATGGCTTATACGATCTTCGGGGGTACGGCACCGTTGATGGCGACGTGGTTGATCAGTACCACGGGCAGCAACCTGTCACCGGCGTTTTACCTGATTGCCGTGGCGGTGCTGGCGTTGGCGGGTGGGTTGGCGTTGCCGGAGACGTCGCGGATTTCGCTGCATGACGTGGGCTCGGAGGAAAAAGGCGCGGCGGCGGTGTTGTCGCGTTAAGCGAACACAATCCCCACTACAACAAAGATCCAATGTGGGAGCTGGCTTGCCTGCGATGCACACACCTCGGTGTATCAGTTACACCGAGTTGATGCTATCGCAGGCAAGCCAGCTCCCACATTGAACTCTCGTGGTTTATGAGATCTCCATTCCTCGGCTGAGCAGTGTGAGTAAACGCGGGTATGATCCAGGCTGACCCGGCCCGATTGGACCCACCCTCATGCCCGCCTCTCAAACCCGCCCTACTCCCGCGCCACTCCTCAAGCCCGATGAAACCGTGGTGTTGTTCGACGGTGTGTGCAAGCTGTGCAACGGCTGGGCAAGGTTCCTGATTCGCCATGACCGCGACCACCGCGTGCGGTTGGCGGCGGTGCAGTCGCCCGAAGGTCAGGCGCTATTGGCCTGGGCCGGGCTGCCGCTGGATCAGTTCGACACCCTCTTGGTGATCCGCGACCGGCACTATTGGGAGCGTTCGGAGGCGGTGTTCGAAATCATCGCGCAACTGCCGGCGCGCTGGCGCCCATTGCTGGTGCTGCGCGCCATCCCGCGTGTCCTTCGGGACTGGGCGTACGACCGCATCGCGCGCAATCGCTATCGGCTCTTCGGAAAGTACGACACCTGCCTGTTGCCGGATCCCGATCATGAACAGCGCTTTTTGAAGGCCCAGCCATGAACGCCCTGGTGCGCATCAACTGGATCGCCCGGGGCGGCCTGGCGTTCATGTTTGCCTACCATGGGCTGGTGCCGAAGCTGCTATGGCTGAGCCAGGGCGAGCGGGCGATGATCCAGGCGCACGGGATCGAGCAGGTGCAGCTGTTCGCCACGCTGGCAGGTGCTGGGGAGATGGTGTTGGCGTTATGGATACTGCTTTCACCGCGCAGCGCCTGGCCGATTGCGGTGGCTGCGATTGCGCTGGCGGGGCTGCTGGTGGATGTGGCGGTGTTCAGCCCGGGGATGCTCAGGGAGGCGTTTAATCCGGTGTCGCTGAATGTGGCGGGGTTGGCGTTGTGTGGGGTGGCGTGGAATACCAGGGCTGGAACGTAATCTTATCCAGCCCTTCTATACCAGCAGCCCAACCAACTGCCACGGCGTCATCTTCGTCACCATGATCATCACGATCACAAACATCCCCAAGAACCCGAAAACACCCATCCAGAACCATTTGCGGTAAACACCGGCGTATCCATCATCAAGCGCCCTGCCCGTCTCAACCGCACTCAACGCCATCTGCTGCAAACGCTTCTGCAACACCAGCACCGGCAGCCACAGCGCCCCCACGCACAGGAAGATGATCAGCGAGGTCAGCACCCATTCCGTGGTCAATGGCAGCCCGGCAAGCCTGATCAACAGGAAGCCCGTGATGATCTGGATAAAACCCGCCGGCGTGGTAATCCAGGTATCGAACCGCACCACCATCCGCGCCACATGGGCGATCACCTGCGGGTTGGCCGTACGGCTCGCGGCGATCAGGTACAGGTACGAGCCCATGCCGAAACCGAACAGAAAAATCGCCGCGAGGATGTGAATGTACTTCAGGCCCAGATAGAGCATGGGTCAGCCCTGCCCGTCGGAGAACTGCACGCTCAGGCTAAGGTTCGCCGGGTCGTTGATGGCGCCCATGTATTCGTCGACGGTGATTTCACCCACGCATGGCCGCGCGCCGGGTTCTGGCACGTAGCCTTGGGCAATTTTGATGGCGAGGGCCACGGCGGCGCAGCTGGGGATTTCCGGGCCTTTGTCATTCAGGGCCGTGAGTTGCACCGCCAGGGACAGCGGTTGCCCGTCTGTGCCGAGGCCGTGTACGTCGATGTACATCGCGCTTTTGCCATCGCCGAAGCGCTCGAACCAGGTGCCCAGCCGGTGCAACCGTGCGGCCCAGGCGACGTGGTCGCGTACGATTCCCATGCGCAGCGCCTGGGCCAGCAGGCCGTTGGCGACACCGCCCAGCTTGAGCCCCGCGCCGGCCTTGAAGCTCAGGGTGTGGGCACCGTAGCGGCTGGCGAAAATGCCCATGTCGGGCACGTCCACGTTAGCCAGGACTCGTGTGCCAAGCTGGGGCATCTTGCGCAGCGTCAGGTCCTGCCAGCCCAGCACTTCATGCACCTGGCCATTGCGCAGTTGCTTGATCGGTTTGCCCGCGTAGGCCAGCACGCCTTCGACGGTCGAGAGGCCCGGCATCTTGGCGGAAGAGGAAATTCCATGCGCGATCGAGTCGATGCGCGTGAAGCGATAGCGGTACTGGTCGATGATCGCAGACGACAGCGTCGGTACCGAGCTGCAGCCACTGAGAATAGCCACGCCCGCCAGTTTGGCCTGTGCATCCAGCACGCCCACACCGTTGACGAAGGTGCGGCAGTCGGACAGGTCGCAGTAGTTCACGCCTGCGTCGATGCAGCTCTGGGCGACGGCATAGGATTGCCCCTGGAACGGGCCGCCGGTGTGGATCACCAGCTGGATGTTCATCGACGGCAAAACAGCGGCGAACCCGGCGCCCATGGCATCGCCGCACCAGCCTTCGCAGCCTGCGGGCGAGTGGTTTTTCAACTCATCGACTTTGCGCTGCAACTTGTGTGGGTCGCGGCCCGAGACCACCAGTTCGATGCCCGGCGCCAGCGCCAAGTGCCGGCACACGATGCTGCCGAAGTTGCCGTAGCCACCGACCACCATCACCCTGAGTGTCATTCCATTCTTCCCTAAACAATCGATCATGCGCCGAGTCTGAAGCAGACTGGCGCCATAGGCGGCTGAATGCCCCTACCCGCCAGGCGTTGCGGCCCGGTCTTCCAGCTTTCGCCTCAGCCGCTTCAGGTGATGATTGACGATCAGCTTGTGCGCCGGCCCGACCGGCAGCATGTAGAGGCGCCCGTAGGTGTTATGGGTGACAACCGATGCGGTGATCGTCAGCACGCGCTCGGCGATCGCAAGACAGATCATCACGTCCAGGTGTCGGTCACGCTCGGTCAGCACCAACATGTCGCGGGCACAGTGCTCCACCAGGAAGAAGTCCAGCCGGTCACCCACCTGCACCGTCTCGCGCCGGGTGCCGGAGAACCCGCCGATGCGCTTCACGCCAAACATCGAGGAAATCCCGTCCCTGATTCGGAACGCCTGGCGCAAGAACGGCCCCGGTTCGCCGGTCATGATGTTCCAGGCCTCCAGCGCGGTGATGTCAGCTGGCAGCGGTACCGACCGGGTGTCGTAGTAATCAAGTTCGGACGGTGCGCGCAGCGTGTGAACAACATGGGTAATCGCCAATAGTCTCTTCCCTGTTCGCTCGGCTAGAGCGGTTGGCCTGCATCAATACGATTCCCGTCCAGGTCTTCGAACACAGGTGAAATCGGCGGCAGGACGGCGCCGGCGAGGCAGAGGTTATTTTGCGTGAAGGCTGAAGTAAAGAGAGGAAAGGCTTGCCGTGTTTCGGGAGTGGCTTTCCTCTCTAACGTTTTTCAAAGGTGGAACGCCGCCCCCGTCTCCGCGCCCTGTGGAGATGCCTCAACCTTCACCTTCAACGCAATCAACAACGCCGCCAGCAACATCAACACTCCCGCCGCTACAAACACACCGTCGATCCCCCTGAAACTGAACATCGCGCCCCCCGCCGCCGCCCCGGCGGCAATCGCCGACTGCACTGACGCCACCACCATGCCGCCGGCGCTTTCGGCCTGATCGGGCACCGCCCGCGCCACCCAGTTCGACCAGGCCACCGGCACCCCGCCAAACGCCAGGCCCCAGAGCATCAACAGCCACACCTGGCCCGTCACGCTAGCGGGCAACAGCGCCAGGGCGAGCGCCGCAACGCCCACCAGCGCGGGCATCAGCACCAGGGTGCCGCGCGGCAATCGGACCAACAGCCATCCCGCCAGCAGCGTGCCGGCGAAGTTCGCCACGCCGAAGCCCAGCAGCATCAGCGCCAGCCCTTCGGCGCCGACACCGGTGGTGCTTTCCAGGAACGGCCGGATATAGGTGAACAGCGCAAAGTGCCCGGTGTGCACCAGCACGCATCCCAACATGCCCACGGCGATGCCCGGGCGCAGCAGTACGTCGAGCACCGTTCTCAAGCGCGCAGTCCTGCGGGGTGCGAGCGACGGCAATGTGAACAGCTGGAAAACCAGGGTCACGCCGCCCACGGCAGCAGCGGCCAGGAACGCGCTGCGCCATCCATAAAGACCGCCCAAAAAGCTGCCCAGCGGCACTGCCACGACAGTGCCCACCGCGATCCCGCTGAAGATGATCGACAGCGCACGCGGCAGCAGCGCCGCCGGGACCAGCCGCATCGCCACCGCCGCCGCCATGCTCCAGAAGCCGCCCAGAGCGATGCCCAGCAGGACGCGCATCAGCAGCAACACCGCCAGGCTCGACGAGACCGCCACCAGCAGGTTGGAACAGATCATCAGCGCGCTGAAACCCAGCAGCACCACACGCCGGTCGATCCCGCGGGTCAGGCCCGGCACCAGCAGCCCGGCGAACAACGCCACCACCGCCGTGACCGTCACCGCCTGCCCGGCCAAGGCTTCCGACACGCCGAGTTCGGCCGCCATCGGCGTCAGCAGGCTGGCCGGCAGGTACTCCGCCGTCAGCAAGCCGAACACGCCCATCGCCAACGAAAACACCGCCATCCAGGCGGGTGTCGCCGGTACGGCATCCGCATCACACACTCTGTTGCTCATCACCAGACATCCTCCAAACGTTATCGAGGCCGGAAGTCTAGGTGCGACGATCAGGATGATCTATGATGCGGAATCTTGAATCCTTTACCGAAACCCCGGAAATGATGCCTACCGATCCGTTCGACGCGTCCTCTGACCTTATCAACGAGTTGCTGCGCGGCATGCGCCTGAGTGGCGTCGAGTACCGCCGCATCCAGGCCGGGCCGGCATTTGGCTTGGGCTTTGCGGCCAGGCCCGGGCACGCCTACTTCCACCTTGTCGCCGCTGGCTGCGTCACCCTGCGTACCGAGGACGGCACCCTGTACGAGCTGACGCCGGGCAACGCGGTGTTCATCTCCCATGGGGGCGCCCACCAGTTGCTCTCCAGCCCGGAGGTGCCGGTGCAGGACATCGCCAGCTTCGACGCCGCGTCTCTCGGTGATGCGGTGTGCGCCGTGGATGCCCGGGCCGATGTGGGCGTGGCGCAAAGCGCCCTGCTCTTCAGCGGTTGCATGGAGTTTGAGCTGGGCAGTTTGCACGGCCTTGGCCGCCTGATGCCGGACCTGATGCTGATCGACGCCAAGGGCCAACGCTATCCGGGGCTGATGCCGATCCTGGCCGCCATGGAGCGTGAAGTCAGCAGCGCCCGCATCGGCTTCGCCGGCATTCTTGCGCGGCTGGCGGACGTGGTGGCGGCGATGGTGGTTCGGGGCTGGGTTGAATGCGCCTGCGGAAATGCCTCGGGCCTGGTGGCCGCGCTGCGCGACCCGCGCCTGGCCAAGGCCTTGCTGGCGTTGCACCAACAGCCTGGGCGCGATTGGACGGTGGAGGAACTGGCAGCGCAGTGTCATACCTCGCGCTCGGTGTTCGCCCAGCACTTTCAAACCACGCTCGGCATACCGCCGCTGCGCTATGCCACCGAACTGCGGATGCGCCTGGCCAGCCAGTGGCTGACGCTGGAGCGGTTGCCGATCGAAACCGTGGCGCAGCGCCTTGGCTATAACTCCCAGGCGGCGTTCAGCCGGGCGTTCAAGCGAGTTACCGGGCAGCCGCCAGGGGCCAGCCGGCGACCGGCCAGCCCCGCGCCGGCTTGATGTCAGACGGCTTGAGCCGCTAGCCGCATCAAGTCCGTGAACAGTTGCACAACCCGCTCATCCTCCACGCCCAACAACCGGTCACCGACATAACACTCGGTCTTGCACCACCCCGGCACGTCTGTGGGTTCCAGGTTTGTGAACAGCCAACACCCGTGCTCTCTGGCAATCTCGTCGCGGGCGTTGAGCAGTGCCGCCCGGTCTGCGTCGAAAAACAGGTGGAGCATGTTCACCTGAGGCGTGCGCGGCAGAAGGCGAATACCGGGAATCGCCTGCAGGCAGGTCGCCAGGCTCAGGGTGCGTTGATAGCAGGCCTCCAGCATCCCCAGGCGCTGATCAAAGCGCATGGCCGCCGAGACCACCATTGGGCTCTGCTTGATCAAGGTGCCGCCCATCCGTTGGCGCCACAGGCGTGCCTGTTGGATAAAGTCGGTATCGCCCGCCAGCAGCGAGCCGGCGATGCCACCGAGGCCTTTGTAGGCCGAGACGTACACGGAGGAGAAACCTTCAACGATTTCGGCGTAGGAGCGCTGGTAGAAGGCCCGGGTTTCCCACAGGCGAGCCCCGTCCATATGCAGCGGTGTACCCGAGGCCGCAGCGGTAGCTTTCAAGGCCTCCAATTCGTCCCATTCGGGCAACTGCCCGCCGATCTCGCGGGCCGGTAGCTCCACCACCAGGCAGCTCAGTGGCTCGGCCACCGCTGCCAGGTCGTCGGCAACGATCGGTCGCAAGCGGTGGCCCACGATCACCCCATGCAAGTGCAGCAAGGCCTGAAACGCCTGCTCTTCGTGCAGCTGCAAATGAGACGAGGCATGGATCCCGAAACGCGGCAGCCGGCGTCGTTCGCTCCAGAGGTTGACCGCAATCAGTTGCGCCATCACCCCGCTGGGCATGAATACCGCAGCGGGCTTGCCCAGCAGTTCGGCGACCTTGGCTTCAAAGCCTTCGATCAGCGCCCCGCCGCCATAATGGTCATGGGACACATGGTTGGCCTGGGCCCAATCCGCCATTTCCTGGAACCACTGGGCAGGCGTGGGCTCTGCAAACCCGCTGATCTCGGCCGTGCAGGCCGACTTGAGTTGGCGGCGTTCTTCATCAGTGTTTGGTATCACGGTAGAGCGCCTGTGCAGGAGAAAGTAGGTTCAGGAATATCCGGCCCGTGAACGTATCAGTCCTTGACGAGCCTGGCCATGCGCAACCTGAAAAGATCATGCCCACTCACCACCACAATCCCCACCAGCACCAACACCGAGCCCACAATGAACGACGACTGCAAGGTCTCGTCCAGCAACCAGACCCCAAACACCACGCCAAACAACGGCGTCATGAACGACAGCACACCGAGGCGCGAGCCCAGGTAACGCCCCAGCATCCAGAACCACACCAGCAGGCTCAGGAACGAGAACACCACCGTCTGGAACGCCAGGCTCGCTACGGTGATGGCCGAAAAATGCACCCCGGTTTGCCCGGTGGCCCACGCCAATGCAGCCAGGATCACAAACGCCCCGGCGAGCTGATAGAACAAGGTCAGTGGCGCCGGTGCCTCGGCCAGCCGCGAGCAGCGAATGGTGACCGTGGTCGCGCCCCACGCCGCAGCGCCCAGCAAGCCCAGCGCATCGCCCAGGCGTTGATCGGCCATCGAGGCACTGCTTTCACCGGGTGCAAAAAACGCGACGATCACGCCCGCAAACGCCAGTAATATTCCGCCCCACTGCACTGCCGTCAGGCGTTCACTGGGGAATCGGACGTGCAAACCGATGGCCGCAAAGATCGGCGCCGTGTACAGAAAAATCACCATGTGCGCGGCCGACGTATAACGCAGCCCCTCGCCGACGGCCACGTACTCCAGGGCAAACAGCGCGCCCACCAGCAGCCCGCCGCGCCAGGTGTCGAGGTTCAAGGTCATCCTGTTTCGGCGCAGGATCAGGATCAGGCCCACCAGCACCGCCGCAATGCCGGAGCGCAGGGCGATCTGGAAGATTGGCGCAATATCCGGCGCGGCGACCTTGATCGCCACTTGCTGAAGCCCCCAGATGGCGCACATCACCGTCATGGTGACCGCTGCGGGCCCATCAATCGGCTGACGCTTATCCACGACACTCTCCCACACACGTTTGTATGAGCGGAGTCTGCGATCTGCGGAACCGCTGGATATAGCGCCAAAACGACAAGCGATAGCGCACAATAGCCATTCGACCAGCCTCGTTGCGTGATCCTCATGAACAAGCCATTTGCCCACCGGGTCGTTGCGCCTTTCACTGATGAGCTGCCGGCACCGCTGTACTTTCGCGCCGCGCAGATGCAGGCCTTGACCACCTACCCGTGGCACCGGCACCCGTGGGGCGAATTTGTGTATTCGTTCAGCGGCGTGATGGAGATCAAGCTGGCCGACGAGCACTTCATCGTGCCGCCGCAATTTGGCCTGTGGCTGCCGCCCGAGGCCGAGCACCTGGCGCTCAATCGCCAGGAGGCTTATCACTCTTCGCTGTATATCGCGCAGCCCTTGTGCGAGCACTTGCCGGACACCGCGTGTGCGTTGACGATCACCCCGTTGATCCGCGCCCTGCTCGACGACCTGCGGGCCTCACCGCCCGCGCCGCTACAAACCGAGGAAGACAGCCGCCTGCTCTACGTGCTGCTGGACAAGCTGAATCAAACGTCGCGGGTCGGCTCCTACCTGCCCGGCTCCAATGACCCTGTGTTGTCGCCCATTCTGGAAGCCCTGGAACAGAACCCGGCAGACGCCCGTTCCCTGGCCGACTGGGCGCGCCTGGTCAACGCCACCGAACGCACGCTGCTGCGACGCTGCCAGCGTGACCTGGGGATGTCGCTGAACCACTGGAAACAACGGCTCAAGGTGATGCACTCGCTGAGCCTGTTGCGAAGTGGCGCCACCGTCGAGACCATCGCGCTTGACCTGGGCTACAGCAGTTCTTCGGCCTTTATCAGCATGTTCCGCAAGCTCACGGGCGAGACACCCGATGAGTATCGCAAGGCAAAATTAGGCTCAGTCAGGGACGGTTGATGCGGGGTTTTCTGACAAAAATTTCATACAGCTAAACTGTACAGTTTTCCTGCACGCATGCTAATGTCCGGGCATGAACGCATCTACCAACACTTCAGAAACCCAATCCGCCGCGGCCCTGGCCGCCGAGCTGCGCATCTCCCTGGGCAAGCTGATACGCCGGCTGCGGGAACAAACCCATCCGAATGATTTCACCTCGGCCCAGAAGTCGGTGCTGCTGCGCCTGGACCGTGACGGGCCCAGCACCGTCTCGGCCCTGGCCCGGGCCGAGAGCGTGCGCCCGCAGTCCATGCGCATCACCGTGGCCGGGCTTGAAACGATGAAAGCGATCAGGGGCAAACCCGACCCCAGCGACGGCCGACAAACCCTGATCGACCTGACACCCGCCTTTCGCAAACACCTCATCGCCAGCCGGGCAGCCAAGGACGATTGGCTGCTGCGGGCGCTGCAAGAGCAACTGTCTGCCGAAGAACAGGCCGAACTTGCGGCGGCAGTAAAGCTGCTGGAGCGCCTCGCCGACTTTTGAACCACCCCTTCCCGTTTGAGGACATCCCATGGCCGTCACCTCGCTGGATCCCAACACCGCGCTGATCATCGTGGACCTGCAAAAAGGCATCGCCGAATACCCGCTCATCCACCCGATCGGCGATGTGGTGGAGCGCTCCCGCGCACTGCTCGACGCCTTCCGTGAACGCAGCTTGCCGGTGGTGCTGGTCAACGTCACAGGCTTTGCCCCCGGGCGCACCGAGCGGCCACGGCGCAGCGATGTATTTCCGGCGGGATGGGCCGACCTGCTGCCCGCACTTGATCAGCAACCCGGCGACATCCTGGTGACCAAACGCACCTGGGGCGCCTTCGCCAGCACCGACCTCGAGTCGCAGTTGAAGGCCCTCGGCGTCACCCAGGTGGTGATCACCGGAGTGGCCACCGGCACCGGCGTGGAGTCCACCGCGCGCCAGGCCTATGAAGCGGGTTTCAACGTGACCCTGGCCATCGACGCCATGACTGACGCAAACCCCGAGGCGCACCACTACAGCCTGCATCAGGTGTTCCCGAAGCTGGGGGAAACCGGCACGGCGCAAGACATCATCGGTTTGCTTGAAACGAGAGGTGCGTGACCATGCAGTGGCATGAGCTGGTGTCTTACTTCTTCGGCGGTGTGTTCCTCGCCAACGCGCTGCCGCATTGCGTCGCCGGCGTGATGGGCCAGGCCTTCCAGACGCCGTTTGCCAAGCCTCGCGGGCAAGGTCGGTCGTCCTCGACGCTGAATGTGTTCTGGGGATTTTTCAACCTGGCGATCGGCTACGTGCTGGTCTGCCGGGTCGGGGATTTCGCGCTCGAAAGCACCGCTGATGTGCTCGCCCTCGGGCTTGGGGCATTGGCCCTGAGTGTGTTCCTGGCGCAGCATTTCGGGCGCTTCAACGGTGGTAATCCTTCAAGGCCGGTGTGAGTTCGATGGGCATTTTCCGCTCGCTGCGCAGCGTCAACTACCGCATCTGGGCCGTCGGTGCACTGGTGTCGAATATCGGCACCTGGATGCAACGCACGGCCCAGGACTGGCTGGTGCTGACCCAACTCACGCCGCATAACGCCTCGGCCGTCGGCATCGTCATGGCGTTGCAGTTCGGGCCGCAATTGCTGTTGCTGCCCTGGACCGGCTTTGCGGCCGACCACTACGACAAGCGCAAGCTGTTGATGGTCACCCAGGGTGTGATGGGCGTGCTGGCGCTGATGCTGGGGGTGTTTACCCTCACCGGTTTTGTCCAGTTGTGGCATGTGTATCTGTTCGCGTTCTTGTCCGGCTGCGCCTCGGCGTTCGACGCGCCGGTGCGGCAGATTTTCGTGGCGGAACTGGTGGGCGAAGCGGACCTGTCCAATGCCATCGCGCTCAATTCCACCTCATTCAACATGGCCCGCATGATTGGCCCGGCGGTGGCCGGCGTGACCATCGCGTCGGTGGGCACCGGCTGGGCCTTCCTGCTCAATGGCGCGAGCTTTTTCGCGGTGCTGGCCTCGCTGTTCCTGCTGCGGGTTTCGGGCCTGCACACCAGCCTGCGGGCATTGCGCACCAAGGGCAGCCTCACCGAGGGCTTGCGTTATGTGTGGGCACGGCCGGACCTGATGGCGATCCTGATCATGCTGTTCTTGATCGGCACCTTCGGCATGAACTTTCCGATATTCATCTCGACCATGGCCGTCACGGTGTTCCACGCCGATGCCCGTGGTTATGGGCTGCTGACGTCGACCCTGGCCATCGGCACCGTGGCCGGAGCGCTACTCGCCGCCGGTCGCGAGCGGCCGCACTTCAAGGCGCTGCTGATCGGCGCACTGGTGTTCGGGGTGGGTTGCACACTGGCGGCGATTGCCCCGAACTATTGGCTGTTCGCCGGGGCACTGGTGATCATCGGCGTGGGCGCCCTGACCTTCAGCAACACCACCAACAGCCTGATGCAACTCACCACCGAGCCGTCCATGCGCGGCCGGGTGATCGCCCTGCGGGTGGGCGTGGCGCTGGGCGGCACACCGATTGGAGCACCGATTGTGGGTTGGGTGGCCGACCATCTGGGCCCACGCTGGGCACTGGCGGTCGGCGCAGCCTCAGGCCTCCTGGCGGCCGGGGTGGCGATCTACACCATGACGCGCAAGCTGGATCGGCCCAAAGAGATCTGACCATCCAGCGTAGGAGCTGTCGAGCTTTAGCGAGGCTGCGAAGAGGCCCTGTCAGACGATAAAGATGTCGCCTGCCAGTCCGCCATCGCAGCCTCGCTAAAGCTCGACAGCTCCCACAGTTGATCTTCGCAGCCTTGAACAGTGTGCCCGCCTGGCTGACGAGGCTGCGGCCAAACGTACCTTTCCCGCTGATGTCTGTGACTCAAGAGATCGCGCACGCCAACAATCCTCCGTAGGAGCTGTCGAGCTTCAGCGAGGCTGCGAAGAGGCCCTTTCAGGCGATAAAGATGTCGCCTGCCAATCCGCCATCGCAGCCTCGCTAAAGCTCGACAGCTCCTACAGTTGATCTTCGCAGCCTTGAACAGCGTGCCCGCCTGGCTGACGAGGCCGCGGCCAAACGTACCTTTCCCGCTGATGTCTGTGACTCAAGAGATCGCGCACGCCAACAATCCTCCGTAGGAGCTGTCGAGCTTCAGCGAGGCTGCGAAGAGGCCCTGTCAGACGATAAAGATGTCGCCTGCCAATCCGCCATCGCAGCCTCGCTGAAGCTCGACAGCTCCTACAGTTGTTCTTCGCAGCCTTGAACAGTGTGCCCGCCTGGCTGACGAGGCCGCGGCCAAACGTACCTTTCCCGCTGATGTCTGTGACTCATGAGATCGCGCGCCAACAATCCAGCGTAGGAGCTGTCGAGCTTCAGCGAGGCTGCGAAGAGGCCCTTTCAGGCGATAAAGATGTCGCCTGCCAATCCGCCATCGCAGCCTCGCTGAAGCTCGACAGCTCCTACAGTTGATCTTCGCAGCCTTGAACAGTGTGCCCGCCTGGCTGACGAGGCTGCGGCCAAACGTACCTTTCCCGCTGATGTCTGTGGCTCATGAGATCGCGCGCCAACAATCCTCCGTAGGAGCTGTCGAGCTTCAGCGAGGCTGCGAAGAGGCCCTGCCAGGCGATAGAGATGTCGCCTGCAAATCCGCCATCGCAGCCTCGCTAAAGCTCGACAGCTCCCACACTGGTTCTCTCGCGTATCATCCCTATCCTCCCCGCCCAAGGAATCGTCATGCCTTCAACCAAACGCGACAGCGCCCGGATCGAACGTCGCCTGGTCACGACCCTGACCGAAGCCTGTGAAATCGCCAAGGCCGAAATCACCGGCTTCGACTGGCTGACCCACGAAGTCGATTACGCAGCCTTTGCACAAAGCCTTCGGGTGGTCTGGGTATTTGATACCCGGGCGAACAAGGAGCTGGCCCTTTCAACGGGACTGGACGGGCGTATGCGCGAGCTGACCGCCACGGCACTGGAAGACGCCGGCGTGGATCGCCCCGCTTCGGAGCGTTATGTTCGCTTCGACTCCGAAGAAGAATGCCACCTCCAGCATGGCGGCGATTGGCGCCTGCGCGTGGCCAGACTGTATGCCGTAAAGGGGTGAAGCCTTGGCTAAAGATATCGAGAATCCATGTGTCTCAACCTGCCAGCTCAGTGGTGAGCTGTGTGTGAGTTGTGGACGCACCAAGGACGACATCCGCAAATGGAAAAAGATGAAGCGGCCAGAGAAGATGGCCGCTGTGCAGCGTGCAACATTGCGCTTGAAGACGTTGAAAAAGGCCAAGTGAGCCCCTCAGATTCAAGCCATCACGTACGCCCCACCGATCCCGTCACCGGCAGGTTCCCCAACAGCTTGAGCCCGGTGGTCTTCACGAACGTCGCGTAGTCCATCGGCTTCTCGATGCGGGTTTCAGCGTTGGGCAATACGTAGGCCCAGGCGCGCTGGGACGATACGTCGTACACCAGCTTGAACAGGCGGGTCGGCACCCACACCTTGTTGTCGCCGATGGTGCTGTAGCCCGGGTCAAACAGCGGGCCGGTGAACACGAAGACATTGCCGTCGGCACGCTTGGCAAACTTGCGCACGTCCGCCTCGACCTTGCTCCAGATCTTGCGGTTGTTGGTGGGGTCCTGGGGCACCATGTTCGACAACGCGAAGGATTGGGCCATGGCGTTGGTGCTCGGCGCATCGGCGGCCGGGGATTGATGGCCGCGGTCCACGGCCGGGTGTTGGCCACGGTAGTCACTCAACTCGGCCCGTGCGCCCTTGGGAATGCGCGGGTCCGGGTAGAACTGGTTGGTGCGCTCCTCGCCTTTGGCGTCCTGCAACTGGCCGGCGTTCAGGCGCTCGACCACCACCAGCGGGGTCTTGCTGGTTTGCGAATACAGCACCGCAAAATTATCGGAGCACAGCGCCAGGGGTTTCATGGTGGCCGGCACGGTGGCGGTGTTGATGGGTTGCCTGGCCGGGAACAGGTCGGCGCAACTGTCGAACGACGGCTTTTTCTGTTGGCTTGAATAGAGATCCAGGGCCGCGCCCTGGCCAATGGAGCCCGAGCGGGAAGTGTGTTGCGGGTGCGGTGTGATGAGGTCCAGCAGGCCACGGGCTTGTGCCCCGGTGGAGAGCAAAACAAGGGCCGACAGCCCAACTGCAATTTTGCGAAGGTGCATGGGTTAAATCTTCAAATGGGAGGGAGAAAAAACGTACCGCGAGGCTCTATTCCGAGCCACACGACCGCTGACAGTCGTGCGGGGGTTATTGACCGTCACCCATCACATTAGTTGCCGGGTACCGTTACTTCACCGGTATATATGAATACCCGCGCACCATGGTTTTCCCTTCGTTCGCCTCCCGCTTGCGAATCTTCTCGAACATGTTCTCCTGGGTGTACTCAACGAAGTATTCCTTACCCGGCTCAACCGAGAGCATCAGGAATACGTTCCGGGCATTCGGACGTTGCCCGGCAGACACCTTGTGCACGCCCGGGCTGACCAGCACCCAGGAATAAGTCTCGCTGCTCAGCCCCACGATTGCGCTGTCATCGATACTGAACACGCTGTCATAGAAGCTGCCCTGGATAACCTGGGTCCGCATCATGTAAACCAGCGCCTTGCCCGCAGGCGGCGCCGGAGGTTCGAAGTAAGGTTGGCTGGTGCTGGTATGACCACACCCGGTCAGCAGCATGAGCAACAGGACCGCGATACTTTTGATGAATCTGCTCACTTGGCCTGCCCCAATAGCTGGTTGATCACCGGTGCCATTTTTTCCTCGACCGTCTTGTATTTCGACAAGTCGAAGCCCCCCTCGCCCGTCAGGTTGTAGTGCGCAACGCCAATGGACTGCTCGCCTTTGTAGAGCTGGACGCTGGCATCGGACAGGTAGGCAGAAAAGTCCCAGGAACGAATGGCGGTGTAGGTCAGGCGGTATTCACAGTTGCCCGGAACCGGCGCGGCATACAGCCGGCTCTCAATGTGGTGTTTGCGCAACAGCGTTTGCAGGCCATCGACAAAATCCCCTACCACTACCTTGGGGTTCTCTTCGATGCACAGCTGGGAGATTTTGTATTGAGGCGCGACAGGGTCAACCTTGACGTTTGTACACCCGGCCAAGGCCAGTAGAAGGCCTGCCGTAAGGGCTCTGGACAGCATGTTCAATCCCTGAATCAGAAGTGATATCAAAATAATGGCAACATGCTAGCTTGACGCCCCTTGGCGGTCAATTGACAGTGACTGATAGGTTTGAAGATAAGCCCGCAGCAGCCGAATCACCTGCTGTTCCAGGCCGGCTTCATAGGCCGGCGTCGCATTGCCCTCCAGCAGGGCTCGCACCGGGCCCACCACCGCGCTGATCGAGATGGCGGCGGTCAAGGATGGGTCTTCAAAACGGGCATCCGATGCCGTCGCCAGCATCGCCGCAACGGCGGTCACCATCCGCTGGCCGATACGCGCGACAAGCTCTGCACCGCCCCGCTCCCCCGCGATGGCATAGAGGGCTTTGGACGCCGTCGGGTCCATGAGCTTCACCGCCAGAAAAGCCGTGACAAACCCCGACGCCATTTCTGCCACCGTGGTGCCCTGATGTTGATCGCACGCCTGCTCGACGGTCTCGGCCACGTGCACCAGATGCTTTTCCAGCACCGCCGCGAGGAGTGCATCGCGGTTCGGATAGTACTGATACAGGCTGCCCACCGACATGCCCGCCCGCTCGGCCACGCGGGTCGTCGTGCACCGCACCAGGCCCTGGGCGGTCAAAACCTGAAGGGTTGCCGTGTGCAGCGCGTCGACCGTCGCCGCCGACCGCGCCTGAACCGCTGATTTTCTTGGCTTTAGTGAGGCTTTGGGAGGACTCATGGAATGCGAATTCTAAACCTGAAGGATCCTTCATATTATAGGCTTCCTCCCGTCAAGCAAGAGCCACAGCCATGACCCGCTCAGGAAACCGCAGCACCTTCACTCTCGGCGATCGCAGCGTCAACCGCATCGGTTATGGCGCCATGCAACTGGCCGGCCCCGGGGTATTTGGCCCGCCAAAAGACCGTGATGCGGCGCTGGCCGTACTGCGCGAGGCCGTCGCATCCGGCGTGAACCATATCGACACCAGCGATTTCTACGGGCCGCATATCACCAATCAGATTATTCGCGAGGCACTGCATCCGTACAAAGACGACCTCACCCTCGTCACCAAGGTGGGCGCCCGTCGAAGCGACGATGGCGGCTGGCTCAACGCCTCGTCAAAGGCCGAGCTGACCCAGGCGGTACATGACAACCTGCGCAACCTGGGCCTGGACGTGCTGGACGTGGTCAACGTGCGGGCCATGCACGGCGTGATGGGCACTGCCGAAGGCTCGATCGAAGAGCCCCTGAGTGTCATCGCCGAGCTGCAACAACAGGGGCTGATACGCCATATCGGCATCAGCAACGTCACGCCGACGCAGGTGGCCGAGGCGCGAAAACTCGTGCGTTTCGTGTGTGTGCAGAACCTGTACAACATCGCCCATCAACACGATAACGCGCTGATCAACGAGCTGGCCCGGGACGGCATTGCCTATGTGCCGTTCTTCCCGCTGGGCGGGTTCTCACCGGTGCAGTCGGCGGTGTTGTCGAACGTCGCGCAGCGGCTTGGCGTGACGCCGATGCAATTGGCGCTGGCATGGTTGCTGCGTCGTTCTCCCAATATCCTGCTGATTCCTGGAACGTCTTCGGTCACCCATTTGCGTGAAAATATCGCGGTGGGCGAACTGCAGCTTTCGGACGAGGTTGTGGCAGAGCTGAATACCATCGCAGGCTGACCCTCAGGCCAGCAGCTCGGTAATCCACCGGGCTTGTTGTGCGACCTCGTGCACCTTGTCCTCGGGCACTGCCTGCCGCGCCTGGGCAAAGTCCTTCAGGGTTTGCT
This sequence comes from Pseudomonas yamanorum, assembly GCF_013386765.1. GTDB lineage: Bacteria > Pseudomonadota > Gammaproteobacteria > Pseudomonadales > Pseudomonadaceae > Aquipseudomonas > Aquipseudomonas yamanorum_A. The sequence continues at coordinate 152,813 of NZ_JACARE010000019.1, forward strand.
GCTTGTGGCGCAGGATACGCTGCCACTTGAGCAGGAACTCCGGGCTGCGGGCCTGCATTTGCAACGGGCCGAAGTACAGTTCCTCGGCGCTGTAGATCACAGGCGCCGCGCGCTCGGCCACGATGATTTCGTAAAAGAAGCGATTCTCCCGCAGCAGTTCCTCGCAGACGATGGAGTAACCGTTTTCCATCAGCCATTGGCGCAAGGGCTGCTCGCCGCCGTTGGGTTGCAGCACCAGGCGCTCCTGGCCGTTGAGACGCGCCTTGCCGCTGTCGAGGATGTCGCGGATGGTCTCGCCGCCCATGCCGCAGATGCTGATCGTGGTGATCCCGTCTCCCGGCTCGATGGCCGCCAGGCCACTGGCCAGGCGCACGGTGATGTGTTGCTCCAGTTCATTTTCGCGCACCGTACGCTCGGCCGCGCGGAACGGCGTCAACGCCACCTCCCCCGCCACCGCTGCGACGATCGCCCCGCGACGCATCAACGCCACCGGCAAGTAACCGTGATCGGAACCAATATCCGCCAGATGCGCACCAGCGGGCACATGCGCTGCCACGCGCTCCAGGCGCATGGACAATGTGTGTTCGTTCAACTGCCGTTCCTTTTTGCCGCGATGGGGCTGATCGGTTCAGGATAACTGATGGGGTATGCTTGCTCACCGCACAATTGCATGGAAGAGGTGATCGATGACGTCATTCAGGGTTCGCGAGCTGAGCAGTACGGACACCGAAGCATTGCTGGCATTTGAAACACAGAACCGTGAGTGGTTCGAGTCGCATATCGATGCCCGCGCTCCGTCGTTCTACTCCGTGCAGGGTGTGGCCGAGCATATCCAGGCCTACCTGGCCGACTTCGCCCTCGGCGCCTGGCACCCGTTTGTGATCGAAGACGCCAGCGGCGAAATCGTCGGTCGCGCCAACCTGAAAAGCATCGACTCACCGAAGGGTTCTGCCGAAGTCGGTTATCGCATAGGTGAGCGTGCGTGCGGCCAGGGCCTGGCCACCCAGGCACTCAAGCATCTGATCCAGCAGGCACAGGCACGCTGGGCGCTGACGCAATTGGTGGCCTATGTATTCCCGGAAAACGTGGGCTCACAAAAAGTGCTGCAGCGCTGCGGATTCGTGGCTGAACAGCCTGCACCCGACGACCAGGCGCCTGGCGAAAAGCGCTTCGTCCTGACGATCCAGGCCTGAAGGCGCGAACCTTTACCCGGTAAACACCGTCCGAGCTAAGGCATTGATGCTTACCGCTCGCCACGAGGTTTCCGTTTGAAAGCTGCCATCATCAAAAAATACCGCCTGATCATCAAGACCATGGGCTATGTGGGCTGGGCGCTGTTCTGGCTGCTGCTCTGGGATATCGCCGTCACCGTGGACTTCATGCTGTTCCTCAACAGCAAGATCAACCTGCCGCTGATGCCGCTGACCTTGCTCGGCTCGGCCCTGGTGGTGCTGATCAGTTTCCGCAACAGCAGCGCCTACAACCGCTGGTGGGAAGCGCGCACGTTGTGGGGTGCGATGGTCAACAATTCCCGCAGCTTCGCCCGCCAGGTCCTGACGTTGCTGGATGACCCGGGCCACGAGATCAACCCGATAAAAGCGACCTTGCTGCGCCGCCATGTGGCCTATGTGAACTGCCTCGCGGCGCACCTGCGGGGCCAGCCGTGCCCGGAAGAAATACGTGCCTTCCTGCCGGCCGCCGAGTTCACCCGCAGCGCCACCACCAATAACTTTGCCAACGACATCCTCAACGGCTCCGCGGCGCTTTTGGCCCAGGAATACAAGGCCGGGCGCCTGGACAGCATTCGCCTGGCACGGCTGGAGTCGACCCTGGTGGACTTGTCCAACAGCCAGGGCGGCATGGAGCGCATCGCGAATACGCCGCTGCCCTACCCTTACGTGTATTTCCCACGGCTGTTCATATCGTTGTTCTGCCTGATCGTGCCGGTGGGCCTGGTGGAATCCCTGGGCTGGTTCACCCCGCTGGCCTCCACGGTGGTGGGTTTCATGCTGCTGGCCATCGAACGTATCGGCACCGATTTGCAAAGCCCGTTTCGTGACAGCGAGCACCAGATCCAAATGGAAGCGCTCTGCGAAACCATCGAGAAAAACCTGCAGTCGATGCAGCGGGATTCCCTGGGTGGCGAGCGGATCAGTTGATCCTTGCCGGGCCGATAACAAAAAAAACCGGCCAGTGGTGAATTATTCAGTGTCCGCATGTATCTGACCCATTAAGCGCATGCCACCAAAACAGTGGCATCGAAATGGACCTGCGGTTGAGTATTCCCATGAAATCACGCAAGAAAACCGTCAATCCGATTGGATTGGATGACATCACCATTGTTGACGACGCCAAGATGCGCAAGGCGATCACCGCCGCGGCGCTGGGCAACGCCATGGAATGGTTCGACTTCGGGGTGTACGGCTTTGTCGCCTATGTACTCGGCAAGGTGTTCTTCCCCGAGGCATCCCCCAGCGTACAGATGATCGCTGCCCTGGCGACCTTCTCGGTGCCCTTCCTGATTCGCCCGTTGGGCGGCCTGTTCTTCGGCCGGCTGGGGGACAAATACGGCCGGCAAAAGGTCCTGGCGGCGACCATCGTGATCATGTCCCTGAGCACCTTCGCCATCGGGCTGATCCCCTCATATGACTCTATCGGCATCTGGGCGCCGATCCTGTTGCTGCTGGCCAAGATGGCCCAAGGCTTCTCGGTAGGCGGCGAATACACCGGCGCCTCGATCTTCGTCGCCGAATACGCCCCGGACCGCAAGCGCGGCTTCCTCGGTAGTTGGCTGGACTTCGGCTCCATCGCCGGCTTCGTTCTCGGCGCGGGCGTGGTGGTGCTGATTTCTGCGGTGATCGGCGAAGAGGCGTTCCAGTCCTGGGGCTGGCGCCTGCCGTTCTTCCTCGCGCTGCCGTTGGGCATGATCGGGCTCTACTTGCGTCATGCGCTGGAAGAGACTCCGGCCTTCCAGCAGCATGTGGAACAACTTGAGCAGGGCGATCGCGAAGGCCTGGCGGGCGGCCCGAAAGTGTCGTTCAAGGAAGTCGCCACCAAGCACTGGCGCAGCCTGATGACCTGCGTCGGCGTGGTGGTGGTGACCAACGTCACGTACTACATGCTGCTCACCTATATGCCGAGTTACCTGTCCCACAACCTGCACTACAGCGAAAACCACGGCGTGTTGATCATCATCGCGATCATGGTCGGCATGTTGTTCGTACAGCCGATGATTGGCTTTGTCAGCGACAAGATCGGGCGCAAACCCTTCATTGTCGTTGGCAGCATCGCGCTGTTCCTGCTGGCTATTCCGGCGTTCATGCTGATCAACAGCGGCAAGCTCGGGCTGATTTTCTCGGGGCTGCTGATCATTGCGGTGGTGCTCAACTTCTTTATCGGCGTGATGGCCTCCACTTTGCCGGCGATGTTCCCCACGCACATTCGCTACAGCGCGTTGGCCAGTGCCTTCAATATCTCGATCCTGGTGGCCGGCCTCACGCCGACGGCCATGGCCTGGCTGGTGGAGACCACCAACAACCTGTACATGCCGGCCTATTACCTGATGGTGTTCGCCGTACTGGGCCTGTTCACCGGCCTCACCATGAAAGAAACCGCCAACAAGCCCCTGCGCGGCGCGGCACCGGCGGCTTCAGACCTTGAGGAAGCCAAGGAGCTGCTGCAGGAGCATGAGGACAATATCGAGCAGAAGATCGAAGACATCGACGCGCAAATCGCCGAATTGGAAGCCAAGCGCGAGAACCTGGTGCAGCAGCATCCGCGCATCAACTGACGCAACATATTTGGAAACGAATCGACGGTGAACTAACGCGCAAGCGCCAGGCTCCTTCCTTAAGCGCAGTCAGCGCGGCCCTGATGAACCTCATCAGGGCCGCTCAACGATAAGGAGCCGCCCGTGACCGTCACCCCCGCCCTCACCCACCGCTGCACGCCTGGCCCGCTTCACGCGACCTTGCTTGCCGGTACCGTCCCGCTGTTTCTCGGCGCCTTGCTGAGTGACATTGCCTACTACCAGACCTTCCAGATCCAGTGGAGCAACTTCGCCGCCTGGCTGATCGCCGGCGGTCTGGTGTTCTGCGGGCTGGCGTGGCTGTTTGCGCTGGTCAACCTGTTGCGGGCCGCCCGCAAGGCCGGGCGCCCTACCCTGTACTTCCTGCTGTTGCTGGTCACTTGGGCGCTGGGATTGGTCAACGCCTTTGAACACGCGAAAGATGCCTGGGCGGTGATGCCTTCGGGCCTGGTGCTGTCCGCGATCGTGACCCTGCTGGCCTGCGTGACCACCTGGGTCGGGCTGACCAACCTGCGCTCGGGAGGTGACCAATGAAGCATTCCAGCACACTGACAATGTTGAGCATGGCGATGCTGTTGAGCGCCTGCGGTGGCGAAGCCGACAGCACTCAAGCCCGCGGTCCCGATCCCAAGCTGCCGGAGCCCCAGCGCGGCCTGTTGCCCAGCATGAAGATTGCCGAACCGGTGGCCTGGGGCGAACAGAAACCCACAGTGCCCGAGGGTTACAGCATCACCGCCATCGCCACTGACCTGCGGATTCCGCGCCAGACCCTGGTGCTGCCCAATGGCGATATCCTCGTCGCCGAAGGCCGCGGCGGCAGTGCGGCGAAACTCAAGCCCAAGGACGTGATCGCCAGCGTGATCAAGGCCGAGGGCAACACCAAGGTCAAGGGCGGCAATCGCCTCACGCTGCTGCGCGACGCCGAGGGTGACGGCACCTACGAGCTGAAAACCGTGTTCGCCGACAACCTCAACGCGCCATACGGCCTGGCCTTTGCCGACGGCAAGCTGTACGTGGCCAACCAGGATGCGCTGGTGCGCTTCGACTACCAAGACGGCCAGACCAAAGCCGGCGGCCCGCCCACCACCGTCACCGACCTGCCCGCCGCGATCAACCATCACTGGACCAAATCCCTGGCGATCAGCCCCGATGGCCGCTCGCTGTATGTCGGCATCGGCTCCAACAGCAACATCACCGAGCGCGGCATGGAGGTGGAGATCGACCGGGCAATGGTCTGGCAGATCGACGCCGCCACCGGCGCCCACAAGCCTTACGCCACCGGCCTGCGCAACCCCACCGCCTTGACCATTCAACCGGGCTCCGGCCAGGTGTGGGCGGTGGTCAACGAACGGGATGAATTGGGGCCCGACCTGGTACCGGATTACCTGACCTCGGTGCGCGAAGGCGCTTTCTATGGCTGGCCGTACAGCTACTGGGGCCAGAACGTCGACACCCGCGCCCAACCGCAAAACCCGGCCAAGGTTGCCGCCGCGATCAAACCGGATTACAGCCTGGGTTCTCACGTCGCGGCACTGGGCGTGGACTTCTCCATCCCGGCCATGGGCGAGAAATTCGCCGACGGCGTGTTCGTGGGCGAGCACGGCAGTTGGAACCGGGACAATCCGGTGGGTTACAAGGTGATCTTCGTGCCGTTCAGCAACGGGCGGCCGTCCGGTGAACCGCTTGACTTTGCCACGGGCTTTCGGGGTGACGACGGCAAGACGCGCGGGCGGCCAGTGGGAGTGACCGTCGATCCAAAGGGTGCGCTGATCATTGCAGATGACCTGGCCAACACCGTGTGGCGGGTGACGCGCAATAAATGAGGCACGAATCTGCCAACGTGGTTGCCTTCCCGTGGAGCGTGGCGGTACCTTCGCCGCACTCACGAACAGGAAGGTAACCGCAATGCCAGACACCACCGACAACGGCTTCTACGATCGCGCGGATGCGCACATCGAGCTGTCAAACGAACAGTTCAGGGCGTTCGCCGACCTGGGCAAAGTCAGCGCCTCGATGATGTTTGGCACCACACGCTTCAATGCCTGGGTCAGTGCTCGCAGCTTTAAATCCGGCGAAGAAATGGCCCAGGCGCGTGAGGCCATGCTGAAGTATTTCTGTGATCAGTACCGGATGATGCTTGAGGATAATCTTGATGATCACATCAATAATTTCAGCCAGTACATGCTCGTAAAAAGCAGTTGAGCAGGCAGGTTGCCGCTCCCCATTCAGTGGGCGGCAACCGCAGGCTTGCCGTGGGCCCGATGCCCCGGTTTGAAGCCATGATTGCGAGCGGCCCACACAATCGCAAACCCCACCGCCAACAACACCAACATCGCCCACGGGAACGAAGCCACACCCCAGGTATCGAGCAACACCCCACCCACCACGCCGCTCCCGGCAATCGCGCTGTTCCACGCCACCACATTCAGCGACAGCGCCACATCGGCCCCGTCCCCGGCCGCATCCGCCAGCGCCGTTTGCAGCAACGTCGCCGCGCCACCAAAACTCAAGCCCCACACCGCCACACCGAGGTAGATCACCCCCGGCACCTGCGCCAGAAAACCGAACGCCAGGCACGTCGCCGCAAAGCCCGCGAGGCTGACCAATACGGTGTTGCGCAACGCCGCATCCACCAACCGGGCGGTCACCCAAATGCCCATCAGTGCCGCCACGCCAAACACCAGCAGTACCAGGTCCACCCGATCCACCAACCCCGCCGGGGCCACGAACGGTGCGATGTAGGTATAGAGAATGTTGTGGGCGAGCATCCAGGCGATCACCACCGCGAGCACCGGCCGTACGCCCGGCGTGGTCAGCACCTTGCGCAAGGGCATGCGCTGATGGGCCGACTGGCCGGGGTAGTCCGGCACCTTCACCAGCACCCACACGATCAGCACCAGGGTCAGCGCCGACATGATGCCGAAGGTGGTGCGCCAGCCCACCAGGCCGCCCATCCAGGTGCCCAGCGGCACCCCGAGTGACAGCGCAATCGGCGTTCCAACCATGGCCAGCGCCAAGGCCTTGCCCTGTTGCTGCGGCGCCACCATGCGCCGCGCATACCCGGCCAACAAACTCCACGCCAGCCCCGCCGCCATGCCGGCAAGGAACCGCGCCAGCAGCGTCAGCCCGTAGTGGGAGGACAGCGCCGTGATCGAGTTGAACAGCAGGAAACCGACGATGGTCAGCAGCAGCACATTGCGCCGCCGCCAGCCGCGGGTGGCGATGGTCAGCGGGATCACCGCCAACACCGAGCCCAGCGCATAGGCGGTCACCATCTGCCCGGCCATGGACGCTGAAATCCCCAGGCCGTCGCTGATCAACGGCAACAGGCCCGCCGGCAGGGTTTCGGTGACGATGCAGATAAAACCGGTCATGGCCAGGGCGAGCAAGGCGCCGATGGGCAAGCGGTCGGGAACGGCGTCTGCCGATAAGGTGGTTGAGGGGGTCACAGGGAAACTCCTTGAACGAGAGGACTTAAATACCGATCGATATAAATGTTGGGCGCCCTGCGCAGCGTTGTCAACGACTTATGTATCGACTAGTATTTATCTCATCACCCGAGAGGATTTCCCCATGGCACAGATGGGCCGCCCCCGCACCTTCGACCGCGACCAGGCCGTGGAACAGGCCATGCACCTGTTCTGGCAGCACGGTTACGACGCCACGTCCCTGAGCCAGTTGAAAGCCGGACTGGGTGGCGGCATCTCCGCGCCGAGTTTCTATGCGGCGTTCGGCTCCAAGGACGCGTTGTTCCAGGAGTGCGTGCAGCGTTACCTGGCGACCTTCGCCCAGGTCACCGAATGCCTGTGGGATGACAGCCTGCCGCCACGCCAGGCCATCGAGACCGCGCTGCGCCAATCGGCGCGCATGCAGTGTGAAGACGGCCACCCCAAGGGCTGCATGGTGGCCCTGGGTGTGATGAGCGCGCCCTCCCCCGAGAACACACAAGTGACCCACGGGCTGACCCATTCCCGGGAGCGCACCCGGGCGGGCATCGTGCATTGCGTGGAGCGTGGCATCAGCCTGGGCCAGCTACCCGCCGAGACCAACGCCCGCGCCATGGCCACGGTCTACGACAGTTTCCTGCAAGGCGTGTCGATCCTCGCCCGGGATGGTGTGCACGCCGACACTATCGACGCGGCCATCGGCCAACTGATGCTGACCTGGGATTTATCCGCCGCTACAGCGCCGCCCACTCGGCGCGATGCTCCAGCAGAAAGTCGACAAACGCCCGCACCCGATGGGGCACGTAGCGGCCGTGGGGATACAGCAGGGTAAACGGCCGCGAACGCCCGCCGTAAGGCTGCAACACCTCCACCAGGCTGCCGCTGGCCAACTCTTCCTCGACGATGAATTTGTAGGTCTGGAACAGCCCGGCGCCATGCTTGGCCAGGGTCACGCCGCCGAGCACATCGTCGGAGCAGCTGTAACCGGCCTCGCCGGCAAACTCCCGCTCCTTGCCATCGACCTGGAACAACCAGGAAATACGCCGCCCGTTGCTCGGCAATTCGTACTGGATGCATTCATGGGCCGGCAAATCCTCCAGGGTCTGAGGCGTGCCCGCGCGCTGCAGGTACGCCGGCGTCGCGACCACCACCAGCCTGGCGTCTTCCAGCAAGCGCGCAATCAGCGTCGAGTCCGGCTGGGCACGCACGCGGATCGCCAGGTCGTAGCCTTCGGCGACGAAATCGATGTTGCGGTTGCTGATGTGGATATCCACGGTGACTTGCGGGTACAGCGCGCGGAATTTCGGCAGCAGCGGCAGGATGCGGTGATGGCCATAGGTGGTCGGGATGCTGATGCGCAACAGCCCGGACGGCACCGATTGCGCACCCATCATTTCCTGCTGGGCTTCCACCAGTTGCGTCAGGGCCTGGCGGCATTGCTCGAAAAACGTCCGGCCGCCGTCGGTCAGGCGGATGCTGCGGGTGGTGCGCACAAACAGCCGCGAGCCCAGGCGTTCTTCCAGCCGCGAGATGCTGCGGCTCACCGCGGCCGGGGTCACGCCCGCCACCTGGGCGGCGGCGGTAAAGCTGCTGGCCTCGGCGGCGAGGCAGAACAGCTCGATGCTGCCCAGCTGCAAATCTTCGAAATGGCGCTTCATGATTGATTACACCGGGTATCGACTTAAGGATGCTCCCGCGCTATTTATCAGCACAGGCCGCATAAATATACAGCGCCACCCGCCCCACGCTTGCTTTCATTCCATGCACACCGCTAATCTTGCGAATAATTCTTATCCGCAGACACTCCCGCCATGTCCGCCAGCGACCTTCCCTTGAACCAGGCCGTCCATATGCTCTACGCCGAGCACCATGGCTGGTTGTTCGGCTGGCTGCGCAAAAAGCTCGGTTGCCCGCAAAATGCGGCGGATCTTTCCCATGACACCTTCGTGCGCATCCTCGCGTCCCGCGATGCATTGGGCGGCATGCGCGAGCCTCGGGCGTTTCTCACCACCACGGCGCGCCACCTGATCATCGACCGCGCCCGCCGCCGCCAGATCGAGGACGCGTACCTGCGGGAACTGGCGCTCACCGTCGACCTGCTGGAAAGCTGCCAGCAATCGCCGGAACAGATCCTGCTGACCCTCGAAGCCCTGGAGCAGATCGCGTTCGTGCTCGACGGCCTGGCGCTGAATGCCCGGCAGGCGTTCCTGATGCATTTCCTGGAAGGGCTGCGCCAGGCTGAAATCGCCAGCCGCCTGGGGATTTCCGAGCGCATGGTGCGCAAACACCTGATGAACGCCCTGGTGCACTGTCACCACGCGCTGGATGTTTGAGCCGATGCTTGATTCCTCACAGAGCCTCGACGAGCAGGCCGCCAGCTGGATGATGCGCCTGCACGACGGCAACCTCAGCGAGCGCGAGCGCCTGCAGTTCGAACAATGGAAAGCCCAGGACCCGCACCATGCTGCCGCGATCGAGCGCCTGCAAGGCTTCGTCGGCCGCTTGCAGGCCCTGCGCCCGCAACACGCGCCGGTGCATGCCGCGCTGGATGCGGCGCTGGTGAAACGTCGGCGCAACCCGGCCGGCAGAGTGGTGCTTGGGTTGATGCTCGCCCTGCCCCTGGCATTGCTGCTGCGCAGCTATCCGCCAAGTTATTTGCTGGCCGACCAGCGCACCGCACCGGCCGAGTGGCAGCGTATCGACCTGGACGACGGCTCGCAGTTGATCCTCAGCGGCAACAGCGCCGTGGACCTGACCTTCAACCCGCAGCAACGCCAGGTGAAACTGCTGCGCGGGGAGATCCTCGTGCAGGTGGCCCATGACGCCACTCGGCCATTTATCGTAGTGACTGAAGACGGGCAAATGCGCGCCCTCGGTACCCGCTTCACGGTCAAGCGCGAGGCGCCCGGCACGCTGCTGACCATGCTTGAATCGAAGGTCGCCGCCCAGGATGCCAACCACCATCCTGCCGTCGAAGTCAGTGCCGGCGAGCAGGCGCGCATTACTGCACAGGCGGTCACGCGGTTGGGCCATGTCGACACACGGGCGACCAACGACGCCTGGCAGTACCACCAACTGGTGGTCCAGGACCGCCCGCTCCCGGAAGTGCTCGACGAGCTCGCCCGCCAGTACGGCGGCCACCTGCAATTCGACCGCGAGCAACTGGCCGACCTGCGGGTGTCGGCGGTACTGCCGCTGGATGAGCCACGGCGGGCGCTGCAATTGATCAGCGATGCGTTCCCGGTGCGGGTGCGCTCGTTCAGCCCGCTGTGGTTGAAGATCGAGCGCGAAAAATAAATCGGCGCGCCGGGTTCCGCTTTTTGCAATCGCCCCGTCAAGGAAGAAAGCACCTCATCACAGGAACCTCTTCCATGCCGTCGGACTTCAGCGTTTCGCGCCACCCCAAGCGTTCTTTTGTGCCCCTTGCCCTGGCGATCAACCTGGCGACGTTTTCCCTGCTGGGCCTGGGCATCAGCACGCCGGCGGCGGCCCAGAGCGAGGTACAGCGCTACGCCATTGCACCCGGTGCGCTGGGCCCGGCGTTGAACCTGTTCGCCCAGCAGGCGCATGTGGCATTGCTGTTCGACGCGCGCAGCGTGGCCGGCTTGAGCACCGCCGGGTTGCAGGGTGAGTTCGCGGTCAACCAGGGTTTTGCCCGGCTGCTGCAAGGCAGTGGTTTCCAGGCCGTGCAAGGCGCCAACGGTTTTGTGCTGGCGCCGGTAAGCAACAGCACCGGCTCCCTCGAACTGGCGCCCACCGCCGTCACCGGGCTGACCGAAGAGGCTTCCACCGAACACGTCAAAGGCTACGTGGCCACCCGCAACCTGAGCGCCACCAAGACCGACACGCCAATCATCGAAACCCCGCAATCACTGTCGGTGGTCACCAGTGACGAGATCCGTGATCGCCAATCCGAAACCTTGTCCCAGACCCTCGACCTGACGCCCGGTTTCACCAGCCAGCCCACCAGTTTCAACCGCACCTCGGACCGCTTCCGCATCCGTGGTTTCGACGTCGAGTCGGCCACCGGCGGCTCCCTGCGTGACGGCCTGCGCCTGCAGAACAACTCCTACGACGGCGTGCAGGAACCCTACGGCCTGGAGCGCGCCGAAGTGATTCGCGGCGCGGCCTCGGTGCTCTACGGCCAACTGTCGCCGGGCGGGCTGATCAACACCGTCAGCAAGCGCCCGAGCCAGACGCCGTACCACGAAGTGAACGTGCAGGCCGGGCAAAACAACCGCAAGCAATTGTCCGCCGACTTCACCGGCCCGCTGGGCGACAGCGAGACCTTGAGCTACCGCCTGACCCTGCTGGACCGCAAGAGCGACACCAGCGCCGACCACATCGACAACGACAAGGTCTACGTCGCCCCGGCCCTGACCTGGCGCCCGGATGACGACACCTCGCTGACCCTGTTGTCGTTCTACCAGAAGACCGAGACCCGCTTCTCTGCGCCACTGCCCTACCAGTTGGTAAAAGGCGTCGGCGACGGCAAGTTCCAGATCGGCCGCCACGACTTTATCGGCGACCCGAACTACGACGAAATGAACGGCGAGATGTCGGCGCTGGGCTACGAGTTCGAGCACCGGTTCGACGAGCACACCCGTATCAGCAACAAGCTGCGTTATTACCAGTCGGAGGTGACCTGGCGGTACCTGCAAGTGAACGCCACGCCGGCCTTCATCGCGACCGCGCAAAACACTGGCATCCTGCGCCGCCAGTACAGCGACCGCGTCGAACGCTCCCGTGGCCTGGCCAGCGATACCAACATCGAAAGCAAATGGCAGTTCGGCGATTGGCAGCACACTTTCCTGCTGGGCTTCGACGGCTATGACACCAGCTACGACTCTCACAACTTCCGTGGCAATGCGCCGTCGCTGAACCTGGCGAACTACGTCAACAACCAGCCGGTGGTGGTCAACCGCGCACCGAATACCGACCGGGGATCGCAGATCGACACCCTGCAAAAAGGCGTGTATTTCCAGGACCAGATCACCTTCGACGAACACTGGATTGCCGTGCTGGGTGGCCGCCATGACTGGGCTGACCAGGACACCGAACTATTTCGCAACTCCGCCAAGACCAGCCAGAGCGACGAGGCCACCACCTGGCGCGCTGGCCTGGTGTACAAGGCCGACAACGGCCTGGCGCCCTACCTGAGCTACAGCGAATCGTTCTTCCCGGTGGCAGGCGTGAACAAGGCCGGGCAAGCGTTTGTGCCCACCGAAGGCAAGCAATACGAAATCGGCATTCGCTACCAACCCGAAGGCAGCGCCACCTTGCTGAGCGCCGCCGTGTATCAGTTGGTGCAGAAAAACGTGCTGACCCAGGACCCCACCGATATCACCTATTCGGTGCAAACCGGCGAAGTGCGTTCCCGTGGGCTGGAGCTGGAGGCCAAGACCGAAGTCACGCCGAACCTCAGCCTGATCGGCTCTTACGCCTACATCGACGCTCGCATCACCAAAAGCAATATCGCCAGTGAAGTCGGCCAGCGCAGCGAAGACACGCCCTACCACCAGGCCGCCCTGTGGGCCGATTACCGCTTGGCCGAACTCGGCTTGCCGCAACTGCGCATCGGCGGTGGAGCGCGCTACAAAGGCACCACCCAAGCCTCCGGCGTACCGTCAGGGATGCCCGCCTACACGCTGTATGACGCCCGCGCCAGTTACGAGATCGACCCGCATTGGGAAGTCGCGCTCAACGCCAACAACGTCACCAACAAACGCTACACCTACTGCGAGTTCGCGATTTGCCGGTATGGCGATGAGCGCCAGTTGGTGAGTTCGGTGACGTATCACTGGTGAGTCCGAATGCGTATGGGGAGTGAAAGCTAAAGGCTATTTGCTACTATGGCCTAACGCTTCACTCACCTATCAGGAAGGCACTACGTGGAAATGGACGAGCCGCAAAAGGACGATTCCGCTTTTAACGCCAAAAACATCAAGATCTGGAAGCTATCTCACGGCGGAAAAACCTTTACCGCCGACCAACATGCCAGTTTCGTGAGCAACCGGCTTGCTGTAGTGCACAGAGATACCAAGGTCAATCAAGGCAAGCATTTCAAAGGTGAACCGGAGGGTACATTGTTCTACCTCTGCCACGGCAATGCCGTACAGGCTCTGGCCCGTTTTTGCGGCCCGGCCAAGGTCGATGACGAGGGCTGGCAAAAACGTCCGTATCAATTACTAAGACGCTCCAGCCAACAAACGCCCTATCGGGACAGCAAAAAAAAGTGGACGCCTCAAGGCAATTCGACTTTCTTCTCGGTCCCGACAGCAGAGCTACCGGAGTTTGAACAAACCCTGCTCCAACCTTACTTCGGACTCAAACTGGCGGAACTCATGAATCTGGAACCCATAGACGACACTATTGAATTTCTGCGTGTCCCCCAACTGCAGGCGGCGGAGCCAGGGCCACTCAACCGAATTCTCTTTGGCCCTCCAGGGACCGGTAAAACCTACCGCTCGGTGGCCGAATCGGTAGCGATCGTCGAGTCGGTGGCGCTTGCTGACGTGCTCAATACGGCGGCTTATACGGACACGAAGGCACGCTTCGACCATTACCGAAAAGAAGGCCAGATTGATTTTGTAACCTTCCATCCCTCGTATTCTTATCAGGACTTCGTGGAAGGTATTCGACCAGACACGGTGGACGGTCAACTGTCGTATCAGGTCGAACCTGGGATACTCAAGCGAATCGCCGACGCCGCAACGGCCAACTGGCATGCAAGCCTGCAAACCGCCGGAACGACCCTGAGTGATACGGAACGATTTGACAGGGCATTCGAACAGGTCCTGGAAGATGTCGAGGAAGCGACCTCCGGTTTCGTCCAGGCCACGCTTTACAACAAGACCAAGGTGAACGTCCGAGTTAGTGTGCGTGAGAAGAGTCTGTTACTGACCAAGCCGGGATCCAACACACAGTTCAGTGTTGCCAAATCCCAACTGCGCAAGCTTTGGGCAAATCGCGCAAATATCAATAAGCCAGCCGACACGGGGATTCACACGCGATCGTCCTATTACGCCGCATTGAAACTGCTCGAGGAAACCGATCTGGAACTCGGGCAACCCGTCGTGCATACCCCAATCACCTTAAAGCGTTATGTACTGATCATCGATGAAATCAACCGCGGCAACATCGCAAAGATTTTCGGTGAGCTCATCACACTGATTGAAGACGACAAGCGCCTAGGCGAAAGAAACGAACTGACCGTGCGTCTGCCCTACAGCCCGGACGAACTGCCCTTCGGCCTGCCACCGAACTTGTACCTGTTGGGCACCATGAATACAGCCGACAGGTCTATCGCGTTGCTCGATACCGCATTGCGTCGCCGTTTCGATTTCCGGGAGTTGATGCCAGATGCCTCAATACTGGAGGGAAAAGTAGTAGAAGGCATCAACCTGCAAACCTTGCTGGATACGCTCAATCGCCGAATCGTTTTTCTGGTCGGGCGCAATCACACCCTGGGCCATGCCTACCTGACAGACGTCAAAGACTTTGGTGCATTGGAGTCGAGGTTTTTCAACCGAATAATTCCATTGTTGCAGGAGTACTTTTTCGATGACTGGGCCAAGATTCGTCTGGTCTTCAAAGATAGCGGCAAGAAGCAATATGCCCTGCAGATCGTACGAGAGTACGAAGAGGATGCACTCGAGGTACTGGGGGATGATATTGACGTTATCCAAAATCGCACTCGCTATGAAATCGCCAGCAAGCTGACACCTGACATGATCCGAGCCATTTACGAATGACGGTCGTCAGCTTTCGGGAATACCTACCCATCACCGTGTGCAAGGCACTTTCCAGCCCAACGGAATCGGTGCTGACACACGATGAACTCGACGCGTTGGAGGCGCTCGGAAAGCAGCTGAATATCACGATCATCGAACACATCTCAAGAACCAAAGTACGTCCTCGCCAGTTCGTGGGAAGTGTCCAGGTAGGTGATCGACTGCTTGAGTTTCTTCCGAAAATCGAGCCTGAGGGGCTAAGCGACCTTCCCGTCGTTCGGCAAAATCTTCTGCAAATGCTACTGG
Organism: Pseudomonas yamanorum; assembly: GCF_013386765.1. Taxonomy (GTDB): domain Bacteria; phylum Pseudomonadota; class Gammaproteobacteria; order Pseudomonadales; family Pseudomonadaceae; genus Aquipseudomonas; species Aquipseudomonas yamanorum_A. Next base: position 168,106 of record NZ_JACARE010000019.1, read on the forward strand.
TCGCTCACGATCTTGAACTAAGTCACACCAACTTGGCTGACCTGACACACACCTCAGGAAGCTGGCTCGACTTGCTGATGCGTTTTTTCTGTAATGCCTTTACCGCACAACTGCGCCATGGCCTGGTGAAACGCTACCGTGTCGAGGAGGACGATCTACCTGTAGTACGTGGGCGCTTGCTCTTGGATGAACAAGTATCCCGCAACTTCATTCACAAGGAACGCATGGCCTGTGAGTTTGATGAGCTCGATGAAAATCATCCGCTTAACCAAGCGTTCAAATGGGTCATCGGGCGAATGCTGCGTTTGGCGCAATCGGAGCGGACTCAGCAGGCAGCCAGAGAACTGCTGCTGCATTTGTCGGCGGTATCTGACGTCCCCATCAATCGGCTGAACATTGCTCAAATAACCTTGGATCGCAGTGCTGAACGCTTCCGCATGTGCTGGGAGCTGGCGAAGTTGTTTATTACAGGTAATACGTCTGATATCTACGCAGGAGCACAACAGTCATTCGCACTGCTGTTCGACATGAATGACCTATTTGAAGGCTATATAGGTAAAACTTTCCAACGAGCCCTGCGCCAACACCCAACGCAAAGGGTGCGGCTACAACACTCGGAACGCTATCTGGTTAAAGAGGTAGCCTCCGGCCAGCGCCTGTTCAAGCTTCGACCCGATATCGTGATCGTAGAGGGCGACACTATAAGCTGCATTGTTGACACTAAATGGAAGCGCCTGCTCGCGAAACAACGCAAAGCCGGTGTATTACAGTCGGATCTTTATCAGATGTATGCCTACGCCGGACAGCATCAGTGCGACTCTATTGTCTTGCTTTATCCCTGGAATCCCGACGCTGGCGAACTTCAAAATATACGTAAGCGCTTTCAAGTCGAGGGATCGGATGTCTGTATCAAAATCGCTGAAGTTTCCCTCTACGACCTGTCAGGGGTACCCGCGCAACTGCTTGGGTTACTGAGTGGAGAGGTTTCAACCGCTCCACTCACAGCAGGATAGGTGAATGGTGATGAATGACTGCCGGTCAACTCGCAGACGTATCGCTGGTGAGTTTGAGGCGCCCGGCGATCTTCGCCACCCGCTCGCCGTAGAGCAGCGCGGTCTTCATGTCACCTTCGGGAATACCTGAGGCATCCGCATCCGCCGGGGCCTGTACGATCAGGCCCACCGAGCCGCCCAGGTTGTTGACGTCGTTACGGGTGGCGGCCACGGTGTTGGCCGGCAGCAGGCCCAGGCTGACCCAAATGCCGCCGTGCTGGGAGGCCAGGGTTTGCAGGCCGATCAGCGTGACCTGCTTGTCCCCGCTGAAGCTGGCACTCACGGTAAAGCCGCCAAACACCTTGTCTTGCCAGCCCCGGGTAAACCAATACTTGGCCGTGGCGTCCGAGAACTTCTTGAACTGCCAGGCGCTGGAGCCCATGTAGGTTGGCGTGCCGAAGATAATCCCGTCGGCGGCGCTCAATAGTTCCCAGCCGTCTTCGGGAATATTTCCGTGTTCGTCCACTTCCAGCAGCCGCGCGCCTGCACCTTCAGCCACGGTCTCGGCGACGCGGCGGGTATGGCCATAGCCAGAGAAAAACACCACTACTGTGTTGGTCATGTGCAGCTGTCCTGTCAAGATTTGAGAGTAAGCATACTGACCAGTCGGTTTGACTCTCGTCAAGAGGCGGCCCTAGACTCTTTTCAACGGTTTTTTGAAAAGGCGGGCATAACCATGGGACGACCCTCACGCAAGGACGAGCTGCTGGCAGCAGGCATCGCGGTGCTGCATCGCCAGGGCTATGCAGGCTCCTCGGTGGACGCCATCGTGGAAGAGGCCGGGATGCAGAAAGGCTCGTTCTTCGGGCATTTCGGTTCCAAGGAAGCCTTTGCGAGTGAAGCCCTCAAGGGCTATTTCAAAGGCTGGACCGGCAACGCGGAAGCCATTTTGGCTAACCCCGACCTGAATAACCGGGCAAAGCTTGAGGCTCTGGTGCGGATTTCCACGCCCGGGGACTGCGAGACCTACGGTTATGGCTGCCTGATCGGCAACCTGGCCGCCGAGATGAGCATGCGCCACGACGACGTGCGCAACACCCTGGTGGATATCCTTGCGGAGTGGACCAGGCCCTTTGCACAACTGGTGCGCGAGGGCGTGGCCAGCGGGGAGTTTCGCGCCGGGCTGGAGCCCGAGGCGACGGCGCGCTTTTTGATCAATGCGCTACAGGGAAGCGTACTGCGCGGCAAGGTGGACCGCACCACCGAGCCGTACGAGGATTTCCTCGCATTGGCCTCCACGTTACTGCTGGCGGATGCGTGAAAGCAACGCCTCGCCCAACGCCTCGGGCCGCCCGCTGAACAACGTTTGCAACGGCTGCGGCGACGCCAGGTGGCGGTACAACGCACTGCGCTCGGCGTAATTGCCGGCCAGGCGCACCGCCGCCTGCACGTACGCTTCAAGGGTCGGGGCGATGGTCCAGTCGGGCAAGCCGACCCGGCGAAACAACCCCTCGTCGATATGCTCGAACACCTGCGGCCCGGTCTTGCACACGCCCGGCAGGCCGACCGTCAGCGCATCGATGATGCCGTTGGTGTTGCCGAACGGGAACGGGCTGAGGAACAGGTCGCAGCGATTCAGGGTGGCCATGTAATCCGCGTAGGGCTGGTGCGGGTACACCGTGGCATCGCCCACGTAGCGCTCGATCAGGCGCACCAGTTGCGGGAACAACAGGCCCTGGGCCTGGCCCACCAGAAAGTGAAAACGCACGCGCTTGCCGGTCTCGCGCAAGGTGCTCAGGGCGATCGCCTGGCACGCGCGCAAAAACGTCGGGTTGAGTTTCATGGTGGTCGCTGCAATGGCGATGTTCACCACCGGCGCGTCGAGCCGCTCCAGCCGTGGCAGGTCGACGCTGATGGCCGACGGACGATACGGCTGGCCATCGGCAGGCAAGCGCAGCAGGTGCTCGCTGAAGCAGGCCGGATCACCGACAAAATCCTCTTCCACGCTGATGCAGTCGATATGCCGCGAACCGGTAGTTGCCGGATGCCCCAGCGCCGCCACCTGCAACGGTGCAAAGCGCAGGTTGCTGGCAAACATCGTGATCTGGAACATGCCGACGCTGGGCATGTAGAACACCTCGGGCCGGCGTGATTCGGCCAGTGCCGTCAGTTCCCGCAGGCAGGCGAACAAGTCATCCGGCCGGGCCAGCTCGATAAACTCATCGAACACTTCACGCCCCAGCGCATCCACGTTGGCGCCGTAGCCGACTGCGACCACGTGAAAATCCCGTCGAGCGGCCTGCAGGGTCAGCGAGTGGGTGCGGTAGATCGAATGCCCGCCGGAAAACCATTCCAGCAGCACCAGCATCAGCGGCTTTTCCCGGGCGACCGGTGCTTGTGGCACCACGCTGCGGATGCCCAGGCTTTCCAGCTTGCGTTCGATCAGCGTATTGATCGAGGCCTTGATGCGGTGCCGCTCCGGCAGGTCGGCGTAGCTGCAATGCATGTACACATCGTGCAGCACGTTCAGCGGCAGCGCGTCGAGGCTGTCGAGTTGCTCAAGGCGCCCCGGCAACCAGGCCAACAACGCCTCGCGCTTGGAATGGGCCGCCGGGGTGCCGAGAAAGCGCGGCGACATCAACGCCATGAACAGCGCCGCCGCCAGCGTCGGGTTTTGCGCCCACAGCAGTTCCACGTCCAGCGGCAATTGCGACTCGGGGGAATACAGCAGGCAGAACTTCACCAGGTCCTGTTCGGCAATCCGGTAATCGCCGCCCGGGCCCAGCAGGTTCAGCGAGCGCAGGATGTGGTCGCAGTTGACGAAGGCGCTGGCGGCAAACAGTGATGACAGCCAGCGTTGCAGGTTGATGAGCTGGCCAAAACCGTTGGGGCTGATGCTGAAACCCGGGTCGGAAAACAACGCGGTGATGGCGCTGGTGAGCCGGGTCAACACGTGGCTTTCCAGCTCTCCCGGGCTGATCGCCGGGGACACCGACAATGAGAACTGCTCCGACAGTTTGCCGTAGTTGCGATCGATCAACTGCAGCAGGCGCACCAACTCCCGGGCGCCGCCTTCGTGGTCGCGGGTGTAGCACAGGTATTCGAACGTCTCGAGGGAAAACACCGGATCATTCATCGGGTTTGCACCACGTCGATGTTCACCTCGTCGGCGGCGCTGCCCATTGCGGTGAGGTGATAGTCCGGCGCCAGCGGCTGGCTCCAGGCACCGCCCACGGCTTGCGCCTGCTGGTACTGGCGAGTGGGTTCGCTGGCGGTTTCCAGCAGCCCGTTGTGGATCAGCCCGCCACGGCTGATCAGCACCGCGCCGTTGCCGCTGGCGGTCAGGGTGGTGACGTCGTCGGTGTGGGTGATGTAGTTGGCGGAGGGTGTATCGAGGTCCAGGCGCAGCAACCCGTCCGCCACCTGCAGCAGGTTGTTGCCGTGATCGAAACTCAAGGCTGCACCGCCGCCGCTGCCATTGAGGGTGATATTGCCGCCGGCGCCGGTCATCACGTTGTTGTAGCCCTTGGCATTGGTGGCGCTGAAGGCAATCCCGGCGCCCGAACCTTGCGCCGTACCCTGCAGGCTGATATCGCCGCTGCCGGAGAGAATATTCACCCCGTTGCCAGGGCCCGACGCACCGCTGCGAATACTCAAGCCCGCCGCACTGGAAGCCGGCCCGGCGCGCCCGTTCAACGTGATGTCGCCGCTGGCCGTCGACACGTTGATCACCGAACCGGTGCCGGTGGAGTTGAGGGTCGTGCCCGCATCCCCGTCACTGCTGCCATCGATGAAAATATCACCGCCCCGGGCCGCGTTCAGCGTGACTGTACCGGTGCCGGAAGACGCGATAAACACACCGCGACCGGAGCCGCTGTTGCCCTCTATGGTCAAGGTGCCGTCGCCCACACTGAGGGTTTGCGCAGAGGTCGCCGCCGTCGAACACACCAGCACGCCGGACCCCGACACGGCACTGCCGCGCAACGTGACATTACCGCTGCCGCTGGCCGCGATGGTGTTGCTGGTGCTGAAAATCCGTGTGCCGTTGCCGCTGCCCAGGTTGGTGCTGTCCACCGTGATCGAGCCCGCGCCCGCCGTCAGCAGCTTGCTGCCGCCGGTAAGCACGAACGCATCGCCGGTGCCAGTGCTGCTGGCTTGCAACGCGGTAAGGCTGATATTGCCGCCGCCGGCATCAATGGTGCTGTTGCTGATGGTGATCGCCGTCGCGGTGGAGCCCGCCGCCAGTGTTGAAGAAGTGGCGCCCCGCAGGTTCACGTCGCCGCCCTTGGTGGTGAGCCGCGTGCCGTTGCTCAGGGAAATCCCCGTGCCGTTGCTGACGTTGGTGCTGGCCCAGGACTGGTCCGGCTGCACCGCACCGCTGATGGTGAGGTTGCCGCCGTTGGTGCTGATGGTGGCGTTGCTCAGCGCCACCGAACCGTTGCCGCTGTTGTTGAAGTTGGAATACAGCGACACGTTCAAGGTCTTGCCGTCGGCGGCGCTGATGCTGGTATTGGTCATCACGATATTGCGGTGGGCCTGCAAGGTCAGGGTGGCGTTGCCCACGCCCTTGACGTTGTCCAGCACGTTGATGTCTCCCGACGTGCCGGCGCCCGAGGAGGTGCACACAAGAATCTTCGCACCTTCGGACAGCGATGCGTTGAGGGTCGCCGAACTCAGGTTGGAGCTGCCACCGGCATTCGGCGTGAACGGCGAACCGGTGGATGTGCCGGAACTGGCGCCCTTGGTGATGTTGATATTGAACGGATCGATCAGCCAGGTACCGCCCTGGCCGGACACTGCGCTGAGGTCGACGATGCCGGTGATTTCCAGGGCATGCCCGGAGGTCTCCACCAACCCGCCACGTCCCTGGCTGCCAGCGCCGCTGACGCTGATGCCGCCGTGGAATTGGGTGCTGTCCTTGGACCAGAGGATCACCTTGCCGCCGTCGCCGCTGCTCAAGGCGTTGGCGCTGATGTGCGCGTCCTGGCCCATGAAGGTGCTGTCGGCCTCATGCACATTGCCGCCGCCCTGATAGTCGCCGCCCATCAACACGGTGCCGCCGCCGATATCACCGTCGGCATTGATGCGGCCGCTGTCAAACAGGCCGACGTACTGCCCGGTCATGGTCACGCTGCCGCCCCGCTCGCCCGCATTGCGCCCCGACACATCGAGCACGCCGCTGTTGACCACCACCCCGTTGCTGCCGCCGTCGAGAATGATCCGGCCGTTGCGCTGTTCCAGGCTGCGGGCCTCGATCACGCCTTCGTTGTTCACCACATTGCTGAGCATCGCCTGGGAGTCCCGGGCGCTCATGGCCACGGCGCCGCCGTTGGCACTCAACAGCCCGCGGTTGACCACACTGGCGCCGATTGCCGGGTCGTTGACTTCCAGATTGATCAGCCCGTCGCCGTTAAAGTCGAGGGTGATTTTCTCACCGCCGCCCAGCACCACCGAGCCCAGCCGCGCGACCACCGTGCCTTCGTTCAGCACCTGGCTGCCGAGCAACGCGACACTGCCGCCGTCTTTGGCATTGATGGTGCCCTGGTTGATCACCGCACCCTTGCCTTGCCCGGCGAATACGTTTTTACCGGCCATGAAATCGCTGTTGGAGATGTCCAGAGAACTGGCCACCAGGCCACCCACATCCACCATCGAGCCGGCGCCAAACAGTACGCCCGAGGGGTTGATCAGGAACACCTGGCCGTTGGCATTCAGGTGCCCGAGGATCTGCGAACCGTCGCTGCCGGTGACGCGGTTGAGGGCAATCGAGGAAGCGCCCGGTTGCAGGAAATTAACCTGGGCGCCGCTGCCGATATTGAAGGTGTCCCAGGTGGCGATCAGCTTGTCGCTGCCTTGGTGCACCGTCATTACATTGCCGTTGCTGACGATGGTCCCGCTGCCGGCGATCACCTGGCCGTTGGTGGGCAGTGCGTTGCTGTCCAGGGCCAGCGCCGGGATGGGCACCAGGCTGTACAGGGCGCACAACACGGCAAAACTCAGGGGCTTGAGCACCGGCAATTCGGCTTTGGATGGATGCGTCTTCATGGCCTTCTCCTCAGAACGAATAGTTGATGCCAGTGCCGATGGCGCTGATGGTGGTGCCCGCGCCCGGCGAGTAGCCGCTGGCCGCGGTGACGCCGGTCAGGGCGAAGTTGTAGTTGGCCAGGGAATTGTTTTTCAACAGCACGTACTGGCCGAACAGGTCGATGCGCTTGGTCAGTTTGTAGTTGGCGCCGACGGCGTACTGGGTGGCCCCCATGCCGTGGGTATCGCAGTCGGGCGCAGCCGCGCCGATCATCTCGCACTTGCCAGGCAGGGCCTTGCCGTAGGTGGCCTTCAAGGTCCAGGCGCCGATCTTGTGGGAGGCGCCCACCAGGTAGGCGCGGCGGCGGTAGCGCGACAGGTCGCTGGAAGTGGTGCTGGTGTTGACCACCCCGTCTTCGGAGTACGACAGGTCATCGGCGATCACCGACACTTCGGTGTCACCAAAGTCATAGCCCAGGCCGTAGCGAAAGCTGAAGTCGTCCGAGGAGGTGCCGTCGGTGACATGGGTGCTGCTGCCCAGGCCCCGGGCGTTGCGGCCCAGGTCGGCAATCCCGAAATAGTTGATGTGCCGCTCGGCCGCGAACACGGCGGTGAAACCACCATTGTTGTAGGTCAGGCTGGTGCCGTAGATGTAGCCCTTGTCCACATCATTGGCCACGCTCATGCCGTTGTTCGAGTACGCCAGCTTGAGCTGCAGGCCGTTCCACACCGGCGTCCAGTATTCCACCACGCCGGACTGCCGCCGGTTGAACGCCGCATCGCCATTCACCGCCGTGTCGTCATAGCTTTGCGGACCGACAACATTCGTCGACAACCCCGCGCTGAAGCCCGGCGAGCCGATGATGTTGAAGTACGCGGCGCTGGTCTTGCCGTTGAACGGATCGAGTGTGGTGGTGGCTTCTTTCATCGGCATGTCCCACACGCCATACAACAACGTGCCGTAATCGGTGTTGTTGAACGCCGCACCGGTGTTGCGCAACTTGGTGCTCGGGGACGCCGAGGGGTTCACCGATTTGTCGTCGCTCGCGGTGTAGTTCATCGAGATGCCGTATTCCAGTTGCCAGAGCAGTTTCCAGTCGTCGCTCAGGCCGTAGCCGCCGTGCACGCCGATGGCCGAGACGTTATCGCGGGCACGCCAGAAGCTCGACATATTGCGCCCATTCGGCGTAGCCAGGCGGTTCTGGTTGGCGGGCGCGGCCGGCGTGGCGCCGTGACGGTCAACGTATTCGGGGACGATGCCGAAGTCGCCGTAGATCACCGTGTCGGTCTCGGCCACGGCGAAATCCTCGCCCTTGGAACCCAGGTCACTGGCCAGCCCGGCAAACGCCTGGGGCGAGCCGGTGACCGAGAACCAAAGGCGCTTGGCGGCGCGGTCGTCGCTGGTGGGATCGTCGCCCGGGGAAAACGCCAGGCTGGCATTCATCACCAGGTCGCGGTGATAGAGGTTCACGCCCAGGCCGTAGCCGTAGCGGCTCAGGTGGTTTTCGCTGCGGTCCCATGGGTCCTTGTTGACCCGCACTTTGCCGGCGTCGGCGAACAAGGTGCCTTCGGCGATGGCCCCGGAAAAGTTGCCGAGGTATTTGCGCAGTTCAAGGCGGCCCAGCACACCTTCGTCGCCGGCCACTTCGCCCACCGGGTAGGCGCGAACGCCGTTGGGGCCGCCGAGGCTGAGTTTTTCCGAAGAGTCGAGGTTCTTGTTGGCCCACTGGGCGGTTACCGAACCAAACAGCGAGTAGCCGTTGCCGATGGTTTGCAGGCGGCTGAAGTTGAAGTTGGTCTTCTGGTAACGGCCTTCCGCCCGGGCGGTCAGGGCATCCAGCGACGCGTCGATGGGGGTGTTTTTATCCAGGTAACCAATGCCGTAGGACAGGCTCCAGGCGTTGCTGCCCTGCCAGTCATCGCGCCAGTTGCCGTAGAGGGTGGCGCTGCGAAACACCGCCGCTTTCTCCACGGTAAGGCCGCCGGCGCTGTCTTCGAAACGTCGGTGGTCCTCACTCAGGTTGAAACTGATGTTGCTGTCCCGCGAGCGCAGCAGCGAGCTGTTGATGAACACCGACGACACTTCGGCGGTGCCGCCCGCGTTGACGCCCTTGAGGTTTTTACCAATGGCGTATTCCAGCTCGGCATAGTTGGCGCCCACCGAGATCCCGGTGGCCCCCAGCGGCTGCTGATAACCGACACCCTTGATGTCCAGGCCCTCGAAGGTGTTCTGCGAGTTGACGGTAAAACTGTCGCCCACACCGAAGGCGTCGTTGAGGCTGACGCTGGAGGTGAGCCGATTGGAACCGGTGTAGTAGTTGCCGTAGTTATCGATGGCGGCCCGGGCGGTGATGGCGGTCATCTCGCTGAGCTTGAGCACGATGTCGGCCGCGCCCGGCTGCTGCGATGGCCGCAGGATCGCGCGCACCGCCACCCCGGTGATGTCCGAGAGGCGCAGCAGCACGCGCTCCAGGTCCTGTTCACGAATGATGGTGCCCGCGGGCAAGGCGTCGACAAACTGCTGCTGCACGCCGGGGCGCAGGCGCACGTTGGCATCCGGCAGCGCACTGACCTGGCCGATCACCCCTTCGGAAATCCCGATGATCACCTGGCCATTTTGAATGTCCTGGGCCGGCAGATACGCCCGGGCCACCAGGTAACCGCGGGCACGGTACAACGCGGTGACCCTTGAAGCGGCTTCCCGCAGGCCATCAAGGCCGAGGGTCTGTTGGGTGTACGCCAGCAACTGCGCCTGCACGTCGGCATCGCTGACTTGCCGGTTGCCCTGCACGGTAAAGCGCTGCACCACCAGCTTCACGGTGGAGGGGCTCGGCGCACTCTGGGGCTCATCGTTCTGGCTTTCGATACGCACGCTGCCGGGCCGGGCGGCCTGGCCGCTTTCGGTGGGGCGCAGCACCGAGCGGCTCGAATCGAACAAGGTGCCGGAGGACGGCAAGGTGTCTGCCTGGGCGTGCAGGGCAATCAACGTGGCAGCCAGCAAGGTCAAGCGGCCAGGCCCCAGGGCGCGATGCGCCCGGGTAAACGGGAGGTGTGGGCTCATACGGTTCTCTTATTGTTTTTATCGAGACGCAGCGGGCGGTGAGTCTTAAGGGAAGAGGATCCGGGCGACGTCCTTATCGCCGAACAACCGTGCGGCGTTGTGGCCAATACCGGGGATCGTGTACTGCGGATGGCGCAGCGGCACCTGCCATTTGTTCGACAGGAAGCCTTCATAACCGACGTACGTCAGTTGGCGCTGCAGCCGGGTTTCGCCCTGGTAATTGGCCCCGCAGGAATTGTCCAGCACGCGGCTGGTGGGGTTGTTGTCCTGGGCGCCCACGAGGTAGGTCACGTCCCGTGCGGCGTAGCGGGTGAACAGCTGGCGCCCGGTCAGGTGCTGCATTTGCAGGTATGCCGGGGCGGCTTCAATGCCGTAGCGGTAGCGGTTATAGCTGGGGCACAGGATGCTCACGACGGGGGCGAACGCGCCGTCCTGCAAACGGTTTTCGTCGACGTACAGGTAGTTCGACGGGCTGGCGATCACGTAGCGGATGGTCAGGCCATGGGCCTTGAGACCGGCATCGAGGTCGTTGACCACGGCGTAGCGCTGCATCAGCTGTGCGCCTGCCGAGTGGCTGACCATCACGATTTCCTTGAGGGCCGGAAAGCGCTGGCGGTCGGAGAGGTAGCGCACCACATCATCGAGCACCTGGAAGGCCGGGATGCCCTTGTGGCCGTACTGCGATTCGATGCCGTGCATCCACCTGTCCCGGGGCCACAGCGGCATGTCATCGCTGACGCCTGAATCCTGCGGGGTGAGGAAGTTGGGGGCCAGCAACAGGGTGCGTTCGCCAGGGAGTTTGGCGTTGCCCATCAGCTTGCGGCCGGTCTTGAAGTACTGGTCGGCGTCGCGTTGTACGCCGTGAACGATCACCACCGCGCGTTCGATGGATTTGGGCGGGTTGTACAGATCGGCATTGGCGTAGATCAGGAACGGGTAAGCCTGATCGTCATGGCCCAGGCGCAGGACCTGGCGGGCGTCGACGTCGCGCTTGTCGCTGGCGTCGGCCTGGATATCGACTTTGGCGCAGCTGGTCACGCCCACCATCAAGGCGAAGGAGACCAGCACGGTGGCGAAGGTTTTGCTGCGCTTCATGTAGGCAGTTCTCTTGTTTTTTGCGAAGCCTATCAGCGCCGTCCTCCTATGAAAAATATCTAAATAATGCGGTTTGAATACTTTAAAAATATGGTGTTCACCCCCTGGCCTGGCGCAGCCGCTCACAAAACCGCTCCCACACTTGCGGGTTCAGCAGATGCGCCGGACGCTCGCCCCGCAGCATCAAGGCGATCTGTTGCGCCGACGACCTCGCCACATTGCGCCGCCCACCGTGAGTGACGCCCGCCGTGTGGAAGGTGGCGACTACATTGGGCAGCGTCATCAATGGTGCGTCCTGCGCCGGCGGCTCGTAGGCCCACACGTCGAGGCCGGCACCGCCAAGGTGGCCGCTGCTCAGCGCCTGGAACAGCGCTGCTTCGTCGTGAATACCGCCACGGGCAGTGGAGACAAACACTGCGGCCGGCTTCATCGCCGCGAACTGTTCGGCACCCATCAAGTGCTGAGTCGTGGCGTTCAACGGGCAGTGCAACGACACGTAGTCACTGCGCCCCAGCAACGCCTCCAGCGTCACCGGCTGTGCGCCCCGGGCGTGGATTTGCTCGGCGCTGAGGTACGGATCGTACGCCAGCACTTCCAGGCCAAAACCCTGGGCGATGCGCGCCGTGCGCTGGCCGATTTCGCCGAGGCCGATCAGCCCCAGGGTGTTGCCGTGGATCTCTTCGCCCATCAGGTCTTCACGGCTGAAACCCCGTTCGCGGCGCAGCTTGGTGTCGGACTCGACGATGCGCTTAACCACTGCCAGCAGCAAACCGAAGGTGTGTTCCGCCACCGAGAACGCATTGGCGCCGGCCTGGTTCACCACCGCAATACCGGCACGGGTGCAGGCCTCGACGTCCACCGTGTCAAAGCCCGCGCCGCCGGAAGACACGCAGAGCAGATCAGGGCACTGGGCGATCAACGCCTCGTTGACGAACCATGCCCGTGGCAGCTCGTCCTTGGCCGCCGACACATGGTAGGCATGGGCCCGGCTCAAGGCCGCCAGGGTGCGCGGGTCCTCGCCTTGATGAGCCAGCACCTGCAACGCCAGGTTGGCCTCGCTGCGAACCAGATCGTCAAACACGGGGCTGATCCATAAATCGAGCCGACAAACCTGCATGACGCGCGACGAATCGTTCATCCGGGATCCTTCAATGAAAGTGAGTGGTTCAGGGTTTGGCGTGAGCCAGGGGCGATGCCAAGGGCTCGCCGTGATCCTGCACACGTGCAGCGGGCCGAGGTTCGATCATGGTCAGCACGATGGCGAAGGTGATCAGTGAACACACACCCAGAAAGCCGAACACGTAGTCCCAACTGAAGCTGTCCAGCAACAGGCCGACCACGAACGGCGCGAAGGCCCCGCCCAGCGAGCCGCCGGTATTGACGATGGAGGCGGCAAACGGCACCCGGTCCTTGGTCGCCAGGCCCATGGGGTACACGAGGAAGGTCGAAAAACCGATATTGAGCAACACACCCGCCAACAGGAATACCGCCGCCAGCAGCGCCGGGTCGCTCGGTGAATGCAGCAGCACAAACATCATCACCACCGTGGCCAGCGAGCTGATCAACATGGCCGGCTTGCGGCGCTTGTCGAAGACCCGGTCCGACAGCCAGCCGCCCAGCAGGTTGCCGATCACCGCGCCCACCCAGGGGGCCGATGCCACGGCGCCCATGGTGATCACCGAGAACTGCTTGACGGTGATCAGGTAGGTCGGGATCCAGGTCATGATCGAATAGGTGATGCCCACCATCATGAAATAGCCGAACGCGCAGGCCCACACATTCCACGACGCCAGGATGCTTTTGTTGTCGGCCAGGGGTTTGACGTCGCGGCTGCGAATCAGCCTGTCGACCCATGCCGGCATGCGCACCATGGGCCTGGCTACCACTTGCCCGTGCACTTCGGTGTCCTGGATATGCCGCACTTCGCTGGGCGAGACATACGGGCTTTCCGCCGGATCATCCTTGACCAGCCACCACCACAGCAGCGCGACAAAGAACCCCGGCACGGCAAAGAAATAGAACACCTCGCGCCAGCCATACAGGTGCACGATCCAGGCGCACAACGGCGGTACGAAGGCCGGGGCGAACTTGATGGAAGACATGAAAATACCGGTGGCCAGGCCCTTCTCGCTCGGCGGGAACCAGCGGTTGATGATCGACACGATCCCGATATTGATCGGCCCTTCCGCCGCCCCCAACAAGGCCCGCGCCAGCTTCAGTTGCAGCACGCTGCTGGTGAAGCCGATCAAGAGCGTGGCCAGGGAGGTCAGCACCAGGGAGCCGGTCAGCAGCTTGCGGATGCCGTACTTGCCGAACAGGTAGCCGGCGGGAATCTGCACGATGGCGTAGGTCAGGTAAAACAGGCTGGCCAGGGCACCGATGTCGGTGTTGCTGAGGTGGTATTCCTGCTTGATGAAAGGCACCACCACGCCGATGTTTGCGCGGTCGGCACCGGCGACCATGTATGCCAGGAAAAACAGGGCCGCCACAACCCAGCGAAAGCCGCTGGCAGGCTTGGAGTCCGCTTTCATTTCTTCACCGATTTTATTGGATTTATGGTCGGTAACTTCGTGAAGGGTCATTCACGCCAGTAGGCCGTGAGCCAAATAGTGCCGAGGAAATTTAAGTAGACATAGGGATATTCCGTGAACTAAAAATATTCCAAAACCAGATGAGATCGTACCCGTGGCCACCTTCAAACAGCTGGAAGCGCTGATCGCCGTGGTCGATCACGGCACCTTCGACGGCGCTGCCACGCGCCTGGGGCTGGTGCAATCGGCGATCACCCGGCAGATCCAGGAACTGGAGCACTGGCTGGGTTTCCCGCTGTTCGACCGCAGCGGGCGCAGCGCCAAACCGACCCTGATGGCCGCCGAAGTCGTGACCCACGCCCGGCAGGTGCTGCTGCAACGCGACATCGTCAGCAGTTGCCTGATCAGCCCCGAGGTGTTGAGCCGCAAACTGCGCATCGGCATCACCGAGCTGAGCGCCCTGACCTGGCTGCCGCGCCTGATCAAGGCGATTGCCACCCACTACCCCAAGGTGCGCATCGAGCCGGAAGTGGAGCTCAGCGTGCGCCTGCACGGGTTGCTGATGGCAGGCCAGGTGGACGTGATCGTGGTGCCGGATGCCTTCAGCTCCAACGGCCTGGTCAAGGTCGCGCTGGATGAAGTGCGCAACAGCTGGTTCTGCGCCCCCGGCCTGCTGGACCACCAGCGCCCGCAGGCCCTGGAAGACCTGACCCGCTACACCCTGCTCACCCAGGGCAAGCTCTCGGGTTCGGGGTTGCTGGTCGACCGCTGGCTGGCTGCCCGGCACGCCAGCCCTCGGGCGCATATTCCCTGCAGCAGCCTGGCCGCGCTGGTGGGCCTGACGGTGTCGGGGCTCGGCGTCACCTACCTGCCCGACTCCACCGCCGCGCCCTACCAGGCGAGCGGGCAACTGGTGCGGCTGCGGGTGGAGCCGCCGCTGCCATCGACGCCGTATGTGGCGCTGGCCCGGGCCGACAGCTACAGCCCGTTCCAGCGGCATGTCATTGAGTTGATCCATACCCATTGCGACCTGCACCACCCCTATCAGCGGGAGGGCCTTGAGCATGATCAACCTCAAGCAGATTGAAGCGTTCTACTGGACCCTGAAACTCGGCACGCTGCAGCGGGCGGCCACGCAGTTATTCCTCACTCAATCGGCGGTCACCAAGCGTTTGCAGGAGCTGGAAAAACAGGCGTGCCTGCCGCTGTTCGAAGGCTCGGGGCCCAAGGCGCACTTGAGTGCCAAAGGCGCTGAACTGCTGGAGGCCTGTGAAGGTTTGATCGACAGCCTGGCCAGGCTTGACGGGCTGCGGGGCGCGTCGCGGCACACCCTGCGCACGGTACGCATGGGGCTCACGGAGCTGGTGACGGTGACCTGGTTTTCGGACTTTGCGGCGCGGGTGAAAGCAGTGCATCCGGAGGTGGCGTTGCATCCGGATGTTGATCTGTCGGCGTCGCTGCAAAGGAAGCTGCTGGATGGCGACCTGGACCTGGTGGTGATCCCGCAGGACTACGTGACGCCGGCGATGGCGGCGATCGATCTGCAATCCGTCGAATTTACCTGGCTGGCGCCGGCGAGCCTCGCGCTGCATGCGCGCTCGCTGTCCCTCAAGGAACTCGCGCAGTGGCCCATCATTGTCCAGGGCACGCACTCGGGGATTACCCAGCGTTGCGAGCAGTTGTTTGCCCGGGCGGGGATCGAGTTCAACCGGGTGTATGGCAGCAACAGCCTGTTCGCACTGGTGGCGTTGATCCGGGCCGGGGTTGGGGTCAGTTGTTTACCCCGGGGGCTGTTCGGCGATGAGATCCGGCGCGGCGAGCTCCAGGAAATGCTCCTGGAGACCCCGCCCGAGCCAGTCAACTATCAACTGGCCTTCCTCAAGCATGGCCACCTCGGCCTGACCGCCTCCCTGGCGGAACTGGCCAGCCAGTGCGCGGCGGCTCACACAAACCGCTGAAGCAACAGCCGGGAAAAATCACAGCATTGGCGGGCCAGTTGCGCGACATTGCGGTTCAAACCCAGCTGGCGGTCCGAGCGATGCAGGGCCACATAGCGGATGCTCGGCAAGGCCGGCTCGGTGACCAATACCCGCAACGCCCCCGCCTCCACCAGGTGTGAAAGGCACGCGGTGGGCAGGTAGCTCACGCCCACGCCCGACAGGGTCAAACCCACCTGAACCAGCAGGTTGTGACTGGTCAAGGTGCGTGGCAGCTGCACCTCGTGGGCCGCCAGCCAGCGCTCGTACGTCAGGCCGGTGCCCGACTGCGAGCCCTGGGTCAGCACGGTGTAGTCCGCCAACACCCCGAGGCTGACCGGGTCGTTGTCAGGGATCAGTCCGGGCACGCACATCCAGGCGTTTTCCACACTGCCCAGCGGCGTACTCAGGAATCGCGAATCACTGTAGGCATCGGGCACGATCACCAGGTCCAGTTGATCACTCTCGAGCTTGCGAAACAGCTCGCTGCTCAACTCCACCGACGGTTCGATCTGCACCTTGGGGTAGGCCTCGCGCAATGCCTCGACCAGCGCGGGCAGCCAGGTCAATGCCGTCAGCTCGGTGACCCCCAGGCGAAACCGGCGCACCAGCACTTCCCGAGCGCTGACCCGTTCCAGCAGGTAGTCGCGGCGTTCCAGCAGGTCCTTGCCGTAGTCCAGCAGCTCGGCGCCTTTTTCGGTCAGCCGCGCGTTGCGCTTGCTGCGGTCGAAGATCTGCACATCGAAGGTTTCTTCCAGCTCCTGGATGCGCTTGGAAATCGCCGACTGCGACATGTTCAGCTTGTTCGCCGCCGCCTCGAAACTGCCCAGCTCGGCAATCCAGTACAACGCGTCGATTTGCTTGAACGTGATCATCGGCCACCTCCCATGAGAAAAAGCGATCCTATCAGATAATAAAATATCGCTAAAACTGTATGTTCATCGCTCCTAAGATCTAGCCACAGACCCATAAGATCAATCGGAGTTACAGCCATGTCCTTGCCCGGTTCCCGCATCCTCCCCAACCCGCCACTGGCCAGCGCCGAGGTGCTTGAAGCGTTTGCCCAGGTGGTCACCCCGCACATCAGCGACAACCTCGGCCGGCACATCGGCGCCCGTGGGCTGAACCGCTACAACCGTACCGGCAAGCTGGTGGGCACCGCGCTCACGGTGAAAACCCGCCCCGGCGACAACCTGCTGATCTACAAGGCCATGAGCATGCTGCAGCCGGGCCACGTGCTGGTGGTGGACGCCCAGGGCGATACCAACAACGCGGTGATCGGCGAGCTGGTCAAGCTCTACGCCCAGCAGCGCGGCTGCGTGGGGTTTGTGATTGATGGGGCGATCCGGGATGTCGCCAGCTTCGAGGACACCCCGTGCTACGCCCGCGCCGTGGTGCATTGCGGGCCGTACAAGACCGGCCCGGGCGAGGTGAATGTGCCGGTGTCCATCGGCGGCATGCTGATCAACCCGGGCGACCTGCTGGTGGGCGATGAAGACGGCCTGGTCGCCTTCTCCCAGGCCGACGCCGCCGAGGTGCTGCGCAAGGCCGCGCAACACGCGGCCCATGAGGAAGAAGTCAAAGCCGAAATCGCCACCGGTGCGGTGCGCCAGAGCTGGATGGACAAGGTCCTGAAACAGGCCGGCCTGGCAGACTGAAGGAGCCATCATGAGCACTGCATTTCTCTCCGCTCGGGTACTGGGCATTGCGCCCTCCCCGAGCATCGCGGCCAATGCGCTGGTGACCGAACTGCGCGCCCAGGGCCGGGACATCGTCAACTTCACGGTGGGCGAGCCGGATTTCGATACCCCGGCGCATATCCTCGAAGCCGCCAGCGCCGCGATGCACAGCGGCGACACCCACTACACCGCTACCAGCGGTACTCTCGCCCTGCGCAAGGCGATCTGCCTCAAGCTCAAGCGTGATAACCAGCTGGATTACGGGCTGGACGAAGTGATTGCCGGCTGCGGCGGCAAGCACATCATCTATCACGCCCTGGCAGCGACCCTGAATCGCGGCGATGAAGTCATCGTGCACACGCCGTATTGGGTGTCGTACCCGGACATCGCGCGGCTGAATGATGCGACGCCGGTGATCATTCCCGGCGACGAGTCACTGGGGTTCAAGCTCTCGCCGCAAGCCCTCGAACAAGCGATCACCCCACGCAGCAAATGGGTGATCCTCAACAGCCCGAACAACCCCAGTGGCGCGGTGTACAACGAGGCCGAAATGCTGGCCCTGGCCGAAGTGCTGCGCCGTCACCCCCATGTGCTGGTCATGGCCGACGAGATCTACGAGCACTTCGTCTACGACGATACCCGGCATGTGTCGCTGACCCGGCTCGCACCGGACCTGAAGCCGCGCACGCTGATCGTCAACGGCGCCTCCAAGGGCTACGCCATGACCGGCTGGCGCCTGGGTTTCGGGGCCGGCCCGGCCTGGCTGGTTGCGGCCATCGCCAAGTTGCTCTCGCAAACCACCACCTGCCCCAGCTCCCTCAGCCAGGCCGCGGCGGTGGCCGCATTCGCCGGCGACCAGGCGCCCATCGCCGGGATGCGCGAGGTGTACCAGCAACGCCGCGAACGCATGCTGAGCCTGCTTAAGGACATTCCCGGGGTGAGCTTCACCCCACCGGACGGCGCGTTCTACGTGTTCGCCAACGTTGCCGGGCTGATGGGCAAGACCACGCCCCACGGCGAGCAGATCGACAGCGACACCCAGCTGGCCGAGTACCTGCTGCGCGAACACGGCCTGGCGACGGTGAGCGGCGCGGCGTACGGCATGTCGCCGTATATCCGCCTGTCTTTTGCCAGTTCCCTTGAAGTGATTGAAGAAGGTTGCCGTCGCCTGAATGAAGCGTGCCATCGATTGCGCTGACGGATTCCCGCCCCACTCGGCGGCCAAGGATGGCCGCTCATTGACTGCCTAGAACAACACTCATAATCATTGATATAAATGAGGCATTCCCATGCACAAGCCCCGCATCGCGCTGGTCTGGCAAATCCTGATCGGCTTGCTCGCCGGCATCGCCATCGGCGCCCTGCTGCACCGGTTCCCCGAATCCCGGCCGTGGCTGGTTGAAAACCTGCTGCAACCGGCGGGCGATATCTTTATCAAGCTGATGAAGATGATCGTCGTGCCCATCGTGTTTTCCTGCATGGTGGTGGGCATTGCCGGGCACGGTGACGGCAAATCCCTGGGGCGCATCGGGGTCAAGTCCCTGAGCTATTTTTTCTGCATCACCACCCTGGCGATCATCGTCGGGCTGGTGATGGGCAACCTGCTTAAACCCGGCGCCGGCACCGAGTTGTCCAGCCTGCAAGCCAGTGCGGTGACCTTGCCCACCAGCAGCGCCGGCGGTGGTCACAGCCTGGGGCAGATCATCGTCGGGATCATCCCGGACAACGTGATCAATGCGATGGCCCAGGGCAGTTTGCTGTCGGTGCTGTTCTTTGCGGTGATGTTTGGCCTGGGGGTTTCGCGCCTGCCGGCCGAGCGTAAAGACCCGGTGATTGCCCTGCTGCGCGGGGTGTCTGAGGCGATGTTCAAGGTGACGTCGATGATCATGGCCTACTCGCCCATCGGCGTGTTCGGCATGATCGCGGTCACCGTGGCCAACTTCGGTTTCAGCTCGCTGCTGCCGTTGGCCAAGTTGATCATGGTCAGCTACGTGTCGATCGCGTTCTTCGTGCTGGTGGTGCTCAACCTGGTGGCGCGCCTGTGCGGGATCAACCTGTTTGCGCTGATGCGGCATATCAAGGATGAGCTGATCCTGGCGTTCTCCACGGCCAGCTCCGCGGCGGTAATGCCGCAACTGATGAAGAAGCTCGAAACCTACGGCGTGCCGCCTTCGCTGGTGAGCTTTGTGGTGCCGGTGGGGTATTCGTTCAACCTGGACGGTGCTTCGCTGTTCCTGGGGATCGGCACGTTGTTTGTGGCGCAGTTGTATGGCATCGACCTGAGCCTTGGCGACCAGGCGCTGCTGGTGGTGACCATGGTGCTGACGTCCAAGGGCGCGGCCGGGGTGCCGGGGTTCATGTTCGTGATTTTGTCGGCGACCCTCGCGAGTGCGGGCTTGCCGTTGGAGGGCATCGCCTTTATCGCCGGGGTGTATCGCCTGATGGAAATGCCGACCACCGCGTTGAATGTGCTGGGCAATGCCCTGGCACCGCTGGTGATCGCCAAGTGGGAACGACGCGAAGGCGCCGCTGACACCTGTGGCGAGGGAGCTTGCTCCCGCTGGGCTGCGAAGCGGCCCCAAAACCTGCCCCCACGTTCTACCTGAAAGAATGCGGGGTGCTTATTGGGGCCGCTTCGCAGCCCAGCGGGAGCAAGCTCCCTCGCCACAGCAAGCTCCCTCACCACAGCAAGCTCCCTCTCCACAGGGAGCGCTGTTGTCAGTCGAGGTCCGACGCGTCATGACGCTCGCGCAATTGCTCTGACGGCTCGCCCGAAACACGATTCACCCGGCGCCCTCGCTGCACCGCCGGCCGCGCTTCGATGGCATCGGCCCAACGCACCACGTGCTGGTAATCCTGCACCGAGAGAAACTCACCCGCCCCATACAAGCGGCCTTTCACCAGGCCGCCGTACCACGGCCAGATCGCCATGTCGGCGATGGTGTATTCATCCCCCGCGATGTATTCGTGCTCGGCCAACTGCTTGTCCAGCACGTCCAGCTGGCGCTTGGTTTCCATGGCGAAACGGTCGATGGCGTATTCGATCTTGGTCGGCGCGTAGGCGTAGAAATGTCCGAAGCCACCGCCCAGGTACGGCGCGCTGCCCATCTGCCAGAACAACCACGACAGGCACTCGGCACGGGCCGCAGGCTCGGTGGGCAGGAACGCACCGAACTTCTCGGCCAGGTACTGCAGGATCGCCCCGGACTCGAACACCCGGATCGGCTTGGGCCCGCTGCGGTCCAGCAATGCCGGAATCTTCGAGTTCGGATTGACGCCCACGAAGCCGCTGCCGAACTGGTCGCCGTCGCCGATCTTGATCAACCACGCATCGTATTCCGCGCCGGTGTGACCCAGTGCCAACAGCTCTTCCAGCAGGATCGTGACTTTCTGACCATTGGGCGTTGCCAGCGAATACAGCTGCAACGGATGACGGCCTACCGGCAATTCCTTGTCGTGGGTCGCGCCGGCGACGGGCCGGTTGATGCTGGCGAAGGTGCCGCCGTTTTGGGTCTTCCAGGTCCAGACTTTTGGCGGTACGTAATCAGTCATGCTTGTTACTCCTTGGGTTCAATTCCGGGGTGTCGGCCAATTCCGCCAGGTTCCAGCCGCCACCCAATGCCTTGATCAGCCCCACATTGGCGCTTAACTGTTGAGTCTGCAGATCCAGCACAGTTCGTTGTGCCTGCAACGACGCGACCTGCGCCGTCACCACGTCCAGGTACGCCGCGCCGCCCTGGCGGTACCGCGCCAGGGACAAGTCCTCGGCGTACTGCGCGGCAGCCGCCGCGTCTCGCTGGTCTGCCAGGGCAGTGTCGAGCCCCGAGATGATCGACAGGTTGTTCTCCACCTGTTCGAACGCGGTCAACACTACACCACGATACTTGGCCGCGGCTTCATCGGTGGCCGCCTTGGCACTGTCGACACCGGCCTGACGCGCGCCACCGTCAAAGATTGTCCCCACCAGCGACGGGCCAATCGCCCAGAAAATATTCGGCGCGCTCAACAGGTGCGCGAACTCGTCACTCTGGAAACCACCTTGGGCACTCAGGGTGAGGGCCGGGAACCAGGCGGCTTTGGCCACGCCTATGCGTGCGTTGGCCGAGGCGATCCGGCGTTCAGCGGCGGCGATGTCCGGGCGGCGCTGCAACAGCGTCGACGGCACGCCGGTGGGTACGCCGGGCAAGGCGATATCCGCAACACTGGGGGCAATCGCGTAGGTCGATGCCGACTCACCCAACATCGCCGCTATCGAGTGTTGCAGCACCGCGCGCTGCACCAGGTTCTGGCTCAGCTGCGACTTGACCGTCGACAGTTGGGTACGCGCCCGTGCCACGTCCAGGCCAGAGACGATGCCGCCGCCATGCAAGCCTTCGGTGAGGCTCAGGGCCTTGGCATAGGCGTCGGTGGTTTGTTGCAGCAACTGGTCCTGGCGGTCGATGCCGCGCAGGCGGATGTAGCTGTCGGCCAGTTGCGCCTGCAGGCTCAAGCGTACCGAGGCCAGGTCGGCCCTGGCCGCCTGGGCATCGCTGGTGCCGGCGGCCACGGTGTCGCGCACGCGGCCCCACAGGTCGACTTCATAGTCCACTTCCACGCCAACGGTCCCCGAATCGTAGACATTCGGCGGGCTGGCCGAGCGCAACGGGCGCGTGTCGGACTGGCGAATACGCTGGGCATTACCGGACCCGATGACTTTCGGAAACAGCCCGGATTGCGCCTGGGCCAAAAACGCCTGGGCCTGGGAATAGTGAGCCAGTGCGGCACTCAGGTCCGGGTTGTTTTGCAGCAGCTGTTGCTCCATCGCATCCAGTTGCGGGTCCTTGTAGATCTGCCACCAACCGTCGCGACTCGCTTGGTCGTTCGGCGTGCCGACGGTCCACGGGCCTTGGGTATGGAATTGCGCAGCCACGGGCACATCGGGCACGTCCAGCGGCGGCGCAAGGTGGCAGGCGCCCAGGCCCAGGGTGGCGGCCAATACCAGGCAAGTGCGCTTAGCCATGGGGTTTGGCCTCTGGAGTATTGGCGGCCAGTTGCACCGAATCGTCGTCGGCCAGGCCGTCGGGCGGAGTGTCGATCACGCGGTCGGTGGCGGCCAGGCCGCTGCCGATTTCCACGCTGTCGCCGAAGTCACGGGCGATGGTCACGGTCTTGAAGTGCACGTGATTGTTCGTATCCAGGGTCGCCACGCGCATGCCCTTGTCATCGAACACCAGGGCACTGGCGGGCAAGCGCAGCACGTCGGTCTGCACCGGCAAGTTGAACTGCACGCTGGTGTAGGCGCCCGGCAACAGGCGGCTGCCGGGGTTGTCCACCAGCAGCTGTACCAGGGTGCTGCCGGACGCTGCGTTCACGGCATCGGCGGTGGCGATCACCTTGGCGTTGAAGGTTTCACCGCGATATTCCGGAACGCTCAAGCGAGCCACGGTGCCTACCTGAATCTGCGGCGCCGACGATTGCGGCACCTGCACATACACCCGCAGGCGGCTGACATCGGAAACTGCGAACAGCTCTTTGCCGGTGGCGCCACCGGCATTGATCAGCGCGCCCACATCAGTGGAACGCGCGGTCACCACACCGGCGAACGGCGCGGTCAACCGCTGGAAGCCCTTGGTGGCGATCAACTGGTCGACGTTGGCCTTGGCCGCGACCACCTTGGCCTGCTTGGCGGTCAGGTCGCCGGTGCGTTCATCCACGTCCTGGCGCGATACCGAGTCCGAGGAAAGCATCGCCTGCCAGCGCTTGGCGGTGGTTTGCGCCAGCGACTCGTCGGCCTGGGCCGAGGCCAGCACGGCCTTGGCTTGCAGCAGTTGTTGATCGAGCTCCGGCGTATCAATTTCAGCCAGCAGTTGCCCGGCTTTCACGTGGTCGCCGATGTCGACATTCCAGGTCTTCAGGTAGCCGTTGACCCGGGCAAAGATCGACGCCCGGGAGTACGCCTCAAGGCGCCCCGGCAGGTTCAGGATCGGGCCCTGGGGCTGCACGCTCGGGGTGATCAGGTTCACGCTGGGCAAGGCCTGGGTGTCGGTCCAGGTTTTCAGGTCACGGGATTCGCTGGCGCGCACCCCGATGCCGAACACCACCACGGCGACGAGCACTACCAGCCCCAGCACCAGCCAGAGCAGACCACGGGATTTACGGCGGGGTGAACCCGGATTGGAAACGGAAGTGGACATGTCAAACCCCTTGAGTGGCGGTGGTCGCAAGCGTGGCGTGCTGACGCCGCCCGTGCACAAGACTGAAAATCAGCGGAACCAGAAACAACGTGGCAATGGTGGCGAAGGCCAGCCCGCCGATGACCGCACGGCCCAGCGGAGCGTTCTGTTCACCGCCCTCCCCCAGGCTCAGGGCCATCGGCGCCATGCCGATGATCATCGAGATGGCAGTCATCAATACCGGGCGCAAACGGGTAAAGCCGGCTTCCAGCGCCGCCTGCACCGCGTCACCGTGCACCGCGAGACGTTCGCGGCAGAAGCTGACCACGAGGATCGCGTTGGCGGTGGCCACGCCCATGCACATGATCGCCCCCGTCAGCGCCGGCACCGACAGCGGCGTGTGGGTGATGAACAGCATCCACACGATCCCCGCCAGCGCTGCCGGCAAGGCGGTGATGATCACGAACGGGTCGGCCCAGGACTGGAAGTTGACCACGATCAGCAGGTAGATCAGCACCACTGCGCCGAGCAGGCCAAACAGCAAGCCACTGAAGGCCGCGTTCATGGTTTGCACCTGGCCCTGCAACAGCACCTTGGAACCGGTGGGCACTTCGCTGGCGTGGGCGGCGATGATCGTCTGGATGTCGGCCGCCACGGCGCCGAGGTCACGGCCCTGGATCGCGGTGAGGACCTCGACCACCGGCTGGATATCCGACTGGGTCACCACCGAGTTGGCGTGGCTGCGTTCGATGGACGCCAGGCCGCCGAGGGTCTGGTCTTGCGCCGCACCCGGGCTGCCGCTCAACGGCAGGTTGTGCAGCGCGGCCAGGGTGTCGAGGCCGTATTGCGGGGTCTGCATCACAATCGGGTAGGACACGCCATTGGCCGGGTTGAGCCAGAACGTCGGCGCCACCTGGCTGGAACCCGCCAGGTTGACCACCAGGCTGTTGGTCACGTCGCGCTCGTTCAGGCCCACCAGTTGGGCCTGGGTGCGGTCCACATCGATCTTGAAGGTGGGCAATTGCCGCGACTGCTGGATCCGCGCATCCACCACCCCCGGCACCCGGCGAATTTCCCGCAGCAAGGTGCTGGCATAAGTGAAGTTGGCCGGCAGGTTATTCCCGGCGATTTGCACATCCACCGGCGCTGAAGAACCGAAGTTGAGGATCTGCCCGACGATGTCGGAGGCCGGGAACGAGAACACCGCATTCGGGAATTCACGGGGCAGCCGTTCGCGCAGTTCGCGCATGTACTCGGCGGTGGGACGATGGCCCTCTTTCAGGCTGATCTGGATGTCGCTGTCCTGGGAACCGACGGTGCCGGTGTTGTTGTAGGCCACGTTGATCCCGCTGATGGCCAGGCCGATGTTGTCGACGATGGCCGCCAGCTCCTTGGGCTCGATCACTTTATGAATGGTGTTTTCGATCTGCGACACCAGCCGCGCATTGCTCTCCACCCGCGTGCCGACCGGCGCCCGCACATGCAGCAGGATCTGCCCGGAGTCGACGTCGGGGAAGAAGTTGCGGCCCAGGAATGGCACCAGCGCAAACGACACCGCGACAAACGCCAGCATCGCGATCACCGCGATACGCCGATGGTGCAAGGCACTTTCCAGCGCCCCATGGTAAACCCCGCGAAACGCCTCGAACTGGCGCTCGAACCCGCGCTGGAACTTCACCAGCGGGTTGCTCGACGGCGCCACCACCGGCGTACCGTCCGCATGATGTTCATGAGGCTTGAGCAGGTAGTTGGCGAGGGTCGGCACCAGGGTTCGCGAGAGGATGAACGAGGCGATCATTGCGAAAATCACCGCTTCGGCCATCGGCACAAACAGGAAGCGCGCCACGCCTTCCAGGAAAAACATCGGCACGAACACGATGCAGATACACAGCAGCGAGACAAACGCCGGGGTGACGATCTGCGCCGCGCCGTCGAGGATCGCCGTCTCCACCGGCTTGCCCTGTTCCAGGTGCCAGTTGATGTTTTCGATGGTCACCGTCGCGTCATCCACCAGGATCCCCACGGCCAACGCCAGGCCGCCGAGGGTCATGATATTGAGGGTTTCACCGAGGGCCGACAGCGTGGCAATCGACGCCAGGATCGCCAGCGGGATCGACGTGGCGATGATCACCGTGGAGCGCCAACTGCCGAGGAACAGCAGGATCATCAGGCTGGTCAACGCCGCGGCAATGATCCCTTCACGGGCCACCCCGCTGATGGCCGAACGCACGAACAGCGACTGGTCGCCGATCAGGTCGATATTCAGGTTGGGCGGCAAGGCAGCCTTGTTGTCCGCCAGTTTGTCCTTGATGCCGGCGATCACCCCGAGGGTCGAGGCCGAGCCGGTCTTGAGCACCGGCAGCAGCACGGAGCGGTTGCCGTTGACGTGCACGATATTGGTTTGCGGCGGGTTGCCGTCACGCACGGTGGCCACGTCACGAATCAACACGGTGGTGCCGTCGGCGGTCTTGATCGGCAGGTTTTCCAGGTCGTGGAAATCCGTCGGCGAGTTGTTCAGTTGCAGGTTGAACTCGTAGCTGCCGATCTTTTGCGTGCCCACCGGGGTGATCAGGTTCTGGGTGGCCAGGGCGTTGGCCACGTCCTGGGCCGAGAGACCCCGGGCCTGCATGCGCGCCGAGTCGAGGTCGATCTGCACCTGGCGGGTCTTGCCGCCGAACGGGTATGGCAGCGCGGCACCGGGCACGGTGGTGAGCATCAGGCGCACGGTGTTGAGGCCAATGTCGCCCAACTTCTGTTCGGTGAGGCCTTTGCCGGACAATGCCAGTTGCACGATCGGCACCGTAGAAGCGCTGTAATTGAGCACCAGCGGCGGCGTGGTACCGGGCGGCAGTTGGCGCAGGATGGCCTGGGACACCGAGGTGACTTGTGCGTTGGCCGTACTGATATTGACGCCCGGCTGGAAGTACACCTTGACGATGCCGAAGCCGTTCAACGACTGCGCCTCGATATGGCGGATGTCGTTGACCGTGGTGGTCAGCACCCGTTCGAAGGGCGAGGTGATACGGCCGGCCATCTGGTCGGGTGGCAAGCCGGTGTACTGCCAGATCACGGCAATCACGGGGATACGAATTTCGGGGAAGATGTCGGTCGGGGTACGCCAGGCCGCGAGCGGGCCCACAATCAGGATGAAAATGGCCAATACCAGGAAGGTATAGGGGCGCCGCAATGCGATGCGCACAAGGTTGAGCATAGGTGTGATCCAGACAGGAAGTTGATGACTGAAGGAGGTACCAAACAGCGCTTCCCTCCTGCCCCGCCCGTCTGTGATCCGGGCCAACTGCACTGACATCCGGTCAAAATAGAGGCATATGCCACGATATAGCGTTTAGAGGCATACGCAACTAATTTGTTGCAATGTGTGTCAATATTCATCTTGCCGGATTAACGTTTGGTTAACCCTTTAGCTGTAGCGAGTGACCGCCCGTGAAATGTGCACCGCCCACCCTGAATAGCCCCAGCACCTGCTCCAACGGAGCCGTGCGTCGCGCGTCCCGGCGCATGGCGCAGATCTATGACGAAGCGTTTGTGCCGTTTGGTCTGAAGGCTACCCAGTATTCGCTGATGAACCACATTGCCAATGGGGACGCGCCGAAGATGCGTGACCTGGCGCATTCGCTGGTGATGGATTTGTCGGCCCTGGGGCATACGCTCAAGCCGCTGGTGCGCGATGGGTTGGTGGTGTTGCAGGTGGACGAGTTGGATCGCCGTAGTCGGCGGGTGTTGTTGACCGATGCGGGGCAGCGTAAGTACGAGGAGGCGCGGGTGGTGTCTCGGGAGATGGCGGTGCGGTTTGATGAGGCGTTTGGGGCTGAGGCGGCTTGCGAGCTGCGTAAGGCCATGGATTTTATTGCGTCTGATGAGTTTGCTCGGGCGTTGTTGGGTAAGGGTGGGTGATTGGGGGCATATCCGTTTCTTCGGTTATGGCCGCTATGGGTTCCGCTCTTACAGCGGCTCACTTTTGAAAAGCGCAAAAGTAAGCAAAACGCTCTTGCCCCACCACTCGGCACCTCGCCTAGGCTCGGTGTGCCCGCACTCCGGCATTACTCCGCGGGCCGCCGCGACGGGGCGTCCCTGCCCCGTCGCGGCTAAACCGGCGTCCTGCCGGTTTACCCGCTCCG
>NZ_JACARE010000002.1:0-62520 GCF_013386765.1 Pseudomonas yamanorum
GACGCGGTGTTGCAGAAGACGCCGTTCAGCTTCGATGTCTCGGTGTGGGAGTTTTTCTGGCCGCTGATGAGCGGTGCGCGGCTGGTGGTGGCGGCCCCGGGAGATCATCGTGAGCCCACAAAACTGGTGCAGTTGATCACGGCCCGGCAGATCACCACGCTGCATTTTGTGCCTTCGATGTTGCAGGTGTTCTTGCAGGACGCTCAGGTCAGCCAGTGCGCCAGCCTGACGCGCATCGTGTGCAGCGGCGAAGCGTTGCAGGTGGACGCGCAACAACAAGTCTTCAGCAAGCTGCCGAATGCCGGGCTGTACAACCTGTACGGGCCCACCGAGGCGGCCATCGACGTGACCCACTGGACCTGCCGCGAAGAAGGTCGCGACAGCGTGCCGATTGGCCAGCCGATCGCGAACCTGCAGACCTACGTCTTGAGCCCGGACCTGACACTGGTGCCGGCCGGGGTGATCGGTGAGTTGTACCTGGGAGGCGAAGGCCTGGCGCGTGGGTACCACCGTCGTGCGGGCCTGACGGCCGAGCGCTTTGTCGCCAGCCCGTTTGTGCCGGGTGAGCGGCTGTACCGCAGCGGTGACCTGGTGTGCCAGCGGTCAGACGGGGTTATCGAGTACCGCGGTCGTATCGACCATCAGGTGAAGTTGCGCGGGTTGCGCATTGAGCTTGGAGAGATCGAGGCCCGACTGCTGGAGCAGGAGGCCGTGCGTGAAGCGGCAGTGCTGGCGGTTGAAACGCCGGCCGGCCTGCAACTGGTGGGCTATGTGGTGCCGACGTCGGCGAATCTCGACGAAACCGCACGACCGCAGTGGTTGGACGCCGTCCGTGCCGCGCTGCGCCAAGGGTTGCCGGACTATATGGTGCCCACTCAGCTTCTGCTGCTCGATGCCTTGCCTGTAGGCCCCAATGGCAAGCTCGACCGCAAGGCCTTGCCGGCCCCGGATACAGCCCGCGCCCGTGCTGAATACCTGGCGCCCCAGGATGCACTGGCCTGTCAGATTGCAGGGATCTGGCAGCAACTGCTGGGTTTGGAGCGGGTAGGCCTGGGCGACAATTTTTTCGAGTTGGGCGGGCACTCCCTGCTGGCGACGCAAATGATGATGCAGATTCGCGCCCAGGCAAATCTCGACGTTCCAC
Organism: Pseudomonas yamanorum; assembly: GCF_013386765.1. Lineage (GTDB taxonomy): Bacteria > Pseudomonadota > Gammaproteobacteria > Pseudomonadales > Pseudomonadaceae > Aquipseudomonas > Aquipseudomonas yamanorum_A. The sequence goes on from NZ_JACARE010000002.1 coordinate 1,145, forward strand.
TCAAAACCCTGTTTGTCACCGAAACACTCGGGGATTTTGTCCAGCAAGTCCGCACGCTGCAGTCCGAAATTCAACCTCTTCAAGACGAGTTGGCTAAATCCTTGGCCGCCCTCAAACGTCTATCTGCTGATGAGCTTGAAAATCTGATTTCCTAGTGAGGACTGCGGCGTGCAAAAGTTAATCGAATCGGTGGGAACGCTTTCTCTGGCAGAAAGAAAAGCGCTCGCCGTTTTGCTTGGGAAAAAGGGCATCAACCTGTATGGCTTGACCCCCGTTTTCAAGCGCGATGCGTCAGAGCCGCTGTTGCTGTCCTACGCACAGGAGCGCCTGTGGTTTCTCTGGCAACTGGACCCGAAGAGTACCGCCTACAACATGTCATCGGTCCTGCGCCTGCGCGGGTCGCTGGATGTGCCTGCGCTTGAGTCAGCGTTCAATAGTTTGATTGCTCGCCATGAGCCGTTACGTACCACGTTTGCCGAGGAGCAGGGGCGTACCGTGCAACGGGTTGCCGCAAGCGCGGCCCTGACCATCGAACTGCAGGATGTGAGCACGCAGGGCTTGAGTGACCCCGCCCTGCACGCTGTCATCGAGGCCTGCACCCAGCAGGCCTTCAACCTTGAGCATGGGCCGCTGTTGCGGGTGAAGTTGCTGCGGCTGGCGGCGGATGAGCACGTGCTGGTGCTGGTTCAGCACCATATCGTTTCCGATGGCTGGTCGATGCAGATCATGGTCGAGGAACTGATTGAGCTCTATGCCGGTTTTCAGCACGGGCGACCTGCGGTATTGCCAGAGCTGGCGATCCAGTACGCCGATTATGGCCTGTGGCAGCGTAACTGGATGCAGGCTGGGGAGCGTGAGCGCCAGCAGGCCTATTGGCAGAAACAACTGGGGGGCGAGCAGCCGACGTTACAACTGCCTGCCGATTTTCCGCGCCCCGCGATGATGAGCTATCGCGGTGCGCGTCTGGACTGTGTGCTGGCGCCGGAGCTGGCGGCAGGCCTCAAACACCTGGCGCAACGCGAAGGCGTGACGCTGTACATGCTGCTGCTGGCGTCGTGGCAGATCTTGATGTACCGCTACACCGGCCAAACGGATGTGCGTGTCGGCGTGGCGGTGGCTAATCGCAGTCGTGCGCAGACCGAGCGGCTGATTGGTTTTTTCGTTAACACTCAGGTCTTGAAAGCGCTGGTTGACGGCCGTGCACCTTTCAGCCAAATGCTGGCGCAGGTCAAGCAGACGGCGTTGCAAGCCCAAGAGTTCCAGGACCTGCCGTTCGAACAATTGGTGGAGCTGTTGCAGCCTGAGCGCAGCCTGAGCCACAGCCCGCTGTTTCAAGTGATGTACAACCATCAGGGGCTTGAACGCTCCAACCCGGTGGTGGCGCAGCTCCCGCAGTTGTCGGTCGAGAACATGGGAGTGGCTCACCTCACGGCGCAGTTCGACTTGACCCTGGAAACCTATGAGACCCGGGAAGGCCTATCGGCCTCGCTGGTATTCGCCACGGATCTGTTCGAGGTCGCGACCATCGAGCGGCTGCAGGCTCATTGGTTGAACCTGCTCCAGGGCATTGTCGCTTGCCCGGGCCAATCGGTGGATGAACTGCCGCTGTTTGACGCATTGGAGTTGCAGCGTCTGCTGAATCACAGCAACCCGTCGGCCAAACCGGTACCTGTACAGGCCGTGCACCAGCAGATTGCCGAGCAGGCCCGCCGCACTCCCGCTGCACAGGCATTGACGGTGGATGGCCAGGCCTTGACCTTCGAGGCGTTGCAAGCCAGGGCCAACAGCCTGGCCCATACCCTGATCGAGCAGGGCGTGGCCCCCGGCGTTCTGGTCGGTATCGCGGCGCAACGCAGCCTGGACATGGTGGTTGGCCTGCTGGCCGTGCTCAAGGCGGGCGGTGCCTATGTGCCGCTGGATCCGGCTTATCCCCAGGCACGTCTGGACTACATGATTGGAGACAGCGGCATCGGCCTGTTGCTGACCCAGGCCTCCCTGGCACCGCGGTTTGCCGGGCTGCCTGGGTTGCGCCTGTTGTTGCTCGACCAGCAGCCGTCCCGGCTGGGCCTGGATGCCCAGGCGGACCCGCAGGTGAGCGTTGCGCCCGATGACCTGGCCTATGTCATCTACACCTCGGGGTCCACGGGCAAGCCCAAGGGCGTGATGGTGCGCCACGGCGGGCTGAACAACTTTGTCCAGAGCATGGCGCAGCGTCCGGGCCTTTCGGCCACTGACCGGGTGTTGTCGCTGACCACGTTCTGCTTCGATATCTTTGGCCTGGAAATTTACCTGCCGCTGGTGACGGGTGCGACCATCGTGCTCGCCGGCCAGGACGTTGCCCAGGACCCGGGGGAAATCCTCGCACTGGTCGCCCGGCAGGGTGTTACCGCGGTACAAGCCACACCGTCCACTTGGCGGATGTTGCTGGACCATCCAGAAATAGGCTGCCTCAAGGGATGCAAGGTGCTGTGCGGTGGCGAAGCCCTGCCGCAGGCGTTGGCCTCACGGATGATCGAGGCCCTCGGCCCGGTATGGAACCTTTACGGACCGACGGAAACCACCATCTGGTCCGCCTGCCATGAGGTCACGGCCCAGCAGCCCGTGCCCTATCTGGGGCGGGCGATCGACAACACTTCGCTGTTTATCGTGGGGGCGGATTTTTCGCCCGTGCCCGTCGGCGCCAGCGGCGAACTGCTGATCGGTGGCGACGGCCTGGCGCGCGGCTACCACCACCGACCGTCCCTCACAGCCGAACGGTTTGTGCCCGATCCTCATGGCCCGGCGGGCGGTCGCTTGTATCGTACCGGTGACCTGGTCCGTTCCCGGGCCGATGGCGTCATCGAGTACCTCGCGCGGCTGGATCATCAAATCAAGATCCGCGGGTTTCGTATTGAGTTGGGCGAGATCGAAGCCCGCTTGCTGGCCAGCGAGCATGTGCGTGAGGCGGCCGTGGTGGCCTTGCCGGGCACCGCGGGCGATCAGTTGGTTGCCTATGTCGTGCCCCGTGAACCCGTGCTGGTGCAGGGCGATGCGCTGGCCCAGGCGGCGGTACGTGACACCCTGAAGGCCTGGCTCAAATGTGAGCTGGCCGACTATATGGTGCCTGCGCATTTGTTGTTCATCAGCGCGATGCCCCTGACCCCCAACGGCAAGCTCGACCGCAAGGCATTGCCGCCGCTGGATATCAACCAGATGCAGGTGGCGTACGAGGCGCCACAGAGTCCCTTGCAGCAGCAAGTGGCAACGATCTGGCAGGAGGTGCTGAAGGTGCCTCGGGTGGGGCTCAATGATGACTTCTTTGAGTTGGGCGGCCATTCGTTGCTGGCCACTCAGGTGATGTCCAGGGTACGCAATGAGCTTGGGCGAACCCTTGCGTTGCGCCGCTTGTTTGAGCACAGCACCCTCGCGGCTTTTTCCAGGGCGCTGGCCGAGGGGCAGGCTGATCATGTCCTGCCGATGCGGGCGGTGGCGCGGAACCAGCCGTTGGCGCTGTCCTACGCCCAGGAGCGGCAGTGGTTCCTCTGGCAATTGCAGCCGGACAGTCCGGCCTATCATTTACCCCGCGTTTTGCGCTTGCGCGGGCCGCTGAATGTCGACGCCTTGCAAGACAGTTTCAATGCCCTGGTGGCTCGCCATGAACCCCTGCGCACGACCTTCGTGCACAGCGATACGGGCCCTGTCCAGGTTATCGCCGTCGACACCGGCGTTTGCATAAGCCGGCATGACTGGACCGGGCAGGAGGCCAGCGACGCCCAGGTCATGGCATTTGCCCAGGTGCAGGTCCAGCGTCCTTTTGATCTGGAGCGTGGCCCGCTGTTGCGTGTCGAGTTGCTGCGTCTTGGCGCAGACGACCATGTACTGGTGCTGACCCAGCACCATATTGCCTCGGATGCCTGGTCGATGCAGGTCATGGTGGAGGAATGGATGGCCGGCTATGAAGCCGGTTGCGCGGGGCGGTCTTTGCAGCGGCCGGCACTGGCGATCCAGTACGCCGATTACGCTGCCTGGCAGCGCCAATGGATGGACGGCGGCGAGCGTGAGCGTCAATTGGGCTACTGGACCCGGCAGTTGGGCGGGCCGCAGACGGTGTTGCAATTGCCCACCGATCGCCCGCGGCCGGCGCAGCAAAGCCAGCGTGGTGCTCGCTGTGACCTGTTGTTGGATGCGTCCCTGAGTGATGCCCTCAAGCGTCTGGCCCAAGAGCAGGGCGTGACGCTGTTCATGGTGCTGCTGGCTGCGTTTCAAGTGCTGCTGTACCGCTACAGTGGTCAGTCGGATATCCGTGTTGGCGTGCCTGTGGCCAACCGGCATCGTCTTGAGGTCGAGCGCCTGATCGGGTTCTTCGTTAACACCCAGGTGCTGAAGGCCGACGTCGAGGGGCGGCGGTCTTTTGTCGACCTGCTGCAACAGGTCAAGCAGCACGCCTTGCAGGCCCAGGAATACCAGGACCTGCCGTTCGAACAACTGGTAGAGGCGCTGCAGCCCGAACGCAGCTTGAGCCACAGTCCGGTTTTCCAGGTGATGTTCAATCATCAGGTGCAGTCAGCCAGTGCCTTTTCACAGTTGCCTGGCGGGCTGGCGGTCGAAGCGTTGGTTGGGGATGACACCCTGGCAAAGTTCGACCTGACCCTGGAAACCACAGAAACCGCCGAAGGCATCGGCGTGTCGTGGATCTATGCCCGCGACTTGTTCGACAGCCGGACCGCCAGCCAGCAACTGCAAGATTGGCATCGATTGTTGCTGGCGTTTGTCACGGATGCCCGCCAGCCCGTCGGCGAGGTGCCGTTGGGGGACGAAGCCAGCCGTCGGGCGGCGGCCGCGCTGTGTACCGGCCCGGTGCGCGAAGCCCGCGCTGGTGACAGTGTCCAGCAGCGGTTCCAGGCCCAGGTCGCACGTGTGCCGCAGACGATTGCGTTGGTGTGTGGCGCCGAGCAGTTGACCTACCAGCAGCTCGACCAGCGGGCGGAGCGCCTGGCGCAGCGCCTGCAAACCCTGGGCATTGGCCCGGGCAGCCTGGTGGCAATCGGCTTTGAGCGAGGCAGTGCGTTTGTGACGACGGTGTTGGCCATTTTGCGGGTAGGGGCGGCGTTCCTGCCGTTGGACCCGCGAGCCCAGCGCAGCCGTATCGGCGGCTTGCTGCAAGACAGCGGCGCTGCTTTGCTGATGGCTCCCGGCGAGTGGCTGCAAGAACTGGACGGTCAGGTAGCGGTGATTCCCACCCTGGACCTGCACGACGCCCTGGTGAGCGGTCCGGCGTGCCCGCCGCTGAACTACCCGGTGTACCCGGCACAGTTGCCCGCGTATGTCGTCTATACCTCGGGCTCAACCGGCAAACCCAAGGGCGTCGTCGTCACCGGGGAGGCCTTGGTCGACTATGTTGATTCGATTCTCGACCTGCTGCCCATGGCGGATATCCGCAGCATGGCGCTGGTGTCTACGGTCGCTGCCGATCTTGGCTACACCGTGCTGTTCGGTGCGCTGTGTGCCGGCCGGACCCTGCATGTCCTCGATCCGGAGTTGGCGATGGACGCCAATGGTTTTGCCGAGTACATGCACCGCCATGAAGTGGACGCTATCAAAGTGGTGCCGTCCCATCTTGAATCCCTGCTCAAGGCCGTCAATCCCGCAAACGCCTTGCCCCGACGCTGCCTGGTGCTGGGAGGCGAGGCCTGTTCGAACACCTTGCTTGACCAGGTTCGAGCGCTGGCGCCGGCGTGTCAGGTGTTCAACCACTATGGCCCTACCGAGACGTGCGTAGGTGTCCTGGCGGGGCTCGTCGGCCGGGTTGAGCCTGGGTGCATCGTGCCCCTGGGCCAGCCGATGGCCAATGTGCGGGCGCATGTTGTTGACCAGAATTTGCAGGCGGTGGCGCCGGGCGTGCTGGGTGAGCTTTATCTCGGCGGGCCTTGCCTGGCCCAGGGCTATCTGGGCCAGGCGGGCATGACCGCCGAACGGTTTGTGCCCGACCCTTTTGGTATGCCTGGCGAGCGACTGTACCGCACCGGCGACCGAGTGGGCCTGCGCGACGGCCATATTGAAAGCCATGGGCGCATCGATGACCAAGTGAAGATTCGCGGTTTCCGCGTCGAGCCCGGTGAGGTCGGCGCGTGCCTGCGCGGGCTTGGCTTGTTGAGCGACGCCACGGTCATGGCTCGGGAGGGCGTCCACGGCAAGCAGTTGGTGGGGTATGTGGTACCGCGCGATCCGGCGGACCTGGCGCCGTCCCGGCAGTTGGCGATGCGTGAGGCCGTGGTGAGCTACCTGCGTGAACACCTGCCCGAGCACATGGTAGTGGCGCAGGTGGTGGTGCTGGAAAAACTGCCGCTGACGGCCAACGGCAAGCTGGATCGCCAAGCCTTGCCCGCGGCGGATATGCAGGCAGTGCGCATGGCCTACCAGGCGCCCGAAACCGACCTGCAAAAACAGGTCGCGCTGATTTGGCAGCAGGTCTTGCACGTGCCGCAAGTGGGGCTTGGCGACAGCTTCTTTGAGCTTGGCGGCCATTCGTTGCTGGTGATGGGGGTGCTGTCGCGCCTGCAACTGGAATTGGGGATCAAGGCGCCTGCACAGTTGGTCTTTGAGTTTCCAACACTGAATGAGTTTGTCGACCACCTGGAGGCCCCCGCAGCGCGGTTGGATGCCTCCCGGTTGAGTCGTTTGGAAAGTTTGTTGGATGAGGTGGATGAAGCATGATGGACGATAACGCGGCTGCACTGAAGATTGCTGGACGCTTCATCCTTTTGCCGCTGGAAAAGCGCAAGGTGTACCTGCAAAAAATGCTCGAAGAGGGGATATCACCGGCGAACCTGCCCATTCCCCAGACCCGTTCCAGCCTTGAACACGTGCCGTTGTCCTTTGCCCAGGAGCGCCAATGGTTCCTGTGGCAACTGGAGCCTGAAAGCAGTGCCTACCATATTCCGCGTGCCCTGCGTTTGCGGGGGACGGTTGATCTCGACGCCCTGCAGCACAGTTTCAATCAACTGATCGCGCGCCATGAACCGTTGCGCACCACCTTCAAGGATGACGAAAACGGGGTCTATCAGGTCATTGCCTCGCAGGGCGAATTGCACATCGAGCAGGATGCCTTGCCGGCGGCGACCGACCCGGCCGAGCGCCTGCAGCAGATTCGCCAGGCGGTGGACAGCGAAACCCGGCGTCCGTTTGACCTGCTGAACGGTCCGCTTATAAGGGTCAAGCTGATCCATCTGGCGGATGATGATCATGTGTTGGTAGTGACACAGCACCATATCGTCTCCGACGGCTGGTCCATGGGCCTGATGGTCGACGAGCTGATTTCGCGTTACGCCGCCAGCCAGCAGGGCCGTACGCTGGACATGCCGCCCTTGCCGATTCAATACGCCGATTACGCGATCTGGCAGCGGCGCTGGATGGAAGCCGGCGAGCGCGATCGACAGCTGGCCTACTGGACCCGCCAATTGGGTGACCACCCGCCGGTGCTGGAATTGCCCACCGACCATCCGCGTCCGGCGGTGCAAAGCCTGCGTGGCGCGCGTCTGGATATCCCCTTGAATGGCGAGTTGAGCGAAGGCCTCAAACACCTTGCCCAGCAACACAACGCCAGCTTGTTCATGGTGCTGCTCGCCTCGTTCCAGGCGTTGCTGTACCGCTACAGCGGCCAGCCCGACATTCGTGTCGGGGTACCGGTGGCCAACCGTAACCGGGTGGAGACTGAGGGGTTGATCGGATTCTTCGTCAATACCCAGGTGCTCAAGGCGAATGTGGACGGCAGCACGCCGTTCCTGGACCTGTTGCAACAGGTCAAGGATGCCGCGCTGCAGGCCCAGGATTATCAGGACCTACCGTTTGAGCAACTGGTGGAGGCGCTGCAACCGGAACGCAGCCTGAGCCACAGCCCGTTGTTCCAGGTCATGTACAACCACCAGACCGTCAAACAGGACGCTCGCGCCCAGCACCTGGATCTGCAGGTCGAGGCCCTGGAGTGGGATGTTCGCACCGCCCACCTGGATTTGACCCTCGATACCCTTGAAGGGCCGCAGGGCCTGGCGGCTACGCTGATTTACGCCACCGACCTGTTTGACGCTGCCACCGCCGAACGCATGGCGCGGCACTGGGTGAACCTGCTCCACGGGGTGGTCGCTGATGCCAGCTGCGCGGTGGCCCGCTTGCCGATGCTTGGCCGTGAAGAACAACAGGCGTTGTTGCTGGATTGGCAGCAGGCGCCGTCAGTTGCGTTACCGCTGGTGCATGAACGCATTGCGCAGCAGGCCCGGGAGACACCCACCGCCATTGCCTTGATTATCGATGAACAACGGGTGACATTCGCGCAGCTCGATGCGCGTGCCAACCGCCTGGCCCATGGGCTGGTGGCGCAGGGCGTAGGCCCGGAAGTGCGGGTAGCCATCGCCTTGCCGCGCGGTGAAAACCTGATCGTTGCGTTGCTGGCAGTCCTCAAGGCGGGCGGGGCGTACGTGCCGCTGGATACCCAGTATCCCCGTGAGCGCCTGGAATACCTGATGCGTGATGCGCAGATCGGCTTGCTGCTCAGTGATTCGGTGTTGCGCGAACAATTGCCGGTGCCCGCCGGTGTAGCGGTGCTGGCCCTTGATCAGTTTGACGTCGCCGACCAGCCTGCCACGGCGCCGCATGTCGAGCTGTCGCCGCACACTCTGGCCTACGTCATCTACACCTCGGGGTCCACCGGGCAGCCCAAGGGTGTCGCAGTCGCCCATGGCCCGTTGGCGATGCATTGCGTCGCCATTGGCGAGCGTTACGCCATGACCGCAGACGACTGCGAATTGCACTTTATGTCGTTTGCCTTCGACGGCGCCCATGAGCGCTGGCTGACGGCGCTGACCCACGGTTCGCGCCTGTTGCTGCGCGATGACAGCCTGTGGACGCCGGAGCAGACCTACCAGCAGATGCATCGCCACGGCGTGACCGTCGCGGCGTTTCCGCCGGTTTATTTGCAGCAGTTGGCAGAGCATGCCCTGGCCGTGGGCAACCCGCCCGCGGTACGGATCTACTGCTTCGGTGGTGATGCCGTGCCTCATGCCAGTTTCGAATTGGTCAAGCACACGCTTAAGCCCGAGCACATTATCAATGGCTACGGCCCGACCGAAACCGTGGTCACCCCGCTGATCTGGAAGGCAGGACCGCAGGATCGGTGCGACGCGGCTTACGCGCCGATCGGCAGCCGTATCGGCCAGCGCCGCGCCTGTGTCCTGGATGCCGACCTCAACCTGTTGCCGGCTGGCGCCAAGGGCGAGTTGTACCTGGGCGGCGAAGGCCTGGCACGCGGTTATCTGGACCGCCCAGGGGCGAGCGCCGAGCGTTTTGTGGCGGACCCGTTCGACCAGGCGGGCGGTCGTTTGTACCGTACCGGCGACTTGGTCTGTCAGCGCGCCGACGGTACGTTTGACTACCTGGGACGCATTGATAACCAGGTGAAGATTCGCGGTTTCCGGATTGAACTGGGAGAAGTCGAGTCGCGGTTGCAGGCGCTGCCTGAGGTTGCGGATGCGGTGGTCATCGCCCAGGAAGGTGGGTCTGGCAAACAACTGGTGGGCTACGTTATTGCACGTCAGGACCTGCGCCACGAAGGACTGGGAGAGCACCTGCGCAGCCAGCTCAAGACGGTCCTGCCAGACTACATGGTGCCGGCGCATATCCTGTTTCTTGCACAGTTCCCTTTGACGCCCAATGGCAAGCTGGACCGCAAGGGCTTGCCCAAGCCTGATGTCAGCGCCTTGCAACAGCAACGCTACGTAGAACCCCGGACTGAGCTTGAGCGGGCCATTGCCGGGATCTGGCAGGCGGTGCTCAAACTGGAGCGGGTCGGCCTGACCGACAATTTCTTTGAATTGGGCGGCGATTCGATCATCTCCATTCAGGTGGTCAGCCGTGCCCGCCAGGCCGGGATTCGCTTTACCCCCAAGGACCTGTTCCTGTACCAGACTGTCCAGGGGCTGGCCGGTGTGGCGCAAACGGGGGCGAGTGCCCAGGTCATTGACCAGGGGCCTGTCACCGGCGCGTCTCCACTGCTGCCGGTGCAGCAAGCGTTTTTTGAGACGGATATCCCCCAGCGACATCACTGGAACCAGTCTGTGCTGCTCAAGCCGGCCGAGCCGTTGGCGGTAGAGCCGCTGAAGCGTGCGCTGGCGGCATTGGTCAAGCATCACGATGCATTGCGCCTGGGCTTTGCCCAGGGGCAGGCGAATTACCGCGCAATCGAGGCCGATGCCGACAACCTGTTGTGGCAAGCCTCCCTTGCTGACGCTAACGAGCTTGAAGCGCTGGGCAATGAAGCGCAGGCCAGCCTTGACCTGGAACACGGCCCTCTGTTGCGTGCCGTATTGTCGACCCTGGCCGATGGCAGCCAACGCTTGCAGTTGATCATTCATCACCTGGTGGTGGATGGCGTGTCCTGGCGGATTATTTTCGATGACCTGCAGCAAGCCTATCAGCAGGCGCTGCAAGGCCAGCCGTGCACCCTGCCGGCCAAGACCAGCGCCTATCGCCTGTGGGCCGAGCGTTTACAGCGCTATGCCCGAGCGCCTGAGCGCCAGCTGGAGGTGCAAGGCTGGCAGGATCGCTTGCGCAATTCGCCGCTCGACTTGCCATGCCGCGAACAGGCCAGTGACGCCGATCAAGGCTTGTCTGGAACGGTCCAGACCCGCCTGGACAAAGGCTTGACCGAGCGCCTGTTGCAGGGCGCGCCGGCTGCGTATCGCACACAGGTCAATGACCTGCTGTTGACGGCCCTGGCCCGGGTTATCTGCCAGTGGACGGGGCAACCCTCGACATTGATCCAGCTGGAGGGCCACGGCCGGGAAACGCTGTTCGAAGACATTGACCTGACCCGTACCGTGGGCTGGTTTACCAGCGTGTTCCCGGTCAACCTGGTGCCTCAGGAGGATCTTGGCGCTTCGATCAAGTCAATCAAGGAGCAACTGCGCGCGGTGCCGGATAAGGGCATCGGCTTTGGTGTGCTGCGTTATCTGGGCGATGAGGCCACGCAACAGGCCTTGCGCGAGTTGCCGTTACCACGGATTACCTTCAACTACCTGGGGCAATTCGACGCCAGTTTTGATGATACGCAAGGCGCGTTGTTTACCCCGGCCACGGAAAATGCCGGTGCAGACCATAGCGCGCAAGCGCCCTTGGGCAACTGGCTGACGCTCAATGGCCAAGTGTTTGGTGGCGAGCTGAGTTTGAACTGGGCGTTCAGTGCCGAGCGTTTCGAACCGGCGCTGATCCAGCACCTGGCGGATGAATATGCCGGGCAACTGCGTCAGTTGATCGAGCATTGCTGCGAGCCCGACCATCAGGGGGTTACCCCCAGCGATTTCAACTTGCTGTCGTTGAGTCAGGCTCAGTTGGACAGCCTGCCAATGGCACCGTCGCAGATCGAAGACATCTATCCGTTGTCGCCAATGCAGCAGGGGATGTTGTTCCACAGTCTTTACGAGCAGGAGCAGGGGCACTACATCAACCAGCTGCGGCTGGATGTCGATGGCCTCGATCCCGAGCGTTTCCGCGAGGCCTGGCAAGCCATGGTCGATGGCCATGATATTTTGCGTACCGGGTTCATCTGGCACGGCGCGTTCGAGCGGCCGATACAGGTGGTTCACAAACAGGCCCGGTTGCCGTTTGAGGTGTACGACTGGCGCGAGCGCGCGCAACTGGCGCAAGACCTGGATGAACTGGCCCTGCAGCAGCGCCGCGAAGGGTTCGACCTGGCCGCGGCGCCGCTGTTGCGCCTGGTGCTGGTTCGCACTGAGGCCTCGCGGTATCAGGTGATTTATACCAACCACCACGTGCTGATGGATGGCTGGAGCAACTCGCAGCTGCTGGGTGAAGTACTCCAGCATTACTGTAACCAGAGCGTGGCGCGCCAACCGGGTCGTTTCCGTGATTACATTGCCTGGCTGCAACGCCAGGACAGTGTCGCCAGTGAGCGGTTCTGGAAAGAGCAACTGGCCCCCTTGAACGAGCCTACTCACCTGGCCCGGGCTATTGCCCATGACGCCGATGAGGTGGGGGCGGGTGAGCATGCCCGTGTGTTGGATGAGGCCCAGACCGAGCGCCTGGCCACGTTCGCCCGGCAGCAGAAGGTGACCCTCAACACATTGGTCCAGGCCGCTTGGCTATTGATCCTGCAGCGCTATACCGGCAAGGATTGCGTGACATTTGGCGCCACGGTGGCGGGGCGCCCAGCCGATCTGAAAGGGATCGAGCAGCAGATCGGCCTGTTCATCAACACCCTTCCGGTGATCGCTTCGCCCCGTGGCGAACAGCGTCTTGATGGGTTCCTGCAAGTGGTCCAAGGCGCCAACCTGGCGTTGCGCGAACATGAACACAGTGCGTTGTTCGACATCCAGCGCTGGTCCGGGCTGGAAGGCGAGGCGCTGTTTGACACCCTGTTGGTGTTTGAAAACTACCCGGTGTCGCAGGCATTGCGTCAAGGTCAGCCACAGGGCCTGGTGTTTGGGGATGTCAGCGTTCATGAACAGACCAATTACCCGTTGACCCTTGCGGTCAGCCTCGGTCAAGTGTTGTCGCTGCACATGAGCTTCAATCGCAGCCACTTCAGCCCGCAGGCCATTGAACGTTTGTGCAACCAGATGGCGCAGGTGCTGTTGCAGATGCCCGATTTCGCCGAGCGCCCGGTGGGCGAATTGCAGGTTTTGGGGCGCGAGGATTACCAGCAGCAGGTGGACACCTGGAATGCCACCGACACCACCTACCCGGGCGAATACGCCGTACAACGATTGTTCGAGGCCCAGGTCAGCCGTACGCCGCAAGCGATTGCCCTGGTGTTCGGCACCCATCAATTGACCTATGCCGAGCTGAACCGGCGGGCCAATCGCCTGAGCCAGCGTTTGATCGAACTCAACGTCGGGCCGGACGTGTTGGTGGGCATTGCCATGGAGCGCAGCCTGGAAATGGTCGTGGGCCTGCTGGCGGTACTCAAGGCAGGGGGCGCCTACGTGCCCCTCGATCCTGATTACCCGCGGGATCGCCTGGCCTACATGATTGACGACAGCGGCATCGGGTTGCTGCTGACCCAGGTCACCGTGGTTGATCGCCTGCCCCTGAGCGAGGGCGTGCAGACGCTGTTGCTCGATCAACTGCCGGACGATGGTGCCGAAGCGGGCAATGCCCTGGTGCCCGTGGCGCCGGACAACCTGGCGTACGTAATCTATACCTCCGGTTCTACCGGGCAGCCCAAGGGCGCCGGCAACCGTCATGTGGCCTTGAGCAACCGCTTGTACTGGATGCAACAGGCCTATGGGTTGCAGCCCCAGGACGGGGTCTTGCAGAAAACCCCGTTCAGTTTCGACGTGTCGGTCTGGGAGTTTTTCTGGCCATTAATCATCGGTGCGCGCCTGGTGATGGCCGCCCCCGGAGATCACCGGGACCCGCTGAAGCTGATCGAGCTGATTGTGCATCACCAGGTCAGCACCCTGCACTTTGTCCCGTCGATGCTCCAGGCGTTTTTGCAGGACCCGACGGTAGAGCGGTGCTCCAGCCTCAAGCGCATTGTTTGCAGCGGCGAGGCACTGCCCGTGGATGCCCAGCAGCAGGTATTTGCCCGCTTGCCGGGGGCCGGCCTGTACAACTTGTATGGCCCCACCGAAGCCGCGATCGACGTCACCCACTGGACCTGCGTGGCCGAGCAGGCCGCAAGCGTGCCGATTGGGCAGCCTATTGCCAACCTGCGCACCTACATCCTTGATGCCGAGCTTGCGCCCGTATCGGCGGGTGTGATCGGCGAGCTGTACCTGGCCGGCGTTGGCCTGGCCCGTGGTTATCATCGTCGTCCCGGTCTCACCGCAGAGCGGTTTGTTGCCAGCCCGTTTGTGCCGGGCGAGCGCCTTTACCGCACGGGTGACCTCTGCCGTCATCGTCCGGATGGGGTCATCGACTACCTGGGCCGCAGCGACCATCAGGTCAAGATCCGTGGCTTGCGCATTGAGCTGGGGGAGATCGAGTCGGCCTTGCTGGAGCAGGCAAGCGTGCGTGAAGCCGTGGTACTGGCCGTGGACGTCAACGGTGGCAAGCGGTTGGTGGCATACGTGGTGCCCAGTGACGAAGCGGTTCAGGACAGCGCCGGGTTCCACCAGCAATTGGCCGAGCAACTGTTGAGTGGCTTGCCCGACTATATGGTGCCGAGCCAGACCGTACTGCTGGCGCAGATGCCGTTGAGCCCCAACGGCAAGCTCGACCGCAAGGCGCTGCCCAAGGTCGATGTCAGCGCGTTGCAGGCCACTTATCTGGCGCCGCGTACCGCCACCGAACACACATTGGCGGGTATCTGGCAAGCGGTGCTGGGCCTTGAGCAAGTGGGGGTGACGGACAATTTCTTCGCGCTGGGGGGTGACTCCATCATTTCAATCCAGGTGGTCAGCCGTGCTCGCCAGGCCGGGTTGCAGATGAGTCCCAAGGACCTGTTCGAACAGCAGACCATTGAAAAACTGGCCGCCTGCTGCACGGCCGCGCAGCCTGAACCGGCGCCGGCCATGCCAGTGGCGCAGGTGCTGCACGGCCTGAGCGAGGCTCAACGCCTGGCCTTGCCGTTGCCACACGACCAGGTGGAGCACCTGTACCGCCTTTCACCGATGCAACAAGGCATGCTGTTCCTTGGGTTGAATGCTCCGCAGGACGACATGTACGTCAACCAGTTGAGCATTGATGTCCATGGACTCGACAGCGCACGCTTCAAGGCGGCCTGGCAAACTGTGTGCGAGCGGCATTCGGTGCTGCGTACAGGTTTCCTCTGGCAAGACCTGGAAGAGCCGTTGCAGTTTGTCCTCAAGGACTTGCCGGTGCCGTTGAGCGAACTTGACTGGCGCGATGAGGATTGCAGCGCAGGGCGTCTGCAAGCGTTGGCCGATAGCGAGCGCGAACGCGGTTTTGCCCTGGAGTCGGCGCCGCTGCAGCGTATCCTCCTGGTGCGCCTGGGGCATGACAGTTATCAGTTGATCTGGACCTATCACCACATTCTGATCGACGGCTGGAGCACCTCCGCACTGATGGGCGAGTTGTTGGCCCATTATTCGGGCCAGGCCCTCCAGGCGCCGGTGCCTTATCACCACTACATCGGCTGGTTGAACCAGCAGGACCCGGTGAGTGCCGAAGGTTTCTGGCGCGAGCAATTGTCCATGCTCGATGAGCCGACCTACCTGGCCGATGCGGTTGCCAGCGGCGAAGGGCGTGGGCACCAGGCGCTGTACACCCGCCTGGATGCCTCGGGCACCGAGCGGCTCAAGGCCTTTGCCCGGTCTCAGCAGATCACGCTCAATACCCTGGTGCAGGGCGCATGGGCCTTGTTGCTCAGCCGCTACAGCGGCCAGCGCAGCGTGACCTTCGGTGCAACCATGGCCGGGCGCCCCGCGAGCCTGCCACAGTCGGAACAGATTCTGGGGTTGTTCATCAACACCTTGCCGGTGATCCAGGTTATCGAACCCGGGCAATCGGTGGGCGAGTGGCTGCGCGCGCTGCAACGTTACAACCTGCAAATGCGCGAGTACGAATACACACCGCTGACGGATATCCAGCGTTGGTCCGGGCGCAATGGCCAATCGTTATTCGACAGCATCATCGTGTTTGAAAACCAGCCGGTAGACCGTACCTTGCGGGAGTGGAGCGGCGAGTCCTTGCGCTTTGGCGAGATGGACAGCGCCGGCCTGACCAACTTCCCGATGGACCTGATGGTGACCCTGGAAGAAGGGTTGGTGATCGAATACATGTTCCTGCGTGAACATTTCCCCGAGTCGGCCGTGCATACCTTGCGCCAGGATATGGAAGGCCTGTTGTTGCAATTGGCCAGCGACGCCGCCCGGCCGTTGGGCGAAATCGGCTTGCCAAGCGGCCGCAGGGCGAGCGTGCTCGAACACCCGCCAGCGCCAGCACTGCCGTTGGTGCACCAGCACATTGCCCGGTGGGCGGTGGAAGCCGGGCAGCACCCCGCCGTATTGTTCGGTGAGCAGCAGATGAGTTTTGCAGCGCTTGAACAACGTGCCAATGCCCTGGCCCATTGCCTGATTGCCCAGGGCGTCGGTCCCGAAGTTCGGGTGGGCGTGGCCTTGCCCCGCGATGCCGAGCTGATGGTGGCCTTGCTGGCCGTACTCAAGGCCGGCGGGGCCTATGTGCCACTGGACACAACCTACCCCCGCGAACGCTTGAGCTATCTGATTGCGGATTCGGGTATCGCGTTGTTGCTGACCGCGTCATCGACGCTGCCACAGTTACCGATCCCTCAGACCCTGCAGGTGCTGGCGCTGGACACCCTGGACGTGAGCGACCAGCCGCAGACGGCACCGGCCTGCCATGTGCAGCCCGAGAACCTGGCGTATGTGATTTACACCTCCGGTTCCAGTGGCCAGCCCAAGGGTGTGGCCGTGAGTCATGGGCCGCTGGCAATGCACTGTCAGGCGATTGGCGAGCGCTACGGCATGAGCCCGCAGGATTGTGAACTGCACTTCATGTCGTTTGCCTTCGACGGTGCTCATGAGCGCTGGTTGACGACGCTTTCCCACGGTGGCCGCCTGCTGTTGCGCGATGACAGCCTGTGGACGCCGGAACAGACCTACCAGGCCATGCATCGCCATGGGGTGACCGTGGCGGCGTTCCCGCCGGCCTACCTGCAGCAACTGGCCGAACACGCCGAGCAGGACGGTAACCCGCCACCGGTGCGGATCTACTGCTTTGGTGGGGATGCGGTACCGCAGGCCAGTTATGACCTGGCCAGGCGCGCGCTGCGGCCGCAGTTCATCATCAATGGTTATGGGCCGACAGAAACGGTGGTCACGCCATTGCTCTGGAAGGCGTCGGTCGACACCGACTGCGGGGCGGCCTACGCGCCGATCGGCAGTGTCGTCGGTGCGCGCACCGCGTATGTCCTTGACCTGGACCTCAATCCGTTGCCGGTTGGCCTCGCCGGGGAGCTGTTCCTGGGGGGCGAAGGCCTGGCCA
Source organism: Pseudomonas yamanorum (assembly GCF_013386765.1). Lineage (GTDB taxonomy): Bacteria > Pseudomonadota > Gammaproteobacteria > Pseudomonadales > Pseudomonadaceae > Aquipseudomonas > Aquipseudomonas yamanorum_A. The sequence goes on from NZ_JACARE010000002.1 coordinate 18,104, forward strand.
GGGGCTACCTCGACCGTGCAGGGCAGACAGCCGAACGCTTCGTGGCAGACCCGTTCAGTGCCAGCGGCGCACGCCTGTACCGCACCGGTGACCTGGTGCGCCAGCGGCTGGATGGCACGTTTGATTACCTTGGGCGCATAGACAACCAGGTCAAGATCCGTGGCTTTCGCATCGAATTGGGTGAGATCGAGGCGCGCTTGCGCCAGGCCGAAGGCGTGGCCGACGCCGTGGTGGTCGCCCGGGAGGGTGGCAGCGGCAAGCAGTTGGCAGGCTATGTGGTCCAGGACGACGCCTTGATTGCGCCGCACGTGTTGTGCGAGCGCTTGCGCGAACAGCTCAAACGCACTTTGCCGGACTACATGGTGCCCACCCACTTGGTCGTACTGGAGCGCTTGCCGCTGACCCCCAATGGCAAGCTGGACCGCAAAGGCTTGCCGGCACCGGACGCGGTACAAGGCACCCACACCTATGTGGCCCCGCGCACGGAGCTCGAGAGCGCGTTGGCGCAGATTTGGCAGAAGGTGCTCAAGGTGCCGCAAGTGGGTATCCACGACAGCTTCTTCGAATTGGGCGGTGACTCGATCCTCAGCCTGCAAGTGGTGGCCAAGGCTCGTGGCTTGCAGTCCCACGGTCTGCGCTTGAAGTTGCGGGACCTGGTGCAGAAACCGACCATTGCCGAACTAACGGCCAGTGTCGGCGCGCAGGCTCGGCAACCGGCCGTGTCGGCGCTGTTGAGCCTCAATACCGAAGTGCGTGAGACCCCGCCGTTATTCTGCGTCCATGCAGGCTTCGGCACCGTATTCGACTACGAAACCTTGGCCAGGCAGCTCAATGGCCAGCGCCAGGTGATTGCCATCGGCAACCGTACCTTGCTGGACCCGGCCTGGCAGGATGAGTCCCTTGCCAGCATGGCCCGGGACTACGTGGCCGATGTCCGGCTGAAGCAACCTCAAGGGCCTTATCACTTGGCGGGTTGGTCACTGGGCGCAACGCTGTCGTTGCTGATGGCGGCAGAGTTGGAGCGTCAGGGGCAGCAGGTTGCGTTCGTGGGGCTGGTTGACAGCTTTGTGCCCATGGAGCGTGTCGAGGTGGATGACTGGCAGGAAGACGTGCAGCAGTTCCTGGCGGTGCTGCTGCCGGGCGTCAACCCGGGTCCGATCCCGTTGGAGGAAAGCCCCGGGGGGATACGCCAAGTGATGGACGCGGCAATGGCCGAGGCGGCGAGCCAGGGCCCGGACTCTTCGGCTTACGCCGCCTTGGGCGGCGAAGAGCTGGCCAATGTGTTCAGTGTGGCACGGCGGCTCAAGCGGCTGTCGATTCAGCTGGCTTGCTGCACGCCGGTGAGTGTCACGCCGATGAGTTGGTGGACGCCGGGCCGCGAAGCGGAGCGCCAGGTGCTGGCTTCCCAGATTGGTCAACCGCTGGAGGGCACTGTCTTGCGTTGCGGGCACTTTGAAATCCCCCGTGACGAAGCGTTTGTCCTGGCTCTGGAAAGTGCCCTGGCTGAGCTGGATACCTCGGCAGTGACCTGCTGATCCTTTTTGATTGTCAATCGGCCGGTCCCATAGGGGGACCGGCCTGGAGTGGTAATTCATGTCTGTAAATCCCGATATTTCGGCCTACCTGCAGCTGGTCAACAATGCGCGTGCCGAAGGCAAGACCGTGCCGATGCACGCATCGACTCCGGAAGACGCCCGGGTGGGTTTCGACCAGTCTTCCTTGTTGATGAGCATCGCCAGTGACGAGCTTGAGCATGTTCAAGAACTGCAAGTACCGACACGTGACGCCAGCCTGTTGCCGGCGCGTCTTTACAGCCGTCGTTCACCGACCCTGGATGCGCCGCAGCCGGCCTTGCTCTATTTCCATGGGGGCGGTTACGTCGTGGGCAGTCTCGACTCCCATGACGCGTTGTGCCGCACACTGGCTGAGCTGGCCGATTGCGTGGTGCTGTCGGTGGCGTATCGGTTGGCACCGCAATGGCGATTTCCCACTGCCGTCGAGGATGCGCAGGACGCCTGGCATTGGTTGCGCCATCATGCTGCGTCCCTGGGCATCGACCCGGCGCGACTGGCGATCGGCGGAGACAGCGTCGGTGGCAGCCTGGCGACGGTGGTGGCCAACGGTTGCGACAGGGCGCACCAGCCAAGGGTGCAGGTGCTTATCTACCCGGTGACGGATGCCAGTGCCAGCACCGCCTCGACGGCGCGTTATGCCACCGGCCACCTGCTGGAAGCGCAAACCTTGCAGTGGTTCTACCAGCATTATGAGCGCACCCCTCAGGACCGCCTGGACCCGCGTTTTTCACCTCTGCTGGGAGCCCCTAACGCCCAGGCGGCACCGGTGTTGTTGGTACTCGCCGAGTGTGATCCGCTGCACGACGAGGGCGTGGCTTATGCCGCACGCTTGCGCGAGGCCGGGGTGGTCGTGGATATGCAGGTGTTTGAAGGCATGACCCATGACTTCTTGCGCATGGATGCGCTGGTGGACGAGGCACAAGACGCACAGGCGCTGATTGCTCAGGCGCTGAAGAGCTATCTGGGTTAGTCGGGGGAGGGTTTAAAGGCGGGAGAAAACAAGACAGGGTGCCGGGCACCCTGTCTTTTTTTTGCTTAGAACTTGGCCCGTAGCGCCAGGTTGAAGTTGCGGGGTTCGCCGTAGAAGTTCCAGTAGTTGGTGTTGCCCGTGGTCTGGATGTACTTCTTGTCGAAGACGTTGTCCAGGTTGTACTGCACTTCCAGGTTCTTGTTGATCTCGTAGATCGCGTGCAGGTTGGTCAGGGTGTAGCCGCCTTGCTGGATTTTGTAGGTTTCGCCCACTTCGGTCTGGGTCATCTTGCTTTGGGCAAAGATGCTGCCGCCCACGCGTGTTTTGTTCAGCACGCCTGGCAGACGGTAGTCCGTGGCGATCTTGAACAGATGGCGCGGGGAGGAGGCCGAGAAGTCATCACCTTTCTGTTCGCCCGAGATGTATTTGGACTGGGTGTACGTGTAGCCACCCGATACGTTCCAGTCTGACGTCAGGGCTCCGTTGATCTCCAGGTCGATCCCGCGGTTGCGGACTTTTTCCGAGGCGCGGTAGCAGCCATTCGGGCAAATGATCTCTGCTTCGCTTTCGCTGACGGCCTCTGCGCGTCCGGTCTGGTCGGACTGGAACAAGGCAATGGCCGTGGTCAGGCGCTTGTCGAGAAACTCGCCCTTCAAGCCCAACTCATAGTTGGAACCGGTCATTGGCTTGAGCGTCTTGCCGCTGGCGTCGAGGTTGCTCTGCGGTTTGAAAATCTCGGTGTAGCTGGCATAGGCCGAGAAGTTTTCATTCAGCTCCTGCACGAGCCCGGCGTACGGTGTGATCTCGCCCTTCTTGGTGTATTCCCCGCGGATGGGGCGCGTCACATTGGTCAGGCTTTCCGATTTGAACCAACTGGCCCGGCTGCCCAGGATCAATTTGGTCGAGTCGGTCAGGCTGAAGCGGCTCGCCGCATACACACCGGCCTGTTTCTGGGTCTGGTTGTACTTCCATTTGCTGACGTTCAACGCGGTTGGCTTCGGTGGGTCGAAGGCATTCGGGTTGTTGATGTCGAAGACGTAGTTGTAGGTGGTGTCGTTACCGCCGTGATAGTCGAAATCATCGACCCGCACGTTACTCCCGACGACGAAGTCATGCTGCTTGCCCAGGAACTGGAAAGGGCCTGACAGGTACGTATCCACCCCAGTCTGGGTGTCGTCGTAGCGGAAGTGTCGTGGTTGCAGGCGGAAGCTGTCATCCGTCCCGCTCACACGCTGGGTAAAGTTGCCGAGGAAGTCGGATTTGGCCCAGGTCTGGTTGGCCGAGACTACCAGTTTCCAATCGTTGTCGAAGTAGTGCTGGATATCGGCAAAGACCGTGGTGTTGCGCTTGTCCAGGTGGTTCCATTTACCGGTCAGTGACGTGGAGCGCGACAGTGGATAGAAACCACCGTCTGCTCGCGTCGGCAAACCCGACCAGTCATAACCGGAGTTGCGGTCCTTCTGGTAGGTGAACCCCAGGGTCGCCATGGTGTTTTCCGCCAGGTCGGCTTCCAGGATGCTGTAGAACACCTGGTTTTCTTTTTTCGCCGTGTCCATGTAGCTGTTGGCGTTGTTGTAGGTCAGTACGGTACGCCCACGGAGTGTGCCTTCCTGGTTCAGTGGGGAAGACAGATCGACCATGGTCTTGTAGTCATCCCACGAGCCTACGGACGTCTCGATCAGGGCCTGGGGCGTTGCCGTTGGGCGTTTGCGCACGAGGTTGATGGCCGCTGACGGGTTGCCTGCGCCCTCCATCAAACCGGTTGCGCCGCGTACGATCTCTACACGGTCATAAATATCGGTCGTCGGTTTGGAAATGGCATCCATGGAATAGGCGTTGCTGACGTTAGTCGGGATACCGTCGATTTGCAGGGTATCGACCAGTTGGCCCCGAGCCTGATACAGCGAGCGTTCAGCACCGTTTTTGACGATGGTGATGCCGGTAGCGTTCTGCATCACATCGTCCAGGTTCTTCATGGCCTGGTCGTCCATGCGCTGACGAGTGACCACGGTGACGGACTGCGGAGTTTCGCGCAGCGACATGGGCAGCTTCGTGGCCGTGGTGGTCTTGCCGACGGTATACGAATGCGTTGACTCACTGCTTTCGCTCGCACCCGCGGCACTGATGGTGGTTGCTCCCAGCTCCAGGCCGGCCCCGTTTGACCTTTTCGAAACCAGGACCACCGCATTGTCCTGTTGGTTGAAGCTAAGCCCCGAACCGCTCAACAACACCCCCAGTGCGTTGGTCGGTGAGAGGCGCTGGTTCAATGCGTTACTGGTCAACCCTTGCAGGTCCTGCGGGTTGTACAGCACCTGCAACTTGCTCTGTTGGCCAAATGCTTGCAGCGCGCTGGCCATCGGCTGTGCGGGGATCGCAAAGCTGATGTCTTGCGCCTGGGCCTGTGTGGCAAAAGGCAACGCTATCAGCAAGGACAGCCGAGGCAATGTCTTGAGGTTCAGTGTGCAGCGCATGACCAGCGTTGCCAGAGGTGTAAGTGAGTGACGTGGCGACATCCGAAATGCTCATTGTGATGAAGGTTGGGAGGTGTTCTCGTTGTTATTGATAATGAGACGCACCTGAGAACCAAAACCGGAAAAAATCAGGGCGCTTTTCAGGCGCCCACCAATTCCGCGGTGACTTTGCCGTTTTTCATCCGCACCAACTGGTCCGCCACGTCGAAGTAACGGTCATCGTGGGAGATCACGATGATGGTCTTGCCCAGTCGTTTCAGGTCCGGCAGCAGCTCGGTGTAGAAGATCCGCCGGAAGGTCGGGTCCTGGTCTGCGGCCCATTCGTCGAACACCAGCACTGGCCGGTCTTCCAGCCAGGCGTTGATCAGGGCCAGGCGCTTGCGTTGACCGGTGGACAGGTCGGTGGTGGTAAAGGCGCCATCGCGCACGCTGACCTTGTGGGCAATTTCCAGGCGTTGCAGGTACTTGTTGGCGTCGGCAGGAATCTGCTGGTCGCCCTGGACCACGTCGTCGAACAGGTAGTAGTCGGCAAAAATGGTCGTGAACAACTGTCGGTAGTCATCGCGGTTCACTGCACTGACCGGCTGGCCATTGAGGCGGATCTCGCCTTGTTGCGGTGGGTAAAGGCCCAGGAGCAACTTGATCAGGGTGGTTTTGCCACAACCGTTTTCACCGACGATGAAGATGATGTCCCCTTGTTCGATACGCAGGTTGACGGGCCCGAGGTGGAACGGTTCGCTGCCTTCTACCGGGGCGAAGCCGTAGGCGACGTTGGACAATTCCAGGGTGTGTACCGGTGCCGGTTTTTCTACGCTGCCACTGAGCAGCAAGTGTGGCTCGGGGGAAGAGAACTGCTCCGACAATTGGGCAATACGGCGGAATGCGATGCGCGCGCGGCTGACGATCGGCAGGGTGCCGATCAGGTGTTCCAGCGGGCCTTTCATGTACAGCAGGATCAGCACGAAACCGCTCATCACGGCCTTGTCCTGGCTCGGCCAGAATGACTGCATGACCAGGGCCATGCCAATTACCACGAAGAACAGCATCGAACCAAACGACTTGGCGATGACAAAAGTATTGATTGCGCGGATTTGTGTCTTGCAGATGAAGTCGGCGGTGGCCTGTATGCCGTGGACGAACATCCGGTGGCGGCGGGGGCGGTGGATGCGTAACTCCTTGGCCCCTTCAGCGATGGCGTTGTAGTTTTTCTGCAGCTCGTCCTCGGAGGCGCGCGCGGCTTCAAACCCCCGGCCGCCACTGGCCTGGGCGATGAATTGGGCCACGGTGCCAATGACAATCGCCACCAGCATCAACAAGAACATCGGCCAGGACAACATGGCCAGGTAACCCAGGCAACCGAGGGTAACGGTCATGGAGATGGCCAGGGGGGCGAAGGCGAAGGCGAAGTCGCTGATGGTGTCGACGTCGTGGGTCAGCACCGGAATCAGCCGGTGGCTGCGGTACCGCTCGATCTGGTCGATGGGCGCGGCGAGCACCTTCTCCCCCAGCTCCTTGCGCAACCTGGCAATGATGTTTTGCCCCACATAGTTGGTACCGATGTCAGAGCAAATCGCGCTGATCAACGCCAGCAGGCATAAGCCGGCAAAGCCCATCATTGCCCCCTGGGTGAGGTTGGCGTCAGCGTGCAGCGCATTATTGATGGTGGCCAACAGGGCGGTGACACTCAGGCCACCGACCATGCCCAGGGCGATGGAAATCGCCACGATGGGCCAAAAGGGCTTGAGCAGGGCAAACAGTTCACTGAGGGCTCCGCGTGAGGTGCTGGTCATGGGCGTCGTTCCGCTTCAGGTAAAAGAGGGGTAGGGAGGCGTTGGGGCGGTGCCTGGCGGCGATGCCTGTCCTGTAGGAACGACCAGGGCACACGCTAATTTAAGGCGACCGCCAGACGGTGGTCGCCAGGGCTTGATGGCTTAGAGATCACGTTCGACGCGAAAGCCGATCCAGTCGCCGCGCTCGGCGGGGAACAGGTCGTTGCGGTTGCCGGAGCGAGAGAAAATGGGCGCTTCGCCGTAGTCGTTGCCGCGGATCTGCTGCAGTGTGCAATTGGCTTCCAGCCATGGACTGCCGTCGGTAGGGGCGCCGATGTAGTTGCGGTGTGCGCAATCGGCTACCCACTCGTAGACGTTGCCGTGCATGTCGTATACCCCGAACGCGTTAGGCGGGAAGCTGCCGGCTGGCGAGGTGTAGTTGTAACCGTCTGCCGCGCCGTAGGTGTTGGCGTGCTTGGCGATGCTGTATTCCTTGCCCTCGTCAAACGGGAACGGGAACGGTCCGCTGCTACCCGCGCGGGCGGCGTACTCGCGAACCGATTCGCTGACCATGCGATACGCCTTGCCCGTCTTTTTTGACAGCCAGGCGATATAAGCATTGGCTTCAGCAAAGTCCATGCACACCGCCGGTTGCTTCGGGCTCTGCGGGTAGCGCGGCTTGCCCGCCTTGCATTCGCGTCCGGGGCGAGTGTCGCCGTCGGGCATTACATAGCCGGTATCGCGAATGTAGGCATCCCATTCACCCTGCAGAACCTGAAAGCGGCTGATGGCAAAGGGTTTGCTGAAGGTCACCTCATGCATCGGGCCTTCATCGGGCTGGCGGCCGGCTTCGTCCTCCGGTGTGCCCATGGTGAAGGTGCCGGTGGGTAACACCACCATTTCCGGGCAGTCCTTGCAGTCCTTGAACACTTTTCCCGGAGCCAGGCTGGCACTGGCGGCCTGTGCGATTCCCGGTAGCAGAGAGCTGCACAGTGCAGCCAGGATCACAGCGCGCAGCACCCTGGCAGAAGAATGGCCGTGGGGGCGTGGCAGGTTGTTGTTCATGGGTCACCTCGTCGAAAAAAAAAGGGCATCATCCTGGCGGCGTAATGGCTTACACCTGCTTGTTCAGCAGCGCCATGAAACGGTCGATCTCGTCTTCGTTGTTGAGCAGGCCGGGGGCGGTTCGAATCACCGGGCCGACATCGCGGTGCACGGCGTCCACCACGGCCCGCTGGGCCATCAGGCGCGCTGCGATTTCATCGCTTTTGCGGCCCTTGACCCGAAAAAACGTGAAGCCGGCGGAGTGCTCGGGGCTCAGCGGCGTGACCAGTTCAACGGCCGGCAGCTCTTGCAAACGGTGCTTGATATAGTCGTTGAGCTGGTGAATGCGTGCCTGCACCTGGGGTTTTCCAAGCCCCAGGTGCAGTTTGAAGGCCTCGTCCAGTGCCCAGCGATGTTCGAAGGCGTGATAGCCGCCAGGGGACATTGAGGTGGCAAAGTTGGTGTCTTCGGAAAAGGTCGGCTCACTGGGCGTCACGTACTTTGCCTCCTCCCAGCGTGAACAGACGATGCCGGTGCCGCGGGGCCCGAACATCCACTTGTGGGTACCTGCGATAAAAAAGTCGCAGTTCATGGCGTTGAAGCTCAGGTCTTCGACGCCAAACCCATGGACGCCATCCACCACATAGAGAATGCGGTCCTTGTCGTCGCGGTTGCGGTTATGTTCATCCACCAGGGCACCGATTTCGGCAAGTGGCAGTTTCACCCCGCTGCCTGATTGCACCCAGGTCATGCCCAGCACGCGGGTGTTAGGGCGGATGTTGCTGGCGATCGAGGCAATGACCTCGTCGGTGGACACTTGGTGAGGGTCCTTGAACAACCTGATCTTGCGCACCGCTGTGCCTTCCTTTTGGGTGCGAAATTCCAAAATGCTCTGTGTGCAGAAATGCTCGTGTTCGGTAGTGAGGATCTCTTGGTCGGCGCGTACGTGAATCCCGCCATAGATCATCGCCAGGCCCTGGGTGGTGCTGCCGGTCAAGGCGATTTGCCCGGGCCTGGCCCCCAGGTACTGTCCGGCCCAATGCCGAACCTGGGCTTCGCGTTTCCAGGTTTCCTCGAGGTCCCAGTCCATCGCCAGGCCCGGGTTGCGGTCCAGGTCGGCACGGTGCCGCGCGATCGCATCGCGTACCGGGGTGGGATGGGAGGTGATCAGGAAGTTCGAGAAGTGCAGGTAATCCGGGTCCAGCAGGAACAGCTGGCGCAGTTGGCTCCAGCGGTCGTGTCCGGTGGACGCAGGGCTGGCGGCCGGGGCGCCCTGGTTGGCCTGGGCAAGGGTGCAGCCCAAAGGCAGTGCAGCAGCGATCAGGCCGGCCTGTTTCAGAAAGCGACGACGGTCATTCATGATCAATGGCTTATCCCGGCAATGGGGCTGGCGGGTTTGGCTGCTTTTTGCACCTGGTCCCACACCCGCAGGAAGTTGCCGCCCCACAATTTGGCAACGTCCGCTTCCGAATAGCCGCGCTGGAGCAGTTCGGCGGTGACATTTCGCGCCTCACTGACATCCTTCCAGCCCTTGATGCCGCCGCCGTCATTGAAGTCGGACGCGATGCCGACGTGGTCAATGCCGATCTTGCGGACGGTGTAATCGATGGCGTCGCCAAGGTCCTTGAGGCTTGCCTTCGGTTCTTCGTCCAGGATCGCGTACAGCGCCTGGGCATACTGGCCGAACTTCTGTTCAGGCCAGGCAGCAATGATCGGGTCGCCGGGCATCAGGGCCACGGCCTGGTTGGGCAGCGGTGGCAGGTCGAAGCGGGCGCGCAGGGCGTTGAGCTTGTCCTGGGTGGCCTGGGTCAATGGGCGTAGATAGGCAGAAAAGCCCACCACCTGGACCACGCCGCCACTGTTTTTGATCAGTTGCAGCTCCTTGTCACTGAGGTTGCGCGGGATGTCCACCATGGCCCGTGGGGCCGAGTGCGAGGCCACCATGGGGGTGCGGCTCAACTGAGCGACTTGCATCAGGGCCTTGGTCGACATTTGCGACACATCGATGATCACACCCAGGTCGTTGAGGCGGTGTACGGCCTGCTTGCCGATGTCGGAAAGCCCTTCAAGGGCGTCCGGCGAGTCGTTGAAAAAGGGCAGCGGGCGGGAGGAGTCGGACCAGTCGTTATTACCGACGTAACTGAACCCGAACATGCGCATGCCCCTGGCTGCCCACTGATCCAGCAGGTCGAGGTCATGGCCCAAGGGGTAGGCATTGAGCATGCTGATGAAAATCGCGAACTTGCCCTCGCCATGCAGGCGCCGCATGTCATCCGGGGTGTAGGCGATCGCCACCTGGTTTGGGTAATCGCGCACCATGGCGCTGATGATCTTGTAGCGAACTTCCTGCTGGTTGCGGGCCTCTTCGACGAAGCCGGCGGTTGGTTTGTGGGGCGCGTTGGGGCCGTTCCACAACTCTGGCCAACCGAAAATCGTCAGGGCCGCCGCCGAGAGTCTTCCGCGTGCGGCCTTGGCCAGGTCGAATTCGCCAGGACCGTCCTTGTCGGCTTCGTGCCCTTCGGTGCCAAAGTCGAGAGGCACCGTGATATGGCTGTCGAAGGAAATGATCCGGTCCTGCAGCTCGTCAGCCTGCTTCATCAGTTTGAGGGGGTAGCCCGGGCCGGTTCCAAAACCGTATTCCCACGCCAGGAAACCTGCGCCGGCACTGATCGCAAATACCAGGGGCAGGCCGATGAACAGGGCTTTTTTCGAACGTCGTTTTATCATTGCCATCTCTGTCAGGTTCGCGGTCAAGGTCCAGGCACAGGGGGCCTTTGCTATCAGGGAAGAACGAGTGGCCCGGGCAGAAATTTAGCTCGGGCGCATCGGCGCGCGCGTGAACGGTAAATTTGCCCGGCGGCTAAACGTTTTAGCTTGGATAAGGCCTGCTCCATGGCTGAAACAGGTAGGGCAATGACGATTTCGCGGCGGGGATTTATTGCAGGTCTGGCGGTGACGGGTGCAGCAGTGCCGGCGGCTTACTATGCACATCGGCATTTGACCCGGGAGGAAGAACCCATCACGCCCGGCGAGGCGACAGTCGAGTTGGCGGATGCCCCTGGCCAGCACCTGGCCAATCAGTTGCGTGGCATCTGGGACATTCGTTTCGACGGCGCGGATGCCGGGCTGCAGGGGTTACCCCTGGAAGGCCTGGAGCTGTTTCTTGATGTTGCCCCGCGTGGCCGAGGCCTGAGCGGCTGGCTGGATACTGCCGCGGTCTTGCGCAGCGGTGCAACGCCGCGCTACCAGGTGCGTGGCGAGCTGGCCGAGCCGGGCGCGCCTGAACTGTACTGGCGACTCCTGCGTACCGAGGCCGGGGTACCCGTGCCGGTCTATGAGTTGAGCGTGAAACACGACGAGGTGTGGGCCGAGTTCGGCAATGCGGGCAGCGGTACCCTCAGCGGGCACATCGCGCCACTGGATCGGCCGCTGTCCTTGCCGGCACTGGCCAATCGTTTTGTCGCCACCAAGCGGCTGTTCCCCGAGGCGCGCCAGCGCATTGGTTTGAACCCGCCCCTGCTCGCCTGGCTGGTTTCGCCCGAACATCGCCTGTTCCATCAGCTCTGGCATGCGTCCCGGGACAAGTGGCACACCCTGCCTGAAGACAAACGCAATGCGTTGCGCGGTATCGGCTGGCAGCCTGGTCCCCGCGACACCGAGCGCGACGCCCGGGGCGTGCACAAGGACCGTAACGGCTCAGGTGTCGACTTCTTTTTCATGCACCGGCACATGCTGGGTACGGCGAGGTCCATGCAGGACTTGCCGTCGTGGCCGTGCTTTCCCACGCCACAGCCAGAGCTGGACCGCGACCGTGAAGGCTTTGCGCGTTACTTTGATAATCATGATGGCTTCGCCTTGCCGCCGACCTGGACGGCCCCCGGGGATGCAGCGTTCACCCGCTGGATCAGTGATATCAAGCAGGCGGATACCTTTCACGGCAATTTCCAGGTCTGGGAATCGCGGTACACCGACCCTCGTTACCTGTCGCGACTGACCCTGGGTCAGTTCGGTTCTGAAATCGAATTGGGCTTGCACGACTGGCTGCACATGCGCTGGGCCTCGGTGCCGCGTGATCCTTCCAATGGCGCACCCGTGCCATTGGCGCGTGAACTGGACGACTTCTCACCGCGTTGGTACGCCGCCGAAAATGACTTTCTGGGTGATCCGTTCTCGTCCCACGTCAATCCGGTGTTCTGGCATTTTCATGGCTGGATCGACGACCGTATTGAAGACTGGTTCCGGGCTCACGAGCGCTTTCACCCGGGAGAAGTCAGCCGCTTGCACGTCAATGGTGTGCCCTGGTTTGCGCCGGGACGCTGGGTGGAAGTCGACGACCCGTGGCTGGGCCCGGTGACGCACGGGTGCAGCACGACGCCAGGGTTGCAAGTGGGAAAGTCGATGGAGATGGACCCGGAAACCATGAAGCTTGCGCTGCGTATCACCTTCAGCGCCGACGAAGACAAACTCGCGCAGCTGTTTCGCAAGGTGCCTCGCCGTCCGTGGTACGCGCGCCACTTGAAGATCCTTTAGGTCAGCAGGCTCGCGCAGGTCTGGCAGGTCTCAGCGTACCTGCCAGCCGCCACCGAGTGCCTTATACAGGGCGATGCTGGCCGTCAGCCGTGACTGGCGCAATTGCACGTTCAGGTCCTGGGCGGCATACAACGTGCGCTGGGTTTCGAGCACTGTAAGCAGGTCCTCGGCCCCGGCCTGATAGCGGCTCTGGGCAATCTGGAAGGCGGTCTGGGCCTGTCGCAACTCCTCGTCCTGCCATTGGCGTTGTTCGTCCAGTCCGCGAATGTTGCTCAAGGCCTTTTCCACGTCGGCAAAGCCGTTGATGATCGCGCCACGATAGGTTTGCAGCAGCTCTTCCTGGCGCGCGCTGGCCTTGTCGCGCTCGGCACTGAGGCGTCCATTGTTGAAGATCGGGGCAATCAGGCCGCCCGTGAGGTTGTAAAACGGACTGCGCAGGATGTCGGCGGCTCGGTCGGCACCCGAGCCCAGGTTGGCGGTGAGGGTCACACTGGGCAGCATGGCAGCGCGTGCGACGGTGACATTGGCCTGGGCCGCTGCCAGTCGCGCCTCGGCGCTGGCGATGTCCGGGCGTCGGCTCAACAGTTCGCTGGGAACACCGGCCGCGATGTCTGGCCAGGTCAGTTGATTGAAGGGTTGCGGGTCCAGGGTCAGCGTCTGGACCGGCTGGCCCAGCAAGACGGCAAGGCTGACCCGGGCTTCCTGCGCTTGCTGGCGCACCAGCGGCAGTTGTCGCTGCTGGGTAGCCACCAGGCTCTTTTGCTGCGCCAACTCCAGGGCCGTTGCAGACCCCGAGTCATAGCGGGTCTGCACCAGCGCCAGTACGTCTTGTGCATTGGCCAGGTTGAGTTCGGCAATATGCAACTGTTCGCCGAGTGCCAGCACTTGGGTGTAAAGGGTGGCGACGCCACTGAGCAGGGTCAGTTCCACGGTGGCCTGGTCAAACTCGCTGGCGCGCACCTCTTGTAAGGCGCTGTCACGGGCAGCGCGCTTGCCCCCCCAGAAGTCGATCTCATAGGTGGCGGTCAGGCTGGCGTCGAAGTAATCCACGGCCCTGTCATCGCTGTCGGCGCTCAGTTGGCTGTAGCCCTTGCCATGCAACAGTTTCTGGCGGCTGGCGTTCAGCCCACCCTTGAGTTCAGGCAGCAACGGTGCGCCTGCGATCACGGCACTGGCCTGAGCCTGGCGCACGCGGGCGGCGGCGCTCGCCAGGTCGTAGCTGCCGGTTCGCGCCTGCTCGATCAGGCGGTTGAGCTGAGGGCTGGTGAAGCTCATCCACCATTGCCGGTTGTCGCGTACCCGGCTGTCGGCGGCTTCGTTCCAGGCAACGGGTGCTTGCAAGCCACTGTCCGGGCGTGGTGCAGGGTTGCTGCAGGCCGCGAGCAGCAGGCTGGCGGCGAGGAGCGTCAAGTGTGCTTTCATAGGGCGTTCATTCACTGGTAAGGGCCGTGACCGGGTCAAGTCGAGCCGCCTTGCGGGCCGGCATGAAGCCGAAGATGACGCCGGTGACGAGGGCGCAGGCGAAGGCGCCGACAGCCGACACCAGCGAGAAGGCGACTGCCACGTCGCTGAGGATCAGCACGCCGCCGACCAGCAGCGCCAGTCCAATCCCGGTTATGCCCCCGACCACCGACAGCATCACTGCCTCGGTCAGAAACTGGCGCAAAATATCGCGTTGGCGTGCACCGGTAGCCATGCGGATACCAATTTCACGGGTACGTTCGCGCACCGTCATCAGCATGATATTCATCACGCCGATCCCACCGACCAGCAGCGAAATCGCGGCAATTGCGCCGAGCATCAATGACAGGGTGTTCTGGGTCCTGGCTTCGGCCTGGATCATCGCGGCATTGTTGGTCAGGTGAAAATCACGCTTGCCGTTGTGCAGCCGCACCAGTAGCTGGTCAATCGCCTGCTCCGCTTCCTTGACCATCCGCGCGTCGCTCGCGGCGATCACTACGTACTCGGGGTTGTAGCTGCCGAACAGTCGAATGCTGGCGGCGGAGTAGGGAATGGCGATGCGGTCGTCGCTGTCCTTGTCGCCGGAGCTGGCACCTTTCTCGGCAAGCACGCCCACTACCTGGAAGGGTACGTTTTCAATCAGGATGTACTGCCCGATGGGGTTGCGGGCGTCACCGAACAATTTGTCACGGACCTTTTTGCCGATGACCGCCACGGTGGCGGCGGCGTGCTCATCCGCCTCGGTAAAGTAACTGCCCTCGACCACTGGCCAGTTGAAAATCGCCGGGAAGTTGGTGTCATTGCCGCCGACATAGGCCATATGGTCAACGTTGCCAAACCGTACACCGGCTTCGGCGCCATTGACTGGCATGATGCGTTTGACCTGAGGCAGCGAGGCGAGGGCGGCGACATCGCCAAGGGTGATGATGCCAGGCGGGGTGCGCGGGTTGGGCGCCGCTCCGCTGACATACAAAATGTTCGAGCCAAAGGCGCCCATCTGTGCCATTACCTGGCGCTTGCTGCCTTCGCCTACCGCTAGCATCACGACCACCGAGGCCACACCGATCACGATGCCCAGCAGGGTCAGTGCGGTGCGAAAGCGGTTGATCCACATCACGCGCCAGGCCGCTTGCACGGCGTCCAGCAGTTCGGCCTTCCACGCACCGTTGTGCTCGGCGCCGCTGGCCAGCCGCTGGCGCAGGTCTACCGCTTGCAAGGCGCCCGAGGTGAGCGCGGGCTTGGTGTGCGAGGTGTCGGCGCTGTCGCTGATGATCAGCCCGTCGCGGATTTCGATGATGCGATTGGCCCGTGCCGCCACTTCACGATCGTGGGTGATGAGGATAACCACATGGCCCTGGCTGGCTAGCTCGTCCAGCAGGGTCATGACCTCGGCGCCGCTGTGGCTGTCGAGGGCGCCGGTGGGTTCGTCGGCGAGGATGATATGGCCGCCGTTCATCAGTGCCCGGGCGATGGATACCCTTTGCTGCTGGCCGCCCGACAGCTGATGAGGGCGGTTTCCTGTGCGCTCTGCCAGCCCCAGCCGGGTAAGCAGGGCGCTGGCGCGGGCGTGGCGTTCAGCGGCGCTGATGCCAGCATAAATCGCCGGCATTTCGACGTTCTCCTGGGCTGATCCTGAGGGAATCAGGTGGTAGCCCTGGAATACGAAACCAAAGGCTTCACGGCGCAGCCAGGCGAGTTCGTCACTGCCCAGGTGGGCGACGTTTTCCCCGGCAAACAGGTAGTCGCCAGCGGTGGGGCGGTCGAGGCAGCCGAGGATGTTCATCAGTGTGGATTTGCCGGAGCCGGAGGCGCCGACAATCGCCACGAATTCACCGGCGTGGATCGACAGGTCGACCCCTCGCAGCACGTCGACTTGCGGGCTGTCGCCGCCACCGTAGGATTTGCGGATGTCCTTGAGTTCGATCAGAGGGGGCAACATTCAACCTCCGCTGCCATCAGCGGGGCCGATAAGCAGGTGGTCACCTTCATTGAGGCCGTCGAGGATCTGCACCCGCAGGCGGTCGCTGATGCCGACTCGCACTTCGCGCTCCTGGATGCTGCCATCCCTGGTCACGACCCGGGCGAGCTGCCTGTCAGCGTGGGCGCCTACCTGCAGTGCGGCAACGGGCGCGGTCAGCACGTCGCTGGCCTGGCTGGCGACAAAAAATACCTGGGCGGTCATTTCGGCCATCAACGTGTTATCGGCGTTGTCCACATCCAGCAACACGGTGTAGAGCACCACGCGACCACTGCCACTCTTGCTCGAACTGCTCGGGCTGCCGCCACCCTGGCTGGTTTCGTTGAGTGGTTTGGGCGGCACCGGCAGGATCTGCCGCACCGTGCTGGTCCAGCGCCGGTTGCCGCCGCTGAGGGTGGTGAAGTAGGCCGTCATGCCCGGCTTGACGTGGCCAATATCGGCTTCCGAGACTTCGGCCCAGACGGTCATTGGCGATAGCCTGGCAATCCGCAGGATCAGTGGCGTCTGTTGTTGTGCGTTGAGGGTCTGGCCTTCGCGCGCATCAAGGGCGACCACGGTACCGGACATAGGCGCGTAAATGCGTGTATAGCCCAGTTCGGCCTGGTCGCTGCGCAGGCTGGCCTGGGCCTGGCGAATCTGTGCCTGGAACATGTCGATGCGCGCCTGGGTGGCGTCGAGCTCCGCCTGGGCTGTTTGTACGTCCTCTTCGCGGGTCGCACCGCCGGCTGCCAGTCGCTGCTGGCGCTGGTACTTCTGCCGGGCCAGTTGATGTTGTGCGCGCTGCTCCTGCAATTGCGCTTGCAGGTTTTCCACGGAGAAGCGGCTGGCGTCGAGCTTGGCTTGCTGGGTGGAGGGGTCGATCTCCACCAGCAGGTCGCCTTCCTTGACTTGGGCGCCGGCTTCAACATGAATCTTGCGGATCTGCCCGGAGGCCTGGGCGCCGACGTCGACATAGCGCCGGGGCTGCAAGGTACCGAGGGCGGTGACGCTGCTTTCGATATCGCCGCGGCGCACTTCAAGGGTGGCGAATTTGTCGCGCCCGGGCGGTATGAATTGCCAGGCAGCGACGGCCATCATCGGGATCAGGCAAAGTGCCACAACCAGGGCGCGCCGGGTTTGTCGGGGACGGTTCATGCAGGGTTCCAGCCAGGGACGGTCGGGCTGCCACTCACTCGGGTAGCCTCAGGACACAAGCCTGGGGCCGCCGATCAAGCAACAGGTGCGGGAAGCTGCAAGGTAAACGAGGAATTTGCCCGGAAATTTAGGCTGTTACATATGCGGTTACAGGTGCTGGAGATAAATTATTGGGTCGTTTATGCAAGTCTTGTTTAAAACTAGATGAGAATTACTATAAATTACACATGCCTCAAACTGCCATCATCGTGCTGCATCACCGAATCGGCCGTTATCTTCGTACTCAAAGGACCTAATGCCGCCCCCAGGCGGTCGGGAGTCATGTTGGAAAACTACTATCGCGAGCTGGTGTGTTTCCTCAACGCCAAGCTGGGCAACCGCCAGGTGGCCGAAGATGTGGTGCATGACGCTTATGTGCGGGTGCTGGGGCGCGCCAGTGAGGTTCCGATCGAGCAGCCCCGGGCGTTTCTCTATCGCACGGCGCTGAACCTGGTGATCGACGGTCATCGACGCAACGCCCTGCGCCAGGATGAACCTCTGGAAGTACTCGACAGCGAGGAGCGCTTTGCGCTTTCTTCACCCCATCACTGCCTGGACCACGACCAGCGCCTGGAGATGCTGGAGCGCGCGCTGGCCGAGCTGCCGGCGCTCTGCCGTGACAGTTTCCTGCTGCGCAAGATCGATGGTCTGTCCCACCTGCAAATCGCCGGGCGCCTGGGTATTTCCCGCGCGCTGGTGGAAAAACACATCGTCAATGCCATGAAGCATTGCCGAGCGCGCATGCGTGAGTGGGATGCGCACTGATTCCAGCGCCAGCTAAATTTTTTTTCATTGTCCTCGTCTCCTATCAACACACGACCTGTTGCTGTGCCTTCAGGTCTCTGAGGCTTTCCCGCCCCACTGCCACGGGGCTTATCCAGAGGACACTGGAATGACACAGGCAATTGCATCGCCCGCCGTTCACGACCTGATCGGTATCGGGTTCGGCCCCTCGAACCTGGCGCTGGCCATCGCCCTGCAGGAACGCGAGAAAGCCCAGGGCAAGCTGGACGTGCTGTTTCTCGACAAGCAGGCCGACTACCGCTGGCATGGCAACACCCTGGTGACCCAGAGCGAATTGCAGATTTCCTTCCTCAAGGACCTGGTGACCCTGCGCAACCCCACCAGCCCGTATTCCTTCGTCAATTACCTGAAAGCCCACGGCCGCCTGGTGGATTTCATCAACCTGGGCACCTTTTATCCGTGCCGCATGGAGTACAACGACTACCTGCGCTGGGTTTCCGGGCAGTTCCAGGCGCAGAGCCGTTATGGCGAGGAAGTGCTGGCCATCGAGCCGATCCTGCATCAGCAGCAGGTCGAGGCGCTGCGGGTGATTTCCCGGGATGCCCAGGGTGAGCAGCATGTGCGCACCACCCGTTCGGTGGTGGTCAGCGCCGGTGGCACGCCGCGTATTCCCGAGTCCTTCAAGGCGCTCAAGGAGGATGGGCGGGTGTTCCATCACTCCCAGTACCTGGAGCGCATGGCCCAGCAGCCGTGTGTGGACGGCAAGCCGATGCGCATTGCGATCATCGGCGGCGGCCAGAGCGCGGCCGAGGCCTTCATTGATCTGAACGACAGCTTCCCGTCGGTGCAGGTGGACATGATCCTGCGTGGCTCGGCCCTCAAGCCTGCGGACGACAGCCCATTCGTCAACGAAGTGTTCTCGCCGGAATTCACCGACCTGGTGTTCCAGCAGAACGGCAGCGAGCGCGAGCGGCTGGTCAACGAGTACCACAACACCAACTATTCGGTGGTGGACCTGGACCTGATCGAGCGCATCTACGGGATTTTCTACCGCCAGAAAGTCTCCGGCATCGCCCGTCATGCGTTCCGCACCCTGACCACCGTGGAAAAAGCCACGGCCGGGCCGCTGGGTGTCGAGTTGGCGTTGCGCAACAACGCCACCGGCGAAACCAGCCTCAACCACTACGATGCCGTGGTGCTGGCCACCGGTTACGAACGCCAGATGCATCGCCAGTTGCTGGCACCGTTGGCAGACTACATGGGCGACTTCGAAGTCAGCCGCGACTATCGCATCGTCACCGACGAGCGCTGCAAGGCCGGCATCTACATGCAGGGCTTCAGCCAGGCCAGCCATGGTTTGAGCGACACCTTGCTGTCGATCCTGCCGATCCGTGCCGACGAAATTGCCGCGTCGCTGTACGAGCACGACCGCAACCGCGGCAAGAGCCGTTCGGTGCAGGACCTCTTACTGGCGACCGCTAGCTGAGGACCGCCCACTGCCCACTGTAGGAGCGAGCTTGCTCGCGAAGGTCGCCAACGATAACGCTGGCATCCTGATTCAACGCGGCGCTCTCAGGTTTTTCGCGAGCAAGCTCGCTCCTACAGACGGCACTGGAATTGGCGCGCAGCTGCTGATACTGTACAAAAAACCAGTATCGGTAGAAGCCCCATGCAGTTGATCGAAAAGCTCAGCATCCTCGCCGACGCCGCCAAGTACGACGCGTCCTGCGCCAGCAGCGGCGCGCCCAAGCGCAGCTCGGAGGGCAAGGCGGGGCTGGGTTCCACCGATGGCATGGGCATCTGCCACAGCTACACGCCCGACGGTCGCTGCGTATCCTTGCTCAAGGTATTGCTGACCAACTTCTGCCTCTACGACTGCCAATACTGCGTCAACCGCCGCTCCAGCGACGTGCCCCGTGCACGCTTCAGCCCGGAGGAGGTGGTGACCCTGACCCTCGATTTCTACCGGCGCAACTGCGTCAGCGGGCTGTTTCTCAGCTCCGGCATCATCCGTTCGGCCGACTACACCATGGAGCAGTTGGTGCGGGTGGCCAAACTGCTGCGCGAAGAGCATGACTTTCGCGGCTATATCCACCTCAAGACCATTCCCGAAGCTGACCCGGCGCTGATTGCCGAGGCGGGGCGCTATGCCGATCGCCTGAGCGTGAACATCGAGTTGCCGACCGACAAGAGCCTGCAGACCCTGGCGCCCGAGAAGCAGATTTTCTCGATCAAACAGGCGATGCAAACCATCTACACCGGTGAACAGACCGTACTCAACGAACCCCGCGCACCACGTTTTGCGCCGGCGGGGCAGAGCACGCAGATGATCGTCGGCGCCGATGACACCGACGACAGCACCATCCTCCACAGCGCCGAGGCGTTGTACGGCAACTTCAAGTTGCGCCGGGTGTATTACTCGGCGTTCAGCCCGATTCCCAACAGCCCGAAAAGCGTGCCCCTGGCCGCGCCACCGTTGATGCGCGAGCACCGCTTGTACCAGGCGGACTTCCTGCTGCGCAGCTACGGGTTCAGCGCCAATGAACTGTTCGAAGGGCCAGGTGACCTGGCCCTGGATATCGACCCGAAACTGGCCTGGGCTCTGGAGCACCGCGAGGTGTTCCCGCTGGACCTGAACCGCGCCGAGGCGACGCTGATTGCGCGTATTCCCGGGATCGGCCTGCGCACCACCCAGCGGCTGGTGGACCTGCGCCGCCAGCGCAAGATCCGCTTCGAAGACCTGGCGCGCATGCGTTGTGTGCTGACCAAGGCCAAGCCGTTTTTCATCACCAGCGACTACCACCCGCAGCAGGCGGAAAGCACCAGCGTGCTGCTGCGTGAGCAACTGCGGGATCGCCCGCAGCCGCAGCAGATGGGGCTTTGGGGATGATCAGCCTGGAGTGCGACAACCTGTTCAGCACTTGGCGCGAACAGGCGCGCTGGTTGCTCAGCCATCAGATTGACCCAAGCCATGTGAGTTGGGGCATGGCCGAGGTGGCGGACCTGTTTGCTACCGACGAGCAGTACCCGGCCGAGTGCGGGCCGTTCCAGGCGCGGATTCCCAAGGCGCTGCTGGAGCTGCTGGAGTCTGCCGCGTGTTATCACGGTGAGCAGCGCTGGAGCCTGCTGTATGAGGTGTTATGGCGCGTGAGCCATGGTGATCGCACGGCGATGATGTCGGGTGACAAGCTGGGCAGCGAGTTGCAGCGGCGGATCAAGCAGGTGCAGCGCGAGGCCCATCACCTGCATGCGTTTGTGCGGTTTATCGCATTGCCGGCGGGGGCGGGGGTGGAGTTGCCGGAGTATGTGGCCTGGCATGAGCCGGCTCACGATATCTTGAAGGTGGCCAGTCAGCATTTTGTCGGGCGCATGGGGCGCCATCGCTGGATGATCGCTACACCGCTGGATGGGGTTTATTACGATGGGGAGCAGTTGGTTCACCAGAGGCAATGCCCGGTGGAGTGGCAGCAACTGGCGCAGAATGTCGAGGATCCCCACAGTGCGATGTGGCTGACGTATTACAGCCATATCTTTAACCCGGCGCGGTTGAATCCCAAGGTGATGGAAGGGCACTTGCCGAGCCGGTTCTGGAAGAATCTGCCGGAGGGCAAGCTGATTCCGGGGTTGATCAGCGAAGCGCGTACGGGCAAGCAGCGGGATGGGCAGGCGAAGATGATTGGGGCCAGGCCGGGCAAGAGAATCTCAAGCGGGCACGGTTAATGTAGGCGCTGGCTTGCCAGCGATGCAGGCGGCTCGGTATTTCAGTTAGACCGAGGTGATGCTATCGCCGGCAAGCCAGCTCCTACAGTTGATCTTCGGTGTTTCGGGGTAGGTTCAGGCCAGTTCAGTCGCGGTGTTTTTTACGACCGCCAACTCCGGATGTGCCACCAATTTATCAATGTGCAATTCGTCGTTGTTCAACCAGGTTTCCGTCAGCACCCGATAGTGCTCCATGTCCCGGCAGCGCATGCGCAGGCTGTAGTCGAACGGCCCGCTGATCAACTGGCATTCGAACACTTGCGGGCAGGCTTTGACGCAGGCCTCGAAGGCCTTCTGCGCCGAGCGCCCGCTCTGGTTGGAGAGGGCCACCAGCACCAGCAGTGACAACCCCGGCGAAACCATCTGTACATCGATGATTGCCCCATACCCCCGGATCACCCCGCGTCGCTCCAGTTTACGCACCCGTTCCAGGCACGGCCTGGGTGTCAGGTGCACCAGCGACGAGAGTTTTTCGTAGGTGATGCGCCCCTGGTGCCGCAATACGTCGATGATGGCTTCATCGATGCGGTCCAGCACAGGGGAGGCGTTCGATCCGGTGGCCTTGGTATCCATGGTGTGTGGTGTTCACTTCAATCGGTTGGAAAGAAATTGCTGCAGGCGTTCGCTGTTCGGCTGGTCGAGGATTTCCGCTGCGCCTTGTTCCTCGACGCGGCCCTGGTGCAGAAACAGCACCTGGCTGGACACCTGCCGGGCAAAGCCCATTTCGTGGGTGACCATGAGCATGGTACGACCTTCCTCAGCCAGCGTCTGTATGACTTTAAGGACTTCTCCTACAAGTTCAGGGTCGAGAGCCGAGGTGGGTTCGTCGAACAGAATGATCTCCGGTTCCATCGCCAGGGCCCGGGCGATGGCCACCCGCTGTTGCTGGCCGCCAGACAGGAAGGCCGGGTATTGATCCGCCACGCGGCCCGGCAGGCCGACCTTGTCGAGGTACAGGCGCGCGCGTTTTTCCGCTTCGGCGGCGCTCACCCCCAGCACCCGGCGCGGGGCCATGGTGATGTTTTCCAGCACGGTCATGTGGCTCCACAGGTTGAAGTGCTGGAACACCATGGCCAGGCGGGTGCGCAGGTTCTGCAGCTGCGCCTGGTGCGGCGCGCGGGTGCCGGCGCGGCCTTGCTGCATTTCGATGCTGATGCCGTCCAGGGTGATGACCCCGGCGTCCGGCTGTTCGAGGAAGTTGATGCAGCGCAGCATTGTGCTTTTGCCGGAGCCGCTGGCGCCGATCAGGCTGATCACATCGCCATTGCGTGCGTTGAGGGAGACGCCCTTGAGCACCTCATGGTCGCCATAGCGTTTGTGCAGGCCTTCGACCTGGAGTTTGACGTTGGCGTTTTCGGCCACGGCCACCGGTTTGGCGGCAGGGCGTACATCGGTGGGATAAGCGGCCAGGGCCTGCGCGGACTGAGTCATGGGTTAGCCTCGGGTAGGAACAAGAAAACGCATCCAGCGACGTTCGGCCAGTCGAAACAGGCCCACCAGTGCAAAGGACAGCAGCATGTACAGCAGGGCCGCGATGCCGAAGGCCTGGAACGTCAGGAACGTCTCGGCGTTGGCGTCGCGGGCCACCTTGAGGATGTCGGCGATGGTGGCGGTGAACGCCAGGGAGGTGGCGTGCAGCATCAGGATCATTTCGTTGCTGTAGGCCGGTAATGCGCGACGCAGCGCGGCGGGCACCACCACGAACAGGTTCAGGCGCCAGCCGTGCAGGCCGTAGGCCTTGGCCGCTTCAATCTCGCCGTGGGGGATGTTGCGGATCGCCCCGGCGAAGATTTCCACGGTGTAGGCGCAGGTGTTCAGCACAAACGCCAGCAGTGTGCAGTTCAGCGCATTGCGGAAAAACTGGTTGAGCAGGGCGTTGTCCTGCACCACGTCCAGGCCGTAGAGGCCGGTGTAGCAAATCAGCAATTGGATATACAGCGGCGTGCCGCGAAACAGGTAGGTGTAGACCTCCACCGGCCAGCGAATCCAGAAGTGCTCCGACACCCGCGCGATGGCCAGCGGGATCGACAGGAAGAAGCCCAGTACAACCGAGATAATGAACAACCACAGGGTCATGGCCACCCCGGAAAAGCCGTTGCCGTCGGTGAACAGGTAGGCCTGGCCGTATTGCTGGATCAGTTCGATCATCGCGCCATCCCCTTGATGCCCACGTTGTAGCGTCGTTCCAGGCGCTTGAAGATGCGGTTGGAGAGGGTGGTGATCACCAGGTACACCAGGCCCGCGAGGATCAGGAAATACAACGGGTCGTTGGTGGTCTTGCCGGCGTTCTGTGCGGCCTTGACCAGGTCCGACAGGCCGATGATCGACACCAGGGCTGTGGACTTGAGCAGCACCAGCCAGTTATTGCCCAGGCCCGGCAGGGCAAAGCGCATCAACTGCGGGAACAGCACCAGGCGAAAGCGCTGCCATCGGCTCAGACCGTAGGCGGTGGCGGCTTCCAGCTGGCCGGCGGGCACGCTGAGGATCGCCCCGCGAAAGTTCTCGGTGAAATACGCCCCGTAGATAAATCCGAGGGTGATGACGCCGGCGGTGAACGGGTCGATTTCGAAGTAGGCCCAGCCGAGCATTTCGCTCAGGTCGTTCAGCCACAGTTGCAGGCTGTAGAAAATCAGCAGGATCAGCACCAGGTCCGGCACGCTGCGAATCAGCGTGGTGTAGAGCGTGGCCGGAACCCGCAGCAGCTTGACGCTGGACAGCTTGGCGCCGGCGGCGATCAGGCCCAGGGACAGGCTCAGCACCAGTGCCAGGAACGCCAGCTTGACCGTCATCCAGGCACCCTGAGCCAGCAGCGGGCCGAAGCCTTGCAAGTTGAGGAATTCATTCATGGAGGGGAGATCTCTGTGGGGTGAAACAACGCATCTCTAACTACCCCCCCGTAGCAGCTGTCGAGCGCCAGCGAGGCTGCGTCAGGCGCGCCTCTGTACTTGGCTTGGCTCGAGGGCTGCAGTGCGGCCAACGCAGCCTCGCTGGCGCTCGACAGCTGCTACGGGGGGGGCGTTGTTTTTACTCGTTGTAGATGTCCTGATCGCCGAAGTATTTCTTCTGGATCTGTGCGTAGGTGCCATCGGCCTGGACGGCGGCGATGCCTTTGTTGATCAGCTCCACCAGGTCCTTGTCGTTCTTGCGCAGGCCCATGGCGATGTCGAGCGGCAGGGTCGGGTCCTTGAACGCCGGGCCGGTCTTGAAGTCGGCTCCTTCAGGCTTGGACAGGAAGTTGAGCTGGGCTTCGAGCTTGTCGGTCAGGGTGGCGTCGAGCCGGCCGTTTTGCAGGTCGGCGTAGTTCTGTTCCTGGGACTGGTACGCCTTGATCTGCGCGCCAAGCTTGGCCAGGTGCGCACGGGCGTAGGCTTCCTGCAGCGAGCCTTGCAGTACCCCGACCTGTTTGCCTTTCAGGGACTCGGGGGTGTCGCCGAAGTCGGCGCTTTTGCGGGTGATCACCGAGGTCGGGCTGAGGAACAGGCGGTCGCTGAAGTCGATGACTTTCTGGCGGGCCGGGGTCACGGCCATGGAGGACATGATGGCGTCGAACTTGCGCGCGCGCAGGGCCGGGATCATGCCGTCGAATTCGTTGTGGACCCACACACATTTGACTTCAAGCTTGGCGCAGATGGCGTTGCCCAGGTCGATGTCGAAGCCTTGCAGGCTGCCGTCGGCGGCGACCGATTCAAACGGTGGGTATTCGGGGAAGACCCCAAAGCGGATTTCTTTCCATTCCTGGGCCTGGGCAGCGGTGGCGGCCAATGGCAGGAGCAGCGCAGCGAAAAGTGATCGGAGCGGAGTCATGTGTATTCCCTATATTTTGTAATTGATGTCAGGGCAGTAGAAAGCTGAAAGCTAAGGCGAGCTGGCTTTTGTGGAGAGGGAGCAAGCTCCCTCTCCACATTGGGCTGTTTCTTGGCAGAGAGAATGCTTCAAGATGGTGCGTTTTTTGTGTCGTTTACCCCCGCTGCGGCGCGCGGAATGTGCTGTTAAAACGCGAGCGGCAGCGGAAACGGCTGCGACACCCGCTAAATCGGCTTGTCGATTGGTTTTTTCCGGCCTGCCCCTCACGCAAAGCGGCAGGCCAGAGCGGTCTCAGGCGCGCTTTTTCTGCTGTGCAGCCGGCGCTTGGGCCAGGCGGGCAAACAGGTCTTTGGGGTCGGCGAGGTCCGGCACCAGTTCCAGTTCGCTGCCCACGTCCAGCGCCTTGGCCACGTCCAGCACGTAACGCAGGGCGGAGTAGTCTTCGATGGCAAAACCCACCGAGTCGAACAGGGTGACCTGGCGCGCATTTTCGCGGCCCGGGGCCTGGCCGTTGATCACTCGCCACAGTTCGGTGACCGGCGAATCTTCCGGCATGTGCTGGATCTCGCCTTCGATGCGGCTTTGCGGTTCGTACTCGACGATCACCCGCGCACGTTCGACGATTCGTCGGTCCAGCTCGGTCTTGCCCGGGCAGTCGCCGCCCACGGCATTCAGGTGCATGCCCGGTTCGATCATCTCGTCCGTCAGGATGGTGGCGTAGGCCTTGTCGGCGGTCACGGTGGTGACGATGTCGGCGCCTTTCACGGCTTCGGCCACGCTGCCGGCCAGGATCACCTTGATCGCCGGGAAGGCTTTCAGGTTGGCGGCCAGCTTGGCGGTGGCCTTGGCGTCGATGTCGAACAGGCGGATTTCATTGATGCCCAGCATCGCGTGGAAGGCCAGGGCCTGGAATTCGCTCTGGGAGCCGTTGCCGATCAGCGCCATGCTGCGACTGTTGTCCCGGGCCAGGTAGCGCGCCACCAGGGCCGAGGTGGCGGCGGTGCGGATCGCGGTGGTCAGGGTCATTTCCGCCAGCAGCACCGGTTTGCCGGTGTCCACATCGCCCAGGGCGCCGAAGGCCATCACGGTGAGCATGCCGCTCTGGGTATTTTTCGGGTGGCCGTTGACGTATTTGAAGGCGTACAGCGACGCGTCGGACACCGGCATCAGCTCGATCACGCCCTCGGGGGAATGGTTGGCCAGGCGTGCGCATTTTTCAAAGTCCTGCCAGCGCAGGTAGTCGGCGCGGATGTACTCGGCCATCTCGGTGATGCAGGTTTGCAGGCCTTTTTGCGAAACCAGGTAGCTCAAGTCGTTGACGTCGATATAGCGGGTCATGGGAAGACTCCTTATTGAAATGAGGGGCGGGCGGGCAGGTGCACTTCCGCCAACATGCAGCGGGCACTGCCGCCGCCGATTCGTTCGATGTTGTCGATGTTCACCACCACCGGGCGGGTGTGGCGTTCCACGTGCTGGCGCTGGGCCGGCTTGAGCGAGCCCCAGGCGCTGGCCGACATCACCAGCAGCGGCTGGCCGTCGCGGTCGTGGACTTCCAGCATGTTGCCGGCGAAGGCTTCCAGCTGGTCGAAGTCCAGGGCGACGATGTCTTTGCCGGTGTCGCGCAGGGAGCGTTCCAGGGCCTGGCGCTCGTGGTCGTCGGGCAGGGCTTGCAGGCACACCACGGAGAGGTCGCAGCCGACGCTCATCATCACGTTGCTGTGGTAGATCGGCGCTTGGTGGCGGTCGACGGCGTGGAACACGCACACCTGGTAGTCCAGGCGTTCGGCGAACTGGCGCAGGGCGTCCTGATGGGTACGCCCGGAATGGCAGGCGTAGCTGATGCGGTGCTGGCGGTCGAGGACCATGCTGCCGGTGCCTTCCAGGAACATGTTCTGTTGTTCGAGGTGGCTGAAGTCGATGGTGTTGTGGATCGCGAAGCGTTGCTCCAGTACTTGCAGCACGCCTTTGTCGCGCTCCAGGCGGCGGTTCTGGCCTTCCATCGGGTACAGCACCAGGCTGCCGTCGGCGTGGCTGCTCCACCAGTTGTTGGGGAAGATTGAATCCGGGGTGTGGGGCGCGGGAGTGTCCTGGACCACCAGCACTTCAACGCCGTGATGGCGCAGGGTGTCGACGTAGCCGTCGAATTCTTCCAGCGCTTTCTGCTGTGCGGCCAACGGGTCGAGGGGCGCGCGCTGGAAGCGGTTGTTGATCGCGGTGTCCGGGTTGAAGGCGAAGTGCGCCGGGCGGATCATCAGGACGGTGTTGGTGGTTTGCATGGGTGCACGGGTCCATGGGTTGGGCAGTGAGGCTATTTTGTGCGGTGTGAAGGAAGAATCCCGGCTGAAGTGAGGGGGCGGCTCAGCCGGGAAAGCTGAAAAGTGGGGTGGGGCAGCCGAATCGGCTGTCGGGCGCGATTGAAGGAACAAAGCTGATCAACTGTGGGAGCTGGCTTGCCTGCGATAGCGGTCTGTCAGTCAATCAAGTATCGACTGACAGACCGCTATCGCAGGCAAGCCAGCTCCCACATTAGTATGGGGGGGCTGCAGGAATTGAGTCCGTCATTAAGGAGTGCCCATGCCCACTGAAGTTCGTCTCGCCCAAACCACCGATGCCGAGGGCATCAGTCAGGTCATCCTGGCGGCCCTGCATGACAGCAACGCGCGGGATTACCCGGCGGATGTGATTGCGCGGGTGGCGAGCAACTTTACCCCTGAGGCGGTGGTGGGATTGCTGGCGCGTCGAACGGTGTTGGTGGCCGTCCAGGATGAGGTGATCGTTGCCACTGCCGCGCTGGATGCCAACGTGGTGCGCTCGGTGTTCGTCAATCCGGCGCTGCAAGGGCAGGGCATTGGGCGCTTGCTGATGATTGAGCTCGAGTTGCGCGCCCGGGAGGCAGGCGTGACGACGCTGCATGTGCCGTCTTCACTCACGGCCGAGCCGTTCTACACCAAGCTGGGTTTTCACACGGTGCGCGATGTCTACCATGGCAATGAGCGCACGCTGGTGATGGAGAAGGGGTTGTCGTCCCGCCATCCCATCGGCGGCTATCGCGACCGGGCGCATAGGGCACAGGTGGTGGCGCTGTGGCAGGCGGCGTTTGGTTATGACGCGGCGCACAACCTGCCGAACCTGGCGATCGACAAGAAGCTGGCGGTCAATGATGGGCTGTTTTTCGTGGCTACCGATAAGAAGGCGGTGATCGGCACCATCCTCGCCGGCTACGACGGGCATCGTGGCTGGCTGTATTCGGTGGCAGTGCATAACGACTATCGCCGTCAGGGCCTGGGCGCCTCGCTGGTGCGGCATGCGGAGCAGGCGTTGACTGCGTTGGGTTGCATGAAGATCAATTTGCAGATCACCAGCGGCAATGATGCGGTGATGGGGTTTTATGAGGCGCTGGGTTATGGCGCCGAGCCGCGGATCAGCATGGGCAAGAAGATTCTGGAAAATATCCCGGCGGGTAAGGCCTGAAGCCCGATTTTCCAAACGCTGGAAACTAGATGTGGGAGCGGGCTTGCCTGCGATGGCGGTGGGTCAGTCAATAAACATGTCGACTGATACTCCGCTATCGCAGGCAAGCCAGCTCCCACATTGGTTTTGTGGTGTTGCTGGTGTTGCTGGTGTTGCGGTGTTGCTTAGACTTTGACGATCCAGCCTGCAGGCGCTTCGACGTCGCCGGATTGCACGCCAGTCAGCTCTTTGTAGAGCTTCTGGGTGACCGGGCCGACTTCTTTTTCGCTGTAGAACACGTGCAGTTTGTCTTTGTATTCGATGCCGCCGATCGGGGTGATCACGGCCGCGGTGCCGCAGGCGCCGGCTTCCTTGAAGTCCGACAACTTGTCGATCAGCACGTCGCCTTCAACCACTTCCAGGCCCAGGCGGGATTTGGCCAACTCGATCAGCGACAGGCGGGTGATGCCTGGCAACACCGACGGCGAGTTCGGGGTGACGAACTTGTTGTCGTGGGTGATCCCGAAGAAGTTGGCCGAGCCGACTTCTTCGATTTTCGAATGGGTGGCCGGGTCGAGGTAGATGCAGTCGGCGAAGTTGGCTTTTTTGGCCAGGGAGCCGGGCATCAGGCTGGCGGCGTAGTTGCCACCGACCTTGGCTGCGCCGGTGCCGTTTGGCGCCGCACGGTCGTAACCGGAGATCAGGAAGTTGTGCGGGGTCAGGCCGCCCTTGAAGTAGGCGCCTACCGGGATGCAGAAGATCGAGAAGATGAACTCTGGCGCGGTACGCACGCCGATGTTGTCACCGGTGCCGATCACGAACGGGCGCAGGTACAGCGCGCCGCCGGTGCCGTACGGCGGGATGAAGCGTTCGTTGGCGCGGACGACTTCCTTGCAGGCTTCGATAAAGGTATCGGTCGGCACTTGTGGCATCAGCAGGCGGCCACAGCTGCGCTGCATGCGCGCGGCGTTCTGGTCCGGGCGGAACAGGTTGATCGAGCCGTCCTTGCAGCGGTAGGCCTTAAGGCCTTCGAAGCATTGCTGGCCGTAGTGCAGGGCGGTGGAGCCCTCGCTGATGTGCAGCACGTTGTCGTCGGTCAGGGTGCCTTCTTGCCAGGCGCCGTCTTTCCAGGTCTGGAGGAAACGCTTGTCGGTCTTGATGTAGTCAAAACCCAGCTTGTCCCAATTGATGCTTTCGTTACCCATGACACCCTCTATCTTTGGTCAACCGCCTGGTCGAAGGCAGGCTTATGGTTTATTTCTGGATGGGCGCAACAATACTTCATTCTTGGCTTGTGTGGGAGCGGGGTAGGTGGACCATTCGACATCCTGGTTGGCCGATCCACCGTCATCGCGGGCAAGCCCGGCTCCCACATTCGACCGAGTTGCCCTGTCGAATGTCGATCCCTTGTGGGAGCTGGCTTGCCTGCGATGGCGCCACCGCGGTCTCAAAGGTGCAATGCATGCCCCAGGGCCCGCAGCGCCGCTTCCTGTACCGCTTCGCCGAGGGTCGGGTGGGCGTGGATGGTGCCCGCCACGTCTTCCAGGCGTGAGCCCATTTCCAGGCTCAGGCCGAAGGCCGTGGACAATTCCGAGACGCCAACGCCCACCGCCTGCCAGCCGACGATCAGGTGATTGTCGCGGCGCGCCACCACCCGAACGAAGCCGGTTTTCGACTCCAGGGTCATGGCCCGGCCATTGGCCGCGAACGGGAAGCTCGACACGATGCAGTCCAGCCCGGCGGCCTTGGCCTCGTCCGGGGTCTTGCCGACCACCACCAGTTCCGGGTCGGTGAAGCACACGGCCGGGATCGCTGCCGGGTTGAATTCGCGGGTTTTACCGCTGATCAGTTCGGCCACCATTTCACCCTGGGCCATGGCGCGGTGGGCGAGCATCGGTTCACCACTCAGGTCGCCGATCGCCCACACATTGCGCATGCTT
This sequence comes from Pseudomonas yamanorum, assembly GCF_013386765.1. Classification (GTDB taxonomy): domain Bacteria; phylum Pseudomonadota; class Gammaproteobacteria; order Pseudomonadales; family Pseudomonadaceae; genus Aquipseudomonas; species Aquipseudomonas yamanorum_A. The sequence goes on from NZ_JACARE010000002.1 coordinate 48,771, forward strand.
GTCTGGCAACGGCTGTCGATTTTGATCGCAGAGCCGTTCATGTCCAGGTTCAGCGCTTCGAGGTTCCAGCCCTGGGTGTTGGGTTTGCGACCAACGGCAACCAATACCTGGTCGGTTTCCAGCGACAGCGTATCCCCGCTGGGGTCACGCACTTGCAGGGTGCTGTTCTCAAAGCCGGTGACGCTGTGCTTCAGGAATACCTTCACCCCGAGCTGTTTCAGGGACTCGGCCACCGGCTGGGTCAGTTCGGCGTCGTAGGCCGGCAGGATCCGGTCCTGCGCCTCCACCACGCTGACCTCGGCACCGAGCTTGCGATAGGCAATCCCCAGCTCCAGGCCAATATAGCCGCCACCCACCACGATCAGGCGTTTAGGGATGCGTTTCGGCGCCAGGGCTTCGGTGGAGGAGATGATCGGCCCGCCAATCGGCAGCATCGGCAGGTTGACGCTTTTCGAACCGGTGGCCAGCAGCAGGTGCTCGCACTGGATGCGCTGGTCGCCGACGTCGACGGTCTTGCCATCGACGACCTTGGCCCAGCCTTGAATGACCTGCACCTTGTGCTTTTTCAGCAGCGCCGCAACGCCGGTGGTCAGGCGGTCGACGATGTCGTCTTTCCATTCCACGCTTTTGCCGATGTTCAGGGTCGGCACATCAACTTCGATGCCCAACGGTGAACCCAGGCTGTGGTGCACGGTTTGCTGGAACTGTTCGGCCACATGAATCAGTGCTTTCGAGGGAATGCAGCCGATGTTCAGGCAGGTGCCGCCCAGGGACTGGCCTTCCACGAGGATGGTCGGGATGCCCAGTTGGCCAGCGCGAATCGCCGCCACATAACCGCCAGGCCCGCCGCCGATAATCAGCAGCGTGGTGTGCAATGTTTGAGACATGGGTTACTCCAGGAACAGGCTGGCGGGTTGTTCGAGCAGGCCACGGATGGCCTGGATGAATTGCGCCGCGTCCATGCCATCGACCACCCGGTGATCGAAGGAGCTGGAGAGGTTCATCATCTTGCGAATCACGATCTGGCCCTTGATCACCATCGGCCGCTCGACAATCCGGTTGACCCCCACGATGGCTACTTCCGGCAGGTTCAGCACCGGTGTGCTGACAATCCCGCCCAAGGCGCCCAGGCTGGTCAGGGTAATGCTCGAACCCGACAGCTCATCGCGACTGGCCTTGCCATTGCGCGCAGCGTTGGCCAAACGGTTGATTTCTTGCGCCGTGCCCCACAGGTTGCGGGCTTCGGCATGCCGCACCACCGGCACCATCAGGCCGACATCGCTCTGGGTGGCGACGCCCACATGCACCGCGCCGAGGCGGGTGATCACCTGGGCTTCGTCGTCATAACGCGCGTTGATCTGCGGGAAGTCCCGCAGCGCCACGACCATGGCCCGTACCAGGAACGGCAACAGGGTCAGCTTGCCGCGGGTGGCGCCGTGCTTCTCGTTGAGGTGCACGCGCAACTCGTCGAGGGCGGTGACGTCGATCTCTTCCACATAGCTGAAATGCGCGGCGCGCCGGGTGGCGTCCTGCATGCGCTGGGCGATCTTGCGGCGCATGCCGATCACCGGAATTTGTTGCTCGTCGTTGCGCTCGGCGTACGGGTTGGAGGCAGCGGAATTTTTCGCCGGACCCTGGAGCAAGTAAGCGTCCAGATCTTCATGCAGAATCCGGCCGGCCGGGCCGGAACCCTGGACCAGTCGTAGCTGGATGCCAGCATCCAGCGCATGTTTGCGCACGGCCGGGGAGGCCAGTGGGCGGTCATCGGCCTCGCGGGCCACGGGGGCTTGTGCAGCCGCCACCGCGGGCTTGGCTGCCGGCTTGGGCTCAACCACTGGCGCGGCCTTGGCTTCAACTTTCGCAGCAGGAGCGGGCGCGACGTCTTCAACCACCGCTGACAACGCCGACTCCCGGGTATTGCCGGCGCCTTCCACTTCAATGCTGATCAGGATACTGCCCACTGCCATGACTTCGCCGGGCTCGCCGCCGAGGGAAATCACCTTGCCGTGCACCGGCGAAGGAATGTCCACCATGGCCTTGTCGGTCATCACATCCGCCAGCACCTGGTCTTCTACCACCAGGTCGCCGACCTTGACGTGCCACACCGACAATTCAACTTCTGCGATGCCTTCGCCGATGTCCGGCATCTTGATAACGTGCGTGCCCATTCAGACCTCCATAACCCGATGCAAAGCCGCGCCCACTCGGGTCGGGCCAGGGAAATACGCCCACTCTTGCGCGTGGGGATACGGGGTATCCCAACCGGTAACGCGCTCGATCGGCGCCTCCAGGTAGTGGAAGCAATGCTCCTGCACCAGCGCCACCAGCTCGGCGCCGAACCCGCAGGTACGGGTGGCTTCGTGAACGATCACGCAGCGACGGGTTTTCTTCACGGAGTTGACGATGGTTTCCAGGTCCAGCGGCCACAGGCTGCGCAGGTCGATGACTTCGGCATCGATGCCGGTTTCTTCAGCGGCGACTTGCGACACATACACCGTGGTGCCGTAGGTGAGAATGGTCACATCCTTGCCTGGGCGGGCGATGGCGGCCACATCCAGCGGCACGGTGTAATAACCGTCCGGCACTTGCGCTTGGGGGTGTTTCGACCACGGGGTTACCGGGCGGTCGTGGTGGCCGTCGAACGGGCCGTTATACAGGCGCTTGGGTTCGAGGAAGATCACCGGGTCATCGTTTTCGATGGAGGCGATCAGCAAGCCCTTGGCGTCGTAAGGGTTGGACGGCATCACTGTGCGCAGGCCGCAGACCTGGGTGAACACCGCTTCGATACTCTGGCTGTGGGTCTGACCGCCGTAGATGCCGCCGCCGCAGGGCATGCGCATGGTCAACGGTGCGGTGAACTGGCCGGCCGAGCGATAACGCAGGCGGGCGGCTTCGGAAATGATCTGGTCAGTGGCCGGGTACACGTAGTCGGCGAACTGAATCTCGGCCACCGGGCGCAGGCCGTAGGCGCCCATGCCGACCGCCACGCCGACGATCCCGCTTTCGGAGATCGGTGCGTCGAACACCCGCGAGGTGCCGTACTTGTTCTGCAAGCCTTCGGTGCAACGGAACACGCCGCCGAAGTAACCGACGTCCTGGCCGAACACCACCACGTTGTCGTCTCGCTCAAGCATCACATCCATGGCCGAGCGCAAGGCTTGGATCATGGTCATGGTCGTGGTGGTCATGGCGGTTTCCAGCTGGATATTGTTGTTGTGATCGTTCATGTCAGATCCCCAACTCTTGACGCTGGCGCTTCAAGTGCTCCGGCATCTCTTTATAAACGTCCTCGAACATGGTCGCGGCGCTTGGAATCTGGCCACCGGCCAGGGTGCCGTACTGTTCGGCTTCTTTCTGCGCCTTGATCACTTCGGCTTCAAGCTCGGCACTGACCGCCGCGTGTTCCTCTTCGGACCACTGGCCAATCTTGATCAGGTGCTGCTTGAGGCGCGCAATCGGGTCGCCCAGCGGGAAGTGGCTCCAGTCGTCGGCGGGACGGTATTTGGACGGGTCATCGGAGGTGGAGTGCGGGCCGGCGCGGTAGGTCACCCACTCGATCAGGGTCGGCCCCAGGTTGCGGCGGGCGCGTTCGGCGGCCCAGGCAGAGGCGGCGTACACCGCGACAAAGTCGTTGCCGTCCACCCGCAGGGAAGCGATTCCGCAACCCACGCCGCGTCCGGCAAAGGTCGTGGCTTCACCGCCGGCGATGGCCTGGAAGGTGGAGATCGCCCACTGGTTGTTCACAACGTTAAGGATCACCGGCGCCCGGTACACGTGGGCGAAGGTGAGGGCGGTGTGGAAGTCGGATTCGGCGGTGGCGCCGTCGCCGATCCAGGCCGAGGCAATCTTGGTATCGCCCTTGATCGCCGAGGCCATGCCCCAGCCCACGCCCTGTACGAATTGGGTGGCGAGGTTGCCGGAAATCGTGAAGAAACCGAAGTCTTTTACCGAGTACATGATCGGCAACTGGCGACCCTTGAGCGGATCACGCTCGTTGGACAGCAGTTGGCAGATCAGGTCGACCAGCGGCACTTCCCGGGCCATCAGGATGCTTTGCTGGCGGTAGGTGGGGAAGCACATGTCGTCGATGTTCAAGGCCAGGGCCTGGGCGCTGCCGATGGCTTCCTCGCCGAGGCTTTGCATGTAGAACGACATCTTCTTCTGACGCTGGGCGACCACCATGCGGTTGTCGAAGATCCGCGTCTTGAGCATGGCACGCATGCCCTTGCGCAGAATCTCCACCGGTACGCCTTCGGCCCACGGGCCGAGGGCCTGGCCCTGATCGTCGAGCACGCGAATCAGGCCTTTGGCCAGGTCGGCGGTGTCGGCCGGTTCTACGTCGATAGGGGGTTTGCGCACGGTGCCTGCGTCAGTCAGGCGCAGGTAGGTAAAGTCGGTCTTGCAGCCTGGGCGGCCCGAGGGTTCGGGAACGTGCAGGCGCAGTGGTTCATACTGCTGAGTCATGGCTTTCTACGCTCTATCTTGTGAATTTCTTGTAGTGGGCGCGGTAGCTGACAGTCCTTCTTCGGGTAGAAGAAATCTTGTCCTACAACAATCATAGGCTCGGCTCAGGAGAATATTTATCTCTGTTTCGTTGCGTTGGAGATCATTTGGGGATAAAAAAACTGCATAAACATAATAAACAGGTGGTTTTGTCTCATGCGCAAACTGGACCGTATCGATATCGGCATTCTGAACGCTCTTCAGGAGAACGCCCGCATCACCAACGCCGACCTGGCCCGCTCGGTCAACCTGTCGCCCACCCCGTGTTTCAACCGGGTAAAGGCCATGGAAGAACTGGGGCTGATTCGCGACCAGGTGACGCTGCTGGACGCCGACCTGCTGGGGTTGCACGTCAATGTGTTCATCCATGTCAGCCTGGAAAAACAGAACGAACTGGCATTGCAGCAATTTGAAGGGGCGATTTCGGATCGCCCCGAAGTGATGGAGTGCTACCTGATGGCCGGCGACCCGGATTATTTGATCCGGGTGCTGGTGCCGACCATCCAGTCTTTGGAGCGTTTCATGATGGATTTTTTGACCAAAGTGCCGGGCGTCGCCAACATCCGCTCCAGCTTCGCCCTCAAGCAAGTGCGCTACAAAACTGCGCTGCCGCTGCCGGCCAACGGCATCAACCTCGGTTAAAGAGCCCTGTTCCTAAACAACAACACAGCCCAACTGTGGGAGCTGGCTTGCCTGCGATAGCGGTGTGTCAGACACCCCATCTGGCGGCTGGTACTCCGCCATCGCAGGCAAGCCAGCTCCCACAGTTGTCAATAATGCATTTCAGAGTTGGTTGAGCGGAATCTTCAGATACACCACACCGTTCTCTTCCGCCGGCGGCATCACCCCGGCCCGCACATTCACCTGGATCGCCGGCAGCAACAACGTCGGCATGCCCAACCCGGCATCCCGCGTAGTGCGCATTGCTACAAACGCCGCCTCATCCACCCCGTCATGCACATGAATATTCCCCGCCCGCTGTTCCGCCACCGTGGTCAGGCACTTGGCCGCGCGGCCTTCAGGCGGATAGTCATGGCACACATAAAGGCGGGTTTCAGGCGGGAAGGCCAACAACTTGCGCATCGACGCAAAGAGCTGTCGCGCATCCCCACCAGGAAAGTCGCAACGTGCCGTTCCCACATCCGGCATGAACAGCGTATCGCCCACCAGAATCAGCGAGTCTTCAATCAGGTAAGCCATATCCGCCGGCGTATGCCCCGGCACATGCAGCGCCTGGGCCTTCAGCTTGCCGATGTGAAAAACCTCATCCGGCGCAAACAGATGATCGAACTGCGACCCGTCCACCCGAAATTCCGGCTCCAGGTTGAACAGGTTCTTGAACACCCCCTGCACCTTGCTGATGGACTCGCCAATCGCGATCTTGCCGCCCAACTGCCGACGCAGATACGGCGCAGCCGACAAATGATCCGCATGGGCGTGGGTCTCCAGCAACCACTGCACCTGCAAGCCATGCTCGCGCACAAACGCGATCACCTGGTCTGCCTGGCCGGTGCCGGTGCGCCCGGAGGCCGGGTCGTAGTTGAGCACCGAATCAACGATGGCGCAGGGGCCACCGTCCGTTTCATAGACGACGTAGGTGTAGGTCGACGACGCCTCGTCCAGAAAGGATTGAATCAACGCGGCCATGACGGATGTCCTAAATAAGTAGTTACAATCACTTTACGTTTACACATAATGTTTTGAGCTTAAGTGACAGAGAGAGCCACACGCAAATGGAATCGAACCTGAGTGAAGGCGAAGTCGCGCAATTGCGTGCCTCCGCGTCCAAGGCCTGCGCCTTGCTCAAGGCCCTGGCCAATGAAGACCGGCTGCTGATTCTCTGCCAGTTGACCCAGGGCGAGCGCAACGTCGGCGAGCTGGAAACCATGACCGGCGTGCGCCAGCCCACGCTGTCGCAACAGTTGGGCATCCTGCGGGACGAAGGGTTGGTAGCCACCCGTCGGGAAGGCAAATACATTTTCTACGGGCTGGCCAGCCACGAAGTGATTCAAGTGATGAAGACGCTGTCCGGGCTGTATTGCGGTGCAGTGATAAAAAGCTGGGCGTGACGCCGTACGGCAACGACCCTTGTGTGCACTTTTAAAAGAAAGGCCATAGACCATGAACGACCAACACTGGGGCCCTACCATCAGTGGCGATATCGTAGTCATCGGTGGCGGCTCGGCGGGCATCGGCCTGCTGGCCAGCCTGCTCAAGCGCGACCCGCACCTGAACCTCATCCTGATCGAACCCAGCGACCATCACTACTACCAGCCGGCCTGGACCCTGGTGGGCGGCGGCGCTTATGACGTTACCAAGACCGTGCGCCCCATGGCCGACGTGCTGCCCAACGGCGTCACCTGGATCCAGGCGGCGGTCAGCGAATTGCTGCCCGAGGAGCAAACCCTGGTGCTCGACAGCGGCCAGCGCGTCAGCTGGAAAAACCTCATCGTGTGCCCGGGCCTGCGCCTGGCCTGGGAAAAAATCGAAGGCCTGCCGGAGACCCTCGGCCAGCACGGTGTGACCTCCAACTACAGCTACCAACATGCCGCCTACACCTGGCAACTGGTGCAGCAACTCAAGCAGGGCAAGGCGATCTTTACCCAGCCGGCCATGCCGATCAAATGCGCCGGTGCCCCGCAAAAAGCCATGTACCTGTCGTGCGATCACTGGCTCAGGCAGGGTGACCTGAAAAACATCAAGGTCGAATTCAACCTGGCCGGCGCTGCCCTGTTTGGCGTGGCGACCTTCGTGCCGCCGCTGATGAAGTACGTTGAAAAGTACTCGGCGCAACTGGCCTTCAACTCCAACCTGGTCAAAGTCGACGGCCCGGCGCGCAAGGCCTGGTTTGAAATCAAGGACGCCGACGGCAACGTGCGCGTCGAAGAGAAAACCTTCGACCTGCTGCACGTGGTCCCGCCGCAGGTCTCCCCGGACTTTATCCGCAACAGCCCCCTGGCCGATGCCGCCGGCTGGTGCGAAGTGAATCCCCAGAGCCTGCAACACCTGCGTTACCCGCACATCTTCGGCCTGGGCGATGTGTGCTCCACCACCAACGCGAAAACCGCCGCGGCGGTGCGCAAGCAAATCGTGGTGGTGGCGGAAAACCTGCTGGCCCTGCGCAAACAGGCGCCTTTGCCTCTCAAGTACGACGGCTATGGTTCCTGCCCGCTGACGGTGGAGAAGGGCAAGGTGGTGCTGGCCGAGTTCGGCTACGGCGGCAAGCTGCTGCCGACCTTTCCCCTCGACCCGACCGTGGCGCGGCGTTCGGCGTGGTTCCTCAAGGCGAGCTTCCTGCCGTGGTTCTACTGGAACGGCATGCTCAAGGGCCGCGAGTGGCTGACCCGTTTGGCCAAGGTGGATTGAGGCAACCCTATGCTGCTGGCAAGTTTGCTGGGTGTGTTGATGGGCTTGGTCATGGGCTTGACCGGTGCCGGAGGCGGTATTCTTGGCGTCCCGGCGCTGGTGTTGGGGCTGGGTCTGACCATGACCCAGGCCGCGCCCGTGTCGTTGTTCGCCGTGGGTGCGGCTGCGGCCGTGGGTGCAGCCGACGGCTTGCGCCATGGCCTGGTGCGTTACCGCGCGGCGCTGCTGATTGCGCTGCTCGGCGCGCTGTTTTCGCCGCTGGGGGTGTTCTTCGCCCACCAGATGCCGGAGAAGGTCCTGATGGGCCTGTTCAGCGCGCTGATGGTGCTGGTGGCCTGGCGCATGCTGCAGCGGGAGAAGATTGAGGCCGGGCCAAGCGACCACGGTACCGCGTCCTGGGGCCAGAAGAACTGCATGCTCGACCAGCAGACCGGGCGCTTCTCCTGGACCGCCAAGTGCACCGCCACCCTGGCGGCCCTTGGCGCAGTGACCGGCGCGGTGTCGGGCCTGCTCGGCGTGGGCGGCGGCTTTCTGATCGTGCCGGCGTTCAAGCAACTGACCGATGTGCAGATGCGCGGCATCGTCGCCACCTCGCTGATGGTGATCAGCCTGATCTCGTTGGTCGGCGTGGTCGGGGCGTTTCATGCCGGGGTCCGTATCGAGCCGATGGGCTGGGTGTTTATCGGCTCGAGCATCGTCGGCATGTTGGCGGGCCGGCGCCTGTGCTCGGTGATCAAGGCGCGCACCCTGCAGGTGGGCTTCGCCACCCTGTGTGTGCTGGTGGCGGTGGGCATGTTGGTGCGGGCCCTCATCCAGGCGCCTTGAAACAGGCTCAACTTCCAGGTACTGCGGTATCAGCGCCGCAGATAGGCGCTGAAGTCGATATCCCCGGCACTGAGAATCGCCTGCACCCGATTGTGCACATTCAACTTGCGCAAGATCGCCGAGACATGGGCCTTCACCGTGGTCTCGGCAATTTCCAGGCTATAGGCAATTTGCTTGTTCGAGTCGCCCTTGGTCATCCGCTCCAGCACCAGCAATTGCTTGCGGGTCAGCGCTTGCAGCAGTTCCGGCGCAAGCCTCAGGCAATCATTCATGCGCCGCTGCCCGCCGATTTTCTGACTGCGAATGATGTCCGGCGGCAAATACACATTGCCGTTGAGAATCTGTTGGATCGCCTCGGTCATTTGCAGCCTGGGCGAGGACTTGGTGATAAACCCCACCGCGCCATAGGTGATGGCTTGCAGCACGATCTGCTTGTCCTGCTCGGCAGACACGATCACCACCGGAATCGTCGGCGCCTCGTTGCGCAGGTTGATCAGGCCATTGAGGCCGTGCATGCCGGGCATGTTCAGGTCCAGCAGGATCAGGTCCAGGTCATCGTGCTCCTGGGTCAGGGCCAGGGCGCTGTCCAGGTCGGCGGTCTCCATCACTTCGCTGCCCGGGAACCCGTCGCTGATGACGTTGTGGATCGCTTCACGAAACAGCGGGTGATCGTCGGCAATCAGAATTTTGTACATGGCCGTTCACCTTATTTTTTGCTTATTCAAGCCGGTCCAATCCATAGGGGCATGCGGCTATTACATGCCAGTCTCGATCCCTTGGGAATGCGACGATAGAGAGGGAAACCAGTACCAAAGTAGTAGATCGTGCCGTGCGTCGCGGGTCCAGCGCTACCCATTGGTCTGATTGCATTCAGTGCCGGATGGGTTAGTGTGGGGTGCATTCTTCAAAATAATAAAAACAGGCTTACCAATGAGCCCGAACCTGAGTCTCCTGCGTAAATTCGTTTCCCCTGAAATCATCTTTGGCGCCGGCTGCCGGCACAACGTAGGCAACTACGCCAAGACCTTTGGCGCGCGCAAGGTGCTGGTGGTCAGCGACCCCGGTGTGGTCGCCGTCGGCTGGGTGGCCGATGTCGAAGCCAGCCTGCAAGCCATCGGCATCGACTACTGCCTGTACACCGCCGTCTCGCCCAACCCCCGGGTTGAAGAGGTGATGCTCGGCGCCGAGGTCTACCGCGAAAACCATTGCGACGTGATCGTCGCCGTCGGCGGCGGCAGCCCGATGGATTGCGGCAAGGCCATCGGCATCGTGGTCGCCCACGGCCGCAGCATCCTGGAGTTCGAAGGTGTCGACACCATCCGCGTGCCGAGCCCGCCGCTGATCCTGATCCCGACCACCGCCGGCAGCTCGGCGGATGTCTCGCAGTTCGTGATCATTTCCGACCAGCAGGAGCGCATGAAGTTTTCCATCGTCAGCAAGGCGGTGGTGCCCGATGTGTCGCTGATCGACCCGGAAACCACGGCGAGCATGGACCCGTTCCTTTCGGCCTGTACCGGCATCGATGCGCTGGTGCACGCCATCGAAGCGTTCGTGTCTACCGGCCACGGCCCGTTGACCGATCCCCACGCCCTGGAAGCCATGCGGCTGATCAACGGCAACCTGGTGCAGATGATCGCCAACCCCGGCGACATCGCCCTGCGGGAAAAAATCATGCTCGGCAGCATGCAGGCCGGGCTGGCGTTTTCCAATGCGATTCTCGGCGCGGTGCATGCCATGTCCCACAGCCTCGGCGGGTTTCTCGACCTGCCTCATGGCCTGTGCAACGCGGTGCTGGTGGAACACGTGGTGGCGTTCAACTACAACTCGGCGCCGGAGCGCTTCAAGGTGATTGCCGAGACCTTCGGCATCGATTGCCGGGGCCTCAACCATCGGCAAATCTGCGGCCGGCTGGTGGAGCATCTGATCGCGCTCAAGCACGCGATCGGCTTCCACGAAACCCTCGGCCTGCATGGCGTGCGGGTGGCGGACATTCCGTTTTTGTCGCAGCACGCGATGCACGACCCGTGCATCCTCACCAACCCGCGCGAATCCAGCCAGCGTGACGTCGAGGTCGTCTATGGCGAAGCTCTCTGACGATCAGCAACGGGCCCTCGCCGGGCTGCTGGGGCTGGGCAACCATTCGGCGCGCAAGAGTCATTACCCGGAACTGACCGCGCGCCTCGATGAACTGGAGGCCGAGCGCAAACGCTACATCCGCCTCAACGATGAACTGGAGCAGCGGGTCGCGGCGCGCACCGACGAGTTGCTGGAAGCCAACCACAACCTGCAACAGCAGATCGCCCAGCGCGAGCGGATCGAGCAAGACCTGCGCGATGCCCGGGACGCCGCCCAGGCGGCCAACCGCAGCAAGGACAAATACCTCGCCGCTGCCAGCCATGACCTGCTGCAACCCCTCAATGCCGCGCGCCTGCTGATCTCCACCCTGCGCGAGCGCAACTTGCCCAGTGTCGAACAGGTGCTGGTGGAGCGCACCCACCAGGCCCTTGAAGGCGCCGAGGATTTGCTCACCGACCTGCTGGACATCTCCCGTCTCGACCAGGCGGCGGTCAAGCCGGACATCGCCCTGTACCGCCTCGACGAACTGTTCGCGCCGCTGGTCTCGGAATTCCAGTCGGTCGCCGCAGCAAAGGGGCTGAACCTGCGAGCGCGCACCGGCCGCTACGCGATCAACACCGACCTGCGGCTGATGACCCGCATCCTGCGCAACTTCCTCAGCAACGCCTGCCGCTACACCAGCGCGGGCTGCATCCTGCTGGGGGCGCGGCGCCGGGGCGATCGCCTGCGCCTGGAAGTGTGGGACACCGGCCGCGGGATTGCGGCGGACCGTCTGGATTCGATCTTCCTGGAGTTCAATCAACTGGACGTGGGCCGCGCCGCTGACCGCAAAGGCGTCGGGCTGGGGCTGGCGATTGTCGAGCGCATTGCCGAGATCCTCGGGTATCCGGTGGCGGTGCGTTCGTGGCCGGGGCGCGGCTCGATGTTCAGCATCGAAGTGCCCATCAGCGAGGAAATGCCGTTGCCCATCAGCGTGGTGGCGGCGCAACCGGGCGCCGGCAATCCGTTGCCGGGCCGCCGCCTGCTGGTGCTCGACAACGAAGTCAGCATCCTCGACAGCATGAGCGCGTTGCTGGGGCAGTGGGGCTGCGAGGTGGTCACCGCCACCGACCAGGCGGACGCGCTGGTGGCGTTGCAGGGCAGGGCGCCGGAGCTGATCCTGGCCGACTATCACCTGGACCATGGTGTGGTGGGCTGCGAGGTCGTGCGCGAGTTACGCGAGCATTTTGGCTGCCGTATCCCGGCGGTGATCATCACCGCCGACCGCACCGACCAGTGCCGCCGCGCCTTGCAGCGCCTGGGCGCGCCTTTGCTGAACAAACCGGTCAAGCCCGGCAAGTTGCGAGCGGTGTTGAGCCAGTTATTGGCCCAGGGCCTTGATACCCGTCAACACCGGACGTGACGCTTTGCCTCATGCTGTCGGCCTGATTTAAAGGTCGACGGAGAACCCCATGAGCGCCCCCGCAACAACTGCTGCTTCCTTCAAGTTGCCCTTGGGCCTGGTGGTCGGCGTGCTGGTGATGGCCGGCGTGCTGCTGTTGCCGCTGCCGGCTGACTTGCCGGTGGCCGGGCACCGGATGCTGGCGATCCTCGCGTTTGCCGTGGTGGTGTGGATCACCGAAGCGGTCTCCTATGAGGCCAGCGCGATCATGATCACCTCCCTGATGGCGTTTTTGCTCGGCACTGCGCCGTCGCTGCAAGACCCGACGCACCTGATCGGTTCCAGCCCGGCCATCAGCATGGCGTTGACCGGGTTCTCCAACCCGGCGTTGGCGTTGGTGGCGGGGGCGTTGTTTATCGCGGCGGCCATGACCCACACCGGCCTGGACCGGCGCATCGCGCTGGTCACCTTGACCCGCGTGGGCACCAGCACCCGGGGGATTCTTGTCGGGGCGATTGCGGTGACCGTCCTTCTCAGCCTGGTGGTGCCCAGTGCCACAGCCCGTAGCGCGTGTGTGGTGCCGATCATGATGGGGGTGATTGCGGCGTTTGGTGTGGACAAGCGTTCCAACATCGCGGCCGGGATCATGATCGTCGTGGCCCAGGGCACCAGCATCTGGAACGTCGGCATCCAGACCGCGGCGGCGCAGAACCTGCTGACGGTGGGCTTCATGGACAAGATGCTGGGGCAGCGGGTGTCGTGGATCGACTGGTTGATCGCGGGGGCGCCGTGGGCGCTGATCATGTCGGCGGTGTTGCTGTTTCTGGTATTGAAGCTGTTGCCGCCGGAGAGTGACAGCATTCCTGGGGGCAAGGAGGCGGTGGCGCAGTCGCTGGCGGACATCGGGCCGATGACCGGGCCGCAGAAGCGCTTGCTGACGGTGTCGGTGTTGCTGTTGCTGGCGTGGGCCACGGAAGGCCGGTTGCACAGCTTTGATACGACCTCCACGACGTATGCCGGGTTGGTGTTTTTGCTGATGCCGGGGATTGGGGTGATGACCTGGAAGGATGTGCAGTCGCGGATTCCGTGGGGCACGGTGATTGTGTTTGGGGTTGGCATCAGCCTGGGGACGGCGTTGCTGACTACCCAGGCGGGGCAGTGGCTGGGGTCTCAGGTGGTGGCGCACACCGGGTTGGATCAGGTGGGGCCGCTGGGGGTGTTTGCGATTCTGGGGGCGTTTCTGATTGTGATTCACCTGGGGTTTGCCAGTGCCACGGCGTTGACCTCGGCGTTGTTGCCGATTTTGATTGCGGTGTTGCAGACGTTGCCTGGGGAGTTCAGTCGGCTGGGGATGACGATGTTGTTGGGGTTTGTGATGAGCTACGGGTTTATCCTGCCGATCAATGCGCCGCAGAACATGGTGTGTTTGGGGACGGGGACGTTTACGGCTCGGCAGTTTGCCAAGGTTGGGATTTTGGTGACGTTGATTGGGTATGGGTTGATGTTGGTGTTTGCGGCTACGTATTGGAGTTGGTTGGGGTGGATTTGAGGGGGGGGGTGTACATATCCGTTATTCAGGTAACGGCCGCCTATGGTTTC
>NZ_JACARE010000002.1:62668-62891 GCF_013386765.1 Pseudomonas yamanorum
GCCTGCGATGCAGACAACTCGGTACATCAGATACACCGAGGCGATGCCATCGCAGGCAAGCCAGCTCCCACATTTGACCGTGCCCGCTCTGGCTTTAGATTTTGATGTTGCCTTTGCTTCACCACACTCAAGCCGGCCTGTAGGCCGCTGTGCTGTTGATCTGCTTTTGATCTTGATCTTAGGCGCCCCGTTAAACCACGCTGGCCGAACGCAGGTATTACGG
>NZ_JACARE010000020.1 GCF_013386765.1 Pseudomonas yamanorum
TCGTGCTGCCTGCGTTCGGGCACACCGAGCATTAGCGAGGTGCCGAGTGGTGGGGCAAGAGCGTTTTGCTTACTTTTGCGCTTTTCAAAAGTGAGCCGCTGTAAGAGCGGAACCAATCGTGGCCGTTACAAAAATAACGGATATGTACACCTCAGCCCCCCCAACCCCCCGCATTGCACCCACGCCCCAGAGCCGATAGTCTTGCAAACTGTTACCAACAACCCAATGCCCCAGCACTCCCGGGACCATTGGGTAAAAGGAGAGGTTTGTGAACATCGGACAGTTCGCCTTTCAACGCCAGGTTGAAAATCTATACGTCGACAACAACAGCTGGCTACGCACCCTGTTGCGCAATAAGCTGGGCAACGCGTTCGACGCCGCCGACCTGGCCCACGACGTCTACCTGCAACTCATGCGCAAGGGCCAACTCCCGCCCACCGGCGAGTCCCGGCGCCACCTCACCCAGATCGCCAACGGCCTGGTCATCGACCTCTACCGCCGCCGCCAGATCGAATCCGCCTACCTGCAAGCCCTGACCCTGTTACCCGAACCCTGCGCCGCCGATGAAGAAACCCGCGCCCTGGCCATCGAAGCCCTGATCGAAATCGACGCCGCCCTGCACAGTCTCCCACCCAAGGCCCGCCAGGCCCTGTTGCTGTGCAAGCTCGACGGCCTGAGCTACCGCGAGATCGCCGCCCAACTGCAAGTCTCCATCTCCTCGGTAGAAAAATACATCGCCGCCGGCCTGTTGGCCTGCTACCAGACCCTGCACGGCTGACCCGTCGCGATGTCGATCGAGCAGCCCATTTCCCCCGCTATCATTGAGCGCGCCACCGCCTGGATGGCCCGCCTGTGGGCCGATGACGCCAGCGAGGATGACCACGCCAACTGCCTGCGCTGGCGCGCCGAACACCCCCACCACGAACTGGCATGGACCCGCCTGCTGGGCTTCGAGCAAAAACTCCACAGCGTACCGGCGCCAGTAGCCAAACACACCCTGGCCGAACCCGCTGCCCCCGACTCCCTCAACCGGCGCAGTACCCTGCGACTGCTGGGCCTGTTGGTCGCAGCCGGCAGCCTCGCCTACGGCGTGCGCCGCACCGACACCTGGCAACTGGCGAGTGCCGGGCACAGCACC
Organism: Pseudomonas yamanorum; assembly: GCF_013386765.1. Taxonomy (GTDB): domain Bacteria; phylum Pseudomonadota; class Gammaproteobacteria; order Pseudomonadales; family Pseudomonadaceae; genus Aquipseudomonas; species Aquipseudomonas yamanorum_A. Next base: position 1,139 of record NZ_JACARE010000020.1, read on the forward strand.
CGCACCGGCGAAGTGCGCGAGGTCGCATTGCCCGACGGCACCCGCGTGGTGCTGGCGTCTGCCTCGGCGATTGACGTGCAGTTCGACGACCACCAGCGCCTGGTACTGCTGCGGGCCGGCGAGGTGTTCATCACCACCGCGCCTTCACCCCGGCCGTTTCGGGTGCAGACGCGCCAAGGCCTGCTTCAGGCCCTGGGCACACGTTTCAGCGTGCGCCAATGCGACGACAGTTGCCGGTTGGCGGTGCTGGAGGGCGCCGTGCAGGTGCAGCCCGAACACGGCGCGGGCGTGCGGGTGGATGCCGGCCACGGCGCAAGCATTTCCAGGAATCAGGTGAAACCCATCGCGCAGGTGACAGACCGCAGCGTCGCCTGGGTCAAGGGCCTGTTGGTGGCCGACGGTACGCGGCTCGATGAGCTGGTCGCCGAACTGGCGCGCTACCGTCCGGGTGTGCTGCGTTGTGCGCCGGAGGTGGCCATGCTCCGGGTCAGCGGCGTGTTGCACCTGGCCGATACCGACCTGGCCCTGGACAACCTGGCGGCTGCGTTGCCAATACAGGTGATCCGGCGCACCCGCTACTGGGTGACCGTCAGCGCCCCTGCCTGAAAATTATTTCCGGTTCCGATTGAGGGTTTTGGCTGCTCGTTCGGAAGATAAGGTAAGGGCGAGCAAAAGCTCATTCAGTCAGGGAGACTTCATGAGTAACAGGGATACGGCTGCGGCCAAACCCAGGGGCCGGGGCGCGGTCTCGCAGGTATTGCGGCCGGCACGCGGGCGACTGATCGCCGCCGCACTGCTGGCCGGTGTGGGCAGCATGCTGACGCTGGTGCCGCTGGGCGGCATCGTGCATATCGCCAGGATCGCCCTCGGCGAGCCGTCGATTGCCCAGGCATCGGGCGAGGTGTGGTTGACCATCATCGTCAGCCTGGCGAGCCTGTTCGCGGGCATGTTGTTGATGACGGTTGCCGAGGCTGTGGCGCATCTGGCCGACAACCACATCACTCGCCATTTGCGCCTGGCCATCGCCGAGCGTCTGAGCCAGGTGCCGCTGGGCTGGTTCACCGAGCGGGCGTCCGGTGAGGTCAAGCAGGCGCTGCAGGACGACATCGGCACCTTGCATAGCCTGACGGCGCATTTCTATACCACCGTGGGCCGCTGTGCCGGGGCGGTCTTGCTGGCGGTGGTCTATCTGTTCACGGTTGACTGGCGTATGGCGCTGGTCTCGCTGCTGCCGTTTCCGGGGTTTTTCCTGTTCTTTGCCAGGGCGATGAAAGCCAGCGGCAGCAACATGGGCTCCTTTGTCGAGCGCATGACCCGGGTCAATAACGCGGTGGTCGAGTTCGTCAACGGCATTCCGGTGGTCAAGGCCTTCGGCGCGACCGGCAAGGCCCACGCGAGTTACCGTGAGGCAGTGGATGATTTCAGCGAGGCGTTCGTTGAGTTCACCCGGCCGCTGGTGGGGACGATGGCCAATGCCAACGCGATGATCGCCCCGGTGACCGTGCTCGCAATGGTGCTGACGTTCGGCCTGGTATTTGTGAGTCTTGGCTGGATTGAGGCCGTCGACGTGCTGCCATTTGCCATTGTCGCACCGGGTATTTGCGCGCCGCTGATGCTGCTGAGTTACATCACCCACGATCTGAACAACGCCGTGGGTGCCGCCGAACGTATGCAGGCACTCCTCGCGACACCGGTGCTGGCGCAGGTGGCCCCGGGGTCCGAGCGGCTGCCCAAGGACGCCGAAGTGCGCGTCGAACACCTCGGCTACGCCTACCACCCGCAGCACCCTGTGCTGTCGGATATCAGCTTCACCCTCAAGCCCGGCACCGTGACCGCCATCGTCGGCGCCTCGGGCTCGGGCAAGTCGACCCTGGCGCGCCTGCTGCTGCGTTTTTTCGATCCGACCGAGGGGCGTATCACCCTGGGCGGCGTCGACCTGCGACAGATCGAGACCGCGCAGCTCTACAGCCTGATCGGTTTTGTGCTGCAGGAGGTGCGCTTGATTCATGCCAGCGTTGCCGAAAACATCGCCCTCGGCCGGCCCAGCGCCAGCCAGAAGGAGATCGAGGCGGCCGCACGCGCCGCGAATATCCATGAGTGCATCATCGGCTTGCCCCGGGGCTACGCCTCGGTGATCGGTGAGGACGCGCAGCTGTCCGGTGGCGAGCAGCAGCGCATCAGCATCGCCCGTGCGGTATTGCTGGCACCCCCGGTGCTGGTGCTGGACGAGCCCACGGCCGCCGCCGATGCCGGGAACGAGGTGGCGATCCAGGAGGCGCTCTCGCGTTTTGCCCAGGGCCGCACGCTGCTGGTGATCGCCCACCGCCTCGATACGGTGATGCACGCCGACCACATCATCGTGCTGGAAAACGGTCGCATCGTTGAGCAGGGTAACCATCCTCGACTGATCGCACAGGAAGGCCGCTACGCACGCCTGTGGGCGTCGGGCGGTTACAAACAGACCCGTGAACAGGCGCTGCCGACATGCTGAAAACCTTTATCGAACTGTTGGGCGACGACGTCCCGGTGTTGCATCGCTATGTCGGCAAGGTGGTGTTCTACGGCGCGTTGTGCGGGCTGACCATCGCTGCGCTGGTGCCGGTGCTGACCGACATGCTCAACGGTGATCTTGCCGAAGCCGCGCTGTGGCTGGTGGTGTTTCTGGCAGCGGTGGCAACGTGTTGGGCCACCCGGCGGGAAGTCGAAAAGGCCGGTGTCGCAGTGGGTGTGGCGGTGCTGCAAGGCGGTCGTCAGCGCATCGGCGATCATGTGGCCGGATTGCCTGTGGGCTGGTTCACGCCCGATAACACCGCGCGACTCAACCATGTGGTGACCCAAGGCATGATGGCCGTGGCCCAGTTGCCCGCCCATGTGTTTACCCCGGTGCTCAGCGGCGTGGTGACGCCATTGGTGCTGGTGCTCGCGCTGTTTGTGCTGAACTGGAAAATGGGGCTCATTGCGTTAGTCGCGCTGCCGATGCTCGGCGCTGCATTTTGGTTCAGTGCGCGGCTGGGGCGGCGTGCCGACCGGGCGTTCCAGCGTAGTTCGGCCGAGACCAGCCAGCGCATGCTGGAGTTCGCCCAGTCGCAGTCGGTGTTGCGCGCGTTCAGTGGTGGCGGCAGTACGGTGTTCCTGCAACGGGCGATTGAGCAGCAGCATGCGACCGGGGCACGCTTGATTCTTCTGTCGGCGACCTCGGTGCTGCTGAATATGTGGCTTGTGCAGATGGTATTCGCCGCGTTGTTGATTGCCGCCGCACTGTGGCTTGACGCGTACCTGGGGAATGCCTTGCACGTGGGCTCGGTGATTGCGGTGATGGTGTCGCTGTTGCTGGTCAGCCGCTTCATTGACCCGCTGCTGGAGGTGGCCGGCTATGGCGAGACCTTGCGCGGTGCCGGCGGGCAACTTGAGGCGGTGCGCGAGATCCTCGCTGCTTCGCCGCTGAAGGAGCCGGGCGCGCCGCAATCTCCACGGGATGCCTCGGTGGAACTGTTTGACGTGAGTTTTCGACACCCGGCCGGTCCCAGGGACGTGCTGCGGGGGGTGAACCTGCGTATCGAGCCCGGCAGCATGACCGCGCTGGTGGGGGCTTCCGGCTCGGGCAAGACCACGCTATTGCGCCTGGTCGCACGGTTTTTCGAGGTCAGTCAGGGCCAGGTGTGTGTCGGGGGCGTGGACGTGCGGCAGATGTCCGGCGAGCAACTCAACGCGCAGATCAGCCAGATCTTCCAGGATACCTACCTGTTCCAGGGTAGCGTCGCCGACAACATTCGCCTCGGCAAACCCGACGCCAGCGACGCGCAAGTACTGGAGGCCGCGCGGCAGGCTGGTGTGCAAGAGCTTATCGAGCGCCTGCCCATGGGCCTGTCGACCACGGTGGGTGAGGGCGGGGCACGCCTGTCCGGTGGCGAGCGTCAGCGTGTCGCCATCGCCCGTGCGTTGATCAAGGGTGCGCCGATCCTGCTGGTGGACGAAGCCACTGCGGCACTGGACGCGGAAAACCAGGCGATCATCGCCGACACCCTGGCGCGCCTGCGCGGCAAGTGCACGTTGATCGTGATCGCGCATCAGTTGTCGACGGTGGTGATGGCCGACCAGATCGTGGTGCTCGACGAGGGGCGGGTCGTGGAGCAGGGCACGCCTGAACAGTTGACGGCCCGCCAAGGGCGGTATGCGCGGTTCCTGGCGCAGCGGCGGGCGTCGAAGGGGTGGCGTATCGCTTGGTAGACCCGCCAGGGCGGCGGGCCTGAAAGGTTACTCAGAGCTTCGGCAGTTGCCCGATGCGGCCCATCATTTCAGTGACGATCTGCAGGTCCAGCAGGAACTGGTCGACGGTCTTGAACTCGTTGTCGGTATGGCCGGTGTACTTGACCTCTGGCCGCGCCAGGCCGAACTGCACGCCGTTGGGCAACTCATGCACGGAGGTGGCGCCGGCCGAGGTGCCGTACTTGTGCTCCATGCCCAGGTTCTCGCTGGCCACCGCCAGCAGCGCCTTGACCCACTCGCCTTCAGGGTTGCGGTACATCGGCTCGGCGATCGAGTAGTCAAAACTCACGGCCACGTGGTTTTTCTTGGTCCAGGCTGCCAGCTTGTCGGCGATTTCAGCCTTGAGCACTTGCGGCGACTTGCCCTTCGGTACCCGCAGGTTGACTGCCAGCTTGAAGGTGTTGTCGTCCTCGCCCACATAGGTCAGCGAGGTGGTCAGCGGCCCCATGAACGCATCGGAGAAGCCCACGCCCAGCTTGCCGCCAAGGTAGTCCAGGCCCCAGTTGTTGGCGGCGTAACGCGCGGCGTCGGTGAACTGGTTGTGCTTGAGCGCCACCTTGCCGTCGAGGCTGTTGAGGAAGTCGAGCACCCGGGCGACCGGGTTCACCCCGGATTGCGGTTCGGAGGAGTGGGCGGACACGCCGGTGACGGTCAACTGCACGTCCTTGCCGACCACCTTGGCCGCCACTTCGAAGTCGCCGCCATTGCGCTTGGCGTACTCGCTGCCGGCCTTTTGCAGGCTGGCGGCCAGTTCGGCGGGCTTGTCGCTGAGCAAGGTCACCACCGATGCCGACGGAATCTGGTTGGTGGCCTTGCCGCCGGTCATCGAGATGATTTCTGCGCCTTTGCCTTCAGCCTTGCGCTTGGGGAACTTGGCCATGACCGTGCCGTAGCCTTTCTCGGCGATCACCACCGGGTAGCCGCCGTCCAGCGCCAGGTTGTAGTTAGGCGTTGGGTTGTGTTCGAAATAGTACGGGATCGCGTCGCCGGAGGTTTCCTCGGTAGTGTCCACCAGCAGCTTGAAATTGCGCGCCAGGGGCAGCTTCTCTTCCTTGATCACCTTCATCGCGTACATCGCCACCACGATGCCGTTCTTGTCATCTTCGGTGCCGCGGCCATACATGCGGTCGCCGATCAGCGTGACCTTGAACGGGTCGAGCTTGGTGCCGTCTTTCAGCACCCAGTTCTCCGGGGTTACCGGCACCACATCGGCGTGGGCGTGGATACCGACCACTTCATCGCCGCTGCCTTCCAGGGAAATCTCGTAGACGCGGTTGTCGATATTGCGGAAATTCAGGTTGAACGACTCGGCGAGGCTCTTGATCTTGGCGGCGATCTTGATGAACTCGGGGTTGTCATGCTGAGCCACACCGGCCACCTGGAAGGTCGGAATCTCCACCAGCTCGCGCAGGGTTTCGGTGGCGGCTGCGCCGTACTTCACCCGCGCATACAGGCCCAGCAGGCGGTGAATTTCGTTCTGCTGGTCAGCGCTCAGGTCCTTGTTGTCTAGGAAGGCACTGATGGCCGGGCCGAGGTTGTCGCTCTTGGCCACATCACTCTTGGCCAGGCTGGCGAGGAACTGCCGGAAATCCTTGACCGAGGCATCGCTGAAGGTCTTCAGGATGACGGCGTTGTGTTGTGGGGTGAGGTTGGCTTGAGCCTGGGTGGTGAACACCGAAAGGCTGGCCGCCATCAGGGTGGCTACGGCCAGTTGCTTGAGGGAAAAATCCATTGCTGAGGGCATTCCTTTGCAGGGAGTGAGTGAGAAATGTCTGATCGAAAGGTCAGAAACAATTTCACACACTACCATCGGGAGGTGGGAGGAGGGGAGTGCCTGAGTCGGAAATTTCCCAGAGAAATGCGCGGCGCCCCACAGAGCGGGAAGCTCCGGTATGGTTCTCTGCTTGGGGTGTTATTTGTGCAAAGGAGTGATGTTGATGAAGCTTTCAGACCGTTACCGCGGCAGCCTGCTTGGCCTGGCGTGTGGTGATGCGGTAGGGACCACGGTTGAGTTCATGCGCCGTGGTTCGTTTGCTCCGGTTACCGATATGGTCGGTGGTGGACCCTTCCAGCTTTTGCCGGGCCAGTGGACGGATGACACGTCCATGGCGCTGTGTCTGGCCGAAAGCCTGCTGCGCAAGAGTGGTTTTGACGCTGCCGATCAGATGGGGCGTTATCTGAACTGGTGGAAGTGGGGCTATCTGAGCTCGACGGGGGAGTGTTTCGATATTGGTACGACGGTTCGTGATGCATTGGCGCAGTATCAGCTCAGCGGTGACCCGTTCGCAGGCTCTACGGACCCATACTCGGCGGGTAACGGGTCGATGATGCGCCTGGCTCCGCTGGTGCTGTTCTATTTTCCTGATGCCGAGCGGCTGCGTGAGTTCACCGTCGACAGTTCTCGCACTACCCATGGCGCGTTGGAGGCGATTGAGTGCTGCCTGGTACTGGCGGAGTGTATTGCGAACGCGCTGCGCGGAGATCCGAAAGCGCAGGTAGTGAAGGTGGACTATCTGAAGTTAAGCCAACCCAAAGTTGCCGACATTGCCAGCGGCCACTACCTCGATAAGGCGCGCAGCGACATCGTTGGTTCGGGTTACGCAGTGGCTTCGCTTGAGGCGGCGTTGTGGTGTTTTCATCACACCGACAGCTTTGCCGAAGCCGTTTTGGTCGCGACAAACCTGGGCGATGACGCCGACACCACTGCGGCAATCGTGGGGCAGTTGGCCGGCGCGTATTACGGTGTGCAAGGCATTCCGGCCGAATGGCTGGGCAAGCTATGGCAGCGTGAAGATATTCAGGAAACTGCCGACGCGTTGTTTCAGGCTGCACAAATCCAGGCTGCCGCATTTTAGATATCCATCAGCCCTTCAACTCCGCCAACTGCTTCCATTCAATCGAAAACCGCGCCAGGTATTTGCGCAAGCGGTCGGCATCGTTCGGTTGCGCCTTGGCTTGTCGGGAGACGCCGAACAGGCGCCTTCCCGCATCGGAAGTACTGTCGGACTGGCGGCAGATTTCGATCACGGCGTTGAGTTGCAACTGGTCGAACAGGTCCAGTTCGGTATCGACGCCCAGGCGTGACAGCCAATCGTTTTGCGGCGACTCCAGGCCCCAGGCATAGCGCAGTCGATCGATTTCTTCCTGGGTCTGGCTTTCGTCGATGCGCCCGCTGTCCGCCAGGGTGGCCATGCGCGTGATGGACGCCGACAGTTCGCGAAAGTTGCCCAGCCACGCCGCTTCGCTGGAGCAGGCAAAAGCGAGGTAACGCCGGCGTGCTTCCAGGTTGAAGCGCACCACCTGACCTTGTTCGCGCGCGTGGCGCTCCAATTCGAAGTCGATGTTGGGCTCGATGTCTTCGCGGCGCCCGGCCAGGCCCGGCAAGTCGAAGGTCCAGAGGTTGATCCGGGCGTACAGGTCTTCGCGGAACAGCCCTTCGGCGACGCGGCCGCGCAGGTCGCGGTGGGTGCCGGCGATGATCAGGAAGTCGCTGGTGACCTCCTGGTCGCCACCGAGGGGGAAGAAGCGCTTCTCTTCGACGGCCTTGAGCAGCATTGCCTGCTCGTCGAGCCCCAGTTCGCCGATCTCATCCAGAAACAACATGCCGCCGTCTGCCGCGCGCAACAAACCATCGCGGGCGTTCTGGGCGCCGGTGAAGGCGCCTTTGATATGACCGAACAGTGCCGACATCGCGCCATCGCCGCGCAAGGTGGCGCAGTTGACTTCGACGAAGCGCCCCTGGACTTGATGCCGGCTGCGCTTGAGTTCGTAGATGCGCCGCGCGAGGAATGACTTGCCGGCACCGGTGGGACCGATCAGCAGCATCGGCGCCTTGGAGCGTACGGCTACGCGTTCGATCTGTTCGATGGAGCGGTTGAAGGCCGGGTTGCGGGTGGCGATTCCGGATTTGAGGAAGGCCAGGCTTTCCAGACGCTTGTGGGCGAAGCGCGATGCGATGCGGTCGTAGCGTGACAGGTCGAGATCGATCAGGGCATGGGTGCCGGTGGCGCGCTCTTCTTCGTTGCGACGACGAGCCGGGGAGGTCTGGATTAACCGGGCGGGCAGGTAGCGTGCTTCCGTCAGCAGGAACCAGCAGATTTGCGCGACGTGGGTGCCGGTCGTGATGTGGACCAGGTAGTCCTCGTGGTCGGTATCGAAGCGGTAAGCGGCGGTGAAATCGTGCAACGCGCCGTACACCTCCTCGAAATCCCAGGGGTTCTTCAGGTGCATCGGGTGCAGCCGCACCTCGGTTTCCGGCGATACCTGCTGGATGTCGTCGCGGACTCGCTGAGCCAGGCTGACGTCGCGGGCATCGATGCCGTGAATCAGTTCGAGGCGATTAATCAGTACCTCTTGCTGCTGGCAGAGGCCCACGCTGGGGCGCCAATGGTTCCAGCGGTTGGCACCTTTGCCGACCCGGTCGAGGGTTGAGCCGATAAAGCCGATGGCAACGGTGCGTTTTTGACTCATGGTGATACCAAAATATATATGACGATATGTAAGGATAAGTAATTTGTGATGCGAATGTCACCGCTGCTGAGCGGTGAAATGACTAAAATTAAAAATAACTATATAAAACAAATAGATAAAAAATTTTCACGTTCAAAAAATAAAACTGGCATGGCGGCTGCAATAACTCTCGCAACGAAACACACAACAGAGCGAGACGCCACGATGGCCAACTCCCAAGTCTTCAACACCCAGCAGGCGAAACTGCCTGCATGCGACACCTTGAACGCTACACAGGTACCGGCTTATGCCTACAGCGCCAAGCACAAACTGGCCCAGCTGGCGGTCACCGGTTGCTTAAACCAGACCTTCCACGCCTCAGCTGAAAGCCAGCTGGACAGCGTGTTGCAACTGGCCGGCGAGCTGGACAGCCGTTATGTCGCCAAGGTCGCGTGTTATGCCCGCCGCCAGGGCCACATGAAAGACATGCCGGCGTTGCTGTTGGCCGCATTGGTGGCTCAGCGTTCGGTGATGGTGCCGCAGATGTTCGAGCAGGTCGTGGACAGCGGCAAAATGTTGCGCAACTTCGTTCAAATCCTGCGCAGCGGAGTGACCGGACGCAAATCCCTGGGTTCGCAGCCCAAGCGCCTGGTACAGAACTGGTTGAACACCGCGACGGAGCGTCAGTTGTTGCAAGCCTCGGTGGGGAATCAACCGTCGTTGGCGGATGTGGTGAAAATGGTTCACCCCAAGCCCACTGAACCATGGCGTGAAGCGTTCTTCGCCTGGTTGATCTGGCGGCCAGTGGATGTGCAGGCCTTGCCGGAGTTGACCCGGGCTTTGCTCGCCTTTCGTAGCGGTTCAAGCACCGAAGTACCAGCGGTACCGTTCCAGTTGCTTGGAAACGAGAAGCTCAGCAAGGAACAGTGGGCTGCCCAGGCCGATAACATGGGCTGGCAGGCGCTGCGCATGAACCTCAACACCTTTGCCCGCCAGGGCGCGTTCGAGGTGCCAGGGTTTGCATGGCAAGTGGCGGCGCGATTGGCTGATGCAGAGGCGATCGCCAAGGCGCGGGTGTACCCGTACCAGTTGCTGGCCGCGTATCGGATGGTGGGAGATGACGTACCGGCGTGTGTCCGGGAGGCCTTGCAGGATGCTCTTGAGTTGTCCCTGGCCAACGTGCCGGTGTTGCAGGGTTCGGTAGTGGTTTGCCCTGATGTGTCGGGCTCGATGCACAGCCCGGTGACCGGTTACCGCGAGGGCGCCACGAGCGCTGTACGCTGCATCGATGTGGCGGCCTTGATTGGCGCCGCGATCTTGCGCAAGCAGCCGGACGCACGCTTGATGCCGTTTGAAAATCATGTGGTGGATATCCGGCTCAACCCGCGTGACAGTGTGATGAGCAATGCGCAGAAACTGGCAGCTATCGGCGGAGGCGGGACCAACTGTTCGGCGCCGCTGGCCAAGATAGCCGGCGCCAAAATGAAAGTGGACACGGTGATACTGGTGTCCGACAACGAGTCGTGGATTGATGCAAGGCGCCAGCGCGGTACCGAAACCATGCGCCAATGGGAACTGATCAAACAGATCAACCCGCAAGCGCGGTTGGTGTGTATCGATATGCAGCCGGGCGCGACGACGCAGGCGGCGGACCGCCAGGACATTTTGAATGTGGGAGGCTTCAGTGATGCGGTATTTGATGTGATCGCACAGTTCGCCGAAGGGCGCTACGGTGCGCAACATTGGGTAGAGGCGATTGAAGCAATGGAAGTTTGATTTCACTGGTGCTGAATGCTGACCGGACTACATCAAAAGACGTCTCGTCAACCCTTGTCAGCGTCAGTGACGGCACGAATGCCTGTGGCTGTACATCTCTGGTAAGCCGGTATGTTCCGGCGCTCAGTCACACTTTTTGTCGTGCCACCTTTTTACGATTTTGGCAGTGAATGCCACGGGTACTCCTTCGTGTCGCAGGTTCGATTCCTGCCCCGGCAACGGGTAGCTCAGTTGGTAGAGCAGCGTATCTGTGATCCCTTGTCACTGCCTACGGGCCTGGCCCATTTATTCAAGGACTACGCCGCCTGAGTGTGGCGAATGGAAAAGAGTCGAGAACATGCAAGCACCTACTTTTCAACTGCTGGAAGTTGCCAACGGCAAGCCCATCAAACTCTGGACCCAAGGAGTGCCGGTGGAGCCGGAAGCTCGCCAGCAATTGATGAACACGGCGAAGATGCCATTCATTTTCAAGCACCTTGCGGTGATGCCGGATGTGCATCTGGGCAAGGGCTCCACCATTGGCAGCGTGATACCCACCGTGGGCGCGATTATCCCGGCCGCCGTTGGCGTGGATATCGGCTGTGGCATGATCGCCGCGCGCACCTCGCTGACTGCCGCTGACCTGCCGGATAACCTCCATGGTCTGCGTTGCGCGATTGAAGCGGCGGTGCCCCATGGTCGAACCAGCGGCCGCAACGGGCGTGACAAGGGTGCCTGGGACAGTATTCCGCAGCAGGCCGATGTTGCGTGGGCGGCATTGCACCCGCGTTTCAAAAAGATCACCGACAAGTACCCGAAGCTGCTGAAAACCAACAACCGCCAACACCTCGGGACGTTGGGCTCGGGTAACCACTTTGTCGAAGTCTGCCTGGATGAAGCCAACCGCGTCTGGTTCATGTTGCACAGCGGTTCCCGTGGCGTTGGCAATGCCATTGGCAACCTGTTTATCCAGTTGGCTCAAGAGGACATGCGTCAGCACATCGCCAACTTGCCGGATCGGGACCTGGCCTATTTCGAAGAGGGCAGTGAGCACTTCGATGATTATGTTGAAGCAGTCGGCTGGGCCCAGGACTTCGCCCGGCAGAACCGTGAGCTGATGATGCAGGCGGTGGTTCAGGCGACGCGTAAGGTGATCCACAAACCGTTTGAGGTGGCGCTGGAGGCGGTGAACTGCCACCACAACTACGTGCAAAAAGAACGGCATTTTGGTGACGACATCCTGGTTACTCGCAAGGGTGCGGTGTCGGCAAAGAAAGGTGAGTTGGGGATTATCCCGGGCTCGATGGGCGCGAAAAGTTTCATCGTGCGCGGGTTAGGTAACGAAGAGTCGTTCTGTTCCTGCAGCCACGGCGCTGGTCGGACCATGAGCCGCACCAAGGCCAAAAACACCTTCACGGTTGCTGACCAGGTGCGCGCGACGGCCCACGTGGAATGCCGCAAGGACGCCGCGGTAATCGATGAGATTCCGATGGCCTACAAGGACATCGACCAAGTCATGCACGCCCAGCGCGAGTTGGTGGAAGTGCTGCATACCTTGCGCCAGGTGGTGTGTGTAAAAGGATAGGGCAATGAACAGCATGCAAGCGTTGGAGCGTTATCGGGCATTGGATCTCAATCGTGCTGATGACGCTCAGAGGTATGTACGGGAAGTACTGGCCATCCAGGGCGCAAATGAATCCTGGCTCACCCTTAGCAGGTTCGGTAATGGGTATGTCCGGGAAATAGCGGTTCGCGCGCTGGCTGGGCACACCTCGCACCAAGCCCTGGAGGCACTGCTGGAACGCCTGAATGATTGGGTGCCGCAGGTTCGCGAGCAAGCGGTGCTGGGGGTTGAACGCTTCCTTGTAGAGGAGCGTGCCGAGTTGTGGTTGCAGGTATTGGGCGCGGTGCTGGCGTTGGCGGGAAAGGGCCGTGCTGACCACGACCTGACGTTGGCCAAGGTACGCCGTTTGCTGGTAGCGCATCAGGTGCGGCCGGCCGCGCAAGCCGCTTTTGTTGGCAGCCGTGGCAAGACGGCACGGTTTCTCTTTGAGCTGCTGCAGGATGGCTCGCAGGAGTTGGTGGCGTTGGCGCTGGAGCATGCCGATGTGTCGGTTCGCCAGCGAGGCGTTGATGCCAGTGCTGGTCTGCCGGCGCCTCAGGCCTTGCCTTTGCTCGAAAAGGCGATGAGCGACTCTGCCGCCAGCGTACGGGTCATGGTGCTGCGCAGGTTGCTGACGTTGGTCCAGGACCCGCGCGGATACCTGCGTAGTGCACTGCTGGAGGCATCGCCGGCTATGCGCTCGCTGGCAAGATGGGCAGCCCCTCGCTGGCGGCTGGATTGTCGTGAAGTGCTGTTGGCGCGGCTGAGTGCAGAACCTGCGCAGACTCGCCGCGAATGGCTGGGATTGATCGGACTGGTCAAGGACCTGAACGAGGTCTCGGTTGACGAGATGATAGTGCCGGCTTTCATGTCGCCATCGCCGCATGTCCGGCAGTTGGTGCTTGAAGCGCTGGGTGATCGCGGCCTGGCGTTGCAACTCCGGGCCCTAGACGACTCCTCGGCGAAGGTCTTCAGATGTGCAGTGGCGCTCCTGAACCAGCAGTCGTGGGCGGTTATCGATGGCGCGGTGGAGGCGCTCCTGGATAGTCAGTGGCATGCGTTGCCGGACGATCGTCGGCGAGCACTGCTAGGGCTCAAGCCGCTATGGAGGCAGCTTGAGTACTTGCTGGAGCGTTTTGCGCTGTCGTCGAGTGATTCGGCCTACTGGCTGGAGAGGGTGAGCGCCTGGTGTGATGAGCAATACACCCTGGTCGATCCGCAAACGCCCAAGGCAGTACGCGATGCCTTGTTGATGCAGGTCCAGCAATTAGAGGGCGGTGAGTTGCTGCCTCCTGGGACTTCAAGACGGCTGCACTGAAACAAACGTTGGAGCACTACGCATAAGGAATGGATATGAACCAGGATGTGATCGAACTGGACGGCGCGATGGGCGGCGGCCAAGTGTTGCGCAGCGGCCTGAGCCTGTCGATGGTGACCGGGCGTACGCTGCGGATTAAAAATATTCGCGCCAGGCGCAGTCGGCCAGGGCTGTTGCGTCAGCACTTGACGGCAGTGCTGGCCGCCGCCGAGGTGTGTGGCGCGCGGGTTGAAGGTGCTGAACTGGGTTCCCAGGCGTTGCTGTTCGAGCCGGGGCGGATCCAGGGTGGGGACTATACGTTCTCTATCGGCACGGCCGGTAGTTGCACCCTGGTATTGCAAACGTTGCTGCCGGCATTGCTGCTGGCTCTGCAGCCCAGCCGTGTCAGCATTTGCGGCGGCACCCACAACCCGATGGCGCCTCCGGTGGATTTCCTTGAGCGTGCCTGGTTGCCGCAACTGCGGCGGATGGGCGCCCGGGTCGAGCTGACGCTGGCACGTCATGGCTTTGTACCGGCTGGCGGTGGTGAGCTTGTGGCATTTATACATCCAAGCACATTGATGCCATTGCACCTCACTGATCGGGGTGAATTGAAGGGCGCCTGTGCCACCACGTTGAGTGCCGGGCTGCCCGTTCACGTCGCCGAGCGCGAGCTGGAACGTGTTCGTCAGCGGTTGTCCATCAGCCCGGAGCAGTTGCGCGCGGTGAATCTTGATCCGGAGCATGGGCCGGGCAATGTCCTGTTGTTGGAATATGCTCATGCGCATGTCACCGAAGTGTTCAGTGCCTTTGGCCAGGCGCGATTGCGAGCAGAGGCGGTAGCCGACCAGGCTATCGAGCAGGCGCTCGAGTGGCTTGCCAGTGAAGCGGTCGTCGCCGAGCATCTGGCCGACCAGCTATTGCTGCCGATGGCACTTGCCGGCGGCGGCAGTTTCACCACGCTGCGGATGACCGAGCACTTGCAGAGCAACATGGCGGTGGTCCAGCGGTTTTTGCCGGTGGTTATTGAATGCCACGAGCAAGGCCCTCAATTGCTTAGGATTGAATGCCGGGCGCTGTAGCCCGGCAAACGGGACCGATCTCTAAGCGCTGAGCCGCGACCGTCCGTCTTCTGTCTGCTAATCTGCCGTCGTTGAAATCCCGACCGCCACCCGTGGACCTTCCAATGACAACGCCAACCGATCAGAACCTCGAACCCCAATCCGTCTGCAGCCCGATCACCAGCAGCGCCATTTTCATGGTTGCCACCCTGGCTCCCGGCAGCGATTCAGCCGAGGCAGTACGCAGTTGGTGCGCCGATATTGCAGGTCTGGTGCGCTCGGTCGGCAAGCGTGTGCCGGCCGGCAACCTGACGTGTGTTGCAGGTTTTGGCTCAAAGGCGTGGGACGCACTGTTTGGCGGCCCGCGTCCGGCAGCGTTGCATCCGTTCAAGGAAGCGGGCGTGGCAGGGCGCCTGGCGCCGGCCACGCCGGGGGATATCCTGCTGCACATTCGTGCCGAGCAGATGGACCTGTGTTTTGAGTTGGCCACCCAGTTGATGGCGGCGCTGGGGGACGCGGTGACGGTGGTGGATGAGGTCCAGGGTTTCCGTTACTTCGACATGCGCAGCATCATCGGCTTTGTCGACGGCACCGAGAACCCGGTAGGGCGCAAGGCGGTGGGTTTCACCATCGTCGGGGATGAGGACCCAAATTTCAGCGGCGGCAGCTATGTAATGGTGCAGAAGTACCTGCACAACATGAAGGCCTGGAATGAATTGTCGGTGGAGGCGCAGGAACGGGTGATCGGGCGCACCAAATTGTCGGACATCGAGCTCGACGATGCGACCAAGCCGAGCAATTCCCACAGCGCGCTGACCACCATCACCAAGGACGGCGAGGAAGTGAAGATCCTGCGGGACAACATGCCCTTCGGCCGACCGGGTGCGGGGGAGTTTGGTACGTATTTCATCGGCTACGCGCGGTCGCCGGAGCCTTTGGAATTGATGCTGGAGAATATGTTTGTCGGTCGACCGGCCGGTAACTATGACCGCCTGCTGGACTTCAGCACGGCGGTCACCGGCGGCCTGTTCTTCATACCGTCAGCGGATTTGCTCGAAGAACTGGCCGACCGCGCGCCTTAACTGTAGGAGCGAGCTTGCTCGCGAAAAACTTCCAGGCACCGCGTTTATTCAAGCTTGGCGCGTCATCGTTAACGACCATCGCGAGCAAGCTCGCTCCTACAGGAATCCGGTGCTCACCGCCACAATCAGGAATACCCCCAGCACTGCGCGGTAAATCACAAACGGCCAGGTGGAGAACCGCTCCAGGAACTTCATCAGGCCCCAGATTGCGAAGAACGCCGAGACGCTGGCAACCACCAGGCCAAAGATCAGATGCGGCCAGGCGTGGGCCGGCAGCTCGGCGTGGAACAACACCCACAGCTCCTTCAAGCCCGCCAGGGCGATCGCCGGCAAGCCCAGCAGGAACGAAAACCGCGCCGCTTCTTCACGCTTGAAGTTGAGGAACAGGGCGGCAGTCAGGGTCGAGCCCGAGCGGGAAACCCCTGGAATCAGCGCGCCGATCTGCGCAATGCCGACAATCAATGCATCCCGCAGGCGCATTTCCCCCACCGTGCGCTTATGCCTCGCGCTTAGCTCCGCTGCCGCCAGCAGCACCGCCATCACCAGGCAGGAAATCCCGATCACCATCAAGCCACGCAACGGCGAGTTGCAGGAGTTGAGCGTCGACGACAAGGCAATCCCGGCGATACCAATCGGAATCGTCGCCAGCACAATGGCCACCGCCAACTTGAACCATTGGTTGTTGTAGTCACCCTGGCGCACCGCGTTGATGCTGCCCACCGTGACCTGGCGCACATCCTTCCAGAAGTAACTGACCACTGCGGCCAATGCAGCCAATTGCATGGCGGCGGAAAACGCCGAGCCCGGATCCGGCCAGCCGAGCAGGGCGGGCACGATGCGCATGTGGGCGGTGGAAGACACAGGCAACAATTCTGTGATGCCTTGAATGATGCCCAGGATGCCGATTTGCAGGTAATCCAGGGACGCAAAGCCGACATCGAGGCCGCTGGTGCAGACGTTTGTCAAAGTACTGATCCTGAAAACAAGGGGAAGGAAGTGCTGCGGAGTTTAGTCTAACTTTGTAATGATTTTGTCGTTGACAAGAGAAAAGCGCAATTGATTCAGCAAGCAGAAAGCTTGGCGGATGGATTGGCATTGTCGGCGGCTTTTGTTGACAATGACGCCCTGTTTTTGTGCCGAGATGCCCATGCCTGCAATCCCCGATACCACCGTCGAATTGATCGAGACCGGCCCGGAACATGCCGCGTTGATCGCCAACCTTTACCAGTTCTACGCCTACGAGTCCTCGGACTGGGAACAGGAAGACGTCGAGGTGGACGGGCGCTTCTACATTCATGAGGAACACCTGGCCCGCTACTGGGAAGACCCACGGTGGAGCGCCAACCTGTTGTTGGTCGACGGTTTTATCGCCGGCTTCCTGCTGATCGAGGGCAGCGAACTGCCGGGGATCGACGCCCTGGAGCTGGCCGACCTGTTCATCTTGAAACGCTACCGCCGCAAAGGCATTGGCCGCGCCATCGCCACCCAGGTGTTGAGCAGCGGCGAGGCGAATTGGCTGGTGCGGTTCTATGACCAGGATGAAGTGAGTCAGGCGTTCTGGCGCTCGGTGCTGGATAACCTGCCGCGCCCGGTGCAGGCCATCGAGCTGGATGATGAGCCGAACCTGCTGAGTTTCCTGGTGACTCGGGCGGCCCTGCACTAACCCATCAGTTGAATGCTGCGCCAGCCCCGGCACTGAACAGCGCCGCCTGCATCACCTGCGGCGGCTGCCCGAACGCCCGCAGGAATGCCTGGCGCATGCGCTCGCGATCACCGAACCCGGTCTCGCGGGCGACCACTTCCACCGGATGCCTGCTGGTCTCCATCATCGCCCGGGCCGCTTCCACCCGCAGGGACTCGATGGCCTTGGCCGGGGTTTGCCCGGTTTCCTCGCGAAACACCCGGCTGAACTGGCGCGGGCTGAGCCGGGCGACCGCCGCCAGCGCTTCGACGGAAAGGTCGTGGGTCAGGTTCTCCCGGGCGTAGGCCAGGGCCAGCTGCACGCGGTCGGATTTGGGGTCCAGCTCCAGCAACGCCGACAGTTGCGACTGCTCGCTGCCGCGCCGCTGGGCAATCACCAGCTTGCGCGCGATGCGCCGGGCGAGGTCGCTGCCCAGGTCGTTCTCTACCATGGCCAACGCCAGGTCCACCCCGGCGCTCATGCCGGCGCCGGTCCAGATCTGGCCGTCGACAACGAACAGTTTGTCTTCCTCCAGGCGAATCTGCGGGTAGCGCTTGGCAAAGGCCGGTGCGTGCAGCCAGTGAGTGGTGGCGCGCTTGCCCTCAAGCAACCCGGCCTCGGCCAGTACGAAGATGCCCATGCACAGCGAAGCAATCCGCCGCGACTGCTTCGAGGCCGCCTGCACCAGCTTCAACAGGTTGGCGTCAGGCAGTTGGAACTCCAGGTAACCGCTGACGATCAATGTGTCATAGCCCTCAGGCCTTATCAGCGTGCTGTTCACCGAAAAACCCTGGGACGTCATGATCGGGCCGCCACTCTCCGATACCAGGTGGAACTCATACGCCTGCTCGCCACGCAGCAGATTCGCGCACTCGAACACCGAGCCCAGGCTAAGGCTCAAGGATTGGAAGTTCGGGTAAACCATCAGCGCAATGCTGTGCATCTCATCTCTCCAGGGGGCGCGGAGCAGTGATTGTCGGCGTGTGCCGGGTAAACGGCAACCGGCATGGTGCAATGTCCGGAATCCTTGCGGACATGACATTGTGCGGTTCTGGCCCGGCTCCTAAGCTTGCTTCCATTCCAACCCACATCACCCCGAGGCACTGGCACATGAAAGTATTGATGGTTTTGACTTCTCACGACCAGCTTGGCAACACCGGCCGCAAGACCGGGTTCTGGCTCGAAGAATTTGCTGCTCCCTACTACGCGTTCAAGGACGCCGGGGCCGACGTGACCCTGGCCTCGCCGGCCGGTGGTCAGCCGCCGCTCGACCCGGTCAGCGACCTGCCGGACTCGCAGACCGACCAGACCCGCCGCTTTGCCTCCGACCCGGCGGCACAGCAGGCCCTGGCTACCACGCTGAAGCTGGACTCGGTCAACGCCGGCGACTTCGACACCGTGTTCTACCCAGGCGGCCACGGCCCGCTGTGGGACCTGGCTGAGTCGAAAACCTCCATCGCCCTGATCGAAGCCTTTGAGCGTGCCGGCAAGCCGATCGGCTTTGTGTGCCACGCCCCGGGCGCCTTGCGTCACGTCAAGGCGGTCAATGGTGAGCCGCTGGTCAAGGGCCGTCGTGTCACCGGCTTCTCCAACTCTGAAGAAGCGGCGGTTGGCCTGACTGACGTGGTGCCGTTCCTGATCGAAGATGATTTCAAGGCACTGGGCGGCAAGTATGAGAAAGGCGCCGACTGGCAGTCCTTTGTGATTGAAGATGGGCTGCTGGTCACCGGGCAGAATCCTGCCAGTTCCAGCGACGTTGCCAAGGCGCTGTTGAAGCTCACCGCGTAACCCGCAGAAACCCCCGAAAAAAAGCAAGTGGTTGGCGGCTCCCCTGACGGGGAGCCGGCAGCTTCTGCACGCCCGAAATTCGACTCTGGAACCCACTCATGAGCAACAGCGCTTTAGGCACCCCGATCAAACTGGGGCACCACACCCTGAAAAACCGCATCGTCCTGCCGCCGCTCACGCGCCAGCGAAGCGCCCAGCCCGGCGACATTGCCACGGACTTGATGGCCGTTTATTACCGCCAGCGTGCCACGGCCGGCTTCATGGTCAGCGAGGGTACGCAGATCGAGCCCCGCGGCCAGGGTTATGCCTGGACCCCGGGCATCTACACCCCGGCGCAGATCGACGGCTGGCGCACGGTGACCGATGCGGTGCATGCCGACGGCGGCGTGATCTTCGCCCAGCTTTGGCATGTGGGCCGCGTGTCCCATTACGACCTGCAACCCGACGGTGCAGCACCCGTCGCGCCGTCGGCAATCCAGCCGCAGCAGGCGAAGGCATTCGTGGCAACCGGGCCGGGCACGGGGGAGCTGGTGCAGCCGCCAGAGCCTCGCGCCTTGACTACCGCAGAGGTCAAGGACCTGGTCGGGCTTTACGCCCAGGCTGCAAAAAACGCACTGGCCGCCGGGTTTGACGGTGTAGAGATTCACTCGGCCAACGGCTACCTGGTCAACCAGTTCATCTCGGCGCATTCCAACCAGCGCGAGGACGAGTACGGTGGCTCGCTGCACAATCGCCTGCGCTTCCTGCGGGAAATCGTCGAGGCGGTGGCCGACGTGGTCGGCCCGGAACGCCTGGGTGTGCGCTTTGCGCCGTTGTTCAGCGGCACCGATCAGGACCGGGTTTACATCGGCCTGGTGGAAGAAGACCCGCATCACACCTACATCGAGGCGATCAAGGTACTCGAAGCGGCCGGCATTGCTTATGTGTCGATTGCCGAGGCCGACTGGGACAACGCCCCCGAGCTGCCCGAGTCGTTCCGCCGGGCGGTGCGCGACACCTTCAGCGGTCGCATCATCTACGCCGGCCGCTACACCGCAGAGCGCGGCGTGCGACTGGTAGAGGCGGGGCTGGCAGACCTGATTGCATTTGGTCGACCGTACATTGCCAACCCCGACTTGCCCCAGCGCATTCTCAACGGTTGGCCGCTGAACCCGTTGAACGCTGCCGGCCTGTATGGCGGCACCGAGGTGGGCTTCACTGATTACCCGGTGTACGCCGGGTAAGCCCGACTACTCGACCGGGAATTTGCTGAAGGCCGGATGCTGTTCTGCGCGTGCCGCGTGGCGTTGCAAGTGGGGGAAGGCATCCGCCTTGATCACGTCGGCAATCTTGAGCTGGGTGAAGGACCAGGCGACCGCCGCTGTCAGGCTCGCCTGGGTCAGCGGCGCGTCGCTGTCGCGCTCCGCCACCAACGCCTCCAATAACGAATACGCCGCCAGCAGTTGCCCGGTCACGCGGTCGATCCATGGCTGATGAAGTTTTTCGGCGGGCCGCAGGTGATGTTCGTAGACGATCTGCACGGTCTTTTCGCACGCGGCCAGCGCCAGGCCGATCACTTGCAGGTCCTTGGCAAGCGCCGCTGCTTGCCGGGGCATCAGCTTGTCGCCGCCCGGCGCCAGCGCTTCCAGATACTCGAGGATCAGGCCGGAGTCCATCAACACCGTGCCGTCGTCGAGCACCAGGGTCGGGGCCTTGACCACCGGGTTGATCCTGGAGAAATCATCGAAGGTGCTGAACACCGAGAGTGCCTGGTGTTCAAACGCGACACCGTACAGTTCCAGGGAAATGGCTACGCGGCGTACGTAGGGCGAGTCCAGCATGCCGACCAGTTTCATGAAGCCTCCATTTACCGCAGTGTTAAATTCAGATTACTTTATCGGGGGATCAACCCCTGTAATATCGATCTTTTTTATCATGAAAGGTTAGCCAGGCTTACATGAATGCTTTCCCTCCCTTGACCGCATTGCGCAGTTTCGAAGCCACCTCCCGGCTGGGCAGCGTGACCCTGGCGGCCAAGGAATTGCACGTCACCCATTCGGCGATCAGCCAGCAGATCAAGGCGCTGGAGGAACTGGTCGGCCTCACCCTGTTTGTGCGTGAAGGTCGCGGGCTGCGTGTCAGCGAAGATGGTCGCCTGTATGCACTGCAGATTCGCCAGGCACTCGCGGACATCGAGCATGCCACCCGGACGATCCAGGCCCAGCCGAAAATGGGCGAGTTGGTGGTCGCGGTCATCCCCTCGTTTGCCCGCGCCTGGTTGATCCCCAGGCTGCCGGCGTTTCAGCAGCGCTACCCCGACGTCAACATCCGCCTGCAAGCCAGCCTGACGGTTTCCAACCTGCATCAGGAGTCAGTGGATATCGGCATTCGCATGGGCAAGGGCGAGTGGGACGGCGTGGAGCAGAAGTTGCTGTTTCATGACGAGTTGGTTGTGGTCGCGGCGCCACACTTCAATGGCGGGAAACTGCCGCGCACGCCAGCGCAGATCATCCAGAGCCGGATTATTCACAGCACCGAATCCTGGTTGCCCTGGTGCCAGGCGGCCGGTGTGGACGTGATGGTTGAGCGTCAGGGCCTGTGCAGCAACGATTCAAACCTGGTGCTGGAGGCGGTGCGGCTGGGGCAGGGCATCGCGCTGGATCGGCGCAGCCTGGTGCAGGACGCCATCGGGCGGGGAGAGTTGGTGCAGTTGAGTGAGATCACCGCGCCGTACCCTTACCCGTATTGGCTGGTGTGGCCACCACGGGAGCGTTCGGCGAACAAGCAGCGGGAGTTCTGCGAGTGGTTGTTCGCCGAGGCGCAAACCTATCAGGCCCTGGTGAAAAACCAGGCCTGATACGCAGTGTTTTTTCAGTCCACCCGCAACACAATCTTGCCGATGTGGTCGCCACCCTCCATGCGGGCATGGGCTTGCGCGGCGTCGGTGTAGGCGTACACCTTGTCGATCATCGGCAGGCAACGCCCGGCGGACAGCACCGGCCACACATGCTTGCGCAGTTGCGCGGCAATCGCAGCTTTTTCTTCCCGGGTGCGTGAACGCAGCAACGAGCCGGTGACGATTGCGCGTTTGCCGAGGATCGCCAGCAGGTCGATGTCCTTGGCACGGGCACCGCCCAGGAAACCCAGCATCACCAGCCGACCTTCCATGGCCAGAGCGCTGATGTTGTTGTTCAAGTAGGAGCCACCCATGATGTCGAGGATCACGTTAACGCCCTGGCCCGCGGTTTTTTCAGCGATGACCTCGGCGAAATCCTGTTCCCGGTAGTTGATCGGTTCGGCCCCCAGTTCGCGGATGACCGCACATTTTTCTGCGCTGCCGGCGGTGGCGAACGCTTCGATACCCAGCTCGCGGCAGAGCATCAGCGCGGTGGTGCCGATGCCGCTGGTGCCGCCATGGATCAGTACCCTCTGGCCTTTCTGCGCGCCACCGATGCCAAACAGATTGGCCCACACGGTGAAGAAGGTTTCCGGAATCGCCGCCGCCTGAATCCACTCCATGCCGTCGGGAACCGGCAAGGCCTGGCTGGCGGGCACCACGCAGTACTGCGCATAACCGCCGCCATTGGTCAGGGCGCACACCTTGTCGCCCAGCGCGTACTCGCTGACGCCTTCCCCAAGCGCGACCACCACGCCGGCCACTTCCAGCCCGGGGAACGGGCTCATGCCGGGCTTCATCGGGTAGGTGCCGGCGCGTTGCAGGGCGTCAGGGCGATTGACCCCGGCGGCGTGCACGCGGATCAGCACTTCGCCGGGGCCGGCTACCGGCATGGGCTCCTGGCGGGGTTTCAGGACCTCGGGGCCGCCGGGGCTGGTGATTTCGATCAGGGTCATTTCGTGGGGCAGATTCATTTGAGCGCACCTGTAGCAATGAACGTATGGGTTGGGACCGCGCCCAGTGTCGGGCAGTTCAGCAGGCTGGCGGTCCTGAAGATTTTCTCTGGTGCCCAGCATAGCCGTGATAAGTGATGCAATAATGCTGCGATTACACGTCACGATGATGCAAAAATGCATCGCAAGGGGAAGCCATGAACTGGGACGATGCGCGGGTGTTCCTCGCGGTGTGCCGCGAATCCACATTGCGCGGTGCCGCGCGGGTGCTGGGGGTGGACCAGGCCACTGTGGGCCGCCGGGTCAATGCCTTGGAAAAGTCCCTGAACGCGACGTTGTTCCTGCGCACCTCCGAAGGCTATGCACTCACAGCGGTGGGTGAAGCCGCCTTGCAATCGGTGGAGAGAATGGAGCGCTCGGCCCTCGACCTGGAGCGTCAGGTCCAGGGCCTGGACGACCGCCTGACCGGCACGGTGCGGGTGACCACCACCGACTCCCTGGCCATCGACTTCCTGATCCCGGCCATCGCCCGGCTGCACGACGCGCACCCCGACGTGCGCGTGCAGATGGACGCTTCGACCCAGTTCCTTAACCTGGCCAAACGCGAAGCCGACATCGCCGTGCGCAACACCCGCCCGGACAATCCCGACCTGATCGCCCGGCGTATCGCCCGCTGGCCGGTGGGGCTGTTTGCCTCGCAGGCGTATATCGACCGCTACGGCGCACCGGAGCCGGGCAGCCTGTTCGAAGGACACGACCTGGTGGTGTACCAACCGCACCTGCAAAGCCAGAAAGACCTGACCCTGGTGTCTGAGCCGCTGGGGCGCGGGCGCATCGTCGCGGCCTTGAGTTCCAGCCTGCTGGTGCGCCGCTCCATCGCTGCGGGCCTGGGCATCGGTGAAATCCCGCTGATTTCCGGTGAGAGGGACGGGCTCGTACGCCTGTGGCCGGAGCGTACGCGGCCATTGCCCTACGATGTGTGGCTGGTGACCCATGCCGACTTGCGGCATACCGCGCGGGTGCGGGTGGTCATCGACGAGATCGTCGCGGGGTTTGCCGGCACGGGCGAGTGAGCTGCCAGGTCAGCACATCGCTGCAATTTCCGAGGCGTGCGTCGCCGCACAATCGGCTCCGGTTCCGGCGTAAAAAGGCCGGTGGACGTCACGGGGACAGGTTGCATATGAACGCATCACAACGGGATGAACGGGCACGGGATTTCGGGCTGCTGTTTTTGCGGGTCAGCGGGGGATTGTTCCTGCTGTGGGTCCATGGCCTGCCCAAGCTGCTGGACTATGGCGAACAGTTGAAGGTGATCGAAGATCCCTTCCACCTGGGGGCGAGCGTGACACTGCTGCTGGCGATTTTCGCCGAAGTACTGTGCCCGCTGTTGATCATCGCCGGGGTGCTGGTGCGCCTGGCCTGCTTGCCTATCTTGAGCGTGCTGCTGATCGCGATGCTGGTGGTGCATCCGCAGTGGACGCTGCTCGAAGGGCAGTTTGGCTGGCTGCTGTTGATCATTTTCACCAGCATCCTGATTGCCGGGCCCGGGAAATGGGCGCTCAACCAGCAGTGGGACGGAGTGCTGCGCCAGGCCTGAATAAAAAAGGCCGGGCAAGCCCGGCCAAAAGGAGGTGATGCAATCGGTTCAGCGCTTCAGGAACGCCAGCAGGTCTGCGTTCAAGGCTTCGGCGTGGGTGACCGCGAAGCCGTGTGGCGCATCCTTGTACACCTTCAATTCAGCGTTCTTGATCATCTCGGCAGCCACCTTGCCGGTGGTTTCGAACGGCACGATCTGGTCGCCGTCACCGTGGATGACCAGGGTCGGTACGTCGATTTTGGCCATGTCCGGGCGAAAGTCGGTTTCCGAGAACGCAGTAACGCAATCCACGGTGGACTTGAGCGAGGCGAGCAGGGCGATCTGCAAGGTCTGAGTCAGTACGCCGTCGGAGACTTTCTGGCCCTTGTTGATGCCGAAGAACGGCGTGTTGAAGTCGGAAATGAATTGCGCGCGGTCCTTCAGCAGGCCAGCCTTGATGCCGTCAAACACCTCGGTGGGAACGCCTTGCGGGTAGTCGGTTTTCTGGCCGAACAGCGGCGTCACCGCCCCCAGCAACACCAGCCCGGCCACGCGCGCGCTGCCATGGCGCGCGATGTAGCGGGCGACATCACCACCGCCCATGGAAAAGCCCACCAGGGTCACGTCCTGCAGGTCCAGGTGGTTGATCAGTTCGGCGATATCGTCGGCGAAGGTGTCGTAGTCGTTGCCGGTCCAGGGCTGGTCCGAGCGGCCAAAACCACGTCGGTCAAAGGCGATGGTGCGGTAGCCGCGGCTGCTCAGGTATTCCATCTGGTATTCCCACATGTCGGCGTCCAGCGGCCAGCCGTGGCTGAACAGCACGGGCTTACCGCTGCCCCAGTCCTTGAAGTAGATTTCGGTACCGTCTTTGGTGAGGAATGTGCTCATGGAAACTCCTTGGGTGAGTACGAAGGCAAAGGCTGACTATTGTCGAACAGGCGCCTGCAGCGCTTGTACGGGTGTGCTTGGTTGGGTTTACCAGCTGAACTTGAGTTCGACCCCCAGGTAATTGCTGTCATGGCCGCCTGCATCCCGCAGCGTCTGGCCGACCGCGTAGTGCACGGCCTCGACGGCGCCGGTGAGGTTGGGGGTGAACACGTAATCGGTGCGAACTTGAGCGTAGGCGCCGGTCCAGCGTTCACCCTGGCCTGCGGTGCCGGCAACCGGGAGGTTCGGCTGAGTGTAGACCGCGTCGGCGGTGGTTTGCCGCCAGAGCAGGCCGACGGCGGTCTGCACGCTCAGCCTGGCGATAGGCTTGACGGTGATCGACGGCTTGACGTGAATCAGGTTGCTGTAGCCCGTATATCCCGCCAGGGAAAAGTAGTAGCCATTGGGGAACAGCGGGTTGAACGTACCCACCGTGCCGTCACCGGCGTGGCGGTCGCCCGAGGCAATATCCATCTGCAGGCCCAGGCGCGGTGTCCAGGCCAGGCTGTCGAAGGTGTAGCCCACGCGGCTGCCGCCACCCCAGGCGCGAATATCCTTGTGGCCCACCGAGCCACCTTGCAGCATGGCTTCAATGTCCCAATCGAAGCCCAGGGCCGCGCCCCCCAGCCGGGCGTCGAACAACTGACGAGTCTCATCGCCGTCGCCGTCCAGATAGTGGGCATCGCTGCGTTCATACACCCCGTAATAAGCCGACAGCTCATTTTTGCCACCCACCAGCCGCTCCACCCGCAGCATGTGAAACTGCATGTCAGCGTTGGATTTATCGTCGAAGTGCCGCTCGTCCTGGTACTGCACCGGGTGGCTGGCGATCCCGATAAAACGCCAGTCACGGGTTTCCCAGTCGGCCCACAGGGCATCAAAGGACTGGCGCACATTCGGCCCGTCCCGCGACGAGATGAAACGCTGCAAGTCGAAGGCGAAGTCCTGCCGGCCAACACGGCCCTTGAACGTGCCGGCACTGAAGGTGTTGATGTATTCGGCAAAGGCCAGGCGCAGGTCGACGCGGTTCTGGTCGGCGCCACCGATTGAGGTTTTGTCATAGGCCCGGGCATCTTCCAACTGGGTGAACACGCGCCAGTTTTCATTCAGGTGCAGGTCGGCATGCACCTGGAACCGCTGGATCAGGTACCGGTCGCGGGCTACGTTTTTCACACCGAAACCGCTGGCGTCGTTCATCTCGAAGCGCTCACGCAAGGTCGCGCCCAGGGACAGGTAGGTGAACGGGTTGGCAGCGGACAGCGGGATGTACTTGAGGTTGTCCAGCGGCTGCGTACGCAGCGCCGGGTCCTTGAGCATCGACCAGTCTTCCTGCCAGCGGTTGGCCTTGATCGCCGGGCGCGTCGGTTGGTCGTCAGCGTGGACGCCGCCAGCCAGCAGCGGCCACAGCACCGCGAGGCCCCAGCCTGTGCGGCGGATCATCTTGCCCCGCTGAACTGGTGAATCTCCGCGACGTAACCGCCCGGGAATTCCACCAGCGCGCTGCGCCGGCCCTTGGTGTCAAACGCCGGGACCAGCACCCGGGCACCGGAGCCAGTGGCTTTACCCAGGGTGTCGGTCAGGTCGGCCACTTGATAGCCGGTGGTTTCATGGCCGAAGGGGTAGGGCAGTTGGCCGTTGGTGACCAAAACGGCCATGCGCCCGAACGGCGACTCGATGTCCACGCGGCGGTAGCTGCCACTGGCCTGGCCGATATCGACCCCTGGGGCATGCTTGTCATCGGCCAGGACCTTGCCGTGGGAAAACCCGACGAAGGACTTGATGAAGGCGTCGGCGCGATCGCTGGAGACGTACACCCGGTTTTCCGGCACGGTCTGGAACGCCGCGTAATCCGGGGTCTTGGTGTGCCAGTAGAGCTGCATGTTGACGCCGCCCGGCCACTGGATCACGGCATCACGGCCGATGGGGTCAGGAAAATCACTCACGATCACCGCCGCTCCGTTGGCGCGGGCCGCCTTGAGCGCCGCGTCCATGTCCTTGACCAGGTAGCCGTTGCGCTCCTGGCCGAACGGGTGCGGGACGGGTGTGGTGAAGCCGAACAGCGACACCGTGCCCGCCGGCGTCTGCAGCAGTTGCGAGGTGCTGCTGCTGGGCACCGGCAGTACATTCACCACCACCTGAAGCGTGCTTTTTCCGCCGAAGGTGGCGAGAAAACTCTGGGCAAAGCGGTCCACATCGGCCGGGGCGACGTAGACGTGACTGGTGTCGTACTGCGGCGCCACGGCCACATTCGGTGTTGCCGCCCACGCGCTGCCCATCATCTGCGCGCCCAGCAGCGTCAAGGCCAGGGATATCGTCGTGACTTTCTTGCACATGCCCATTCTCCAGCACTTTTCAGCGTGATCGAAAAGTCACCAGCTTAGGGGCCGGGCTGCCCTGCAGATTGTATGGACGTGCTCGGTTGAACAGTTCAGCGTCTATGCGGGTCAACTGACTTCAACCGTCTGAACGCACAGGTGAACGAAATGGCCAAGACTTACCTCCGAGCGCATGCTCGAGGGCGATGTTAAGTATCGGTTTGTGATCGACATCGACAGCCTGAAGAAAGAAAAACACGCAGCCTGAGTTACGCTCGATAAGTTGCAGTAGATCCAGTGTGGGAGCTGGCTTGCCTGCGATGGCGATGTATCAGTCGACATCATTGTTGACTGACACTCCGTTATCGCAGGCAAGCCAGCTCCCACATTTTGGTATGGGTTGATCAGGCCGACAGGTGCTCATACAAAATCGTCGCACCCACCAGCATCAACACCACGCCGCCGACCATCTCGGCGCGCTTGCCCACCACCGTGCCCAGCACCCGGCCGAGCATCATGCCGATAGTCACCATGGTCATCGTCGCGAGACCGATAGCCGCCGCGGCCACCAGGATATTCACATCGACAAATGCCAGGCCCACACCCACGGCCAGGGCATCAATGCTGGTGGCAAACGCGGTGACTGCAAGGATCATGAACGAGTGCTGGGTCGGTTTCTCTTCCTCAGGATCATCCGCCTTCAGGCCGTTGTAGATCATGTGCAGGCCCAGGGCGACCAGCAGGGTGAAGGCGATCCAGTGGTCCCACTGTTCCACCCAGCGGGTGGCAGCCTGGCCGATGGCCCAGCCGATAATCGGCGTGATGGCTTCAATCACACCAAAGATCAGGCCGGCCCGCAGGGCTTCGGTCAAGCGTGGTTTGTGCAGGCTGGAGCCTTTGCCGATGGCTGCCGCAAAGGCGTCCGTGGACATGGCCAGGGCGAGAAGAATCAGGGAAATGGGGTTCACGGTAAGGCTTCCAGTCGGGCTATATGAGTCAACGACACAGCCACACGCCCGACTTCAGGCATGGATGTGTCGCTGGTCTCACCAACCAAAATGGTGTTCGCACCACGGCATGTTGCCGAGAATGTTGATACGAACGCTTCGAGAATCCGAAGCAGGCTACTCCCCAACGAGGTGGCAGATCATAGCCTTGCGGATATGAAAATCTTGTTAAATACGTGACCCCATCTCTCTGATAATCCTGCAAACCGTTTCAGTTCAGGTACCAGCCCCACGGCTCCTCACTGATGTACTCCGTCACCTGCTTGACCTCCAGGTAATTGTGCAAGCCCCATTCCCCCAGCTCACGCCCGATCCCGCTGTGCTTCATCCCGCCCCACGGCGCCTCGACGAAGGTCGGTTGCGAGCAGTTGACCCACACGATCCCCGCCCGCAGTTGATTGGCAACCCGCGCCGTGCGTGCCAGGTCGGCACTCATCACCGCGGCTGCCAAACCGAAGCGGCTGGCATTCGCCATCTGCAGGGCCTGCTCTTCAGTCTTGAACCGCTTGACGCACAGCACCGGCCCAAACACTTCTTCGCGCCAGAGGATGCTGTTGAGCGCCGGCTCGTCAAAGATTGCAGGCTCGATGAAATACCCACGCTCCAGGTGCGCCGGGCGCCGGCCTCCGGTCAGCAGGCGGGCGCCGCTGGCCAGGCCCTGGTCGATAAAACCCAGGACCTTTTCATGCTGCCCCTGGCTGACCAGCGGCCCCAGCAATACGCCCGGCTCCATGCCCGAACCGATGGTGATCTTGCGGGTTTCTTCCACCAGCCGTTCGATCAGGCGCGAGGCGATGGTTTCCTGCACCAGCAAGCGTGAAGTGGCGCTGCACACCTGGCCCTGGTTCCAGAAAATCCCGAACAGAATCCATTCCACGGCGGCTTCAATATCGGCATCGTCGAACACAATGAACGCCGATTTACCGCCCAGTTCCAGGCTGATGTTCTTGATGTCGCGGGCCGCCGCCGCCATGATTTTTGCCCCGGTGGGCACGCTGCCGGTGAAGGCCAGCTTGTCGACCCCGGGGTGTTCGGTCAGTGGGCTGCCGGCGTCCTGGCCCAGGCCGGTGACTACGTTCAACACCCCGGCGGGCAGGCCGATACGGTCGGCGGCTGCGGCCAGTTCCAGGGCGGTCAGGGGCGTCAGCTCAGAAGGTTTCAACACGACGGTGGCACCGGCCGCCAGGGCCGGCGCGACCTTCCACGCGGCCATCAGCAGTGGGTAGTTCCAGGGAATGATTTGCCCGGCCACGCCAATCGCCTCGTGGCGAATACGGCAACGAAAGCGCGCGTCAGGCAGCGCCAGTGGCTGGTCCTGGCGCTGGTCCAGCTCCCGCGCCAGGCCGGCGTAATAGCGAAAGCAGCCAATCGCATCGCCCACGTCCCATTGGGCTTCGGGCAAGGGCTTGCCGTTGTCGCGCACTTCCAGTTCCGCCAACGCCGGCTGCGCGTGTTCCAGCTCGTCCGCCAGGGCGTCGAGCCACTGGCCGCGCTCGGCGCCGCTGGTCTGGCTCCAGCCATTGTCGAAGGCGCGGCGGGCGGCGCGCACGGCGTGGTCGATGTCTTCTTCGGTGCTGGCGGCCACGCGTGCGAAGGCCTGCTCGGTGGCCGGGTCGATCACGTCGAGGTAGCCGCCCAGGTCCGGGCTGACCCACTCGCCATTGATATAAAGTTGATCACGCATGGTGAGGCTCCTGGATACGGCGGTTTTGCAGGTGGCGAGACGTAAACAGCAAGGCCAGCGAGAGGCAGATGATCACCGTCGAGACTGCATTGATCTCCGGTGTGACCCCACGCCGGATTGAGGAAAAGATGTAGATCGGCAAGGTGGTCTCCGAGCCTGCGACGAAGAACGCGATGATGAAATCGTCGAAGCTGAAGGTGAACGCCAGCAGGAATCCGGCCATGATTGCCGGGCTGATCTGGGGCAGGGTCACCCGCCAGAAGGTCTGCATCGGCGGCGCATACAGGTCGGCAGACGCCTCCAGCAGCGCCTTGTCCAGGGTGTCGACGCGGCTGCGCACGATCACCATCACCAGCGCCATGGTGAACAGCGAGTGGGCGGCGATCACCGTGAAGAAGCCCATGTTCAAACGCGGCAGGCTGGGCATCCAGCTCGCCAGCAGCGGGTTGATCACATCGAAGAGGCTGATGAAGGCGATCAACGTCGAGATACCGATGACGATGCCGGGCACGATGATCGCGCAGTAGGTCAGGGCGTCAAACAGCAGCCGCACCTTGGCCCCGGCACGCTGCAAGCCGAACACCGCCAGGGTGCCGAACAGCGTGGCGATCAACGCCGAGCACGTGGCGATAAATGCACTGTGCCCGAGGGCTTCCATGATGAACGGGTTGCCAAAGGCCCGGCCGAACCACTGCACCGAGCAGCACTCGAACGCCAGGCCACTGCGCCCGGCATTGAAGCTGAACAGCACGATCAAGGCGATCGGCGCATACAGAAACAGGTACAGCGAAGTCGAATAGCTGCGCAGCCACATGTCACAAGCCTCCGTCGGCAGGGCGGCCGCCGTAGCGTGCCACCAGCTTCAAATACACGCCGATGATCAGCAGCATCATCGCCACCAGGGTCATCGCCAGCGCACTGCCGAACGGCCAGTTACGCGATTGCAGGAACAGGTCCACCAGGGCATTGCCGACAAAAAACACCTTGCCGCCGCCGAGGATGGCCGGGATCAGGAACTCGCCCATCAACAGGATGAACACCAGCATTACCCCGGTGATGATTCCCGGCGCGGACAGCGGCAGGGTGATCCGGCGAAAGCTTTCAAAGGCGCTGGCGCCCAGGTCTGCCGAGGCTTCCAGCAGGCGTTTGTCGAGTTTTTCCAGGCTGACGTAGATCGGGAACACCATCAGCGGCAGGTAGCCGTAGACGATCCCGATCAGTACCGCCCAGGGCGTGTTGATCAACCGCACATCTTCCAGGCCCAGGCTCGCCAGCAGGGCCGGGATGCCCTTGCCGCTGAGGAGGAAGATCCAGGCGTAGGTGCGGATCAGGAAGCTGGTCCAGAACGGTACGATCACCAGGGTCAGCAGCAGCGAGCGGTTCTTGCTGACCTTGACCGCCAGGAAGTACGCCAGCGGATAGGCCGCCACCAGGCACACCAGCGTACCCAGTGGCGCCAGCATCAGCGTGTTGCCGAAGGCCGCGGCCCGTGAACCAAGGTTCAGGTAGTTGGCCAGGGTGAAGCCACCCGCGTAGCCGCCTACGGCACTGCGGTCGCCAAAGCTGAAGACCAGGATGATCACCAGCGGCATCAACAACAGCAGCAGGAACCACAGGGTCGACGGCAACAGCATCAGCAGGGTGATACGCCGTCCCAGGTTGCGCCGCTGGCGGGCGGCAAGGGGCAGGGCGGTCACCGTGGAAGGGTGAGTGGCGGCGTTCATGGGGGACTCCTCAGTGGCCATGGCTGGGTGATCAGGCGGACTTGAATCGCGCCATCAACTCGGCCCGGGCCGGGCTGGTCAGCGTCGCCGCCGCGCCAAATTCCAGCGGGCTCAACGCCTCGGCGGCCGGGTACATGATCGGATCGTCGAGCATCGCCACCGGCAACAACGCGTCCACCCGCTTGTCACCGCTCGGGTAGCCATGGCTCAACACTTCCAGCTTGTTGTGCTGCGGGTCCAGCAGGTAGTTGATGAAGGCATAGGCTGCGTCCTTGTGCTCCGAGCTCTTGGGAATCGCGAAGAAGTCGCTCCACAATTCGCCGCCTTCCTTGCCCAACTCAAAGTGCATCTGCGGCAGGTCGCGGTGCAACTGCGAGGCGTCGCCGGTCCAGGACATCGCCAGCCAGGCATCACCGCTGCGCATCGAGGGCTGGATGTCGGAGTTGATCGCGAACAAATGCGGCTTGACCTGGATCAGCAGTTTTTCAGCATCGGCCAGCTCTTTGGGGTCCAGCGAGTTGAAGCTGTAGCCGAAGCTCTTCAGGGCGTTGCCGATGGCGGTCAACTGGTAGTCGTGGACCATCGTGCGCCCACTGGCCGGGCCCTGGGCCATGTCCCAGAATTGCTTCCAGCTGGTGGGGCCGTTCTTTAGCTTTTCGGTGTCGTAGCACATGCCGGTGGTGCCCCAGTTTTTCGGCACCGCATACACCTTGCCGTCCACCGTGCCCTGGGCGATGAATTTCTGCTGGAAGTCCGAGGCATCGAAATTGGGGATGCGCGACAGGTCCAGCGGTTCGATCAAACCCAGGCCCACATAGGTGCTGATGGTGTAGTTGGTGGGCACCAGCACGTCCCAGCCGCTGCCGCCGGCCTGCAGTTTGGCGAGCATTTCTTCGTTGGAGCCGAACACACTCATGGACACCCGTGCGCCGGTGGCCTTGGCGAAATTGTCGAGGTTTTCCTGGCTGTGGTAATTGGGCCAGGTGGCCAGGGACAGGCGATCACCGAGCTTGGCCTGTTCGGCGGCCTCGGCGGTGGAGGTCAGCAGCCCCGGCATGTTCGTGGCGACCACCGCGGCGGCCAGCCCCAGCCCGGTACGGCCAAGGAACTCACGACGGCTGATGGAACCGTTCTGCCAGCTGCGCAGGGTTTTGAGAAAGGTCTTCTGGTCCATGACACGCTCCACATTCGTTGGATAAAAGGTGATTTACAACGCCATGGCCAACCCATTGGCGTGATCCCAGCCGACGCTGACCGCTGCGCCGTGTTCGAACGCCTGCGGGCCTTGATCCTGCTGGCGTGGCACTCGCACGCAGACCACGCCAAAGGCTTGGGTGCGCACGCGGTATTCGGTGGAGTTGCCCAGGTAGATGCGGTCTTCGACGCAACCCGGCAGTGTGACTTCCCGAGCCAGGTCTGCACTGGCACCGGCAATGCTGATCAGCTCCGGGCGCACCGCGATGCAGCCTTCGGCATCCGCATTCAGGCTTTTGCCGGTGGGGGTGAGCGGGCTGGTCAGCTCCAGGCCCTGGGCGGTGCGCAACACCACCGAGTTGCCCTGCAGGCGGCGCACCGTGCCGTTGAACAGGTTGGACTCGCCGATAAAGTCGGCGACGTAACGGCTGGCCGGCGTCTCGTAGAGTTGTTCCGGGGTGGCGGTCTGGATGATCGAACCGTTGTGCATCACGCTGATGCTGTCGCTCATCGACAGCGCTTCTTCCTGGTCATGGGTCACCAGCACGAAGGTGATGCCGACTTCACGCTGCAAGCGCAGCAGTTCCGATTGCATCTCCTTGCGCAGCTTGCGGTCCAGGGCGGCCAGGGGCTCATCCAGCAGTAACACCGTAGGCTTGTTCACCAGCGCCCGGGCCAGGGCTACACGCTGCTGCTGGCCGCCGGACAGTTCGCTGGGCTTGCGTTGGCCGAAGCCGCTCAGGCGCACCATCTCCAGGGCTTCATCGGCCATGCGTGCCTGGGTTTTCTTGTCGGGGCGCGGGGTGCGATAGCGCAGGCCATAGGCAATGTTCTGCGCCACGCTGAGGTGCGGGAACAGCGCGTAATGCTGGAACACCATGTTCACCGGGCGCTCGAAGGCGGGCACCCCGGCGACGTTTTTGCCGGCCAGGCGCACCTCGCCGCTGGTGGGCTGCTCGAAGCCGGCGATCATGCGCAGGGTGGTGGTCTTGCCGCAGCCCGAGCCGCCGAGGAAGGAGTGGAACGAGCCACGCCGCACCGAGAAATCCAGGCCATTGACGGCCTGCACCTCGCCGTAGCGTTTGACCACGTTGCAGAATTCGATGTCGCTTGGCGAAGTGTCGTTCACGGTCCGGCTTCCTCGATGTGCAGTGATGACTCATTGCGTCGAGGGCCAAACTAGCAATCGGGGTTTTACGCTGTATATATCCCTTGGGGGATAGAGTCGCTTTCAGGCATCAGGCCACGGCCACCAGTTCCTGGCCGGTGAGGTCGCGGATAAACAGGCCAAGCAGTTCCGACTGGCTGCCGATGCCGAGCTTGGCGTAGATGTTCTTGCGGTGAATCTTCACCGTGCCCGGGCTGATGCTCAGTTGCTCCGCCACCGAAGCGCTGGAGTGCCCGCGCAACAACAGTTGCACGATCTCCTGTTCGCGCCCGGTGAGGATGTGGGCACCGAACTGATCGAAGGCTTCGCGGATCTTGAAGTCCAGGTCCTGGGCCGGTCGCGGCTGTTGCGCCTGGCGCAGGCGCCAGGCCTCGTTGATCACCTGTTCCACCACCGCCTGGGCGCATTCGATCAACTGCATCTCGTCGCGACTGAACGCGCAACTGGCGGTGGAGCGCATCAGCGACAACACCGCCGTGGCGCCGCCGCCGAGGTCGACAAAAAACGCCACTTCTTCCGCCAGCCCGGTTTGCTGGTAATAGGTCAGGTAATACTCGCCGAGGTAGAAGTGGTCCGGCGCAAACTGCC
Source organism: Pseudomonas yamanorum (assembly GCF_013386765.1). Taxonomy (GTDB): domain Bacteria; phylum Pseudomonadota; class Gammaproteobacteria; order Pseudomonadales; family Pseudomonadaceae; genus Aquipseudomonas; species Aquipseudomonas yamanorum_A. The sequence continues at coordinate 36,132 of NZ_JACARE010000020.1, forward strand.
GCAACCGCCACAGCCCCGGCGCCTGCCCGCGGGTGCAGGCGAGGTAGAACGGGTCCAGCAGGTACGGGCCGCACTGGTAGTCATCGACATACACCCCGCGCTTGTCGGCGCAGAAGGTATCGAACATCGCCAGCGGCCGGTGATTGCCTTCGTAGACAAACAGAACGAAATGATCCACCGGGCAGATCTGCCGCAACCAGTGGCTCAGGCCCGAGAGCCGAGGGTGGCCGGCGGGCAGGTCCAGCAGGTGGGCGACACCGGAGGTCCAGAGTTTCAGTTCCTTGGGGCGCATGGGGAATTCAGGTGGTAGGGGAGTGGCGACAGATGCACGAATTGCGCCATGGGGTGCGGGGGCCGCAGGGGCGGGAGGAAGCGGGGCCCCGTTGCGGTGAAGGTGCACTGCAATGGGGCCGGGTGTTACCGAGTGCTACATTTTTGTTTCTGACTGGCCACGATCAAGGCTGGAACTGCGCCTGTTGCCAGCCACACATCATTGACACTCAGGAGCCCTGCAATCTCGGCGATACGTCGCTTGGGGATGCCGCGCATAAACCAATTATTCAGGCACTGGGGGCTGACGTTTAGAAACTCGGAAAACGCCATCGGGGAAATGCTGCATTCGTGGAGCAGCGTTCGCAGGCGCTCACCTGATTGTCTGTTGACGGATTTAGGGTGGGTTTTCTGGTTCATGACGTCCTGTGTCATGCGTCCTCCTTTCGCCGTTCGTGTGGGGGGTTGCAGCGCACGGCGTAGCGATCTGCTGGTGTCGTGTATTGGTTCCGTACAGCGGCGTTACGGGCACCGTGTTGTAGGGATTAGCGCATTTTTTCGGTGCTGGCTCGTTAATAGATGGGGGAGTGGCGTTTTTAAGGAAGGTCTGTCGGAAATTGCGTTTTGTCTTGTAGGACGGGTTGCCCCCAACGAGAGGTCATGGGGGGATACGCGCTTGAGCAGTGTGTTGAGTGTCGACGGGCAGATGATCCCCTACAGCCACGGGCCGCTCCAACGCACCGGCCTGGTCTGGCCCAACACGTTGGGCAGCGTCAGTGGCAGCCAATTGACGTTGGTCCACACCACCGGAAACACCGCCACTCTTGGCCAGCGGGGGCCTTGGTCATTGTTCCGGTTGCTGAGTCGTGGCCAGCTCAACGGTCGCACGCCCACCAGTGTTGATCTGACATTCATGGTGGCGGACGGGCTCATGCGGTATCGGGTCAGCGCGGAAAAGGCCAACAACCCGATCACCCAGCGCAGCTTTGAAGGGTTTGTATTGCCAAGGACCTTACTGGTCGAGCGCTGAAGCATTGCCGATGGAGGGAACCTCTGCCACCCAGGCAGAGGCCACGCTCGACTCAAGGCCTCACGGATGCTCCAGATGACACCGCACCTGCTGACTCATCCCCCCCGTCAACCGCTGCGGCCGCTCACACCCTTTGGTGCGCCTAGGGCAGCGGTCGAGAAAGAAACACCCGGCCGGCAACACCCGGTTCCCCGGCAGCTCCGTCGGCGCACTGACGTAGGCATCATCCAGCGCCACCCCAAGCTTGGGCACCGCTTCCAATAGCAGCTGGGTATACGGATGCTTCGGCTGTTCCAGCACCTGCTCGGCACACCCCAGTTCCACAATCTGCCCCAGGTACATCACCGCCACCCGGTCGGCCATGTGCCGCACCACGGAAACGTTGTGGGAGATCAGGATATAGGTCAGCCCCAGCCGCCGTTGCAGCTCGGCCAGCAGGTTGAGGATCTGCGCCTGCACCGAGATGTCCAGCGCCGAGGTGGGCTCGTCCAGCACCAGGATGCTCGGGTTGGACGCCAGGGCGCGGGCGATGGCGATGCGTTGCCGTTGGCCCCCGGAGAACTGGTGCGGGTAGCGGTCCAGGTATTCGGCGCGGATGCCCACTTGGGCGGCGACCTTGGCGGCGATGGTGCGCATTTCGCTCTTGGGCGTGTCGCCGAGGGCGTACAGCGGTTCGGTGATGATTTTCCAGATGGGCAGCCGCGGGTCGAGGGACGATTGCGGGTCCTGGAACACGATCTGTACGTGGCGGTGGCGTTCCCGGGCGCTTTCGTAGACCCAGTCGACTTCGCCATCGCTGGGCTTGACCAAGCCCATCAGCAGTTGGGCGAGGGTGCTTTTGCCACAGCCGGATTCGCCGACAATGCCCAGGGTTTCCCCTCGGCGCACTTGCAGGTCGATGCCGTTGAGGGCGTGGGCGTAACCGCGCGGGCGGCCCAGCCAGTCGGTTTTTACCGGGAATTTGACCCGTACATCTCGCAGGGCCAGCAGTGAATCCTGGGACACTGTCATTACACCGACTCCCCGGCAGTCAGCCAGCACGCACTTTTGCGGGTGCCGGCAGGGTTGATCAGATCCAGGCGCGGGCGCGTGGTGCATTGGCTCATGGCCTGTGGGCAGCGTTCGCGAAAGGTGCAGCCTGAGGGCAGGGCGGCCAGGTTGGGCACCTGGCCGGGGATGGTCAGCAGGTCGTCGCCGGGTTTCACCTGTTCCGGCAAACCGCTGAGCAGGCCCTGGGTGTAGGGGTGGCGCGGGTCGCTCATGACTTGGGCGGTGGGGCCTTCTTCCACCACGGCGCCGGTGTACATCACGTAGACCCGGTCGCAGAACTGCGAGACCACGGCCATGTCGTGGGTGATCAGCAAAATCGCAGTGCCGCGTTCCCGGGCTTTTTCCCGCAGTAGCAACAGCACCTGGCGTTGCACGGTGACGTCGAGGGCGGTGGTGGGTTCGTCGGCGATCAGCAGCTGTGGGTCGCAGGAGAACGCCAGGGCGATCATCACTCGCTGGCGCATGCCGCCGGAGAGTTCGAAAGGGTAGCTGTCGAGCACCTGTTCGGGGTCAGCGATGTGCATGTCCCGCAGCAGCGCGATGGCCTTGGCGCGGGCGTCGGCCTTGCTCAGGCGCTGGTGATGGATGATCACGTCGAGCATCTGCCGGCCGATGCGCCGGGTCGGGTTCAACGCGGTCATTGGCTCCTGGAAGATCATCGCCGCGTCACGCCCGCGAATCTGCAACAGCTCTTTCTCGCTCGCAGCCAGCATGTCGCGGCCGAGCATCTGCAGGCTGCCGGCGGTGATCCGGTAACTGCGCTCCGGCAGCAGGCGCAGGCTGAGCATCGCGGTGACGGATTTGCCGGAACCGGACTCACCCACCACGCCGACGACTTCGCCGGGGTTGACGTGCAAGGACACGCCGTTGAGGGCCTGGACGTTATTGCGGTAAGCCGGGAACTCCAGGCTCAGGTTGTCGATGGCAAGCACTGCCGGGCTGGACATGGTCATTTCCCCTGTTGCCGTGGGTCGAGCAGGTCACGAACACCGTCACCCAGCAGGTTGAAACCGGTGGCGGTGACCAGGATCGCCAGCCCCGGGAAGGTGGAATACCACCAGTTATCGAGGATGAAATTGCGCCCGGTGGCGACCATCGCGCCCCATTCGGCGGTGGGCTGTTGCGCACCGAGGCCGATGAAACCCAGGGCCGAGGCCATCAGGATCGCGCTGCCGATGTCCAGGCTCAGTTGCACCAGCAATGGCGGCATGGCGTTGCGGCCCACGTGCCATGACACGATGTGCCAGCGCCCGGCGCCGAAGGTCTGGGACGCCTTGACGTAGCCCATCTGCCGAATGCTCAGGGCCTGGCCGCGAGCCAGGCGCACATAGAACGGAATGCGCACCACGGTGATCGCCAGCATCGCGTTGAACAGGCTCGGGCCAAGGGCTGCGGCCAGGGCCATGATCAGCACCAGGGACGGCACCGACAGCATGATGTCCATCAGGCGCATGATCAGGCTGTCGAACCGCCCGCCGATAATCCCCGACAGACAGCCCAGCAACCCGCCCATCAGGCAGGACGAAAACGCCACGAACAGGCCGACGCCCACCGACTGGCGGCTGCCGTACAGCACCCGGCTGAACAGGTCGCGGCCGACTTCATCGGTGCCAAACCAGTGTTCGGCCGAAGGTTCGGCCAGGCGCTGGGCCAGGTTGAGGGCATTGGGATCATGGCTGGCCAGCCACGGCGCGAAAGCCATGCAGATCAGCACGATCAGGGTGATGGTCAGGCCGGCAATGGTCAGCGGGCTGCGGCCTATTTGATAGCCCAGGTATTCCATTCGCGCGCGCCAGGTGGGGCGCTGCTCCAGGGGCACCGGTACGGGCATTGTCACGGGTGCGGTCATCTCAATTCACCTCGCCGATGCGCGGGTCGACCACGCGGTAGAGCAGGTCGATCAGCATGTTCAGCAGTACATAAATAAACGACACCATGATCGCGAAGCCCATCACCGCCGGGAAATCCAGGGACTGGATCGACTTCACCACATAGGCGCCCATGCCCGGCCAGGCGAACACGGTTTCTGTCAGCACGGCGCCGTAGAGCAGGTCGCCGAGGGTCAGGCCGAGCACGGTGATCGACGGGATCAGCGCGTTGGGCAGGGCGTGACGCAGGATCACCGCCCAGCGCGACAAACCGTAGGCGCGGGCGGTGCGGATGTAGTCCTCGCCCAACTGGTCAAGCATCGCCGAGCGGATCTGCCGAGCGACCACGCCGAGGTTGACGAATCCCAGGGTCACAGCGGGCAGGATCAGGTGCTGCAGGGCGTTGAGGAACAGCGGGATATCGCCGGCCAGCAGCGAGTCGATCAGGTAGAACCCGGTGATGGTGCGCGGCGGCTCAAGGCCCTCGTCCAGCCGACCGCTGCCGGGCAGCCAGCCGAGCTGGCCGTAGAACAACACGATCAAGCCCAGGCCCAGCCAGAAAGCCGGGGTGGAAATACCGGTGACCGCCAGCGTTCGGGCGATCTGGTCGATGGCGCGGTTGTGGTAGACCGCTGACAGCACGCCAAGGGGCACACCCACCAGCACCGAGAGCAGCAGGGCGGCCACCGCCAGCTCCAGGGTCGCGGGGAAGAAGGCTTTCAGGTCTTCAAGCACCGGGCGGCTGGTGCGGATCGAGGTGCCGAGGTCGCCGTGCAGCAGGTCGCTCATGTAGCGGCCATATTGCTGGTACAGCGGCAGGTCGAGGCCGAGTTGATGGCGGATGTTCTCGACGATGGCGTCGCTGGCCCGGTCGCCGGCAATCAGGCGCGCCGGGTCACCCGGGATCAGGTGGGAGATGCAAAAGGTAATCAGCGAAACGCCGACGACGACCAGAATCAGGCCGAACAGGCGTTTGCGCAACATATTCAGGAAGGCCATGAGGCACCTCGGGTGTTAAGCAGGCTTGTAGTGGCGAGGGAGCTTGCTCCCGCTGGGGCGCGAAGCGGCCCTGGCTTTTTTGGGGCCGCTTCGCAGCCCAGCGGGAGCAAGCTCCCTCGCCACATAGAAAGGGCCAGGCGCAACCACCGTTGCGCCTCAGCAGTTTCTATTTGCTGATCTCAGCCACGTTGAACACCTGTTCCAGCATCGGGTGGAACACGTACCCCTTCACCGAATCACGCATCGGCAGGGTGTAGTTCTTCTGGTACAGGTAGGCGTACACGCTGTCCTTGAGCACGATCTTCTGGGCTTCCTGGTACAGCTCGGTGCGCTTGGCCGTGTCGTTGTTGGCCGCTGCATCGCGGATCAGCTTGTCCACCACCGGGTTGCTGTAGAACGAGCGGTTGCCCGGCAGCCCTTGCAGGGACGAATCGAACCAGAAGTTCATGTACATGTAGGGGTCGGAGAAGTCCGGCGCCCACGAGCCGATCGACACGTCGAAGTCACCCTTGCCCAGGCGCTCGCGCATGGTGGCGTTGGCCAGTTTTTCCATCTTCAGGTTGATCCCCAGCGGCGCCAGGCTGGCTTGCAGGGTCAGGCCGATGGATTCCCAGTCCGGGTCCTTGTCGGAGTACATGTAGTTCAGGTTGGTGATTTTTTCCGGGAGTTTCTTCAGGTTGGCACCGGCGCCGTCCAGGTCCTGTTTCATCATCGGCAGGCTCGGGTCGTTGGCCCACATGCCGGCAGGAATCGGCCCGTTCATCAGCTTGGCCTGGCCCTTGAGGATGCCGTCGACGATGCCTTTGTAGTCCACCGCATCAACGATTGCCTGGCGGGCGTTCTGGTTGTTCAGCGGCGCTTTCTGGTTGTTCAGGTACAGGTAGGTCACCCGCAGCGACGGGAACTCCTTGATCACCACGTCTTTCTTTTTGGCCAGGTTGGTGAGCTGGTCCTGGGGCATGTCTTCGGCGATGTCCAGGTCACCGCGCTCCAGTTGCAGGCGGCGTACCGAGGCTTCGCTGATGATTTTGATCACCACCTTGTTCAGCGCGGGCTTGGGGCCTGCGTAGTAGGTGTTGGGTTCCAGGGTCAGGCTCTGGCCCTTCTGCCAGTTGGTCAGGCGGAACGCGCCGGAGCCGGCGGTGTGGGTGGAGAGGTAGGCGTTGACGTCGCCCTGTTTCACCACGTCCGGGTTGATGATGCCGGCGCCGTTGTGGGCGAGGGTGTAGAGGAAGGGCGCGTAAGGTTTGGTCAGGGTGAAACGCACGGTCAGCGGGTCGACCACGGTGACTTTCATGTCATCCGGGAACGCGCCGGACGGGCCTTGCTTGAGCTGCATCACACGGTCGAAGGAGAACTTCACCGCATTGGCGTCGACGTCGGCGCCGTCATCGAACTTGTTGCCGGGCTTGAGCTTGAAGTCCCACACCAGGCCGTCGGCCGAGGTGGTCCAGCTGTCGGCCAGGTCGCCCTTGACGTCGGTGCTGCCCTTGCCGTTTTCGACTTTGTAGGCCACTAGTTTCTGGTACGCCGGGTACGTCACCGCCCAATCGTTATTGTCGATGGTCACGGCCGGGTCGAGGGTTTGCGGGTCGGCCGCCTTGCCGATCATCAGGGTGTCTTTGGGGGCGGCGGCACTTGCCGATTGCCACGCGCCCAGGCTCAGGGCGGCGCACAGCAGGGAGAGTGCGAGGGTCTTGCGGTTGCTTGGGGTCATGCCGGTTTCCTTGATTATTTAGAGGAAAAAGCGGGTTGGTTTTTTTTTATGAAATCTATAACCGGGCAGTTGGAGCTAAAGGGTGCTGCTAATTATTGTGATGGTACGTTCCTTGGTTCAGTGGGACTCCTCAATTAATGGGAAAAGTTCGGCATCCGGCAATTCGTAATGCCACCACTCGGTGGCAATCGCCTTGAATCCGGCGCCGAGCATGATGCCCAACAGCAGCAGGCGATTGCGCTGCACCTGTGGCGGCAGGTCGGGATAGAACTGGTGGGACTTGGGCTCCATGGCGTCGAAGGCCGTGCCCATGTCCAGGGGTGTGCCGTGTTCATCAATCAGGGTCAGGTCGACGGCCACGCCGCGGGTGTGGTGCGAGCCCAGGCGCGGGTCGCGCACGTAGTCCGGGTCGGGCAGCGCTTGCCACAACAGTTGCTGGGCGTAGGCGGGGCGATAGGCGTCGTAGATCAGCAAGGTCATGCCGGCCTGGCGCGCCAGAAGGCTGGCCTTGCGCAGGCAGGCGGCCGCTTCGGTGTGCAGCAGGCAGCGGGCGTTGCGGTAGATCACGGTGCCTGCCAGGTTGTCGGCACTGGCGTAGATCAGGTCGACCTGCACCGGGTATTCCGGTGGGGCGATTTCTACCAATGGGCTGGTATTCACTCAAACATTTCCTTTGTAGGGTCAGGATTCAAACTGGCCGAAAGCCTGTTGCAGGGCGCGGTTTTTCGCCAGACGGGCGTCCAGGCGCTCGCCGTACTGGTCGGCGACGGCAGACACCATCAGGTTGAACAGGCACGTCAGCGGCGCCATGGAGTCCCAGAACTGGCCGACATCGGTTTTCAGTTGCAGCAGGTCCAGGTCGTAGTCCCGGGCCCAGGGGCATTGCAAATCGGTGATCAGCGCCAGGGGCAGGCCATGGGCATTCGCGGTTTCGCAGAAAGTCGGGGTGATGCTGGAATAGGCGCGAAAGTCTGCCGTGATGGCGTAGGGTTTTTCAAAGCCGGAGTTCAACGTCTCGGCGTAGATCCCCGACAGGCCATCGACGTAATAGACCTTGGGGCGAATGTATTCCAGGTGACTGTGGAACGCATTGAGGATGCCACGGGTGGACTGGATGCCGAGGATGAACACCGCGTCGGCGTCGACGATGTGCTGCACGATGTCGGCGAAACCCTGGCTGCGGGCCAGGCCGTAGACGTGCTGGATCGCTTCGATCTCGCGGTTGAGGGAACGGTCGAGGGCGTCTTCCTGATCGTTCTCCTGGCGAAACGCGCCGAGGCGGTCGGTGATCAGCCAGGACGCTTGCGGGTCGCCACGCAGGCCTTGTTTCACGTCATCGAGGTTGCGATAGCCCAGGGTGCGCAAGAAACGCCCCACCGAAATCCCGGTGGTGCCGGCCTGGTGGGCAATGCTGTCGGCGGTTTCGAACGGCAACTGTTGCAGGTTGGCCAGCAGGTAGGTGGCGATGCGCTTGCCGGTGGGAGTCAGCGTCGGGAACTGCTGCTCCAGCGTGCGCTGGAAGCTGTTTTTATCCATGACACTTTCGCGGCTACCGGTCATTGATGTTACTCGAATGTCGTGTTTTTAATGTCTGTTAGAAACATAACATCGGCTGTCGCGATAACACAATGGCTTTTTTTCGAGTGGGTACGCAGGGGGGGACAAGCGGCGATCAAGGCCGCTGGGGTTTCACCGAAGTACCAAAGGTATTGCCCATGCGCACGCTGGTCGCCGCCGGCGTAGAAAGCCCGATCTGGTTTGGCTTGCGCTTGTCGATGGGCACTTGTTGCGCTTGCTGGTTCTTCTGCGTCGCCTTGGCGGCGTCGGGGTTGTTGCCCATCTGTTGGCTGAGGCAGCCATAGTCCGGCGCCTTGTAGCCATCCACATTGACCTCGGCGCAGCCGCCGGGGGGGCCTTCGGCGTGGGCCATCAGCGGCAGGGCTGCACACAGCAACAGGCTGGCGAGGGTTGGGAACAGGTTCATCGGTGCCTCCTGGCGGGCCCTGGGAAATGGGCCGGTATGGCGCAAAAGTGTAGTGCAGCGGGCTGCCCGTCACCGTGATGTTTTTTTTGCTGGCACCGTAACATCAGGTTCATAAACTGGCCTCAGGATGACGGTTTTGTAGGCTATGTCGGACGTGTTGCGATGCTGAGCAGGAGCGCTTGGAGGCACGCGGGCTGCTGCCTGGCTCTGCTGGTGGGGCTGGCGCAGGCCGTGCGCGCCGAGGTGATCCTGGACCTGCCCGCGCAGAACCTGGACAGCGCCCTGCAAGCGTTCAGCCATGCCACGGGCATGGCGGTGCTGGTGGATCGCGAGTTGACCCGGGGCCGGCGTTCCATCGGCGTACATGGCCGCTACAGTGCGCAGCAAGCCTTGGGGCTGCTGCTGACAGGGAGTGGCTTGATGGCGCGTTATGCCCGCAGCGATGCGTTCACCCTGCAAGTCCCCGAGGTCAGCCGATCGGCAGAGCCCCGAGGGCTGAAGGCAGGCAATGCAGCACGGATCAACAACAGCTATGCCACGGCGTTGCAGCAGGCGATCGAACGCAGTTTGTGCCGTTCGCCATTGACCCGCCCCGGCAGTTTCCGGGCGCTGGTGCAGGTGTGGGTCAACCGCAACGGCGTGATCGAACACAGCCGCCTGGTCAGCTCCACCGGAGACCTGCAGCGTGACGAAGCGCTGGTACTTGGCCTGCGTGCTGCGCGTGTCGAACGCCCGGCGCCCAGTTCACTGCGCTTGCCGGTGACCTTACTTTTGATGCCCGACTCAACAGGAACACGCATGGAATGCACAGCAGGGGAAGGAGTTTTTGGGGCATGAAAGACACCGGCCACAGCACGATGGTCAGCCTGTTCCTGGCGTCCTACGAGGACTTCAAGGTGCGCCTGCGCAAGCGCCTGGGCTCGGAGGACCTGGCCAACGACGTGCTGCACGAAACCTACCTGCGGGTCGACCGCATGGGCGTGCCGCCGAACCTGGCGCAACCGAATGCCTACCTCTACCGCATGGCCCTGAACATCGCTGCCGACCGGCGCCAGGCGGATGCCCGCTTGCTGACCGGCAGCGAGGTCGAAGAGCTGCTGCAGACGGTGGATGAAGCCCAGGACCCGTCGCGGGTGGTGGGTGGCCAGCGCGAAATCCAGTCCCTGCTCAAAGCCCTCTACGAACTGCCGGCGCGGCGGCGCCAGATCCTTATCGCCGCGCGCCTGGAAGAGGCGCCGCACCTGGAAATCTCCCGGCGTTTCGGGATTTCCACGCGCATGGTCGAAAAGGAAATCAAGGCCGGGCTGGGCCACTGCGCGCAGCGCCTTGAAAGAAAAGTGATCCAGCGGTTCGGTCCCGGTGCCGGAAAACCGTCTTAGTGATTGAGTCCCTGATAATCCGTTGAGTACCTGCGCGCTTGAACATTTTTAACTTCTCCGCTGCCCGGAATACGCCAGACAGCCCCCTGCACGATGAAGCGCGTGATTGGCTGGTGCTGCTGACGTCGGGCCGGGCCACCGTCGCGGATGCCAAGGCGTTGCGCCAGTGGTGCGCCCAGAGTCCGGACCATGCCCGGGCGTTCGAGCAGGCCAAGGTGTTGTGGCGGCAATTGGCTCCCGCTGCTGAGCAGTTTTCCCGTCCGCGGCATTTTGGGCGGCGGGCGTTTTTGGGTGGGGCGATTGCGGCGTCGGCGGCGGTGTTGATGGTGCGAGTGACCGTGCCGGGTGGGTTTGCCGGGTTGACGGCGGATTACCGCACGGAGGTCGGGGAGCAGCGGCGGGTTGAGTTGAGTGACGGTGTTCGGCTGGAGCTCAATACCCAGACGCGGATCAGCCGGCGTGATGATGGGATTGAGTTGTTGGAGGGGGAGGTTGAGGTGTTGGCCAATGTGGCGATGCCGCTTCGGGTTCAGGCGGGCGGTGGGTGGTTGAGTACGGCGCAGGCGCGGTTCAATGTGCGTAATACGGATCACAGTGTGTGTGTGACGTGCATCGACGGTGCGGTGGCGGTGGCGGTGGGTGGGCGTACGGTTCGGCTCGAAAGCGGGCGGCAGGTGACGTATGACGCCAGCGGTGTGGGTGAGCCGGTGGCGGTGGATACGCAGGCGGTGGTGGCTTGGCGGGAGCAGGTGTTGGTGTTTGATAACGCGACGTTGGCGACGGTGGTGGATGAGATTAATCGCTATCGGCCGGGGATGTTGCTGTTAATGAATGCGCAGTTGGGCAAGCGGCGGGTGCAGGCGCGGTTCAGTTTGAACCAGCTGGCGGGGGTGGCGCTTTTGATTCGCGATGCTTATGGGGCTAAGTGTACGGAGTTGCCTGGTGGGGTTGTTTTGTTGAGCTAGGGGGGGGTGAATATCCGTTAGTTAGGTAACGGCCGCCTATGGTTTCGCTCTTACAGCGACTCACTTTGCAAAAGCGGCAAAGT
>NZ_JACARE010000021.1 GCF_013386765.1 Pseudomonas yamanorum
CATAAGCCGCCGTTACCTAAACAACGGATATGTACGCAGACCGGCTACCGCGCAAGCACCATGGCAAAATACCCAAACACCGTGAGCAAGATCCCCGACACCGCATACGCCACCGGAAACCCGATCCACGGCACGGTGCTGTCAATCTCCTTGGCCGCCTCCCGCGCCGGCCCCGAATGACTACGCGCCCCCGCCACCCCGCCCATGAGAATCGCCGGGTTGATCTTGAACACATGAAACCCCACCGCCCAAACAATAAACGGCGGAATCGTGCACGCCACAAACCCCAGCACAAAGATCTTCAACGCAATAATCGCGCTGATCTGCGAAACCAGATTCGCCCCCGCATTCACCCCCACAATCGCAACAAAGAAAATCAGCCCCATGTCCTCGAGGATGTTGCGTGCCGCGTTCGGCGTATTACCAAAAAACCGCACCCGCGATACCAGCGACGAAACAATAATCCCCGACACCAGCAACCCACCGGCATTCCCCAGCCCAACCGCCGCACCGAACGCCGGCACTTGAATCAGCCCGATCAGCAAGCCCAACACCATGCCCAGGGACAACGTGAGCAAATCAGTCGCGGTACTCGGCCGCCCCGCCTTGCCCAACAACACCGTGGCCTTGTCGATAGCACTGCGCAGGCCGATCAGGTGCATCACATCCAGGCGTTGCAGACGGGTTTCCAACCCCACGGGAATCGGCGCCCCACCCCGCTCAATCCCCACCAATTGCACCTGCCCGGCAATCGGCGACTGGCTGAATTCCTTGAGTGCCTTGCCCACGGCATCCTTGTGGGTCACCAGGATCACCGCTTCATCCAGCGGTATATTCAGCGCCCGGGCATCCGGCACTTCCGGACCGATCAGGCCCATGTGATCGGTCAGTGCGTCCAGGCTCCCACCCAGTGCAATTACGTCGCCCAGTTGCAACACCAATGTCGGATCGGCCCCCAGCAACTGGTCACCGCGCTCGACGTTCTCAATCTGGTACAGCGCAAACCGCTCGCGAAACTGCGCGATGCTCTGCCCCGCCAGCTCAGGATTCACCAGCCGATAAGCCCGCAGGTCAAACGGTCGATAACCGCTGAGCCCCGCATCATCGACGTTCGGCACGCCGTGCTCGACTTCATATTGCTTGGCCGCCTTGCGCGCATCCACACCCCACCAACGCGGCAGGTATTTGCAGATGAGGATGATGCCAACCGTGCCCCAGATATAAGTGATGCCGTAGGACAGCGCGATCATCGCCGTGGCCGCTGCCGCCGTGGTGCCCGGCGGCAGTGGCACCACGCCCGAGGTGATGGCCTGTTCGGCGGAACCTATGGCCGCCGACATGGTTTGCGAACCGGCAAGAATCCCGCCCGCCGCACCCACCGGCAGCGATAACAGGCGTACGCCCAGCACCACGATGCCCAGCCCGAGGAACGAGGACAGAATCGCCAGGAAGGTGAACTTCAGGCCATCGCCCTTGAGGCTGTTGATGAACGAAGGCCCCACACGCAGGCCGACGCCGTACATGAACAGGTAATAAAACAGGCTCTTGGTGAAGTTATCGAGTTCGAAATGCACGCCGTAGTACGACGCCCAGGTCGCAATCGCGCAGCCGATCACGATGGCTCCGGCCACCGCGCCCAGGCCGTAGCCCTTGATGGTGCCACGCCCGACCCAGACAGACAGGCCAACCACCAGGAACAGCAGGATGTAAGGGTTGTCGTGCAGGAAAGTAAAGAAGGCAGTCACGATGATTCGTACCTGGCGATGAAACGCTAAAGGCACCGGGCCTCAAGGCCCGGTGAGTGTTCAGGGCGTTCAGTCGAGGTTCGGGGTGTCGGCCGGGGTAACCGGGTCGGCAATGGCGCCATGGCTGAAACTTGGGCCCGCGTCGGAATGCTCCACCGGGTTTTTCTGCAAGTAGGCGATGGCCTTGCGCAGGTCATCAAGCAGCAGCGCCACCAGGTCGCGACTCACGCCATGGCGCACCAGGATGCGCTGCACCACGATGTTCTGGCGGTCGGACGGCAGCGGGTAAGACGCAATCTGCCAGCCGCGCATACGCACGCGCTCCGACAGGTCGTAGAGGCTGAAACCGTGGTCGACGCCATCCTTGAGCTTGTAGCAGACCGCCGGCAGCCCGTCCTTGCCGTCGTACACCAGTTCCAGCGGGGCGAACTTGACGATCTCTGACGCCAGCCACTGCGCAGTGTCCGAACAGGCTTGTTGAATGCGGGTGTAGCCGTCGCGCCCGAGCCGCAGGAAGTTGTAGTACTGGGCGATGATTTCACCGCCCGGCCGGCTGAAGTTGAGGGCAAAGGTGGCCATGTTGCCGCCCAGGTAATCGACGTAGAAGATCAGCTCTTCCGGCAGGTCTTCGGTGGAGCGCCAGATCACCCAGCCCACGCCCAGCGGCGCCAGGCCGTACTTGTGGCCCGAGGCATTGATCGATTTGACACGCTCGATCATGAAGTCCCATTGCAGTTCCTGCTGGATGAACGGGGCGATAAACCCGCCGCTGGCGGCGTCGACATGGATCGGGATGTCCAGGCCCAGGTCACGTTGCATCGAATCCAGCTCGGCCGCCAGCGCGGCCACCGGTTCGTAGATCCCGGTAAAGGTCACGCCCAGGGTCGCCACCACACCGATGGTGTTTTCGTCGCAATATTCCCGCAGGTCGGCCGGGCGCAGGCCCAATGCATCGCCGCGCAATGGCACTTCGCGAATTTCCACGTCGAAGTAGCGGGCGAATTTCTTCCAGCAAATCTGCACCGGGCCACACACGAAGTTTGGTTTGTCGGTGGGCAAGCCTGCGGCTTCGCGGCGCTTCTTCCAGCTCCACTTGAGGGCCAGGCCACCGAGCATCGCCGCCTCGCTGGAGCCGGTGGTGGAACAGCCGACGGTTTGCCAGGACTTCGGCGCGTGCCACAGGTCGGCAATGATGTGCACGCAACGGTTTTCGATTTCGGCCGTCTGCGGGTATTCATCCTTGTCGATCATGTTCTTGTCGAGGGCATCGGCCATCAACTGCTGCACTTCGGGCTCGACCCAGGTGGTGCAGAAGGTCGCCAGGTTTTGCCGGGAGTTGCCGTCCAGCAGCAGCTCGTCGCGCACCAGGTTGTAGGCCGCCGACGGTGTGGTCGAGTGGTCCGGGAGGCGATATTTGGGGAGTTTGTGCTGGGCGGAGCCACTCGAATAGACGTCTTCGATGGCTTGGTCCTGGGTCTCTACGGTTCTGTGAAGTGCCATGAAATCCTGCTCTTGGATGAGGGAAATGGCGTAGACGTTGATCGCGACAAACGCCGATCAGGCTGCGTCAGGAAACGAACGATGGAGCGGTGGCGCCGAATATCACACGCACTGCGGCACAGGAAAGTGACCCAGATCATCAAAATCGTGGATAAGCAGTCCAGCCTGGCAGTGACCTATTGGCTCAGCGCTTCGTTCAGTATCAAGCTGCGATAGTGCCCGGGGTTGGAGCCCGACCACTTGCGAAACGCCTTGTAGAACGAGCTGGCGTCGGCAAACCCCAGGCGGGTGGCGATCTCGGCGAAGCTGATGTCGGCGTCGGCCAGCCATACGATCGCCAGTTCCTTGCGCACACTGTCCTTGAGGCCCTGGTAGGTCTGCCCTTCTTCTGCCAGGCGCCGGCGCAGGGTCGAGGCCGAGATGCACAGGGACGCCGCCAGGCCTTCGGTTTCCGGCCAGGTGTCGGCGGGCATTTGCCGAAGGTCGGCCTTGATGCGGGTGGCGAGGCTGTCGGGGTCGCGGTATTTGACCAGGATGTTGGCAGGCGCATGGGCCAGGAAGCGCTTGAGTTCTTCCGGACTGCGCTTGATCGGCAGGTCGAGGCAGTCGGCGGAGAAAATCATCCGGGTGCGGGGCCGGTCGAAGCGCAGGTTGTCGGAGAACATCACCTGATAGTCGTCACAGAAGTCCGGCTGTGGGCAGCGCAGTTCAATCGCCAGGATCGGGATACGCCGCCCGGCCAGCCAGCAGGCGACACCGTGGACGATCATCCAATAGGCAAAATAGGTGAAGGCTCGCTTGGGTTTGGGCTCAGGCTCCAGCAATACGATTTCTGCCAGGCTCTGCTGGCGCACCAGTTGCGCCGGCATGCGCTCGAGCATCAGCGACAGAAAGCCAAGGCCGGTTTCCAGTGCGGTGGCAAGCGTCGGCTGGGCCATGGAGACGCGGCAAAGGAACTCCAGGCTGCCGGACTTGAGCTTGCGCGGGTCCATGCCGAAAAATTCATCGTCCATGCGCCGCGCCAGCAAGCGCCACAAACGCGCATAAGCCGTGGCCGGAACGCGTGCATTTGGCTGGCCCAGCAGCGCGGGACTGATCCCGACCTTGGTCAATACTTCATCGGTCGCCGCACCCGGTGCGCAGCTCTGCAACAGGGCTTCGCGGACCAGCTGGATGGAAATCGTGTCTTTTTCCGACATGGGGAATGGCGCAATCCGGTGACTGGAACGTTGCCGCGCATTCTAGTGGCGGTTGCGGTTTGCCACCACCGTTCAGTCAACGTTCAGTAAAGGTCAACATTTCCTGTTTAGCAATGAGTATCATTATGTTACAACTTAGCCTCCTATCTAGTGACGATTCGGTGCCGAATGCTTGTTCCCTTTTTAATCATGCTGCGCGAAGGCATAGAAGCCGCCTTGATCGTTGGCATTATTGCCAGCTATCTCAAGCAGACTGGCCGTGGCCAGTACATGCCCGCAGTGTGGATCGGCGTCTTTCTGGCAGCCGCCCTGGCGCTGCTGGTGGGGGGCGGCCTGGAACTGGTCAGTGCCGAATTCCCGCAAAAGCAACAGGAACTGTTTGAAGGCATCGTCGGCCTGGTGGCCGTGGGCATTCTCAGCTCCATGGTGTTCTGGATGCGCAAGGTAGCGCGCTCCATCAAGCATTCCCTGCATGAATCCCTTGATCATGCCTTGGCCGGCTCCAAGCACCAGGTCACCGCGCTGATCGCCATGGTGTTTTTTGCCGTGGCCCGTGAAGGCCTCGAAACCGTGTTTTTCCTGCTGGCCGTGTTCCAGCAAAGCGAAGGCCCGGGCGCGCCGATTGGCGCCCTGCTCGGCCTGATCCTGGCAATCATCGTCGGCTTCCTGATCTACACCGGCAGCATGCGCCTGAACCTCGGTGCGTTCTTCCGCTGGACCGGTTTGTTCATCCTGGTGGTGGCCGCCGGCATCCTCGCCAACTCGGTACAGGCCCTGCACGAAGCCGGGGTGTGGAACCACCTGCAAACCGTGTTGTTCGATTTCAGCGCGACGCTGCCGATGGATGGCCCGTTGGGCTCGGTGCTCGCCGGCATGTTCGGCTACCAGGACGCCCCGACCGTGAGCACCCTGGGTGCCTACCTGATTTACCTGGTAGTGGCCCTGGTGATGTTCTTTTTGCCGGCGCCGCCGAGCAAGCCGGCCGCCCGCACAACTTCTTCCGTTTCCAGCCAGTAAGGACCGCCTCTTGTCCAACCAAACCCCTCAACCGGCTCCGCCCTCCCGCGCCTTGCGCTGGGCGGTGGGCGGCTCGGTGGTCGTGATGATCGCCGCCGGTGGCCTGTTCTATTACGCCTCGCAACTGGCCGCCTCCAAGCGACAGGCCAACCACAATGAAATCGCCGTGACCATCCACGCCCACAGCTGCGAGCCGAATGCGCTCACGGTGCCGGCCGGCCACGCCAGTTTCCGCATCATCAACCGCTCGGACCGTGCCGTGGAATGGGAGATCCTCGACGGCGTGCTGGTGGTCGAAGAGCGCGAAAACATCGCTCCGGGCCTGAGCCAGGTGATCAACGCCAACCTGCTGCCCGGCGACTACCAGATCACCTGCGGCCTGTTGAGCAACCCGCGCGGCACCTTGAAGGTCACGCCAACCGCCGAGTCGGATGCCCAAGCCAAGGCCAAGCCATCGATGGTGGCGTTTATCGGCCCGCTGTCGGAATTTCGCGTGTACCTGAGCAGCCAGGGCAGCGCCCTGGTCAAGGCGGTTACCGCGCTTGACCAGGCCATCGAAGCCGGCGACCTTGCCCAGGCTCAGGCGCTGTACGTGCCGGCCCGTGAGGCTTACCAGCGCCTGGCCCCGGCCTCGCAGCGCCTGGCGGAACTGGACAACGCGATCAACGCCCGCGCCGATTACTTTGAAAAACGCGAGCAAGACCCGGCCTTCAGCGGCTTCCACCGCCTGGAATACGGCCTGTTCCAGCAACGCAACCTCGACGGCCTGGCCCCGATTGCCCAGCGTCTGGTGACCGACGTCACCAGCCTCAAGCAACAGCTGCTGGCCCAGTCGCTGCCACCGGAGCAACTGGTGAGCATTGTGGTGCGCAACCTCAACAGCCTGGCCGACGTACGCGCCGCCAGCGGTGAGGAAGAACGCTACAGCCATATCGACCTCAACGGGTTCGCCGCCAACCTGGACGCCGCCCGCAAGGTGGTCGACCTGATGCGCCCACTGCTGACCAAATCTGCCGAGCAACTGCTGCCCGGCATCGACAGTGCGATCACCGCCCTCGACGCCGAACTTAACGGTTTGAAAGTCGATGGCCGCTACGCCACGTATGACAGCGTTACGGCCGATCAGCGCAAGCAGATCGCCGACAAGGCCAAGGCTCTGGCCGCCGCACTCGATGGAATCGACCCCGCCCTTGGCCTTTCCGGCCTGAAGTGAAGACGACCGTAGACATGAGTGATTCAGAACAATTTTCTTCCCAGCGTCGTCGTGTATTGCTGGGCATGGCCGCCACTGGCGCCGCGATTGCCGGTAGCAGCCTGAGCTGCCCGGCGATGGCGGCCGCGTCGGCGACTGCACAAGTCACCACCGCCCCAAGCAGTGAAAAGACCCAGGACCACCACGATTACCATGGCAAGCACCAGACCGGCATCGTCACCCCGCGCCCGGCCTGCGGCATGCTGGTGTCGTTCGATGTGCTGGCCAGCGACCGCGAAGACCTGGAGCGCCTGTTTCGCACCCTGAACGAGCGCATTGCGTTCCTGATGACCGGCGGCACCGTGGTGCAAGTCGATCCGAAACTGCCACCCACCGATTCCGGGATCCTCGGCCCGGTGGTGACGCCGGACAACCTGACCATCACTGTATCGGTGGGCGAATCGCTGTTCGACGAGCGTTTCGGCCTGGCCGCGGCCAAGCCCAAGCGCCTGATTCGCATGGTCGGTTTCCCCAACGATGCGCTGGAACCGGCGCAGTGCCACGGCGACCTGAGCCTGCAGTTCAGCTCCAACACCCCGGACACCAATATTCACGCCCTGCGCGACATCGTGAAGAACCTGCCGGACCTGCTGCTGGTGCGCTGGAAACAGGAAGGCAGCGTGCCGCCCCAGGCCCCTGCCCGCCCCGGCGAGCCGGCACAGAGCGCCCGCAACTTCCTCGGTTTTCGTGACGGTTCGGCCAACCCGAATTCCAACGACAACAAGGCGATGGATCAGATTGTGTGGGTTCAACCCGGCAGCGACGAACCGGCCTGGGCCGCCAATGGCAGCTACCAGGCGGTGCGGATTATCCGCAACTTCGTCGAGCGCTGGGACCGTACGCCCCTGCAAGAGCAAGAAAGCATCATTGGCCGGATCAAGACCAGTGGCGCGCCCATGGACGGCCAGAAAGAAACCCAGGTCCCGGACTACAGCAAGGACCCGGAAGGCAAATTGACCAAGCTCGATGCCCACATCCGCCTGGCCAACCCACGTACTGCACAGACCCAGGCCAACCTGATCCTGCGCCGGCCGTTCAACTACTCCAACGGCGTCAATAAAAACGGTCAGCTGGACATGGGGCTGTTGTTCATCTGCTACCAGGCTGACCTGGAGAAAGGCTTTATCAGCGTGCAAACCCGGCTCAACGGCGAGCCCCTGGAGGAATACCTGAAGCCGGTCGGCGGCGGTTATTTCTTCACCTTGCCAGGCGTCACCGGGCCCCAGGATTTTATCGGGCGCACGCTGCTTGATGCGACACATCCACAAACCACTGCCAAAACCTAAAACAAACCCCAGAGCGGAAATCGTCCCATGAAGAAGTCGTCTCTCGCATTGTCGTTGTTAATGAGCCTTTCGCCGTTGGCCGCCTTCGCCGCCACCGCGCCGCTGGACCTGGTAGGGCCGGTGTCGGACTACAAAATCTATGTCACCGAAGAAATCGGTGAACTGGTCACCCAGACTCAGGCGTTCACCGACGCCGTGAAAAAAGGCGACCTGGCGACCGCCAAGAAGCTGTACGCGCCAACCCGCGTTCACTATGAGTCCATCGAGCCGATCGCCGAGCTGTTCAGCGACCTCGACGCGTCCATCGACTCCCGTGTAGACGACCACGAAAAAGGCGTGAAAGCCGAAGACTTCACCGGCTTCCACCGCATCGAGTACACCCTGTTCTCCGAGAACACCACCAAAGGCCTGGACGCCCTGGCAGACAAGCTCAACAGTGACGTGCTGGACCTGAAAACCCGTGTGGATGGCCTGACCTTCCCGCCGGAAAAAGTCGTCGGTGGTGCTGCCGCCCTGCTTGAAGAAGTGGCCGCGACCAAGATCTCCGGTGAAGAAGACCGTTACAGCCACACCGACCTGTATGACTTCCAGGGCAACATCGACGGCGCGAAGAAAATCGTCGACCTGTTCCGTCCGCAGATCGAGAAGCAAGACAAGGCGTTCGTCGCCAAAGTCGACAAGAACTTCGCGGCTGTAGACAAGATCCTGGCCAAGTACAAAACCAAGGATGGCGGTTTCGAGACCTACGACAAGGTCAAGGAAGCTGACCGTAAAGCCCTGGTTGGTCCGGTTAATACCCTGGCTGAAGACCTGTCGACCCTGCGTGGCAAGTTGGGCTTGAACTGATTTACCTCCCGGGGGTTCGTGCCGCTCTCAGCAGCGGCCGAACGCCCGGGGCTTCAAACCTCAGCTCAACTTGGGTGTGAATTGCTCAAGTGGCGCGCCTTCGGGCCTATGACTCATAGGGTTGATCTCGTACCACGAGCCGTTCTTCTGAACCGCATCCACCTCCCGGTTTGCACTGAAGCCCTTACGGGCTCCCGGCCATTGGCCCGCCCTGCGGCCTGGACCTGAGGCCAACGCCGCCTCCGCCGCTCCTACGCTCCACCGCCACTGCTCGTGCATCTTCGCTGGCATGTAGATGTCCCCTCCCAGTTTAACGGTTTGCCCGGTGATCACTTTTTTCACCCCGTTCACCAGCTTCGGCCCCGCGCGCAGAATGCTGGGGAGGTTTTCCAGCGGATTGAGTAGACCGCGAACAAATGTGCCGCCCGCTTTGAGGCCAGCCACAGTGAATGGCTTGCTGCTGAACGGAATCAACATTTTCAAACCCGTGCCCACCGTTTTCAGCCCCGCCAGCCCGCCGGTAGCCAAAAACGACGCGACATCAATCACTAAGCCCTGCAATCCGGACGCTATCTTGCCTTCCACCAAATCGGCAATTGCACCCACAAACGGGATCAAGCCCAGTATCAAGCGACCATTCTCGGCGCTGAATATCGGGGGCGTGTTGGGGAAGACGGCCCTGTGCAGTGCTGTCGGCTGGTTGGCATGGGCGATCCGTGCATCACGGTTGCCGTCAAAGCTATGGGCCAGCAACTTCTCCACCACTGCTGATACGGTGGAAGAAGCGAAGGTGTCGGGTATCTGGCCAGGGTCGTTCGCTGTGCCCTGCAAAGGTTCTCCGTGCGGTTCAAGGATCAGCTCCGATTTCGCGTCTGGGCGTGGCGCGGCCCCTGAGCTATAGGCCTCGAAATCAAACGGCAACGTCGTTCCCTGGTGGAATTTTCCTTTTGATTCTAAATAGCGTCCGTAGGGTTCAAAAACCTCCGTAATCGTACCGCCCACTTTCAAATCATTGGGCAAGTCGGGGCGATGAACCATCGTCATTGAATTGGGAAAAACCTCGTAAAACTCATACCTGGGCCCGAGTTCCCTCATTTTAAAGCGCATCAAAAGGCCTTGGGCACCCTTGCTTTTTTCGATCGTCGAGGCCTGCCGTTTATCCTCCTCTATGTCGTCTCCAGTTTCTTTGCGCAAGGTATAAAACTGGATCTCCTCGGAGGACTCCAACTCCGTGCGCTGTTTCAGGGGTAGCTGAGCGAACATCAGTTTTAACGTAGTGGCATGGGCGGCCCGGGTGTCGGCAATGTATTTGTCCACAGCGGGCGCGACCAGTGGCTCGATCATCGGCAGTTGCTTGAGGCGCTCTTTGAAGGTCTCCAGGGGAACGTTGGGATGGATGGTCACTCCGAGCGTCCAACTGTCTTCACGACCAAGCAGCGGAAGACGTTCCGCCTGATTCAACAGGATGACATCGGTCAATAACTTCGGGGTGTGCTCGTATGGACCGGCAATATGCGGGCCTGCGGCATTGCCCAGATCAGGATGCCCCGCCAGCTTTATGTTGCGAATTTCTTCCTCGGTCATCTCCGGAAACAGCAGCGCCAGTTGCTTGACCAGCAGGCTGGTTTGGGTGGGCGGCTCGCTCATCAAGGTGTCCAACGCTTCGCGTGTCTGCGTTTCCCGTTGGATAAACACCTGCGATGCGGCCTGATAGTTCTCCTCGGAATATTGTCGATCCCGGGTCGCAGGGTACAGGCCCGACATGGCGCCCCAGTCCAGCAGGGGCTGGCGCCCCATACTCTTGATCAACATCTCCTGGTTAGGTCCCGGGGCATCCAGACGCACAAGCGCCATGGCTTGCTTGAATTCCAGCCGCGAATCACTTGCCATTGCACAGGCCACGCGCATGTTCATCCAGCCCGTGGAGCCGACCTTGATATTTTCGGGGTTCTGGTTAAGTAGCGGGTGAGTATCGGCCGCCACCGCCGGGTCGATTTTGATCAGCATCTCCGGTGCCGACTGGGCCAGATATAAATGGGCCATCAAGGCTGAGACCTTAGGGTCGACACGTTTGCTTTCCAGATGCTTTTCGACGTCGGCCCGCACCTCCTTGAGCGTGCGGCCCAAGTTGCCCGGCTGATAAACCTCGTAACCGGCGACGGTCCCGGGGAGGCCAGGCAGCGGGCCGTTGACACTGAGCTTGAGGGCGGTCGCCAGGAGCTGATAGCGCTCCGCCCGCGGAAGCGCTTGACCATCCGCCACGGCAAAAAGCTTGAGGGCCTTGGCGATTTTTTCAGCCAACATGATCGCCTTTGGCGAATCAAAAAAGGCCGCGAGCTGACGGTCCGGGTCAGGATAGGACTGCACGCCCGACGGCGCCGGGGAAAAGTCCTTGAACAGCGCCATGGCCTGCGTCGAGAAACCTTTGAGCTTTGCCTTCGCCTGGGCAGGCAGTGCTCCCGGGGCCTGCCCATAGGGCGTCATGCCTGCGTAGTTACCTGCCAACGGCGGCGGCGGGAATTGATTGCCGAGCAACTCCAGCGTCGCGCGCAGTTTGCCGGCGGTCTGCGGGACGTCAAGGGCGTAGTGTTTCAGGGCCTGGCGGGCGTCATAAATGGGGGTGGAGTACAGCGCATTCCCGGTTTCGTTACTCAGCATGACCAACTGATCGAATTCCGACTTCATCGTGCGTGCCGCCTGTTGCTGCTCGGCGCTGCCGGCTGCCGATACTTTTTCGACTTCGTCGTCGAAATACCGTTGTAGCGAGACCCATTGAGCGGCGCCGTTGCTCTGCTGCAGCTCGCCCTCCGATAGCCTGTATTTAGCCCTTGCCGGCTCTTCAAGGCCTGCCTTATCCAAAAAAGCCTTGAACGCCGGTGACCCAAGGAACTGAAGCAATCGTTCACGGGGCTGCTTACTGCGCTGAGCCAAGGTAGAAGCTGGCCCCGCCACCACGATCAGCTTATCCAGTTCCAGGGTGTCATCCTCCTGCTTACCCTCCAGCAGAGATTGCAGTTGAAACGACAGGAATGCGCGCACGGCGTTGTCGTCCCGTACCTGCTTCTGTCGTTTGGATTGCTCCGCCCACTCACTGCGCTGCGCCTGGGATTTTTTTGGCCAGCCATCCCGCTTGAGCCGAGCGCCCAATTGGGGGGCAGCCTGCTCAGTCCGCGGTTGCCTGACCCCGTAAAAGTCCAGCTGCACGTTGCGCGAAATAACTTGCGGGGTCGTACCGATATCGATGGACATACCGAGGTCATTGGGCGAAAGGATCTTTTGCAAGGCGCTCACCCTTGCGCTGACCAGCCCCCAACCGGAACCGTCGGTAGTGCTGAAACGCATTGAGGTTTGCGTACCATCGCGCAGCACTGTGCCAACAACAGAGTCGCTGAATATCTGCACACTGGACGGCGTGAGGCCAGCGGATTTGATCCAGGCCCGAAGCGCCGGCTCGTTAATCGCCTCCTTGTACATCTTGATAAAAGGCGTAATGGCCGCATCATTGGGCAGTGGCTTGTTTGGCGCAGTACCGGTTGCAAGCCACTGAAGCAGGTTGTTCTGCTGCGCGATATCGGCGTTTGCCCCCACGAGCTGTCCGTACTGACGGCGCCACGCAACGCGCTTTTCATCGGGTATCGTCGGCCAGCCATCCTTTTCAAGCTGCTTGCCAAGTTGCGGTCCGTCTTTGGTATCGCCGGGCGGAGTCACCCCGTAAAAACCAAGGATCACATTGACGTGACGAAATTCTCCGTTCTCGTCTGGCAGTAAAACCCCTTCAGCAGACAGCTTATTCACCGCGTTACTGACTTGAGCGCTGACTCCGCCCCAGCCGGATCCGTCGGTAGCAGTAAACTTTTGCGCTTGCTGTTTTCCGTCGACCTCCACCATGCCTTCAACTCGATCGCTGAACACCCGCACGGTCGATAGATCCAGGCCCTTGGACTTGAACCAGGCCTGCACATGTGGTGCCTGCGCCGCTTCAGTGAAGGCGTCAGCGAAGGGTTTGATCGAGGAGTTTTGAGGAATGGGGTGGTGGCGAAGCCGGCCGGTCTTCAGCCAGTGGGTCAGGTTTTTCTGCAGGCGCTCGTCCGCTTTTATCGCGTCGGCGGGCGCTGGAAAACCTGGAGCTGCAAGCCCTGCACCGACCGCGACCTGGTCAAGCAAGGCTTGCTGCAAGCGCCCACCCCGCTGGCGTGGTACGACAGTAAGCGGCAAGCGTTCAATCCCGTCCGACGTACTCGGCGGCACTGACGAAACCGGGGGAGCAAGGGGTTGTGCGTTGCTATTGACGCCTGCCGGAACATAGGCAGGTGTGGACATACGGTTTGCATTAACTGGCGACATTCTAAGTTCTCTTCACGGTTGAGATCGCAAGAGTTCTTGTCCTTAAGAACAGTCAA
Organism: Pseudomonas yamanorum; assembly: GCF_013386765.1. Lineage (GTDB taxonomy): Bacteria > Pseudomonadota > Gammaproteobacteria > Pseudomonadales > Pseudomonadaceae > Aquipseudomonas > Aquipseudomonas yamanorum_A. The sequence continues at coordinate 13,246 of NZ_JACARE010000021.1, forward strand.
CCGGAAGAGTAAGAGGTCGAGCCCATCCGCTGTATAAGCAGATGCTTAATCAGAGCCGTCAAGACAACAGAATGCTACAGGATCCGATACAACAACCGCTCGATCCGCACCCGGCTGACCCTCCGCAAAAACTTGCCGACGGCCGTCGGGTAGTCCACCAGGGTTTGCAACTGCTGATAGCGTTCGATACGCGAGGTGTGCTGGAAAATCTCCGCCAGTTCGGTACGCCGTGGCCCCACCCACTCACCCTTCGGATCGTCGATCAGCAAGGCATTTTCCAGGTCGAGGCGAAACGCGCGCGGGTTGAGGTTGTTGCCGGTCAGCAAGGTGTAGCGCTGATCGACCCACATGCCCTTGAGGTGGTAGGTGTTGTCGCCGTCGCGCCACAGGTGCAGGTTGAGTTGGCCGCTGTCGATCATGCGCTGGTGGCGCTTGGCAAAGCGTCGCAGGCTGATTTCGTAGAGATACGGCAACGCCGCGATGACCTTGAACGGCTCGCTCGGCGGGATGTAGAAGTCGTTGGCGGTCTTGTCGCCCACGATGATGTCGATCTTCACCCCGCGCGCCAGGGCGCGGTTGATTTCCCGCGTGACCGGCAGCGGCAGGTTGAAGTAGGGGGTGCAGATGGTCAGTTGGTGCTGGGCACTGGCGATCAGCTCGCAGATCACGCGGCTCAGGGGGTTGTTCTTGCACACGCCCAACAATGGGCTCACCGACAGGTTGCCGTTGGGCAACTGCCCCGCCGTGGTGTCGTACACCGCGTGTTTCAGGCGGCTGCGCAGGTCGCCGATGTCGTTGCGCAGGCTGCGGGTGGTCGGCGGGTTGGGCAGGTCCAGGCGGTGCACCGCCTTGGCGGCCACCAGGCCGTGCTCCACCAGGTGCTGCATCGAGTCGGCCAGGGCCTTGTTGTGGATCAGGTGGTAACGGTCATAACGGTATTTGTCGAACTTGTGCAGGTACACATTGTTCAGGCTGGCGCCGCTGTACAGCACGCTGTCATCGATCACAAAGCCCTTGAGGTGCAACACGCCGAACAGCTCGCGGGTTTGCACCGGTACGCCATACACCGGTACTTCGGTGCTGTGGGACTGGGTCATGGCCTGGTACCAGGCGCTGTTGCCCGGTTGCTTGCCGGCTCCGATCAAACCGCGCTGGGCCCGCAGCGAGTCAACCACCACCACGATGTCCAGCCCGGGCCGCGCGGCCTTGGCGGCGTGCAGCGCGTCGTAGATCTCTTGCCCGGCCTCATCCTGCTGCAGGTACAACGCCACGATGTAGATACGCTGGGTGGCCTGGGAAATTTTCTCCAGCAGGCAACGACGGTATTGCGCGGCGCCGGACAGCACCTCGATAGCCTCGGGCGTAAGGGGAAAACCGCGCAGCTTGGGCAACAGGGAGCGTTTGAATAACGACGGCATAGGGCTCGCAATGGGTCGAATCCGAAGGACTCGAGAGCTTACACCATGGGCTGGCTCAGGTCTTCCCGCCCGCGGGTAAAAAATAATTAATTGACCAAGGAGAACGATCGTTCTACTGTAGTTTGCATGAACGATATCACTCGCGACATTATCCTCGACGTCACCGAAAAGTTGATCTACCGCCACGGCATTGCTGCCACCGGCATGGATCTTCTGGTGAAAACCGCCGGCGTCTCCAGAAAGAGCGTCTACCGCTACTTTGCCAACAAGGACGAACTGGTGATCGCCGCCTTGCAGCGCCGCGACGAGCGCTGGATGCACTGGCTGCGCACCGACGTGGACCGCCACGCCACCACCGGCGAGCGCCTGTTGGGTGTGTTCAGCGCGCTGACGACCTGGTTTGGCTCTGCCGACTTTCGCGGCTGCGCCTTCATCAACACCAGCGGCGAAACCGGCGACCCGCAAGACCCGGTACGCCTGCTGGCCAAGGCCCATAAACACAAACTGTTCGATTACCTCCTCGAACTGTGTCAAGCACATGGCACCCCCGACCCGGAACGCCAGGCCGCGCACCTGCTGATCCTGATTGATGGCGCCATTACCGTTGCCCTGGTGATGGGCGACACCACCGCTGCCGATAGTGCGCAATCCATGGCGCGAACCTTATTGGCACTTTGACCCAACTTTTATTTGAACCTGCCCAGGAGCCGTCCCATGTCCTCCAACCCTGAAATACGCCCGCCGCTGCCGCCGTTTACCCGTGAATCGGCGATTGAAAAGGTTCGCCTGGCCGAAGACGGCTGGAACTCCCGTGACCCACAACGGGTATCCCTGGCGTATACCCTGGATACCCAATGGCGCAACCGCGCCGAGTTCGCCCACAACCGCGAAGAAGCCAAGGGCTTCCTGACCCGCAAATGGGCCAAGGAACTGGATTATCGGTTGATCAAGGAGTTGTGGGCGTTTACCGGCAACCGAATCGCCGTGCGTTATGCCTATGAATGGCATGACGACTCCGGCAACTGGTTCCGCTCCTACGGCAACGAGAACTGGGAGTTTGACGAGAACGGCTTGATGGCGAACCGGTTTGCCTGCATCAACGACCTGCCGATCAAGGAAAGCGAGCGCAAGTTCCACTGGCCGTTGGGGCGGCGCCCGGATGAGCATCCGGGGTTGTCGCAGCTGGGACTGTAAACCTGACGCGACTCACCTGTGGGAGCTGGCTTGCCTGCGATGCAGGCACCTCGGTGTATCAGGCACACCCAGTTGATGCCATCGCAGGCAAGCCAGCTCCCACACAACCCCGGTGGTCTACGTCAGTCCTGGTTAAGGCCCACCCGATACAACACACCGTTGTCTTCATCCGTCAGCACATACAGGTAACCATCCGGTCCCTGGCGCACATCGCGGATCCGCGCTTTCAACCCGCCCAGCAGACGCTCTTCGTGGATGACCTTGTCACCATCGAACTGCAAGCGAATCAACTCCTGGCTGACCAGTGCACCAATAAACACGTTGTGCTGCCAGGCCTTGAAACGGTCCGCATCGTAGAACGCCATGCCACTCACGCCCGGTGATTTCTCCCACACGTGGTGCGGCGGGACGGTGCCCTCGACGGTCTTGCCCTTGGCCTCGGGAATCGGCGTCAGGGAATAGTTGATGCCATGGGTTGCCAGCGGCCAGCCGTAGTTTTTGCCACGCTCGATGATGTTGATTTCATCCCCGCCGCGCGGACCATGTTCGTTCTCCCACAGCGTGCCGCTCCACGGGTTGAGTGCAGCGCCTTGGGGGTTACGCTGGCCGTAGGACCAGATTTCCGGCCTTACACCTTCCTGGCCGACGAAGGGGTTGTCTTCCGGTACACGACCGTCAGGGAAGATCCGCACCACCTTGCCTTGCAGCTTGTCCAGGTCCTGGGCGGTGGGGCGATCGTTGTTTTCCCCCAGGGTCACGAACAGGTAACCGTCACGGTCAAACACCAGCCGCGAGCCGAAGTGATTACCTGTGGACAGCTTCGGCTCCTGGCGCAGGATCACCTTGAAATCCTGCAGGCCGCTGAGGTCATCGCTCAAGCGCCCACGCCCGACTGCCGTGCCGGCGGTGCCATTCTTGCCGCCGCCTTCGGCGTAAGACAGGTACACCAGGCGGTCCTCTTTGAAGTCGGGCGACAGCACCACATCCAGCAAACCGCCCTGCCCTTTGGCAAACACCTTCGGCACGCCACTCAGGGGCGCGGACAGCTTGCCGTCCGGGCTGACAAACCGCAGGTTGCCGGGGCGCTCGGTCACCAGGAAGCCTTGCTTGTCCGGCAGGAACGCCACCGCCCACGGATGATCCAGGCCCTTGGCTATCGGAGTGACCGTGATGCTCCCCTGTTCACTGGGGAACTGTTGGGTGTCGGCCGCCGAAACGGGCAGCGCCAGGGGCAGCAAGGCGGCGGCACAGAAGGTCGCTAGAAGGGTTTTGCGTAGAAACATACGGTGGGTTTCCTTGTCGTGTTGACACACTCAATCGCCGCGATTGCCATTGGCATCGCGGGTGGGAGCCTTGGGCTGGATGGCCGGCGGGGTCTGCGCGCTGTCGCGGCGCTGGACGCTGTTGCCGATGCCGCCGTTTTGCAGGGTGGGTGGCCGTTGCGCCGGTGGAATGTAGGTGCCCCGCGCAGCGGGTGCGTTGGGCTGGGTGCCCTGCATGCTGTTGGGGTTGGCCTGGTGAATAGGGCCGTTGTAGGGGTTGTTGCTTCTGCCGGGCAGGTTTTGCGCCTGTGCCAACGAGCTCAAGGCCAGGCCCAACGCCAATACGGCAAGGTGACGCAAACGGGTGTTCATGACAAAGCCTCTCTGGGCGCGAGGAGTACGTGCTTTCGATAACACGCTACGCCTAGGGTTCGGCTTTGGTAACTAAATAGTTTCTCATCAGGTGTAACACGATCTGTCTGAAACCCCGCTGCCAGCCGGCTGGCCAGGGAAACTTTTGCCGAACCCGCCGTGTCACCTGAAGACCCCCACACGCTCAGGAAAACCGACATGCCACGGGCTATCTGGAAAGGCGCAATCAGTTTCGGCTTGGTACACATCCCGGTGTCGCTGGTCTCGGCGACGTCTTCCCAAGGCGTCGACTTCGACTGGCTGGACAAGCGCAGCATGGACCCGGTGGGTTACAAGCGCGTCAACAAGGCCACCGGCAAGGAAGTCACCAAGGACAACATCGTCAAGGGCGTGGCCTACGAGAAAGGCCGCTACGTGATCCTCAGCGAAGACGAAATCCGCTCGGCCCACCCCAAATCCACCCAGACCATCGAAATCATCGCGTTTGTGGCCAGCGATCAAATTCCCTTGCAGAACATCGACACGCCCTACTTCCTGGCGCCCGACAAGCGTGGCGGCAAGGTCTACGCGCTGCTGCGGGAAACCCTGAAGAAAACCCGCAAGGTCGCCCTGGCCAACGTGGTGCTGCACACCAAGCAACACCTGGCGGCGCTGATGCCGCTGGAATCGGCCCTGGTACTGGTGATGCTGCGCTGGCCCGCCGAGGTGCGCGGCCTGGATGAGCTGGAACTGGGCAGCGACGTGACCAAGCCAACCCTGGCCAAGGGCGAACTGGACATGGCCAAGCGGCTGGTGGAAGACATGAGCGCCGACTGGCAGCCCGACGAATACCGCGACAGCTTCCAGGACAAGATCATGGCGTTGGTGGCGAAGAAGGCCAAGGCCGGCAAGATCGAAGACGTGGAGTCCAGCGAAGGCGTGGATGAACGTAAATCCGCCGATGTGATTGACCTGACCGAGCTGCTCAAACGCAGCCTGGCGGGCAAGAGCCCGGCGAAGAAACCTGCCGCGAAAAAACCCCGCAAGGCTTCATGAGGTAGACCGCCATGGCCAAGCCCCTGAGTGAATACAACGCCAAGCGCGACTTCGAAGTCACCGCAGAGCCCGCCGGCAGCGCGCCCCGCGGCCGGAACCGGGCGCAGGCCCTGTCGTTCGTGATTCAGAAGCACGATGCGCGCAACCTGCATTACGATTTTCGCCTGGAACTCGATGGCGTGCTCAAAAGCTGGGCGGTGCCCAAGGGTCCGAGCCTCGACCCGAGCCAGAAGCGCCTGGCCGTGCATGTGGAAGACCACCCCTTGGGCTACGGCAGTTTCGAAGGCAGTATTCCCGCCGGCCAATACGGCGCCGGCGATGTGATCGTGTGGGACCGCGGCGTGTGGCAGCCCCACGACGACCCGCGCAAAGCCTACGCCGCAGGCAAGCTCAAATTCACCTTGATCGGCGAAAAGCTGTCCGGCGACTGGACCCTGGTGCGCACGCGACTCAAGGGCAGCGGCGACAAGGAACAGTGGCTGTTGATCAAGGAAAACGATCAGCAGGCACGCCCGGTGGCTGACTACGATGTGGTGCTGGCCGAACCTAAAAGCGTACTGAGTGACGCCACGGTGGGCCGCGAGAAAAACACCGTCGCCGCGAAGAAAACCACGCGCAAATCTTCAGCCGCCCTGCCCGACCAGTTCGCGCCACAGCTGGCGACCCTGGTGGACCATGCGCCTGACGGGGACTGGGTGTACGAGATCAAGTTCGACGGCTATCGGATCCTGGCGCGCATTCGCGGCGGCGAGGTCCGGCTGTTCACCCGCAATGGCCATGACTGGACCGATCGCCTGCCACGCCAGGCCAAGGCCCTGGAAGCACTGAAACTCAAGGACAGCTGGCTGGATGGCGAGGTCGTCAGCCTGAACGCGGAGGGGTTGCCGGATTTCCAGGCGTTGCAAAACGCCTTTGATATTGGCCGCAGCCTGGACATCGTCTATTACCTGTTTGATGCGCCGTTCCTGGAAGGTCGCGACCAGCGCGAAGCCGCCGTCGAAACTCGCCGTGCCGCACTGAAAGACGTATTGAACCGCAGCAAAAGCAAGTTGCTGCGCTTCTCCGAATCATTCGCCGCCAACCAGCGGGATATCTTCGAAAGCGCCTGTGACCTGGCCCTGGAAGGCGTGATCGGCAAACGCGCCGGCAGCCCGTACGTGTCCAAGCGCAGCCCGGACTGGATCAAGCTCAAGTGCCGGCTGCGCCAGGAATTCGTGATCGTCGGGTTCACTCGCCCACAAGGTTCACGCAGCGGGTTTGGCGCGTTGCTGCTGGCAGTCAACGACGACACGGGCCTGGTGTATGCCGGGCGCGTGGGCACGGGGTTTGATCAAGCCGCGTTGAAGAAGATCAGTGAACAATTGAAGGCGCTGGAGCGCGATGCTTCACCGCTGGCCAAGCCGCTGACGAGCGCCCAGGCCCGTGGCGTGCATTGGGTCGAACCGCAACTGGTTGGCGAAGTGCAATTTGCCGAATGGACCCGTGAGGGCGTGGTGCGCCAGGCGGCATTTGTTGGGCTGCGCACCGACAAGCCGGTCGCGCAGATTGTTCATGAGCAGCCGCGATCGGCCAAGTCGCTGAAGGAAAAACCACGCAAAAAGGCAGCTGAAGCCAGCGCAGCGGCCGGGGTCAAGATCACCCACCCGGATCGGGTGATCGACACCCAAAGCGGTACACAAAAACTGCAACTGGCACAGTTCTATGAAGGGATCAGCGAGTGGATCCTGCCGTATTTGCGCAACCGTCCCGTGTCCCTGCTGAGGGCGCCTGAAGGCATTGCCGGCGAACAGTTTTTCCAGAAACACTCCGAGCGCCTGGCGATCCCGAATATCAAGCAACTGGACCAGGCCCTGGACCCGGGCCATGCACGGCTGATGGAAATCGACAGCCCGGCCGCGCTGATCGGCGCCGTACAAATGGGTACCGTAGAGCTGCACACCTGGGGCGCCACCACCGACAAGATCGAAACCCCGGACCTGTTTGTACTCGACCTCGACCCCGACCCGGCACTGCCGTGGAAAAGCATGCTCGAAGCGGCCCAGTTGACCCTGTCGGTGCTGGACGAGTTGGGGCTTGAAGCCTTCGTCAAGACCAGCGGCGGCAAAGGCCTGCATCTGGTGGTGCCACTGGCGCGCCGGGACAACTGGGAAACGGTAAAGGCCTTTGCCAAAGCGATCGCCCAGTTCATGACAGAACAACTGCCGGAGCGTTTTACTGCAACGTCAGGCCCGAAAAATCGCGTCGGCAAGATCTTCATCGACTACCTGCGCAACGCCCGTGGCGCCAGTACGGTAGCCGCCTATTCGGTGCGGGCACGGCCAGGCCTGCCGGTGTCGGTGCCAGTAAGTCGTGATGAGTTGAAAAGTTTGCAGGGTGCCCAGCAATGGACGGTGGCCAATCTGCATGAACGCTTGCAGGGTTTGAAGAAGGATCCGTGGGCGGGTTACGCCAACCGGCAGAAGATCAGCAAGAAGATGTGGGACAAGCTGGGCGCGCATCCGCCAGGTTGATGCGCGCTGCCGCCCGATTCAGATCAGGATGAAGATCAACGCCAGGCCGGCGAAGATCGCCCACTTTTCCAGGTAATAACGCGTACGGTTGCGCTTCTTCAGTTCCTTGCCCCGCAGGCGGATCTTGTACAGGCGGGTAAAGGCACGGTTCAGGCCACCGGTCTTGTCACCGGCATCGTTGGGCGACCCGGCGGCGGCCATCACGTTGCGGCTGAACCAGCGGTTGAAGGCGGCCGCCCAGCGGTACTTCATCGGACGCTCGATGTCGCAGAACAGAATGATGCGGTTCTGCTGCGTGGTGTTTTCGGCGTAGTGGATGAACGTCTCGTCAAACATCACCGCTTCGCCGTCGCGCCAGTAGTAGTTTTCACCGTCGACGTTGATGTAGCAGCCCGGGTCATTCGGAGTGTCCAGGCCCAGGTGATAACGGTAGGAGCCGGCGTACGGGTCACGATGGCGCACCAGCTTGGAACCCGGCGGCAGCTCGGCAAACATCGCAGCCTTGATCGTCCCGATGCTTTGCACCAGTTCGGTGGTGCGCGGGCACAGCTTCATCGCCGAAGGATGGCTGTCGCCGTACCATTTCAAATAGAAGCGCTTCCAGCCCGTCTTGAAGAACGAATTGAAACCCACGTCGTTGTATTGGTCGGAGCGCTTGATCTCGCCGGCGCGCAGCAGGTTCTGGCCTTCCTGGCGAATTTCTTCCCAGTGCTCCTGCAACGGGCTCAGGTCTGGAAAGTCGCTGGGAGACAAGTACGGTCGGCTGGGCAGTTTGGAGAAGAGGTAGAGAAAGCAATTCACCGGAGCCAGGAAGGTCGAGTGATCGCTGAGCTGGCGGCCCAGCTTGTGTCGCACCCGGCCACGCAGGTGAACATACGCAATGGACAAAACGTAGAGAGCAACAATGATGAGTTTCAAGGTATTCGTCACAAGTCAGAAGAGAACAGGCTGCTCCTGCGTGCCCACGACGGCCGAGGATTGAAGATGCAGCACCTGAAATCACAATTCAAAAACAGGCAACATGACCGGCTGGGTGACAATCCGGATCATGGCCATTGGCAGCTATTTTAGCCACACTTTGTAACCAAAGGTTAATCAAGAATTGTGAAAAGGTGTCCATTGAGTGTGCTGGACAGCGCGGGAGCGGGCTTGCCAGACGGCAAGCCCGAGGGCGGTGGGTGTTAAATATGCGGTTCGCCATCCTTGCGTGGACGCTGGGAAAACCGATTGTCGTCCTGCAGCGAATAAGCCACAGCTTCACGGCGTGTCGAGATGAAATGACGGCCCAGCGCTATCAACACACCCACCATCAATCCCGCAACCAGGCTCAGCAGGATAACCAGGGTTTTTTTAGGCTTGATCGGGCTGAGCGGCTCCTGGGCACGTCGGTCGATAGTGACCAGTTTCAGGGAGCTCATGTCGATATTGAGGCCGCGTAACCGCGCGACTTCCGCTCGTAATGGTTCAACATCCTGCAAGAAAATGTCTTCATTCCCGCGCTTTTTCAGTACTTCCACTTCGCGGTTGACCTGCAGCATCTGTAACTCCTTACCAATCTCCGCAATGCGACTGTTGGTAAAGTCATCGTTGGTGCGCGCCTGCAGGGCCGTGCGCTCCGCCTCAAGCGCCTCTGTACCCAAAAAGTACAGCGGGATTTTCTGATTATTGACCTCAGTGCGCATCACTTGATTCGAGCCGCTACGCGAGGCGTCCGCCATCGAGGAGGGGGTAGTCGGTGTCTTGATGCCCATCGATTTGGCAATGGAAATGGCCTCAGCCAGCTCTGCCAGTCGATCCGTTCTCTCGATTTTCATCTGCAGGCGCAGGGCAACCAACTCGTCCTCCAACTGGGCCCGCTTGAGCCGATCCGCTTCAAGCAGCTTGGCAATCTTGGACTCCTTATCGGTTTCGTAATTGGAACGCGCCGCGTCAATCTTGCCCTTGAGTTCGTTCAAGCGGTTATTGACGATCACCTTCAGGTCAGCGCCGACTTGGGCACGTTCCGAATCAATGGCGTAATCCACAAAACCGTTGAGAATCGCCACCCCGTCAATGTCTCTGGGGTACTGCAACTCAAGCCGGATATAGTTGCTCAGGGAGTCGGCTTTTTTAGGATCAGGCAGGCTCAGATTGATGGAGTTTCGGTTGAACTCTTCAAAACTCTGCTCCAGGCTTTGCCCAGGCTTCTGGACCGCCTTGAACAGGTCCTCGTGGGTTTTAAAGAACCCCAGGCGAGCTTCGTAGGAATCCAGCTGTGCCCCCACTTTGTTCAGGGCGTCGGCCGGGGGCAGCTTATAGACTTCGGAGCGGTTCAGTGCATCCAGTTCGTTGATGGCGGCGGGACGCAGCACACTGCTGACCTGATATTCCCGCGGTGCCAGAAATGCGTACCCAACTCCCAGGACACCCGCCAGAATCGTACATCCCAGCACCACCTTTTTTTGCCGCCAGATACCGTGAAACACTTCAAACAGATCAATTTCGTCCGATGCCGCATGAGCTTGGAGCCGAGGAGTTTTATTCAAAACTGATACACCTTAAAAAAGTCGACAGTCAACGGCCGCACATGTTCGTGAAATACTGAATAACCATGCGCAAAACAGGGACAACGCCCTGTACACCCAACACACACGGTCTGTAGATGTGTCATCGGACCACCCCAGACCCGGAAAAGTCCCACACGAGTAGAGATTGTTTTCGTTCAGATACTTAGATGTCATTCCCGATGCGCTGAGCGTAGACCAGCTTGTAAAGAATGGTGTCCGAAGCGGGCTACAAAATAGCGCTAAATACGCGTGATTATTAGGAAATCTCGTACGCAGCTTTGAGAATTCAGACAATTCTCACAAAATCGTTTCAGTTAGTCCTTCAGACAGGGTTAACCCTTGACCTTGACTGGTCATTTCTTAACCAAAAAAGAAATTTAAAGGCTGCCGGGCAGGCAAAAAAAAGCCCGCGATGAGGGCGGGCCAAGGTATTCACTGGAGTAGGTAGCCTTCACCCTACAGGTCGATAAGTGAAGGCCATGTGAAAACTATGTCGCAAGAACAGGTTGCCGGCCTTGCAGCCAGCCAGTCACGCCGGGCGCTTGATGGCAGTCAGGGTGTAGCACAGCGGCAGTTGCGCGGGCTGGTGTTCATACTGGTCGTAGAGTTCCTCGCGATTGGAGTGCGCGAACTCCTGCAGATGGCTGATCTGCAACCCGGCGGCGATGGCACCGCTGACGATCTCTCCCCATGTGTGCACAAACCAGTAGGAGGCAAACTTTTTAGTCATTGCGACAAAAGAAGTTCGCCCTACACCAAAAGCCTCGCCATCCCTGAACCGGTAAAGAGCCTTCGCTGTAGGGCGAACGGACGGAAAATAAGCCAGGCTTATGGGATGTTCAACTGTTAACAATAAAATCCCCTGAAAAAACCTCCGCCAGCGCTATTTTTCGATGCAATTGGCTCCACTTTGTAAATGTTTGTGCTTGCGCCGCCGTGGGCGCGTGACGCCCACGGCAGAACTATACGTTCATGCCATGGGTCACTATCGCTACCGACCTCGCCCTTGAAGACTGTGCCATGGCCACTCGCTCTGACCTGCGCAACACCTTGTCCCTGGACAGCCTGAACTTCTTCCTGGCCGACGTGCGTGACGGGCTGGGACCTTACCTGGCGATTTATCTGCTGGCCGTGCATCACTGGGACCCCGCCAGTATCGGCGTGGTGATGACCCTCGCCGGCATCGCCGCCCTGCTCACCCAGACGCCAGCCGGCGCCTTGATTGACCGAACCCGCAGCAAGCGCGCAGTGATCGTGATCGCAGCCCTTTTGGTGACCGCCAGTTGCCTGCTCCTGCCCTTCGTCAGCTCCTTCAGCCTGGTGGCGCTGACCCAGGCGGCCAGCGCGGCAGCAGCTTCGGTGTTCGCACCCGCCATCTCGGCGATTTCCCTTGGCATCACCGGGCCGCGGGCCTTCACCCGCCGCACCGGCCGCAATGAAACGTTCAACCACGCCGGTAACGCGGTGGCCGCCCTCCTCGCCGGCGGGTTTGCCTACCTGTTTGGCCCGGTGGCGGTGTTCTACTTGATGGCGGTCATGGCGGTGGCCAGCGTGATCGCGGTCAGCTGCGTGTCGGCCGAGGCGATCGACCACGAGGTGGCACGGGGCTTCGACCCGTCCCACAGCGCCGAACATGAACAGCCGTCGGGGATCGCGGTGCTACTGGCCAACAGGCCATTGCTGCTGTTCGCCATCTGCTGCGCACTGTTTCACCTGGCCAATGCCGCCATGTTGCCGCTGGTCAGCCAGAAGCTGGCGCAGATCAACCTGCAAATGGCCACCCCGCTGACCTCGGCCTGCATTGTTGCGGCGCAGCTGGTGATGGTGCCGGTGGCCTGGCTGGTGGGGGTGAAAGCCGATGTGTGGGGGCGCAAGCCGCTGCTGCTGGCCGGCTTCATGATTCTGCCACTGCGGGGCGTGCTGTATACGCTGTCCAATGATCCCTATTGGCTGGTGGCAGTACAGATGCTCGACGGCGTCGGGGCCGGGGTTTTTGGTGCGCTGTTTCCGGTGATTGTCAAAGACCTCACCCAGGGCACCGGGCGTTTCAATGTGAGCCTGGGGGCGCTGTCCACGGCATTCGGCCTCGGGGCTGCGCTGAGCAGCAGCCTGGCGGGTTTCGTGGTGCAGTGGGCTGGATACAACGCCGCTTTCCTGACCCTGGCGGGTGTGGCCGCCGTCGCGTTGGGCTTGTTGTGGGTGGCAATGCCGGAGACCCGGGTGAATCCATCCTTGCAGCGCCATACAACTCCCGCCTGACATATGCGACAATGCGCGCCAAATTCCAACATGCACCCATTTTTCTGCTCAGCGACTGGGCCTCAAGCCTTGATGTCGCTGCCGACGTATGCCCGTTGGCCTGGGCCACAAAATGGGCCCGGCTCAAATTAGCGCACTCCAAGCTATTGATAGGTAAAGTAATTGATCTCCACAGCTAACATCACCATGCAGTTCGGCGCCAAGCCGCTCTTTGAGAACGTTTCGGTCAAGTTCGGCGCAGGTAACCGTTATGGCCTGATCGGTGCCAACGGTTGCGGCAAGTCGACCTTCATGAAAATCCTCGGTGGTGACCTCGACCCATCGGGCGGCCAGGTCATGCTGGAGCCGAACGTGCGCCTGGGTAAGCTGCGCCAGGACCAGTTCGCCTACGAAGAATTCACCGTACTCGACACCGTGATCATGGGTCACGAAGAGCTGTGGAAGGTCAAGGCCGAGCGCGACCGCATCTACTCGCTGCCGGAAATGACCGAAGACGACGGCATGGCCGTTGCTGAACTGGAAACCGACTTCGCCGAGATGGACGGCTACACCGCCGAATCCCGCGCTGGCGAGTTGCTGCTGGGCCTGGGTATCGGCATCGAGCAGCACAACGGCCCGATGAGCGAAGTGTCGCCAGGCTGGAAGCTGCGTGTGTTGCTGGCCCAGGCACTGTTTTCCGATCCGGAAGTGTTGCTGCTCGACGAGCCAACCAACCACCTGGACATCAACACCATTCGCTGGCTGGAAAACATCCTGACCCAGCGTAACAGCCTGATGATCATCATCTCTCACGACCGTCACTTCCTGAACAGCGTCTGCACCCACATGGCCGACCTGGACTACGGCGAGCTGCGCCTGTTCCCGGGCAACTACGACGAATACATGACCGTGGCGACCCAGTCCCGCGAGCAGTTGCTGTCGGACAACGCCAAGAAGAAAGCCCAGATCTCCGAGCTGCAATCGTTCGTGAGCCGCTTCTCGGCCAACGCCTCGAAAGCCAAGCAGGCCACTTCCCGCGCCAAGGCGATCGACAAGATCCAGCTGGCCGAAGTCAAGCCGTCGAGCCGCGTCAGCCCGTTCATCCGCTTTGACCAGACCAAGAAGCTGCACCGCCAGGCGGTCATCGTCGATCGCATGGCCAAAGGCTTTGACGGCAAGACCTTGTTCAAGGACTTCAGCTTCCAGGTTGAAGCCGGCGAGCGCGTGGCAATCATTGGCCCGAACGGTATCGGCAAGACCACCCTGCTGCGCACCCTGGTCAACGAACTGACCCCGGATGCAGGCACCGTGAAATGGACCGACGCCGCTGAACTGGGCTACTACGCCCAGGACCACGCTTCGGACTTCGAAGACGAATCCAACCTGTTCGATTGGATGGGCCGCTGGACCAAGGAAGGCGAGCAAGTGGTTCGCGGCACCCTGGGCCGCATGCTGTTCTCCAACGACGAGATCCTCAAGTCGGTGAAGGTGATTTCCGGTGGTGAGCAAGGCCGCATGCTGTTCGGCAAGCTGATCCTGCAAAAGCCGAACGTGCTGATCATGGACGAACCGACCAACCACTTGGACATGGAATCCATCGAGGCGCTGAACCTGGCGCTGGAAAACTACGCGGGCACGCTGATCTTCGTCAGCCATGACCGTGAGTTCGTATCGTCCCTGGCGACCCGCATCATCGAGCTGAGCCCGAGCGGCGTGATCGACTTCAGCGGTACTTATGACGACTACCTGCGTAGCCAAGGCGTGGTTTTCTAAGCACCGCCTGCCGTAGAAACGCCAAAGCCCCGTCCAGTGTGACGGGGCTTTTTCATTTCAGGGGCGCACATTGTGGCGAGGGAGCTTGCTCCCGCTGGGGTGCGAAGCGCCCCCAGAAGTTTGCGACTGCTACGCAGTCGAACGGGAGCAAGCTCCCTCGCCACAGGTTCTCGCGGAAAATTAGATAGCCTGCTTCCTTTTGCTCCGGGCCCTTGCCATGATGCACTCACCGCCCGCCCGCGAACGAGTCCCCATGCCTGCCCCACAGCCCGCCGCCCCCAGCTCCCTGTCGATCACCCTGCAGATCGTCTCCATCGTTTTCTACACCTTTATCGCGTTCATCTGCATCGGCCTGCCGATTGCGGTGATTCCCGGCTACGTCCATGGCGAACTGGGCTTCAGCGCGGTAATCGCCGGGATAACCATCGGCTCTCAATACCTGGCAACGCTGCTCAGCCGCCCCATGGCGGGCCGCATGTCCGACAATGTCGGCACCAAGCGCGCCATCGTGCTGGGCTTGAGCGGGATCCTGCTGAGCGGTGTGCTGACGTTTATCGCCACGCTGGTGCAAAGCCTGCCATTGCTGAGCCTCGGCATCTTGATCGTCGGCCGCCTGTTGCTGGGCGTGGCCCAGGGCCTGATCGGCGTCGGTACCATCAGCTGGTGCATGGGCGCGGTGGGCGCCGAACACACCGCGCGCTCGATCTCGTGGAACGGTATCGCCTCCTACGGCGCAATTGCGATTGGCGCGCCGCTGGGCGTGGTGATGGTTGCCGATTACGGCTACACCAGCCTCGGGATCGCGCTCACGGTGCTATCGGCCCTGGGCCTGCTGCTGATCCGCAATAAACCCTCGGTGCCCGTGGTACGCGGCGAGCGCCTGCCGTTCTGGGCCGTGTTCGGACGCATTGCGCCGTTTGGCGCCAGCCTTTGCCTGGCATCGATCGGCTACGGCACCCTCACCACCTTTATCACCCTGTACTACCTGAGCCGTGGCTGGACTGGCGCCGCCTGGTGCCTCACGGTATTTGGCGTGTGTTTTATTCTGTCGCGCCTGGTGTTTATCTCCGCCATCAACCGTTTCGGCGGGTTCACCGCGGCGATTGCCTGCATGACCATCGAAACCCTCGGCCTTACGCTGCTGTGGCTGGCACCGTCCACCGGCGTGGCGTTGATTGGCGCCGGGCTGACCGGCTTTGGGTTATCACTGGTGTACCCGGCGCTGGGCGTGGAGGCGATCAAGCAGGTGCCCAACAGCAGCCGGGGCGCCGGGTTGAGTGCGTATGCAGTGTTTTTTGATCTGGCGCTGGCAATTGCCGGGCCGGTGATGGGCGCGGTGGCGTTGAACCTGGGCTATTCGTGGATCTTCTTCTGCGCCGCCCTGCTCTCGGTCACCGGCCTGGGCCTGACCTTGATGCTCAAGCGCCGCGCTTACTGATCAGCCGTCTGCAAGCCCGCCCGGGTGGATTGCCCCAGGGTGTGATTGAAGAACCGCCCGGCCTCGGAAATCAGGTCACGGTGGATGCTTTCACGGTCCACCCCGTCCGCATCGGTGCACATGGCGGGCATCGCGGCCAGTTGGCTCTCATCGCAAGGGGCCATGAACACGAAGTGCCCTGCCCCGGCCAACAGCTTGAAGTCCGGCGGTTCAGGCAGCTTGCGCGCCAGGGCCTCGGCGTTCTTGTCCACGGCCACCAGCTTGTCGCCATCGCCACTGTAGAGCAGCACCGGCACATGCACGTCTGCCAGGGTATGGCGACCAAACATCAGGCTCAATGGCGCCATCAACATCAAGGCGTGGATGCGCGGGTCTGCCTGGGGTTGCAGGTCGTCACGGTCGACGATCAGTTCGCCCTTGGTTGTGCAGGCATCGCGATCTTCTGGGCGTTGCTGGCAATAGCGGCGCAGGCGGTCCAGGTCGGGTTTGGCACCGGCCAGGATCAGCGCGGTCTCGCCACCGGCCGAGTAACCGATGACGCCCACCTGGTCGACGTTGACGAACGGCGACAGCATCGGGTCGCCGAGGGTGGCGGTGATGGCTTCGGAAATCTGGATCGGGCGCCCATACAGGTTGCTCAAGGTGCCCAGGCGGCTGTGGTCCTTGTAGTTGTCGCCCGGGTGCAGCACCGCCACCACCACAAAACCCTTGCGTGCCAGAGAGGTGGCAAGGTCGTGCAAGGCCAGGGGCGTGCCGGTGTTGCCGTGGGACAGCATCAACATCGGAAAGCGGCCAATGGCGATCTTCGAGTCTTCAGTGGCGGCAATGTGATAAGCGCCCACCTGGGTGGTGTGTTCCAGGCCGGTGGACGGATAGAACGCGACGGCTTTCATCGGCTGCAGGTCCAGCGGGTCGAGAAACGTCATGCGGTGAAAGCCCACACTCCAATGAGGGTGCGGCGCAGGCGCGGCTTGCACTGAAATCAGGCCGCCGAGCAGGGAAAGAACCAAGACTGCACAAAGACGCATCATGGGGATGTCCACCTTTGTTGCGTAAGCCCGCGTAGCTATTGAAATATCCATGGTTCAGGCGCTCGGACTGGCAGGGTTTACCCATGCGTGCATAACCTGGGCCAAAGTAGTGACAGCGGGTAAACGAAAAAACTCCGTACTCCGATCGCTTTTCAGGCGAGCAGAATACAGAGTTTAGGCGCCTCGGATCAGATTGATATCGAGGAGCAGCAAAATTTACACAAGTCTTACGCGGCAGCGAACAATTGTTCGTTGATGACTACGTTGGCGTCGCTGATAGCCTTGTTGCGCACTTCTTCGCCGTAGCCCAGGCCGTGAGCGCGGACGATTTCGATGTCGGTGATACCGAGGAAACCCAGCAGCACTTTCAAGTAGTCTTCGTGCGCCACACCGGTAGGCTGGCCAACGTGCAGGCCGCCGGATGTCGACACGATGATGACTTTCTTGCCACCGGCCAGGCCTTCAGGGCCGTTTTCGGTGTAGCGGAAAGTCTGGCCGGCAACGGCGATACGGTCGATCCACGCCTTGAGCTGGGTCGGAATGGTGAAGTTGTACATCGGTGCAGCCAATACAATCGCGTCGGCGGCGAGGAATTCGGCAAGGGTGTTGGCACTCAGCTCGGCTTCGTGCTTCTGCACGGCATCACGCAATTCGGCAGCGGTGCCCAGTGCACCCAGGGTCACGCCGGAAAAGTGGTTGATGCCTTCGCCAGCCAAGTCACGGTAGGTCACTTCAACGCCTGGCTCGGCTGCCTGCCAGGTCTTGACGACGCCGGCGCTCAACTGACGGGAAACCGAGTTGTCGCCGAGGATGCTTGAATCGATATGCAACAGTTTCATGGGTTATCTCCAAGTAAGCATCGCCAGGGGCGACGGAATGGAAATAAGCCTACAGATGAAACCAATCGACGATTAGTCGGACAGAATGCGATTGTTTGTCCCACTGACAGGACAGTGATTCTAATGTGACGAAACATAGATAGACGCACTCGTGGGTGCAGGCAACGCATAGGTGCGCTTCATCCAGTCAATCTCTTCATGGGGCGTGCGCCCAAAAAACCGCTTGAACTCACGGCTGAACTGCGAGGCGCTCTCGTACCCGACCTTGGCGCAGGCCGTGGCGGCAGTGATGTCACTCCTCAGCATCAGCAGCCGCGCCTGGTGCAAGCGCGTCGACTTCAGGTACTGCATGGGCGAGGTGTCGGTCACCGTGCGAAAGTGCGCATGAAAACTCGGCACGCTCATCATCGCTTCGTTGGCCAGCTCTTCCACCCCCAGGCGCTGGTCATAACACGCGTGGATCTTGCGAATCGCCCGGGCCACCTTGCCGAACTGGCCCTGGAGATTCAGTGCCGCACGCATCGAGCCGCCCTGCTCGCCTGTGAGGATGCGGTAGTAGATTTCCCGCATCAGGGTCGGGCCGAGTACCTGTGCTTCAACCGGCACGCTCATCACCTCCAGGAAGCGCAACAACGACCCGCTGAGCTTGTCGTCCATCGGCGAGGCGTACATGCCCTTGGGCCTGGCTTGCGGCGATGGGGCCAACGCGTCGAGTTCCAGCATCAGCTCGGCGGCCAGCTTGAAATCCAGGCGCAGGTACACCGCGAGCATCGGCTCTGCTTCACTGGCCTCGGTTTCCATGGTGAACGGCACCGGTACCGAGACCACCAGATAGTGCCGGGCATCGTAGACGTAGACGTCTTCCCCCAGATAACCGCGCTTGCGGCCCTGGCACACGATCACGATCCCCGGGTCGTAAAGCACCGGAATCCGCGTCAACGGCCGGTTGGAACGCAGGAAACGCACGTCATCCAGAGGTGTCAGGTTGTAGCCCTCCACGGGCGCCAACTGTCCCATCAAGTCGATGATTCTGCGGTTACGGGGATGTTCAAGGTTCATCGCAATGCACAGGCCGAGGAAAGCCAGAAGGTAACCCGCCAATGCTTCAGTGACCAGTTGGGGGTGGATTTGCCGACGTCAGGCGCGGATAGTTCGTCCCATCGACAGGACAATAGGCCCACCATGCAAGATCTGAATGACCTCTACTATTTCGCCAAAGTAGTGGAAGCCGGCGGTTTCGCCGCCGCCGGGCGGTTGCTGGGGATTCCCAAGTCCCGACTGTCACGGCGCATTGCCGAGCTGGAAGAACGCCTCGGCGCACGCTTGCTGCAACGCACCACCCGCCAACTGACACTCACCGCCGTGGGTGAGCGCTACCTGCGCCACTGCCAGGCAATGCTGCTGGAGGCGGAAATGGCCGACGAAGCCGTGGCCAGCATGTCCAGCGAGCCCCGGGGCCGGCTGCGGGTCAGCAGCCCGGTGGGCCTGGCTCACCAGTTCCTGCAGACCGTGGTGGCGGAGTTTCTCACCGCCAACCCGCTGGTGCAGCTGGAGATGAACCTGGTCAACCGCCGCGTCGACCTGGTGGCCGAAGGCATTGATGTGGCCTTGCGCGTGCGTGAACTGGGGGACGAAGACCCGTTGCTGGTGACCAAGCGCCTGCGCCAGGCACAGACCGCCATTGTCGCCAGCCCCGCCTTTGTGCGTGACCGGCAGATCACCACCCTGGAAGACCTCAAGCAACTGCCGGTGCTGGGCGCCCTGGAAGCAGACCGCATGGTGCACTTCCGCATGCTGAGCCCGGAGGGCATCAGCCATGACCTGGCCATGGAAGCCCGGCTGGGCATCGACGATTTCCTGGTACGCAAGGCGTGCGCCCTTGCCAGCCTGGGATTTACGGTGTTGCCGATGATGTATTGCGAGGAGGAGCTGGCCAGCGGCCAGTTGGTGCAACTGTTGCCGCAATGGTCATTGCCGGGCGGCTGGTTGCAGGCGGTTTACCCCCATCGGCGCGGCGTGTTGCCGGCCGTGCGAGCCTGGATCGATCACCTGGATAACGCCTTCAAAGGATGTGGAGACCGTTTGTTATGAGAATGACCGAAGAACAAGTCGCCCAATTTTGCCTGGGCTTGCCCGGCGCGCGGGAAGACTACAAATGGGGCGGCGTGCGGGTGTTTTCCATCGCCGGCAACAAGATGTTCGCCTTGCAGCACCTGCGGGGTGATTCGCTGGCCTTCAAGGTCGACAAGGAGCTGTTCCTGGGCCACGTAGACCGCCCGGGTATCCATCCGGCGCCGTACCTGGCGCGGGCGCAGTGGATCATCATGGAAGCGCCCTACCCGTTGGGCGCCGAAGAACTGCGTGGCCTGTTGCAGCGTTCCCACCAGTTGGTGGTGAGCAAGCTGCCCAAGCGCACGCAGGTCGGCTTGCTGCTAGAAGATCGAGAATAGCGTGCCGCCGAGGAACAACTGGTCAATCCAGAACACCTCGTGCAGTAACACGATCAGCCAGAACGCCACCTGATAAGACACCTTGCGCGTCTTGTGGCGGAACACCTGCTGGGCGATCAACGCCCCCGGCCAGCCGCCTGCCAGCTCCACGGCATGCAGGACGTTTTCCGGGGTGCGCCAGCTGTCTTCGCGGGCCTTGCGCTTGTCGCTCCAGTACAGCAGGAACGCCACCACGCTGACCACGCCATAAGCCACCAGCGGGATCAGCGAAACCCCGCGGTACCACAGCAACGCCGAACCAAACAGCGGCGCGGCGCATAACAGGGCAAACACCAGCGCCTTGAAGCGCGGATGCTGGATGTTCATGGCTTGACGGCCGACCAGTCGATCCAGCCGAACTGCCAGGTGGCCAGGATCACCAGGCCGAAGGCGATGCGGTACCAGGCAAACGCCGCATAGCTGTGGCTGGCGATGAACTTGAGCAGCGCCTTGACCGCGATCATCGCGAAGATGAACGAGGTGACAAAGCCGATGGCAAACACCGGTAAATCGTCCGGCTGGAACAGGTGGCGGTACTTGTAGCCCGAGTACACCGCCGCGCCGACCATGGTGGGCATGGCCAGGAAGAACGAGAACTCGGTGGCGGTCTTGCGTGACAGGCCGAACAACAGGCCGCCGATGATGGTCGCGCCCGAACGCGAGGTACCTGGAATCATCGCCAGGCACTGGGCGAAGCCGACTTTGAGGGCGTCCTTCCAGGTGATCTGGTCGACGGTTTCGGCGTGCACTTCATGCTGGCGACGCTCGGCCCACAACATGATGACACCGCCCACCACCAGCGCTGCCGCCACGGTGATCGGGTTGAACAGGTAATGCTTGATCAGGTCGGCAAATATCACCCCCAGCACCACCGCCGGCAATACGGCGATGATCAGGTTGACGGTGAAGCGCTGGGCATTGCGCTGGGTCGGCAAGCCGATCACCACGTCCAGGATCTTGCGTCGAAACTCCCACACCACCGCCAGGATTGCGCCCAGCTGGATGATGATATTGAACGCTTCAAAGCGCTCGCCACCGAAGTTGATCAAGTCGGCGACGATAATCTGGTGCCCGGTACTGGAGATCGGCAAAAACTCCGTCAGCCCTTCTACAACCCCGAGTATCAGCGCCTGAGCGGCGGTCCAAAGATCCATCGATTCCCCCAAAGGTCATGCCTGTGGCACGCCTCTAACATAATTTTTTAAGTGTTCACTAACGACGAATGCGCGGCGAAAGCAGCGCAGATAATCAAGACCGGGCTGCGAAAATTCCGTGAAAAATCAGGCAGGACTCAGGTTTTTTGATTCTGGGCCGAAAGCCTATCAGACAAGCCGGAAATGTCGATGCGGCACCTAAAATTATAAGAACACGGAGTGACAGGACCATGAACAGTTTGCGCAACATGTCCATCAGCCGACGCCTCTGGCTGATCCTGATTGTCGCCGTGCTGATGCTGCTAACCCTCGGTCTGCTTATGCTCAAGCAGATTCATGGCGACCTTTACCAGGCCAAGAGTGAGCAGACCCAGCGCGTGGTCCAGACCGCCAACGGGATCCTGACTTATTATCACAGCCTCGAAACCAGCGGCGTCCTGACCCGCGAAGCGGCCCAGAAGCAAGCCTTGAGCGTGGTCCGCGGTTTGCGCTACGGGCATGACGATTACTTCTGGATCAACGACCTCACGCCCGTGATGATCATGCATCCGGCAAACCCCAAGCTCGATGGCCAGAACCTGTCGGCCATTCGCGATCCGGACGGTTTTGCGGTGTTCAACGAGTTCGTGATCCTGGCCAAGGCCAAGGGCGCCGGGATGGTGAATTACCGCTGGCCCAAGCCCGGGGCGGATGCGCCGGTGGCCAAGACCTCGTACATCCAGTTGTTTGAACCCTGGGGCTGGATCATCGGTTCCGGCGTATATGTCGATGACGTGCAAGGCGAGTTCCAGGGCCAGGTATGGAAAGCCTCGATGGTGGGCCTGGTGATCGCGGTGATCATGGCCCTGCTGGTGCTGCTGATTGCCCGCAGCATCGTGCGCCCGTTGCAGCAAGCGGTGAACGCCATGGGCAATATCGCCAGCGGCGAAAGCGACCTGACCCGCACCCTCGACACCCACGGCCAGGACGAAGTCACCCAATTGTCCCGTCACTTCAACAGTTTTACCGCCAAGTTGCGCCAGGTGGTGGGCCAGTTGCAGGCCTGCGCCAATGCCCTGGGCCAGTCGTCCAGCGAACTGGGCAGCAATGCCAGCGACGCCCATGACCGCAGTCAGCAGCAATCGCAGCAGATGGAACTGGTGGCGACGGCGATCAACGAAGTCACCTACGGCGTGCAGGATGTGGCCAAGAATGCCGAGCACGCCGCCAGTGAAATGCGTGATGCCCAGGTACAGGCCGAACAGGGCCAGCTGAATATCGACGGCAGCCTGCAACAGATCGACCAGCTCTCCACCACCATCAGCCAGGCGGTGGAAGTGATTCGCACGCTGTCCGCCGAAAGTACGCAGATTGGTGGCGTGCTGGAAGTGATCCGCTCCATCGCCGAGCAGACCAACCTGTTGGCGCTCAACGCCGCCATCGAGGCGGCCCGCGCCGGGGAGCAAGGACGCGGGTTTGCGGTGGTGGCCGATGAAGTACGGCTGCTGGCCCAGCGCACGCAAAAATCCACGGCAGAAATCCAGGGCATGATTGAGCGGCTGCAAAGCCATTCGGAAGCGGCGGTCAAGGTGATCAGCGACAGCCACCAGGCTTCGCAACTGACCATTGAGCAAGCGGGCCAGGCCGGAGCGAGTCTGACCGCCATCGGCCAGGCGTTGCGTAATCTCAATGGCCTGAATGCGTCGATTGCCAGTGCCACGTTGCAGCAGGCGCATGTGGTGGAAGACATCAACCAGAACGTCACCCAGGCAGCCGGGCTGTCCCACAGCACGGCGCTGGCGGCGCAACAGTCGAGCGTGGCGAGTACGCACCTGAAAGGCTTGAGCGAACAGTTGGACGGCCTTCTGCGCCAATTCAAGGTCTGACCCCCGTAGCAGCTGTCGAGCCTTGGCGAGGCTGCGTCAGGCGCGACGAGGTATCGTGCCTGGCTCGGCAGCTCTGGTGCTGCCAACGCAGCCTCGCCAAGGCTCGACAGCTGCTACGGAGTTTGAGGAATGCGCCACTCTGGTTACAATCACCGCCCTCTTCGACTCCCCCAAGGAACCGCCATGTCCGGGCTTGAACTGTTTGCCGCCGCCCTGGGGGTGATCGCTGTCTGGTTGACGGTCAAACAGAACCCGTGGTGCTGGCCCATCGGCCTGGTGATGGTGCTGCTGTACACCTGGATCTTCTTCGACGTGAAGCTCTACTCCGACATGCTGCTGCAAGTGATCTACGCCGCCCTGCAACTCTACGGCTGGTGGCAGTGGACC
Organism: Pseudomonas yamanorum; assembly: GCF_013386765.1. Taxonomy (GTDB): domain Bacteria; phylum Pseudomonadota; class Gammaproteobacteria; order Pseudomonadales; family Pseudomonadaceae; genus Aquipseudomonas; species Aquipseudomonas yamanorum_A. The sequence goes on from NZ_JACARE010000021.1 coordinate 36,797, forward strand.
CGCGCCGGCGAGGTCAGGCAAGGCCGGCAGGTCACCAGCCTGGGGCTGCAACCGATCCTGCAAGGCCTGGCCGTGGGTGCCGTAGGCAGCCTGTTGCTGGGTGCCGCCATGGCCCACTGGACCGACGCCGCCCAACCCTGGCTGGATGCCGCCCTCACCGGCTTCAGCCTGGTGGCGCAAATGTGGATGGCGCAAAAACGCGTACAGTGCTGGCCGCTGTGGATCACCGTGGATGTGATCTTCGTCGGGCTGTTCCTCTACAAAGGCCTGTACCTGACCGCCGCGCTCTATGCCTTGTTTACCGTGATCGCCGTGCAGGGCTGGCGCGAATGGCGCGCCGACCCGGCGTTGCAGCCATGAAAGTCGTGGTACTGGCCGGCCCGGAATCCAGCGGCAAAAGCTGGTTGGCAGCGCAGTTGCAGGCGCACTTTGGCGGGATGATGGTGGACGAATACGTGCGCCATTTCATCGACCAGCACCAGCGCGATACCACCCTGGCCGATATCCCCGAGATCGCCCGCGGCCAACTGGCCCGGGAAGACGCCGCCCGCGCCGCGCAGCCGGCATTGCTGATCCTGGACACCAACCTGCTGACCAACAAGCTCTGGAGCCAGACCCTGTTTGGCGACTGCCCGCCGTGGCTCGACAGCGAGCTGCTGGCCCGCCATTACGACTTGCACCTGCTGCTGTCGCCCGAGGATGTGGAATGGACCGCCGACGGCCAACGCTGCCAGCCGGAGTTCGCCGACCGCCTCGCATTCTTTCAGGCCAGCCGTGACTGGCTGGAGCAACATCATCAGCCGCTGCGGATAATCCGTGGGGATTGGCACGCCCGCCGAGCGCAGGCGTTTTCAGCTGTGGAGCAACTGCTGGATTAAACCGCGCAGCTGCCACCCAGCTGTCCCATGATGATATCGCGCTCTCCCTGGCTTTTTTCCGCAGCCACCAGGGAGAACACGAAGGGTTGACGCCTCAGTAGCCCAGCGACAACCCGGTATTGCGCCGAGGGTCGTTGGCCCCGTAGAAACGGTTGTTGCCGACCGGTTTGCCATCCAGGGACGGCGCGCCCACCAGGATCGCCGCCAGGTGGTTCGCGTCCTGGGGACCTGCAAACTTGTGGCCCCAGCCTTCGAGGATTTTCTGGGTATCGGGGCTCAGGGCAAAGCGCTCGATATTGGTCGCCTCAGGCAGCCATTGCTGGTGGAAACGCGGCGCGTCCACGGCTTCCTGGATGTTCATCTTGTAGTCGATCACGTTGAGGATGGTCAGCAGTGTGGCCGTAATGATGCGGCTGCCACCCGGCGTACCCACCACCATCACCGCCTTGCCGTCCTTGGTGACGATGGTCGGGCTCATGGACGACAGCGGCGTCTTGCCCGGGGCGATGGCGTTGGCTTCTCCCTGGACCAGGCCGTACATGTTCGGCACGCCGATCTTGGAGGTGAAGTCGTCCATTTCGTCGTTGAGGATCACCCCGGTCTTGCTCGCCATCACGCCAGCGCCAAACCAGTCGTTGAGGGTGTAGGTCACCGAAACTGCGTTGCCCCACTTGTCGACGATGGAATAGTGGGTGGTGTTATTGCCCTCGTGAGGCGATACCCCGGGTTTGATGTCCTGGGAGATCCCGGCTTTCTGCGGGTCGATGGCGGCGCGCAGTTTGGCGGCGTAGTCCTTGTCCAGCAGATGGTCGACCGGGTTTTGCACGAAGTCCGGGTCGCCGAGGTAGCTGTTGCGGTCAACGTAGGCGTGGCGCATGGCCTCGATCTGGTAGTGCAGGCCTTGGGCCGAGTGATAGCCAAGGTCGGCCATCGGATAGCCTTCCAGGATGTTCATGATCTCGCAGATCACCACGCCGCCAGAGCTCGGTGGTGGCGCAGAAACCACGTGGTAGCCGCGGTAGTCACACTCGATGGGCGCCAGTTCGCGGGTCTTGTATTTGTCCAGGTCGGCCTGGGTGATGATGCCCTTGCCTGACTGGCTGGAATCGACAATCGCCTTGGCTACCCAGCCCTTGTAGAAGCCGTCGGTGCCCTTGGCGGAGATTTCCCGCAGGGTTTTCGCCAGGTCTTTCTGCACCAGTTTCTGGCCCACCAGCATCGGTTCGCCGCCGTGCAGAAAGATGCCGCGCAGGTCTTTGTCTTTCTTGAATTCGTCAGTGGCCGTGTGCAGCAGGTCGACATCGCCCTGCTCCAGGGCAAAGCCGTCTTCGGCCAGCTTGATGGCCGGGGCGATCACCTGGGCGCGCTTGAGGGTGCCGTATTTGCTCAGCGCCAGTTCCATGCCCGACACGGTGCCGGGAACGCCGACCGCCAGGTGGCCCTTGGAGCTGAGGTCGGGGACGACGTTGCCGTCCTTGTCCAGGTACATGTCGGCCGTCGCTGCCAACGGGGCTTTTTCGCGGAAGTCGAGGAAGGTCTTGCGCCCGTCGGCCAACTGCACGGTCATGAAGCCGCCGCCGCCCAGGTTGCCGGCCGCCGGGTAGACCACGGCCAGGGCGTAACCCACCGCCACCGCCGCATCCACCGCGTTGCCACCGGCCTTGAGCACATCCACGCCCACGTGGGTGGCTAGGTGCTGGGCCGTGACCACCATGCCATTTTCGCCAGCCACCGGGGCCTGGGAGGCCGCCTGTACGCCGCTGACGGTCAGCACCAGCGCCGTGGCAATCAATGTTCGGGTAAACGGTTGGTATTTCATCCCTGGCTACTCTGTTTATTGGAAGAATTAGAAAGTAGTACGTTTCGAACACAAGCCCCAGCGTTATGCCGCGTTTGTGACAGAGCCTGTCGGTAACGGAATAATGCCCATGCTATATTCCGGGCCTTTACGCTGTGCAGCAGAGGCTTTTCGATGGTGCTCAAGAAGACCGGTATCCGCGCCCAGCAAGCCGACCAGACCCGCGCGCGGATTCTCCAGGCGGCGGTCAAGGTCTTCACCCGCGACGGCTATTCCGGCGGCCGCGTCGAAAGCATCTCTCGGGAGGCCGACTCCAACGACCGCATGCTGTATTACTACTTCGGCAGCAAGGAACATCTGTTTGTGTGTGTGCTGGAGCACACCTATGAACAGTTCAACAAGGCCGAAAGCAAACTCAAGCTCGACCTGAGTGCGCCGGTGCAAGCCTTGCAGGCACTGGTGGGGTTTATCTGGAATTACTACGTCAAGCATCCCGAGTTTGTGGCGATCCTGAGTATCGAGAACCTGCACAAGGGCAAGCACGCGAAGCAGTCCGGGGAGTTGCGGCGGTTGTCGGGGGAGGCGGTTGGGGTGTTGCGGCCGATCATCGAGGCGGGTCAGGCGCAGGGGTTGTTTCGTGAGGATGTGGACATCAAGCATGTTTACTTGATGATTGCTTCGTTGTGCTACTTCTACAATTCCAACCAGCACACGCTTAGTTCGTTTTTGGGGGAGGATCTGGCGGACAAGGGGCAGCAGCGGGACTGGCTGGGGTTTATCAGTGATTTGGTGTTGCGCGGCGTACGGTAATGTGGGAGCTGGCTTGCCTGCGATAGCGGTGTACCAGTCACCACCGCTATCGCAGGCAAGCCAGCTCCCACATTTGATCTCCATATGGCTTGGAGCTTTCAGTGAGTGCCAGGGTTCGCTCGCAGGTGTGCCACGGTTTTTTCCAGGCCCTCCCACTGTGGTGCATCAGGTGCAAAGCGCCCGCGCAGGTAGGCGGCCAAATCCGCTACCTGGGTGTTGGACAGGCTGTCCTTGAACGCGGGCATATAGCCCAGGTCCTTGGTCGCCGGGGTGCTGATGCCTTGCAGGATCACCTTGATCAGGTTGTCCGGCTGGTCGCTGTGCACGTTGGTGTTGGTCGCCAGTGACGGGCTGACCCCGAACAGTTTCGGCCCCTGCCCGTCGGCATGGCAGGCCTTGCACGAACCTTCGAATACCCGGCGGCCATTCGCATTGGGCCGCGTAACGGCGGCCACCACCTGTGCTTCTGGTGCGCCGCTGTCGTTCAGCGAGGCCAGGTATACGGCCATCGCGCGGATATCGGTCTTGGGCAATTTCGCCAATTCAGTTACGACCGGTCCCATCGGCCCTGTCGCCACGCCGTGTGCGTCGGAATAGCCGGTGCTCAGATAAGTGAACAGCTGGTCTTCGGTCCAGGGCGTGGGTGCCTTGGACAAGCCATTCAAGGCCGGTGCTTCCCAGCCATCCACCATGCCACCGGCCAGGAATGCCTTGCCGCCCTTCTCCGCGCCCATCAGGTTGCGCGGCGAATGGCACGCCGCGCAGTGCCCCAGGCCATTGACCAGATAGGCCCCGCGGTTCCATTGCTCACTGCGCTGTGGTTGCACAGTGATTTCCCCCCGACGCAAAAACAGCGCGTTCCACCCGGCCATCAACGGGCGGATATTGAACGGAAAACGCATCGCATTCGGCACCGGCGCCTGGCTCACGGGTGCCTGGGACATCAGGTAGGCATACAGCGCCTGCATGTCGGCATCGTTGATATTGCGAAATGCCGTATAGGGAAACGCCGGGTACAGGTTGCGCCCGTCGCGGCCAATGCCATCGCGCATCGCCCGCTCGAACGCCGGGTAGGACCAGTTGCCAATCCCGGTCTTCTCATCCGGGGTGATGTTGCTGCTGTAGAGCGTGCCGAATGGCGTGTGCATCGCCAGCCCGCCGGCATTGGTCGCCCCGCCCGGCGCCGTGTGGCACACCGCGCAATCCCCTACCGCCGCCAGCAACCGACCGCGCTCCAGGGTGGCCTTGGACCAGGTGCCGGCGCCGGGCGGTGCAATCGGGGCGATTTCACTGTGGAACGGCCACGCAGTGGCGGCCATGCCCAACACCGCCCCAAAGGCTGCGAACAATGAACCGAACAACCATTTGCGGCGTTTTTCCGGGGACTTTGCCGGCTCGCCCAGCGTGCCCGCATTCAGCGCCGCCAACACGCGCTCAGGGGTGATCGGCAGTTCGCGAAAACGAATGCCGGTGGCGTCATAGATCGCATTGGCAATTGCCGCCGCGCTGGGCACCGAGGCCGACTCACCGGCGCCCATCGGCGGCTGGTCCTGGCGCGGCATCATCAGTACGTCGATCTGCGGCACTTCAGGGAAGGTCAGGATCGGATAACCGCCCCACTCCTTGCTCGCCACGGTCGACTCTTCAAAGGTCACGCGCTCCTTGAGCACGCGGCTGGTGGACTGGATCACATTGCCGTGGATCTGATGCTGCACGCCCGCCGGGTTGATCATCATGCCCGAGTCATGGCCGATCACCACGCGGGTCACCGAGACGTCGCCGGTCTGCTTGTCGATGGCCACGTCCGCCACCCAGGCCGCCCAGGCCGCACCGAAGCCGGGGAACTTGCTGTGGATGTAGCGCGCGTAGGCAAAGCCCCGGCCCCGCAGCAGGTGGTCTTCATTGGCGGTTTGCATCGGTGCGGTGCGCGGTGCCCAGTTGGCCCGTTCGGCGGTGGATTTCACCAGGTCGATGGCGCGTTCGTCCTTCAGGTAACGCAGGCGGTATTCCACTGGATCGACGCCGGCGGCGAAGGCCAGTTCGTCGATATAGGACTCATGGGCGAAGGTGTTGGGCAGCGCCGATACGCCGCGCATCCATGAGGCGCGCACGATCGGCGCCATGTCGTTGATGGTGACGCGCATGTGCTCGATCTCGTAAGGCGGGATCGACGTGCGGTCGCCCATCTCGAACATGGCCGCCACCGGCTCGACCCGGCCGGTCAGCAACAGCGCCAAGGTAGGCGCGCCGTTGGACGGGTAGCTGGTTTCAAAGTCATAGGCGGCGATGCTGCCGTCGGCATTCAGGCCGCCGTCCACATCCATCAATTGCGCGGTGCCCTTGGGTTCCCACAGGTGTTCCTGCTCGCGGGTCAGTTGCACCCGCACCGGTTTGCCCACCGCGCGGGACAACAGCAAGGCGTCGGCGCATACATCGTCGGCGCAGTTGCGCCCGTAACAGCCGGAGGCTTCCATACGGATCACGTCGATGGACTCCTCCGGGCACTCCAGCAGCCAGGCCAGGTCGGCCCGCAGCAGGTGCGGGTTCTGGCTGCCGGACCAGACCCGGCTGATCCCGGGCTGGTAGTCAGCCACGCCGCAGGACGGCCCGATGGAGCCGTGCATCTGGTACGGCCACAGGTAGGTGCGCGGCATGCGCTGGCTGGCGGCGGCCAGGGCTTCGTCGACGTTGCCCTGGTCGAGTACCGTGCGGCGTACCCGGGGGTTGTCGCGAATCGCCTGCTCTACATCACTCATGTCCGGTAGTTGATTGTTCCAGGGTTTCCAGTGCACCAGCAGTTCCTGGGCGGCCTTGATCGCCTGTTCCTCGCGCAACGCGACCACGCCGACAAAATCACGGATCACCACCACCGCGACGATGCCCGGGATATGGGCGATGGAGGACTCGTCGACACTCAACAGGCTATTGCCGACAAAATCACCGCAATCCAGCCCCGCATACGGCGGGCGAATTACCCGGCCGTGGAGCATGTCCGGAACGCGCATGTCGTGGACGTAGGTCAGCTCGCCAGTGGCCTTGCCGGGGATATCGACCCGGGCGGCACCCTTGCCCACCAGGCGGTAATCCGCGGTGGCTTTCAGCGGTGCATCGCCGCTGATGCGCAGTTCGTCATGTTCGCCCGTCACCAGCTCGCTGTAGGTGGTGGTGCGTCCGTCTTCGGCGCTGATGACGCCCGCTTCTACCTTGAGACGTTGTGGGTTGACCGACCAGCGTTGCGCCGCCCGCGCCAGCAGGAAACGCCGCGCTTCAGCGGCGGCGTTGCGCAGCGGGATCGCGGAGATTTGCAGCGTCGCACTGGCAATGGTCGCGCCCTGGTTCGGCACGCGCTCGGTGTCGCCCAGCACCATGCACACCTGCTCCATCGTCAGGTCCAGTTCCTCGGCGACGATCTGCGCCAGCGACGTGCGAATGCCGGTGCCCAGGTCCACATGCCCGTTGAAGGCGTACACCCGCCCGTCATCGTTCACCGCGATAAACAGCCCCAGCTCCTTGGGCTTGACGGTCGGTGTGCCGCCCTTGGCCACCGGCCCCGAGGGCGGCAGCACGTCGTCGACGATCAGCAGGACGCCGGCCTTGGCCAGCCATTGGTCGCGGGAAGGAATTGCGTCAGTCATGGTCATCGATCCACGTTCAAGGCGTTTGGCGGGCGGCACGCAGCACCGCGCGGAGGATTTCGATATGGGTGCCGCAGCGGCACAGGTTGCCCGACAGTTCGGTGCGCACCTCGGCTTCGCTGGGGTTGGGGTTGCGGTCGAGCAAGGCCTTGGCGGTCATGATCATGCCGTTGAGGCAGTAGCCGCACTGGGCGGCCTGCTCGTCGATAAAGGCTTGTTGCACCCGGTGCGGGGTTTCGCGCGTACCGAGGCCTTCGAGGGTGACGATGTCGCGGCCCACGGCGCCCGACAAGGGGAAGACGCAGGAGCGTGCGGCCACGCCATCGATGATCACCGTGCAGGCGCCGCACTCCCCCAGGCCGCAGCCGTATTTGGGGCCGTTGAGTTGCAGGTCATTGCGCAGGATCAGCAATAGCGGGGTGTCGGCCATCGCGCTGACGTGTGTGGTGTGGCCGTTGACCTCAAGCGTTACCGTGATGTGCTGGCTGATCATTCGTGTCGCCCATGGCTTTGGTGAAGTGCCCACTACATCAAGTAGTCAAAAAAAAGCGTCGCGTACCTGGGGTCTCGCGACACACTTTTCTGGTGAAGTGGTTACTACATCAAGCAGAGCAAAAACGGTGCCAGAAGATGGGTGAGTTCCTGTGGCGAGGGAGCTTGCTCCCGCTGGGTTGCGAAGCGACCCCAAAAAAATGGGCCTGCTGCGCAGTCCAGCGGGAGCAAGCTCCCTCGCCACAAAAGGGGTTGGGTTTCAGCCCTGGGGGGGTATCAGTTTTGGGGGTCGTCGATCATTTTGCGTAGCAGGAACAGCACGGCCACGCGCTCGGCGGGGTTGAGGTTGCTCAGGGTCAGTTCGGTGATGGTCGCGGCGCAGGGCACGGTTTGCTGCACCAGCGTGGCGCCGGAGGCAGAGAGGTTGACCACGACTTTGCGCTTGTCCTGGGGGTCGGGCTCGAGGGTGATCAGTTCGCGGGCCTTGAGCCGCTCGACGATGCCGCGGATGGTGGCCTGGTCGACGGCGGTGGCCTTGACCAGTTCGGTCAGCGAGCTTGCACCATGATCGCGCAGGGCGCAGAGGGTGACGAACTGCACGGCGGTGAGCTGGGAGTCGCCGACGTTCTGCTGGAAGATCGCCAGGTGGCGTTGGTAGGCCTTGCGCAGCAGGTGGCCAACTTGCTCGGAGAAAACGTAGGAATCAGGCACGGCGGGCTCGGGAAGGCGGTGGTCGATGGGGTGGCATGATGGCGGGGTTGTGGGTTGGACTCAAGCATCAGCCACTGAAGGAACCGAATCGCATGTGGGAGCTGGCTTGCCTGCGATTGCGGGGGATCAGCCAGCTCTCTGTTGTCTGACACTCCGCTATCGCTGGCAAGCCAGCTCCTACAGGGGATTTTTAGCGTGCCAGGGAGGCTGGGGGGGCTACGACGTCGCCGGCGATGACGACGGCCTCATCATCGAGGTAGACGTCGCAGTTGCGCAGCGGGATGTCCATGTGGCACGGCGTCTTGCGGGTGCCGCCGACTTCGGTGTTCGGGCCGGTGGAGAACAGGAAGTTGCCGTAGAACGCCCGGGCGTCCATGCACATGCCGTCGTTCTTGTCGTGCAGGCCCATGGCCGTCCATTGCGCCCGTGGCTGCAGGCCCCAGCCGATGTGGGAGATGCCGTACACCTCGGGATCATTGAAGTATTTCATGTAGTCGCGCAGGTATTCGGCCTCGAACCCGCCATGAATTCTGGTGATGAAGCCCTTTTCGATCTCCAGGGTGATTTTCTCCCGGGTGTAGGTCTTGAACGGCAGCAGGATGTCGCCGATGTCCAGCACCAGCACGCCTTCGGCGGTCTCTTCGTTGGGCCAGGAGAACAGGAAGCCGCTCGGCCAGTGATCCCAGCGTCCCGGTTCGTCGGCAAAGCCGTATTCGGTGACTGACGGGTATTGCCCCAACGCCGCGCGGAAATCACTGCCGGCGCGGGATTTGACGTGGATCGAGCGGGCCTTTTTCAGCAGTTGTTCGGCGGCCAGTACCCGCACCTTGTCTTCCTCGGTCGGCAGCATGCGCGCCAGCACTTCCGGGGGTTCCACCGCCAGCAGGATGCGTGTGCCGGTCTTGAGGATCTGCTCCTGCTCCGGCGAGTGCAGCAACATCATGGTGTCGACGATCAGGTCGGCCGCCTCCAGCGCCCGCTGGGCCGCGATGTTGCCGGTCAGCGCGGTGTCGCCGCAATAGGCAGTCATGTCATTGCCCATCGCCCGGGGATGGTTGAACGACGGCAGTTCCACCGCGTACACCTTGGCCCCCAGACGCTGCGCCGCGTCCATGGCGGCGCGCACGGTGCGCGGGTCGGAGTAATGGCTCTTGAGCACGGCGACGCTCTGGGTCGGGTCCACCTTCGAGAGCTTCAACACGTGCTCAAACATCTGGGTCAGTTCGCAATCACTTACTGGCATTTCCTCTCTCCTCAGCGGCTGCACCAAGATCTGGCAGTGCGCTTCACACTAGTGCATTTTTATAGCGTATACGCCATTTATCCAAAATAAGAACTGATTTCGGCATGGACTGCAAGCGCCGCGCCAAAACGTTACCAATTCACACATAGCCAATGAAATATGGAGATAAACGGTTACAGGGGATCCATATGGCCAAAAAAACAATTTTTCAGGCGTGGGCTTTTCATTTGAAAAAATGAGCGTATACACTTTAAAAACCTTGCGGACAGACGCCGCCGGCCATCATTCGAAAAAGAGGACCACGCCCCATGGGAAGCACACAAAAAATCGCAATCGTCGGCGCCGGCCTTGGCGGTGCCGCCGCTGCCACCCTGCTGCAACAAGCAGGGTTTGACGTGGACATCTTTGAGCAGGCGCCGGAGTTTTCCCGCCTGGGTGCCGGGATCCACATGGGGCCCAACATCATGAAAATCTTCCGGCGCATGGGCATCGAAAAGCAGCTGGACCTGATGGGCTCGCACCCCGAGCACTGGTTCAGCCGCGACGGTGAAACCGGCGACTACCTGTCACGCATCCCTTTGACCGGCTACGGCGCGTCCTACATCACCGTGCACCGTGGTGACCTGCACGCGCTGCAGATGTCCACCCTCAAGCCCGGCACCCTGCACTTCAACAAACGCCTGGAAACCCTCGAAGAAACCGACACCCAGGTGCGCCTGACCTTTGCCGACGGCGAAGTGACCTACGCCGACATCGTGATCGGCGCCGACGGCATCAACTCACGCATTCGCGAAGAGCTGCTGGGTGCCGAAAAGCCGCTGTACAGCGGCTGGGTCGCCCACCGTGCGCTGATCCGTGGCGATCAACTGGCCAAGTACGACCTCAAGTTCGAAGACTGCATCAAGTGGTGGACCGAGGACCGGCACATGATGGTCTACTACACCACCGGCAAGCGCGACGAGTACTACTACGTCACCGGCGTGCCGCACCCGGAATGGGACTTCCAGGGTGCCTTCGTCGACAGCAGCCGCGAAGAGATGTTCGACGCCTTCAAGGGCTACCACCCCACCGTCCAGGCACTGATCGAATCCACCGAAAGCGTGACCAAGTGGCCGTTGCGCAACCGTAACCCGCTGCCATTGTGGAGCCGTGGTCGCCTGGTGTTGCTGGGGGATGCCTGCCACCCGATGAAGCCGCACATGGCCCAGGGCGCCGGCATGGCCATCGAAGATGCAGCGATGCTCACCCGCTGCCTGCAGGAAACCGGCATCAGCGACTACCGCACCGCCTTCGAACTGTATGAAGCCAACCGCAAGGAACGTGCTTCCCGGGTACAGGCCGTGTCCAACGCCAACACCTGGCTGCGCACCCAGGAAGACCCGGACTGGGTCTACGGCTATGACCTCTACGCCCAACAGCTGAAATCGGGGGTGGCCGCGTGAGCAGCTTTCTCTACGGCGGCAACGTCCAGGCCAACGGCATTCGCCAGCATTACCTGCGCTACGGCGGCAAGGGCCCGGCACTGATCCTGATCCCCGGGATTACCAGCCCGGCGATTACCTGGGGCTTTGTCGCAGAGCGCCTGGGCCTGCATTTCGATACCTATGTGCTGGATGTGCGTGGTCGCGGCCTGTCGTCCACCGGCCCGGAACTGGATTACAGCGCCGACACCTGTGCCGATGACATTGGTGCGTTTGCCGATGCCTTGAAGCTCGACAGCTATCACCTCGTGGGCCATTCCATGGGCGCGCGGTTTGCCGTGCGCAGTGCGGTGCGCCATCCCCAGGGTGTCAACCGCGTGGTGCTGATCGACCCGCCAGTGTCCGGCCCCGGCCGCCGTGAATACCCGAGCAAACTGCCGTGGTACGTCGATTCGATTCGCCAGTCGCTGGTGGGTATGGACGCCGAGGCCATGCGCACCTTCTGCGCCACCTGGACCGACGAGCAGCTGCAACTGCGCGCCGAATGGCTGCACACCTGCTACGAACCGGCCATCGTGCGCGCGTTCAATGACTTCCATACCGTCGACTTCCACCAGGACCTGCCGCACCTGGAGGCGCCTGCCCTGCTGATTGTTGCCGGACGCGGCGGTGTTATTCAGCCCGAAGATGTCGAGGAAGTCCGGCAGTTACAGCCAAGCCTGCAGGTGGCCCATGTGCCGAATGCCGGACACATGATCCCCTGGGACGACCTTGAAGGCTTTTTCGCAGCCTTCGGCGACTTCCTCGGCCAGCCCCTGACTGCATAACGGAGACCACCATGCTCAAGCCTTACCGCATCGGCCAGATCGTGCCGAGTTCCAACACCACCATGGAAACCGAGATCCCGGCGATGCTCAACGCGCGCCAGGCAATCCGCCCGGAACGTTTCACCTTTCACTCCAGCCGCATGCGCATGAAGCAGGTGCGCAAGGAGGAGCTGGCAGCAATGGACGGTGAATCCGACCGTTGCGCCATCGAACTGTCCGACGCCAAGGTCGACGTGCTGGGTTACGCCTGCCTGGTGGCAATCATGGCCATGGGATTGGGCTACCACCGCAACTCCGAGCAACGCCTGCGCAAGGCCACCGCCGACAATGACGCCAACGCCCCGGTGATCACCAGTGCCGGCGCCTTGATCGAAGGCCTGAAAGTGATGGGTGCCAAGCGCATCGCCATCGTCGCGCCCTACATGAAGCCGCTGACCGAACTGGTGGTGAACTACATCCGCGAAGAAGGCTTTGAAGTGGTGGACTGGCGCGCCCTGGAAATCCCCGACAACCTCGAAGTGGCCCGCCACGATCCGGCCAAGCTGCCGGCCATCGTTGCCGGGATGAACCTGGAAGGCGTCGACGTGATCGTGCTGTCGGCCTGCGTGCAAATGCAGTCGCTGCCGGTGGTGGCCAAGGTCGAAGCGCAAACCGGCCTGCCGGTACTCACCGCCGCCATCGCCACCACCTACGCCATGCTCAAGGCCCTGGACCTGGAACCCATCGTCCCCGGCGCCGGCGCCCTGCTCTCCGGCGCCTACTAAAAACGCTTTTGTGGTGAGGGAGCTTGCTCCCGCTGGGGTGCGAAGCGCCCCCAAAAAATAGGCCTGCTACGCAGTCCAACGGGAGCAAGCTCCCTCGCCACAAGGTATGTGCACTGTCCATTACCGAGGACTGAAAGATGAGCGAACAATCCGCCGACGCCAACTACCAGGGTGTCTGGGGCAACCGAATCGGCTTCGGCAAAAAGTCCGCCCTGCTGATGATCGACTTCATGCAAGGCTACACCACCGAAGGCGCGCCCTTGTTCGCGCCGGGCGTGGTCAGTGCCGTGACCGAAAGCGTCGAACTGCTGGCCAGCGCACGCCGCCACGGGATCAGCGTGGTGCACACCAATATCCGCTACCATCCCGGCCATTTCGCCGACGGCGGTATCTGGGTAAAAAAGGCCCCGGTGATGAAAGACATGGTCGAGGGCAACCCCCTCGCCGCCTTCTGCCCCGAAGTCCTGCCCCTGGCCAATGAAGTGGTGATCACCAAACAATACGCCAGCGCGTTTTTCGGCAGCAGCCTGGCCCCGATGCTGCACGCCCAGGGCATCGACACCGTGGTGCTCGCCGGTTGCTCCACCAGCGGCTGCATCCGCGCCACCGCAGTGGACGCCGTGCAACACGGGTTTCGCACCATCGTCGTGCGCGAATGCGTCGGCGACCGCCACCCGGCGCCCCATGAAGCCAACCTGTTTGATATCGACAGCAAGTACGGCGACGTGGTCAGCAAGCAGGAGGCGATGAGCAAGTTCAAGGAGCAATAACGCGTCAACAGGAACCACGACAAAGAGCGTGGTCCGGAAAAAACTGAGAGCTCACCCTGGAATTCATTCAAAGCTGGACGCTGCAACCTGTAGGAGCTGGCTTGCCTGCGATAGCATCGACTCAATGTACCTGACACCCCGAGTCGCATGCATCGCGGACAAGCCCAGCTCCCACAGAAACCAGCTCCTACAGTGGAAAACCAGTGCAGCTCCCAGTCTTCTGTCACTGCCTTTGGAAGTCGCTTTCACAGCACTCCGAAGTGCTGAAAAAGCGGCTGTATAAAAACCATAAGTCACCGCCAGGAGACACCCCAATGCCCATTGCGAATGCAGCGCCCGCGACTACGGTCGCCGATCCGGTCCACACGCTCTACCACAAGATCACCTGGAAGCTGATTCCGTTCCTGTGTTTCTGCTACCTCGCCGCCTACCTGGACCGTATCAATATCGGCTTCGCCAAACTGCAGATGCTCGACCAGCTGCACTTCAGCGAAACCGCGTTCGGCCTCGGCGCCGGCCTGTTTTTTGTCGGCTATATCATTTTCGAAGTACCGAGCAACCTGATCCTGGAAAAGGTCGGCGCGAAGATCTGGATCGCCCGCATCATGATCACCTGGGGCCTGCTCTCGGCCTGCACCATGCTGGTCACCTCCACCACCCAGTTCTACATCCTGCGGTTCCTGCTGGGCGCGGCCGAGGCCGGGTTCCTGCCGGGCGTGCTGTATTACCTGACCACCTGGTTCCCCACCCATCGCCGCGGCCGGATCATCGCGCTGTTCATGATCGGCCTGCCACTGTCCAGCGTGATCGGCGGCCCGTTGTCCGGCTGGATCATGGGCCACTTCGACAACATGGCCGGCCTGCGCGGCTGGCAGTGGCTGTTCCTGATCGAAGCGGTGCCCAGCGTGCTGCTCGGGGTGTGGACCTTCTGGGCGCTGCCCAATACCTACCAGCAAGCCAAGTGGCTGTCGTCGGAAGAAAAGACCCTGCTGGAAAGCGAACTGCGCAAAGACGATGCCGACGGCACCGACAGCAAGCACAGCTTCCGCGACGGCTTCTTCAACCTCAAGGTATGGATGCTCGGCGGCATCGACTTCTCGATCCTGCTCAGCGCCTATGCCATGGGCTTCTGGATGCCGACCTTCATCCGCAACGCCGGCATCACCGACACCTTCCACATCGGCATCCTCACCGCCCTGCCCAGCGTGGCGGCCCTGCTGGGCATGCTGCTGATCGGCGCAAGTTCCGACAAACACCGTGAACGCCGCTGGCACATCATCGTGCCGTTTTTCATCGGCGCGGCAGCCATGGCCACCAGCACCTTCTTCACCCATAACGTGGTCGCCACCGTGGCCCTGTTTGCGATTGCCTCGGCGGCGATCATCGGTGCGGTGCCGGTATTTTTCAGCCTGCCGGCGACCTTTCTCAAAGGCACTGCAGCGGCCACCGGGTTTGCCCTGGCCTGCTCGCTGGCGAACATCGCCGGCCTGGTGAGTAACTCGTTGATGGGGGTGGCGATTGACGTCACCGGCAGCAGTGCCGGGGCCTTGTGGTTTTTTGCCGGCTGCCTGATTCTCAGCAGCTTCCTGGTCATCGCCTTGCCGGCGAAACTGGTCAACCGCTAATAGGGTGAGTCTCCATGCAAGGTTTCATCAAGCGCTGTGCCCTGCTTGTCGCCGTCGGCCTGTGTGCCGGTACGGCGCAGGCCGCAGAAAAAGTCATCTTCGACACTGACTTCAACGTGCTCAACGATGACGGCCAGGCCTTCATCATGCTCGCCCAATTGCATGGGCAAAAACGCATCGACCTGCTGGGCATGACCCTGGTCAGCGGCAACGCCTGGGTCGACCAGGAACAGGTGGACGCCCTCAAGGCCGTGGAACGCATGGGCGTGGAAAAGGAAGTCGGCGTGTACTCCGGCGCCGCCTACCCGCTGCTGCATGACTACGCCACCTACGAGGCGGAAAAGGCCCTGTTCGGCTCCGGCTGGCCCGGGGCGTTCAAGAACCCGCGCCCCACCAGTGCCTCCCAACTGGTCGCGCCGCCGGACGGCCTGGCCACCCACACCAAGCTGCGCAAGGAAACCGCCGCCCAGTTCATCGTCGACAGCGTGCGGGCCAACCCGCACGAGGTGACGATTCTGGCAGTAGGCCCGCTGACCAACATCGCCCTGGCGATTCGGTCGGCGCCGGACATCGTGCCGCTGATCAAGCGTATCGTGTACATGGGCGGCGCCCTGGAGATTCCGGGCAACACCACGCCGGCAGCGGAGTTCAATTGGTGGTTCGACCCGGAGGCGGCGAAGATCGTGTTGCGCTCGCCCATCGAACACGTGATTTTCCCCAACGATGTCTGTGAGAAAGTCACCTTCGACAAGTCAGTGTATGAGCGGGTGATTGCCCACAAGGGCGCAATTGCCGATCTCTATAAGCACGAGTTCGGCCCGCTGTTTGCCAAAGACCCGGCCTACCACAGCTTCACCTGGGACAGCCTGCCAGCGCTGTTTCTTGTGAACCCCGAGATCGTCACCGAATCCCGTGAACTGTGGGTGGACGTGGACGCCACCTTCGGCGCCGACTACGGCCGGGCACTGGGCTACAAGAAAGGCGCACCGCTGGGCACGCAGAAGGCCAAGGTAGTGTTTGCCGTGGACCAGAAGAAATTCTGGGACGGCTACGTGAACCTGGTCACGCTGCCAACGCCGGTCAACATCTTCCACTGACATTGCGGCCGGACAGGCGACCCGGGTTGGCCTCCCAAGTCGTCTGTACCTGTCAGACTTGACAGTATCGGCAAAGGTCTTCAAGGAATTAAATGGTCACTTCTCGTTTACCGCAAGGGAAGTGCAACCATGTCATTCCACCTGCAACGCCTCCTCAAGCTATCTGCCCTGCTGGGTGTGCTGCTGCTTGCCAATGCCTGCACAACACCTGGCGACGTCACGCCCAATGCAATGGCGTGCTTCGAGCAAAGTGGCAGAAACTACAGTGAAGTACTGAACTGTTATAAAAAAGCCCAGGCGCTGATTGCGCCCAACTACCGAGCCGAAGGCGTTGAGCAGGTCGGCGACGTGCAGATACTCCGGTACAGGCTCATATCCCAGGATTGGGGGCAAAACGGAACCGTCGCCCCGGCAATCTGGAGTCATCGGGTCGAGATTTATTTCCCGCTCAATGCTATACGCGGCAAGCCTGCGATATTGGTGGTTAATGATGGGGTGAATCACCCATTGCCGGGCTCCGCCCCTGGCGCACCGAAAGACTTCACACGTGAAGGCCTGCTGCGCATCGCCCGCCAAACCGGATCCAGCGTGGTGGTGGTGGATGATGTTCCGAACCAGTATCTGACCTACAACAACGATGGCACCCCGCGCACTGAAGACGACAGCGTCGCCCATAGCTGGAAGCTCTTCATGCAGGCCCCCGCCGCCGCGCCGTACAAAGCGTTGAACGTACCGGCAATGGAAGCGGTCATCAAGGCAATGGACCTGGCTGACTGGGAACTTCCGGTGAAAGCGTCCGGTTACATCGTCACCGGTGCATCAAAACGCGGCTGGGCCGTGTGGCTGGCTACGCTGGTGGACACACGCATCACCGCAATCGCACCGATGGTCATCGAGACACTCAATGGCAGGCAAGCCTTTGAACACACCTACCAGGTATATGGCCATAGCTGGCCGCTGGCGTTCATCGACTACTACCGCGAGGGTATTACTGCGCAGCGCAACAGCGAGGCATTTGACAAACTCATGCAAATCTCCGATCCACTGCGTTATCTGAGCACCCCTTATGCGGCGCGGCTGCGCGTTCCTAAATACATCGTCAATGCCAGCGGCGACGACTTTTTTGTGCCGGACAGCAGCCGCAATTATTACGACAGCCTGCCGGGCGATAAAACCTTGCGGGTTCTGCCCAATAGCGCCCATGACATTCGTGCCTCCTTGCCCGATGCGCTGATCCCCTTCTTCAAACGAATCAGGGATGGGCTGCCTTTGCCGACGGTTAATCCGGTACCGGGAGGCGGCTTCACGTTTTCTGAAGTTCCCACTCGCGTGGTTCGTTGGGACGCCGACAACCCCAGCGCCCGTGACTTTCGCTTCAACTGCAACATACGCTACGTGGCAACCCCGTTGCCCATTTCCCAAACGGTTGGGCCGCGGGGCCTCACACCCAGGGCAGGCTGGCACGCGTCATTTATCGAAGCGACCTTCCAGGACGGCATGATCGCGACCAGTCAGGTGCAGATAACCCCCGACACCTACCCCACCCAACCACCCGCGCCGGGAGGGCCTTATTGCCAAACGTTGCCGGAGCCGATGCCGGCCAAGTGAAGAGACGCGTGGGTTTGATGCACCGGTAAGCTGCGCGTGAGGGCCTGTGGTTTAATTGCGCTTTTGCCCAGCCCTCAAGGAATCCGTTGTCGATGAATCAGCCCGCCACCCAAGTCCTGGTCATTGGTTACGTCTGGCCAGAGCCCCGCTCTTCGGCGGCCGGCGGGCACATGATGCAGATTCTGGAGAGCTTCCTGGCCCAGGGCTGGGACATCACCTTCAGCAGCCCGGCCGTCAACGGCGAGCACAAGGCCGACTTGCCCGACCTGGGCATTCGCGAATGTGCAATTGAGCTGAATAACAGCAGTTTCGATGATTTCATCACCGAACTCGCCCCGGATATCGTGCTGTTCGACCGTTTCATGATGGAAGAGCAGTTCGGCTGGCGTGTGGAAAAATGCTGCCCGAATGCCCTTCGCGTGCTGGAAAGTTCGGATTTGCAAAGCCTGCGGGATGCCCGTCACCAGCGCCTCAAGGACTTCCTGAAGGCAAAACCCGATGCTGACGACTTCACCCCATTGTTCAGCCCGGACCTTGCCGCCGAATTCGATTACATGGCCGACACCGACCTGGCCAAACGCGAGATCGCAGCGATTTACCGCTGTGACATCAGCCTGATGATCTCCGATGTGGAAATCCAGTTGCTCACCGAGCACTTCAAGGTGCCCGCCGCCCTGCTCCACTGGTGCCCGCTGATGGTCGCGCCACCCACCCAGGCCTTCGCGCCGTTCGAAGACCGCGCGCACTTCCTGAGCATCGGTAACTTCCGTCATGCACCGAACTGGGACGCCGTGCTGTGGATGAAGAACAGCGTGTGGCCGCTGATCCGCCAGCAACTGCCCGGCGCTCAACTGCACGTGTATGGCGCCTACACACCGCCCAAGGCCACCGCCCTGCACAACCCGGCCCAAGGCTTTCATGTGATGAACTGGGCTGAAGACGCGCTGCAGGTAATGACCGCCGCGCGTATCTGCCTGGCCCCGCTGCGCTTTGGTGCCGGGATCAAGGGCAAGCTGGCCGACGCAATGCTCTGCGGCACGCCCAGCGTCACTACCCCGATTGGCGCCGAAGCCATGGGCGAACCGTGGCCCGGCGCGGTCGAGCACAGCGCCACGGCCCTGGCGGCCGAGGCGGTTGCGTTGTATCAAGACCAGGAACGCTGGACCCAGGCTCAGGAAGACGGCCGGCAATTACTCGCCCGCCGTTACGCCCAGGACCTCCACGGCCCAGCCCTGGTTGCTCGCCTGGAACAATGCCGCAGCGAGCTGGCCGCGCACCGGCGCAACAATTTCACCGGCAGCATGCTGCGCCATCACCTGCACAAAAGTACCCAGTACATGGCGCAGTGGATCGAGGCGAAAAACCGCACCCTATAAACACAGACGCTGGCGAGGTGGCGCGCAAGGGGGCATTATCCTTTTGGCAACCACAATAAAGCGACGGCAGCATGACCCGAGCAGCGAGAATCACCGACCCTTCCTACGAGCTGATGGACGATCACAACGGTCTGTCCATCATCTATCGCCAACACGGCTTCCCGTGCCCGTTGGTGCGCTGGCATTTCCACAAGGAATACGAGCTGCACCTGATCGTCGCCAGCTCCGGCAAGGTGTTTATCGGCGACTACATTGGCAACTTCTATCCGGAAAGCCTGTTCCTCACCGGCCCCAACCTGCCCCATAACTGGATCAGCCAGGTGGCCGAGGACGAAGTGGTGCCCAAGCGCGACATGCTGGTGAATTTCACCGACGATCTGTTCGAAGGCGGCAGCCACGTCTTTGCCGAGCTCAAGACCCTCACCCCACTGCTGGAGCGGGCGCAGTACGGCATCGAATTTCGCTGCAAAAAGACCATCGCCCAGGCCGTGACCCTGATGCAACGCATCGAGGACGCCCAGGGCATGGCGCGCCTGGGGCACTTTTTCATCCTGATGGAAGTGCTCAGTGCCTGCGAGGACTACCAACTGCTCTCCGGCGTGACCACCCCGCAACTGGCGGACGAACACAGCATCGACCGCACCAACCGCGCGGTGGACTACATTTTTGCCCACTACGCGCGGGAATTGTCCCTGGAAGAAGTCGCCGAATACCTCGGCATGAAGCCCACTTACTTCTCCCGCGTGTTTAAGCAGGCCACGGGCCGCACCTTCATCGAATTCGTCAACCGCCTGCGTATCAGCAAGTCCTGCGAGCTGCTGGCCGATGGCGACAAGGCCGTGACCGATGTGTGCTTCGAGTCGGGTTTCAACAACATTTCCAACTTCAACCGCCGCTTTCAGCAGCTCAAGGGCATGACCCCGTCGCACTACCGGCGCCTGGCGGTGCAGCGCCTGACCGAGCAAAACCTCGCCTGAAGAACAAACGCGGGCCCGCTTTCCTGTGGGAGCTGGCTTGCCTGCGATAGCGCCGTGACTGACACACCGCCATCGCAGGCAAGCCAGCTCCCACATTTGCACCGTGTTTCCACCGAAAATCCGCCGAGTGCAAAAAAGTATCAGTAGAAGTGCTCCCAAGGATTTGTCACCACGCCAATTGAAGGCTGTAATCAACGCACACTCTTCCAGCTGTCGTGGAAGACACAACAACAATAACTGTCCTTCTGTAGCCCCTGGGCGCAGAAATGGAGTGCGCGATGAAGTTCACAGCTAAAGCTCTGCTTGCCTGTACCTGCATGACCCTCAGTGCCGTCAGTCTTGGCGCGCAAACCCTGACCATTGCCACCGTCAACAACAGCGACATGATCCGCATGCAGAAACTCTCGAAAACCTTCGAGACCGAGCATCCGGAGATCAAGCTGAACTGGGTGGTACTCGAAGAAAACGTGCTGCGCCAACGCCTCACCACCGACATCGCCACCCAAGGCGGACAGTTCGACGTATTGACCATCGGCATGTACGAAGCTGCACTCTGGGGCGCCAAAGGCTGGCTGGAACCGATGAAGGACCTGCCTGCTTCCTACGACCTGGACGACGTTTTCCCTTCCGTGCGTGACGGCCTTTCCGTCAAGGGCTCGCTGTACGCCCTGCCGTTCTACGCCGAAAGCTCCATCACCTACTACCGCACCGACCTGTTCAAGGACGCCGGGCTGACCATGCCTGAGCACCCGACCTGGACGCAGATCGGCGAGTTCGCCGCCAAGCTCACCAACAAGGACAAGGAACAGTACGGCCTGTGCCTGCGTGGCAAAGCCGGCTGGGGCGAGAACATGGCGCTGATCACCACCCTGGCCAACGGCTACGGTGCACGCTGGTTCGATGAGAAATGGCAGCCGGAATTCAACGGTCCCGAGTGGAAAGACGCGCTGAACTTCTACGTCGACAACATGAAGAAATCCGGCCCGCCGGGTGCTTCCAGCAACGGTTTCAACGAAAACCTGGCGCTGTTCAACAGCGGCAAGTGCGCCATCTGGGTCGATGCCAGCGTCGCCGGCTCGTTCGTGACCGACAAGACCCAAAGCAAAGTGGCTGACCATGTCGGCTTCACCTTTGCGCCCCACGAGAAAACCGAAAAAGGTACGTCGTGGCTGTACTCCTGGTCCCTGGGGATTCCTACCAGCTCCAAAGCCAAGGACGCGGCCAAGGTGTTCACCACCTGGGCCACGTCCAAGGAATACAGCCAGTTGGTCGCCAAGACCGACGGGATTGCCAACGTGCCGCCGGGTACCCGCAAGTCGACCTACAGCGACGAATACATGAAGGCTGCACCGTTTGCCAAGGTGACGCTGGAATCGCTGAAGGTCGCCGACCCGAAAGACCCGTCGGCCAAGCCAGTGCCGTATGTGGGCATCCAGCTGGTGACCATTCCTGAGTTCCAGGCGATTGGTACCCAGGTCGGCAAGTTCTTCTCCAGCGCACTGACCGGTGGCTCGACGGTGGACAAGGCCCTGGCGGATTCCCAGACCTTCACCGAACGCGAAATGAAGCGGGCCGGTTATCCCAAGTAAAGCGGGCACGCCACCGTAATGCTTTATGTGGAAGGCTCTTGGTGGGAGCTGGCTTGCCTGCGATGCAGACACCTCGGTCTGTCAGTTAAACCGGGGGGATGCCATCGCAGGCAAGCCAGCTCCCACACAAGCCAGCTCCCACATTGACCGCGCTTCGACTCTCGCTCTGCATGTACCTGACTGGTCCTGATCACCATGAATACCACCACTGCCCAAGTGCAAACAGCTACGCCGGACAAGCCGCGCAAAAGCCGCTTGATCAACCCCGGCTGGTTCCTCGTCAGCCCCTCCGTGGCCTTGTTGCTGCTGTGGATGATCGTGCCGCTGGGCATGACCCTGTACTTCTCGCTGATTCGCTACAACCTGCTCTACCCCGGCGAAAACCAATTCGTGGGCCTGGAGAATTTCACCTACTTCATCACTGACTCGGGCTTCCTGCCCGGTGCCACCAACACCCTGTTGCTGGTGGGCAGCGTGTTGCTGATCAGCGTGGTGTTCGGCGTATTAATCAGCGCCCTGCTGGAGGCCAGCGAGTTCTTCGGCCGCGGCCTGGTGCGGGTGTTGCTGATTTCACCGTTCTTCATCATGCCCACCGTCGGGGCGCTGATCTGGAAGAACCTGATTTTCCACCCGGTGTCGGGGATTCTCGCCTACGTGTGGAAGCTGTTCGGCGCCCAGCCTGTGGACTGGCTGGCCCATTACCCGTTGCTGTCGATCATTATCATCGTGTCCTGGCAATGGCTGCCCTTTGCGATCCTGCTGCTGATGACCGCCATGCAGTCCCTCGACCAGGAACAAAAGGAAGCCGCGCGCCTCGACGGTGCAGGCGCCATCGCGATCTTCTGGCACCTGACCCTGCCGCACCTGGCACGCCCGATTGCCGTGGTGGTGATGATCGAAACCATCTTCCTGCTCTCGGTGTTCGCGGAAATCTTCACCACCACCAACGGTGGCCCCGGCTACGCCTCGACCAACCTCGCCTACCTGATCTACAACCAGGCGCTGGTGCAGTTCGATGTGGGCATGGCCTCGGCCGGCGGCTTGATTGCCGTGGTCATCGCCAATATCGCGGCGATCATCCTGGTGCGGATGATCGGCAAAAACCTGACTGACAAGCCTTGAGGGCCGCGCCATGACGCTTCAACAATCCCGCCGCCTGCAAAGCGTGTTGCTCGGCACCCTGGCCTGGGCCATCGCGATCCTGATTTTCTTCCCGATCTTCTGGATGGTGCTGACCAGCTTCAAGACCGAAATCGACGCGTTCGCCACCCCGCCGCAGTTCATCTTCACGCCGACGCTGGAGAACTACCTGCACATCAACGAGCGCAGCAACTACTTCAGCTACGCCTGGAACTCGGTGCTGATCTCGTTCAGCGCCACCGCCCTGTGCCTGCTGATCTCGGTACCGGCCGCCTACTCCATGGCCTTCTACGAGACCAAGCGCACCAAGGGCACGCTGCTGTGGATGCTCTCCACCAAGATGCTGCCGCCGGTGGGCGTACTGATGCCGATCTACCTGCTGGCCAAGAGCTTTGGCCTGCTGGACACGCGCATTGCGCTGATCATCATCTACACCCTGATCAACCTGCCGATCGTGGTCTGGATGGTTTACACCTACTTCAAGGACATCCCGAAAGACATCCTCGAAGCCGCCCGCCTGGACGGCGCCACCCTGTGGCAGGAAATGGTCCGGGTACTGCTGCCGATCGCCAAGGGTGGCCTGGCTTCCACGGTGTTGCTGTCGCTGATCCTGTGCTGGAACGAGGCGTTCTGGTCACTCAACCTGACCTCGTCCAACGCCGCGCCGCTCACCGCATTGATCGCCTCCTACTCCAGCCCCGAAGGCTTGTTCTGGGCCAAATTGTCTGCCGTGTCGACCCTGGCCTGTGCGCCGATCCTGATCTTTGGCTGGATCAGCCAGAAACAGTTGGTCCGCGGTTTGTCCTTCGGCGCCGTGAAATAACGGACGCCTCAAACAACAACGAATTTAGAAGCGGAGGCCCATCATGGCCAACCTGAAAATCAAGAATCTGCAAAAAGGCTTCGAAGGTTTCTCCATCATCAAGGGCATCGACCTTGAGGTGAACGACAAGGAGTTCGTGGTGTTCGTCGGCCCGTCGGGCTGCGGCAAATCCACCCTGCTGCGCCTGATTGCCGGCCTGGAAGAAGTCAGCGAAGGCACCATCGAGCTGGATGGCCGCGACATCACCGAAGTCACCCCGGCCAAGCGCGACCTGGCGATGGTGTTCCAGACTTACGCCCTGTACCCGCACATGAGCGTGCGCAAAAACATGTCGTTTGCCCTGGACCTGGCCGGCGTCGACAAGAAGATTGTCGAAAGCAAGGTCAACGAAGCGGCGCGCATCCTGGAGCTGGGCCCGCTGCTTGAGCGCAAGCCCAAGCAGCTCTCCGGCGGCCAGCGCCAGCGGGTCGCCATCGGCCGCGCGATTGTGCGCAACCCGAAGATCTTCCTGTTCGACGAACCGCTGTCCAACCTCGATGCCGCCCTGCGGGTGCAGATGCGCCTGGAGCTGTCGCGCCTGCATAAAGAGCTGCAGGCCACCATGATCTACGTGACCCACGACCAGGTCGAAGCCATGACCCTGGCCGACAAGGTGGTCGTACTGAACAGTGGCCGCGTGGAACAGGTGGGCTCGCCGCTGGAGCTGTATCACCAGCCGGCCAACCTGTTTGTCGCAGGCTTTTTGGGTACGCCGAAAATGGGCTTCCTCAAAGGCAAGGTCACCCGCGTGGACGCACAGGGCTGCGAAGTCGAACTGGACGCCGGCGGGCGTATCAGCCTGCCCTTGAGCAGCGCGACCTTGAGTGTCGGCAGCGCGGTGACCCTGGGCATTCGCCCGGAACACCTGGAAATCGCCTCCCCCGGCCAGGCCACCCTGACCGTTACCGCCGACGTCGGCGAGCGCCTGGGCAGCGACACCTTCTGCCACGTGATCACCGCCAGCAAAGAGCCGTTGACCCTGCGTATCCGTGGCGACATGGCCAGCCAGTATGGCGAAACCCTGCAGCTGCACCTGGACCCGACCCAATGCCACCTGTTCGACGCTGACGGCGTTGCCGTGGCCCGTCCGCTGCGCGCCGCCGCCTGATTTCGCGAGAATTTCCTGATGAAACTGAACAAGCAAAACCTCACGCAACTGGCCCCTGAAGTGCAGTTGCCGGCCTATGCGATCGCCAACACAAGCCAAGGCATCGCGCACATCGGCGTCGGCGGGTTCCACCGCGCCCACCAGGCGTATTACACCGATGCGCTGATGAACACCGGCACCGGCCTGGACTGGAGCATTTGCGGCGTGGGCTTGCGTAGCGAAGACCGCAAGGCCCGGGACGACCTGGCCGGCCAGGACTACCTGTTTACCCTGTATGAACTGGGTGACACCGACGACACCGAAGTGCGCGTGATCGGCTCCATCAGCGACATGCTGCTGGCCGAAGACGGTGCCCAGGCGTTGATCGACAAGCTGGCCAGCCCGCAGATTCGGATCGTCTCGCTGACCATCACCGAAGGCGGCTACTGCATCGACGACAGCAACGGCGAGTTCATGGCCAACCTGCCGCAGATCCAGCATGACCTGGCCAACCCGCACTCGCCGAAAACCGTGTTCGGGTTTATCTGCGCCGCGCTGACCCAGCGCCGCGCCGCCGGGGTTGCAGCCTTTACCGTGATGTCCTGCGATAACCTGCCCCACAACGGCGCCGTGACCCGCAAGGCCTTGCTGGCCTTTGCCGCGCTGCACAACCCTGACCTGCACGAGTGGATCAAGGCCAATGTGAGCTTCCCGAATGCCATGGTCGACCGCATCACGCCGATGACCAGCACCGCGCACCGCCTGCAACTGCACGACGACCACGGCATCGACGATGCCTGGCCGGTGGTCTGCGAGCCGTTTGTGCAATGGGTGCTGGAAGACAAGTTCGTCAACGGTCGCCCGGCGTGGGAGACGGTGGGCGTGCAGTTCACCGATGACGTGACGCCGTACGAAGAAATGAAGATCGGCCTGCTCAACGGCAGTCACCTGGCGCTGACGTACCTGGGTTTCCTCAAGGGTTATCGCTTCGTCCACGAGACCATGAACGACCCGTTGTTCGTGGCCTACATGCGCGCCTACATGGACTTGGACGTCACGCCCAACCTGGCGCCAGTGCCGGGTATCGACCTGACCGAGTACAAGCAGACCCTGGTGGACCGTTTTTCCAACCAGGCGATTGCCGATCAGTTGGAGCGTGTGTGTTCCGATGGTTCGTCGAAGTTTCCCAAGTTCACCGTCCCGACCATCAACCGCCTGATCGCCGATGGCCGCGAGACCGAGCGCGCCGCGCTGGTGGTGGCGGCGTGGGCGCTGTACTTGAAAGGCGTGGATGAGAATGGCGTAATCTTCCGCATTCCGGACCCCCGCGCCGAGTTTTGCCAAGGGCTGGTGACGGACGATGCGTTGATCAGCAAGCGGCTGTTGGGGGTGGAAGAGATTTTTGGTACGGCTATTCCCAACTCCCCTGCGTTTGTGGCAGCGTTTGAGCGGTGTTTCGAGAGCCTGCAGGATGTGGGTGTGAGTAAAACGCTGGAGCGGCTGCTCGCCAATATCCACTGACGGAACCGAATCAAAAATGTGGGAGCTGGCTTGCCTGCGATAGCGGTGTATCAGCTAAATGGTTGCTGGCTGAAAGACCGCCATCGCAGGCAAGCCAGCTCCCACATTGATCGCATTCTCACTCCAAAAACAACACTGCTGAGCGACGATCATGACCCAGCAAAACCTCTACCTCGGCATCGACTGCGGCACCCAGGGCACCAAGGCCATCGTCCTCGACGCCGGCAGCGGCAAAGTCCTGGGCCTGGGCGCCGCCAGCCACACACTGCTCAGCGGCGCCAACGGGCGCCGCGAACAGCACACCCAGGAATGGCTCGACGCCTTCACCGAAGCCACCCACCGCGCCTTGCAACAGGCCGGCGTGGACGGCCAGGACATCCTCGCCATCGGCGTCTCCGGCCAGCAACACGGCCTGGTGCTGCTGGATGACCAAGGCCAGGTGCTGCGCCCGGCCAAACTGTGGTGCGACACCGAAACCACGCCGGAAAACGATCGCTTGCTGCAGCATCTGGGCGGCGAAAGCGGCTCCCTGGAGCGCCTCGGCGTGGCCATCGCCCCGGGCTACACCGTGTCCAAGCTGCTGTGGACCCGCGAACAGCACCCGGATATTTTCTCGCGCATCGCCCATATCCTGCTGCCCCACGACTACCTCAACTACTGGCTCACCGGCCGCGCCTGCGCGGAATACGGCGATGCCTCGGGCACCGGCTATTTCAACGTGCGCACCCGGGAATGGGACCTGGCGCTGTTGCGCCATATCGACCCCGACGGGCGCCTGGAAGCCGCGTTGCCCGAGTTGATCGAGGCCAACCAGCCAGTAGGCACTGTCCTGCCCGCCATCGCCGAGCGCCTGGGCATCAACCCGAATGCCCAGGTGTCCAGCGGCGGCGGCGACAACATGATGGGCGCCATCGGCACCGGCAATATCGCCCCCGGCGTGATCACCATGAGCCTGGGTTCATCCGGCACCGTGTATGCCTTTGCCGACCAGGCCAACGTCAGCCCGCAGGCGTCGGTAGCGACGTTCTGCTCGTCCAGCGGCGGCTGGCTGCCGTTGATCTGCACCATGAACCTGACCAACGCCACCGGAGTGATCCGCGAACTGTTCGACCTCGACCTGGCGGCCTTCAACGCCCAGGTGGCCGAGGCCCCGATTGGTGCCGACGGCGTGAGCATGCTGCCGTTTCTCAATGGCGAGCGGGTGCCCGCCCTGCCCCACGCCACCGGCAGCCTGCATGGCGTGACCATGACCAACCTGACCCGCGCCAACCTGTGCCGCGCGGTGGTCGAAGGCACCACGTTCGGCCTGCGCTATGGCCTGGACCTGCTGCGCCAGACCGGCCTGCAAAGCCAGAGCATCCGCCTGATCGGTGGTGGCTCGAAAAGCCCGGTGTGGCGGCAGATGGTTGCCGATATCATGAACACCGAAGTCATCTGCACCGAACAAAGCGAAGCCGCGGCCCTGGGCGCGGCGATCCAGGCGGCGTGGTGCCAGTCCGGTGAGAGCCTGGCGCAGCTGTGCCAGCGTTGCGTCAGCGTCGACGCGGCCAGCCGCACGGTGCCGGATGCCGGCAGCGTCAGCGCCTATCAGCAGGCGTATGAGCGTTATCAACAGCACGTGGCATCCCTTTAAGAGCGAACGAATATGTATTTGGTATGTGGCGAAGCGCTGTTTGATTTTTTCAGCGAGGACGATGCCAGCGGCAAGGCGTCCCTGGTCAATTACAAGGCGATTGCCGGCGGTTCGCCGTTCAACGTCGCGGTAGGTTTGCGTCGCTTGGGCATCGATGCCGGCTTCTTCGCCGGGATCTCCAGCGACTTCCTCGGCCGGCGCCTGTTGCAGGTGCTCAAGGAGGAAGGTGTGCGTGAGGACTACCTGCTGGAGTTCGCAGCGCCCACTACCCTGGCGATGGTGGCCGTGGGTGCCAATGGCTCGCCGCAATACAGCTTCCGTGGTGAAGGTTGCGCCGACCGGCAGTTGCAGCTTGAACATTTGCCGACACTGGGCGACGAGGTGCGTGGCGTGCACATCGGCTCGTTTTCACTGGTGGTGCAGCCGATTGCCGACACCTTGCTGGCCCTGGTCCGCCGGGAAAGCGGCAAGCGCCTGATCAGCCTCGACCCCAACGTACGCCTTAACCCGCAGCCGAATATCGAGCTGTGGCGCGAGCGGGTGGCCGAGTTGGTCAAGCATGCCGACCTGATCAAGGTCAGTGATGAAGACCTGCATCTGCTCTACCCCGGCCAGGCACCGGAAAGCATTCTGCAAGGCTGGTTGCAGCACCGTTGCCAGTTGGTGTTCCTGACCCGTGGCGGCGACGGCGCAACCGTGTTCAGCCGTCAGCACGGCAGTTGGTCGGCACCGGCAGTCAAGGTGGTGATGGCCGATACCGTAGGGGCCGGGGACACTTTCCAGGCCGCCTTGATTGCCTGGCTCACGGAACATCAACTGGACTCCGTCGAGGGCCTGCAACAGCTGTCCCGCGAGCAGATCAGCGGCATGCTCACCTTCGCCATCCGTGCGGCGGCGCTGACCTGCAGCAAGACCGGCCCGGACTTGCCTTACCGTCATCAGTTGGACTGACAAACGTCCCGCAAGGACCAATGTGCCATCATGAAGGCCACGTATTACGTGGCTTTCAGCCCTGCTGCCACCGGTCCAAAAAACCTGCACTGTGTCAAAAACTGTACTAGACCGAAAGGCACGTGCAGTTTTTATAACAAAAGCAGGACAGATCCATGGGCAATAGACGGACCTTTCGCAATCGCGCCGTTTTGACTGTCGGCATCCTCTCACTGCATTACATCACGCCCCAGCAAGCCCACGCGGCTTGCGTGCTCACCCCAGGCCCGGGCAACGACACCTATACCTGCGACAGCGGCAGCAGCGCCGGCCTCACCGACCTGCTGGGCAACAACACCCTGATCCTGCCGGCAGGCGGCTCCGGCACCATCAATGGCGGTGTCACCTTCGGCGCAGGCCAGGACGCGGTGCAAATCCGCTCGGGGCTGATTACCGGCGCGGTCCAGCAAGGCGCCGGCATCGACGACTTCGTAATGAGCGGCGGGCAGATTCAGTCCCTGGCCCAGGGCGATGGCCGTGACACCTTTTTCATGAGTGGCGGCACCATCGTTGGCGCGTTTGAAGACGGCGATGTGGCGCAGCAGACCGGTGGCACCATCGGCCGGGTGGACATGAAGCTCGACAACAATATCTACAACATGTCCGGCGGCGCGATCCTCGGCAACCTGGTGACCGGTTTTGGCATCGACCAGATCATCGTTTCCGGCGGCACCATCGGCGGCAATATCAGTACCAGCGGCGGCGATGACAGCATTAGCGTCAGCGGCGGCGTCATCTCCGGCGAGATCCGCGCCAGTGTCGGCAATGACACGTTCAACTGGACCAATGGCGGCCAGATCAAATCGGCGGTGCTGATGGGTGACGGCGACGACACCGCACGGCTCAGCGGCCTGAATGAAAGCCTGTTGAGCGCAACGCCGTCCATCGATGGCGGCCTGGGCAACGACCAACTGACCTTCGACAACACCACCTCCAGCACCGCCGCACGGTATATCGGATGGGAGACGGTGAACCTCAACAACAACTCGCGCTTCGACCTCGCCGGGGACTTTTTCCTCGGCGACAGTGCCAGCAACACCGGCACCTTCAATATCGACGGCAGCAGCACATTGGGCGTGACCCAAGGCAGTATCCGCCCCTACACCGCGGGCGCCCTGGCGACCCTCAATAACGCCGGCACCCTCGACATGACCAGCCGCAGCAACAGCGCCACGGATACGTTGACGGTGTATGGCAATTACGTCGGCAACAATGGCCAGCTGTGGCTGCAGTCGGTGCTCGGTGACGACAACTCCGCCAGCGACAAGCTGGTGGTGTCCGACGGGACCATCAGCGGGCATACCCAACTGACGGTAACCAACCTCGGCGGCGCGGGTGGGTTCACGCAAAATAACGGGATCGAGGTGGTGCAGGCACTCAATGGCGCCGTCAGCAGCACCGACGCCTTTGCGCTTAAAGGCTCGGTGTCTGCCGGAGCCTATGAATACCTGCTGTTCAAGGGCGGTGTTACCGCTGGCACGGAAAACAACTGGTACCTGCGTTCATCGGTGGTTGCCGTGCAACCGCCAGCGGTTCCACCCGTGCCACCGACGCCACCGGTGGTGGTGCCCGTGCCACCCATGCCACCCGTGCCGCCGGTGGTTGACCCGGATGAGCCGCCCGTGGAGCCGCCCACTTCGCAGCCCGTCGCGCCGGTCGAGCCCCCAGCTCCACCGCCCAGTCAGGTTGCGGCGGCCAACTCGCCGGAGTCGGCAGCGAGCAATCCGGTGTTGCCCACCGCCGTCGCCGGTGCCGAGCCAATTCCTTTGTACCGCCTGGAAGTGCCGGTGTACTCGGTGGTCGTCCCGGCGGCGCAGTTGATGACACTACAAGCCCTTGGCACCTTTCATGACCGCCAGGGTGAACAAAGCCTGCTGAGTGAAACCGGCGCCGTGCCCGCCGGCTGGGGCCGCGCCTATGGCAGTGACTTCAACAAAAGCTGGACCGGCACGGTGTCGCCGAGTTTCGACGGTTCTATCAAAGGCTATCAAGTGGGCCATGACCTCTACGCCTCCGAAACCAGCGGCGGGCAGACCCAGCGCTTCGGCCTGTTCGTCGGCCAAAGCCGCCTGCAGGGTGACATCAAAGGCTTTGCCATGGGCTTTCAGGGCACGCACGCCGGGCGGGTCAAGCTGGACGGCGACAACTTCGGCGTCTACTGGACCCTCACCGACCCCACAGGCTGGTATGTCGATCTGGTGGCTATGGGCACACGCTTCGACGGTGACAGCAAATCCGAGCGTGACGTGAAGATCGACAACAAGGGCCACGCACTGGCGCTGTCGGCGGAAGCTGGCTACCCGATTGCCGTGTCGGAACATTGGGTGGTGGAGCCGCAGGTGCAGGTGATCAACCAGCACATCGACATGGACAGCCAGAACGACGGTATCTCCAAGGTTTCATACGACTCCCAGGACTACTGGACCGGCCGCCTGGGGGCACGCCTGAAGGGGCGTTACCTGGTGCAGAACACGCCCATCGAGCCTTACGTGCGAGTCAACGCCTGGCGCACCTTTGGCGGCAGCGACACGGTGACCTACGACGATGTTGACCGAATCAAGACCGATCACAAGTCATCCACCGCCGACCTGGGTGTTGGGGTTGTCGCCAAGCTGTCGTCCACCGTCAGCGTGTACCTGGCGGCGGACTACAACACCCAACTGGACAGCAATGCGTTTGAAGGCGTCAGTGGCAATGCCGGGGTGCGGGTCAGTTGGTAGGGCCGGACTCTTTCGGACACGTCACTGCCCGCGCAACGATGGCGCCCACTACAGCCCCGACAATCGGAGCCACCCAGAACGCCCACAACTGCATCACATACTCGCCGCCGGCAAACAACGCCGGGCCGGTGCTGCGGGCCGGGTTGACCGAGGTGTTGGTGACGGGGATGGCCACCAGGTGGATCAGGGTCAGTGCCAGGCCAATGGCAATCGGCGCAAACCCTGCTGCAGAGCCCGGCCCGGTGACCCGCATGATGATGAATACAAAAAAGAACGTCGCCACAGCCTCGACCACCAGCGCCGCCAGCAGGCTGTAATCGCCCGGGCTCAACGGGCCATAACCATTGGCGGCGAACGCCCCCATTTCAAAGCCCGGCCGGCCACTGGCAATCAGCGCCAACACGGCGGCCGCGACGATCGCACCGGCGACCTGGGCAATGATGTACGGCACCACATCCACGCCCGGCACGCGGCGCCCGACCCACAGGCCGATGGTGACCGCCGGGTTGAAGTGCGCACCCGAGATACCACCCACCGCATACGCCATGGTCAGCACCGTAAGGCCAAAGGCCAGGGCCACGCCGGCAAAGCCAATCCCCAGTTCCGGAAACGCCGCCGCCAGGATCGCGCTGCCACAGCCACCGAAGGTCAGCCAGAACGTCCCCAGAAACTCTGCTGCGATTTTCTTTTGCAAATCCAATTCCCCCTAGTGCCAACGCCATCCGATTGATGGACCCGGTGGCGACGGTAGCAAGAGGACTTGCCCGGCTCGTATCAGACTTTTCCGGTTAATTGGAGTGATATTACCCATGCGCTGAAGATGAAGCTTTTGTCAGCAAAGCCTCAATTAATCGATGGTTAATCCCCCGGGACGAGAGTTGAATCGACCGCACTCGCACGGCCTTAGCCGTTGCCCAGGGCGGCCGCACTCATCGTGTTGATGAGTCAGCGAACGACTTGCGGAGAAACACCATGAAACTGCGTACGTTAATGCTCGGTGGCGCACTGGCCCTGACGGCTGTAACGGGGATGGCGCAGGCTGATACAGCCCCCGTCGTCACGCCTTACCACTACGGTGAGAAGATGGATGTGCAGAAGGTGCTTGCCATGCACGAAACCGATACCAATGTCTGCAAAGTGATCAATGCCGATATCAAGTACCTCGACAGTGCCGGCAAAGTCCAGGACGTGAGCTATCGCAAAATGTCGGAAGCGTGTGACTTCCAGAATTGATCCAGCGGCAAATAACAGTGGGCCTGGCGTTTATCCAGGCCCGCAGATTATTCGATGACAGAACCTCGACCGTCCGTTTCGTTTAATGGAAAGGACGCGCTCCGGCTCGTTTGAGGGCTGGAGCCTGATGTTGCCTGAGGTCTTCGCGCAACCCTGTGATCAGGTTGCAGATGGCTCGACTGCTGTCGAGTTTAGCGGCCTGAATCCCCTTGACCTCGAAGTCCACCCGGTCCCGGTCTTTCTCGTCATAGACTTTAATCGTCAACGACGCGTCTTCGGCTTTGGTACATTCACACCGCTTAGGCAGGAAACTTCCTTCAATAATGCCGCGTAACTCTAGATCCGAAAGCATGGCTAACCTCTCCTTTATTTGAGACCGCCAATGGATTTATTTGGCTGCTTGTTGGGCGTCGACAGGCACGCCAAGGCGCCTGCGTGACACGTCTTGCCAACCCTGGAAGACGTCTTTCAATCACCAGCCTACTCGGCAATTTTCGGTCTCGTTGTAACCTTTCCTCATAAGCACAGAGCGTTTTTACTTCGACTGAAGGTAGTTGCGTGAAAACGCCCCGATGAAACGTTTAACTAACAACAACTTCATAAACCGGCGGTTGTGCTGCAACTCTTTCTGCAACATGTCGCAAACTATCAAAGTTGATGTTGGCGCCTGAATTGATCGCCACCAGGGTCTTTCCACGCTGGCCGGTTGCCTCGACATACCGACGAATACCGGCCACCGCCAGGGCACCGGAAGGCTCGGTGATGGAACGGGTATCGTCGTAGATCAACTTGATTGCACTGCACAGCTCATCGTTGCTGACAGTGATCACCTCATCCACGTGGTGCCGGCAGATTTCAAAACCGAAGGCGCCGATCTGTGCCACCGCCGTGCCATCGGCAAAGCTGTCGACACTCGGCAGCACCACACGACTGCCCGCCCGCAGTGCCGCCAACAGGCAACTGGAACCTTCGGGCTCGACGCCGATGATGCGCACTTCAGGGCGCAGGTATTTGACATAGGCGGCAATCCCCGCGATCAACCCACCGCCGCCCACCGGCACGAAGATCGCGTCCAGCGGGCCCTGCTGCTGGCGCAACACTTCCATGCCCACGGTGCCCTGCCCGGCAATCACGTCCGGGTCATCGAAGGGCGAGACAAAGGTGCAGCCCGAGGCCTCGGCCAGGTGCAGCGCGTGGGCCAGGGCGAAAGGGAAGCTTTCGCCGTGCAACACCGCCTCGCCCCCACGGGAGCGAACCCCCAATACTTTGAGCTCCGGCGTATTGCAAGGCATGACGATGGTTGCCTTGATCCCCAGTTCCCGGGCGGCCAGTGCCACGCCCTGGGCATGATTGCCCGCCGATGCCGTGACCACGCCCCGGGCCTTCTGCTCGGCACTGAGCTGCACCAGCTTGTTGTAGGCGCCGCGAATCTTGAAGGAAAAGGTCGGTTGCAGGTCTTCACGCTTGAGCAGGATCTGGTTGCCCAGCAACGCCGAGAGTGCCGGCGCCGCCTGCAACGGCGTGCGCACCGCCAGGTCATAGACCGGGGCAGCCAGAATCTTCTTTACGTAGTGCTCAAGCAATCCGGGGGCTTGGGGCTGACTGCTCATGGCTATCTCCTGGGTATTTGCAAAGCCCTGGAGACGGAAAAACAAAACCCGCCTCTAGGGCGGGTTTGGGTACAGCCGTGCGCTATCCCGCCAAATGAGGAATGGCGGTAATAATGCTTGGCTGGCAACGAAGGGTTTGAAATGTCATGAATCAAAATTAACCGGCGCTGCGGGGCAAGTCAATGGCGAAACGCCAGGCTTTACGCAGAGCATACGAAACATATACGATTCATATATCAACCCTGCACAGTGAAGCTCATGGGCATCGTCAAGATCACCGACCAATTGCATGAACAACTCCGCCTGGCCAGCGCCGCCATGGACCGTTCCATCAACGCCCAGGCCGAGTTCTGGATCAAGATCGGCCTGCTCGCCGAACTCAATCCGCACCTGGCCTATAACGACCTGATCAACAAATTGCTGCTGGACAAGCCCGACCTGATCCGGGGGCGCAGTCAATGATCAAGACCGCCGAACAACTCGTGGTGATGCGTGAAGCCGGTCGCCTTTTGGCCAAGGTCTTTAGCATGCTCGACGGTTTCGTCACCGCAGGCCAGTCGACCCTCGAGATCGACAGCGCCGTGGAAGCCTTCATCCGCAATGACCTGCAATCGCGGCCGGCGAGCCTGGGCCAGTACGACTACCCGTTCTGCATCAACACCTCGATCAACGAAGTGGTGTGCCACGGCATGCCGAGCGCCAAGGACGTGCTCAAGGACGGCGACATCGTCAATATCGACATCACCCTGGAAAAAGGCGGCTTTATCGCCGACTCCAGCAAGATGTACATGATTGGCAACGTGGCGCCCAAGGCCCGGCGCCTGGTGGAAATGACCTTCGAAGCCATGTGGGCCGGGATCCGCCAGGTCAAGCCCGGCGCCCGCCTGGGGGATATCGGCTACGCCATCCAGAGCCATGCCCAGGGCAATGGCTACAGCGTGGTGCGTGAATATTGCGGGCACGGCATTGGCCGCGAGATGCACGAAGAGCCGCAGATCCTGCACTTCGGCCGTCCGGGCACCGGGATGGAGCTGCGCGAAGGCATGGTGTTCACCATCGAGCCGATGCTCAACCAGGGCAGCGCCAAGGTGCGCAGCCTGAAGGATGGCTGGACGGTGGTGACGCGCGACAACAGCCTGTCGGCGCAGTGGGAACATACCGTGGCGGTGACGCGGGATGGGTTTGAGGTGTTGACGTTGCAGCACAGCGCCGGCGAATGACCTGTGGTGAGGGAGGTTGGTGTGGTGAGAGGGCTTGCTGTCTGTGGCTAGGGAGCTTGCTCTGGCTAGGGAGCTTGCTGTGGCGAGGGAGCTTGCTCCCGCTGGGCTGCGTAGCGGCCCCAAGATCTTTGGGAGCGCTTCGCACTCCAGCGGGAGCAAGCTCCCTCGCCACAGCAAGCTCCCCAGCCACAGCAAGCTCCCTCACCACAGCAAGCCCCCTCCCCACAAATAACCTCCCGAACATCGTCACACCGCCTTGTCACCACTCCCCGCAATCCGCTTCAACCCCAACACCATCAACCCCGCCCCCAGTCCCATCGCCGCCATAAACAACGGGTACGAAATCCACCACGGCGTGCCCGCCGTCATCATGCTGAACTCCGACATCCCGCCCACGCTGGCAATCAGGTTCAACGGCAGAAACACCACGTTGATCAACGTCAGCTTGCGCAACAGGTTGTTCATGCTGTTGTTCATCAGGTTGCCCCGGGCATCGATCAGCCCGGAGAACACGTTGGAGTAAATCTCCGCCTGCTTGTAGCACTGGTTGTTCTCGATGATCAGGTCATCGATCAGGCCCAGTGTTTCAGCGCTGAAATGTTCCTTCTCGCCATGATTGCGCAGGCGCGTCAGCACCGCGCCGTTGCTGTGCAGGGCGTTGATGTAATAGATCAGGCTTTCGCTGAGGTTGAACATCTGCATCAGGTGGCGGTTGCTCATCGATGCATTGAACTGCTGCTGCAACTCCCGGGCGACCATCTTGATCACCTTAAGGTGGCCCAAGTAGTGGTGGATGTTGTTGAGCAGCAAGTCCAGCAACACATCCAGTGGCGTACGCAGCGGCCGGCGGGCGCCCAGCCCGGAAAGCTGGCTGTCGTCGGTGGCAATCACCAGCAACTGATCCCCGGAAAACAGCAAGCCGCAGGACGCCACTTCAAACACCAGGTTGCCGCCACCGGAATAATTCTCCGGGCGTTTCCAGATCAGGAACAGGTTATCGGGGTGGAACTCGATGCGGGACACTTCGTCGGGGTCCAGCGCCGAGGCCAAAGCATGTTCATCGAGCTTGTAGCAGTCGCGCAGGTACTTGCGCTCGTGGGGATCGGGATTGCTGAAGAGCAGCACATTCGCGTCGTCCCCCAGGCTGTTGTACAACTTGCCATCGGCTATTTCAAAGCGCTGGATCATCGCGCGTCACCACACCTGGCCCTGACGTTTCAGCTCCAGGCGTCGGACGAACTCCTCCAGTACCAGGGAATACAAGTCGTCCTGCAGGTAGGCATCTTCGATACCGGCGTCCATGTTGGGGTTGTCATTGACCTCGATCACCACCACCTTGTCGCCGGATTGCTTGAGGTCTACGCCGTACAGGCCGTCGCCGATCAGGTTGGCGGTCTTTACCGCCAGTTCCACCACGGCCTTGGGCGCTTCGTGGACCGCCAGGGTGCGGCACTCGCCGTTGATGTCCTGGCCGATGGCCTTGTGGTTGTAGATCTGCCAATGGCCCTTGGACATGAAGTACTGGCAGGCAAAGATCGGTTTGCGGTTGAGGACGCCGATGCGCCAGTCGTACTCGGTGTAGAAAAACTCCTGGGCCAGCAGCAACACGGAATGCTCGAACAGTTCAGCGGTGGCGGTCAACAGCGCTTGCTGGCTTTCGACCTTGATCACGCCGCGGGAGAAACACCCGTCGGGGATCTTCAGTACCAGCGGGAAGCCGAGGCGCTCGCCCACCCGTTCGAAATCTTCGGGTCGCTCCTTGTACAGAATTTCAGTGGCGGGCATGCCCAGTTGGTGGCTTTTCAGCAGGTCGGTGAGGTAGACCTTGTTGGTGCAGCGCAGGATCGACGCCGGGTCGTCCATCACCACCAGCCCTTCGCTCTCGGCCTTTTTGGCGAAGCGGTAGGTGTGGTTGTCAACGCTGGTGGTCTCGCGGATCAGCAAGGCGTCGTATTCGGCCAGGCGGGCATAGTCCTTGCGCTCGATCAGTTCCACATCGATGCCCAGCCCCTTGCCGACCCGTACGAAGTTTTCCAGGGCACGGGCGTTGGACGGCGGCAATTGTTCCTGCGGATCGTGCAGGATTGCCAGGTCATAGCGGGCCAACCGTCGGGAGCGCGGTTGACGCCAGATCTTGCGGCTGAAGTTATCCAGCGCATTGGCGAATTGATCTTCCTGGTCATCGCGCAACTTGTGCAACACCCCAGACTTGATGCCTTCGATGTGCCAGCCGTTATTCTTGCGAAATTCAACTAACAGGATCGGACAGGGAAACGCCTCAAACAACTGGCGGGCCAAATCCTGCAAGGGTTCAATATTGGTTCGGCCAAAATAAAGTGTCAGGGTAAAGCCTTCGGTATTGCTGTAGAGGTGATGACTCAAGGCTTTATCGAGGGTTTTATCCAGGTCATCCAGGGCCAGGCCGTACAGGGATTTTTTCGTCAGTTCGCTGATGGTGCGCACCGACGGAATCACCTTGTGGCCCCGCGCCTCGGCCAGCAGCGAGCAGTAGTAGCCGTGCCCCAGGTACTTGTAGCTGCGGCACAGGTTGATCACCTGCACCCGCTTGCCCGTCTCGTTTTCCCGGGTTTGTTCAAGGTATTCCTGGGCGGTGACGATGTCTTCGCTGGGGAAGTACGATGCCCAGTCTTCCTTGCGCTCGACAATGATCACGACTTGACTTGCACTCTTGGGAGGGCTGGAAAAATAACCGTTGGAAGTTATTGTCGCCGCCACTGTTTGCTCGGATACTTCACGCCAATGACCTTGTACCGCTGACATATTGATTGATCCGCTTTAGAGAACTAGACCTTTTCTATTAAGCACGATCTTTTAGAGAAGTCCCGTTTCGTTACGCAACTTTTACGGCGGTCACATGGCTCTTTCCTTTCGCGTTGCAACACCCGATGACGTGCCTGCATTGGTGGCATTGGAACAGCACTGTTTCACCACGGACCGGCTCTCCACCCGCAGCTTCCAGTGGATGGTCAGCCGCGCCCACGGGCAACTGTTGGTGGCGGAACAACACGGCGAGTTGCTGGGTTACGCCCTGGTGCTGTTCCACCGGGGCACCTCCCTGGCGCGCCTGTATTCCATCGCCATCGCCGAGTCCTCCCGGGGCCTGGGATTGGGCAAGCAATTGCTGACACGCATCGAAGCCTGCGCCGTGGAACACGACTGCGCCTACCTGCGCCTCGAAGTGCGCACCGACAACCCCGGCGCCATCGCCCTGTACGAGCGCAATGGTTACCGGCGCTTTGCCTTGATCAATGACTATTACGAAGACCACGCCCCAGCCCTGCGCCTGGAAAAACGCATCCTCCAGCACCAGGACGCACGCGCCCTGAGCGTTCCCTATTACCAGCAGACCACCGACTTCACCTGTGGCGCCGCCAGCCTGCTGATGGCCATGGGCGCTTTGGAACCTGCGCGGGTGGCACAGCGTCGCGAAGAACTGCAGATATGGCGTGAGGCAACCACCGTGTTCATGACCGCCGGCCACGGTGGCTGCAGCCCCCAAGGCCTGGCACTGGCCGCGTGGCGCCGGGGTTTTCGGGTGCGCATGCAGGTCAACGTCAGCGGGCCGTTGTTTCTCGACGGGGTGCGGGATGCGCATAAAAAAGACGTCATGCGGTTGGTGCATGACGCCTTCGAGGAAGAGTTGGCATTGAGCGACGTCGAGCAGGTGCTCGGCGGCCCGCTGGATTTACCCCAGGTGCTGCGGGACGGCGGGCAGCCGCTGGTGTTGATCAGCAGCTACCGGCTGACCCGCTCCAAGTCGCCCCACTGGGTGATCGTCACCGATTGCGACGAAGACTTCGTGTACCTGCACGACCCGGACGTGGACCACAGCCAGCATCGCCAACCCATGGACTGCCAGCATCTGCCGGTCAGCCACGGGGAGTTCGAGCGAATGTGCCGGTTCGGCAATAACAAATTGCGTGCGGCGGTGGTGGTGTTCAGGCGACTTGCTTGATCCCGGCCTTGGCCTCCAGCTCACGCACCAGCGGCAGTACGCGCTGGCCGAAGTACTCGACTTCTTCCTGGAAGTGCAGGAAGCCGGCCAGTACCAGGTCCACGCCGACGGCCTTCAAGGCCACGATGCGCTCGGCGATCTGCTGCGGGGTGCCGATCAGGTTGGTCTTGAAGCCGTCGTTGTATTGCACCAGGTCTTCAAAGCTGGATTTGGCCCAGTTGCCCTCGCCTTCCGGGGATGCCTTGCCGGCTTGTCTGGCCGCGTCGCCAAACGCATTCACGGCTTCCGGATCGGCCTGGTCGATGATCTCTGCCAGTACGGCGCGGGCTTCTTCCTCGGTATCGCGGGCAATCACAAACGCGTTGACCCCGACTTTCACCGAATGATTATTCGCCGCTGCCTTGGCCCGGATGTCATCGACCTGGGCCTTGATGCCTTCCGGGGTATTGCCGTTGGTGAAGTACCAGTCCGACACCCGCGCCGCCATATCCCGCGCCGCCCGTGAACTGCCACCCTGGAAGATTTCCGGGTGCGGCTCGCCCAGTGGCTTGGGTTTGAGGCTGTAGTTGTTGAAGCGGTAGAAGTCGCCCTTGAAGGTGAAATTGTCCTGGGTCCAGATGCCCTTCAAGGCACGGATGAATTCCTCGGAGCGCCGATAGCGCTCGTCGTGCTCCAGCCAGTGTTCGCCGATGGCCTGGAACTCGCCCTTGAACCAGCCGCTGACGATATTCACCGCTACCCGGCCATTGGTGAGCTGGTCGATGGTTGCCAGTTGCTTGGCCGCCAGGGCCGGTTGCCATGGGCCAGGCAGGATCGCCGCAATCACCTTGAGCTTGGTGGTGGCCGCCAGCAGCGCATGGCTGAACGCAACGGACTCATGCTGGTATTCGGCGCCATAGCCGGCGGTGAAACGAATCTGCGTGAGGGCGTATTCGAAACCGGCGTCCTCGGCCAGCTGCGCCAGCTTGCGGTTGTAGTCGATGCCCCAGTGGGTGCGCTGTTCGATCTTGCTGACCACCAGCCCACCGCTGACGTTGGGCACCCAGTAGGCAAATTTGACGGCTTGCTGACTCATTGGACTGTACCTCGCGGATTGGCATGTACAGGGTGTGGAGCAGCAAGTGTGCCAGTGACCGTGAAAGGCCCACGCTACAGGCCTTGGAACGCGGAAACAGGCGAAAAGCAGCCTGCTCCGAGCTGTCACGGATTGCAGCGGTTTGTCGTTTTGCTGTTGCAGGGACAACAGTTGAATCAGCACCCGCCCCGTAAACACGTGCCTTCGCGCCCGGCATGGACTGTGCAATAGCTCACCTGACTCACTGCCCAGGAACCGTCCCCATGACCGAGCACCACGTGATCAACCCACTGTCCACCGGCGTCGATTATCAAGCCCTGGCCGAACGCTTCCGGCCGGTTTTCCAGCGCATCGCCGAAGGCGCCGTAGAGCGTGAACAAACCCGCGCCCTGCCCTACGAACCCATCCAGTGGCTCAAGCAAGCCGGCTTCGGCGCCGTGCGCGTGCCGGTGGAATACGGTGGCGGTGGCGCCTCCCTGCCCCAGCTGTTTGAACTGCTGATCGAACTGGCCGAAGCCGATTCCAACGTGCCCCAGGCCCTGCGCGGGCATTTCGCGTTCGCCGAAGACCGCCTGAACGCCGCCCCCGGCGCGGCGCGGGACATCTGGTTCAAACGTTTTGTCGAGGGTGACATCGTCGGCTGCGCCTGGACTGAAATCGGCAGCGTGGCCATCGGCGATGTGGTCACAAAAGTCAGCCCCGACGGCGATAAATGGAAACTCAACGGTGAAAAGTTCTACAGCACCGGCAGCCTGTTTTCCGACTGGATCGACGTGTATGCCCAGCGCAGCGACACCGGCGGCGATGTGATTGCCGCCACCCGCACCCACCAGCCCGGTGTAGTGCAAAGCGATGACTGGGACGGCTTTGGCCAGCGTACCACCGGCAGCGGCACCTCGCGCTTTACCGACGCCGTGGTGGAAGCGGAAAACCTCATCGACTTTTCCACCCGCTTCAAATACCAGACCGCGTTCTACCAGTTGGTGCTGCTCGCCACCCTGGCCGGCATCGGTCGCGCGGCCCTCAAGGATGTGGCGCATCAGGTGCGCAGCCGCAAGCGCATCTACAGCCATGGCAATGCTGCCCATGTGAGCCAGGATTCGCAGATTCAACAGGTGGTGGGTGAAGTCGCGGCGCTGGTGTATGCCGCCGAGGCCAGCGCGCTGAAGGCAACCCTTCCAGCGCAGCGGGCTTACGTGGCGCGCTTTGGCGGGGATGATGCGGCGGAACACGAAGCCAATGTGGCTGCCGAAATCGAATCAGCGACCGCGCAGGTGGTGGTGTCGGAACTGATCCAGCGCGCCACCACTGAACTGTTCAACGCGCTGGGCGCTTCGGACGTACGCCAGGGCAAATCCCTGGATCGGCACTGGCGCAACGCACGCACGGTGTCGTCCCACAACCCGGTGATCTACAAGGCGCGGATTGTCGGCGACCGGGTGATCAACGGCACCGAGCCGCCGTTTGTGTGGCAGATCGGCAATGGGCCGGCGCGTTAAAGCGCCAGCTTGAAGCCGATCATCACCAGCATAAACGCCAGGCAAGGACGCAATATCCCGTCCGGGACCTTGCCGGCCATGTGGCTGCCGACATAAATCCCCGGCAGCGATCCCAGCAACAGGAAGCCGAGCAGCGTCCAGTCCATGTTGCCCATGCTCGCGTGGCCAAGGCCGGCGACCAGGGTCAGCGGCACGGCGTGGGCGATCTCCGTACCCACCAGGCGCTTGGTGGCCAGGAACGGGTACAGGATAAACAGCGCCACGGTGCCCAGGGCGCCGGCACCGATGGAGGTCAGGGCCACCATGGTGCCGAGGATCGCGCCGGTGACGATGGTCAGCGCATTGAGGTTGCGCGGCGCCATCTTGTAGTCGTCGCCGGCATGCCGCTGGGCGAAAGCCAGCAGCTTGTTCTTGAACAGAATGGCGGTGGCCGTCAGCAGCAGCACCACGCCCAGGGACTGCTTGATCACCGCGTTCAAGGCGGCGGGATCGGTGTCCAGGCTCTTGAGGAACCACAAGGTCAGCAGCACCGCAGGCACGCTGCCCAGGGTCAGCCAACCGGTGATGGTCCAGTCGATGTTGCGATTCTTGCTGTGAACCAGCACCCCACCGGACTTGGTGATGGCGGCATACAACAGGTCGGTGCCCACGGCGGTGGCCGGGTTGATGCCGAACCACAAGAGGATCGGCGTCATCAACGAGCCGCCGCCAACACCGGTCATTCCCACGATAAATCCAACAATCAGGCCAGCAATCGAGAAACCAAAATTACCTACATCCATTACCACTACCTGCGGCCTTATAAAATTCTGGCCGCAGCATAGCGATTTTTCTTATAACGACTTATATCAATACGATCTGACTTTATGCCTTTTTCGTCAGGCGCTGGCTGCGATAGGCCTGAGTCTGGTACGGGAATGCCACCGTCTCACGGCCGCGCAAGGCCGGATGCGTGTTGATCAGCGACTGCAGCTGCTCAGTGACAAGCGCCTTTTCCGCCGGCGGCAATGCGGCGATAAAGCTCACCGAAAGGAAGCGATCCATGATCACTTCCTGGGGGCTGCCGACGTGGCTGTAGGGGAAGCAGGTCATTTCGGGCGCGGAAAAATACTCCGCGGTGAACGCTTCGCGCCAGCGCCCGGTGTGGAAGCGCGGGGTGTCGCCCTCGTAGGGCGTAATGATCTCGGTGATCGCCGCGACCCAGTCCACGGATTCGTCCCGCACGTTCCAGATCAAACCCAGCCGGCCTTCTGGCTTCAGCACCCGGTGGATTTCAGCCAGGGCCGCTTCCGTGGAGAACCAGTGGAACGCCTGGGCGCACACCAGCGCATCGGCGGTGGCCTCTTCAAGAGGAATGGCCTCGGCGGTGCCTGACAGCAGGCGCACGTCCGGCAGCTGTTTCTTCAACTGCGCGCCCATCGCCTCTACCGGCTCGACCGCAATCAAGGTCGGCGCCACGGTGCTGAGCAAACGGGTGAACTTGCCAGTACCGGCACCCAGGTCGATAACGGTGGAGTGCGAGTTGATCTGCAGGGCGTCGGTCAACCAGCCCGTGAGTTGGCGTGGGTAATCCGGTCGGCCTTGGGCGTAGGTGACGGCCTGGGTAGAGAATCCCTGTTGAGCAGCCTTGTGAACACCGGTCATCGCCAATCTCTCCTCTGGTAGTGCGGGGGCCACAGTGTGCGCCCTTGCCGAATTATTTTCTAATCGCTGCATCCGTTTGCGCGTGTCGTGGGTAGTACCGGTAGCAGCGCCTTGCTGCCCTTATGGAGAGACACCGATGAACGCCAAAGCCCTGTTCTGCGTGACCTGCCTGTTCGCTGCTGCACCGACTGCCTTTGCCCAGACCGGTTTACCCGACAGCATCAAGGTGCCGGACGGTCACAAGGTGGCGATGGAAACCACCGGCGTCGGCGAAATCACCTACGAATGCCGTGACAAGGCCAATGCTGCTGGCCAGACCGAATGGTTTTTCGTCGGCCCCAAGGCCGTGCTCAATGACCGCAGCGGCCAGCAAGTCGGCAGCTACTTCGGCCCGCCCGCCACCTGGCAGGCCAAGGACGGCTCGAAAGTCACCGGCACCCAATTGGCCGTAGCGCCGTCGAGCCCCGGCAACCTGCCCTATCAACTGGTCAAGGCCAACCCCGCCGA
The DNA here is from genome assembly GCF_013386765.1 of Pseudomonas yamanorum. Classification (GTDB taxonomy): domain Bacteria; phylum Pseudomonadota; class Gammaproteobacteria; order Pseudomonadales; family Pseudomonadaceae; genus Aquipseudomonas; species Aquipseudomonas yamanorum_A. Next base: position 81,135 of record NZ_JACARE010000021.1, read on the forward strand.
AGGCAAGGGCGCGATGAGTGGCGTTGCCTACATTCAACGGGTCGCCCTTAAGGGTGGCGTGGCACCGAGCACCGAATGCACGGCGGCCAACAAGGGCAAGCAGCAAGTGGTGAAGTACCAGGCCGACTACATCTTCTGGGCGGCCAATTAAGTAAAGTCGTCTACGCTGCTGCGAAAGCGCCCCGGGTTCACTACCGGGGCATCCACCGGGAAACCCTGTCCTTGCCTGAAGCCGATTTTGAGTATGAAGCCTGCCTGCTGGCCTGCGCCCGGGGCGATCAACCGGCCCTGCGCCGCCTGTATCAACAGGAAAGCAGCCGGCTGCTGGGCGTTGCGTTGCGCATCGTGCGCGACAAGGCCCTGGCCGAAGACATCGTGCATGACGCTTTTATCAAGATCTGGAATGGAGCCGCCAGTTTTGACCCGCACAAAGGCTCGGCCCGCGGTTGGGTCTATAGCGTGACCAGGCACCTGGCCCTGAATGCGGTGCGCAGCACCGGACGCGAAGTGCCCCTCGACGAAGAACATGAAACCCCGGAGCACACCGACACCTTCGAGTATCAGGCGCGCTCGGGACGCATCTACAGCTGCCTCGAACAACTCGACCCGGCCCGCCGCAACTGCATCCTGCATGCGTATGTAGACGGTTATTCCCACAGCGAAATCGCGCACAAACTCGGCACCCCGCTGGGCACCGTGAAAGCGTGGATCAAACGCAGCCTCGCGGCATTGCGTGAGTGCATGGCATGAACAGCATCGACGAACTGGCCAGCGAATATGTGCTGGGCACCTTGCCCGCCGCGCAGCGTGCCGAGGTGGAACAACGCCTGGCTACCGACGCCGAGTTGCGTGCAGCGGTGGACGCCTGGGAGCAGCGCCTGTTGCCATTGACCGAGCAGGCCGACCCCGTCACGCCATCGGTTAATTTGTGGCGACGTATCGAGCGCAGCCTGGGGCATTCCGTCCCTCAAGACTCAACGGTCTCATGGTGGAACCGGCTGTCTTTGTGGCGCGGACTGGCCGGTGCGGGCCTCGCGGCGAGTCTTGTATTGGCAACATTGCTGCTGACCCAGACAGCAACCATCAACCCGACCGCTTATGTGGTGGTGCTGGTCGCACCGCAAAGCCAGGCACCGGGTTGGGTGATACAGGCGAGTAATACCCAGGAAATCCAGCTGATCCCCCTGGGCATCATGGAAGTACCGGCAGACAAGACCCTGCAGTTCTGGACCAAGGGCGAAGACTGGCAAGGCCCGGTGTCGCTGGGGCTGGTCAAGCCCGGGCAATCGCTGTCGGTGCCCCTGGACAAACTGCCGCCACTGGCGCCCAACCAACTGTTTGAGCTGACCCTGGAAAACCCCGGCGGATCGAAAACCGGCAAGCCGACAGGTCCGATTCAGGCAATCGGCCGGGCCGTTAAAGTAATCTGAACGTAATGCAATGTTGTGGAAGGCCAATTCGCGCCATTGCATTACATGTCAGCGCGGTAGCAGCACCTGCACGCTATAGAATCAGCCTCGAAAATCCGGCCCTGTGGACCCTTTATGCCTTCCAAGCCCCGCTCTTTGCTGATTCTCGCCCTGGTGGTCATCTTCACCGGTATCGGCGCCGGCATCGGCGGCATGCTCCTGGCGTTGCTGCTGCACGGCATCCAGCACCTGGCCTACGGCTACAGCCTCGACAGCCTGATCAGCCACGAAACCTTTTTGCTCGGCGTCACTGCCGCCGCGCCTGAACGCCGGGTGCTGGTGCTGATCACCTGCGGCCTGGTGGCGGGCGTGGGCTGGTGGTTGATCTACCGCTATGGCCGGCCGTTGGTGAGCATCAAACAAGCAGTCTCGGCCCAGGCGCCGATCATGCCGCCCAAGACCACCCTCGCCCACGCCGTGCTGCAAATCATCACCGTTGCCCTCGGCTCCCCCCTGGGCCGTGAAGTGGCGCCAAGGGAAGTCGGCGCGCTGGCGGCCACCTGGTTATCACAGCGGGCACGCCTGGCGCCGGACATGCACCGGCTGATCGTCGCCTGCGGCGCGGGCGCCGGCTTGGCGGCGGTGTACAACGTGCCGCTGGGGGGCGCGGTGTTTGTGCTCGAAGTGTTGGTGGGTGTGTTCAGTTGGCCGGCGGCGGTGATTGCGTTGACCACCTCGGCCATCGGTGCGTCGGTGGCCTGGATTGGTTTGGGCGCAGAGTCACAATACGTGGTGCCGCACTTTGTGCTCAGCCCCGGCTTGATCGCCTGGGCGCTGGCCTGCGGCCCGGTGTTTGGCCTGGCTGCCTACGGTTTCACTCGGCTGACCGGCGCGGCCCGCAACAACGCCGCCCGAGGCTGGCGACTGCCGGTGCTGTCGTTGATCAACTTCAGCATCATCGGTGGCCTGGCGATTTTCCTGCCGCAGATTCTCGGCAACGGCAAAGGCCCGGCGCAGCTGGGTTTCGACAATGAACTGAGCATCGCCCTCGCCGCCGTACTGCTGGTGGTCAAGGTGCTGATCACCGCCAGCAGCCTGCGCGCCGGTGCCGAAGGCGGCCTGCTGACCCCGGCGCTGGCCAACGGCGCTTTGCTGGCGATCATCCTCGGCGGCGCCTGGAGCCTGCTGTGGCCCGGCGTGCCGCTGGGGGCCTTCGCGATCATTGGCGCGGCGGCGTTCCTGGCGTCGAGCATGAGCATGCCCTTGACCGCAATTGTGCTGGTGGCGGAATTTACCCGCATCGACCACGACTTCCTGGTGCCGATCATCCTCGCCGTGGCGGGTTCGATGTGCATGAGCAAGCTGTGCGTGTTGTGGGAAAAGCGCTGAAGAGGCTGGATTAAAAACCCGGCACGCGCCATCCTCCGCGCTTTAAGCCGCCCCTATCGGCGGCGCTCTACGCACAAAGGACATCTCCATGCACGACCAACCCCTCGCCCCTGCCGATTTCGAGTTCATCGACGAAACCCTGCTCAAGTACGGCGACGATCATTCGGTGTTGAACCTGGCCGAGCTCGACGGTTACTTCACTGCTCTGGTCTCAAGCCCTGCGCAGGTGGACGTGGCCGAGTGGTTCCCCGGCATCTTTGGTGGGCAGAACCCGGATTGGGAAAGCCCGGAAGAAGCCAAGCGGTTTCTTGAACTGAGCGTGCGGCACATGAACGCTATCGCCACACAGTTGGCGACTGACGCCCAAGGATTCAAGGCGCGTTTCGAAGAAACCGAGCACCAGGGCCAGCCACTGACCCTGGCGGAAGAATGGTGCTTTGGTTATATCCGTGGCGCCGCGATCGGCAACTGGCCAGAGCTGCCTGCCGAACAGGCCGGGCAGTTTGAGAAAATTTCCTGGTGTGCCGAGCAGGACAACTTTGAACTGCCGGCAGACCTGGATGTAAATGCCCATCAGCAACGGGTTGCAGCGATCGAACCGGCGGCCCGTGTGTTGCACGATTACTGGTTGGCCCAGCGCTGATTGAGCTTGTGCTGAACGCAACACCTGTGGCGAGGGAGCTTGCTCCCGCTGGGTGCGAAGCGCCCATGGTTTTTTAGGGCTGCTACGCAGCCCAGCGGGAGCAAGCTCCCTCGCCACAGCAAGCTCCCTCCCCACATTTATGTTGTTCCTCCAGGTTCAGTTGCGACTATTTAAAGTCGACATCAAACGCCTGATAAAACGCATTGCCGGTGTTGGCCACGATCCACATCAACACCAGCACATGCCGGCCCTTCTTGCCCTTGGGCAACGTCACTTGATGTTCGACCTTGGCTTTCAGTTCAGCCGAGTGCTGGTAATACGGTACCTGGGTGTAGAAGTCCTCGTAGAACGGCTTGGCCTCCAATTGAGCCCGGCTGATGCGCTGCTTGGGGTCCCAGCCGTCCCGGGTAATCAGCCAGCGATAGCCACGGGTCACGTGCGCGGCGGTGTAGTCCCACTGCACCTTGAACACCTGGCCGGCTTCAACATTCAGCAACGGCCAGTTAAACGGGGTGTTGAGCTTTTTACCCATTTCTTCGTCGGTGAAGTTCACGCAGTCCCGGGCATCGGTCTTGCCGCCGCTGAGGATGTGCCCGTCTGCGGGTGGCGTGACGCTTTGATCGTCGGTTTCATAAGGCGCCGGAAACGGTCCGGCGCTGAGGGCCGGGAAGTTCTTGCCGCCTTCCATTTCATTGACTTGCCAGTTCTCCAGCAGCCCGCGTTCTACCGCCACCGAGCCACGGCTGGCGGGGGTCACGACGCGACCATGCCTGAGTTGAGTCTGGGGTTTGTTCATTTCAGTCACTCCTTGATTGAAGACTTCCCGTCATGGGAAGCGCCTTGAACTTAGCCCACCCCGCCGGGTTGTCTACCCGACGGTTCTGTCAGACAAATCGCGCAACATCCTTGTTTTGCGGAGTTTTCTCAGCAGTCCTGCACCGGACCTGTCGTCCGTCCTACCCTGCAACAGGCGATCGGACTACAGCTGCTATCCATGAACACTTGTCCTCACGTGTTGAGGATCATTTCAAACCCGCCATAGATCATCCGCTGCCCATCAAACGGCATCGGATTGACGTCTGCCTTCAGGCGCGGGTCGTCCATCACCTTACTCATTCCGGCATCACGCACCTGGCGTGAAGGCCACACGATCCAGGAAAACACCACGGTTTCGTCGTCCTTGAGCTTTACCGCCATGGGAAACGACGTCACCTGCCCCTGGGGCACATCATCACCCCAGCACTCAACGATATTCAGCGCACCATGCTCCTTGAACACCACGGCGGCGGCCTTGGCGTGCTGGATGAATTGTTCGCGTTTTGCGGTGGGTACCGCGATTACACAGCCATCTACGTACGACATGATCACTCTCCTGATTCGACGGGTTGTTCTGTCTGTAGTCGATCAATCAGGCGCTCAATCGACATCAACGTGGGAAATGTCGACCAGTGGTGTTTTATCGATTGCGATGCCGGGCCGATTGTTGATATGACAGGCGCCTTCAATCAAAAAAACCGCTCAAAGGACTGACCCGCCATGACCGCCCACGCCACCGCCTTCCACGCCCTGCACCACGCCCAATTGCTGATCTTGCCCAACGTTGCCGATGCAGGCGGCGCACGCCTGGTGGCACAACTGGGCAGCCAGGCCGTTGCCACCAGCAGCGCAGCCGTCGCCTGGACCCACGGCTACAAGGACGGCAATCAACTGCCGCTGCCTTTGCTGGTGAGCACCGTCGAGTCCATCGCCCGCGTCATCGATGTGCCGCTGAGCGTGGACATCGAGGCGGGTTACTCCGACGACCCGGAGCAGGTGGGTCGGGTGATCAAGGCCGTGATCGACGCGGGCGCCGTCGGCATCAACCTTGAAGACGGTGCCGGCACACCTGAATTGCTGGTCCGCAAAATCGAAGTCGCCCGGCGGGTTGCTGACAGCTGCGGTGTGAAGCTGTTTATCAACGCTCGCAGTGACGTGTATCTCAAAGGACTGGCGCCCGAGCCACAGCGCCTGGAAGAACTGCTCAAGCGCGCCGCGTTGTACCAGGCTGCTGGCGCCGATGGACTGTTTGCCGCGGGTATCCACCAGGAGCACGAAATCCGTCAGCTCTGCCAGGCGACGAGCTTGCCGGTCAACGTGCTGGCCTGGGCCGGCCTGCCCACCCCCGAGACGCTGCAAGCCTTGGGCGTGCGCCGCCTTACGGCGGGTTCGAGCATTGCCGAATTCCTGTACGGCGCCATGCACAGCCTGGCCGAAGGCTTCCTGCGGACCGGGCAACTGGATACGCACGAACTCAAGGCGTTCACCTATGGCGACTTGAATGGCCGCATGGCGCCATAACCTGCGACGTTCAACGATCCCCGCTCGACAACGGTAGCGTGTTTGGCCGATTATTCGTGTCCGCCAAACGCCACCCGCCTTGAAGCAGGAGCCTTGTACCTTGAGTTCGCAGAAAACCGTGACCGTTACACCGCCCAACTTTCCATTGAACGGCAAGGTAGCGCCCCCCGGCTCCAAATCCATTACCAACCGTGCCCTGCTGCTGGCTGCCCTGGCCAAGGGCACCAGCCGTTTGAGCGGCGCGTTGAAAAGCGATGACACCCGCCACATGTCGGTGGCCCTGCGGCAGATGGGCGTGGTGATTGATGAACCGGACGACACCACGTTCGTCGTCACAAGCGTTGGCAAGCTGCAATTGCCGGCGCAGCCGCTGTTCCTCGGCAACGCCGGCACCGCGATGCGCTTCCTCACCGCCGCCGTGGCCACCGTTCAAGGCACGGTGGTGCTGGACGGCGACGCCTACATGCAAAAACGCCCGATCGGCCCTTTGCTCGCGACCCTCGGTCAAAACGGCATCAAGGTCGACAGCCCAACCGGCTGCCCGCCGGTAACGGTACACGGCACCGGCCGCGTGCAGGCCAAGCGTTTCGAGATCGACGGCGGCCTGTCGAGCCAGTACGTGTCGGCGCTGTTGATGCTGGCGGCGTGCGGCGAGGCACCGATTGAAGTGGCCCTGACCGGCAAGGACATCGGCGCCCGTGGTTACGTCGACCTGACCCTGGACTGCATGCGCGCCTTCGGTGCCCAGGTGAACATCGTCGATGAAAGCACCTGGCGCGTGGCCCCCACCGGCTACACCGCCCACGACTACCTGATCGAGCCTGACGCGTCCGCCGCCACTTACTTGTGGGCGGCCGAAGTGCTGACCGGTGGCCGCATCGACCTCGGTGTCGCCCCGCAGGATTTCACCCAGCCCGATGCCAAGGCCCAGGCAGTGATCGCGCAATTCCCGCACATGCAACCGGTGGTCATCGGTTCGCAGATGCAGGATGCGATTCCGACCCTCGCCGTACTGGCCGCGTTCAACAACACACCGGTACGCTTCACCGAGCTGGCCAACCTGCGGGTCAAGGAATGTGACCGGGTGCAGGCACTGCATGACGGCCTGAATGAAATCCGTGCGGGTTTGGCGACCATTGAAGGTGATGATTTGCTGGTGGCCAGCGATCCGGCCCTGGCGGGCACCACGTGCAACGCGCTGATCGACACCCACGCCGATCACCGCATCGCGATGTGCTTTGCCTTGGCAGGCCTGAAGGTTTCGGGGATCAGGATTCAGGACCCGGACTGCGTCGGCAAGACCTATCCTGAGTACTGGAAAGAGCTGGAAAGCCTTGGCGTCCAGTTGACCTGGTAAGCCGTCGGCGCCGGTAACGGGAGGGAGACTTCATGACGATTCGCCAACCCTGCCCACCCGGTGCCTGCGATTGCAATCGCGAGAAACTCCTCGAACTTCCCGGCGCCGATGCACGCATCCTGCACCTGACGCGCCAGGAAGAAAAACGCCTGCTCGAACGCCTCGAAAACCTGCAAAGCCTGCCCGACCTGGAACGCATGCAACACCTGATGTACCAGCAACTGGGCATCCGCGTGCACATCGCCCCCGGGCATACGGAAGTCAAAAGCATGCGCGGGATCCAGATCGTTATCGATGAGTTGCCAGGCCTGTGTCGCAAGACCCGGCAGTCGATTCCGGCGGCGATTCGCAAGGGTATGGAGAAGCAGCCGGAGATTGCGTATCGGTTGCTGGATGCCCATGACCTGTTTCGCGAAGGCTGAGTCAGTTCCCCCTGCCACCCGCAAACGACCACTCATCCGCCGCCGTCGTGGTAATCACCACCATCACATCTTCCGGGCTCAGCCCGATGGCCGCCTCCAACCGCTCCACCAGCACCCGGTAGAAATCGCGCTTGGTCTCGGTATCCCGGGGTTTGCCGCCGGTGATCGCGATCAGGACATAGTCGTGGCTGCGCGGGCCGCCCAGGTAGTTGGGGTCGATGATCATCTCGCCCACTTCGTGCTGGTGGATCACATGAAAGCGATCCGCGACAGGAATCTTGAAGCTTTCAACCAGGGCATCATGCAGCCCCTGGGAAAGCGCTTGCAGATATTCAGGGGATTTCCCGCGATGCAGGGAGATTCGGGCATAAGGCATGGTGGTTACTCCCCAGGATTGATGGCGGCCAACAGGTTCAGCGCCGACGCCGCTGTCGGCCAGCCGGAATAGAACGCCAGGTGGGTGATGACTTCGCTCAGCTCATCGGCGCTCACGCCGTTATCCATCGCCCGCTGCAAGTGAAACGGCAATTGCTCAAGGCGATACATCGCCACCAGCGCCGCCACGGTGATCAGGCTGCGCTCCTTGGGGGAAAGGCCATCGCGCTCCCAGATATCGGCGAACAACACGTCGCGGGTCAGTTCGGTAAATTTGCTGCTCATGGACTCTCGCTCCGACAATTCAGTTGACGGGCAAAAACTAGCAGGCCAGGATCGTTCCGAATATCAGATTAAACAGCACCAACCATCCTGTTTTTATGGAATATAAAATGCGCCGTCCCACCTTCGACCTTGATGTACTGCGCACCTTCGTCACCGGCGTGGAGCTGAACAGCTTCGCCAAGGCGGCCGACCGACTGGGCCGTTCAACCTCGGCCGTCAGCGCGCAATTAAAGAAACTCGAAGAACAGGTCGGCACGCCGGTACTGGGTAAATCCGGGCGCGGGCTCGCGCTGACCCCGGTGGGCGAGGCGCTGCTCAGTCATGCCAGGCGACTGCTGGAACTCAACGACAGCATCTTCGGCAGCCTCCACGAAACCCAAACCGCAGGCACCTTGCGCCTCGGCTTGCAGGAGGATTTTGGCGAGCATGTGCTCAGTGACGTCCTGCGGCGCTTCGCCAGGCTGTACCCGCTGATCAGCCTCGAAGTGCGGATTGGGCGCAACGCAGAGTTGCTGGGCCTGATGGACAACACCCGCCTGGACCTGGCGCTGACCTGGGAAACCGGCCACAACTCGTCCGGTTGCACGCGCCTGGGGCTAACCCCGATGCACTGGATTGGCCCGCGGGACAAGCCGCTATTGCCACGCGCCGAGGACGCGCCGTTGCCACTGGTGATGTTCGAGGCGCCCTGCGTATTGCGCAGCGCCGCCACCGAAGCCCTGGACCGCGCAGGGATTGCCTGGCGCATTGCCTTGACCAGCCCCAGCGTCGGCGGGATCTGGGCGGCCGTCGACGCCGGGTTGGGCGTGACCTTGCGCACCCGCATCGGTTTGCCGGCGCACCTGGGGGTGCTCGACGGACTGCCGCCGGTGCCGTCCCTGGGCTATGAATTGCATTGCAGCCACCCGGCACCAAACGCGGCAGTGGCGCAGTTGGCAACGCTGATACAGAGCAGCCTTGAACAGCAGATTGTTTAGGCGGTTTCGCTGGGTTCCAGGGCAGCGACAAACAATTGCCGCCCCAGCTTCGCTACCGTCTCCAGATGCTGTTCGGCCGCGCCGCTCTCCGAGTCCAGCAGCAGCTCGGAGGTGAGCACCTTCGCGCCGCAGTAATCGAAGATCCCGTGGTCGATTTGCGTGCGCATCGCGTTGGCGTAGCCGTGGCGTTCAAACACGCCTTCATCGGCCCCGCCCACGCCCAGCAAATGCACCTGCAGATGGCCAAGTTTTTTCACCACCTTGGTTTCCAGGCTGTAGTCGATTGCCCAACCGTTGACGAACACCCGGTCGATCCAGCCTTTGAGCAAGGCCGGCATTGACCACCAGAAGATCGGGAACACCAGCACCAATGCATCGGCGCGGTCGAGCCGGGCCTGTTCGGCAAGCACGTCGGCCGGTGGCGTGGCGCGGGTGCGATGCACTTTGTGGTCGGCGGCGCTGTAGCGCGGGTCGAAGCCTTCGGCAGCGAGGTCGGCGATTTCGAAGGTGTGGCCGGCGGCCGTGATGCCGGCGGCGGCCTGCTTGGCCAGGCTGTGGGTCAGGGATTGCGGGTCGTGGTGGGCAACAACGATGAGGGCGTGCATGGCAGAAACTCCTTCGGGGGTAGCGACGGGCAGGCAAATTGAGTAGGCTTGAGCTAAGTTACCGTTGGCAAGTTACTTTTGGTATATAAGCATGTCAAGCGATCAATCCCCTGCCCCTCGCCGCCGCCTGTCCCGGGATGACCGGTTACGCCAATTGCTCGACGTGGCCTGGCAGTTGGTGCGTGAAGAAGGCACCGACGCCCTGACATTGGGGCATCTGGCCGAGCTGGCCGGCGTGACCAAGCCGGTGGTGTATGACCATTTCGGCGATCGCGCGGGGCTGCTGGCCGCGCTGTATGAAGATTTCGACGCGCGGCAGAACCAGGTGTTTGCCGCCGCCATCGAGGCCAGCGAGCCCACCCTGGACGACCGTGCCTGGGTGATTGCCTCGTGTTATGTCGACTGTGTGCTGTTGCAGGGGCGCGAGATTCCGGGCGTGATTGCGGCGCTGGCCGGCAGCCCGGAGCTGGAAACCATCAAGCGCGAGTACGACGTGATTTTCCTCGGCAAATGCCGCGATGCTCTCGCCCCTTTTGCCGTCGACGGTGTGATAGGCCAAGCGGGTTTGAGGGGGATGCTGGGCGCGGCAGATGCTCTTTCCCACGCCGCCGCCAGCGGGGAAATCAGCGCGCTGGAGGCGCAGGAGGAGCTGTTTGCGAGCATCAAGGCGATGGTCAATCGAGGGCGCGATTAAACGGCCGCCATTGCAGCCTCGCTAAAGCTCGCCACATTGTCCTGCGTCAGCCCAACCTGGCGTGTACAAACATCCGCGCTTTGTGGGTCATCTGGTCGAAGTGACGATCACGCTGTTTCTCCGCATCGATCATCGCCCGCTTGCCGTGCTTTTGCAGCAGGTAGGTGTGGATCTGCCGCACCTCCAGCGAGCTGTAGATCGATGCCACATCCAGCAAACCCATCAAGCCGTCGGTGCTGTAGTCGCGGGTGTTCATCAGCACTTGGGTGCCACGTACGCCGCGCAGTTGAAAGCCCATGGACTCGAACGCCGGCACCTTCTCCACCGCGCAGGTCAGTTCGGCATGGGGGTATCGGGCCAGCATGTCCTGCATCATTGCCCGCGCCACACCTTTGCGCCGATGGCTGGCGTGCACCGCCATGTAGGCCACGCCGCACGCCTCGGGATCATCCTTCACCGGCAGGTACAGCAGGAAGCCGATCACTTGCTCCTGCTCGTCCAGCGCGACGATCAGTTCAACCGCGATGCCCTTGGACCCGCCCAGCGCTTCCAGGTACAGGTGCACCTCGTAGCCAATGGCGTACTGGTAGACGTTGTACAGCAGGTTGCTCGGCGGGATGGCGACCATGCTGATGTCCGTCAGGTAGTCGACCACCATCTGCAGGATCTGCGCGTTGATCGGCTCGGGGCATGGAGTTTCGTAACGGGTAAGGCTGAACATTCGAATTCCTGGTGTTTCGTGTCAAGTCTGGGCGGATTGTACCTGCTGAAGGGCTGCTTTGGACCCAAAGCCATTTGCCTCATTCATATTGTGGATAGGGAGGGGCTTGCCGTGGAAAGGGAGCCTGTTGTGGCAAGAGAGCTTGCTGTGGCGAGGGAGCTTGCTCCCGCTGGGCTGCGAAGCGGCCCTCAAACCTACAACGGGAGTATGGCTGAAGAAACGCGGTGCGCTTGATGGGGCTGCTGCGCAGCCCAGCGGGAGCAAGCTCCCTCGCCACAGCAAGCTCCCTCGCCACAGCAAGCTCCCTCGCCACAGCAGGCTCCCTCACCACAGCAAGCGCCCTCACCACAAAGGTACGGCCGTTCATTGCGCACATACCTCCCGCAGGCAACCGCGCAGCCAGCGATGGGCCAGGTCGGCGTCCAGTCGTGGGTGCCAGAGCATCGAGACGGTGAAGTCCGGGAACGCAAATGGCAGCGCAAAACGATAAAGATCACTGTGCAGGTTGGCGGTGTGCCGCTCCGGCACGCTGGCGATCAGGTCGGTGCTACGGGCCAGCGCCAGGGCGGTGGAGAACCCGGCCACGATGGTCACCACGTCCCGTGTCAGCCCCTGCGCTTCGAGAGCCTGTTGAATCTGGCCCTGATCATGGCCGCGTCGGGACACGTAGATGTGCTGGCCTGCGGCAAACCGCTGCGGCGTGACTTCGCCCTTACTCAGCGGATGCCCCTTGCGCACCACGCCGATAAATCGGTCGCGGAACAGTGCTTGGGTCAGCACCTCGGGGCTGGCGCTGCTGTCGACCACGCCGGTTTCCAGATCGACGCTGCCATCGCGCAGCGGTGTGCTGGCCTTGTCCGGCTTGTGCACGAAACGCAATCGCACGCCCGGCGCTTCCCGGGCGATACGTGCGAGCAGCGCCGGGCCGAAGTTCTCCACAAAACCGTCGCTGGTGCGCAAGGTGAAGGTACGCACCAGTTGGCTCAGGTCGAGCTTCGCAGCCGGACGCAACACCGCTTCAGCGTCCTGCACCAACTGGCTGACCTGCTCGCGCAGCTCCAGCGCCCGTGGGGTTGGCACCAGGCCTCGGCCGGCGCGGACCAATAACGGATCGCCCGTCGTTTCGCGCAATCGCGCCAGCGCCCGGCTCATCGCCGACGGGCTCAGGCGCAACCGTTGGGCGGCGCGGGCAACGCTGCCTTCGGCGAGCAGCACATCCAGGGTGACCAGCAAATTGAAATCAGGTGTCGACACGGCAAACCTCACATGGCGTTTGGCGCACGTATACAGTGCAACTGCTGCGCCTTCCGCCATGTTAGGTGACGGCGTAGATTTCTGACAGCGGTCAACTCCAGGAGCCTCTTGATGAAATCACCTGCACCCCGTGGCGCCCTCGCCGCCCTGTCACTGTCCATGCTGCTGGCGTCTTTGGGCACCAGCATCGCCAATGTCGGCCTGCCAAGTCTGGTACTGGCGTTTGATGCATCCTTCCAGGCAGCGCAGTGGGTGGTGCTCGCGTATTTGTTGGCGATCACCGCCGTGATCGTCAGCGTCGGTCGACTGGGCGACCTGATGGGCCGCAGCCGCCTGCTATTGGCGGGTTTGTTGCTGTTCACCGTTGCCTCCGCCCTGTGTGGCATGGCCCCATCCCTCGGCCTTTTGATCGCGGCTCGCGCCCTGCAAGGCCTGGGTGCGGCGATCATGATGGCGATGACCATGGCGCTGGTGGGCGAGACCGTCGCCAAGGAACGCACCGGCCGCGCCATGGGCTTGCTGGGCACGATGTCGGCCATGGGCACCGCGCTGGGGCCCAGCATCGGCGGAGTGTTGATCGCCGGGTTTGGCTGGCGCGCACTGTTTTTTATCACCGTGCCGCTGGGCCTGCTGACCTTTGCCCTCGCCCGGCGATATCTGCGGGTCGAGCGTCGCGAACCACCGTCCACGCAATCGCGCTTCAATTTCCTGTCGACGCTATGGGATTCAACCCTCAGCGCCGGCCTGGCCATGAGTGCGCTGGTGTCGGCGGTGATGATGGCGACGTTGGTGGTCGGCCCCTTCTACCTGACCCACAGCGCCGGCCTCGACCCCGCGTGGATGGGCCTGACGATGGCCGTCGGGCCCTGTGTTTCGGCGCTGATGGGCGTCCCTGCCGGCCGCCTGACCGACCGTTTCGGCAGCGGCCCGATGACCGTTGCGGGGCTGCTGGCGATGCTGGCCGGCTGCCTGTTGTTATCACTGATGCCGCTGAACCTCGGTGTTGCCGGCTACATCGCCCCGCTGATCATCCTCACCCTCGGCTACGCCCAGTTTCAGGCGGCCAACAACACCGCCGTGATGAGCGAGGTACTGGCGGACCGCCGTGGCGTGGTCGCTGGCCTGCTCAACCTGTCACGCAACCTGGGGTTGATCGCCGGCGCTTCGGCCTTGGGTGCGGTGTTTGCGCATGTCTCAGGTGACCTCGCCACCGCCACGCCAGGTAGCGTGGGAAGTGGGATGCAGGCCACGTTCGGCGTGGCATTGGCACTGATTGGCGTAGGGCTTTTCCTGGCACTGCGCACCCGGCTCGACGCCACACGAATCTTGACAAGGTAAAATCGTAACGACTATTGTCTGACAACCTGATTACCAAGGTTTTCCCATGCTTGAGCTCCAGCGCCCTGATTCGCTCGTTATGCGCGTTGTCAGCGCCATTCGTGCAGAAATCGATTCCGGCCAACTGGCGCCCGAAGCGCGCCTGCCCACTGAACAGCAACTGGCTGAACAGCTCAACGTCAGCCGTTCGGTGGTGCGCGAAGCGATTGCCCAGCTCAAGGCCGACGGCGTACTCACCGCCCGACGCGGCCTGGGCTCATTTATCTCCCAGACTCCTGCCGGCACCGTGTTCCGCTTCCCGGAAAAAAACGGCCGCCGCCCGGACCTCGCGCAAATGTTCGAAGTTCGCCTGTGGATCGAAACCCAAGCGGCCTCGATTGCCGCCCGGCGCCGTGATGCCGCTGACCTGCAGCGCATGAAAACCGCCCTGCAGGAAATGCACGACAAGCGTGCCGACTTCGAAGCCGCCGCCCTGGCCGATGTGGAATTCCACCGCGCCATCGCCGAAGCCAGCAAGAACGATTATTTCGTGGCCTTCCACGACTTCCTGCGAAGCCAACTGGCCAGTGCCCGCAAGACCGCCTGGGAAAACTCCGCCACGCGCTTTGTCAGTGGCTCGGCTGACGCCACCCAGGAACACACCGCGCTCTACCAGGCCATCGCCGACGGTGACGCCCAAGGCGCCGCAGCCTGTGCCGAGGCCCACTTGCGCGCGGCAGCACGGCGCCTGCACCTGGAACTGCCCGCCATCAACTGACTGATCCAAACCCTTTTAAAGCGTGCCGCCGGCGCGCCGTTTTTTTAACAAAACCATTAGTCTGACAACCTGATAAGCAGACTGAAATGCGTAGGTACCTAAAACAATGATCTATGACTTTTGCATCATCGGCGGCGGCATCGTCGGCCTGGCCACCGCGATGGAGCTGCTCAAGCGCCAGCCCGAAGCGTCCGTGGTGATCCTGGAAAAGGAAAGCCTGCTGGCCAAGCACCAGACCGGCCACAACAGCGGCGTGATCCATGCGGGCATCTACTACGCGCCGGGCAGCCTCAAGGCTGACCTGTGCAAGCGCGGCGCCGAAGCCACCAAGCAGTTCTGCACCGAGCACGGGATCAAGTTCGAGGTGTGCGGCAAGTTGCTGGTGGCCTCGACCCCGCTGGAAGTGCAGCGGATGGAGGCGCTCTACGCCCGCTCGCAGCTCAACGGGATGAAGGTCGAACGCCTGGACGCCGACCAGTTGCGCCAGCGCGAACCGAATATCGTCGGCTTGGGCGGGTTGTTCCTGGACGCCACCGGCATCGTCGATTACCGCGAAGTCTGCGAAACCATGGCCCGGGTGATCCGCCGTGCCGGCGGTGAAATCTGCCTGGAACGCACCGTGACCGCCATCGTCGAGGACACCGACAAAGTCACCGTCAGCACCCGTGGCGAAAGCTGGCAGGCCAGGCACCTGGTGGTGTGCGGCGGCTTGCAATCGGACCGCCTGGCGGTGATGGCCGGGGTCAAGATCGACCACCAGATCATCCCGTTCCGTGGCGAATACTTCCGCCTGCCGGCATCGAAAAACAACATCGTCAACCACCTGATCTACCCGATTCCCGACCCGGAGCTGCCGTTCCTGGGTGTGCACCTGACTCGCATGATCGACGGCAGCGTCACGGTCGGCCCGAATGCCGTACTCGGCCTGGGCCGCGAGAACTACCGCAAGTTCTCGGTGAACTGGCGCGACGTGGCGCAGTACGCCAGCTTCCCGGGCTTCTGGAAAACCATCTGGCAGAACCTCGGTTCCGGCAGCGTCGAGATGAAGAACTCGCTGTTCAAGTCCGGCTACCTGGAGCAGTGCCGCAAGTACTGCCCGTCGTTGAACATCGAAGACCTGTTGCCCTTCGAGGCCGGCATCCGCGCCCAGGCGGTGATGCGCGACGGCACCCTGGTGCACGACTTCCTGTTCGCCCAGACCCCGCGAATGCTCCACGTGTGCAACGCGCCCTCACCCGCTGCCACCTCCGCGATGCCCATCGGCGCGATGATCGCCGACCGCATGTTCAAGCCCCACTGACACCCTGCGACACGCCTCACTTTGACAATAAATATAATGACTCAGAAGGAACTACAGCATGACGGCAACAGCCCGCACCCCGGACGTTGAAACGCCCGCGCAAACCAAGAAACGCCTGCGCAAAGTCGCGGCCGCGACGATCTTCGGCTCGATGCTGGAGTGGTATGACTTTTACCTGTACGCCACCATGGCGGCGATTGTGTTCTCGAAAATCTTCTTCGATAACAGCGACCCGAAAGCCGCCACGCTGATGGCGTTTTCCACGTTTGCCATCGGTTTTATCGCCCGCCCGTTCGGCGGCATTCTGTTTGGCTACCTGGGCGACAAGTTCGGGCGTAAACAAGTGCTGGTGCTGACCTTCTGCATGATGGGCGTGTGCACCACGCTGATCGGCCTGATCCCCAGCTACGCCTCCATCGGCATCTGGGCGCCGATCGTGCTGGTGTTTATCCGCATCATCCAGGGCCTGGGTGCCGGGGCCGAATTGTCCGGCGCGGCGGTCACGTCCTACGAGCACGCCTCGGAAGGCAAGCGCGGCAGCCAGGGTGCATGGCCGGCATTGGGCCTGAACCTGGGCTTGCTGCTGTCGTCCCTGACCGTGTACCTGCTGACCATCAACGGCAATGAATTCCTGTTGGCCGGCGGCTGGCGGATTCCGTTCATTTGCAGCATCGCGCTGGTGGGTGTGGGCCTGTGGGTGCGCAACAGCATTCCGGAAACCCCGGAGTTCAAGGAACTGAGCAAGGAAACCGCGAAGGCCAAGGCCTCGCCGCTCAAGGCGCTGTTCAAGAACGACCTCAAGGGTTTGGCGGTGGTGTTCTTTGTGGCGATTGGCTACAACGCCCTGAGCTACATCTTCAAGACCTTTTCCCTGGCGTACCTGACCCAGTTCAAGGGCGTTGATGTGCACGTCACTTCGCTGTCGGTAACCATCGCCAGCCTGATCGCCATCGTCGCCGTGCCATGCTTCGGCTGGCTGTGCGACAAGTGGAGCAGCAAGACCGTGCTGATGCTCGGCGGCCTGTTCTCGCTGCTGTTTGCCTACCCGTTCCTGGCGCTGCTCAATACCGGTGAGAGCCTGATGATCTATATCGCCATCGGCGTGGGTACCGGCATCCTCGCCCCGATGATGTTTGCGCCCCAGGGCTCGTTCCTGAGCCGGCAGTTCCCGACCCAAACCCGCTCTTCAGGCTTTGGTACCGGACGGGAAATCGGCACCGCCATCGCAGGTGGCCTGGCGCCATTAGGGGCGTTGTCGATGGTGGCGGCGTCGGCCACCCACTCCACTGATGGCGTTGTGATAATCCTCGCGATCTCGGCCTTGCTGGTGGTGGTGTTCGCCCTGTGCGATCAGGGCCGCAAACACTCGGCATTCAAGAACTGAGGCAAAAAGTTCGGACCAACGGGTGCATGCAAGCCCCTTCATCGCGCATCATGGGCACTTTCAAGCTCAAGGGAAACGTCCATGCGCGTTCTGTCATTGATGATGGGTCTTACGACGCTGGCCGCCAGTCTGGTGTTCAGCGCCCAGGCGCAGGCGGGTGAAGAAAGCCTGTTGGTCGACTCGATCAATCAATACCGCAGCCAGGTTCAGCGCTGCGGCAACCAGGGTTCCCAGGAACTGCCACCGCTGGCCAGCGACACGCGGCTGGTGTTGCCGGTCAACAGCGTCGGCGATTTGCAGCAGGCGCTGGCGCGGGCGGCGTACCCGATGGTCAACGTCCAGGCCATCAGCCTGAGCGGGCCCAAGAACGCCGAAGCCGCCATGAAAGCCGTGCGCGAAAGCTTTTGCCGGGTGGTGCTCGACCCGCAGTTCATCGATATCGGCGTGAGCAACAGCGGCCAGGACTGGCGCATCGTGCTGGCTCGCCCGCTGCTGACCAGCGGCCTGGGTGAGACCCAGACCGAAGGCAAGAAAGTGCTCGATCTCATCAACGCCGCCCGCCAGCAACCCCACCAGTGTGGCGGCCAGGCGTTTGCCGCCACCACGCCCTTGAGCTGGAACGAAGCGCTGGCCACCGCCGCCGCCGGCCACGCGCGCAACATGGCCAACGGTAACTTCTTCGATCACCTGGACCACGATGGCCGCACCCCGGGCGACCGGGCTGAACTGGCGGGCTACATCGGCCAGCAGATCGGCGAGAACATTGCCGCCGGCATGGACACCCCACGCAAGGTGGTCGACGGCTGGCTCGCCAGCCCCGGGCACTGCGCCAACCTGATGAACCCGCAATTTCGCGAAATGGGCGCCGCCTATGCCATGGACCCGAAGAGCGACGCGGGCATCTACTGGACGGGGTTGTTTGGCGTGCAGCAATAAGGGTTTGTATCCCA
This sequence comes from Pseudomonas yamanorum, assembly GCF_013386765.1. Lineage (GTDB taxonomy): Bacteria > Pseudomonadota > Gammaproteobacteria > Pseudomonadales > Pseudomonadaceae > Aquipseudomonas > Aquipseudomonas yamanorum_A. The sequence continues at coordinate 99,332 of NZ_JACARE010000021.1, forward strand.
ACGTATCCTCGCAGCGAGACGACACACTGCGAGGCGCTGCGCCCCGGGCGATGACACATTACGGATACGCCAGCGCGATTTCCTGTGCACATCGGCCCACCCCGGGTCACTTACCAGGAAACCGTCATGTCCCAGAACAGCACCGTGCTCTACACCGGCAAAACCCACACCACTGGCGGGCGTGAAGGCGCGTCCCACAGCGATGACCTGCAACTGGACATCAAGCTGTCCCCACCCGGCGCCAAGGCCGCCGGTACCAACCCCGAGCAATTGTTTGGCGCCGGCTGGTCCGCCTGCTTTATCGGTGCAATGGGCAAGGCCGCGCAAACCCTGCAAATCCGCCTGCCGGCCGACACCGCAGTGAGTGCCGAAGTGGACCTGGTGAACAGCCCCGAGAATGGCTATTTTCTGCAAGCCCGCCTGCGGGTCAGCCTGCCGGGTATCGAACACTCCGCCGCCCAGGCGCTGGTCGATCTGGCCCACCAGACCTGCCCGTATTCCAAGGCAACCCGCGGCAATATCGAGGTGGCGATCACCGTGGTCTGAACGCGGTTTGACGGGTGATTATGCGGCGGAGACATTAAAATGCCATCTAGTCGATAATCCCGCTGAACTGGCTGAATCCAGGGGTGTCTGTAGCTTGGCACCCCTGCTTCAGCAAACCGCGACAAAGAAGGCGTTCACCCAATGACAAACTGGCTGCAAGGCGGCGGCAAAATGGCCGAACGGGTTCGGCATCACGACTGGGCAACGACGCCATTGGGGCCACTGGATCAATGGCCGGACGTTCTCAAGACCACCGTTTCCCTGTGCCTGGCCTCAAGTTTCCCTCAAGCGATCGTCTGGGGGCCTTCGCTGACCACGCTGTACAACGACGGCTTTGTGCCGATTCTTGGCGACAAACCCAATGCACTCGGGCGGCCTTTCAGTGAAATCTGGCAGGAAGCCTGGCCCCAGATCAGCCCGATCGCCAACGCCGCCTTCGCCGGTGAAGCCACCTTCATCGAAAACTTCCCGTTGACGGTTGAACGCGGCGGCGCACCGGAACAGGCGTATTTCACCTTCTGCTACAGCCCGATTCGTGACGTGAACGGCCAGGTGGTCGGCATGCTCGACACCGTGACCGAAACCACCGCCACCGTGGTCCTGTCCCGCCGCCTGGCGGAGTTGAATGCAAGCCTTGAGCAACGTGTCGACGAAAGAACCACCCTGCTGACCCAGACCGAAGCCGCGTTGCGCCAATCGCAGAAGCTCGAAGCCATCGGCCAGTTGACCGGCGGCGTGGCCCATGACTTCAACAACCTGCTGACCATCATTCGCTCATCCGTCGACTTCCTGCGTATGCCTGGCCTGTCGGAGGAGCGTCGCCAGCGCTACATGGGCGCCGTCACCGACACGGTGGAACGGGCCAGTAAATTGACCAGCCAGTTGCTTGCATTCGCCCGCCGCCAGCCGCTGAACCCGGAAGTGTTCGATGCCGGCCAGCGGGTGAACAACATCGGCGAAATGCTCGAGACGGTGACCGGCGCGCGGATCCAGGTGCGGGTCGAACTGCCCGGGCAGCCGTGTTACATCCGCGCCGACTCCAGCCAATTTGAAACCGCACTGATCAACGTCGCCCTCAACGCCCGGGATGCCATGAACAGCCAGGGCACCCTGACCCTGAAAGTGGAACCTGATCTTCCGCTACCGAGCATCCGCGGCGACGCCGGTTCCTGCCAGGCGTTTATCGCGATCTCACTCACCGACACCGGCAGCGGGATTCCCGTCGAGACGTTCGAGCGTATCTTCGAACCCTTCTTTACCACCAAGGAAGTCGGCAAGGGCACGGGCCTCGGGCTGTCCCAGGTGTTCGGTTTCGCCAAGCAATCGGGTGGTAACGTCGATGTGGCCAGCAAGGTCGGCCAAGCCACGGTGTTTACCCTGTACCTGCCGCAGGTGGTGCCCGAAGAAGGCTTTGAAAACCCCACGCATCAGACTTGCGGGCTGGTGGCAGAAAGCGCCCAGCGCCATATCCTGGTGGTGGAAGACAACCTGGAAGTGGGCCGTTTTGCCAATCAGATCCTCCAGGACCTGGGCTACCGGACCACCTGGGCGACCAACGCCGAACAGGCGCTGGAGCTGGCCGGTGCGGATGCAATGGGGTTCGACGCGGTGTTTTCCGACGTGGTGATGCCCGGCATCACCGGCGTGGCGCTGGCCAGGGAGTTGCGGCGGCGCAGGCCCGCCCTGCCGGTGGTGTTGACCTCCGGCTACAGCCAGGAACTGGCTGACGGCGGCTATGAAGGCCTGGCCTTCCTGCCCAAGCCCTACTCGGCCGACCAGGTCTCCCAGGTGCTGGCCAAGGCACTGCCCAAGGGCTAAGCCCTATTCGGCCACGGCCACCTGATTGCGACCAAGGGCCTTGGCGCGGTACAGGGCCTTGTCGGCGGTGTTCATCAAGCCGTGCAGGTCTTGATCCACCGCCCGGGCCCAGGCAACGCCGAGGCTGGCGGTGAGCCCATGGACCGGCTCGCTGGCCAGCCCGGCAATCGCCTTGATCAACTGCTCGGCGATGTCCCGCCCAGTCTCCAGCGACGTGTCCGGCAACAGCACCGCAAATTCCTCGCCTCCCAGCCGTCCGTACACGTCAGCCTGGCGAAACGAGGCGCTGATCACCCCGCCGATCTGCCGCAACACCTGGTCCCCGGCCTGGTGGCCGTAGGTGTCATTGATGTTCTTGAAGTGGTCCATGTCCATCATCAGCGCGCACAACGGCTGCTGGTTATGCCGGCACTGTTCGTAGAGCAACTGCGCATGCTCGAAGAATGCCCGGCGGTTCATCAGGCCGGTAAGCTCATCGGTTTGTGCGGCGCGGGTGGAGATATTGTGGGCACGTTCCATTTGCCGGGTCAGGCGAAAGGCCTTTTCCAGGGCGTCCGACAGCTTGCGCGTGGCGCCGCCGACAAACGAGGAAAACACCAGCACCGCCAGCGCCATGCCGACTTGCATCGAGGACGGTTGAAACAGCAGCCACAGGGTGCATGGCAGCAATACCAGGCCCATGGAGACCAGGGTCATATAGCGATAGGCCGAATAACACGAGACCGCACTCACTGACATGCCCACGGTGAACAGCATCACCAAGGCCTGGGACAGCCGGTCGTCGGTGGGCATCAGCGCCAATGCGCCCAGGCCCCAGACCCCGGCAGACAGCATCAACGTGAGCCAGTAGCGCCGCTCCCAGCGTGCGGGGGTGCGCTCGCTGTTGGGGCAACGAAACCAGGCCATGAACATCGAGATCCGCAGCAGCGAAGTCCCCGCCAGCACCACCAGCCACACCAGCATTACCCGCTGGTCAAACCGCTCCCAGCACAGCCAGCACAGCATGGCCGCCGCCATATAACTGCCGAACACCGCCGAAAATGACTGGCGAAACAGCTGATGCAATCGATCCGTTCGTACCTGCTCCTCGATGAAGCAATCCTGGTCCTGCCCACGCCCAAGGCCATTCATTTGGTCCGCCTGATCATACTGCTGCGACAAAGTGCCATTGTGGCATCCTGCCAGTAGCCCTAACAACTGAATCAAGCGTGCTAGAGCGCCGAAAGCAGGATAAATATAGGTGAACACCTTCTCTCTCGCTCCAAGGATCAGAGCCCATCCATGAATACCCGTCCTGTAACCACCCCGCGCCTGATACTCAGGGCCCCAACGATCGACGATGTGGCCAGTGTATTCGCCATCTATGGCGATCCCGAGACTAACCGCTACAACCCGGCCGGGCCTTTGACGGATATCCAGCAGGCCGCAAACGTCATGGATCGCTGGCTGGACCATTGGGAAACACACGGCTTTGGCCAGTGGGCCATCGCCACCCGGGAAGCGCCGGCGTGTGTGATCGGCTTTGGTGGCATCACGTTGTACAAGTACAACGAGGTCCAGCGGATCAACCTGGGTTATCGCTTCGCGGTCAGTGCCTGGGGCAAGGGCTTTGCCACGGAGCTTGCCAGGGCGGCGTTGCAATTTGGCTTTGTCGAGCTGGACCAGCCACAGGTGTACGGCGTGGTGCGTCCCGCGCATGCAGCCTCGATCAAGGTGCTGGAAAAGATCGGCATGCAGCACATCGATGAACTGGATGATGTACCCGGGCAGGCGCCGAGCCTGGTGTACAGGGCCACCCGGCCCGTCTGACCTGTGTATCGCAGTGTGTCCAAACACCCCTGCGATACAAAAGCTTTAACCCAAGCGTTTTCTCGAAACAGACGGGATACACAACCACGTTCAACTGTGAGCCAGGCACACAACCCGCCGCCGGAGGCTCACCATGCACACACAGTTGAACATCCCATCCCGCCGCCTGATGGGCGCGTCGCTGCTGGCCTTTGCGCTGTTGCAGTTCGGTGCCCTCGGCGTTGCCAGTGCACAGGACACGCAAGCGCCTGCGGTTGCCAGCGCAAGTGCCCACACCGCGTTTGGCCCGCTGAAGCACGTGAAGGCCGGCTTGCTGGACGTGGCCTACGCCGAAGTCGGCCCGGCCGATGGCCCGGTGGTGATCCTGCTGCACGGCTGGCCCTACGACATTGACAGCTACTCCGAAGTCGCGCCGCTGCTGGCCGCCCAGGGTTACCGCGTACTGGTGCCCTACGCCCGTGGCTACGGCGACACCCATTTCCTGTCGGCCAAGACCCTGCGCAACGGCCAGCCGGCCGCACTCGCTGTCGACCTGATCGACTTCATGGACGCACTGCACATCAAGCAAGCCGTGCTCGGCGGCTACGACTGGGGCGCACGCACCGCCGACATCGTCTCGGCGTTGTGGCCTGAGCGGGTCAAGGCGCTGGTATCCGTCAGCGGCTACCTGATCGGCAACCAGGCCGCTGGCAAGAACCCCTTGCCACCCAAGGCCGAGTTGCAATGGTGGTACCAGTTCTACTTCGCCACCGATCGCGGCGCCGCCGGCTATGCAAAAAACACCCATGACTTCGCCAAGTTGATCTGGCAGATCGCCTCGCCGAAATGGGTGTTTGACGACGCCACCTTCGACCGCAGCGCCAAAGGCCTGGACAACCCCGACCACGTCGCCGTGTCGATCTTCAACTACCGCTGGCGCCTGGGGCTGGTGCAGGGCGAGAAAAAATACGCTGCGCTGGAACAGAAACTCGCCACCGCCCCGTCCATCAGCGTGCCCACCATCACCATGGAAGGCGACGCCAACGGCGCCCCGCACCCGGCGGCGCAAGACTACGCCAAGCGCTTTACCGGCAAATACGAATACCGGCTGATCAGCGGCGGCATCGGCCACAACTTGCCGCAGGAAGCCCCGCAAGCCTTTGCCAAGGCCGTGATTGATGCGGATCACCTGTGATGAAGCGCCTGCACCTTGCTGCACTCGTCGCTACAACCGCCGCCGTGGTGGCCGCCGCTACCGGGTTCGCCTCTGGCGGCCCGGCCACCAGCGAGCCTTCGCCGATCTACGGTGTGACAATTCCCGACGGCTACCGCCAATGGGAGCTGATCGCGCCGGCCCAGGAAGCCGACCCGCTGAATGAACTTCGGGTGGTGCTGGGCAACACCGTCGCGCTCAAGGCCTACCGCGAGGGCACGCTGCCCTTCCCCGACGGCACCGTGCTGGCCAAGCTGGCGTGGAAACATGTGCAGTCGCCCGAGTTCAAGACCGCCTCGATTCCCGGCGCGGCCACCACCGTGCAGTTCATGGTCAAGGATTCGAAGAAGTATGCAGCGACCGGAGGCTGGGGCTTTGGACGGTTCATCAACGGCAAACCGGCGGACCAGGCGCAGCATGAGACATGCTTTGCCTGCCATCAGGCGTTGGTGAAGAACCATGATTATGTGTTTACGCGGCTGGCGCCTTAGCCCATTGAATGATCGCTGCAACGCTGATTAATGACTCGCGCTCCGTCACGACCGATCCGTAGCAGCTGTCGAGCCCAAGCGAGGCTGCGTCGGCGGTGTGTCAGATACACCGCTGACGCAGCCTCGCTTGGGCTCGACAGCTGCTACGTGGGTGGGTTTTATCAGGCTGGCACACCCAGGATGATATGGGACGCCTTGATCACCGCCGTGGCACTCACACCCGGCTTCAGGCCCAGCTCGATCACCACTTGCGCATTCACCGCGCCGTCATTCACGCTCAGCACTTTGCCTTCCAGGCAGTTGCGGGCCGACAGGCGGATGTCGCTGGATTCAGTCATCAGCATCACCCACGGAGCCTTGATCAGCGCGATCGCTTCCTTGCCCACGGCGATGCCCAGATTGCGGATGCGCAAAAAAAAGGCCGCCCAACAGGCGGCCTTCGTTTGGAGCGTTTACCCGCGACTGATTAAAACAGCGCGTAGGTGTAGTTGAAGATCAAACGGGTTTGGTCCTGGTCGGCAGTGCCGGTGTTGTGACCGTGGTAGCTACCGGTACGGAAGGTTGTACCGAAGCCTTTCAGCGGGCCCTCTTGCACGACGTAATCAAGACGGAAATCGGTTTCGCGTTCCGACTGATCGCTGCCGCCGGCAACCTTGGCCTTGATGTCGCTACCGTTGAGGTAGGCAACGGAAGCTTTCAGGCCCGGCACCAGGGTTCTGAAGTCATACAGGTACTGACCGAAATTGACCTGCTCGCCCGCGCGGGAGAACTGGCCAACCACTGCGTCGGTGAACAGGTAGAAGTCGGAGCCGGCCGCGCCTTGGGCAGTTGGGTCGGCGATGCTGCCCTGGTTGACCCACACGAAGCCGCCGTCGTCGCTCACGCCAATGTGGCCGAGCATCAACTGGCTGCCGCCCAACTGGTAGGTGAAGGCAGCACTGTAGGTTTTGTTGTCGACTTCACCGGCGTGCTTGGCATAGCCGCCGTTGTTGTTGAACGCATAGCCGGCCGAACCGTTCTTGCCGTCGCTGGTGCTGTCGAAATAGCGCAGGTCGGTCTTGAACGATTGGTCATTGCCCAACGGCAGTACATGCACCAGGCCGAAATAGTTCTGTTTGTAGAAGTCTTCCAGGTCGGCGTAGTAGTACTGCAACGTCAGGTTTTTAGCGATGACGTTGTCAGAAGAACCGAACGGCTGGTAGTCAACGCCGCCGAAACGGAAGCTGTCGCTGTCGCGAGTGGCGCCGGCGACGCTCAAGCCCGTGGAGTTACTCGATGCACGACCTTCGGCCTTGTTCAGCTCGCCGCCCGTGAAGGTGACGTTGGGAATGTCCTTGGAGGTCAGGATGCCGCCGTCAAAGGTTTGCGGCGCGGCACGGCTGTCGTTGGACACCAGGATCGGCAGGATCGGGGCCAAGCCACCGCCCACGTGCAGTTCTGTCTGGGAAATACGGAATTTAACGTTGCCGGCTGCGCGACCGAAGCTGTCAGCAGGCTCGGTGCCGTTGTTCTTCACGGGGAAGAAGCTGTTGCCGTTACCCGACAGGCCGTTACCCGCTGCGTGGCCATCGCCACCGTCCAGACGCAAGGCGCCAAAGGCCATCACGTCGAACCCGATGCCTACGGTGCCTTGGGTGTAACCGGATTTGTAGTCGAAACGCAGTACTTGAGCCGCTTCACGCAGGTCATTCGCGGTGCCGGAGTGAACGTCGGCGTTGTAGTACATGGTGCGCGAACTGATCGACGAGTGGCTGTCCTCAAGGAAGCCGCTGTGACCGTTACCCGTGCCGAGTGAGCCAAGACCAAAGTCATCTGCGCTGGCGTGTTGTGCGAGGACGGCCGCGGTGATGGCCAACGCTAATGTAGAGAGTTTCATTTACTGCGCCCCTGTGAACATTATTTTTTTACTGTCCTTCGAGCGAATACCGTTGCGGCCCTGCAAACGCTGCGGATTGTGGCATGGGGCCTATGGCGCAGAATGTGAAATTTTTGTCATGTAGCGATGAAAAAACCGTCATGAAAAGGCCGTACAGAACGGCCTTTTTTGACGGTCGAATCCGCGTGAGTTGTATGACGACCGCTATAGCGCTGTGCGCTGATCAGGCTGAAGTCGGCTGCGAAAATGCGAGAAATGGTAGGCAACCGCCAGCCACACAAACCACGCCGGCATCACGCAAAGCGCCAGGCGGGTGTCTGGGCGAAGTGCCAGCAAGCTGAGTACAAAGGCCAGGAACCCAAGTGAAACCCAGGCCATCGGTACACCACCGGGCATTTTGTACAGCGATTTTTCATGTAGCTCTGGGCACTTTTTCCGATAGGAGATGTAGGACGCCAGGATCGTCGACCAGGTAAAGATCACCAAAATCGCCGAAACGGTGGAGACGATAGTAAAGGCCGTCATCACTTCCGGGACTATAAACAGCAGCAATAAGCCCAGCAGCATCAGGAAGGTGGTAAACGCCAGGCTGATAAACGGCACGCTGTTGTTCGACAGTCGCCGGAAAATTTCGGGGGCATCGCCCAAGTCCGCCAGGCCGAACAGCATGCGACTGGCCGAGAACACCCCGCTGTTGGCGGACGATGCCGCCGACGTCAGCACCACGAAGTTCACAAGCCCGGCTGCAGCGGGAAACCCGGCCACCAGGAACAGCTCAACGAACGGACTCTTGCTCGGTGACACCTGCTGCCAGGACGTCACGGCGATGATGCACGCCAGGGCCAGCACGTAAAACAGGATGATCCGCAGCGGAATCGAGTTGATCGCCTTGGGCAGCGTCTTCTCGGGCGAGCGGGTTTCAGCCGCCGCCGTGCCGATCAACTCAGTGCCGGCGAACGAGAAGATCGCCATCTGGAACCCGGCAAAGAAGCCGAACAGGCCATTGGGAAACGCCGCCTGTTTATCCAGCAAATGCGTCAGGGAGGCGGTGACGCCGGTGGGTGACACAAACGAGCTGGCAATCAGCACCACGCTCACGCTGATCAGGGTCACCACGGCGATGATCTTGATGATCGCAAACCAGAACTCCACCTCGCCAAACAGCCGCACCGTCAGCACATTCAATGCAAACAGCGTCAGCAGCATCGCAATCGCCGGGATCCACGCCGGCACGTCCGGGAACCAGTACTGGAAAAAGCCCCCCACCACCACGGCATCCCCCACCACCGCCACGCTCCAGCTCAGCCAATACGACCAGCCGAGAAAGAACGCCGCACGCGGCCCCAGGTACGCACCGGCAAAGTCGGCGAAGCTCTTGAAGTTCAGGTTGGATAACAGCAACTCGCCCATGGCGCGCATCACGAAATACACAAACAGCCCGATGATCATGTAGATCAGGATGATCGAGGTGCCGGACAGCGCAATGATCTTGCCCGAGCCCATGAACAGGCCGGTACCAATCGCACCGCCCATGGCCATCAGTTGAATATGTCGGTTGCTGAGGGTGCGTTGCAAAGCGGGCTTTTCAATCAGCCCGGGCACGGTTGTTTTCATCACAAAACCTCTTGTTATGTTTTTGAGTTTTGGCAGAAAAAAGTCGGGATTGTTTATTGTTGGAATGGCGTCGGGATCAGGCGTGCTTGTTCTCGAAACCGTGCAGCACGTTGACGGCGTTGATGCCGATTTCATCGACCATGTAGCCGCCTTCCATCACGAACAGCGTGGGCACGCCAACGCTGGCGATGATCTCGCCGATGCCGAGGAAATCGCGGCTTTCCAGCAGGAAGTGACTGATGGGGTCGTCCTTGAACGTGTCGACACCGAGGGAGATCACCAGCACCTCTGGCGAGAACCTGCGCAGTTGGGTGCAGGCGTCGATCAAAGCTTCCTTATAGGTGCTCCACCCGGTGTTTTTGGCCAGCGGGTAGTTCAGGTTGAACCCCTCGCCCGCCCCCGCACCGCGCTCGGCACTGAAGCCCGAATAGTAGGGATACGACACCGCAGGTTCGCCATGCAGCGAGACAAACAACACGTCGCTACGGTCGTAGAAAATGTTCTGCGTGCCGTTGCCGTGGTGGAAATCCACGTCCAGCACCGCGACCCGTTTGGCGCCTTGGGTGATCGCCTGTTGCGCTGCGATGGCCGCATTATTCAGGTAGCAATAACCGCCCATGTATTCCCGCGCCGCGTGGTGACCCGGTGGACGGCACAAGGCGAAGGCACTGTTGTGGCCTTCATCGATCAAGGCCAGGCCGGTGAGTGCAATATCAGCGCTGGTCTTCACCGCCTCCCAGGTGGTGCTGGTGATGGGCGAGCCGGCATCCATCGCGAAAAACCCGAGCTTGCCGTCGATAAATTCCGGCACGTGCGCATTGGCCAGGTCACGCACTGGCCACACCAGCGGCAAGGCGTCATGGGCACGGCCAATCGCAGTCCATTCCGCCCAGGCGGTTTCCAGGAAAGACACGTAGCGTTCGCTGTGGGCATTGACGTAACAGGCCCGGTCGAACGTGCGCGGCACGATGATATCGCCCAGCCCAACGTGCTTGACCCGATCACGCACGGTGTCGGCACGGCTGGGTTGTTCGAAGGACGGCTTGAGCACGCCATCCTTAAGCTCGGTGCCATGGTGCAAACGATGAGAATCACTGAATACAGTCAACATAAAAGACATCCACCCGTGAAAGACAGGTGATTATTTTGTTCTGGCTGCGCTGGGCTTTCTTTGCTTTTACGTGCGCCGATGCTAGCGTAATCGGGCATTTTTACCCCAAAGAGCCACCATGAAGAAAAATAAAACCAAACAGGTCGCACTTGACGACACCGATCTCGCCATCCTCGCGTTGCTGCAGGAAGACGCGAGTATTTCCAACGCCGAACTCAGCGAGCGCCTGTCACTGAGCCTCACGCCCTGCTGGCGTCGGCGTAAGCGCCTGGAGGAAGAAGGCGTGATCAAGGACTACCAGGCCAACCTGGATCGCAAGATGCTCGGGCTGGAAATCATGGCGTTTGTGCATGTGCGGTTTGCGGTGCATTCCGACCATACGCCGGAGGATTTTGAAGCGGTGATCAAGGAACTGCCCCAGGTGCAGTCCTGCCACAAGATCACCGGAGATGCGGATTATCTGTTGCAGGTGCTGGCGGAGGATCTGGATGGGTACAGTGATTTTGTGGAGAGCGTGCTGCGGCGGCAGTTGGGGATTGCGTCGATTCAGTCGAGTCTGGCGTTGCGGGAGGTGAAGGCGACGAGTCGGGTGGCGATTCCGGGGCGGGTGGGAAAATGATCCGGTTCAATAACCACTGTGGCGAGGGAGCTTGCTCCCGTTGGGGTGCGCAGCGCCCCTGAGTTTTTTGGGGCCGCTTCGCAGCCCAACGGGAGCAAGCTCCCTCGCCACAGGTCGTGCTCATGCCATGTCATAAAAGGTGGCTATGTGACAGCAATTAATCCGACAACCTTCCCAACCTCTCCTACAATCCCTTCGTCCAGCGCCTGAGCCACGCTCGTACCTGGGCAGCCAACACCTACCCCGAATGGATTCAGAGAGGTCCACGTGCGTCTATCCCCTGTCTTTATGCTTATTGCCGGCATTATCGGCCTGGCCGGCTGCGCCACGCCCGACACAAAAACCGAATGGGGTTTGCAGACCATCCTGGCCCAACCCCTGGTGGCCGACAGCATCCTGCGCGATGGTGATGTGCTGAGTTTTCAACTGCCAACTAACGTGCCCAACCAGTCGATTCAGGTGGAGGCCGCGTGTTCGTCGAAACGCCTGCGACTGACCTATCTCAATAGCAATCAGCGGGTGTACTCCACGGGCAGTGCCCAGTACGGCCCGGGCTCCGGGATACCTGAGAAATTGCGGCCGATACTGGCTGCCAACCCTTCATTCATCCAAGCCTGCGCCCAAACGCCAACACCTGACTGGCGCCGGCTGAGTGCAGACGATCACGGCATTTGGTTGTTGCTCGATCGCAATAGCCTGAGCAAGGCGGGCGATGAGGTGCGCTTCTGGGGGGCGATCGATAGCCCGGTCATTCGCCAATCGCCGCCTCACAACGCGCCTTATGCGCAACAACGTGAGCGGTACGCTGTGTCTTGTGGCGCCGGCACGTTCAAGCGGCTGGCGAGTTACAGCCTGGACGCGAGCAATCAGGTCAGCGATGGCGGTGTCGACCGTTCGCCGCCCAGCCAAGCCATCGCCAGTGGCAATCCACAACAACGGGCGCTGCTCGCCAAGGTGTGCGAGGGCGCCGACAAGGTGGCAGGGCTGGAGCCGTTTACACCGCGCCTGATCGTACCGTTGCCCGTGACCTTGCCCGCCGTGGCGCCCGCGATATTGGCGGCGATCGAGCAGTTGAATCTCGACCCGCCGAGCCGTTCGCTCAAGTACCTGCGGGTGACGGGCACCTCGACATTTCGGGGCGTCACCGAGCCGGTCAAGGAGGAGCGTTTCTTTTCTAGCGACCCGGTCAGCGGGCAATTGAACGTCGCTCTACGTGAGGAAGATGGCGAGACCTATACCGCGGGATGGCGCGGCTTTCTCGCCCTGTACTCCAGGGCCTCATTCACCGAGGGCCCGCGTGGCATGCAGCAAACTACCACGCTCACCCAGCTGAGTTACAGCGGGGATTGGAAAAACCTGCCCGTCGGGGAAACGGTGAGCTACACCAGGGCCTTCTCCGTCGTTAACAACCGGGCCGGCACCCATGTCTCCAAACCCGCAACCAGTGACTGTCGGGTAGAACGCGAACTGGCGGCGAGCGAACTCCACCCCCGGCTGTTGGGCAAGGCAAAAGCGTTGGCCTGTCAGGACAGGGCCGAAGAGGTAGACCCGGTGAGTCGCATTTACTATCTGGAAGACTATGGCTACTTCTTCCGGGCCAGCCTCGACAAGAACCCTTACTCCTACAATGATCACCGGATCGACACATTCGAATAAGCACTCGTGTAGGAGCCATCGAGCCTAGCGAGGCGGCGATGCAGGCCCCTCGTGCTGTCAGGTACACCGAGGTGACCCCATCGCAGCCTCGCCAAGGCTCGACAGCTCCCACAGTAAGCAGTGACACCAACACTGTGGGAGCCGGGCTTGCCCGCGATGCAGGCGCCTCGGTCTTTCAGGTTCACCGAGGTGATCCCATCGCAGCCTCGCCAAGGCTCGACAGCTCCCACAGTAAGCAGTGACACCAACACTGTAGGAGCCGGGCTTGCCCGCGATGCAGGCGACTCGGTCTTTCAGGTACACCGAGGTGATCCCATCGCAGCCTCGCCAAGGCTCGACAGCTCCCACAATAAAACGGTGTCACCAACACTGTGGGAGCCGGGCTTGCCCGCGATGCAGGCGCCTCGGTCTTTCAGGTTCACCGAGGTGATCCCATCGCAGCCTCGCCAAGGCTCGACAGCTCCCACAGTAAAGCAGTGCCACCCACACTGTGGGAGCCGGGCTTGTCCGCGATGCAGGCGCCTCGGTCTTTCAGGTTCACCGAGGTGATCCCATCGCAGCCTCGCCAAGGCTCGACAGCTCCCACATAAACCTTTGCCCCCTATATCCTTGACGCCCCCTGTAGTGTTTCCAACAAAAAGCCGAAATCTGCCTTTACATGTAGCATTTACTACCAATACACTCATTCTCGCCAAGCCGTAGCAAAAACAACAAGGCGAGATATGACCAACCTACGCGATAAACTCACCGACGCCGCACTCAGCCCTACGCCCTCCGAGCGCAAGGTGATCCGTGCCCTGCTCGACCACTATCCACGCAGCGGCCTCGGCTCCATGGCGCGCCTGGCGGAACACGCCGGGGTCAGCGACCCGACCATCATGCGGTTGGTGAAGAAGCTCGGTTTCGGTGGTTACGCCGAATTCCAAGACGCGCTGCTCAGCGAAATGGACCACCGTCTGCGCTCCCCCATCACCCTGCTGCAACCTCGGGCGCACTCGTCCCAGGATGACGCCTGGACCACCTACCTGGATGACTGCAATCGCGCCCTTCAGGAAACCCAGGCCCTGACCCAGCCCGAAGACGTGCGCGTGCTGACCGAGTGGGTACTGGATACCAAGCACCAGGTGTTTGGCTTCGGCGGCCGCCTCAGCAGTTTTCTCGCGGGCTACCTGGTGAACCACTTGCGCCTGTTGCGCCCGGGCTGTCATGCCCTGGAAGACAACGCCCAGTTGCCCGACCGAATCCATGACATCCAGCGCCAGGACCTGGTGCTGCTGTTCGACTATCGCCGCTATCAAACCCAAGCCTTGCGCGTAGCCGCTGCCGCCAAGGCGCGGGGTGCTCGCGTGGTGCTGTTCACTGACATCTACGCCTCGCCGCTGCGGGAATTAGCCGACCTGATCATCAGCTCCCCGGTGGAGTCGGTGTCGGCCTTTGACACGATGGTGCCGGCCCTCGCGCAGGTAGAAGCCCTGATCGCCACCCTGACTCAACACAGCAACGGCCTGGATGCCCGGCTGGAAGGGATCGATGCCCTTCGCACGGAATTCGCGGCTCACCTTTTGGAGGAAAAATAACCATGTTCACGCTCCCCCATCATTCGCCTCGCGACCTTCCGTTCACTGCGGGCAACACCGCCTTGCTGCTGGTGGACATGCAACGCGCCTGGCTCGACCCGGCGCTCGACCCGCATTTGCAGGGCCCGCAAGCGGAATACTTCCTGAACCGCGCCCGGGAAACGGTGATTCCCAATCAGGTCCGGCTGTTGAATGCTGTGCGTGAAGCGCGGCAAAACGTTCTTCACACCATTATCGAAAGCCTGACGGCCGACGGCCGTGATCGCTCGCTGGATCACAAGCTGTCAGACATGCATTTGCCCAAGGGCAGCTACCAGGCCGGCGTGATTGACGAGCTGACGCCGGTGGAAAATGAAATCGTGCTGCCCAAGACGTCCTCCGGGGTCTTCAACTCCACCAACATCGACTACGTGCTGCGCAACCTGGAAACCCGACACCTGATCATCGCCGGTATCGTCACTGACCAGTGCGTGGACATGGCGGTCCGTGACGCGGCGGATCGCGGCTACCTGGTGACGCTGATTGAAGATGCCTGCGCCACTTACACCCCGCAGCGGCATCACGCCTGCCTGGAAGCGATCAAGGGTTATTGCTGGATCACCGACACTCAAACCGTGATCAACCGTTTGCAGGAGTTGCGCCCGTGAGCCTGATCCAGCCAACGGCAATGACCACCATCGTCACCACCGACCTGATTGGCGTGACCCGCGGGCGCTCGTTTCCCACTGAGGAGCTTGAGAGTTATCAGCAAGCCGGTGTGGGCTGGGTGCCGGCCAACAGCGCACTGACGCCGCAAGACCGGGTGGCCGAGAATAATCCCTGGGGCTCCTGCGGCGATTTGCGCCTGATCCCGGATATGAATACCCGCGTGCAGGTGCCCAACGGCCCGGACGCCCATGCGCCCGCACTCGACTTTTTCCACGCCGATATCTGCGAAACCGACGGCCAGCCCTGGGCCGCCTGCCCGCGCACGCTGTTGCGCAACGAGATCGTGCGTTATCGCGATGAGCTCGGCCTTGAAGTCACGGCAGCGTTCGAGCATGAGTTCAACCTAGGCTACAAAGACCCGAATAACGCTCATCACGCCTTCTCGCTTTCGGCCCAGCATCATGCCGCGTCTTTTGGCGGCTGGTTGTTGAGCGCGCTGAAAGCTGCCGGCGTCGAACCCGAGATGTTTTTGCCGGAGTACGGCAAGGCTCAGTACGAAGTCACTTGCCGCCCCACTCAAGGCGTGGCGGCGGCGGATCGGGCGGTGAATGTGCGGGAGATCACCCGGGAAATCGCCCGGCAGATGGGGCTGGATATCAGCTTCTCGCCCAAGCTGGAAGCCGATGGTGTGAGCAACGGGGTGCACCTGCATATCAGCTTGCAGGACCCGGCCGGTAACGCGGTGATGTACGACGCGCAGAGCAGCAACGGGTTGTCCGAAACAGGCCGGCAGTGGGCGGCGGGCGTGTTGAAGTTCCTGCCCGCGCTGTGCGCCTTCAGTGCACCCACGCCGATTTCCTACCTGCGCCTGAAGCCTCATCACTGGAGTGCGTCTTACGCCAACCTTGGCCAGCGCAACCGCGAAGCCTCACTGCGGATCTGCCCGACGATCACCATCGGTGGCAAGTCCCCGGCTAAGCAATACAACCTGGAGTTCCGCCCGCTGGATGCGACTGCCTCGCCGCACCTGAGCATGGCCACCGTGCTGATCGCCGGCCGACTGGGCATCCAGCAACAGCTCACGCTGGACAGCTCCTCCGATGAAGACCCGGAGTCCATGAGCGAAGCACAACGCCAGGCACACAACATCCTCGCCCTGCCCGACACCCTCGCCGATGCGCTGGCGAGCCTGCGCACCACCCCGCAACTGCTGGAACAACTGCCGCCCTTGATGATGGATGCCTACTTCGCATTGAAAGCCGAAGAACTCAAATCCACCGAGAAACTGACGCCAGCCGAATTGTGTGATCACTATGCCCGCCTTTACTGATTCCCCCGAACACGGCCTGTTCAAGAAACCGGTGTACCGGGTCAGCCGGGAAGCGTCCGAGCACCCGGTGATTCTGGTGTGCGAACACGCCAGTTCCTACATCCCCACCGAACTGAACGCCCTGGGCCTGAGCGATGAGGCGGCGAAGGAACATATTGCCTGGGATATCGGCGCACTGAAGCTGGCGGAACGGCTCTCAAAGGCCCTGGATGCGACGTTGATCTCGGCAGCCTATTCGCGCTTGCTGATCGACCTCAATCGCCCGCTGGAGGCGCCCGACAGCATTCCGCCCCGCAGCGAAATCTACGACGTACCGGGCAACCGGGAACTGCCAGAGAGCGTTCGCCGCTATCGTCAGGAACGCTTGTTCGCGCCCTTTCACCAGCGCTTGAGCGCCCTGATCGATGAGCGACTGGCCGCCGGTCGCGAGGTGCGAATCGTCGCCGTTCACAGCTTCACCCCGGTTTACCACGGCCAGCCCCGCACCCTGGAGGCCGGTGTGTTGTTTGCCGACGCCGCCAATTATGCCGACGGGATTCTGCAAGGCCTGGCCACCCAAGGCCTGAACGTCGCGGCCAACCAGCCTTACGAAGTGGATGTGCTCGGCGACATGACCGTGCCGTTCCACGGTGATCAGCGGGGCATTGATGCCGTGCTGCTGGAAGTCAGGAACGACCTGTTGCGAACGCCCCATGCACTCCAGTCATGGGCGGACTATCTGGCTCCACTGCTGTAGCTGCTGTTGTTGGCAAGACCGGTCTTACAACTATAAAAAAAACCGCCTGGGCGTCTTTTAACCTGCCGGGTTCAAGAACATGTTCAGCCGTTTCGGCGGCTGCGCATTCGCCTTACTTCATACGGAAGTACCCCATCATGGCAATTGAAGAGTTTGGCTATAAACAAGAACTGAAACGCAGCCTGTCCCTCACGGACCTGGTGATCTACGGGATGATCTTCATGATCCCCATCGCGCCGTTCGGCGTGTATGGCTACGTGAACGCCGAGGCGCCCGGCATGGTGCCGCTGGCCTACATCGTCGGCATGGTCGCGATGCTGTTCACCGCGTTGAGCTACGGCAGCATGGCGCGGGCGTTTCCGATTGCCGGCTCGGTGTATTCCTATGCCCAGCGCGGATGGAATCCGGGTGTCGGTTTTATTGCCGGCTGGTTGCTGTTGCTCGACTACTTGCTGATCCCGCCGCTGCTGTATATCTACGCCGCGATTGCGCTGAACCACCTGTACCCCGAGATTCCGAAAACCGCATTCATCCTGGCGTTCCTGGTCAGCGCCACGCTGGTCAACCTGCGGGGCATGACCTTTACCGCGCGCATGAACATCGTGTTCCTGCTGGCGCAACTGGTGGTGCTGGGGATTTTCCTGGTGTGCGCCTGGAAGGCCCTGCACGGTGGTGCCGGCAACGGCCACCTGACGCTGGCTCCGCTGTACAACCCCACAGGCTTCAACTTCGGGCTGCTGATGCAAGGCGTTTCAATCGCGGTGCTGTCGTTCCTGGGCTTTGATGCGATTTCCACCCTGGCGGAAGAAACCAAGGGCGATGCCGGGCGCAGTGTGGGCCGGGCGGCGTTGATCAGTTTGCTGGTGATGGGCGCGATCTTTGTCGCACAAACCTGGCTAGCCACCGACCTGGCGGCGGGCATGGGTTTCACCTCCGCCGACTCGGCGTTCTATGAAATCGCCGCGATTGCCGGTGGCAGCTGGCTGGCCTCACTGACGGCGATTGCCACTGCGTTGGCGTGGGGTGTGGCGGTGTCCATCACCTCACAGGCGGCAGTGTCGCGGTTGCTGTTCGGCATGGCCCGGGATGGCAAGCTGCCGGGGATCCTGGCGAAGGTCCATCCGAAGTACAGCACACCCTACCTGAGCATTTACCTGGTGGGCGTGCTGTCGCTGATCATCTGCTACTTCTTCATCGACACCGTGGACACCCTCACCTCGCTGGTGAACTTCGGTGCCCTCAGCGGCTTCATGATCCTGCACATCACGGTGATCAACTACTACTGGCGCCGCATGAAGTCCGGCAACGTGTGGCGGCACCTGATCACGCCGATCCTCGGCTTTGTGATCACCTTCGCGATCATGTTCAACATGGGCTTGCAGGCGCAGAAACTCGGGATTGCCTGGGTGGTGATCGGGCTGGTCTACCTGTGGTTCCTGAGCCGCAAGGGTGCGAGCCTGGTGTTGTCCAAGGACATCTGACGGCTAGCGCAGGGATTGCTGCAGGAACTCACTGATCAGGGTGAGTACCTGCTGCTGGATCTGCGGCTTGGGACGGGCGCCCTTGGCATCCAGGCAGATGAAGCCTTCGCCGGGGTCGCTCTGTTCAATCCGCTCCACCGCGCCCGGCTTGCACAGGGGCAGGAAAGTGAAGTGGGTGGCGTCGCTGATTTCCACATAGTGCGAAGTATTCGGCGGCAGGCGCTTGGCCAGGTCGGCAGACTCCAGCGCGGCGGGCAACTCCGGGGACGGCGTGCCCGCCGCAATCACCAGCGTGGGCCGGTGCAGCGCCGCCAGGCTTGCATCGCTGAAGCCACGGGCGAAGCCCAGGTCCAGGGACACGATGGCCGCCACGCGCGGGTCGCTCAAGTCCTCGGCCAGGTGCTTTTTGGCCTGCTCGGTACGGCCGGCTTCGATCAGTTCATACGCCTTGCAAGGGGCGATCTGCGGATGCACCTTGCAGTCCTCGGTAAAGCGCTGCGGGTCAAAGCGGGCGCCGCCGACTTCCAGTGCGGTCCAGCCACCGAGGGAGTGCCCCACTACGGCGATCTTGTGCTGGGCCACTGCGCCAAAGCGCTTGGGCTGGGCGATCACCGCATCAATCACCCGACGGATATCGAGGGGGCGCTTCCAGAGCTCGGAGGCTGCGGGCTGTGTGCGGTCCTTGCTGGTGGTGCCGGGGTGGTTGGGCGAGGCAACGATATAACCCTGCCCGGCCAAGGCGCTGGCGAGCCAGGACTGGTTGATCCAGTTGCCGAAGATGCCGTGGGAAATCACCACCAACGGATGCTCGCCGGCGGCAGGCGCGGCGTCCTTCAAGGCTGGGGCGCCGACAAAGACCGGGTTGTCCGCGATCAGTTGTGGCGTGCCAGCGGCATTGGTCGGGTACCACACCGCCACCTGTAACGGCCTGCCGTGCTCCGCGTCGGGAATCACGATTTCCTGGAATCCGATTTTGACGTCATTGGCCTGGGCCAGACCGGACACAACCATCAACAACAGCGCAGCACACAGCGTTTTCATCCTTGAGTTCCCTAAGTGGCTAAGCGCCATATTCTTGCACGACCATCGTGGGAAAGCAGGTGTGAAATCAATGTGCGTATAAAGCATGAGGCTATGGAAACCATCCGAATGGTATGGCTACTATGTAAGAACACTCCTTTCAGATCCCTCCCATGATCAAAGCCAGCCTGCGTAGTCACCTGACCCTATGGTTTGCCGGTTTGTCGCTGCTGACATTGGTTAGCGTAGGTTTCTACGTTGGGCACATCGCCACCGAGCAACTGAAACTCGCCAGTGGCAACGCGCTGTTAAGCACCGCCCGTTCCACCGCCGCGCTGTTGGCGGTGCAACTGCGTGAACGCCAGCTGGAAGTATCACTGCTCAGCCGCGCGCCGCTGTTCAGCCGTGGAAACCTGGACGATCCGGATATCCTGACCTCCATGGAACAGCGCACCCAGTCCCGCGCCGAGTATGCGTGGATGGGCGTGGCCGATACCGATGGGCGTGTGCGCCAGGCGGTGAATGGGCTGCTGGTGAACCAATCGGTAACGCAGCGCCCCTGGTTCCAGGCCGGCTTGCAGGGCAACTACACCGGCGATCCCCACGAGGCGGTTCTGCTGGCCAAGCTGCTGCCGGGCGCCAACGGCGAGCCCTGGCGCTTCATCGATTTTGCCGCGCCGATTCGCAACGCCGAAGGCAAGGTGATTGGGGTACTGGGGGCTCACGCCCATTGGACCTGGGTGACGCAAATTGTCGAGGCCGCCAAAGGGACCGCGCCGGACATCGAGGCCCTGATCATCGACAACGACGGCAAGGTGCTCTACCCGGAACAACTGGCCGGCCAGCAACTGCCCCAGGACCGCCTGGCCAATGATACCGGCTGGTCGGTCGACAACGGCTACGTGACCAGCGCCGTGGCGGTGCCCAGCCCGTCGAATTCCAGCCTGACGTGGTACATCGTGATGCGCCAGCCGCTGGAAATCGCCCTGCAACCCGCCCGCGTGCTGCTCTACAAGCTGCTGCTGTTGGGCGTGATCGCGGCGGTGGTTTTCGGCTTCGTGGCGTATTACCTGGCGTCCTACCTCAGCCGGCCTATCGAGGAGTTGGCGCGCTCGGCCAAACAGGTCCAGGACCAACAGCCCGGTGCCTACTTCCCCCAGGACCATTTCGTGCGGGAGATCGCCCAGCTCGGGCGCTCGATCAAAAGCATGACCCAGTCCCTGCTTGGCAAGGAGCGCGAACTGCAAGAGACCAACGCGTCTCTGGAGGCCACGGTCGCCCAACGCACCATCGCCCTCACCCAGGCCAACGCCGAGTTGCTGAACCTGGCCAGCCACGATGCGCTGACTGGCGTCTACAACCGTCGGCGCTTCGATGAAAAGCTTGCCGAATACAGCCTTTTGTTCCAGCGCAGCGGGCGTGCCTTCGCGCTGCTGCTGATCGACGTTGATCATTTCAAGCGGATCAACGATACCCATGGGCATGCGGTCGGGGATGACGTGCTGCGCCACCTCGCACAGTTGACCCAGGAAACTATCCGCACCACCGACTTTGTGGCCCGCTACGGCGGTGAAGAGTTTGCGGTGCTGCTGCCGGAAATCGAAGCCCCGGACAGCCCCGATGGGGTGGCCGAGAAGATTCGTGCGGCCATTGCCGGGGCGCATTTTGAGACGGTCGGGCAGATCACGGTGAGTATTGGCATCGGCCTCGCCGAGGCTTCGGACAGCGACACAACGGTGCTGATCAGGCGTGCGGACCAGCAGTTGTATCGGGCCAAATCATCAGGGCGTAATCAGGTAGCGTGAGTCATCCTGACGGCCAGCCGCCCAGGACACAGCAGTGCTCTTTCGGCCCCAAACCATGCTGGTAATGATATTTAATCTCATTATAATGCCCAGCTTTCGCGCATAGGACGGTGTGGGGCGTTATGGATAACGGGGACAGTCAGCACAAACTGAGCGCGCTATTTATCGGCCAGCGCCCTGCACTGGTTCGCATGCTCGCCCGCGTCACCGGCTGCGCCAGCCTGGCCGAAGACCTTGCCCAGGAAACCTACCTCAAGGTGGCCAAGGCGCTGAGCGCCAGGCCCATCGAACATATCCGTCCATTCCTGTACCAGACCGCGCAGTACCTGGCGTTTGATCACTTGCGCAGCCAGCGCAGCAAGCGGCGCTTCGAATGCCAGGTCGCGGATGAAAGCTACCTCGCGCAGATACCCACATCCGCCCCGGGCCCGGACAACCATGCGCAAAGCCAGCAGCAACTCAAGCGCTTCGAGCAAGTGCTTGCGACCCTGCCCAAGCGCCAGCAGCAAATATTGATCCTCGATAAACTGCGGGGCTTTTCCAAAGCGCAGATTGCACAGCAACTGGACGTGTCCTTGAGTACCGTCGAAAAAGACCTGCGCAGTGCGCTCGATGCCTGTACCAGAGCCACTCAGGAGCAGGCTTGCGATGACTGATTCAATCGAAGTGGCTCGCCAACAAGCCACCGACTGGTTTGCCCGGCGCGATGAAGTGGCCGGCAATCCGTTGCTGCGCCATCAGTTCGAGCAATGGCGTAACGCATCAAACGCTCACGCACAGGCGTATCAAGCCCTCGAAACGATGTGGAACGACCTCGCCTTCGAACAAGCCCTGCGCAACCTTGAGACCAGCCTGCACATCCCTGAACGCCCGCGTGCCAGGCGCCGCCGGTCGCGACTTTTCGCGGTGGCTGCCTCGCTGTTGATCATGCTGGTCGGCGGATGGATCGCCGATGTGCCCATGCGCCTGCGCGCCGACCACATGACCTCGGTTGCCGAGGTCCAGCGCCTGACCCTGGAGGACGGTTCGCAGATCGTCCTCGGCAGCCACAGCGCCATCAGCACTCACATGAAGGGTCCGCAGCGACAGATCCGTCTGTTGCGCGGCGAAGTGTTTATCGAGGCGTTCCATGACGCATCTCGCCCGATGATTGTTGAAAGTGCAGGTGCCAAAGTCACCGTCGTCGGCACTCAATTCAGCGTGGCGCTGAACCATCTGGATGTCACCGTGGCGGTGCGCGAAGGCCGGGTCAACGTTGCCGACAGCAGCGGCCAGCAAAACCTGTTGCTGGCGGGTAGCTGGCAGCAGTTGAAGCAGGATCATCTGCAGGACGCCCACACCGAAGGTGCAGAGCGGCAAATGGCCTGGGTCAACGGGCGACTGTCGTTTCAGGACGCGCCGCTGGCCGAAGTGCTCGACACCCTCAAACGCTACTACCCTGCCCCGATCTGGCTGCTCGACGCCGAGGCGGCAAAGGTTCGGGTCAGCGGCAATTACCGGCTGGATGACCCGTTGGCCATCGTCCAGGCATTGAGCAAGGTCGCCGCGACCCACGTCACCCAACTACCCGGAAAAGTGCTGGTCATCCACTAAGCCGGACAGCCCGTAGCGTTTTATGAAAAAAGTTTTACGGGTTTCAAAGTCTCAACCCGTCAGGGGTTTGTTATTGCAAACAATTCCTATTCGTTACGGGGCTCGTATGTACTTTCCAACTCTCCACTCGACGCACGCTCGCAGCGCGCTGGCGCTCGCGGTTTTCCTGGCATGCGCGCAGGCAACGGCGGCCGAACCCAACACCGCGCCCGTCGCAAGCGACCAGTCGAAAACCTACGCGCTGGCCATCCCCCGGCAGCCCCTGGCCAACGCGCTGGATCAGTTGAGCGAGCAAAGCGGCCTGCAGATCGTCTACTCCTCGGACCTCGCCGCCGGCATCGAGTCCCCTGCCATCAACGGCACCATGACCACGCGCCAGGCCTTGGCCAAACTGCTGGCCGGCACGCGCCTGCGGGTTGAGCAGCACGGCGACAATGCGGTGATGCTCGAAGCATTGGCGGCCACGGGCGCCCTGGAGTTGGGCGCCACCCACGTGGTCAGCAACCAGCTCGGCACTGTTACCGAAGGCTCCGGTTCCTACACGCCGGGCACTATCGCCACCGCCACGCGCCTAGTGCTGACACCCCGGGAGACGCCGCAGTCGATTTCCGTAGTGACGCGCCAGGCCATGGACGACTTCGGCCTCAAGTCCATCGACGACGTGATGCGCCATACCCCGGGCATCACCGTGGCAACCTATGACAGCGACCGCACCAGCTACTATTCCCGTGGTTTCGCCATCCAGAACTTCCAGTACGACGGCATTCCGATTCTCCAGGATGCGCAATATTCCTCCGGCCATACCCTCACCGACACCGTCATCTACGACCGGGTGGAAGTGCTCAAGGGTGCCACGGGATTGTTGACCGGCGCCGGCGGCCCCGGCGGCACCATCAACATGGTGCGCAAGAAACCCACCGCCGAGTTCAAGGGCTACGTAGACCTGGGTGCGGGTTCATGGGACAACTACCGCTCGGAAATCGACGTCAGCGGGCCCCTCACCGAGACCGGCAATGTGCGCGGGCGCGCCGTCGCGGCGTATCAGGACAAGCACTCGTTCATCGACCACTACCAGCGCCAGACGAGTGTCTACTACGGGATTCTGGAGTTCGACCTGGCACCGGACACCTTGCTGACCGTCGGCGCCGATTATCAGGACAGTGATCCGCAGGGCTCCAGTTGGTCGGGCAGCGCCTCGCTGTTCAATTCCAAGGGCCAACCCATCAGCAACTCCCGCTCGTTCAACAACGGGGCCAAGTTCAGCAGCTGGGAGCAGTACACCCGCACCGTGTTCTCGACCCTGGAACATAACTTCGACAATGGCTGGATGGTCAAAGGCCAATACAATCACCAGATCAACGGCTACCACGCGCCACTGGCCGCACTGCTCGACCCTGACGCCGTCACCGGCAAGGCGCAGATGCTGACGCGCAAGTACACCGGCGAGACCACCAGCGACACCGGCGACCTGTATGCCAGCGGGCCCTTCAGCCTGTTTGGCCGCGAACACCAACTGGTGCTGGGTACCTCGGTATCGCGCTCGCGCTGGCTGGGCCGTGACTACACCAACGCCACCAACCTCAACAACAGCTACGACTACTTTGGCTGGGACGGCGATGCGCCCGAACCGGATTGGGGCCCGCAGACCAAACGTAACGATGAAACCACTCGCCAGAGCGCCAACTACGCCACCGGCCGTTTCAGCCTGGCCGACGACCTGACCGTGCTGCTCGGTGCCCGCGTCAACAACTACGAAGTCAGCGGCACCAGCCAGATCAAGGACACCGGCAAAGTCGTGCCCTACGCCGGTGTGGTGTACGACCTCGACGATCATTTCTCGGCCTATGCCAGCTATACCGAAATCTACCTGCCCCAGGACGACTACCGGGATGGCAACGACAAGCCACTCAATCCCGACGAAGGCAAGAACTACGAGATCGGCCTCAAGGGTGAGTTCTTCGACGGGGGCCTGAACGCCAGCCTCGCCTACTTCGAAGTGCATGAGGAAAACAAGCCGGTGGACGATCTGGACTATGTCGCCAACAGCTACCCGGGGCTTGATTACGCGTCCAAGGGCGTCAAGGCCAAGACCAAGGGCTATGAAGCGGAGATCACCGGCGAAGTGGCGCCGGGCTGGCAACTGGCGGCAGGCTACACCCACAAGATCATGCGCGATCAGGCGGGCGATAAACTCTCCACCTGGGAGCCGGAGGACCAGGTCAACCTCTACACCACCTACAAGCTCAAGGGGCCGCTGGACAAACTGACCCTCGGCAGCGGCGTGCGCTGGCAGGGCACGGGCTGGAAGATCCTCGAACACAATGGCATCAAGGAAAAGTTTTCCCAGGATCCGTTGTGGCTGGTGGACGTGATGGCGCGCTACCAGATCACCGACCAACTGTCGGCCACCCTCAACGTCAACAACGTGTTCGACAAGTCTTACTACACCAACATCGGTTTTTATAACTCGTCGTATTACGGTGACCCGCGCAACGTGATGCTGAGCACCCGCTGGAATTTCTGACAGAGGGGCTGTTAACGTGGGCGGGTGCCCACTTCGACGTGCCCTGCCCATGTCCATCGCCGATAACCTGCTCGCCTTCACCTTCGCCGCGACGCTGTTGACCCTCACACCCGGGCTGGACACGGCCCTGGTGTTGCGCACCGCAACGGTCGAAGGCAAACAACAGGCGTTGCGCGCCACCTTGGGCATCAACGCCGGCTGTTTACTGTGGGGCGCGGCGGTGGCCTTTGGGCTGGGCGCGCTGATTGCCGTGTCCGAGGTGGCCTTCAACGTCTTGAAGTATTGCGGTGCGGCTTACCTGGCGTGGCTCGGCTTGAACATGCTGGTGCGCCCGCGCCGCTCATTGGCGTCTGTCGAGGCCGACGGAAAACCCGGCGCCAACTGGTTCCTGAAAGGCATGCTGGGCAACGTCCTGAATCCCAAGGTCGGGATTTTCTACGTGTCGTTCCTGCCGCAGTTCATTCCCCAGGGGCATTCGCTGGTGGGATGGACCTTTGGCCTGGTCAGCATCCATGTGCTGATCAGCCTGGTGTGGTCACTGATACTGATAGGCGCCACGCAGCCATTGGCAGGCGTGCTGCGGCGTGAAAAGGTGATCCAGTGGATGGACCGCACCACCGGCATGATCTTTGTGCTGTTTGCCGCCCGGCTGGCCTTCAGCAAGCGCTGAGGTCAGCGCCGGTCCCGGTGCCGCACCAGGCCTTCGAGGGTAAACCGCGCCTGCATCAGCACCACATCCCGCACCAACTCCATTTCCTTCTGGTTCACTTCCGTCCAGTTCAGGGCCGAGAGCAGCTTGGGCTTCTGCACCCGAAAGGCCAGGCCCTGGGTGAACAGCGCCATGGAATGGATCACCGTACGCTCGTCGTCGACCGCAAGGCCGGCCAGGCGTGCGATCAACAGCCGGATCACATTGGCAATGCGCGATTTGAAGCGCTCTTCAAAGGCCATCGTCGCGCTTTCCGGGCACAGGCCGGCTTGATGGCGATCCATAAACGCACGCCACACGGTGGTTTGGGGGCTGTCCTGAATCGTCGAGACCACCGTGCCGAGGATACCCAATGAGACTTCGATCAGCGCCTGATCGTTGACCTCAGGGTCGGCCAGCGCGCTTTCCGCCGCTTCAACGGAGGGCGACATTTTTCGCCATAACAGCGCAATCAAATGCTCGACGCAGGCCAGATACACGCCTTCCTTGCCATCGAAGTAGTACTGGATCGCCGGTGCATTGACCCCGGCGGCGTTCGCAATATCCCGCGTGGACGCGCCGTCGTAGCCGCGCTCGCCAAATACCTCAACGGCAGCCTCGACGATCCGCGCGCGAGTTTCCTCGCCTCGCTGATAACCCCCTTCGGCGGCTGGTTTGTGTCGTGCCATGTGCAACTCCATTTTTTTAACGTAACCAAAATATACCAGTTGACAAATTTTCGTGGAAAAACGAATTTATTCCAACTGATATAAAACTGGAGTGACTTGATGTCCGCTGCACCTCCCTCTTCTCAGGTCATTCCTGATACCACCGTCAACGGCCAACGCGGCAAAGCCCGAGGCATCCTGCTCACACTCGCCGGCGCAGCGCTGTTGGCCGGGCTGGCATGGGGCGCCTGGTGGTGGCTCACCGGACGGTTTATCGAGACCACCGACGACGCCTACCTGCAAGCCGACAGCATCAGCGTGGCGCCGAAAATCAACGGCTACGTGGCCGAAGTGCTGGTGGCCGACAACCAGAACGTCAAGCGTGGCGACGTGCTGGTACGCCTGGATGCCCGCAAATACCAGGCGGTCAGTGACGAAGCCTCGGCGACGATTGCAGCCCGCGAGGCCGACTTTGCCAAGGCCCAGGCCGACCTGGTGCAGCAGGACTCGACCATCGCCGAAGCCCGCGCCCAACTGCAAGGTGCGCAGGCCGATGCCCAGCATGCGCAAACCGAAGTCGCACGTTATGCACCGCTGGCGCGCTCCGGGGCCGAGCCTGAAGAACGCCTGGCCCAGCTCAACAACCAACTGGCCCAGGCCCGCAGTACCGTGGCCGCCAAGCAGGCGGCGTTGCGCTCCAGCCAGACCCGCTACGGCACCCTTGAAGCCCAGCTCAAGCAAGCCCAGGCGCAACTCGGGGTGGCCAAGGCCAGCGAGGCCCAGAGCCAACTGGATGTGGACGATGCGGTGATCCGCAGCCCCCTCGACGGGCGCATCGCCGACCGTGGCGTGCGCGTCGGCCAATACGTGCAGCCGGGCACACGCCTGCTGACCGTGGTGCCGGTGAGCGCGATCTACCTGACCGCCAACTACAAGGAAACCCAGATCGGCGAGATGCACACCGGGCAGGTCGTGACCGTGCACGTAGACGCGCTGCCGGGCCACGACATCCAGGGCCATATCGACAGCCTGTCCCCCGGCACCGGCGCACAGTTCGCCTTGCTGCCACCGTCGAACGCCACCGGTAACTTCACCAAGATCGTGCAGCGGGTGCCCGTGCGGATTTCCCTCGACCTGCCGGATGACGACGTTCGCCAGGCGCTGGTACCCGGCTTGTCCGCCACCGTGGAAGTCGACACCCGCACCCACAAGGCAGATGCCAACCATGGCTGAAGCCATTTTGACCGAGGTGCCCGCGGACAAACCGCGCAACGCCTCGCTGACGGACTGGATCGCGGTCGCCGCCGGTTCGCTGGGGGCATTGCTGGCGACCCTGGACATCTCGATCACCAACTCGGCCCTGCCGCAGATCCAGGGCCAGATTGGCGCCACCGGCACGGAAGGCACGTGGATCGCCACCGGTTACCTGATGTCGGAAATCGTCATGATTCCCCTCGCCGCCTGGCTGACCCGGGTGTTCGGCCTGCGCCGGTTCCTGATCGGCACCGCGTTGATGTTCACGTTTTTCTCGATGTTCTGCGGGCTGTCTTCAAGCCTCGGCGCGATGATCGCCGGGCGCATCGGCCAGGGTTTTGCCGGCGGCGCGATGATCCCAACCGCACAAACCATCGTGCGCACCCGCCTGCCCGCTCACCAGCTGGCAATCGGCACCACGATGTTCGGCATGACGGTGATTCTCGGCCCGCTGTTGGGCCCGGTGATTGGCGGATGGCTCACGGAAAACATCAACTGGCGCTGGTGTTTCTTCATCAACCTGCCCGTCAGCATCACCCTGATTACCCTGCTGATCACCGGCCTGCCGAGTGAGCGGATGAACCTTCAACAGTTCATCAAGGCCGACTGGCTGGGCATCCTCGGCCTGGCCATGGGTTTGAGTTCGCTGACCGTGGTGCTGGAGGAAGGCCAGCGTGAGCATTGGTTCGACTCGCAGTTGATCATCTGGCTGAGCATCACGATGGTGGTCGGTTTCTTCCTGATTGCCGTTGGGCAGGTCCGGTCGAGTACGCCGATCCTGCGCCTGCAACTGGTGCTTAACCGCAGCTTTGGCAGTGTGCTGCTGATTGCCACGGCGGTCGGCGCCGGGCTCTATGGCACGGCTTACCTGGTGCCGCAGTTCCTTGGCATCCTGTCGGGATATAACGCGCAGCAATCGGGTTCGATCATGTTGCTGTCGGGCGTTCCGGCGTTTCTGCTGATGCCGATTTTGCCGAGAATGCTCGGCCGCCTGGACCTCAGGATGATGGTCGGCGTGGGCCTGTTGATGTACTGGGCCAGCTGTTTTCTCGACACCCAGCTCACCGCCCAAAGCGTCGGGCATGATTTCTACTGGTCGCAAATCCTGCGGGGCTTCGGGCAGATCCTGGTGATGATGCCCCTCAGCCAGCTGTCCATGCGCTCGGTAGAGGCGCGAGATGCCGGTGATGCGGCCGGGCTCTACAACATGTCACGCAACCTCGGTGGCACCCTGGGGCTGGCGCTGCTGGGCGTACTGATGGATCGGCGCAGCCACTTCCACGACGACATGCTGCGCGAAGGCATCCAGGCCAACACCCAGCTGACCCAGGACCAAATGGCCAGCGACACCGCCAGCTACCTGGCGCAAACCGGTGATCCGTCCACCGCTTCGCTGCAAGCCCTCAGCCACCTGGCCAGCGACATCGCCCAGCAAGCGGCGGTGATGGCCTACAACGACGCTTTCTACGTGCTGGGACTCGCCATGCTGGCGTGCCTTCCCCTGATCTTCATCCTGAAAAAGCGCGCGGCGCAGGCAGGCCAACGAACATGATTTATCGCTCACTTCCCCTGCTCTTCACCGTCGGCCTGCTGGCGGCCTGCACCGTGGGGCCGGACTACCACGGCGCGCCGGATGCCGCGCCAAAAACCCTGGCGGCCGGACGCTTGCCTCACGCAGGCAGCGATGCGAGTACGCCGGGTGTCGCCCAGTGGTGGCAAACCCTCGGTGACCCGCAACTCAACCAGCTGGTGGCCCAGGCGCTGCAAAACAGCCCGGACATGGCGACCGCACAGGCCCGACTCAAGCAATCGCGCGCCAGCCTGAGCGGCGCCAACGCCGACGCCCTGCCCAAGATCACCGGCGATGCCGCGATGCTCAAACTGCGCTCCCCCGACACGTCGGCGCTGGGTGGCAGCGGTGGCGGCGGACGCGGGCCATTGAGTCTTTACCTCGCCGGCTTTGATGCCAGCTGGGAGGCCGATCTGTTTGGCGGCACCCGTCGTGCAATCGAGGCAGCCCAAGCCGAAAACGACGCGTCACAGGCGCAGTTGGCCGATGCCCAGGTACAACTGGCCGCCGAGGTGGTGCAGACCTATGCCGACCTGCGCGACCAACAGGCGCGGCTCGCGCTGGTGGATGCCAGTGTCGACACCGAGGAGCAGGCGCTGGACCTGACCCAACAACGGCGCAGTCGTGGCGTGGCCTCACAGCTGCAACTGGAACAGGTGCTGACCCAAGCGGAAAACACTCGGGCTCAACGCCTGCCGCTGCAAGCGTCAATCGTCGAGGCGGTGGATCAGTTGAACCTGCTGTGCGGCCTCGAGCCGGGCGAGCTGGATGCACAACTCAGCACGCCTCGCGCCCTGCCCGCCATCCCGAGCCAGGTGCCGTTTGCCGACCCGGCGACGATCCTCAAAGCCCGGCCCGATATCCGCGTCGCCGAGCGCCAGCTGGCTTCCAGCAACGCGCAGATCGGCGAGAAAACCGCCGACTGGTTTCCCAAACTCAGCCTGATGGGCGACCTGTCATTCTCGGCGGCGGATCCCGGGCACCTGGCGCGCAAGGACAGCGGCACCTGGTTGCTGTTGCCAAGGCTGACCTGGAACGCCCTGGATTTCGGCCGGGTGGCGGCCAGTGTCAAAGGTGCGCAAGCCGGCCGCGATGAAGCCCTCGCCCACTACAAAAGCGTGGTGTTGAGTGCGTTGCGTGACGCGGATGTGGCGTTGGCCCGGTATGGCAACCAGCGGCAGAACGTGGTGCTGCTGAGGAATGTGGAGTCGTCGGCGGTACGGGCGGCGGACCTGACGCGCCAGCGTTATAAAGCAGGCACGGCGAGTACGCTGGACTGGCTGGATGCGGAGCGTACGCGGTACCAGGCGCAGGAAAGCCGGATTTCCGGGGATGCGGCGTTGCTCAAGGACTTTGCGTCGTTGCACAAGGCGCTCGGGCTGGGATGGACGTTGTAAACGCTTAACCCTGTAGGAGCCGGCTTGCCGGCGATGGCATCAACTGGGTGTACCTGATACACCGAGGTGCCTGCATCGCCGGCAAGCCAGCTCCTACAGGGGTCTTCCTTAACAGGTCAGCGGGCGGTATTGGCCCGCGCCGAATGCAGCTTCTTGTAGCTGTCAATCAACCGCAGATGCCGATCCAGCCCTTCCAGCTTCATGCTCGTCGGCGTCAACCCGTAGAACCGCACACTGCCGTTCACCGAGCCAATCGCCGCATCCATCCGCTCGTTGCCAAACATCCTCCGGAAGTTGACTTCGTAATCCGCCAGCTCCAGGTCTTCGTCCAGTTCCATCTCCAGCACCGCATTCACGGCCTGGTAGAACAACCCGCGCTCAACCGTGTTGTCGTTGTACTGCTGGAACATTTCCACCAGTTCCTTGGCTTCTTCAAACTGCTGCAAGGCCAGGTAAATCAGCAGCTTCAATTCCAGAATCGTCAGCTGACCCCACGCCGTATTGTCATCAAATTCGATGCCGATCAAGGTGGGGATGTCGGTGTAGTCGTCCAGCTCGCTTTCCACCAGACGCTCAACCAGGCCCTTCAACTCGGCTTCGTCGAGGCGATGCAGGTTCAGGATGTCTTCGCGGAAAAACAGCGCCTTGTTGGTGTTGTCCCAGATCAGATCGTCGATCGGATAGATCTCCGAATAGTCCGGCACCAGGATCCGGCAGGCGGTCGCGCCAATGTGCTCGTACACCGCCATGTACACTTCCTTGCCCATGCCTTCGAGGATGCCGAACAACGTCGCGGCCTCTTCGGCGTTGGAGTTTTCACCCTGGCCTGAGAAGTCCCATTCGACGAACTCGTAATCCGACTTGGAACTGAAGAAGCGCCACGACACCACGCCGCTGGAGTCGATGAAATGTTCCACAAAGTTGTTCGGCTCGGTCACCGCGTGGCCTTCAAACGTCGGCTGCGGCAAGTCGTTCAGGCCTTCGAAGCTGCGGCCTTGCAGCAGCTCGGTCAGGCTGCGCTCCAGCGCGACTTCCAGGCTTGGGTGCGCGCCGAACGAGGCAAATACGCCGCCGGTGCGCGGGTTCATCAAGGTCACGCACATTACCGGGAATTCGCCGCCCAGGGACGCGTCCTTGACCAGCACCGGGAAGCCCTGGGCTTCCAGGCCCTGGATACCGGCCAGGATGCCGGGGTATTTCGCCAGCACTTCCTGGGGCACATCCGGCAGCGCAAATTCACCTTCGATGATTTCACGCTTCACGGCGCGCTCGAAGATCTCCGACAGGCACTGCACCTGGGCTTCAGCCAGGGTGTTACCCGCACTCATGCCGTTGCTCAGGTACAGGTTCTCGATCAGGTTGGACGGGAAATACACCACCTCACCATCGGACTGGCGCACGAACGGCAGCGAAACAATCCCGCGTTCCTCGTTGCCGGAGTTGGTGTCGTACAGGTGCGAACCGCGCAGCTCGCCGTCGCGGTTGTAGATGTGCAGGCAGTGCGCGTCGAGGATCTCTGGCGGCAGTTCGTCCTTGCGGCCAGGCTTGAACCAGCGCTCGTCCGGGTAATGCACGAACGCCGCGTTGGCGATGTCTTCACCCCAGAACTGGTCGTTGTAGAAGAAGTTGCAGTTCAACCGCTCGATAAACTCGCCCAGTGCCGACGCCAGCGCGCCTTCCTTGGTCGCACCCTTGCCGTTGGTAAAACACATCGGTGAGTGGGCATCGCGGATATGCAGCGACCATACGTTGGGCACGATATTGCGCCACGAAGCGATCTCGATCTTCATGCCCAGGCCCGCCAGGATGGCCGACATGTTGGCGATGGTTGTTTCCAGCGGCAGGTCCTTGCCCGCGATGTAAGTGCCTGCATCGGACGCCGCGCTCGGCATCAGCAGTGCCTGGGCATCGGCGTCGAGGTTTTCCACTTCCTCGATCACAAACTCCGGCCCGGCCTGCACCACTTTTTTCACGGTGCAGCGGTCGATGGAACGCAAGATGCCCTGGCGGTCCTTATCGGAGATGTCCGCCGGCAACTCCACCTGGATCTTGAAGATCTGGTTGTAGCGGTTCTCCGGGTCGACAATGTTGTTCTGCGACAGGCGAATGTTGTCGGTGGGGATGTTGCGGGTTTCGCAGTACAACTTCACAAAGTAAGCCGCACACAACGCCGACGACGCCAGGAAGTAATCGAACGGACCGGGGGCCGAGCCATCGCCCTTGTAGCGAATGGGCTGGTCGGCCACCACGGTGAAGTCGTCGAACTTGGCTTCAAGTCGAAGGTTGTCGAGAAAATTGACCTTGATTTCCATGCGGGATTACCAGAATAGCGAGCAAAATATGGCCGCCATTATCCGGGTTTCGAGGCGTAAGTCTTGTGCTTTCGGGCCTGGCTGATGGTTGGTGGTTGCGATCAGCCGGCCTGGAAGTCCGCGATCTGTTGCCACATCGCAACGGGATTGGAGTACATCGGGAAGTGCCCGCACCGGGCAATCGGCGCCAGTCGCACGCCATGGGCCTGGATATGCGCCAGGTACGACAGATGGGAATTCTGCTCGCCATACATGAACATCCGCGGGCATTCCAGGCCGAGGAACTTGCCCATCAGGTCGCCATTGTCGGACAGGTTGACCATCGACTGGAAAATCCCCCGCACCGCACCGGCGCGCACCTTGTGCCGCAGGCTCGCCGAATACAGCGCGCTGGCGTAGGCCGGCGCGTGGCGGGTGCGCTCGATGAAGGCGCTGAAAAATGCCTCGGGATCCTCTGCCGGGTAGTCGACGATCTGCCGGCTGAGGAAGCAGTCTTCCGGGGCGATATTGCCTTCGATATCGACAAAGCTCAGCACCCGGCCCGGGAACTGATGGGCCAACATCAGCGCGGTGAGCCCGCCCATGGAGTGGCCCACCAGGTGGAAGCGGTCGATGTCGAAATGCTCGAGCACCTGCACGGCGGTCTGCAGCAGGAACGGGATGGAAACCTTCGACAGGTCGCCGCACTGGCTTTCACCGCAACCGGGGGCGTCGTAGGCAACAAACGGGTGACTATCGAATGCTGGCTGCAGGACGATGTCGGCGTAGTCTTCCTTGGTGGAGCCGAAGCCATGCAGGAACACAATCGGTGCCAGGGTGCCGGCGCGGTGGATTGTGGCGATGTTCAACGGTACGCCGTCGACGGTCATGGGGAGCTGGGTATGGGTGAATGGCATGGTGAAGACTCCCTGAAAAACCGCTAATTTCAACGGTCTTCAGCGTTCTGTAAATTCCTGATTCAAGAAGGTATTCATAGCCTGATCGTATGCATCACTGAATCACCGCCACCGCCTCGGCAAACTGCGTATCGCTGACGTCATCGTTACCGCCCGTGCTGCGAAAACTCAGCAGCGCCTGTTCGAAATACGCGCCACGAATCTCGCCGTCGGACCCGACAAACGCCAATGCGTCATTCTTGGCCGAAAGAAAGCTGCCCGGGCGCGTCGTCAGTTCCGACGTGAACAAGGTGAAGGTGGAGAACCTCAGGCATGACCAGCCCAGCGGATCGTCGGCAAAGGAGATGCCGTCTTTGGCCTGGGCGGAGGTGGTGATGAGCAAGGCGAAGATGAGCGCGAAGACTCTCAACGATCAGCCGCCAGTTCACAGACAGCCGTGCCCTTTATACCCGAGGCTTGCATGCTGACCTGCCGCACGGAAAAGCCGGGGTGCGTCACCGTTTTCTTTTCAGACCATGGCCCGCCACTGGCGACTTGGTAGCTGATGGAGCCATCGTCGGCCCAAGCCAGGCGCAGTGAGTAGACCCCGTTGTGATCGGGAGTGGTCAGGACCAGGCTATCGGTGACCCGCTGTGCCTTGTTGAACAGCCGCAGTTGGAAAGCCCGTTGGTCGTCGGTACCTAGCGGGTAGCTGGAGAGAAACAGGATATTGTCCTGGGCATCGTCCTCGCCCGCTCCGAGAATGACCGAAGACACCCATTCCTCACCGAGATTGTTTTTTTCAGTGGTCACGTTGCAGGTCAACTGCCCGTGATTTCCGACTTTCTGCTTGAGGTAGCTGCCGTAATAACCGTGTGGCACATTGAACTTCAGCGTTTGCACAGGCCCGGTGCTGCAGCCGAACAGCAAGCCCAAAAACGATAGCCCGATCACTCCTTGAAAAACCTTCACGCGCGCTTCCTTCCTTGAAATGGCCAGTTACATCGGGGTGCAAGGCTAACCGTCTTGCCCTGCGCGCACAACCGTCACCCTACCCCGCGCTCAGCCCCCACAACACATCCAGCACGTGCTGCGTCGGCCGTTCGACGTCTCCGGCACGATGCGCGATACCCAACTGGCGCCACAACAACGGTTGCAATGGCCGCATCACAATTCGGCTGTCGGTCAACGGTGTGGACGCTTCATGAGGCAGCAACGTTGCGCCATAACCGGCGGCCACCAGGCTTTTGATCGCGTCGTTGTAGTTCAGTTGAATGCGCGGCGTGGGCTGGTAGCCGTCATTGGCAAACCACTCCGAGGTCAGGCGCGAAAGCCGGGTGGTGGTGTCATTCAAAATCAAGGGCTGGGCAGCCAGCCAGGCAGGTGTGACCACCTCCGGGCATTCCCGGCGCGCCGGCAAAAAAGCCATGACCGGGTCGCGCCGCCAGGGCTCGATGCGCAACCCTTTGACCGGCGCCTGCGGCAGCGCCACCAGGCCGATTTCCAAAGCACCCTCGGCGAGCTTCTTCAAAGTGTCCTGGGAGGTGAGCACCGCGACCTGCACATCGATGGCGGGATGGTGTTGGCTCAAGGTCTCCAGGGCTTGGGGGAGCAACTGCGCGATGGCCCCGGTGGAAGCTCCCAGTCGCACACGCCCGGCGAGGCCCTGGACCTGACGTTCCACATCCTCCAGTGCCTGTTCCGCATCCGCCAGCAATCGGCGTGCGCGCTCCACCAGGGTTTCACCAATCGCCGAAGGCTGCACGCGCCCACGGGTGCGTGACAACAACTGCCCGCCCACTCGGGCTTCCAGGTCGGCAATGTGCAAGCTGACGGTGGGCGGCGCGAGATTCAGCATACGGGCCGCCTCGGCAAAGGAACCCAGGTCGGCAATCGCCACCAGGGTGCGCAAACGATCCAGGCTGATTTCCCGCATGGGCGACTCCTCGTTCAGAAAACCTGAATTCCATCGTTTGTAAATTCAACTTTTCCTATCCTAACCGCTCACCGAAGATGGGGACACCTGATTTCCTTTCCGAGAGCATCCCATGGCAAGTCCTCTTGTATTTATCGACGGCGACCAAGGCACCACCGGCTTGCAGATCCATCAACGCCTGCGCGGCCGTACCGACCTGCAACTGATCACCCTCAGCCCCGAACACCGCAAGGACCCGCAACAGCGCGCCGAGATGATCAACGCCTGTGACATCGCCATTCTGTGTTTGCCCGATGAGGCTGCGCGGGACGCTGTCGCCAGCATCAAGAATCCGGCCGTGCGAGTGATCGACGCCAGTTCGGCGCACCGTACCCATTCCGACTGGACCTATGGGTTTGCCGAGATGAACCCGCAACAGGCTCAACGCATCGCCACGGCGCAGCGGGTCAGCAACCCCGGTTGCTATCCCACCGGTGCGATTGGGCTGTTGCGGCCGTTGCTTGAGGCCGGGCTGCTGCCTCGGGACTACCCGACGACCATCCATGCCGTCTCAGGCTATTCCGGCAAGGGCCGCGCCGGGGTGCAGGAACATGAGGGCGCCGACGCCTCGCAGGCACCGGCCTTCCTGGTCTACGGCCTGGGGCTGGAACACAAGCATGTCCCGGAGATTCAGTTGCAAAGCGGGCTGACGCAGCGGCCCGTGTTTGTGCCGGCCTACGGTGCTTTTCGCCAGGGGATCGTACTGACCATCCCACTGCAACTGAGACTGCTGGCACCGGGCGTGGATGGGTTGCAGTTGCACGACTGTTTGACCCGGCACTACCGCGACACCCATCACGTACAGGTGCTGTCGATGCAGGCCGCCAACGAGCTGACGTACCTTGATCCCCAAGCCCTGAACGACACGGATGACTTGCGCTTGATCGTGCGTGAGAACCACGAGACGGGCCAGGTGTTGCTGGCGGCGATATTCGACAACCTCGGCAAGGGCGCCGCCGGTGCCGCCGTGCAAAACCTGGACCTGATGCTCAAGCCGAAACAGTAGCGATGAAGGCCCTCAAGTCCGCCAGCATCAACTGCGGCTGCTCCCAGGCCGCGAAGTGACCGCCGGCGGGCATCTCGCTCCAGTGCACGATGTTGAAGGTCTTCTCGGCAAATGAGCGCGGTGGCGGCACGAACACCGGGTCGCGAAACGCGGCGAATCCGGTCGGCACCTGGATGTGGGTGCCGGGCGGGAATATCGACGAACCCTCAAGGCGTTTGCCGTGATACATCCACGTCGCGGTGACCATGGCAGACGGTGCGAGATACAGCATGATGTTGGTGAGCAATTGCGCTTCGGTAAAGGTATGCCAGAGGTCCGGGTTGCCGTCGGCAGTCTTGGGCAGGTCGGCCCAGGTGCCGATTTTTTCCAGGATCCAGCCGGCGGCGCCTACCGGGCTGTCTGCCAGCGCAACGGCCAGGGTCTGCGGGCGGGTTTCCTGCAGGTGGTTGTAGCCGGTTTCCCAGTCGATCAGCACGTCGCGCCGGGCGACGAACGCCTTCTCTTCGGCCGTGGTTGCGACCGTGCCTTGGGCAATCAGGTCAGCCATGTTCAGGTGAATCCCAAGCAACGCCTCGGGCCGATCGTGGGCCATCCAGCCGGCGATGCCGGAACCCCAGTCGCCGCCTTGGACGATGAAGCGGGTTCGCCCGAACAACCGGGCCATCAGCCCGTGCATCAACTCGGCAGCCCGACGCGGGCCAATCACCCCGGTGATCGGCTTGGAGAACGCAAACCCCGGGAGCGACGGCACGATCACATCGTGTCCATCCGCGGCCAGCGGTTCAAGCAGCGCTTCAAACTCAAGGTACGAACCTGGCCAGCCGTGGAGCAGCAGGACCGGCGGCTTGGAACCGTCGCCCCGCACACGGACGAAATGCAGGTGCTCGCCCTCGATCTCGGTGATGAAGTTGGGCAACTGGTTAAGGTGTTTTTCCACCTCACGCCAGTCGTAGGATTCCAGCCAGTAAGTGACCAGACGCTTGAGGTCGCTGATGCCAACGCCCGCCTTCCACCCGCCCAGGTCGGGGAGTTGGGTCCAGTCGTATGCAGCGACTTTGTCGCGGATGGCGGCAAGACGTTCGTCGGGGATGTTGATGGTGTAGGGCAAGATCATGGGATTCTCCTGGTGAGTTTCCGTATTACGTTGCTTTACGCAATACTGATCGCGATAAAACCCGATGTGAACCCCATTGCGCCGCTCAAGGCCTTTGCGAAAAACGCATAAGTGAGTTTCCCGTGGATATAACGGACGAACTGGAAATCTTTACCCTCGTGGCCGAGACCCAGAGTTTCTCGGCGGCGGCCCGTCGCTTGAACCTTGCGCCCTCCTCCATTGCACGGGTGCTGGACCGGATGGAAGCAAGGCTTGGTGTGCGCCTGCTGCTGCGCACCACACGCTCGCTGACCGTGACTCCGGAGGGCGCCGCCTACCTGTCGTGCGCCCGACGAATCCTTGCCGACCTGCGGGAAACCGAACAGCAGATCACCGATCAGAACTCACCCCGCGGGCGCCTGCGGGTCAGCAGTTCGCTGCTGTATGGCAGGACGTTCGTGATACCGCTGCTGGCCGAGTTCATCCAACGCTATCCGGACATCCTGGTAGACATCGACCTCACCGACACCGTGGTCGACATCGCCGCCGGCCAGGCCGATGTCGCCGTGCGATTGGGCCCGTTGCCCGA
The DNA here is from genome assembly GCF_013386765.1 of Pseudomonas yamanorum. Taxonomy (GTDB): domain Bacteria; phylum Pseudomonadota; class Gammaproteobacteria; order Pseudomonadales; family Pseudomonadaceae; genus Aquipseudomonas; species Aquipseudomonas yamanorum_A. The sequence continues at coordinate 138,205 of NZ_JACARE010000021.1, forward strand.
CAGCGCCCTGACCTCCCGCCGGCTTGGCGCCACCCACAAGGTCATCATCGCCTCCCCCGGCTACCTCGCGCGGCGCGGCACGCCGCAGGTGCCGGAAGACCTGCTGGATCACGACTGCATCGGTTTCAACTTCAAACGCGCCGCGCCCACCTGGCCGTTTCGCAAGGATGGCCATGACTATTCACTGACGATCAAAGGCCACGTGGAAACCAATAACGGCGACACCCAGGGCCAGTTGGCGGCCGAAGGCATCGGCATCGCGCGGGTCTGCGCCGAGACCGTGGAAGACGCGATCAAGGCAGGCCGACTGGTGCCACTGCTGGAGGCCTTCAACCCCGGCGACGGGGAAGAGATTCATGCCGTGTTCCTCGGCGGCACACATACACCGGCGCGGGTCCGGTGCTTTGTCGATTACCTGGTTGAGCGGTTCCAGTAACCGCAAAATCGTATGGCTACTCTACTGCGAGCTCTACGTAGCTGGACTCGCCGCCGCCCTCCGCGCCCGACAACCAGCCCCACACAAACGCCAGGGTGGTGCGCCCGGCGTCATCCACGCCTACCGTGCCCCGGGACCAGCCGGCAAGAATCTCGCCCTCCGTGGTCAGGCACTGATACAGCAACTCGATGGTATCGGGGCCGGTGGCGCGCCCGACTTGATTGCCCATGCGAATCCGCCCGCCCTGGTAAGTGCCCCAGATGGCGTTGGCGTCGACATGGTAATGAAACACCGTGCCTGTCCCGGACAAGCCGTGGGTGTTGCCGGCAACGATAAACCGGCGATTGTTCAAGCGTTCGCTGATTTGGGAAAAGGGGGTTTGCATATAAAGCGCTTCCTTGATCGACAGGGTCCATTCCGGGGCGGTAAACCTACCTCATAACGCTTTAACCGGTCATTTAAAACCTGCACAATTGCTGGCTTTTCCGCGACAGGATGTCCTCATGCAACGCATCGTAATTCTCGGCAATGCCGGCAGCGGAAAATCCACCCTCGCCCGCGCAATTGGCGAACGCCTTGGCCTGCCCGTGGTGCACCTGGACAGCCTGTTCTGGTCCCCCGGCTGGGTCGAACCCGACGCCGAACAGTTCCGCACGCGGGTGCGCGACGCAGTCGCCCCTGATGCCTGGGTGTGCGAAGGCAACTACGCCCGGCGCACCTTCGACCTGCGCCTGCCCCGTGCCGACCTGATCATCTGGCTCGATACGCCACGGCTCACCTGCTTTACCCGGGTGCTAGTGCGCAGTGCACTGAACCGCCCTCGCCCGGACTTACCCGCAGGCTGCACCGAAAAACTCGACCGCGAATTCCTGACCTTTCTGAAGTACGTGTGGACGTTTGATCGCGGCTCCCGCCCGCGTATCGAGGCGGTGCGGCTGGCCGTAGGGCCGCAGGTTCCAGTGGTGCACTTGCGCGATGGTCGGGAGATTGAGGAGTTTCTTGGCAGTTTGCCCGCAGCGCCTGAAGGCGGCCTTGAATAGATGGAGCTTGATATGAGAGAGGGCCTGGAAACGCGCGTCGTCGTCATTGGTGCAGGCATCGTCGGCGCGTCGCTGGCGTATCACCTGGCCGTCAAAGGCACACAGGTAACCGTGGTCGAGGCTGGAGGCATTGCGTGGGGGGTGACCGCAACCTCATTTGCCTGGATCAACGCTTCACACAGCGGGCCTGATCCCATCGCAGCATTACGTGGTGCGGCCATCAGTGAATACCACCGCCTTGAAACGCAACTGCCGGGGCTGAACATACGCTGGACAGGCGCCCTGTCTTACAACACGAACGCTGGTGAGAGGCGGCAGGCTTCGGCGAAGCAGGTGTCGCGAACGCAGATTCTCGACCTTGAGCCAAACCTTGAAAATCCTCCAGAGCAGGCGTTGTATGCCGCCGAAGAAGGTGCGCTGGATGCGGTGCACGTAACCCATACGTTGATCGCCGGTGCCCGGGCGCTGGGCGCGAAGATACTCACACAGACGCCGGTTCTCGGCTTCAAGACTCTGAATACCAGGGTGACGGGTGTCGAAACGGCATCGGGTGTCATCGATGCCGACATTGTCGTGCTGGCAGCCGGCACAGGTACATCGAAGCTGACAGACATGCTTGGCGTGGCCCTTCCCATACAAGCCTCACCGGCCATTTTCATTCGCTACACCACGCAACCCTGCCTGGTGCGCACCCTCATTTCCAATGCTGAAATGGAAGTGCGGCAAGCGGTGGATGGTACGTTGCTGGCGGCAGAGGACTACCTGGACGACGCCGTGGAAAACCATCCCATGGCGATCGCCTTACGAACGGCCAAAGCCATCCGCAACGAGCTCCACGGAGTTGTTTCCATTGAGCCGGAGTTGGCCTGTGTCGGCCTCAGGCCCATTCCCGCAGACGGCATCCCCATCATCGGCTATCTGCCGAACGTCGACGGTGCCTACGTTTGCGTGATGCATCCCGGGGTCGCGTTGGCCGCGATAGTGGGACGTCTTGCGAGTGAGGAGATCATTGATGGCAGGGACGACCCGGCTCTTGGTCCATGCCGTCCTGACCGTTTTTTTCAAGCGTAGAATCCTGTTTGCGCTGGCGGCCCCCTGGAGACGCTTCGTTTCACGGAATAGTTGCGTAGAAGGAGCACTATGATTGTCTGTCTGAATCAACCCTTCCCAAACATCAGAACGGTGGCGAACGCGTAATGGAACCTCTCATACACGCCATCATTGGCGAATTCTGGGACAAGGAATTTGTTGAAGCGCTGGTTCCCGGGAACGGTATAAGCCTGCGTGTTTGCATTCGTGTACCAAGCCGGGCCAATTATTCCGCGTATCTGCAGAACGCGGATGCCCTGTTGCCCGCCTTGATCGCAGATATTGGCGCCGTGGAAGCGATAGCGACCAAAGCGGTTGGAAGTGACTGCCCCGCCAAGGTGTTTGATGTCTGGATTGCGCCTGACGGTAGCGCCTCCTATACCTGTGGTTTCTTCGATGGGGCGATGGAGGATGAATTGGTGGGTGTGAAGCGCAGTCAGGAAGGTGATCTGACAACCTGATTCATTTATAAATAAATTCATACCCCAGAATATAAGAGCCTATCGCGTTTGAATGAGCCGTCACCCAAACGGCATTCATACCTTTCTTTCTTCGATCGTCGAGCTCTGACTTAGTGGTACAAAGCTCAATCCAGCGCTCAGTTTTTAGATCCTTAAATCCCAGACCCGCCTCACAACGGCCAGATTTGCCAAAGGAACGCCCCGGAATATTCAGCTCATAAGCTGACTCATAATGAACAAGCTCGCCAGGCAACAGGTAAGTACAGACATTATAAATATTTAAAGACAAACCAAGACCAAGGCAAAAGCCACCAACAAAAGAATCTGCAACACGCTTCAAGCTTCTTCCAGCAGGACGATAGTAGATCGCCCTTCCGGCAAAAATGAGTCCAATCAAACAGCCGACGAGTGTATAGGTCGTCCACTCAGGAACCGACGACATTAAAACTGTTCGTGTTCCAATACGAACGGCCCAGAGCATATAAAGAATCCAGGCCCCAAAAACCAAACACACCGCGACCAAAATGGCTCTTTTCTCTGGTTTGTTTTCAAATGAAGGATATTCCATTCCCTGCCTACTATTTTTTAGTTCCGGGGGTGAGTCAAAAGCAGCGCAGGCTCACAGCCAGAGAGTGGCCACGAGCCCCCTCGAAAGATTCACAGCGCCCGCGAACATGTGCAATAGCACCGGGACCAGAATGCCGGCGCTGCGTACCCGGGCATACGCCAGGATGACTGAGAGCGTGCCGATCAGCAGGCACTCTGTCCAACCGCTAAACGGCATGTGCATGGCCACGTACAACGTGGTGGTGGCCAGTATCGCCACCCACTGCCAAAGGCGATGGTCCAGGGGGAAGAGGCGAATCAGGAAGTGCCGGTACAAGAGCTCTTCAAAAATCGGAATAATCAGGAGCCCCATTGAGAGAAGGAGCACCTTTTGAGCAGCAGGAAGACTGCCACGGAAGGCCATTGTGTAGGCCTCAGACCCGTATCCCAGCCCGATATCGAAACTGGTACAGACCAGGTAAACCCCCAGTATCCATGGCAAACACAGCTTGAATGTCCTGCTCAGGTCGCGCCCAATAACCGCGCGAAATCCGCCTGAGTGCCTGCGCTCGATCACCGCCAACATCAGCAGCACCATTGCAGAGAAACCGCCGTCGATTAGCTGCGTGAGCCTGGTCAAGTTTCCTGTGCCGACAACCAGCACCAGCGCAAGTTGAATCGCGAGATACAAACCTATCGCCAGGCAGGCCATCAAGATGCGACGCCGCCAAGAGTAAGTGTCCATGCAAGCCGCAGACGGCCCTGAAAGCGCTTCGTACTTCACGCCAAACTTCCTTTACCCGATTGGTATGGCGGGCATATTAACGAACGAGCGCCACGAGGACCGATCTATTTATCTGAGCGTCACAGGCGAGCTAGCTTCAACGTCGTATGCAGTTGGCCAACGCACTGCCCCTGCCCAGCCAACTTCAGGGCTCTAGTCGAGCGGGGTCTTAAACGGTCACTACAGGTTTTTATTATTAGAACAGTGGGATGCTGTATCCGAGGATCAGACGATTTTCATCCTGATTGCGGTTAGCTTTCACGGTAACTCACGCTTGGCTCGGGAAAAAATGTTCACCAGCGTGCCATCCGGGTCGCGCAACAGCGCCGAGGTATTGCCCCAAGGCATCAGTGTGATCGGCATCACGACCTCGGCGTTTGCCTTGTCCGCGAGCACCAGCGCCGCCTCGACGTCGTCGACCTCGAACTCCAGGATCGCTGAGCGGTTTGCCGCCGCGCAGGCAAGCCCATTGTTATAAAGCCGGACCAAACGTTCGTCGCTGATTGCCAGCACGATGCCGTCGAGGTGAATTTCGGCGAATCCTTCAGCGAGGTGCCTTGGTTCAACAGCGCAGAGCGTTTGATAGAAATCGACAACGCATTTGAAGCGCTGAGTGACGAGGCGTACGGATGCAAAGTTCATGGGCTGACCTGTTGAGAGGGAAAGACTCACTTTAACGCTGAGCAGTGTCAGTTTCTGTCAGCATCGTCAGCCGCTCAGCAAGCTCACCGGACCCGCCTGGCGTTGCCATTGCCCATCACATCAACGCCAACTTGATTTGCAAATGCGTACCGCAGTGTCGAGAAAAATTGACGCCACCATTTGTTCATTTTTTTGTGCGGCGAAGTCGCTTTCTGCTTGTCTCTTTTTAATCGACGGGCTCGCAAAGAGAATGCTAGCTTTCTCGTCCGGGTCCATCCGCCAAAGGCATTTCCATGAGCGTCTTTCACGACACTGCCACAAAAGCCCCTGTACATCCCAGGCCCAGGGTCATGATCTACGGGGTCGGATACTACGGCATGGAGGCCGTGCGCATTCTCGTAAAAAAAGGCTGGCCAATCGTTGCGGCGGTGAACCGGGCAGGCCCCAAGATCGGCAAGGATCTGGGGCGGCTCGCCGGGCTGGACGAAGACTTGGGAGTCGTCGTACAGGACTGTGAAACCGCCGACTACGCGGCCATGGAAGCGGACATCGCGCTTGTCGTGCAAACCGAGAGGTTGAGCCTCAACTTTGCGGCTTATCAACGCCTCTTGGGCGCCGGCATCAATGTCATCTGCCACGGCTCGGAGTCCTACTTTCCACAAGGCGCCCATCCGAAACTGGCCGAAAAGATAGATGCCTTGGCCAAGAGCAACGCTGTTACGTTCACCGGGACGGGTATCTGGGACTTCTCCCGCATCTGGGCGGGTTTACTGATTGCGGGGCCGTGTACCGAGCTGCACTCGCTGACCCATCGCAGCTTGACGAACGCAGAGCTTGCGAACGAACGTATGATGCGCGCCTATGGCGTTGACATGACGCAATCCGAGTTTTTGGAAAAAGTAACCCAGGTGCCCGGTCAGTTAGGAGAGCTGTATAAAGGCATACCGACGCACGTGATGCACGCGCTGGGCTTTACCATCAAAAACGTGACCGAGCTGCGAGAGCCGGTACTTTCCGATCAACCCGTGTGGTGTCGTACCCTCAACAGATTTTTGGAACCGGGCACCTCGCTCGGCCTGCGGATCATCGTATCTGTCGAAACCGTAGAAGGGCCTACGGCAAGCGCGCATATTGAACTGCGTCTGCTGGCCGAAGGCGAGTCCGAAAACATGACCTGGGCGGTTGATGGCAGGCCACCCTCCAAAATCCGAATCGACCGCGCCGATGGCGTGCACACCTCGGCGGCATGCATGGTGAACCGGATTCCCGATGTAATGGCTGCTCAGCCTGGAATAAGGTTGATCTCCGAGCTTGGGCCACTGAAACCGTCCCTGGTCTGAGCGTCATGGCGGATTTCAGGCTGGCCGATGTGAAAGGCAGAAATCGGCCAGCAGCAGACGTTAAAAACCTGCAAGTGTTTGGATTTCATCCGGTTAGCAGACAGGTCTGCTAGCATCCTTTTTTTGTTTTATGAGCTACCAGCATGCTACGGAAAGTCGCCTGTTCCCTCCTGCTCACAATGGCTTCTCAATCGGTTCTGGCCGAACAGGTTTTCCAGTGCGGTGAAGCCACAGTCACTATGAGCGTCGACACGACCCTGCCATTACGATCGACTGAAGGCGCTGATGTCATGCTGCGCGTAGAACGAGGTCCGCGTTCGACGCTCCTACGGTACAGCAACGTCGATTTCATTGGAGGTTCGTGTGACACAGACGCAAGCGGTGCCCCACGAATCGTCTACCAAGCGGTATGCAGCGGCAGCGGTTGTTTCGATTTATCCAACTGGGGCGTTATCGATGCAGAGAGCTTGCAGGCATTACTCGTGCCTTCGAATGACAGCCTGGCACCTGCCACTCACCTGCTCGGCCATCAGCCCACGCTCAAGGGCGTAAAAAAGATGAATGTGAGCGAGGAAGCACGTCGACTAGGATTGCCAGCACCGTAACGGCCTTTCAGCATGTCCGCTTCTGGTCGGTTCGCGACCGTTGCTCTGATTGGCCATCCTTGTCATTCAAAACGTCGAGGACTTGTCATGAACATCGCCGCTACCACCCTCTATCCACGCGTCAATACGCGCGTATCGTCAAAAACTGTGTGAAAGCCGTTGGCCTTGATCCAGCCTTGTATGGCACTCACACAATGACACGTACGAAGGCATCGCTCATCTATCGCAGGACGAAGACCCTAAAGGCGGTTCAACTGCTGCTCGGCGATACGAAGCTGGAGATGGCGGAACAAACTGAGGTCTGACCATCCATGGCGACGATCGAAGTCAGACCGTCGCTAACCTTACGCGTTTTGAACCTACCCACCGGAGAGCTACCAATATTTCGGATTTATGGAGTTGTTTTCAATATTGATATTTTTTGCAATATTGAATAATGTCTCATAAATAGCGACAAGCCAAAGCGGCAGATCGCACCTCGACGCTGAAACCAACCGGGACTCCCATGGAAAACAATAATAAAAGTACCCCGCTGCCCCTTTCGGTTGATGTACTGATCGTCGGCTTTGGCCCAGTCGGCGCGGCATTGGCAGCCCTGCTCGGTCGCTACCACGTAAACGCCGTGGTGATCGATAAGCAGCACGAGATACTGCGCATGCCACGTGCCATTGCCCTGGATAACGAAGCCTTGCGTATGTTGCAGTTGATCGGCCTGCCCGAGGATGCGTTCGACAAACTGGTCATCCCAGAAGTCAAAATGCACTGCCCACTGGTAGGCCAATTCAGTCGCGCCAATACCAGCGGCTGCATCGATGGCCACCCCAAGCTGGTAACTTTTTACCAACCCGATCTGGAGAACGCCCTGCGCAGCCGGTTGCTGCAATATCCTTGCATCACCACGTGCACGGGTTACGAGTTGCAGGATGTTCAGCAACATGGCGATCACGTGGAGGCTTTTCTGCTGGACGAAGATGGCATGACGTTTACCGTCAATGCCAAATACCTGATTGGCGCGGACGGCGCAGGGTCGCGGGTGCGTACGTTGATTGGCCAGGACTTCACTGGCCAGACCTATGCTGAAGACTGGCTGATCGTGGATGCCAATGGACGCCAGGGGCAGGCAATCGACCATGTTGAGTTCCTGTGTGATCACCGCCGGCCTACCCCCCATATGCCGGCCCCCGGTGGCCGGGAACGTTGGGAGTTCATGCTGCATCCCGGTGAAACGCGAGAGGAAATGGAGCAGCCGCATCGCATTACGCAACTGCTGGCTCCGTGGGTAAAAGCTGCCGACTTAAGTATCGAGCGCACGGCGGTGTATCGCTTCCACGCACGTTGCTGCGACAGTTTTCAGAAGGGACGGGTATTTTTGATCGGCGACGCGGCGCACATTACGCCACCCTTCGTCGGACAGGGACTGGTTGCCGGTCTTCGGGATGCATGCAACTTAGGCTGGAAGCTGGCCTGGGTACTCGATGGCCGCGCCGCACCCAGGATACTCGGCAGCTACGACCAGGAACGCCGCCCCCACGCTAAAGAAATGATCGACCTGGCCAAACTGATGGGCCGCGCAGTGATGCCGCGCAATGCCGTCGTTGCCTTGCTGATCCACGGACTGATGAAATCGCTGACCCTGTTCCCGCCCGCCCGCCGGCTGTTTGAAGAGCTGGACATCAAGCCGAAGAATCGCTTCAAGAAAGGCTTGTTCAGCACACAACGCAAAACGAAGTCCCTCCCTGTTGGCGGCCTACTGAACCAATGTCTGGTGCGGGATCCTGTTCATGGCATCGTCTTGAGTGACGATGTGCTGGGAGATCAAATGACCCTTATAGGGTTTGGTAACGACCCTCGCCAACTGCTGGAAACTGCAACCCAGGAGCGATGGCAGGCCCATGGTGGTGGGTATTTGCAGATCGTCCAGCGAGGCCAACGGGGTAATCCAGGCACCCATTGGGTCGAAGACCTGAGTGGTGAACTGCTCAAATGTCTGCCGAAAAATACGTTACTGATCGTTCGACCTGACCGCATTGTGATGCACAGCGGTGGCGCCGATCATGCAAATGAGCTGGCAAATGCATGCATGGCCTTGCTGGATAATTGAATAGATCAGCGATATTGACGGTAATTTGATTACTATCTTTGTCTTTCATCCCGCCGCGTCTTACATCATCAGGCATTTCCATGAGCGTAAAAACCGACACAGAACAGGCCACTCACACTCTGGAACCTCTGACCCGCGGCCACAAAAAAAAACAACGCACGCGTCAGGGCTTATTGGATGCCGCGCTGCGGCTGTTCGCCCGTAAGGATGTATTTGAAACGGGTTTGTTGGAGCTGGCAGAAGAGGCAGAGGTCTCTACCGGCACCATCTACAACTACTTTCGCACCCGCGAGGAGGTAGTGGAGGCCGTGGGTATCGCCATGGCCAGCGAGTTTTCTGAGAGTATTTCCGGGTTAAGTGCAGGAGTTGAGAACGGTGCCCAGCGCATTGCAATTGGTGTGCGTCTATTTATCCTTCGCGCGATTGCCGACCCGAACTGGGCCAGCGCACTGGTGCGAATCGTACATTTTGACAAGGGGCTGCGGTCAACGCTCGCCATGCACGTCCAGGCGGACCTTCGCACCGGCGCAGAGCAGGGGCATCTGTCGTTTATCGATGAAAGCATCGCGCTGGACCTGGTTATAGCCTGTGCAACAGCCGGCATGCGCAGTGCGGTTGAGGGTCGCACGGTTGAACAACATGATGAGAAAGTCGCCGAGATGGTGCTTAAAGGCTTGGGTGCGAGCCCGGTGAAGGCTAAAAAGCTCGCCAGCCTTCCGTTGCCGCAACCTAACGAATAACCGGTCCACTCTAAATGCCTTGTTCAGCTACCCATTTACGATAGCGCCGAGCTTGGCGCTTGGTTTTAAGCTGACTGGTAATCAGCGTCATTAGCGGCGAGATGCCAGGTTTGGTGGCTTTGCCCAGACTAAGCAAACTGAGCTGCTTCTTGATGATCGCCGTGATGGCAACGGCAACAAAGGCCTTATTCTTCCAAGATATCTGTACCGACTTTATCTGTGCGCCGTCCCCGGTCAACCATTGACTTGGCAAATTGGGTTCAAATGCCAAAGCGGTGGCCATTCCTACCATTGCCACAGAGGGGCTGTTGATAACTATTTCAGCAATTTCCCTACGGCGGATCCCACCTGTGACCATTACAGGCATACGTGCCACGCGACCAATGCGTTCAGCGAACTCCAAAAAGTACGCCTCTCGAGCGAGTGTTTGGCCGTCGCGTGTGTGGCCTTGCATAGCAGGACTTTCATAGCTGCCGCCAGAAATCTCGACCAAATCCACGGGCAGTTCATTGAGCCGTTTAACGACCTCAATCGCGTCCCCCTCCTCAAAACCACCGCGCTGAAAGTCTGCTGAATTGAGTTTCACTGACACGCAAAACTGCGGTGCCACACGCGCCCGAACAGCCTCTATGGTACGAATGAGAATCCGCGCGCGGTTTTCCAAGCTACCGCCCCATTTGTCAGTCCGCTTATTGGTCAGTGGGGAAAGAAACTGGCTGAATAGATAACCGTGCGCAGCATGAATCTGTACGCCCGTAAAACCGGCGCGCTCGGCCAGAACAGCTGTTCGTGCATAACGATTAATCAAGCCATGAATTTCAACCTCGCTCAGTGACCGAGGCTGAGCGAACAGCTTGGCCACACCGGGAATGTTCACCGCAATGGCTGAAGGTGCCACCGCCTCCTGGCCGAGATTGGCCATCAGTTGCCGGCCGGGATGATTGATCTGTAACCAAGCCTGAGCGCCTTGGCTACGGCATACGACGGCCCAGTTCTTAAACTGCTCAAGATAACGATCATTCTCCAGAATGACCCCTGCCGGACCGGTCAGAGCACGGCAGTCGGGCATTACATTACCAGTAATGATGAGCCCAGCCCCTCCGTCTGCCCATGTCTGATACAAGCGAAGCAATTCAGGACCAGGGGCGTGATTTTCATCTGCCAAATTCTCCTCCATAGCGGCTTTTGCAAGGCGGTTTACGATGCGTGTGCCATTGGGCAACAACAATGGCTGAAACAGGGGCAATCCCGACATATCACTGATCCTTCAAATGTTGCGCCAAGGCGCCAAGGGGTTTTTTCAACGTGCGCCCCAACCATTGCAGCGACGATTCGGATTCATGCACAGGCGCCAGAGTCAGCCACTCGCCTTTCTCCGCATAGTGGGGAAATAGCGACAACGCATGACCGCGGGTGATACCCCGGAGTTCTTTTGCCCCCCAGAGAGGAGATTGGCGTAGCGTTTGGATTTCGGCGCCGACTGACGCGGCTGGTGCGATCGGATAACCACTGCCGAAAACCACCTGAGCAGGCTCCACTAGTTCCTTGATCACCGCCATGGACGCAGGTGAAGTAGACACGGCTGTATCGAAGTAAAAGCGCCGCAAATAGGTCATCACCCCGAGAGGAACGTCATCAGCGAATTCCGGCAAGGCATTGGCCAGGGAGATACGCCATGCCGCATAAGGTAGAAAGCCGCCGCCATCCGCCAGAATCCACCGAATGCGTGGGTACCGCTCCATCGTTCCAGTGAAGATCAGATTGATCGCCGCGCGCGTGATGTCACAGACCATCTCCAATGCGTATGGTGGCGTACCCAGCCCTAATTGCGCGCTGCTGGGGTGCAGATTAGCCTGTAAAAAAACTGTGGCCTGGCGTTGATTTAACTCGCTCATCAACTCTTCGAATTGCGGGTCACCTAGAAACACACCATTACTGCTGCCCATCAACAGCACGCCATCAGCCTGCAAAGTGTCCAGGGCATAAATGGCCTCGGCGCAGGCAAGATCGGTTGCTGGCAACGGCAGCACAGCGAAGGAGCCGAAGCGGCCTGGATATGTGACCGCCATCTCGGCGGCAAACTCATTGCAGCTACGCGCCAGATCGGCTGCGGCCCGACCCTCGCCAAAACAAACACCAGGCGCTGGTAATGAGGTGATCGCTGTCTGGATGCCTTGTGCGTCCATGAGTGCCGCTGACTGTTGCACAGACCAGCTTGGCAGCGCCATGCCCGTCAGAGCGCCCAGCCCTCGACGCTGCAGGGCGTCGACAAATACAGGTGGCAGAATGTTGTGATGCACATCAATGCATTCGGGCTTGAGCTCTTCCTTGGTGGCAGCGGGCTCACTTTGCACTTCTGACTGCGCCGCAACAGTCCTTGGCAAGGAGCCCCCGACGACGCCTGCGCCCAACACCGTCGCCCCAGCCAGCAGGCTCGTACGGGCGACAAATTCTCGGCGATTCATAACACCTCCGTGTTTATCTTGTTATTAGAGTGGGTTACTGAATAGGAGCGTCGTGTTAACGATTACGCATACGTTCAGCTAGTGCGCCAAGCGGCTTCGTCAGGCTGCGTTTCATGCGGCCGGAAAAAGACTCGCCTTCATAGATCGGCGCTGGCTGCACGACCTCGCCCGGCTGCTGGTATTGAGGAAACAAACGTAGCGCGTAGCCACGATTGATCCCGTAGTGCTCATCGCTGGACCACAGAGTGTTTTGCTCTAGGGTTTGACATTGCAGGCTCGTAGCGGGAGCCGGGGCGAACGGAAAATCACTGCCGAAAAGGATGTGATCCGAGTCAACTAACTCCTTGAGCGCTGCCATCGAATAGCGCGAGGGAGAGAGAGCTGTGTCGAAATAAAAACGCCGGATGTAAGTGAGAATTCCTTGAGGCGCCAGCTGCTGGAATTGCGGCATCGCATTGGCCAGGGAAACACGCCACGCCACATAGGGAAGAAAACCACCGCCGTGGGCAAGGATCCAGCGTATGCGTGGGTATTTCTCCATCGTCCCGGTCAGGATCAGATTGACGGCAGCGCGAGTGGTGTCGCAGAGAAATTCGATCAAAAAGCCAGGAGTCTTGAAGCCCAACTGTTCACTGCTTTTGTGCAGGTTTGGGTGAACGAACACCACTGTGCCACGACGATCCAATTCGTTCATCAGTTCGTCAAAACGCGGGTCGCCCAGAAATACCCCATCGGTGCTGCCAAACAGCACGATTCCCTCGGCCTTCAGCACGTCCAAGGCATAGATGGCTTCGCTACAAGCCGTTTCGGTAAACGGCATGGGTAGTACCGCGAAGTTGCCAAAACGGCCCGGGAAATCATCACGCATCTTCGCCGCGTATTCGTTGCAATCTCGCGCCAGTTGCCGTGCCTGCGCCACACCGTCGCCCAAGTGCACGCCGGGCGTGGAGATGGAGGTAATGGCACGTTGAATGCCATTCATGTCCATCACATCAATCGACTGCTCTGGCGTCCATTTTGGTAAGAGTGCACCCGCATGGCGCTCCATGCCCCGCTCGTAAATTGCGTCGCGGAATACAGGTGGAACGATGTGGTGATGGACGTCAATAAGGCCTTGCTTGAGGGTCATTGTTGTTATTCCTGGCGAGAACAGTCGCGACCTGGCCGTGGAAGCCCACGACAAAAACACACCTTCGATCAATATTGAACACTAGCGTTCACCTCAGTCAACTGCGTTCAACGCTAATGGCTCCTCAAAAAAAATAGGAAATACCGATAACCCCCTATACATATGGGGTTCTAGAGAATTTCTCTAAAAAAATATCTTAAATCTGAAAATACTTGATTGACGAAAATTGAACAGTGGCGTTCAATCAGGTCAGATTCGAATGGTGGAGAACATTTGTGGATTCAATGAACCCGGTGCAGCGACGCATCCATCAGGCCGCTTTGCGCTTGTTTGCCGAGAAAGGCGTCAGCCAGGTCAACATCAGCGACCTTGCCCAAGAAGCGGGCGTGGCCCGCGGCACCATTTACAACAACGTCGAGACGATGGACAAACTGTTTGAACAGGTAGCCAGTCAGCTCAGCGCGGACATGCACCAGCGCGTAAAAAAGAGCATCGACAGTGTTGGAGACCCTGCACAGCGCTTGGCCAATGGTATTCGTCTGTTTATCCGCCGCACCCACGAAGAACCGCACTGGGGCGCGTTTATGAGTCGCTTTGCGCTGAGCAACCTGGCCCTGCGGGAGATGTTCTCTAGCCAGGCCGTACCGGACCTCATCCATGGGTTGAGTCTCGGTCGCTACCAGTTCCGCCAGGAGCAAATGGTCACGGTGATTTCGTTTATCGCCAGCAGCGTACTGGGCTCGATGTTTTTGGTCTTGGAAGGCTTGAAGACCTGGCGTGAAGCCGGCACCGATACCGCCGAGCTGATACTGCGGGCGTTGGGAGTGAGCATTGACGACGCTCGTGTGCTAGCCACTGTGGAGTTGCCGCCGCTGCCGCCTTCCGACTGATTCACGACTGAATACTGGTAGCCCAACCCCGGTTTTCGGGGTGACGGGCAGCTTTTGCCTGAAAAAAGTGTTGGAGAATAATAATGAGCAAATGCCAAATCCTGACCCTGGCGACACCGCAGCCGGCTCGCCACCCGAACCCTACGGTCAAAGCCCAGCGGCTTGCCTATCTGATTTTTCAGCGTCCGGACCTGGCCAAGGCGGAACAGTTTCTGCGCGACTTCGGGCTCACCGTTTGCCATCGTGCTACCGATGCGCTGTATCTGCGCGGCACCGACAGTTCAGCCTATTGCTACCGCATCGAGAAGGCAGACGAGGCACGCTTCGTCGGCTTCGCACTCACCGTCGCTACACGCGAAGATCTTCTCAAGCTTGCGCGTTTGCCGGGCGCGTCAGCAGTTGAAAACCAATTACAACCGGGCGGTGGCGAGCGGGTGCGCTTGCGCGATCCGTCGGGGTTCGTGGTGGAAGCTATCTACGGACAAGCGGCGGTCAAACCGTTGCAGCATCGCGCGCCTTTGCCCCTCAATCTGGCAGAGCAAATCCCGCGCATCAATGCCACCCAACGTACGCCAGCCAGCGCTCCGGAGATCCTCAAGCTTGGGCATGTAGTTCTGGAAGTAGCGGACTACCAGGCAACCTGCGCTTGGTACACCGAGCATTTCGGATTGATCCCTAGCGATGTACAAGTACTGCCTGACGGTTCACCCGCCGTAACGTTCATGCGCCTGGACCTGGGTGACGTCCCGGCAGACCATCACACCCTGGCCCTGGCGCAAGGCTTCATGCCCACCTACAGCCACAGTGCTTTTGAGGTAGTAGATGCGGACGCAGTGGGCATGGGTCAGCGCGTCTTGCGCGAGCGTGGATGGGTTCATGCCTGGGGCATAGGTCGGCATATTCTCGGCAGTCAGATCTTCGACTACTGGCAGGATCCTTGGGGCGACAAGCATGAACACTACTGCGATGGCGATCTATTCACCCAAGATCAGCCCACCGAACTGCATAGCGTCAGTGCGCAGGCCATGGCGCAGTGGGGGGAGCGCATGCCCAGGAGCTTCACCAAACCCAAGCTCAGCGTGCGCGCCATCCGAGCCTTGATCCACAACCTCAGACACAGCCCGGACCTGACTTTTCGCAAGTTGGTGACCTTGGCGCGGCTGTTCGGCTGAGCCTGCCGGCAACGCTCGCAAATGCAGTACAACAACAACCTGATGCCACGCAGCATCAGCCGATCGAGTCCTCGGGAGCTCCTGTCATGGCAGTGCATGTAGTCCACTTCGAACATCAGAATCGTACGCAATGGGGCGTGATAAACGCCGGCAGAATCACCGTGATTCCCGGTGACTATGCCAGCACCGGCGAATTCATCAATAACACCAGCGTCACCGAGCTGGCCCGGATGAATGACGGTGATCTCCCCCTGTCTGCGGTCAAGTTGCTTTCGCCCGTCACCCGTGACCAACAGTTCGTCTGCCAGGGCGCCAACTACCGTCAGCACATGATCGAGTCGGGCATGGACCCTGACGCCAAGCACTTCAACATGATCTTCACCAAAGCCACCAGTTGCATAGTGGCCGCCGACAGTGAGCTGATCAAACCCTCCCATGTACGCTTCCTCGATTATGAAATCGAGTTGGGTCTGGTGCTCAAACGCGCCATCACGGGCAAGGTGACTGTCACCGACCACAACCTGCACGACTTCGTCGCCGGCCTGGTGGTGGTCAATGACTATTCGGCTCGCGATATCCAGATTCCGCAAATGCAGTTCTACAAGGGTAAAAGCTATCGCACCTTCGGCCCTGTCGGCCCTTACCTGTGCCTGCTCGAAGCGCCCGACATGCACTACTTGAAGAACCTGCAACTGCGGCTGACGGTCAATGGGCAGGTCCGACAAAACGATAGCACCGCCAACCTGGTGTACGGCCCGGCAGAAACCTTGACCGAGCTGTCCGGTGTACAGGATTTCAACTCCGGCGACCTGATCGCCACCGGCACGCCAGCCGGCTGCGCGCTTACCGTGCCCTCCCCCGCGAAGCAACGAATCGGCGCCTTGCTGCCGGATGCGGTGAAGTGGAAGATCTTTCTGAAAACACAGGAGAGCCGCACGCAGTACCTCAAAGCCGGCGATCTTGTCGAAGCCAGTATTCGCAGCGCCGATGGCAAGATCGATCTTGGCACCCAGCGTAATCTTGTGGTGGAGCAAGCCTGATGGCGATCACAAACCTGGCCGATATTCAGGCGCTGGAACGCACCCCGCTCAGTCGTCAGGGACTGTCGGCGAGCACCTATGATGCCTTGGCAAATTGTGCAAAAGAGCGCCCGAATACGCCCGCCCTACGCTTTTTTCTCGACGGGCAGAATTTTCGCAAGACCCACGACTGGACCTACTCCGAGCTGCTGATCGACATCACCCGCGCTGCTAACGCGTTCCACGAACTCGGCCTGGGCGCTGACGACGTCATCGCGTTTATTTTGCCGAATTTGCCGGAAACCCATTTCACCATCTGGGGCGGCGAGGCGACAGGCATCGTCATGGCGGTCAATCCGTTGTTGGAGGCGCCTCAGATGGCCGACCTGCTGCGGGCGGCCAACGCCAAAGTCGTGGTCACCCTGGCACCGACGCCTGGTAGCGATCTGTGGCCACGGCTAGCTACGCAACTGGACCAGTTACCTAGCGTCAAGCACGTGATCTGGGTGAGCATGGCGCCCTATGTCAGCACGTTTAAAGGGTTGGCATTGCGCTGGATGGCCAAACGGGAAAAAGCACGCTACCGGCATCTGGCAATTGCCGACCTGAGGGACCTGATGAAGAAACAGCGTCATCAGTACCTGAACAGCGCCAGGCATATTCGCGCCGAAGATCCGTCTTCATACTTCTGCACAGGCGGCACCACGGGGTTGCCGAAGATTGCCATGCGCAGCCATGGCTCCGAAGTTTTCAATGCGTGGGCCATGGCTCGCAACATGGAGCCTCGGGAACCCGGCCTGGTGATTTTCTGCGGCTTGCCGTTATTCCATGTGAACGGCCAATTAGTCACCGGCCTGATGCCGTGGACCAAGGGCGACCAAGTGGTGATCGGCACTCCTCAGGGGTACCGCGGGGCCGGGGTCATCCAGAATTTCTGGGCGATGGTTGAGCACTTCAAGATCAATTTTTTCTCTGGTGTGCCCACCGTATATTCCGCGCTGCTGCAACAATCGATAAAAGAGCACGACCTTAGCAGTCTCCAAAGCGCTCTTTGTGGTGCTGCACCCATGCCGATAGAGCTGTTCAAGGACTTCGAAGCGCAAATCGGCGTTCCTATTCTCGAAGGGTACGGCCTCACTGAAGGTGCCTGCGTTTCGTCATGCAACCCCGCGGGGGGCGAACGCAAAATCGGTTCCATTGGCCTGCGTCTGCCTTATCAGGAAATGCGTGCGGTGATTCTGGATGAACACGGCAGTTACCTGCGCGATGCGATGATCGACGAGGTCGGGGTGATAGGTATTCACGGCCCCAACGTATTTATTGGCTACCTGCAATCCGAGCACAATCAAGGCCTGTGGATCGATATTGACGGCCATCGCTGGCTGAACACCGGCGACTTGGGACGCCAGGATGCCGATGGTTATTTTTGGCTCACCGGGCGCAAGAAGGAGCTGATTATTCGCGGCGGCCATAACATCGACCCCAAACAGATCGAAGAAGCGTTGCAGGCGCATCCGGCCGTCGCGCTGGTGGCCGCCATCGGCTGTCCCGATGCCCACGCTGGTGAAGTGCCTGTGGCGTATGTCCAGCTCAAGCCAGGGCACAGCTGCGCAGCGTCGACATTACTCGCATTTGCCAGCCAGGCCATTTCCGAACGCTCAGCCGTGCCCAAGCGCATCGAGATCCTCGACGCCTTGCCGATGACACCGGTAGGCAAGATCTTCAAGCCGGCCCTGCAGCAACTGGAAATCGCCAACGTCGTACGCCTGGAGGCAGCCAACGCGGGCGCGCAGGATATCAGCGTAAACGTGTTGCAAGACCCGCGTCGCGGGCTGGTCGCCCACATTGGCGCTGGCGCCCATCGTGAGCAACTCGTGCCCCTGCTCGGGCGCTACAGCTTCCAAATTGAATGGCTCGGCTAGCACTGCCTGCTGAGTTGAGGAGGCAATCACTGCCACCCGCAACCTGAACATTGAGCATCACCAACTGAGCTCCGAGAACCGGCTATGGCATTTGCCATGGTCTGCGAGACCTGCTGCGCCTCGAAAACCGTGCAGGGACGCGTAACGCACAACAAAAACAACAAGAGGTAGTGAACGCAATGACTCGTAAACAACCCCCATGGCAACAGGCTCGCCTGCCCCTCGCTTTCGGCCTGGCCGCATTGGCCAGTGCGCCCGCATCGGCAATCAACTTCGATATCGGCGAGATCCACGGACAGTTCGACTCCAGCCTCTCGGTAGGCTCCAGTTGGTCCCTGGAGAACCCGAAGCAGGAACTGCTCAGCAGCCACAGCGCCGACGACGGCCGGCTCAACTTCAAGAAAGGCGACGCCTTTAGCCGGGTATTCAAAGGCGTCCACGACCTTGAACTCAAATACGGGGACAGTGGCGTATTTGTACGCGGCAAGTACTGGTATGACTTTGCGCTCAAGGATGAACATCAGCGGTTCAAGGACATCGATGATCACGGTCGCCAGGAAGGTGCGAAAGCTTCCGGCGCCGAGATTCTCGACGCCTTCATTTACCACAACTACCTGATCCGAGACTTGCCCGGCACCGTGCGTCTTGGCAAGCAAGTGGTGAGCTGGGGCGAAAGCACTTTTATCCAGGGCGGCATCAACACCATCAATCCGGTGGACGTGACCTCTTTTCGCCGACCCGGCTCGGAGATCAAGGAGGGGTTGATTCCGGTCAACATGTTCTACCTGTCGCAGAATCTCACCGACAACCTATCGGCGGAGGGTTTCTACCAGTTGGAATGGCAAAAAACCGCGATCGATAACTGTGGCACTTTCTTCTCGCAGACCGACGTGATCGCCGATGGCTGCAATGGGCTGCCGGTGGGGCCGATACTCGACCAGAATCCGGCGGCCAGGGCGGCCCTTTCGCCGTTTGGCGTGCAACTCTCCAACGAAGGTATCGTGATTCCCCGCGGTCGCGACCGTGACGCTCGCGACGGCGGCCAGTGGGGCGCTGCACTGCGCTGGTTCGCACCGGAACTGAACAGTGAGTTCGCCGGGTACTTCATCAACTATCACAGCCGCCAACCCTACGTCAGCGCCATCAGCAGTGCGCATGCCGCTGACCTGGGCTTTGCCCCGCAACTGTGTGGCAACGTCGGCGTACCGGCAGGTGCCTGTGGCGGTTTCCTCGCCAGCCCCACCGGCCAGAGCCTGGCTCAGGCCTACCGCCTGGGCACCTCGCAGTATTATGTCGATTACCCGGAAGACATCCGCCTGTACGGCCTGAGCTTCAGCACCAGTCTGCCCAGTGGCACCACTCTGGCAGGCGAGATCAGCTACCGGCCCAATATGCCGCTGCAGATCAGCCCCGTGGACTTGATCAGCGCCGGCATCGGCGTACCGGCCTTGACGCCGGTGCTGTCATCCGGGGCGGCGCCATTGGCCAATGGCCAGGACGTCTCCGGCTATCGACGCAAGGAAGTCACGCAGGCTCAGGTCACCGCCACGCACTTCTTCGACCAGGTCATGAATGCCGAACGCCTGACCCTGATCGGTGAAGTGGGGCTCACTCATATCGGTGGCCTGGAGGGCAAAGGCGGGCTGCGCTATGGCCGCAGTACTGCCTACGGTCAAGGGGAGTTGTATCCCAACAACAGCCTATGCACCAACACCACCAATGTACAGACGCCTTCCAACTGCAACAACGATGGTTTCGCCACCAGCACCTCTTGGGGTTATCGCGTGCGCGCCATCTGGGACTACAACGGGGTGATTCCGGGCGTTGAATTGCACCCGAATATTGCCTGGTCCCATGACGTGAAAGGCTACGGCCCCGAGCCTGGCTTCAACGAAGGCTCCAAGGCACTGAGCCTGGGCATCGATGCCAATTACCTGAATACCTACACCGCAAGCCTGTCCTATACCGACTTTTTCGGCGGCGCCTACAACGTAAACATCGACCGCGACTTCATCGCCCTGAGCTTTGGCGTGTCCTTTTAAGTGGAGCCAACACAATGAAAACTCTGACCTTATTTGCCACCACACTCACCCTGCTCGCTACAGCCACGCTGACCCAGGCGGCAGTGCCAGCGAGTGAAGCGGCGAAGCTGGGCAACAGCCTGACGCCCGTCGGTGCAGAAAAAGCCGGCAACGCCGACGGGAGCATTCCCCCATGGACCGGCGGTCTGGCCGAGAACGCGGGCAGCGCAGGGCCCAATGGTGCGCTCAGTAACCCCTTCGCGGCCGAAAAGCCGCTGTTCACCATCACTCCGCAAAATGTCGCACAGTACCAGGACAAACTGACGCCGGGCCAGTTGGCCCTGTTCAAGCGCTACCCCGACAGCTTCCACATGCGGGTGTTCCCCAGCCATCGAAGCGCGGCCCTGCCCGAAAACGTAAACCAGGCCATCGCCAGGAACGCAGTGAAGTCGACACTTATATCCGGCGGCAACGGCCTGTCGGACTTTGAAATCGCCACGCCCTTCCCTATTCCCCAAAATGGGCTTGAGGTGGTCTGGAATCACATCACCCGCTATCGCGGCGGCAGCGTGCGGCGCACCCACGTCCAGGCCACACCATTGGCCGACGGTACCTTCAACCCCGTGTACTTCAAGCAGCAGTTCACCTATCGCGACCAGTTGAAAGACTTCGATCCGCAAAATCCGGGCAATGTGTTGTTCTACTACAAGCAACTGGTGACGGCGCCAGCCCGTTTGGCCGGCGATGTGGTGCTGGTCCACGAAACTCTCGACCAGGTGAAGGAACCGCGCATGGCCTGGATCTACAGTGCCGGGCAGCGACGCGTGCGACGCGCCCCACAGATTGCTTACGATGGCCCGTACCCGGCCTCGGACGGCCAACGGGTGGCAGACAACTTGGACATGTTCAACGGCGCACCGGACCGCTATGACTGGAAGCTGCTCGGCAAAAAGGAAATCTACATCCCCTACAATAGCTTCCAACTGGAGTCGCCCGCACTGAAGTACACCGACGTGATCAAGCCGGGGCACATTAACTCCGATATCACCCGCTATGAACTGCATCGGGTATGGGTGGTTGAGGCCGACCTCAAGGCTGACCAGCGTCATGTCTATGCAAAACGCGTCTTGTACTTTGATGAGGACAGCTGGCAAATCGCCCTTGCCGACCACTACGATGCACGCAATACCTTGTGGCGCACCGCCGAGGGCTTCATGACGCCGCTGTACGACAAGAAGATTCCGTGGATGGGTGTCGAAGCCCTGTATGACCTCATCAACGGGCGCTACCTGGTCTCCGGGATGCGTAACGAAGAGAAGGACAGCATGGACATCGGTTTCAAGGCCGTCGCGGCAGAATACACACCAACCGCCTTGCGCAACGACGGCATTCGTTAACGCATCGTCAATATGGTCGAGACAGAGTCAACGGGTTGGCCGCCAGCGCAGCTGGCGGCTTCATACCTGGCACTCCGCTTCAAGTCGCACCTGGCTACACAGGCCAGCTCATCAATGCGCGGGCCACAACAGTCTCCAGTTGCTGTCGCGCAGTTCCCGCAGCGGCTTGCAGGCACAGACCGTCGAACACCGTCTGGATGTAAAGCGCCAGTGCGTCGGCATCTTGTGTGCTGGCCAGGTCACCCTGCTGCTGCGCCAGCTCGAAACGCTCGCGCAACATGGCTCTTATACGATTACGTCGACGACTGAGCTCTGTAGCCACATCACAATCAGCCAAGCCGTTCGCAAGCCCCGACTGAACCAGCAGGCAACCCAAAGGCTCGTCTGCAGTGGTGAGCCACTCAACAGCACCTATCAGCATTCGCTTGGCGGCCTCGCGGCCTGTAGGTGCAGCCAGGATCCAGTCACGGTGGGCGAGCCTGCGTTGGTCGTAGCGTTCAAGCACGGCATCAAACAACCCGCGCTTGCTGCCAAAGGCGAAGTAAAGGCTGGGGGCGCTGATGCCCATCGTCTTGGTCAATTCCGCCACAGAGGTGCCGTCGTAGCCTTTGCTCCAGAAAATATCTGTGGCCTTGTCCAGAACGGCGTCCTCGTTAAACTTTCTCGGACGTGCCATCGCCTGCCCTCCTGATAATTTAGCGATCATTCTATTATGAGCTTGACCAGCCTCGCCAGCGCTCGTAATGTAGTGATCACTATATTACTGATGAGATGAAACCATGACGCAGACACTTGTTGGAAAAATAGCGCTGGTTACCGGAGGTAGCTCCGGCCTGGGCCTGGCCACGGCAAAACGCTTCGCACGGGAAGGTGCTCGGGTATTCATTACCGGTAGAAACCAGGCTGCTCTTGATGATGCCGTTGCCTTGATTGGCGAACAGGCTGTGGCGATTCAGGGGGATGTCTCCAACGATGCTGATTTGGAGCGCGTATCGCAGGTTGTCGGCAAGCAGGCAGGGCGACTGGACATCCTGTTTGCCAATGCTGGGATTCTTGAGCGCGCACCTCTTGGCGAGATCACCGGAGAGTCCTTCGACCGTCTGTTCGCAGTGAATGTAAAAGGGATGGTGTTTACCGTTCAGAAACTGCTGCCGCTGCTAAGTGATAGGGCCAGCATTGTATTGGTCTCTTCACTGGTCGGCAGCAAAGGCATGCCCGGCAACAGCATCTATGCCGCCACCAAGGCCGCTATCCGCAGTTTCGCCCGCGGTTGGATGCTCGACCTTAAGCATCGCAACATTCGCGTGAACGTCATCAGCCCGGGAGCCATTGAAACCCCAGGCCTCAAGGGTGCTGCGCCGGACAAGGAAGCTGCAGAGGCCATGCTTGGCCTCTTCGCCGAACTGATCCCGGTTGGGCGCGTCGGACAACCCGATGAGATTGCCAAAGTAGCCGTCTTCCTGGCCTCCGACGGAGCCAGCTACATCAACGGCGCTGAAATCCCAGTTGATGGCGGCTGGGCACAGGTGTGACCCCTTTTACTCACTAACAGAAGGTCAATCATGGGCAAGATATTGGTGACAGGCGCCTCTGGCGAATTGGGCTCTCAAACCCTGAAAGCACTGCTGCAAATCACGGAAGCGAACCAATTGGTTGCGATGGTCCGAGATCCTGGCAAGGTTCAGGCACTCGCGGCGCAAGGTGTGGAAGTTCGGCGCGGCGACTATCTGGATCAGTCGTCACTGATTGCAGCATTCGAAGGCATCGAGAAGGTGTTGATGGTTTCGGCAGTTGCGTTCACGGACCGTTTGCCACAGCACCTAAATATCATCCAGGCGGCAAAATATGCCGGTGTCAGCCACCTCGTCTATACGTCGATCCAGCGCAAAACCGGGTCAGTCAACCTGATCTCGATGGTGACCGAATCGGACCTTGCCACTGAGCAGGCCTTGGTAGACAGCGGGCTGGCTTACACCGTAGTACGCAATAGTGTGTACCAGGACTCCTTGCCATACTTTTTGGGAGCACGCTGGGCCTCCAACGGTGTTCAAGTTACCGCAGGTGATGGCCGCGCAACGCTGGTTTCACGAGCAGATCTAGCGTACGCCAACGCATTGATCCTTACCCAAACAGGCCACGAGGGCAAGACCTATACCCTTGGTGCCAGCGGAGCGATTTCATTCCGAGAAATAGCAGCGGCATTATCAGAGGTCGTTGGTAGGAAAGTCCCTTATCAGACCGTGTCGAAGGAAGTACTCGCCGCAAGGCTAGTCGGTGATGGCATCCCCGCTCCTGTTGCTGACTTTTTGCACGAGTGGATCGCGGCGGTAAATACAGGTGAATTCGAGGAGATTACCGGTGATCTGGAGCGCTTGATCGGCCGACGTCCGATCAGTTGCCTGGAATTCATTGGATCAAATTATAGCGCTGTAAATGAGTCACTATGATGCCTTAGCTTCGCTCAACAAGATCGATAGGGAGCAAATAGCGAGAATCTGATGTGAGGTCAGGCTCGGTTTTCGATATCAGAGTTAACACCTTCGGTAACTCGTACGGCGTACGTGAGTGAATCCTCCCTAGTTTCGTAGACACCTGAGGGCCGCTTTTGGCCGATGTTTTCTGCCCAATTTGAAAGGCCGAAATCGGTCAAAAGCGGACTGATTGAACCTTGCCTCAGCTTGCTTTTTTTGACTTCGACATATCTAGGAAAGCCGAGGCGATGCAGATGTGCAATTTCTCTGCTAAAGATCGGGCGAGATGATAACCAACCACCTGGCCGTAATTTCTCTGTTAGCCAAGTCAGTGTAGTTACTGCTGACGCAGCACAGATGACTACTTCTTCATAAGCTGCGCCACCTTGGCCACGCCCGCCTGGGCACAGACTTCATCCTTGTCACCACCTGGTGAACCCCCGACGCCAATCCCGGCAATGGTTTCGCCATCCACTCTAAATGCTACGCCACCGGGTAACGCTGTCACGTTAGGCGTACTGGCAAGCGATTCAGCCACTACAGGAGGGAACTTCGAGATGACTCCGATAAAACCACTTGTAGTATCTACGTTGAAAATCGTGCCCATAGTCACTACGGTGTAAGCTTTGCGATAGCTACTATCTTTAGTGCTGATGACAGCCCGATCAGCCCGTAGAATTACTTGCGGGGTGCCAGATACATCCACAACAGTCGCGGTAACGTCATAGCCGTTAGCTTTACAGGTATCTACTGCCGTTTGAGCGGCAATGATGGCACTGTTCAAAGGGAGCGCTTTACTGCTAATAGATATTTGAGCCTCTGCAGGCGCTTGCAATGCTAGCCCAATAATCACGGCTAACAATGCGGGTTTAGCTACACAATGACACTGCTGCGCGAAAAATCTTTTGATCGACTTACTGACACTATCGGGTTTCATTGATTTAATCTCACACTGAAAGGGACAATGGTAACAGCTGATCGCAGCTTCCATGCGGCCGGACCATATTACAATTTGCAGATTAAAAAAATAACCACCAGGTTGTGATTAACACTTAATCATAGAATAGTTAAATTGGATGGCCTGCCCAGCCTTGAAATAGAGTGCTCGCCACTTTACTCCAAGAGGCTTTAGTATTTACTTGGGTTTTTTATTTATGGGCAATTATCTCTATTTGCCAAACCTCGATAGTAATTGCCTAAGCTGAGGCACAGAAAAATCTATAAAGCTGCGCAACTTTGCAGGCATTGAATTTCGAGAAAGGAAAACCACATGGACCGGAACAGGTTCAGCTTCAAAACTTCGAAGAACATACTTCAGCTTTCCAGCCTTTATCGCGTCATATACATCGTGTTCAAGAACGGACGTAATACCGACCCCATTAATGGCTGCATCAACGGCTGCATCTGGTGAGGAGACAAGCAACCTGGGTACTAGGTCAACTGTACAGATTTTCCCATTATCCTGACTGCGATAGCGCCATGGCGAAAGACTGGGGCTGTCAAATACAATGCAGGGAAACCCATGTAAGTCTTCAGGCGTTTTGGGCGAACCATATTTATCCAAGAGAGCCGGGCTTGCTACCATGACTACTCTCAATGAGCCCACTCGTTTAGCGATTAGGCTACTGTCCCGCAAGTGCCCGACCCGAATAGCTACGTCAGCGTGCATATCTACCAGGTCAATAATACGATCAGACTGTAATAACCGGATTCGAATCTCCGGATAGAGTTCGAGGAACTGGTTGATGACAGGAAGCACTCGCAGGCGCGCGACTTGTACTGGCGAGCTGATGACCAGCTCTCCTCGAGGGGTCGTAAACTCACCCACGGCACGCCTTTCCAATTCGCTCACGTCCTCCAATATTCGTCTGGCTGTTGCAATGTACTCAAGGCCTGCATCGGTAAACGCGAGCTTTCTCGTCGTTCTTATAAGCAGCTTTGTGCCTACCAGCATTTCAAGGTTGTTAACGTTTCGCGTGAGCGTTGCAACCGGAATGTTTAACTTTCTGGCCGCCGCAGACAAACTACCTTCATCAGCTGAAGACACCAGCATTGCCATCGCATCCAATCGGTCCAAGTGACGCCCCAAAAATATGCAGAAGAAATTTTAGTTCAAGGACGAGACGTTCGGCCTTGAACATTTTCGTTGTGATGCTGCCGCATACTAAAACTGCGTCAGGCCACCATCTACCACCATTTCGGTCCCTGTGGTGTATGACGAATCATCACTTGCCAGGAACAGCACGGTCTTCGCCAGCTCCGCAGGATTTCCGAAACGCTTAAGTGCTACCTTGTCAGTAACAGTAGCCGCAACCTGGGAAAGCACCTCTTCTGGCAGGCCAATTTTACTGTAAAAAGGGGTTGCTATGGCGCCCGGGCTGACAGCGTTGACACGAATGCCGAGCGGTGCCAATTCAGCGCCTAAGGTACGAACCAGAGAGCGAGCTGCGGCCTTGGTGGCGGCCAGAATCGACATGCCTGGAAAACCTATGGTGTTCAGGAAAGAGGTCGTAACGATAATGCTTCCGCCCTCGCTCATCAGAGGGACTGCCTTTTGGATCGTGAAAAATGTTCCTGTGAAATTCAGTGCAAGGTTATCGTTGATGTACTCCTGCGTTACGGCGGCCAGCGGAGCGACGGTAGTGGCACCAGCATTTGCAAATACGATGTCGATCTGACCGAACTTTGCACGGGTTTCTTCAATGGCCCGATCGATGTCAGATACCTTGCGCAGGTCAGCTTGAATCAATAACACGCTACCATTGAGCTCGTTGCCCGCGACTTCCAAGCGTTCCGCGTTCGAACCAACCAGTACAACATTCGCTCCCTCCGCTTGGAACAGCTTTGCTGTTTCCAAGCCGATACCTGACGTGCCGCCGGTAATAAAGGCAACTTTGTTTTTGAGTTTCATGATATTCCCCTTCATGTTATTAAAAGTAATTAAGTCGGCTGGCAAAAAACGAGAACGCCATCCTGCAACTACCATTCGGTAAATGGGTTGCTTGTTCGAATGGTATATCTCGTCGAAATTTTGTGGAATTCGTTGAAATCGCGTAAGACTTAATCAAAAAATGAAGAAATTGTTGAAGTGGCGTTCTGAACGGTGAACTCTTTCTTTTTTGGCTCCATCAAGGCCTTTCCCACTGTCCGCTTTCGGCCCAGAGTGTGTCAAAACCCT
>NZ_JACARE010000022.1 GCF_013386765.1 Pseudomonas yamanorum
CGCCCCGTCGCGGCGGCCCGCTTCGTGCTACCGGAGTGAGGGCACACCGAGCATTAGCGAGGTGCCGAGTGGTGGGGCAAGAGCGTTTTGCTTACTTTTGCGCTGTTCAAAAGTGAGCCGCTGTAAGAGCGGAACCAATACTAGCCGTTACCTAAATAACGGATATGCCCCCATACCAGGCATCACCCATTAGCCAGCTCTTCCAAGTGATCCATCAACTCCTGCGGCTTAAGCACCAACACATCACTGTCCACCGCATCCAGCACCACCTCCGCCGTATTCCCGATCAACGCCCCGGAAACCCCCGTACGCGCCACCGTGCCGATAATGGTCACCGCCGCCTGCCACTTATGCGCCGCATGAGGAATCAACACATCCGCCGGCCCTTCCTCGATATGCAGGTGGGTGTCATCAATATCAAACTCCGCCTGAAACGCCTTGCACTGCTCACGGTAGCGCGCCTCGATCGTCTCCTTGAGCTGAAACACCGGATCCGCCGCCGACAGCATCGGCGAAGGATGCGCACTGATCACATGCAACTGCGCCTTGGCCAGGCTGGCGATATCAAACCCGTGATCAATGATCGAATTATGCAGCGCCTGGTGCTCGGCATCGGAATTCCCCACATCGATAGCCGCCAAAATCACCCCGCCAGCCCACGGCTTGGAGGTTTTCACCAACAGAACGGGAGTAGGGCAGTAACGCATCAGCTTCCAGTCGGCAGGCGTCAACAGCGCCTTTTTCAACGGGCTGTCGGCGAAATGCTGCTTGACCACCAACCCACAACCCTCTGCCTGCTGCACGTCGATGATGGTTTCATGCAGGCTGTCATTCCACGCCTGTTCGGTGGTGACGCTGTAGCCATCCTCCTGCAACCCGGCCTTGAGCAGGCTCAACATCGCCGAATGCTCGTGCTTCTTGTCGCACACCAACAGATGCAGGTGCGCCCCTGTCACCCCGGCAATCAGCTTGGCGCGCTTGAGCGCCAGGCTTTCCGAATGCTCGGGCTCGATCACCACCAGGATGCTGCGGATAGCTTGCATGGTCGGGTTCTCCAAAAAAGGGCGGGCGTTGAACAACTATAGTTGCTGCCCGGCACACGTCATGTTGATGCACATCAAGCCCGGTGGCTGGTGGTCTGCGGCGCGGTCGGTATAATCGCGGCCCTTTTGTGAATCTTTGCCCGTGAGCCCGATGAACCTGCCAGAAATCCACGAATTCCTCGGTTGCCGCACCCCCGACGGCTGGGTACGGGCCGCGTTGGCCGACCAGGAAACCCTGCTGATCGACCACAAGAACTGTGAATTCAAGGCCGCCAGCACCGCCTTGAGCCTGATCGCCAAGTACCATTCCCACGTCGACCTGATCAACCTGATGTCGCGCCTGGCCCGGGAAGAGCTGGTGCACCATGAGCAAGTCATGCGCCTGATGAAGAAGCGCAAGATTGAGCTGCGTCAGTTATCCGCCGGCCGTTATGCCTCGGGTTTGCGCAAAGTGGTGCGCAGCCATGAGCCGGTAAAACTGGTGGATACGCTGGTGGTCGGCGCGTTTATCGAAGCCCGCAGTTGCGAGCGTTTCGAAGCGCTGGTGCCGCATTTGGACGAAGAACTCGGCAAGTTCTACTTTGGCCTGTTGAAAAGCGAGGCCCGGCACTTCCAGGGTTACCTGAAACTGGCTTACCAGTACGGCGACGCCAAGGACATTGCCCAGGTCATCGACCGGGTGCGCACCGCCGAGCAGGAGTTGATCGAGTCACCCGACATCGAGTTCCGCTTTCACAGTGGCGTGCCAGCCTGACGCGACCGCTACACCGATCAGCGCGGTGATCCCGGCCAGCAGCAGGATCACCGTCTGCGTCCCCAGCGGCGCCGCCAGCAGTGCAATCAGCAACCCGGCCAATGGCTGCGAGAGGTTGTTGAGCAAGGTCAGCACACCCACCGTCTTGCCAAAATCCTGGACCGGAATCACCCGCTGGCGGGTGCTGCGGATGTACACGTTGAACATCTTGTCGAAACCGGTCACCAGCAGGAAACCCACCGTATAAGCCCATATGTTCGGGCTGATGGCGGTGATCAGCGCGCCCACGGCAATCATCGAATACGACAAGCCGCCCAGCACCTTCAGCGGCAGGGATGCGCGCGCCAGGTAGAACAGGATGGCGATGGTCACCACCGCACCCGCCGCCTGCAGCCCGGCGTAAGTGTCCTTGCCGGCTGCATATTGGCCAATCACCAGCGCCGCCGAGGTGGCGAGGGTGACGCCGATAATCAGGTTTACGCCCACCGCCAGGGCGATGATTTTTTTCAGCTCCGGCAACGCGCGGATATGCCCGAAGGCGATACGCAGCGGCTGCAGCCAGATGTCGTTGTGTTGCTCGAAAGTCTCCAAGTTGACCGTGGTGTTGCGTTGCCAGATGCGCATTGCCAGGTCCGCCAGCAAAAACAGCCCGGCAACCCCCAATACCACCCAGTGCCAGGCCCATACGCCCAGCATCAATGCTGCCACCAGCGGCCCCAGTACCAAGCCGGTCTGGTCGGCGATCTGCGAATAGGACAAGGTCTTGGCATAGCTGTAGTGCTTGAAGATATGCGGCAGCAACACTTCCCGAGCCATGATGCCCTGGGTGGTCAACACCCCGCATAGCGCTGAAAGCATCACGATCCAGTAGATTCCATCGAACATCCCGTACAACAGCACCGCCGCCACACAGGCCAGCGCCCGGTAAACCTGGCTGATATGCAGGATGCGCACGGCAGGATACTTGTCGCACAATGCCCCGCACACCGGGAACGCCAGGTAACGCGGCAGAGATTCGACAAAAAATGCCAGGCCGGCCCAGGACACACTGTTGGTGGTCTGGAACACGATCAACGGCACGATGAACAACAGAATCTGGTCGGCTAGGCGTGACAGGAACAACGAAATGAAGAACGCCAGGTAATCCTTGCGCATACAACTCCCTGTGATGGCGTTAAAGATTGCAGGCTATTTGTTAAAAACTCTTAAAAGCATGAAGCTTCGTCGGCCAATGATGGCCAGCTGCTTTAGTCTGCCTGCTTGCCACCTATAATGCGCACACTTCAATCCGCGCGTGCACTGGAAATTTATGGATAACTTGGGTCTCGGCAAGGTCTTGCTCGTGGAGGACGATCAGAAGCTGGCAGGGCTGATCGCCCATTTCCTGTCCCAGCATGGCTTCGAGGTGCTGGCCGTGCACCGGGGTGACCTGGCGCTGGCGGCCTTCCTGGAGTTCAAGCCCAAGATCGTCGTGCTCGACCTGATGCTGCCGGGCCAGAGCGGCCTGCATGTGTGCCGCGAAATCCGCAACGTGTCCGACACGCCGATCGTGATCCTGACCGCCAAGGAAGACGACCTGGACCACATTCTGGGCCTGGAGTCCGGCGCCGACGACTACGTGATCAAACCGATCAAGCCGCCGGTGCTGCTGGCCCGCCTGCGCGCCCTGCAACGCCGCCAGACCCCGGAACCCACGGTGCGCGGCTCCCTTGAGTTCGGCCGGCTGGCCATCGACCGCAGTTGCCGGGTGGTCAGCCTGGGCGGCGAGAAGATCGACCTCACCACCATGGAATTCGAACTGCTGTGGTTGCTGGCCAGCGCCGCCGGGAAGATCCTCTCCCGTGATGACATCCTCAACCGCATGCGCGGGATCGCCTTCGACGGTCTCAACCGCAGCGTCGACGTGTACATCAGCAAGCTGCGCGGCAAGCTCAATGACAACCCTCGCGAGCCGGTGTGCATCAAGACCATCTGGGGCAAGGGCTACCTGTTCAATCCGTTTGCGTGGGAGGTCTAGATGTTACGGCTGTTTCTGCGTCTGTATATCATCCTGGCCATTGGCTTGGCGGGTGCGATCTGGCTGGTGAACTACACCTTCGATGAGCTGCTGCCGGAGGCCAACGAAACTTACAACCGCGAAGCCTTGCGCGGCCCGGCCTATGGGCTGGTGGAACAGTTGCGGCCGGTGACGGGCGAAGCGCGGGCCGCGCGCCTTGCCGAGTTGCAGCCGCACTATGGGCTGCGGCTGAAGCTGGTACAGCGTGACCAGTTGGCGATGACCGAGCGTGAAAAACAGCTGCTGGCCTCCGGGCAATTGTTGGTGCGCGGGGACTTCATGGAGTTCCTGGTGGACATTGATGGCGGCCCGCAGATGCTCGAAATCAAGCTGCCTGAAGAGCCCAAGTGGCTGTACATGTGGGCGTATGGCTTCCTGGGCCTGTGCCTGGCAATCGTCTTGTATTTCTGGGTACGCCCCCATTGGCGTGACCTGGAGCACATCCGCCTGGCGGCCCAGCGTTTCGGCGACAACGACCTCGGCTCGCGCATCCTGCTGCCGCGCCGTTCCACGGTGCGCGAGCTGGCGGGGCACTTCAACCAGATGGCCGAGCGCATCGAAAGCCTGATCGCCAACCAGCGCGAGTTGACCAACGCGGTCTCCCACGAACTGCGCACGCCGATTGCGCGACTGTCGTTTGAGCTGGACCAGCTCAAGCAACAGGCCGACCTGCGCCAAAGCGGCCCACTGATCGCCGACATGTACGCCGACCTTGGCGAGCTGGAAGAAATGGTCTCCGAACTGTTGACCTACGCCAGCCTGGAACGCGGAGCCACGCAGATCACCCGGGAAAGCATCGAGGCCCACAGCTGGCTCGACAGCGTGATCGGCAGCGTGGCCCTGGAGGCCGAGGCGGAAGGAGTGCAGTTGCTGCTGCGTACCTGTGAAGTCGACTACATCCGCATCGAGCCGCGTTTTATGGCACGGGCGGTGATCAACCTGTTGCGCAACGCGATTCGCTACGCCGACCGGCGCGTGGAGGTGTCGCTGGTGAAGTTTGGTGCCGGCTATGAAGTTCGGGTGAATGACGACGGCCCCGGGGTGCCGGTGGAGGGGCGGTCGAAGATTTTCGAGCCGTTCCTGCGCCTGGATTCCAGCCGCGACCGCCGCACCGGTGGCTTCGGCCTGGGCCTGGCGCTGGTACAGCGGGTGTGCCAGTGGCACGGCGGGCAGGTTGAAGTGCTGGATTCGGAATGGGGCGGGGCGTCGTTCCGGATGACGTGGGCGTATATCGAGTAACGAGCGAGGAACGATGGAGATCAGATGTGGGAGCTGGCTTGCCTGCGATAGCATCACCTGTGTCTCACTGAAAGACCGAGGTGCCTGCATCGCAGGCAAGCCAGCTCCCACATTTTTGATTGGGTTACCCAATTAGAAGGTGTACTCGACCATCCCCATCACCGAGGTCTGCAAGCGTCGCTCCACAATCGGGCTCTGCCCGGCCTTGTCGGCCAGGTACTGCACATCCAGCAAGGTCGAGAACTTGGTGTGCTCGCTGATCGGCAGGCTCCACACCAAATTCATCCCGTTGCTGATATTGCCGCCGCTGGCCTTGTAGGCCTTGAAGCGGCTCTGCGCGGCCTGGCCGGTGGTGACGCCGTACCAGGTCTGCATGTAGTTACTGTCGCCAAAATGGCTGCTGAGGCTGGCGTCCAGCGAACCGTAGTCGCCGTCATACAGGTTGGTGCCCAGGCTCAGTTCCAGGTGGGTGAAGGCCTTGCCCGAATCCTTGTGGTCATCCTCTTCCAGCGCATGTTCCAGGGTCGCGCCGATTATCACCCCGCCCAGGTTATAGCTGCCACTCACGCCCACCTGGGCGCGGCTCTTGATCTCGCCCATGCCCTTGAGCTTCTTCGAGCCCGGGCGCCCGCTTTTGCTTTCGTCCTTGCGTGAGCCGCTGGCGCCGACGTAGGCGCTGAAGCTCGCGCCACCGCCGTCATACCCCCAGCCCAGGCCCTTGTCGGTGTCGAGGAAAATCCCCCATGGGCTGACGATGGCCGCCCCCAGCACCGGCGCGGTCACCCGCTCGTCGCTGCCGCTGTAGCGGCGCAGGTTGGCCACGCCGGCCTTGAGGGTGTATTCCCAATCGTCGGCCAGCAGGGTGTCGGCGCTGGCCAGCAGGCACAGCGACGTCAGGGACAGGCACAGGTGTTTTGAACGCAGGAGGGTCTTCATGTGAGGTCACAGACTCAATGGGTTGTGGGGAGAATCGGTACGTTTGAAGTGGTAGCCGGAGGCGCTCAGGCCGTTGACCTGGCGGCTCACGGTGTCGCCCAGGCCATAGCCGTTGCCGGCAAGCACCGCGTGGGCGTTGTCCACGGGCAGCAGGATGTAGTCGGTGAGGGGCTGGTCGTGCAGTTGGCCGCGGATCACCAGGAAGCCGTTTTCCAGGCGTACGCTGATGCCGCTCAGCGGTGCGTCGGGTTCATGGGTGTTGAGCACCTGATAGGTGCCGATGGTGTCGGCCCAGGCGGTGGTCAATGGCGTCTGTTCGATGCGCTCGCCCACGGGCACGCGCTGGCCGTGGCTGCGGGCGGTGAGCATCTGGCGGCCTTGCACCGTCACTACATCCAGTTGCACGCGGCCCAGTTCGCCCAGGTCCTTGAGCCAGAAGCCGAGGAATTTCTGCTGCGCCCGTAGCCAGCCATGGCCGTCGCGCAACAGTTCGAAGCGGGTGTCGGCCAGCTCGCCATACAGCTTGCCGTTGTCGTCCTTGATGCGGAACACGCCCCAGGCCGTGGCGTAGAAACCGGCCAGGCGCTTGCGGTCGATGGCGGCGGGCACCTGGCGGATCTTCAGGCCGTGGGCGGGCTCCTGGCAGTTGTCGGCACACACCGGGTCGCCGGTCTGGGCCTGAAGCATCAGGCGCAGGGTGTCGGTGGTCAGGGACACCACCATCTCTTCGGCGTTGCTGTCGTTGGCCATCACGATCACGGCCAGTTGCTGGTCCGGGAGCATCGTCAATTGCGCTGCGAAATCATCCCCGCCACCGCTGTGCTGGAAGGTGCGAATGCCGGGGCCGACCGGCTCGTCACCACAGGGCGCGAGAAACCACCCCAGGCCCATCTGGCAGTCGAAGTCCAGGGCGTTGCCGGTGTTTTGCTGGGTGAACATTTCATCGATCGACGGGCTGCCCAGTACCTGTTTGCCTTTATAGAGGCCCCGGGCGAAGAGCATTTGCACGTAGTGGCTGAGGTCTTTGGGGCTGGCCCACAAGCCGGCGGCGGCGAGGTCGCGTACCTGGGCGTCGGGGCTGGCGGTGCCGTCTTCATAACCCCGGGCGCGGAAGCCCGGTTGCGCGCCGGTGCCGATGAAGCTGGACTGGTTCATCTCCAGGGGCTTGAGCAGGCTGCTTTGCAGGCGGGTCTCGAAATCCTGCCCGCTGCTGCGCTCGATGGCGGCGCCGGCCAGGGCGTAGCCAAGGTTGGAATAGGCCACCTGGGTGCCCGGTGGGGTGCTCAGCCATACGCCGGAAACGCGCATCGGCATCTGGCCCATGGCGAAGGTGTTGTTCACGTCCCGCAGGTGTTCGCTGGGCAAGCCGGACTGGTGGCTGAGCAGGCGGCGCAGGGTGATGTCGCGGTCGGCGGCGGCCTGGTCGGAATGAAAGCGCGAGCGTACGTAGAATTCCCGCAGAGTGTCCTGGATTGGCGCGTCGAGGGCCAGGCGCTGTTGCTCCACCAGTTGCAGGGCAGCGGTGGCGGTGAGCAGCTTGGAGAGGGCGCCGGCGCGGAACGCGGTGTTAGGCGTGACCGGCTTGCCCAGGGCCTTGTCGGCAACACCGAACCCGTGGGCCCAGATCAGCTCCTGTCCGTTGACCAGGGCGATGGACACGCCGGCGATGTTTTGCCGGGCCATCTCCACGGGAATGCGTTTTTGCAGGTAGCGGATGATTGCGCTGTAGTCGCCTTTGGGGATGGGCGGCGGGGCGGGCGGTTGGCCGTGGCAGCCGAGGCTGCCCAGCAGGCAACCCAGTAGCGGGATACTGCGCAATGTGCGGAACATGATGAGCACCCGAGGGGTGGTTTGGATGCTCGAATGCTAGGGGCGGGCCGTCCACGGGTCTTTGTGAGCTTTGTCGGAAAAGTGTCAAAGACTGTTAATCGGGGCAGTGGTTGCCTTCAGTTTGGCTTCGAACCTGCCTCAGTCGTACCTCAAGCTTAAAAAGGGCCAGGCCTCAAAAGGTGCTGCGGGCCGGTTTGTTGTAGAAGCTGAGCAACACGTCGTAGCGGTGGGTGACGAGGGCAAAATCGTCACTCAGTTGCTGCGGCGTCCCATGCTCGCGCCAGTGCTGTTGCAGGGTTTGCAAGGCTTGCAGGTAGGCGTCCGCCGCCGGCGTGATGGTGTGCCAGAGATAGTTGGCAAACTCGTCCCGCGGCTTGCCGGGGTGCAGGCGTACATAGTCCTTGCCCTGGGCGCTTGCCTGTTGCACCGCGTCGATCAACGGCGCGAGTGTCTGCGGCGTCAGGGTGGCCAGGTACGCCCCTTGCTCCAACTCGTCCACGGCCGTGCGTGCGGCAATCATGTAGTTGAGCAGCTGCCAATTGATGTCCTGGCCAAAGCGCGCCTGCAGCAGCGCCAGTTGCCCGGGACGCAGGCGCACATCCTCGCGCTCCAGGCGCTTGCGCAGCTCGGTGGAGGCGGCCATATACGCGTCGCCCTTGATGACCATGGCCTGTGCCACCTGGCCTTCTGGTGGTTGAAAGCGCGACTGGCCGTACCGCTGGTAGAAGTCGAACGAGTTGGTCAGCGGCGTGACGTTCTGCAACGCCATCACGTAGCGCCCGGCAGCGTTGATCAACGGGCTGTCGGGTTCCAGGCGCTCAAGCTTGCCGGTGACGCGCTGGGCGCAGATATCGTTTTGCAAGTCGCGGCCCTGGGCTTCGTCGTGATCGCCGTACTCTTTGAGGATCCGGTCCATCTGCACGAGGGAATCGTAAGTCTGCTCGTCGAAGATGGACGGCCTGTACCATTGCTGATGGGTGTAGCCGTAGTAGAAAAGACGCCAGTCCCGGTCGACGCGGTTCATGCAG
Organism: Pseudomonas yamanorum; assembly: GCF_013386765.1. Lineage (GTDB taxonomy): Bacteria > Pseudomonadota > Gammaproteobacteria > Pseudomonadales > Pseudomonadaceae > Aquipseudomonas > Aquipseudomonas yamanorum_A. The sequence continues at coordinate 8,887 of NZ_JACARE010000022.1, forward strand.
TCGATGATCGGCGCCAGGGCGCTGGCCTTGGCGGTTTCGGGGCCATCGCGTTTGTCCAGCCACAGTTGCACTTGTGCCACCTGCTTACTGGCGCCGGCCAGGCCGATCAAACCCAGGCCCAATGTCAGGCCGATGGGCACCAACCATTTCGGACTCATCGTTTTGCCTCCTGGCCATACCATTGCGCTTCGGTGGCGGGTGCCTGGCATTCCTGGGCTGTGGCCGGCAGGCGGCTGCACAGGCGTTCGGTCCATTGCTGCAAGCCCTGGTTGCGATTGACCTGATGCCGGGCGTCGAGCATTTTCAATCCGCCATACAGCACCACGCACCCGGCGATGCACAAGGCGATCATGCTGGTCGGCCATTGGCTGTTGCCGGCCGTCCATGGGGTGTAGGTCTTCCGGGTGTGCCGCTTGAGCAGGCCGATGGCCGCCAGTACGAGCAGCAGCACCACGCTGGCTGCCGGGCCGATTTTGTAACCGACCGCCGCCATCATCACCGCGCCCGGCAACAGATCGCGCAGGGGCAGCAGCGGCAAGCGAGTTGGGCTCAACCACATCGGAAGGCGGGCGCCCAGGCGCTCATCCAGCACGCGATACTGGTGAGCCAGTGGGCGCCATACATGCCACCCCACGAACCCGCCCATCACAATGGGGATCGACCACAACAGGCCGACGCCAAGGGTTCGCAGCAGGTTGCCGGCCTGGGAATCGGCATGGATCATGGCGCCCACCATGCAACCCACGACAGTCGCCAGCACCAGTGGCCAACTGTCGAATGTCCGCTCCCAGCCTTGCCAGAAGTAGGGTGTACCGCCGGGCATCGAGGCGGCCACTGTGGGGTGGTCGGCATAGATATCGGCGCTGAGACGTTGGCAGGCGGCCCAGTCGTCTGCGTTCAGGCGTTGGGCGAAGGCGCGGCGCTGGCCCAGGGTCATGGGCGCCAGCAGCAGGCGCGCGGCGCGTTGTTGCGGGGTGCCGGGAGGTTCGGCGGCCAGCTCCCGTTGGCGGGCAATAAACTGCGGACTTTGCTGGCGCCGCAACAATTGCGGCCAATCGCCGGGCGGGCATGCATGATCGCTGCCGCCGTGCCAGCCCTGGCCGGCGCATACGGTTTCAAACACGGTCGGGGACCAGTAGCGGGTGTCCAGCAGCAGCTTGGCCAGCCACGTGTTGAACCACTGCGCATGGGGGGTCTTGTCAATCCAGGGTTCACGCAGGCGCGCCGCATAGGCGGCCAGGAACCCGGCTTCATCCTGCTGTTCCAGAGGCAGGCGCAAGGATTTCTGCAGGGCCGCCTTGCTGTGCATTTCCAGGGCTTCGATCAGCACGCCGGGCAGTTCCAGGCGTTGCCAGGCGCTCAGCCAGTGGAAGGTTTCAAAGGCCCATTGGCGGTCGTCAAGGCTGACATCCTGGGTGTCGACGATGCGTTGCAGCAGGGTGACCTCAAACGCCAGCCCGCTGCCGGTTGCCAGGGCTTGCTGATACTGCTGTTGCAGGGTCTCGGCAGCGACGGTCGTGGGCACGTGCTCCAGCACCGCTGTCTGATCCGGTTCCTGCTGCCATTCGCTCCAGTTCAACGCCTCTTCATAGGCCTCTCGCAGGCGTTGGAAACCCTCGGGATCGTCATCCGGGCGGGTTTTCTTCAGCAGGGCGGCGTATTGGCGTTTGATCGTGCGGGTATCGGCGTCGGAAGGCAGGCCGAGGATGTTCCAGCAACTCATGTGCGGTGCAACTCCATGAACAACGGCATCACCCTCCTGGCGGGTGATGCGATGGCGCGCACATTACCTGTTTGCGGTGAATCTGTCCTCGGTGCAGTGATAGCTATTGGCCAATTTGCCGGCGGAAGCGAGGAGGGGCCGGCGCGTGCAAATCCACCCGCGCCGGCATCAGTTGATAAGAACCTACTTGATCGGTGTCAGCGGGGGCTGTTTCCATTGACCGTTACCCACTTCAGGCTTGGGCAGGTAAATGCGCAACAGGGCGTAGAACGGGCCGGGAGGTGCCGGCAGCCAGTTGCTCTGTTCGGCTTTCGGCGGCTCGTGGTGCGCCACCAGCAGCGTCAGGCCGCCGTCGGCATCAAGCTTGAAGCTGGGCATCATCCCCGAGGTGAGCAGGTAGCGCTTCTTCAGGTTGGGCGTCAGCAGCTTGGTCTTGGCGTTGTACATGGTCAGTGACCAGAAGGCGCCGGCCGGTGGCAACTGGTCCTTGGCGAAGTGCAGGGTGTAGCTGTGACGGGCGCCGTTGGCGGGTTTGCCTTCGCTGTCCACGGAGTAACGCAGGTAGGCGGTTTCATCGCCGGAGTTGCCGAACAGGTGCACGTTGGCGCCGGCGTAGCGGTACAGGTAATTGTTTTGCAGATGGTCGCGGTTGCCGAACAGGTCACCACTGGTTACCTGGTGGGTGTCGATCTTGTCCTTCTTGAAGGCTGCGTACTCGGCCTTGCCGTCGGCGATGCCGTCATCCAAAGCTTTGCGTTGCTCAACGGTCAGTGCCTTGAGGTCGAACGGCTTACCGGCCTCGACGCCAATTTTCGCAAACCGTGCCAGCAGGTCCTTTTCACTGTCCTGTGGCGCGGCGTAGGCCAACATGAAGTTCAGGTAGCGGAACAGGTGCACGCTGTCGCTCATGGTCGGCGTGGGCTTGGGCCAGGCAATTTTCGGCGGCTTGACGGGTTTGGGCTGGTTTACATAGTTGCTCAGGGTCTGGACCTTGTAGCCGCCCTGGATCTGCTTGACCTTGCCCAGGTCCTTCTCATCGAACAATTGCGTGCGGTACAGGGCGTAGGCGATGTTGCTTTCGCTGTACACCACCCGGTCGATATTGGTCGGTTGCTGGCCTTTCCAGCCCGGGCCGGCAACCATGTAGTGGCCACCGTTGTTGCCGGTGCTGCGGGTGCCCAGGTAGCCGAAGTTCTGCGTATAGAGGTCGATCAACTGCACGGCGTAGTAGCGGTTGTCTTCGATCTTCGGCAGGGTCAGCACCACCGGTTCGGCCCGCAGGTCCAGCCAGACAAACGAGTTGGGGGTGTCCGGGTTGGGCGTGGGGATCGCAGTGTCCTTGGGGGTTATCGCCTGCGCGGTGTTACCGATATGGTTGAACGGCGCCTTGAAATTCGGCCCGGTCTTGTCGACGGCCTGGCTGTAGAGGGTCTTGTACATCTCCACCACGGGGAAGCCATACAGGTAGGCTTCCTTGGCGATGGCCCGGGCTTCACTCGGCGTGGCGGTGAAATCGGCCCAGGCGCCGGTGCTCATGAGAATCGAGAGGCTCGCCAACAGCAGGCGCGTCGGTTTTGTCATCATGTTGTTGCGTCCTTCCTAAACTCTGTACCGGGGTTGGGGAGATGATGGCGTGGAGTTTCGCGTTTTATTGGCCGAACGTCACGTTAATCCCTCAGCCGTTGATTGCGGCTCAGGCGAAAGCCCAGGGTGGGTTGGCGAGGGGCGTCATGGAATGTTTGCAGGCCTGCAACGGGCGCGAAAATGCCGCCACGAGAGGGCGGCATTGAAGGGGATGGATTCAGGCCAGCATCGATTTGACCTTGTCACGCAACTGATCGATCGAGAACGGCTTGCCAATCACCTGCATATCAGCTGGCACGTCGATGTTTTCGGCATAGCCACTGGCAAACAGAATGGGCAGGGCTGGACGCAATTCGCGGGCCTTGATGGCCAGTTGCTTGCCGTCCATGTCGGGCAGGCCGACATCGGTCATCATCAGGTCGATGACCTGCGCGGTATTGCCGATGATGCCCAGCGCCGCTTCGGCATCGGCCGCTTCAAGCACCTGGAATTCCAGCTCTTCGAGGACATCGACGATCAGCATACGCACGATGGCATCGTCTTCGACGACAAGGATGGTGGAGGCTGCGGCGGACATAGTCAGGGTTCCCGAGAAGTTGAGGGGTGCAGGTCTTGATCGGTTGAAAGACCATCCTCTAATGAGTTGCGTCAATCTCGGCAAGTTCCCGAAACAGGGGAGACATTGTGCCGCGTATGTGTAGGAATGTCCTCCAGTGTTACTAAATTGTGCTGTGTCTACAGGGCGCAGCTACAGGCGCCGTTGTGTGCGAGGAACACGGTCAATTGCAACCTGTAGAAAACCACGGGCACTCGTCGATTTTTCAATGACTTACGCAGTCAATTAGACCAATTCCGGCAGAAAAATAGCGTTGCGGCGCGACTTTGGGGCAAACTCCTCGTTTTTCCGCACTTGGCCAAGGCATGCCCATGACTCCCGCGTCGTCAGTCGATGAGAAAAGCTTCCGTAAACTGCTGGGCCGCAACGTGGCGTTGCCGCTGGGCGTCGGCGTGCTCAGCGCGGTGTTTTTCGTGTGCCTGATCACTTACCTGCTGTCGGTGATCCAGTGGGTGGAGCACACCGACCGGGTGATCAACAACCTCAACGAAACCTCCAAGCTGACGGTTGACCTGGAAACCGGCATGCGCGGCTTTTTGATCACCGGCGACGAGCACTTCCTCGACCCGTATGAAGTGGCCAAGCCGCGGATCATTTCCGACTTGCGCAACCTGCAGGAACTGGTGGCGGACAACCCGGAGCAGGTAGACCGACTCAAGCGCCTGGAGTCGCTGCAAATGGCGTGGAACACCTACGCCCAGTCGATGATTGACATGCAGCGCCAGAACGGCGATTACCGTTCGGCCGTGAAAGCCGGGCGTGGCAAGAGCCTGACGGATGAGATCCGCAAGGAATACGACCGGGCGGTGGCGATGGAGCAACAGTTCCGCATCACCCGTAATGAAGACGTCACTCGCACCACCATCATCAGTGTCAGCCTGTACTTGGTGTTTGTGCTCGGGCTCAGCGGCATCCTGGCGTATATCGGCAGAAAGAACTTACTAGAACTATCAACGAGTTACAGCGAAAACCTCGAGTCGCAACAGAGGATTGCCAAGCGCCTTGAACAGCAAGCCTGGCTGCGCAACGGCCAGACCGAACTGGCCGAACAGGTGCTGGGCCAACTGAGCCTGAACATGCTGGGTCGCAACGTGTTGCAGTTCTTTGCCCAATACATGGGCTCGGCGGTCGCGGCGCTGTACGTGCGTGAAGAGCACGGCGGCCTCACACGGGTGGCCACCTATGGTTTCTCCCGTGAGCAAGAGCAGCAGGAACAGTCGATTTACAACGATGAAGGCATCGTCGGCCAGTCGGCCCGCCAGGACCGCCTGATTCGCCTGGACGATGTGCCGGTGGACTACTTCAAGGTCAGTTCCGGCCTGGGCGAGGGCCCGACCCGCAGTGTGCTGGTGGTGCCCACCAGCGATGATGGCCGGGTCAACGGTGTGATCGAGCTGGGCTTCTTGCGCGAGCTGGACGAGCGTGACGTGGAATTGCTGGAGCTGATTGCCGACAACATTGGCACCTCCATCGAAGCCGCCCGTTATCGCCAGCGTTTGCAGGAAGTACTCGCTGAAACCCAGCAGCTCAATGAAGAACTGCAAGTGCAGCAGGAAGAGCTCAAGACCGCCAACGAAGAGCTGGAAGAACAGTCGCGCATCCTCAAGGAATCCCAGGCCCACCTGGAAACCCAGCAGGCAGAGCTGGAGCAGACCAACGAGCAACTGGCCGAACAGACCCAGACCCTGGCCGAACAGCGCGACGCCATGGACGAGAAGAACGTCCAGCTCAATCGGGTACAGATCGAGCTGGAAGAGCGCGCCGACGAGTTGCAGCGCTCCAGCAAGTACAAGTCCGAGTTCCTTGCCAACATGTCCCATGAGCTGCGCACACCGCTCAACAGCTCGTTGATCCTGGCCAAGTTGCTGGCGGAGAACCCCCAGGAAAACCTCAGCGCCGAGCAGGTCAAGTTTGCCGAGTCGATTTACTCGGCCGGCAACGATCTGCTTAACCTGATCAACGACATCCTCGACATCTCCAAAGTCGAGGCCGGCAAGCTGGAGATGCGTCCGGAGAACACCAGTGTTGCGCGTCTGGTGGATGGTTTGCGCGGCATGTTCGAACCGCTGGCGGCCGACCGCAAGCTGGGGTTCCAGGTGGAGGTCCAGGAAGGTTCGCCGCACATGCTGTACACCGACCGCCAGCGTCTGGAGCAGATCCTCAAGAACCTGCTGTCCAACGCGGTCAAGTTCACCGAGAAGGGCCAGGTCAGCCTGACGGTCTCCCGCCAGCCAGGGGAAGGCATTGCCTTCACCGTGCGCGACTCGGGCATCGGGATTGCACCGGACCAGCAGGAAAGCATCTTCGAGGCCTTTCGCCAGGCCGACGGCACCACCAACCGCCGGTATGGCGGCACCGGCCTGGGCCTGTCGATCTCCCGTGACCTGGCCAGCTTGCTGGGCGGTTACATCAGCGTCACCAGCGAGCCGGGCCAGGGCAGCATCTTTACCCTGGTGATACCGGAGCACTATGTGGAGCGTGATGAAGACGCGCCGCTGCCGGAACAGCCGCGTGCGGTGACTCCGGCCCCCGCACCGGCACCCATCAAGGTGTCGCCGATGCCGGTGGCCGAGGCCGCGCTGATCCCGCGCTTCATTGATGACCGCGACAAGGCGCCGTTTGCCACCCGCTGCATCCTGGTGGTGGAAGATGAACCGAACTTTGCGCGGATCCTCTTCGACCTGGCCCATGAGCTGGGTTACCACTGCCTGGTGGCCCATGGTGCCGACGAAGGTTACGCCCTGGCCGAGCAGTACATTCCCGACGCGATCCTGCTGGACATGCGCCTGCCCGACCATTCCGGCCTGACCGTGCTGCAGCGCCTGAAGGAACATGCCGGGACCCGGCACATCCCGGTGCATGTGATTTCCGTCGAAGACCGCGTCGAAGCCGCAATGCACATGGGCGCCATCGGGTATGCGGTCAAGCCCACCACCCGCGAAGAGCTCAAGGACGTGTTTGCGCGCCTGGAAGCCAAGCTGACGCAGAAGGTCAAGCGTGTGCTGCTGGTGGAAGATGACGACCTGCAGCGCGACAGCATTGCCCGCCTGATCGGCGACGATGACATTGAGATCACCGCCGTTGGCTTCGCCCAGGAGGCACTGGACCTGCTGCGCACCAACATCTACGACTGCATGATCATCGACCTCAAGCTGCCGGACATGCTCGGCAACGAGTTGCTCAAGCGCATGTCCACTGAGGACATCTGCTCGTTCCCGCCGGTGATTGTCTACACCGGACGCAACCTGACCCGCGACGAAGAGGCCGAACTGCGCAAGTATTCGCGTTCGATCATCATCAAGGGCGCGCGCTCACCTGAACGTTTGCTGGACGAGGTGACACTCTTTCTGCACAAAGTCGAATCCCAGTTGTCCCATGAACGCCAGACAATGCTCAGGACCGCCCGCAGCCGCGACAAGGTCTTCGAGGGGCGCAAGATCCTGTTGGTGGACGACGATGTGCGCAATATCTTTGCCCTGACCAGCGCCCTGGAACACAAGGGCGCGATCGTGGTGATCGGCCGTAACGGCCGCGAGGCCATCGAGAAACTCAATGAAGTCGACGATATCGACCTGGTGCTGATGGACGTGATGATGCCGGAGATGGACGGTTACGAGGCCACGGCCTTGATCCGCCAGGACCCGCGCTGGCGCAAGCTGCCGATCATCGCGGTGACGGCCAAGGCCATGAAGGACGATCAGGAACGCTGCCTCGCCGCGGGTTCCAACGATTACCTGGCCAAGCCCATCGACCTGGACCGGTTGTTTTCGTTGATTCGTGTATGGCTACCCAAGATGGAACGGATTTAATTGGAAAGAAGTGCCGATATTGAACTGCGCTTGTTGATTGAGGCGATTTACCTCAAGTACAGCTATGACTTTCGCGACTACTCCGGGGCTTCGGTCAAGCGCCGCGTGGCCCACGCCTTGCGCCAGTTCGACTGCAATACCATCTCGGCCTTGCAGGAGCGGGTGCTGCACGACCCGGCGGCGTTCATGCAGCTGTTGCAGTTCCTGACCATTCCCGTCAGCGAGATGTTTCGCGACCCCTCGCACTTTTTGGCGATTCGCCAGGAAGTCGTGCCGCTGCTCAAGACCTACCCGTCGATCAAGATCTGGATCGCCGGCTGCAGCACCGGGGAAGAGGTGTATTCCATGGCCATCCTGCTGCGCGAGGAGGGCTTGCTGGAGCGCACCATCATCTACGCGACGGATATCAATCCGCGGTCCCTGGAAAAAGCCAAGCAGGGGATTTTTTCCCTTGAGAATATCCGCGCCTATACCCACAACTACCAGCAGGCCGGCGGGCAACGTTCATTTGCCGATTACTACACGGCGGCTTACGATCACGCGATTTTCGACAAGACCCTGCGGGAGAACGTGACCTTTGCCGATCACAGCCTGGCGACCGACAGCGTATTCTCGGAAACTCAATTAATTTCGTGCCGTAATGTACTGATTTACTTCAATAAAAAGTTGCAGGATAGAGCGTTTGGATTGTTTCATGAGTCGCTGTGTCATCGCGGCTTCCTGGTGCTGGGCAGCAAGGAAACCCTGGATTTCTCGGGATACAGCAAACAGTTCGAACCGCTGGTCAAGCAAGAACGGATCTACCGAAAATTATGAATCAAGCGACTGCCAGCCCGGTATCCGGGATCGAGGCCATTGTGATTGGCGCGTCTGCAGGCGGGGTCGAGGCGTTGCTGAGCATTTTTGGTGAGTTGCCGGCGAACTTTGGCCTGCCAATCGTTACCGTGTTGCACCTCCCGGACGAGCGCCGCAGCCAGCTGGCGGAAGTGTTCGACCGGCGTGTCTCGATGAAGGTCGTGGAGGCGCGGGACAAGGAAGTGATCCAGCCTGGCACCCTGTATTTCGCCGGCCCCGGTTATCACCTGTCGGTGGAGCACGACCGCAGCCTGTCACTGAGCCAGGAAGACCGCGTGCACCATTCCCGGCCCGCTATCGACTACCTGTTCGAGTCGGCTGCCGATGTCTATGGCAAGGGCTTGATGGCGATCCTGCTGACGGGCGCCAACCAGGACGGCGCCCGGGGCATGGCCCACGTCAAGCAGTGCGGCGGTATCACGATCGTCCAGGACCCTTCAGAGGCCCGGATTGCCGTGATGCCACGGGCCGCCCTGGCGTTGCATACACCTGACCATATTCTTCCCTTGAGCCGCATCGGCACCTTGCTGGCTTCCCTGGAATCTTCCCCATGTTAAGTACTGTCCAGGCCAAACTGCTGATCGTCGACGATCTGCCGGAAAACCTGCTGGCCCTTGAAGCGCTGATCAAGCGCGAAGACCGCCAGGTCTACAAGGCATTGAGCGCCGACGAGGCCTTGTCGCTGCTGCTCGAGCATGAGTTCGCCATGGCCATTCTCGACGTGCAGATGCCCGGCATGAACGGCTTCGAGCTGGCCGAGCTGATGCGCGGCACCGAAAAGACCAAGAACATCCCCATTGTGTTTGTCAGCGCAGCGGGGCGTGAGCTCAACTATGCGTTCAAGGGTTATGAAAGTGGCGCCGTGGACTTTCTGCACAAGCCGCTGGATATCCACGCGGTCAAGAGCAAGGTCAATGTGTTCGTCGACCTGTACCGCCAGAGCAAGGCCATGAAGCAGCAGGTGGAAGCCCTGGAGCAAAGCCGTCGCGAACAGGAAGCCTTGTTGACGCGCCTGCAGGCGACCCAGGCCGAGCTTGAGCAGGCGGTGCGCATGCGCGATGACTTCATGTCGATCGTTGCCCATGAAGTGCGCACGCCCCTCAACGGGCTGATCCTGGAAACCCAGTTGCGCAAGATGCACCTGGCGCGGGACAACGCAGCGGCGTTCACCCTGGACAAGATGCACGCCATGGTTGACCGCGATGAGCGGCAGATCCAGAGCCTGATCCGCCTGATCGAAGACATGCTCGACGTGTCGCGCATCCGCACCGGCAAGCTGTCGATCCGCCCCGGGCGCTTTGACCTGACGCAACTGGTGCACAACCTGCTGGAGAACTTTGCCCCGCAAGTGGCGGCGGCCCAGTCCTCGGTGAAATGGGTCGAAGAAGGGCCGGTCGAGGGCAACTGGGATGAGTTTCGAATCGAGCAGGTGGTATCCAACCTGCTGACCAACGCCTTGCGCTACGGGGCCAAGAGCCCGGTAGAAGTGCGGGTGTATGCCGAGCATGGCGAGGCGCGGGTCGAGGTGCGTGACCACGGGATCGGCATCAGCGAAGACAACCAGAAGCGCATTTTCCAGCAGTTCGAGCGGGTGTCCGCCAGCCATGCCGTGGCGGGCCTGGGCTTGGGTTTGTTTATCTCCGAGCAGATTGTCGCGGCCCACGGGGGTACTATCGAGGTCGAGAGCCGGATAGGCGAGGGCGCCTTGTTCCGCGTCTGCCTGCCGTTGGGGGCAGAGGCATGAAATCAATCGCGAATCCGACGCAACCTCTGCGTGACCCTATGGTCGTATCAGCAGCAATTGACCGGACAAAGGCTTCCCATGAGTGAAGATGCACAAGATGTGGTACTGATCGTCGAAGATGACGAGTCGATTATGTTTGTGTTGGGCGAGTACCTGTCGGGCCTCGGCTACCGGGTATTGAAGGCGATTGACGGTGAGCAGGCGTTTGAAATCCTCGCCACCAAGCCGCACCTGGACCTGATGGTGACGGACTATCGCCTGCCCGGCGGGATTTCCGGGGTGCAGATCGCCGAGCCGGCGATCAAGCTGCGACCGGAATTGAAGGTGATCTTTATCAGCGGCTACCCGCAGGAAATCCTTGACTGCAACAGCCCGATCACCCGCAACGCACCGATCCTGGCCAAGCCGTTTGATCTGGATACGTTGCAGGAGCACATTCAGCGCTTGTTGGCATGAAGGCAGCGGTGCCAAGTTAAACGATCAGGCGTTCAGGCTCTTCACATTGGTATTCAGTGTGCTGGCGGGCGTGTAAGCGAACTGCCAACCCGGCTTTCCGTCAATTCCATCCAGAAATCTCTGCAGGCCTTTGTCTTTTCCATTACCAAGGTGGTACACGGTCATTCCGCCGCTGACGACAGGCGGATTGCCTGCCCTGACCATCGCCACGTCTAGGTCCGGGCTGTTGGTGTTGAAAAGGTACAGCTCATTGTCGGCGGTTTTTTGAATGTAGACGGTGTGACCAAACTCTCCGCCTTCATTGGCGTGCTTGAAGTTCAGCAGCCCGGACTCAGTGATATCGGCGGGATTGAAAGTGGTTTTAAGTGCGTCCGGTTTGATTCCCATCAGTTCCAGATAACGCGGCGAATAGTTGGAGCCGCCTTGGCGGTTTGTGCTGGCTTTGACTGCCGCGAACACGTCATCCGAGAGGTTTTTTTCCGCTTGGCCGATACGCACAGACGCCTCATAACACACCAGGCCTTGATTGCCCGGAGCCTTATGCAGTAACTCCCACTTGGTTTTCAACTCCACGTGGGAAAGGGGCGCAACCCCAGGCGGCGTGATGGGCGTGTCATACAGTTTTTTAACGTCTGGACTGAACACGCTATTTTTTTGTTGCCAGGCGTCATCATGATCAAACACCTTGAACTCCAACTTGTTGGGATCGGTGCTATGGGTTTTATATTGGGGCTTCAGTTTTTTATCGCGAGAAATTCGTTCCAGACCCTTTTTCATATCCTCCGCGCTTTGGAAGTTGGCAATGCCATGATTCGGATCATAAAAGTAATAGCTCCGGTGAGTGCCATCCACCTTTACACCCGCCGCCATGGCGTGACCTGGAGAGTCGATCATGACTGACTTTGAAACCGTGGCGTCCGCCAGTTCCTGAACCATGTTTTGTATTGAAAGCTGCCGGGTAGGCTGCCCGGCATGGAACGCACTTCGAGCCCCCACCTGAGTTTGAAGCCTGCTGAGCCTGGCGATGAACTCTCTGGAGGCAGGGGCCTTTGGGAAGGCTGCGGCGGTAAACATGTTCGTGAGAAGCGTCTGATCTTTTCCTTCCGACACGGCGGTCGCCATGGCGCGTGAAAGTGCAGCACATTGCCCGTCAGACAGTTGCCCCGTTTGGCTGAAGTACACGACTTGGGGCATGGGTATGACGTTTCCGAAGCGAGGTTCGATATTGTCGATAAACCTGGCTGATCCACTGCGGCCAAACTCATAGGCGATATCGTCGTACTTTTTGAGGAGCATGCCTGCCTGCTCTGCGGTGAGATTCTTATTGCCCGCCAACTTCATGATATCTGCTGCTTTCATCTTATTGGAAAAGCCTGCGATGGTCTGAGGGTTTCCAGACAAGTAGCCCTGTTCAAACGCATCTTTGTCAGGCCCTCGACGATGAGCGTTAATGGTGTTTTTCCAGTTGCTGACAATGGCTTCATCCACTTTCCTGGTGACGCCGTCTGCGGTAGCCCATTTTCCGAAGTCTTCGGTATCTATACGTGCGGAGGGTAGAAAGTCCTTCAGCGCAGGGCCGTAGGCTTGCTTGCTCACCGGGTTGTAGTGATGCCATTTGCCATTTTGAAGAATGGCAGGACCTTCCAGAAACTGGTTGTCCAGCTTGAATGTGCCGAATGAGGAGGAGTCGAAACGTTTGCTGGCTTTCACGAGATCATAGTTGTCGGCGGAGCGCGCCAGGGTTCTGAAAAAATTTTCGCCCTTGTTGAATCCGGTTCTCCCCAGCGTTGCAATACCGCGCCCGATATCGGCAGCGCCATCCAACGGATTAAGGGCGCCGATGGCCGCCCGTCCAACGATCTTCAGCACTCGGCCAGCCTTGGCCAGTGCCGAGGCACCGGCCGCCAGGGCCTTGGTAGCCTTTGCTGCGGCGCCCAGTCCCATGACGAAACCAAAGACATCAAGGGTCAGGTCCACAATGCCGTCACCATAATTACCGGCCATGAAATTCTTGATCGCTGATCTTCCAGGAATCAAATCAAGTAAAAATTCCTGGACCTTTTTATACGCGGGGACTTCGGTATCAAGCGTGGTCGAACCCCAGGCCTGATCGTACAAGCCTTTAATATCAAGGTCATCCAACAGCGCCTGAGCGATGTAGGTGGTGCGTGTGCTGTTGGAACTATTCAGGTACGCGCCGGTGATTGTTTTTTCATCAGTCTCTCCCTCCGAGTATTTTCGTGTTTTTACTTCGTCAAACTCCCTGAAAATATAGGTAGAGTCGGTGGGCTGGCGTCCCACCTTAAAATCCTTGAAGTCTTCACGCTTGGTGATTTTAGACGTTTGCAAATTAATTTCGTACGTCGTCACTGGCCTGTTTTTCAGTTGGGTTTTTACTACCAGAGTGTTTGGCTTCATCCGGGTCCGCGTTTCGCGGCCAACGTTGTCTTTTAAAACATCAAACTCTTTGGCAACCGTAATTTTTCCATATTCAAGATTTTCCCGGTCCTCATAGGGCAGCTGCGATATCAAAAGTTTAACCTGGGCGCGAGTAGCATTCTCGATGCCTTCTATATAGGCGCTGAGTGCTTCTTTAAAAGCAGGCAGTATGTGTGGGCGACCGCTGGCTTTTTTCAGTACATCGTCGATGTCCACTGCCGCCGATGAAGAAACCCATTTATTTAGATTGGGGGACCTTTTACTCTCATCTATCTCGGTCAATTCCATCGAGGGAAGATCAAATAAGCGGTCTTTCATATACAGATCCAGGACTGAATAGGGGCCCGGGAAATCGTAATTGCCTGGGCGACCCGTGTCGCCCAGGACGAGCGTGATGCACTTTTCCTGCAACTGGCTCTCGGTCATGTGGGGCAGGCATTCTTTCAACTCTGTCAATGCCATGAGCTGCAGGTCCGGCATCGGCGTGCGGTAAGCTTCGGAGGCTTTCTGTAACTCACTGATTTGGGCACTGAACGCTTCGCGGACTCTGGTCATTCGCTCCGGGGTGTCAGAGGCCATGCCGTTGATGATCCCCCAATGTTTAAGCGCGTTTTCCTGCGCGGCATATTCAACTTGGCGCCCCTTGAGGGAGATCGGTGCCACGCTGGCATACAGCATGATTTGCCCGTAACTCATGCCTGCCGTCGCGCCTGGCGTTTTAGCCTCGATTCTCCCCACGGCGGTGACAAAACTGACCCAGCTATGGGAGCCGGGAACGACAGTGTCCGGGATGTCCTTGACCAGATATTCGGGTGCCCGGTTCGAAAGCAACACGTGGGCCAGAATCGATGCCTTTTCGGGGGATGACGCCTCGCCAGTCCTGACCATAAAGTCGACGATGTGCTTGAAGATCACCGGTGCAGGTTTGCCCCACGTCTCTTTGTCCATCAGGTCGAAACCGGAGATGACCGTGACTGGCCTGCGCTGGGGGCCGGAGCCGACATAGCCGTCCATATTCATGGCTGCCAACAGCCAGTCCTCGACACTGCCCTTGACCGACCGGGCTTCGAACTTGGCCTGGATCGCAAGACCCAACGCCTGCCCCTTGGGCGAGTCGATGAGCGTCTTGAGCAACTGTTGCGGATTGCGCAGCTCGGACTGGGAAAATGTATTGCCCTGCATCAGGTATTCCAGCACGTTCTTGAAGGCACTCACATCAATGTCGCCGAACTTGCCGTAATGAAGATCGGCCTCCAACTGCAGCCGACTTTGGTGATCCAGTGGTGTGGGCCAGGCTAATGCGCCGCCGTTATTGCCATGCTCGGGGGCACTCGGCTCGGGCCTGAGCAGATACTTTGAGAGGTTTTCCAATTGTTCGCGGTGGGTGGGAATATCCCAACCGTTGTCGTCGATGATTTGCTTCAGGCAGGGGCTTGATTCGTTTGCGTATGGGCTGTCGGAACGCGCTATTAAAAGAGTCTGCTCCAGATACTGCGGGATTCGTCCCTCCCAATACCCGTTTTCTACCTGTTGATCCGCCAGGTACTTGAATTCATTGCCCAGGTTTTGATTGTCGTAAAGAGACGCCAGTGCGGTCTTCTGGGTTGCGAGTTCATCTTCGCTGCGAGACTCATGCAACCCTTCGAAGTAAGGCTCGTCCAGTGTATGGAACGCTTCGTCTGCCAGTATCTGTTTCGCTCGCTGGTGGGTTTCAGCGGGCGATTGCTCCAGTTCCTTGTAGAAGCGCTTGACCAGCCATAACGGGGCGCTGTTGCTGTTCTCGGAAAGCGGAGGCTTGAAGCTTGCAAAGCTGTATCCGTTGGCCACGATCAGGCCTGCGGCCATCACAGGCCCACTGACATTCGCCCAATCCTTGTCTTGCGGACCACGGGTCTGTAAGGACGGGCTCGATGTGAGGCTGCGCGTGGTCTTGAACGATACCTGGTTTGATCCCGGGGTGATTGTCAGCGTGGATTTATCAAGACGCGCAGACTTCATCCACTCGGCCACCTGTGGTGACTGGAGGGCGCGCCCCAATTGCGCCCACCACTGGCCAAACGTGGAGCTTGGCGGGATGTTGTCGATCATCAGCCCCCGGTCATGACTGGACATCCCGTTTGTTCGAAGCAGCGTATTGCCATACAGCCTGGCCAGTTCACTATCGCCCTCGGCCCGCGAGTCGACAGGCTTCGCATCGCTTGCCGAGGATGACCCTGGTTCCGAGACCGTTGGTTGGTTTGCCGAAAGGGGCACCGGGCCGGAATTGACAGGCAACTGGTGCAGGGGGATTACACGACTGGACGAAATCATAATTGGGCGGCCTTCAGGGAATCGTCGGGTTCACCCCAGCAGCATCGCGCGCGCTGAGATATGAACCTTCGTACCCAATACCGTCGTGACGATTCCAACCTGCCGACAATTAATAATTACCGCACTTTGCCGGGCGTGCGTTACGCCCGGATCATCTCCCGCACCTTCGCCGTCAGCAAATCAAAGGTGAACGGTTTGGTGATCATCTGCATCCCAGGGTCCAGAAAACCCCCGCGAACCGCTGCGTGTTCCGCATACCCGGTAATGAACAACACCTTCAAATCCGGCCGTACCTGCCGCCCGATTTCCGCCAGTTGCCGCCCATTCATGCCCGGCAGCCCAACGTCGCTGATCAACAGGTCGATGCGTTGGCCGGACTCGATGATCGGCATCGCGCTGTCGGCGTCGCCGGCTTCGACAAACGCATAGCCCAGTTCACTCAGCACGGCACTCACCAGCACCCGCACGGCCGGGTCGTCTTCGACGATCAGTACGGTTTCGCCTTCGTTGGCGAAGGGCAGCAAGGCCGGGTTGAGCGGTTCATCCACAATCATTTCACCCACAAACCGTGGCAAAAACAGGCTGACGGTGGTGCCTTCGCCGACCACGCTGTGAATCGTCACATGCCCATGGGATTGCCGGGCAAATCCATAAATCATCGACAGTCCCAGGCCCGTGCCCTGGCCGATGGGCTTGGTCGTGAAGAACGGGTCAAAGGCCCGGCTGATCACGCTTTCGGGCATGCCGCAGCCGGTGTCGCTGACGCTCAGCTCCACGTAGTCGCCGGGGGTGAGGGTGCCGTAGGCCGCCGTGAACACGCTGTCGAGATGGCGATTTGTGGTTTCCACCACCAACTGGCCGCCGTCAGGCATCGCATCGCGGGCGTTGAGCGCCAGGTTGAGCAGGGCACTTTCCAGTTGGTTGGGGTCGACTTCGGCGGTCCATAGCTGCTCGGTCAGGCGGATGTCCAGGGTGATGCTTTCATTGAGGCTGCGTTCCAGCAGCTCACCCATGGACGCCACCAACTGGTTGATCTGGACCGGTTTTGAATCCAGTGACTGGCGCCTGGAAAACGCCAGCAGACGGTGGGTCAGGGCGGCCGCGCGGTTGGCGGAGGTCACGCCCAGATCAATCAGGCTGTCGAGGTCGTCTATACGCCCCCGCGCTACCCGGCGTCGCAACAATTCAAGGCTGCCAATAATGCCGGTGAGCATGTTGTTGAAGTCATGGGCGATGCCGCCGGTCAATTGGCCTACGGCTTCCATCTTCTGCGACTGGCGCAGGGCTTCTTCGTTGTTGCGCAGCTGGGCGGTGCGTTCTTCCACCTGTTGTTCGAGGGTCTCAAGGGTGCTTTGCAGGCGTTGTTCGCTCTGGCTCAGGTCGATCAGGCGATCCCGGGCTTCGTACTGTCGGCGACGGCCCCGCAGTGCCGTGCTGACCAGGCTGATCAGGGTCACGGGATGGAACGGCCGCTCCAGGAAGGTCACGTTGCCCAGCAGCTTGCTCAGGTGCGACGAGCCGTTCTGCTCGCTGCCGCCGTGATGGGTCATCAGTACGATGGGCAGGTCGGACCACGCCGGCTGCTGGTGCAGATAGGTCAACAGCGGTTCCAGGTCGATGCCATGCATGGCTTCGGCGGCGATGATCAACAGGCCGGCGCCGTGTTCGAGCTCGTCGCAGAGCATTTGCAAATGCCCCGCGATTATCCCGTTGAACCCCGCCTCGTTGAGCATCATCAGCGCCAGGGAGCTGTCGCGGCCCAGGGGGGCCAGAATGATCGCCCGTTCGGAAATGGCCGGCAGGCCACTCATGAACTTTCATCCTGGAGCAGCGGGTTATCGGTGCCCATGTAGGTGGGAACGCCGCGCAACACACCCTGGAAGGCATCGAGGGGTTCGCCGATGGTCATGCCGCGGCCACCGATGCGGTATTCGCGAATCGTCGATTCGTGGCTGCCGGTACGTTTCTTGATGATCGAGATGGCCCGGCGGACTTTGCCCAGGGCTTCGAAGTAACGCAGCAGGATCACCGTGTCGGCCAGATAGGTGATATCCACCGGGGCCTGCATGTCGCCCACCAGGCCGTGTTGGGCCACGGTCATGAAGGTCGCGGCGCCACGGCGGTTGAGGTACAGCAGCAGTTCGTGCATGTGCAGGATCAGTGCGTTTTCTTCGGGCATTGCCGCCTGGTAGCCGTTGACGCTGTCGATCACCACGGTCTTGATCCCGCGCTCATCCACACAGCGGCGCACCCGGTGGGAGAACTCGCCGGGGGACAACTCGGCGGCATCCACTTGCTCGATCAGCAGGTTGCCGGTGTCTTGCAGGGCTTGCAGGTCGATCCCCATGTTTTTCATGCGTTCGAACAGCAGGCCCAGTTCTTCGTCAAAAATGAACAGCGCGGCTTTTTCGCCCCGGGCCACGGCGGCGGCGGCGAAAATCATCGAGATCAGCGATTTGCCGGTACCGGCCGGGCCGAGTATCAGGGTGCTGGAACCGGTTTCGATACCGCCGCCCAGCAACGCATCCATCTCGCGAATTCCACTGGTCAGGGTCTGGCGGTTGTAGCCGCCACGGTGCTCGGCCGCTACCAGGCGCGGGAATACGTGCACGCCGTCTTCCATGATGGTGAAGTCATGAAAGCCGCCGCGGTACTTCTGGCCGCGGTACTTCACGATCCGCACACGACGGCGTTCGGCACCGTAGTTGGGGGTCAGTTCTTCCAGGCGGATCACGCCGTGGGCCACGCTGTGCACGGTTTTGTCGAGGGATTCGGTAGTCAGGTCATCCAGCAACAGCACCGTGGCGTCGTAGCGCACAAAGTAGTGCTTGATCGCCAGGATCTGCCGGCGATAGCGCAGGGAGCTCTGGGCCAGCAAACGGATTTCCGAGAGGCTGTCGATCACCACGCGGGTGGGTTTGACCCGCTCCACCACTTCAAAAATCTGCCGGGTGGCTTCACCCAGCTCAAGGTCCGAGGAATACAGCAGGCTTTGCTGGTGCTCGGCGTTGAGCAGGCTTTCGGGTGGCGTGAGTTCAAAGATATGAATGTGTTCGTCCAGGTCCCAACCGTGGGACTTGGCACCCTGGCGCAACTCGCGCTCGGTTTCCGACAGGGTGATGTACAGCGATCGTTCACCTTTTTTTGCGCCGGCCTGGAGGAACTGCAGGGCCACGGTGGTTTTACCGGTGCCCGGCTCACCTTCCAGCAGGAACAGGTGGCTACGGGAAAGTCCCCCGGCAAGAATGTCATCCAGACCTTCAATGCCGGTGGCTGCCTTTGCTGTGAACAGCTCTTTGGATGTAGACAAGAAGTGCCCTCGGGTCACGTATAAGTAGAGGTGCGCGCCCGCGAGAGCGCGCCATATTTACTTGACCGTGACGCCGTGTAGCGGTTCAACGTTTTGTATCAATTAGCGCTGTTACAGCCCTTGTTGGAGTGCCGGATCGTCCGGGTTCTGCTGTTCAAGCTGCGCCAGCAACACCTGGACATTCTGCAACTGGCCGGTCTCTTTCCAGTAATTGACCAGCAACACCCGCGCCTTGCGGTTGGCCGGGTTGCGCTGGACGATTTCTTCCAGCTGGCGCTGGGCGGCTTCCAGTTCCTGCTGGGCGTGCAGGGTGGTGGCCAGGTCGTAGCGATAGTCCTGATTGTTCGGTTCCAGCTCCACCGCCCGGGACAGGCTGAGCAGGGCAAACGCGCGCTCCCCGTGGTGCAGCAGCCACATGCCGAGGGCATGTTGCAGGTAGGCCGAATCGGGGTGGGCCTGTAGCTGCTTGGCCAGGAGCTGGCGGGACTCGTCGACCTTGCCCTGTTTATCCAGCAATTCGATTTGTGCGACCACGGCTTGCAGGTTGTCGGGTTGCAGGCGCATCGCCTGTTCCAGGGCGTTTTGTGCATCGGGCAGCAGCGCGCTGTGAATGTACAGGCGTGCCAGCTGGATCCAGCCTTCGGGGCTCTCGGGCTGAGCCTTGAGCAATTTCACGTATTCATCGAGCACTTGCTGCAACGGGCCGAAGTACAGGCCCAGGGTGTCGGGGGACAGCCCCAGCAGGGCATTGGCCGCGGCAAACCGTACGCTTTGTTCGGTGTCATCCAGCAGTGGCCCCAGCAACAGCACGCGCTGGCCGCTGGGCACCAGGCCGACGATGCCGTGGATCGCCGCCTCGCGCACCATTGGCGCGTCGTTGGCCAGGTCCTTGTCAGCCAGCTTGAGGGCCTGGGGGCTGGGGTAATTGGGCAGTTCGGCATGCAGGGCGGCGCGGCGCACGTCGGACAAGTCCGGACGGCCCAACTGTTGATACAGCACGCGGGCGGCGCCGGGTTCGCCGTTACGTGCCTGTTTCAGGGCCTTGGCATAACCATGGGCGATGGCCGGTGGGACCACTACCGGTGGCGTACGGGTGAAATACCAGGTGATGACTGCGATAAACAACAGGGCGCACAGGCCGACGATGGAGTAACGGCGTGACTTTGACATGCAGGCGTCCGAAAGCTGGGGAGCTAGTGCAAAGCCATCAGCTTCGGTCAGGTCACCGCGAGTGTCAAACCCGCATCACGTCAGCACGAACTCAATCGGCTCCAGGGCCGGTGGTAGCACGGTTTCACCGAGGGCGGCGAGCACTTCGCGTTCCAGGGTGCGGACGATGGCGTTGCAGGGCAGGTCGTTTTCGTCGAAGCCGAAGGGGTCTTCGAGGTCGTCGCCGATTTCATCGAGGCCGAAGAAGGTGTAGCTGACGATGGCGGTAAAGACCGGTGTCAGCCAGCCCAGCGGCTCGGCCATGGCGAAGGGCAGCAGGATGCAGAACAGGTAGATGGTGCGGTGCAGCAGCAAGGTGTAGGGGAAGGGCAGCGGGGTGTGTTTGATCCGTTCGCACGAGGCCTGGACCTGGCTCAGGCCGTACAGCCGGGTTTCCAGTTGGGTGTAGCGCCAGTCGCTGATTTGGCCTTGTTCGGCGAGGCTTGAACAGCGGGCGCCGAGGTCTTGCAGGATGCTGTCGGGGGGGTTGGGGTGATTGGGCTTTACGTTGATCCAGGGCTTGATGGCGTGCGCCTCATCTTCCAGGCGCAGGCGTGCGACCAGGCCGTGGGCGAAGCCGCAGAGGCCGCGGAGTATGCCTTCGCGCTCGGCAGGGTTGAAGACTTGGGTTTCGCGGATCAGCGAGCGTACTTCGATGATCATCTGGCCGAGTTGTTTGCGGCCTTCCCACCAGCGGTCGTAGCAGGCGTTGTTGCGAAAGCTCATGAAGATTGACAGCGACAGGCCCAGCAGGGTGAAGGGGGTGGCGTTGACCTTGGAGAAATAGGCGGGGTGCAGGGTTTCCACCAGTACGATGACTGAGGCGAGCAGGGTGACCATCAGGCTACGCAGGGCGATGCGCTTGGCGATTGAACCCTTGAGGGAGAACAGGATGCCGAGCAGGTTGGGTTTGGGACGGACGATCATGGGTGGGCTTCTTGGGTGGCGCAGGCCTGAAGCTTAGAAGCTTGGGGGTGGAGCGTCCAATCGCTTGGGCTGACTGGATGATTGGTGGGGTCTATCGTTGGGCCTTTGGTGTACATATCCGTTATTCAGGTAACGGCCGCTTATGGTTTCGCTCTTACAGCGACTCACTTTGGAAAAGCCGGAATGCCGGGTTCGGCCTCGGGCTGAATGGGGCAGTCAGATCAAAATCAAAAGCAGGAGCACAGCGGCCTACCGGCCGGCTTGGCAGCTTTTCTGTAGGAGCTGGCTTGCCGGCGAAGAACCTGAGAGCGCCGCATTCATTCAGGATGCCAACGTCATCGTTAACGACCATCGCCGGCAAGCCAGCTCCTACAGTGGACCGTGCTCGCTTTAGATTTTGATTTTGCTCTACCACACTCAAGCCGGCCTGTAGGCCGCTGTGTTCTTGATCTTAGGCGCCCCGCCGCGGTAAGAGCGGAACCATAAGCGGCCGTTGCAAAAACAACGGATATGTACACCCACCCACGCCCACAAAAAAAACCTTGGCCAAACCAGTCACCCAAGTTGAAAGCTTTGACCATTGCCCGCCCAGCCCTCTAGAGCGACTATTTCACCGGTCTACGTACCCATCCTGAAAACAAAAAAACACACAGGGATTTGAAGCGATGCGT
Organism: Pseudomonas yamanorum; assembly: GCF_013386765.1. Lineage (GTDB taxonomy): Bacteria > Pseudomonadota > Gammaproteobacteria > Pseudomonadales > Pseudomonadaceae > Aquipseudomonas > Aquipseudomonas yamanorum_A. Next base: position 30,540 of record NZ_JACARE010000022.1, read on the forward strand.
GATTACTCGGCTGCCACCACCCAATTCAACTACCAACACACCGTCGACGCCGCCCTGTCGGGCAACCTGCAGGCACTCAACGCCTGTGTCGAATGTTGCGACCGCCACGCATTACCCGGCCGCATCGCGCTGTTCTGGGAGGGCAAGGACGGCCGCAGCGCCACCTCCACCTTCACCCAATTGCAAGACCAGGCCGCCCGCTTCGCCAACTTCCTCCTGGCCCAGGGCGTAAAGCCCGGTGACAAGGTCGCCGGCCTGCTGCCACGTACCGCCGAGTTACTGGTTGTCGTCTTCGCCACCTGGCGCATCGGCGCGGTCTATCAGCCGCTGTTCACCGCCTTCGGCCCCAAGGCCATCGAACACCGCCTGACCAGCTCAGGCGCCGCACTGGTGGTGACCGACGCAGTAAACCGCCCCAAGCTCATGGAAGTAGCCGACTGCCCAACCATCGTCACCGTCGCCGGCCCTCAGGGCGAAGGCATCGTGCGCGGCGATTTCAGCTTCTGGGCCGAACTGCCCAACTATTCCAACGCCTGCGAGCCGGTGCTGCTGGGCGCCGAAGATCCATTCCTGCTGATGTTCACCTCCGGCACCACCGGCCCCTCCAAAGCCCTGGCCGTACCGCTCAAGGCCATCGTCGCGTTCCAGAGCTACACCCGCGACGCCGTGGACCTGCGCCCCGAAGACGCATTCTGGAACGTCGCCGACCCAGGCTGGGCCTACGGCATCTATTTCGGCGTCACCGGGCCGTTGTCCATGGGCCACCCGATCACCTTCTACGATGGCCCGTTCACCCTCGAAAGCACCTGCCGCGTCATCAATAAATACGGGATCACCAACCTCACCGGTTCCCCGACGGCCTACCGCCTGCTGATTGCCGGCGGCGAGCAGTTCGCCAAGTCGATCAAGGGCAAGCTGCGCATTGTCAGCAGCGCCGGCGAGCCATTGAACCCGGAAGTGATCCGCTGGTTCGCCGACAACCTCGGCGTGACCATACACGACCACTATGGCCAGACCGAGCTGGGCATGGTGCTGTGCAACCATCACGGCCTGGAGCACCCGGTGCACGTCGGTTCCGCCGGCTTTGCCTCGCCGGGCCACCGCATCGTGGTGCTGGACGACAACCATCAGGAACTGCCGGCCGGCCAGCCGGGCATCCTCGCCATCGACCGCGAGCAATCGCCGATGTGCTGGTTCGCCGGCTACGACGGGGTCAAGACCAAGGCCTTTGTCGGCAAGTACTACCTCAGCGGCGATACGGTGGAGCTGAACCCCGACGGCAGTATCAGCTTTGTCGGGCGCAGCGACGATGTGATCACCACCTCCGGCTACCGTGTAGGCCCGTTCGACGTGGAAAGCGCGTTGATCGAGCACCCCGCAGTCGTGGAAGCCGCGGTGGTGGGCAAGCCATGCCCGGAGCGCACCGAGATCGTCAAAGCCTTTGTGGTGCTCAGCGAGCAATACCACGCCGAGCCGGCCCTGGCCGAAGAGCTGCGCCAGCACGTGCGCAAGCGCCTGGCCGCCCACGCGTACCCACGGGAAATCGAATTTGTCAGCGAGCTGCCCAAGACCCCGAGCGGCAAGCTGCAACGCTTCATTTTGCGTAATCAGGAAATTGCCAAGGCCCAGGCGGCCACGGCGTGATCCCTTTTTCAAGGAAACAGTGATGCAGATTGAGAACAAGGTTTTTCTGGTCAGCGGTGGCGCTTCCGGCCTCGGCGCGGCGACGGCCGAGATGCTGGTGGCGGCCGGTGCCAAGGTGATGCTGGTGGATTTGAACGCCGACGCGGTCGCCGCCCAGGCGCAGAAGCTCGGCGGGCAGGCCCGCAGCGTCGTCGCGGACATCAGCCAGGAAGCCGCCGCCGAAGCGGCCGTGCAGGCTACCGTGGCGGCCTTTGGCGGTTTGCACGGGCTGGTCAACTGCGCCGGCGTGGTCCGTGGCGAGAAGATCCTCGGCAAACATGGCCCGCACGTATTGGCCAACTTCGCCCAGGTGATCAACGTCAACCTGATTGGCAGCTTCAACCTGCTGCGCCTGGCCGCAGCGGCCATCGCTGAAACCGAGGCGAATGCCGACGGCGAGCGTGGCGTGATCATCAACACCGCTTCGGTGGCGGCCTTTGACGGCCAGATCGGCCAGGCAGCCTATGCCGCCTCCAAGGGCGCGATCGCCAGCCTGACGTTGCCTGCCGCCCGTGAACTGGCGCGCTACGGGATTCGGGTGATGACCATCGCCCCCGGCATTTTCGAAACACCGATGATGGCCGGCATGACGCCAGAAGTGCGCGAGTCCCTGGCCGCCGGCGTGCCATTCCCGCCGCGCCTGGGCAAGCCGAGCGAGTACGCGGCGCTGGTGCGGCATATCATTGAAAACAGCATGCTCAACGGCGAGGTGATCCGTCTCGACGGTGCCTTGCGCATGGCGGCCAAATAAGGAGATTTTTCATGACTGATCCAATCGTTATTGTCAGCGCAGTACGTACGCCCATGGGCGGGTTCCAGGGCGACCTCAAGGGCCTGACTGCCCCGCAACTGGGTGCGGCGGCGATACGTGCTGCGGTCGAACGTGCCGGTATCGCCACCGATGCGGTGGACGAAGTGCTGTTCGGTTGCGTACTGCCGGCCGGTCTCGGCCAGGCGCCTGCACGCCAGGCGGCACTGGGCGCTGGCCTGGATAAATCCACCCGCTGCACCACCCTCAACAAGATGTGCGGCTCCGGCATGGAGGCCACCATCCTGGCCCATGACTCGCTGCTGGCGGGCAGTGTGGAGGTAGTGATCGCCGGTGGCATGGAGAGCATGTCCAACGCCCCGTACCTGCTGGACCGCGCCCGCAGCGGCTACCGCATGGGCCACGGCCGGGTACTCGACCACATGTTCCTCGACGGCCTCGAAGACGCCTACGACAAGGGCCGCCTGATGGGCACCTTTGCCGAGGACTGCGCCGAGCACAACGGTTTTTCCCGCGAGGCCCAGGATGCGTTCGCCATTGCGTCCCTGACCCGCGCGCAACAGGCGATCACCGACGGCAACTTCATTGCCGAAATCGTCCCGGTGCAGGTCACCGTGGGCAAGGAACAGAAAACCATCACCCACGACGAACAGCCGCCCAAGGCCAAGCTGGACAAGATCGCTACCTTGAAGCCGGCTTTCCGCGAAGGCGGCACCGTGACGGCGGCCAACTCCAGCTCGATTTCCGACGGTGCGGCGGCGTTGCTGCTGATGCGTGAATCCGAAGCCCACAAACGCGGGCTCAAGCCGCTTGCGGTGATCCACGGCCACGCAGCCTTTGCCGACGAGCCAGGCCTGTTCCCGGTGGCACCGGTGGGTGCGATCCGCAAACTGATGACCAAGACCGGCTGGAACCTCGATGAGGTCGACCTGTTTGAAATCAACGAAGCCTTCGCCGTGGTCAGCCTGGTGACCATGAGCAAGCTGGAGATTCCCCACAGCAAGGTCAATATCCACGGTGGTGCCTGCGCCCTGGGCCATCCGATCGGTGCGTCCGGTGCGCGGATCCTGGTGACCCTGCTCTCGGCCCTGCGCCAGAAAGGCCTCAAGCGCGGTGTTGCGGCGATCTGCATCGGCGGCGGCGAAGCCACGGCCATGGCCGTTGAATGCCTGTATTAAGGAACACCTATGCTCCCGAATGACGAACAACTGCAGATCCGCGAAGCCGCCCGGCAATTTGCCCAGGAGCGGCTCAAGCCCTTCGCCGCCGAGTGGGACCGCGAACACCGGTTTCCCAAGGAAGCCATCGGTGAAATGGCCGAGCTGGGTTTTTTCGGCATGCTGGTCCCGGAACAATGGGGTGGCTGCGACACCGGCTACCTGGCCTACGCCATGACCCTGGAAGAAATCGCCGCCGGCGATGGCGCCTGCTCGACCATCATGAGCGTGCACAACTCCGTGGGCTGCGTGCCGATCCTCAAGTTCGGCACTGACCAGCAGAAAGAGCAATTCCTCAAGCCCCTGGCCAGCGGCGCGATGCTCGGCGCGTTTGCCTTGACCGAGCCCCAGGCCGGTTCCGACGCCAGCAGCCTGAAAACCCGCGCCCGGCTGGAAGGCGATCACTATGTATTGAATGGCTGCAAACAGTTCATCACCTCCGGGCAAAACGCCGGGGTCGTGATTGTGTTCGCCGTCACCGATCCGGCCGCCGGCAAACGCGGCATCAGTGCGTTTATCGTGCCTACCGATTCGCCGGGCTACAGCGTGGCACGGGTCGAGGACAAACTCGGCCAGCACGCTTCCGACACCTGCCAGATCCTGTTTGAGGACGTGAAGGTGCCGGTGGCCAATCGCTTGGGCGAAGAGGGCGAAGGCTACCGGATCGCCCTGGCCAACCTTGAAGGCGGACGCGTCGGTATTGCCTCCCAGGCAGTGGGCATGGCGCGGGCGGCGTTCGAGGCTGCGCGGGATTACGCCCGCGAGCGGGAAAGCTTTGGCAAGCCGATCATCGAGCACCAGGCCGTGGCGTTCCGCCTGGCGGACATGGCGACGCAAATCGCGGTCGCCCGGCAGATGGTGCATTACGCCGCCGCCCTGCGTGACAGCGGCCAGCCGGCGCTGGTGGAAGCATCCATGGCCAAGCTGTTTGCTTCGGAAATGGCCGAAAAGGTCTGCTCGCAAGCATTGCAAACCCTCGGCGGTTACGGTTACCTGAGCGACTTTCCCCTGGAGCGGATCTACCGCGATGTGCGGGTCTGCCAGATTTACGAAGGCACCAGCGATATTCAACGCATGGTCATTTCACGCAATCTCTGAGGAGCATCTATGAGTTACGAAACCATTTTGCTGGACGTCCAGGGCCGTGTCGGGCTGATCACCCTCAATCGCCCACAGGCGCTGAACGCCCTCAACGCACAGCTGGTCAGCGAGCTGAACCAGGCGCTGGACAGCCTGGAAGCCAACCCGGAAATCGGCTGCATCGTACTCACCGGCTCGAAAAAAGCCTTTGCCGCCGGCGCCGACATCAAGGAAATGGCCGAACTGACCTATCCGCAGATCTATCTCGATGACCTGTTCAGCGACAGCGACCGCGTGGCCAACCGCCGCAAGCCGATCATCGCTGCCGTTAACGGTTTTGCCCTGGGGGGCGGGTGTGAGCTGGCATTGATGTGCGACTTTATCCTGGCCGGTGACAACGCCAAGTTCGGCCAGCCGGAAATCAACCTCGGCGTGCTGCCGGGCATGGGCGGCACCCAGCGCCTGACCCGCGCCGTGGGCAAGGCCAAGGCCATGGAAATGTGCCTGACCGGGCGGTTTATCGATGCGGTGGAAGCCGAGCGTAGCGGGATTGTGGCGCGGATCGTGCCGGCGGATGAGCTGCTGGATGAAGCGCTGAAAGTCGCGAACCTGATCGCCAGCAAGTCGGTGCCCATCAGCATGATGGTCAAGGAAAGCGTCAACCGCGCGTTTGAAGTGAGCCTGTCTGAAGGTGTGCGCTTTGAGCGCCGGGTGTTCCACGCGGCATTCGCCACGCTGGACCAGAAGGAAGGGATGGCGGCGTTTGTCGCCAAGCGCACGCCGGAGTTCAAAGACAAGTAAAAAGGCTGATCAAAAATATGGGAGCTAATAAGCTCCCATATTTTTTATTAAAGTCAGTCAGTTACAGCTGATAGTTCTTCAATTCTCTAGCAATCACCATCCGCTGAATCTCGCTGGTGCCTTCGTAGATCTGGGTAATCCGTGCATCCCGGTAGTAACGCTCCACCGGGTAATCCTCCAGATAGCCATAACCCCCATGAATCTGCATCGCGGACGAGCACACCTTCTCGGCCATTTCCGAGGCAAACAGCTTGGCCTGGGACGCTTCCGACAGGCACGGCTTGCCGGCACTGCGCAAGCGGGCGGCATGCAGGATCAACAAGCGCGCGGCGTTCAGGCGGGTTTGCATGTCGGCCAGCAGGTTGGCCACGCTCTGGTGCTCAATGATCGCCTTGTCGAACTGCACCCGGTCACGGGCATAGGCCAGTGCCGCTTCAAAGGCGGCCCGGGCGATCCCCAGCGCCTGGGCGGCAATCCCGATGCGCCCGCCTTCAAGGTTGGACAGGGCGATAGCCAGGCCTTTGCCGCGTTCGCCCAGCAGGTTGGCTTCAGGCACGGTGCATTGGTTGAGCGTGACGGCGCAGGTGTCGGAGGCACGAATGCCCATCTTGTGTTCGGTACGGTCGACCACGAAGCCCGGGGTGCTGGTGGGCACGAGGAATGCCGAGATGCCTTTCTTGCCCAGGTCCGGGTCGGTCACTGCAAACACGATCGCCAGTTTGGCGCGCTTGCCGTTGCTGACAAATTGCTTGGCGCCGTTGATGACCCACTGGCCGTCCCGCAGTTCGGCGCGGGTACGCAGGTTGTGGGCTTCTGAACCGGCCTGGGGCTCGGTGAGGCAGAAGCAGCCGATGGCCTGGCCGCTGGCCAGTTCGGCCAGCCAGGTTTCCTTCTGCTCCTGTGAGCCGTAGTTGAGAATTGGCCCGCAACCCACTGAATTATGGATACTCATCAGGGCGCCGGTGGCGCCGTCACCGGCAGAAATCTCTTCTACCGCCAGTGCGTAGGCCACGTAGTCGACGTAAGTGCCGCCCCATTCCTCGGGGACCACCATGCCCAGCAACCCCAGCTCGCCCATCTTGGCCACCAGGGCATCGTCAATCCAGCCGGCCTTTTCCCACGCCTGGGCGTGAGGCGCAATTTCGCCACGGGCAAAGTCCCGAGCCATGTCGCGGATCATTACCTGTTCTTCAGTAAATTCAATATCTTGCATGACTTAGTTCTCGTTCTTATCGAAGTCGCGGAAGAAGCTCTCGACATGATCAGCCTCCAACGCCTGGAGGGTCGGAGGGTTCCAGCGAGGGGTTTTGTCCTTGTCGATCAGCAGGGCGCGCACGCCTTCGATCAGGTCGCCCCGGGCGAACCATTGGCGGTCCAGGTGCAATTCCAGGGCGAAGCACTGCTCCAGGTGCAGATGACGGCCACGGCGCAGCATCTGCAGGGTGACGGCCATGGCCAGGGGCGAGCGGGTTTGCATCAGGCTGGCGGTGGTCAATGCCCAGTCATGGCTGTCGGCGACGGTGACTTGCTGCAACTGCTCGACGATGCTCGGTACGTCCGGCAAGGCAAAGAAGTGATCGATGGCCGGGCGAAGTGCGGCCAGTGGCGCATCGGGCAATTGCTGCACCGCCAGGCCGGCCAGCAGGCCTTGCAGGTCCTTGAGGGGTGAATCGTGCCATTTCAGGCGGTCCAGGCGCTGATCGAGCTCGCTCAGCTTGGCGCTGTCGAGGTACCAGTCGGCAAGCCCGCAATACAGGGCGTCGGCCGCCCGGATCTGCACGCCGGTCACACCGAGGTAGATCCCCAGTTCGCCGGGAATACGCGGCAGGAAGTAGCTGCCGCCCACGTCAGGGAAATAGCCGATGGCCACTTCCGGCATCGCCAGGCGGCTGCGTTCGGTGACCACTCGCAGGTCGGCGCCTTGCACCAGGCCCATGCCGCCACCGAGGACAAAGCCGTCCATCAACGCCAGGACTGGCTTGCGGTAGTGGTGAATGGCGAGGTCGAGGGCGTATTCCTCGACGAAGAAGTCTTCATGGAGGGTGTCGCCGCTCTTGAAGCTGTCGTACAACGAACGAATGTCGCCGCCAGCGCAGAAGGCTTTTTCCCCGGCACCGCGCAACACCACGGCGTGCACCTGGGGGTCGTTTGCCCAAGCCTGCAAATGCCGGCTGAGGCTGCGGACCATGTCCAGGGTAATGGCATTCAGGCCGGCGGGGCGATTGAGGGTCAGGTGACCTATGTGGTTGCGGACTTCAGCCAGGACCTCGTCATGCACGATCCCGGCGCTGCTTGCCTCGGATGAAACCTGAGCAGTCATCTCTAACTCCCTGCTTTTATTGTTCTTTATCAAGATGTTCGCGGGCGAACCATCTCGCGATCGTACCAGTGCAAATTTGCCAAGTACAAGTCGGAATCCTGCAGGTCGTTTTTGCATTTTTGCATGAGGGACGGCATCACCCCTGGCGTTGGAAAACCGCCCCGATTGCACGCCGCCGGGCATACCGCTCGCTGGCCTGGATCAGCTCTTCCAGCTCCTGTGGGGTTACATCCACGAACTGCTCGCGCTCGGCCAGTGCCTGCTTGAGGTCTTCGGCGCTGATGCCGGGGGTGTCGGTGACAGTTGCCATAAAGTTCGGCGCGGCGGCTTCGCTGGCGCCTTTGGGGTAACGCGTGCGTGTCGCGTTGTTGTACGCCAGGGCGCACGCGAGCAGGGCGGCGGCGCCCAGCATGACCGCGGCCACTTCCTGCCAGCCCAGGGCGATGGAGGCGGGGTCCGCCAGCACCAGGCTCATGGCCAGCCCACCCGCAGGCGGGTGCAGGCAACGCAGCCAGCAGATCAGGATCACGGTCATCCCGGCGGCCAGGCACGCGCTGCCCAGGGTACGTCCCAGCACCCGGGCCACCAGCAAGGCAACAATGGCGGCACACAAGTAGCTGCCGATGATCGACCAGGGTTGCGCCAACGCGCCCGATGACACGGCAAACAGCAACACGGCCGATGCTCCGAGCGGGCCGATGAGGTGCAACGCCACCTCCATGCCGAATACTTGGGCACACACCCAGACACTGAACAGCGTGCCCAGGGCCATGCCGACGGCGGCGCGGCTCCATTCGGCGGGGCGGGTATTGACGGCAGCGGGTAACCAGCGAGCAAGCATTAACGGGAGATCCATAAAACGGGCGAAAAAAAAGGCTTGTCTGGTTTCCCGGAAAAGCCCTTCAAAAAAGTTCCTGCATTTGGGGGAGGAACCTGCGCAGTGTGCCCATCGAGCAAGGTTGCCGCCAATGCATATTAATGCAGGTCAAATGCAGTATTTTTGCAGTTAACCGGTCTCAGCCAAAGGGTATCAACCCGGTTGGGCGTTGCAGGGGGCTACTGATCTTGCCCAGCACCCGGTCATTGGTTTCCTCGTTGATCAGCAGGTTCTGTACGTTCTCCCTCAATGATGGATTGTTGGCCAGCGGCCCCTTGAGCACCACCAGCGCATCGCGCAGTTCCATCAGCCGATCCAGTTTGGGAATGGCGACGTAGCCGACATTGACCTGTGCAGGCGCTGTCTGGTCTGTGGGTGGCAAACCTGTCGCAACAGAGGGGTCGGGCAATGGTTGATCGGACACGGAGCATTCCTCTAGATGAAATAAACGGCAGGTTAAATGCTGTTTAAACTTATTTATTGTTATTGCAGCTCTGTCTATAACGGGCGTTTTTTTGTTTCTTTCAATATTGTCATGAAGGCCCTGGGGCGAGCGTTTGGCGATACTGGAAATACCTGGAAGGTAGTAACTAATTAACTCACTTGGCTGGCGAGTCTACAGTTGGGGACTTTGAGCGGGAAGGGGAGTTGCATCGCTGGTTACGTATAGATACGTAGGATTTTTCTCGATAGTTACTATCTAGAAAGTTGCAGAAGTTGTTGGGCAAAGAAGTTTCTTACATGCACAGTGGTCCGAAGCTACTTATGCGTCTGGCGGCAGGACAAGCGGATTGCCCGCTTATCCTACCGCCAGTTATCAAGGCTGAGGGAGTTTAACCAAGTGCAGCAGCACATACGGGTTCTTGTCGAACTGCCCGGTCAGTACCGGCACCAGTGAGCGAAACCGGGGATCAGTCAACCCTTCAAAGTCCGCCTGGCTCATGATCAGCCAGGCCGGCGCCTGAATCGGTGTCAACTCGGCGGGCAGTTGGGTAAACAGCGGCACCCGGTCGCAATCGAGGTTGACCACGAACTTGATGGCTTTCGCGTCCTTGCCCAGCGCGTGCAGCACCAACGGCGCGCGTTCCTGCTGGATCAGCGCCTGGGCCTGAAGGGTAAAGGTGCGGGTGTCATACAAACGACGCGTCAGGGGCTCGACCATCACGATATACGTCAGCCACACAGCCAGCACCGCACCCAAAGCGGGGCCCAGGTAGCGAAGGCGCGGTTTGAAAAGAAACACCAGTGCCAGGGTCTGGAACGCGATCAGGATGCCGAACACCGGATTGAGGCTGCCGATCTGCTCCGGGAAGCGATGACGCGCCACGAACAAGCCTGCGATCAGCAACCCTGGAACCACGGTCCAAAGCGCCAGCATCAGCCAGCGCAGCCCGGCGAACAGCCGCCCGCGTGAGACCTGGAACGGATACGCGGCGATGATCGCCGCCATCGGCAGCATCGGCAGCACATAGCGAGCCTTTTTCGCCTGGGGTACCGACAGGCCGATCATCACGATCAGGCCCGCTGCGAGGCAGTACAGCACCAGTTTCAGCGCCGGCCCCTTGTCTTCGCGGCCGCCTGCGGCAATCGCAATCAGCGCCAGTATGGCCAGCGGGTATGCCGGGGCGTAGTTGCCCAGCGAACTGGTGAAGTAATACAGCACGCTGCCGGAACCTTCAGTACCGTCCATACGGCCGAGGAACTGCATTCGGATCACGTCCTGCATGAACACTTCGCCACCGCTGAGCTTGGCCAGCAGCAACAGCAGGCCGACACACGCGGCCAGCAACGCCAGCGCCAACAGGCCAAAACTGAACAGCTGCCGCCATTGGCGATTGATCAGGTAATAACTGCAGAGCATGCCGGTGGGAATCACCAGGCCGATCGGCCCGCGGATTGCGAAGCCCAGGATCAGCAGCAGAAACAGCCAGTGCAGGCGTTTGCCGGCGCCGAAGTGGTCATGGGCATACCCCAGGTAAAACACCGCCAGGGCCACGGCGGCCAGCATCTGGTCGAGGGACACGGCGCGGGTTTCGCTGATGAAGGTACTGCTGAGCAGCATCACCGCGACGCTCAGCAGCGCCCAGCGCCGGGAGTAGGGCGCCGTCAGCCGGTACACCAGCACCACGATCAGCGCCGAAGCGATGGCCGTGGGCAGCCAGGCCGTCAGGCTGGTGACCTGCCCGAGAGGCAGGGACAGCAGCCAGGTCATCAGCGTCGAGGTGGCCAGGTAATCGGCATACGGTTGCCCGTATGTCGTCGGGAAGAACCCAGGCCCATGGCGCAGCATCTCCTGGGCGAACAGTACGAAGCGCGAATCAAAGCCGATGATTGCCTGGTTCCAGTTGCCCGCGACAAACAGGACCAGAGCCAGGAGCCCCATTACCCATGAGTGGCGGCGGATCGTCGGGCTGAGCAGGGGCGGATGAGCTTTGTCCACGTCTTAGGCTTCCTCGGCCTGAGGCACCCAGTTTTGCTGGGGGATCGGCAAATTGCAGGAATCGCCGCGGCCCATCGGGAAGTACTGGATGCCTTTGCGCGCCAGGCGCTCGCCGTCGTACAGGTTGCGGCCGTCGAAGATCACCGGGGTTTTCAGGCGTTGCTGGATCAGGTCGAAATCCGGGGCCTTGAACTGCTGCCATTCGGTGCAAATGATCAAGGCGTCGGAGCCGCTGAGGGTCGATTCCGGGGTGCCCATCAGCATCAGGCGCGGGTCATCGCCGTAGATGCGCTGGGTTTCCTGCATGGCTTCGGGGTCAAACGCGCGCACATTGGCGCCGGCGGCCCACAGGGCTTCCATCAGCACCCGGCTTGGCGCATCGCGCATGTCGTCGGTGTTGGGCTTGAAGGCCAGGCCCCACAAGGCGAAGGTCTTGCCCTTGAGGTCGCCCTTGAAGAACGCGTTGGCGCGTTCGAACAGCTTGCTCTTCTGGCGCTGGTTGATGGCTTCCACGGCTTCCAGCAGGTCGCTGGAGCAGTTGGCGGCCTTGGCGCTGTGGATCAGGGCACGCATGTCCTTGGGGAAGCACGAGCCGCCATAACCGCAGCCAGGGTAGATAAAGTGGTAACCAATACGTGAGTCAGCACCAATGCCCAGGCGCACGGCTTCGATATCGGCGCCCAGGTGTTCGGCCAGCTCGGCGATCTGGTTGATAAAGCTGATCTTGGTGGCCAGCATGCAGTTGGCGGCGTACTTGGTCAGTTCGGCGCTGCGCAGGTCCATGAAGATGATGCGGTCGTGGTTGCGGTTGAACGGTGCGTACAGTTCGCGCATCACCTCGCGCACCTCTTCACGTTCACAGCCGATGACGATGCGGTCCGGGCGGCGGCAGTCGGCCACGGCCGAGCCTTCCTTGAGGAATTCCGGGTTGGAGACGATATCGAACTCCAGGTGGCGGCCGGCAAGGTGCAGGGCCTTTTCCATGTGTGCGCGCAAGGTGTCGCCGGTGCCGACGGGCACGGTGGATTTTTCCACCAGGATCACCGGTTCGATCCGGTGACGGGCCACCGCGTCACCTACCGACAGCACGTACTTGAGGTCGGCCGAACCGTCTTCATCCGAAGGCGTGCCCACGGCAATGAACAGCACTTCGCCGTGTTCAACGGCGAGTTTCTCGTCATAGGTAAACGTCAGGCGACCGCCTTCGAGGTTTTCCTTGACCATGGCCGCCAGGCCCGGCTCGAAAATGCTCACGTGGCCTTGTTGCAGCAACTTGACCTTGTTCTCGTCTACGTCCATGCAGATGACATCGTGGCCGACTTCGGCCAACACGGTGGCCTGCACCAGACCGACGTAACCGCTACCAAATACACTGATTTTCATGGGGCATTCCTGGGACTTGTGGTGCTAGCACGACGAGAGTTGATAGTCAGGACTCCGAGAATGACCAAGGCCACTCCCGCAGTTTTTGAAACCGAAAAATGTTCGTTGAACACCGGCAGGCTGGCCGCCAGCAGGTACACCAGCGCGTAGCTGATGCTGAGCAGCGAATACGCGCGGCCCAGTGGCAAATCTTTCAGCGCGCCGAGCCAGCAGAGCATCGACAGCGCATAGGCGATGATCGCCAGGGTCACCACGCCCAGTGCGCCGAAGTCGATGGCGCCGGCGTTGAAGGCTGTCAGCCATTCGGTGGGCAGCGGCAGGCGCGTCATGCTCCAGCGCATGCCCAACTGCGCACCGCTCACCAGTGCAACGCTGCCCAGGGCCAGGGCAAAACCGCGCGCGCGACTCATACCTGGCGCCCCAGCAACACCACACCGGCAATCACCAGCAGCACGCCGAACCAGTGGCGGCCATCGATGTGTTCGTGGAATACAAAACGCGCCACCAGGGTCACCAGCACAAAGTTAAGGCTGAGCATCGGGTAGGCGATGCCGACTTCCAGGCGTTGCAGCACCAGCAGCCACACCAACAGGCCGAGGCCCAGGCATGCCAGCGCCGACCACAACCACGGCGAGCGCAGCTTCAAGGCCCAACCGTCGGGCTGGTCGCGCCAGCCTTCAACCGCGAATTTCTGCGACACCTGGCCCATGCAGGTCAGCAGGCAGGCGGCCAACAACAGCAGCAACGTGGTCATGGCGCACTCTGCGGGAAGATCAGAATCACGATATTGCCCTGCTCGTAACGCTTGCCATCTTTGGGCAGCAGCTCCACTTCCTGACGCTCGTCATCACCCTTGACCCGCATCACCACGCCCACCGAACCCTGTTTGCGCGCATCAGTCATCCATTGCTCGACATGGGCGGCATCGATCTTGCGGTAAGCGGTGTCCGGGAAGGCGATGCCGTATTTCACTTCGCCAACGGTGTTGTAGAGCATCACTTCGGGACGCTGCAGGCGCCAGGACAACGCCGAGGCCGCACCCAGGTCGTTGCTCAGCAACGCGGTGGTTGGCTGCAGCTCCTGGAGGTGGTCGATGATGAACTGGTCGGGGGTCTTGTTATAAACCACCGAGTGCGGCAGCGCGGCCGGCACCAGGGCCACCAGCAGCCAGCTGCCGATCACCGGTGCGGCCCACATGTGCAGCGGGCGGGCGGCTTGCAACAGGTTGGCGATGATCCAGCCGAACAGGAACACGAACACTAGCACCAGGCTCAAGGTTTCCTGGCCGTGCTCATACACCGGCTTCTTCAATTGGAACCAGGTCAGGGCCAGCAGCCCCAGCACGCCGATGATCAGGTTCAGCCAGCCGTTGATCCGCAGCACGCGGCCACGGGCCTGGGCCAGCTTGTCGGCCAGGGTATGGCCCATCAGCAACGCCAGTGGCAGCAGGCACGGCATGATGTACGACGGCAGCTTGCCCTTGGCCAGGCTGAAGAACGCCAAAGGCATCAGCAGCCAGAACAGCAGGAAGGCGATCTTGGCACTGCGCTTTTCCAGCCACGCCTGTTTGACGGTGGACGGCAGCAGGGCCATCCACGGCAGAACGAACGCCACCATCAGCGGCAGGTAGTACCAGAAAGGTTCGGAGTGCTGGGCGTCTTCACCGGCAAAACGCTGGATATGCTCGTGCCAGAAGAAGAAGTTCCAGTAATCCGGCTCCTGGGCATGCACCATCAGCGCCCACGGCAGGCTGACGACAATCGCCACCACCACGGCCACCAGGCCATAGGTGAGCAGTTCACGAAAGCGTTTTTGCCAGACCATGTAGGGCAGGGCGATCAGCACCGGCAGCAACCAAGCCAGGAAACCCTTGGTCATGAAGCCCATGCCGCAGGCGAACCCGAGCAAGGCCCACGACCACAGGCGGCCACGGGTGGTAGTGCTGTCGGCGCAGAACCACAGTGCGGCCCCGGTCAGGTTGACCCAGAAGGTGAACTGCGGGTCGAGGTTGGCGTAGCCCGCCAGGAACGCGACGCTGACGAAACTCATGTACAGCACGGTGCTGACCAGGCTCTTGCGCGGGTCGTTCCACAAGCGCCGGGCCACGCCGTACACCAGCAGGATGCTCAAGCCGGTGCTCAGGGCCGAGGCGAAACGCACGCCGAACAGGTTCTGGCCGAATATCGCCTGGCCCAGCGCGATCATCCAGTACCCGGCAGCGGGTTTTTCGAAGTAGCGAATCCCCATGAAGTGCGGCGAGGCCCATTTGCCGGTCAGCAGCATTTCCTGGCTGATCTGCGCATAGCGGGTTTCGTCGGGAATCCACAAGCCGTGGGTGGCCAACGGGATCAGGTAGAACACCCCGAAAGCCAGCAGGAGCAGGGGCAGGGCCCAGCGCCGGATCATGCCTTTTGCACTCCGAGCCAGCCTTCACGGCCGCTCAGCACACCGCGCACCAGTTGTTGCTGGGGCAGGGTGGTCACGTCGGCGGGCAACAAGTCGCCCAACGGTTTGAAGTCGATGCCGCGCTGCCCTGCCTGGGCGAGCAACTGGCGAAAATCATTGGCCATCAGAATCCCTTCTACTTCTGCGTGGATCGTATAGACGTTGAGCTTCGACGGCTTGAAGCGGTCGAGGATGAACGCATTGAAATCCTTGGCGGCCACCACCGGGCCCACGACTTCGTCGAAGGTCGGCATGTCCACCGGAATTTGAGGCGTGCCGGCACTGCCATCCGCCAGTGTGGGCCGGAACAGGCTGGTACCACGGCAATCGCTGTTGTAACGGAAGTTGAACTGTTGCTTGGCTTGCACCACACGCTCATCGGCACGCCAGCCGGCGGCGGCTGAACAGTCGATGCGCTCACCGAGGATGTCGCTCAAGGTGTCGACGCCACGGCGGATCTGTTCGACCAGCTGTTTGTCGCTCCAGCTTCCGGTGTTGGCCTGCCAGCCATGGTGATCCCAGGCGTGCAGGCCGACTTCATGTCCGGCAGCCTTGGCCTGGCGCATCAGGTGCCCCAGGTCGCGACCGATGGGTTTGCCCGGCCAGGCGGTGCCGGCCAGCAAAATATCCCAGCCGTACAGGCCGGCAGCGTTGGAGCGCAGCATTTTCCACAGGAACTGCGGGCGGATCAGGCGCCACAAGTGGCGCCCCATGTTGTCCGGCCCGACGCTGAAGAAAAAGGTCGCCTTGACCCCGGCTTCATCCAGTGACTCCAACAACCTTGGCACCCCTTCACGGGTGCCTCGGTAGGTGTCGACGTCGATGCGTAGACCGGCCTGCATTAACGCTTGTCCGCGATTTCGAGCATGGCTTCACGCAGGAAGAAATCCAGGGTGTTGCCGATGGTTTCGCTCATCTCAACGGTGGGCTCCCAGTTCAGCAGGCGCTTGGCGTTGTCGATGCTTGGCTTGCGGTGCGCCACGTCCTGGTAACCGGTGCCGTAGAACGCCTTGCTCTCTACGTCGCGGAAACCGGCGAACGGAGGGAAGTTGGCGCGCAGCGGGTGAGCTTCGAACTGACGCAGCAGCTCTTCGCCCAACTGACGGATGCTGGCTTCGTTTTCCGGGTTGCCGATGTTGATGATCTGGCCGTTGCAGTTATCGTTGTCGTTATCAATGATGCGCGCCAGGGCCTCGATGCCGTCGGCGATATCAGTGAAGCAACGCTTCTGCTCGCCGCCGTCGAACAGACGGATTGGCGTGCCTTCCACCAGGTTGAGGATCAGTTGGGTGATGGCGCGGGAGCTGCCGATACGGGCCGAGTCCAGACGGTCGAGGCGCGGGCCCATCCAGTTGAATGGACGGAACAGGGTGAACTTCAGGCCTTTGTCGCCGTAGGCCCAGATCACGCGGTCCAGCAGTTGCTTGGAGACCGAGTAGATCCAGCGCTGCTTGTTGACCGGGCCCACCACCAGGTTGGAGGTGTCTTCGTCGAAGTACTGGTCCTGGCACATGCCATACACTTCGGAGGTCGACGGGAAGATCACGCGCTTGTTGTACTTCACGCAGTAGCGAACCAGTTTCAGGTTCTCTTCGAAGTCCAGTTCAAATACGCGCAGCGGGTTGCGGGTGTATTCGATCGGGGTGGCGATGGCCACCAGCGGCAGAACCACGTCGCACTTCTTGATGTGGTACTCGATCCACTCGGAGTGAATGCTGATGTCGCCTTCCACGTAATGGAAGTTCGGGTGGCTGCGCAGGCGCTCGATGGCGTCGGAACCGATGTCCAGGCCGTAGATCTCGTAGCGGTCGTCACGCAGCAGGCGCTCGGACAGGTGGTTACCGATGAAGCCGTTCACACCCAGGATCAGCACGCGGGTACGGCGTGGCTTGCGGCCGGACTCGGCGCCGCGCAATACGGAACCGTCCACCAGGCCCAGTTCATCGGCCAGGGAAGGGCCCGCCAGGTACAGGCCGTTTTCGTTGCGCTGGCCAAACTTGACCACCAGGGAGTCTTCACCGCAGGCGATGCGCAGCGGGTTGACGCTGATCACGCGGCCAGGGGCCAGGCCTTCGTTGCCTTTAACGACCTCAGCACTCCAGACGATCAGCTTGTGCTCGCCCACGGCGCAGAAGGCGCCCGGGTATGGCTGGGTAACGGCACGCACCAGGTTGAACAGTTCTTCAGCCGGTTTTTTCCAGTCCAGCTTGCCGTCTGCTGCGGTACGACGACCGAAGTAGGTGGCTTGGCTTTCGTCTTGTGCGGTTTCAGCCAGCTTGCCCTGAGCCAGTTGTGGCAGGGCGTCGCGCAGCAGGCTGGTGGCGGCGTCACGCAGTTTGGCGTGCAGGGTCAGGCCGGTGTCGGTGCGGTCGATCACGACTTTCTGCTGGGCCAGGATCGCGCCGGCATCGGCACGCTTGACCATGCGGTGCAGGGTTACGCCGGTTTCGGTTTCGCCGTTGACCAGCACCCAGTTGGCCGGTGCGCGGCCACGGTATTTAGGCAGCAGGGAACCGTGCAGGTTGAACGCGCCTTTCTTGGCGGTGGCCAGCAGGGCTTCGCTCAGCAGGTTGCGGTAGTAGAACGAGAAGATGTAGTCCGGGTTCAGCTTGGCGATGCGCTCGATCCACAGCGGGTGGTTGGCGTCTTCCGGGGCGTGCACCGGGATGCCGTTGCGGGCGCACAGTTGGGCGACGGAACCGTAGAAATTGTTTTCCTTGGGATCATCGGCATGGGTGAACACGGCAGCAATTTCGTAACCCGCATTGAGCAGGGCTTCGATGCCTGCACAGCCAATATCGTGGTAAGCGAAGACAACAGCTTTTGAATTCATGACGAAACCTGATCGGAAGGAGAAGTAGAGGTGTGGGAGGAGGTCAGGCCATCGACCGTAAAGGTCTCGGCCGGTGCTGCCGGCTGGTTGCGCAACACTTTTTCGATAAAGAACCGTGGGCGGGCCCGCACATCGCTGTACATGCGGCCCAGGTATTCACCCAAAA
Source organism: Pseudomonas yamanorum (assembly GCF_013386765.1). GTDB lineage: Bacteria > Pseudomonadota > Gammaproteobacteria > Pseudomonadales > Pseudomonadaceae > Aquipseudomonas > Aquipseudomonas yamanorum_A. The sequence continues at coordinate 48,554 of NZ_JACARE010000022.1, forward strand.
GGCCCATGCCGATGAACTGGCCACCGGTGAACACGAACAATATGGCGAACAGCACGAACATGCCGTCGCCGGCCCAGCCGGAGCCGAAGGCAATGCGCAGCACAATCAGCGCAAAGGCGAAGAGCATGCCCAGGGCCGCCAGGCTGAAACCGACGATGCTCAACAGGCGCAGTGGCGTGGTGGTCATGCAGGTCAGCAGGTCGAACATCAGGCTGATCAGGCGCATCGGGCTGTATTTGGACTCGCCGTGTTCACGCTCGGCGTGATGCACCAGGATTTCCGTGGTGTGGCGTGCAAAGCTGTTGGCCAGGATCGGGATAAAGGTGCTGCGCTCGCGGCAGGCCAGCATTGCGTCGACGATGGTGCGGCGATAAGCGCGCAGCATGCAGCCGTAGTCGCTCATGGCCACGCCGGTGGAGCGTTGCACGGCAAGGTTGATCAGGCGCGACGGCCAGCGGCGGAAGGCCGAGTCCTGGCGGTTGTTGCGCACGGTGGCAACCACGTCGTAGCCCAGGGCGGCCTGTTCGACCAGACGCGGGATTTCTTCCGGCGGGTTTTGCAGGTCGGCGTCCAGGGTGATCACGACGTCGCCCCGGCAATGTTCGAAGCCGGCCATGATCGCGGCGTGCTGGCCGTAGTTGCGGTTGAGGATCACCGCGACCACGTTGCTGCCTTCAAGAGCGGCGGCGTCTTCGAGCAATTGCGCGGAGTTGTCGCGGCTGCCGTCATCCACCAGGATGATTTCGTATTCGTAAGCCAGTTGTTTGCAGGCGGCCATGGTGCGACGCAGCAATTCAGGCAGACTTTCTTGTTCGTTGTAGACCGGGATAACGATCGACACGCAATGAATTGGATAGGGTTTCAAAGATTCATTACCTCGGGGGTTAGAGCAACTTGGAGCGTAAACACAGCAGTTATCATCAGCCTCGGATGACGGGCATCCGATCAAAGATAGCGTTGGTTTGTGGCATTCATTCGACAGTCCTGACAGGTCACAGTGGGTCTTCCATGGCTTACGTGAGTAAAGACCAAAACGCTCAAAGGTAAAGCGGAATCAACGAGTTAACCTGCAAAGTATGGTTCGCTCTCAAGTCGTGCCGCCAAGATTAAGCGCAAAAATGTTCAACGAATATGAAACGCAGATGAAAAAGTCGTTTTTTTGGCAGGTAGACAGCTAGTGTTCAGCTAAACAGCAGGAACACGGACAATGCCGTCCTGGCCACGCGTAGACAAGGATTAGACTTTTTCTGCGTGTTAGTTCGTTCCTGAAGAATCTTCTCTGCAATGCCGCGCAAGTGCCGGTAAAGTAAGCCATCTCTTGCCAGGGCAGTCGGATGAATAGCGTGCAGCGTTTACGGCCAATGTTGATGGTGTTGTTGATGTCCGTGGCGTGGGCCACGGTGGTGCGGGCCGATGACGGTGTGGCACTGACGGCCGTCGACCAGGTGCCCGATGGCGTGGAAGTGCGGGGTAAACAGGTCGGGGTCTACACCTGGAGCGATAAACAGGGCAAAAACCTGTTGGTGCTGGCGGAGCAGGTCAGCGAGCGCGACGACGACGGCGCGCAGTCGGCCTTTGTCTATGCCGCCCAATACCTGCTCGACGGCGACCGGCCCAAGCGGCTGTGGATGCTCTACGACGACGTGCAGCACTGTGAATTCGATGCCGGCGCGCACTTCAACACCGACGCCACCCAGGTCACCGACCTGCTGGGCGATGGCGTCAGCCAGGTCACCGTGGGCTATAGCCGCACCTGCACCAGTGATGTCAGCCCCAACGACTTCAAGCTGATCATGCACATCGGCAAATCCCAGAAGTACCGCCTGCGGGGCATCGACCGTTATGGCGCCAGTTGGTGGGATGAGGACGCCGGCGCCCTGCAGGGCATGCCATTGCCCAAGGATTGCAGCGTTGCAGCCCAGCAAGCGCTGGTCAGCCAGTTCAAGGAACAGGGCACCGAGCTGCCGTTGCCGGGCTGTTATGGCGACGAGCAGGACTTTGCCAAGGCGCCCAAACCGTACCTGGAGTTCATGCGCCAGCACTGGTTTGCCTTGATGCAGAAGCAGGACACCGACTGGAGCCAGCAGCAGACGCCGGCCCCGGCTGAAGACGATCAGGAATAGCCCTTCGGGATTGACCTGCGCTAGACTCGGCGCTCGCCAATTCACTAAATAGGTCGATTAATCAGATGGTTAGTCGGCTTATTTAATCCAAAGGCTGATCTACCTTGACTGAGTCTACCCGCAACCCGCTGACCCTCTACCTCACCCGCCTGGCGCCCTCCAGCCAGCTGACCATGCGCTACGTGCTGCAAGACGCCGCCGACCGCCTGGGCTTTGAAGACATCAACCTCGAAGACATCGACTGGCACCTGCTGCAGCCCGAGCAGGTCATGGCCCTGGTGGCCGTGCTGCGCGAAGACGGCTACGCGCCGAACACCTCGTCGCTGTACGTCAATGCTGTGCGCGGGGTGATGAACGAAGCCTGGCGCATGAGCCTGATCAGCCAGGATCACCTGCTGAAGATGCGCTCGGTCAAGGCCATGGCCGGCACCCGCCTGAGCCAGGGGCGCAACCTGCGGCGTACGTTGATTCGTGAGTTGATGGACGTCTGCGCCGCCGACCCGCGGCCCCAGGGATTGCGGGACGCGGCGGTGATCGGGATCCTGTATGGCTCGGGCATGCGCAAGTCGGAGTCGGTGAACATCGAGCTGAACCAGGTCAACTTTGAAGAGCGCAGCCTGCAGGTCACCGGCAAGGGCAACAAACAACTGATCAAGTACGCGCCGGCCTGGGCCTTTGCCAAGCTGGACGCATGGCTGGAATTTCGTCGCAGCCAGCTGAAACCGGGTGAACAGGACGACGGTTTCCTGTTCAACCGTATTCGCCGGGGCAGCCATATCACCCGGGAACGCATCACCAAGCACGCGATTTACTACATCGCCCGCCAGCGTGGGGAACAAGTTGGCGTGAAGATCATGCCCCATGATTTCCGGCGTTCGTTTATCACCCGGGTGATTGAAGAGTACGACCTGTCCATCGCCCAGAAACTGGCGCACCACACCAATATCCAGACTACCGCCAACTACGACGTGCGCGACGACAATGAGCGGCGCCGGGCGGTGGATCGGTTTGACCTGTAGCGCCGCCTGTAACCTGGGCCGCCAACTGCCTTGAACTCTGCCCGGCACCTGCGCTCGCAATACAGAGGGCGCGGGTTTTGCCGCGTGCCGTGTTCATTCAGTCAAGGGAGCAGACCATGGATACCTACAACATCAACAAGACCGGCACCGGTTGGGCGTTGACCAGGCAGGGCTCGGCACGACCGTCGAAAACCGCGGAGACCAAGGAGGCGATCGTTGAGTTGGCTAAGGAGTTTCTCAGCGACAAGACGGCGTCGCTGAGGATTCACAGTATGGATGGGCGGATTCAGGAGGAACGCACGTATCCGCGCAAGGCTGATCCGGTAAAGTCTCCCGGTTAGACGGTTGAAATACCAACAGGTGGCGAGGGAGCTTGCTCCCGCTGGTTTTGGGGGCGCTTCGCACCCCAACGGGAGCAAGCTCCCTCGCCACTGGGTACCTGCATTGCGATTTAGAGAATCGGCTTGCCACCTGTCACCGCATACCGCGAGCCCGAGATGTAGCTCGCTTCATCCGACGCCAGCAACACATAGATCGGCGCCACTTCCACCGGCTGCCCGGGGCGGCCCAGCGGCGTCTCGCTGCCAAAGCTGTTCACGTCTTCCTCGGGCATGGTCGAGACAATCAACGGTGTCCAGATCGGCCCCGGCGCCACGCTGTTGACCCGGATGCCCTTGCTGCCCAGCAGTTGCGCCAGGCCGCCGGTAAAGTTGGCAATCGCACCCTTGGTGGCGGCATACGCCAGCAACGTCGGCTTGGGCATATCGGAATTCACCGAGCTGGTATTGATGATCGACCCGCCGGCCTTCATATGCGGCAGCGCTGCCTTGCAGAGGCGAAACATCGCGGTAATGTTGATATCGAAGGTCTTGACCCATTCTTCATCGGGAATCTCTTCCAGGGTCTCATGGGTCATCTGGAACGCCGCGTTATTGACCAGCACGTCGATGCGCCCGAACTGTTCGACAGTCTTGTCGACAAGCGCCTGGCAGGTGGCCTTTTGCGCGATATCCCCGGGCAGCAGCAAGCACTGGCGGCCGGCTTCTTCAACCCAGCGTGCGGTCTCCTTGGCGTCCTCATGCTCATCCAGATAAGCAATGGCCACATCGGCCCCTTCACGGGCAAACGCAATCGCCACGGCACGGCCAATGCCGCTGTCGGCACCGGTGATCAGGGCGATCTTGTTGGCCAGGCGGCCAGAGCCGGTGTAGCTCTTCTCGCCGCAGTCAGGGTAGGGGTCCATCTTCTTCTGGGAACCGGGAACGGACTGGGCCTGGCTGGCGAACGGTGGGCGTGGGTAGTCAGTCATCTCAATCTCCATAGATCACAACGGGTTCTATGGATTAGTGATTTTGCCAGCGGCAATAGTTGTAATCGATTCCCGCCAGGCCCGACGAGTGGTTCACCATCAGCCGTGCTGGCAGGCATCGCCCATGCGCATGTAGTCCAGTTCGTGACGTACACCATGGCTATCGATATAGACCATGTGGCCCTTGACCGGACCGCACTCGGTGGAGGATTCGCTACTGACGCGTACCACCTTGGCGATATCCAGGTCCTGGGAGTAGTCGTATGTCTCACTCGCGGGTGCAGTGGCACTCACGGCTGGGGCCGGGTTTTCGCCCTGGGCGACGGCAAGTGTGCTGAACAAGCCCAGCACGGCGATAAGCAGATAACGCATGGGAACCTCCGACACCACGCAGGTGGTGAGTTGACTGTGGGGTTCATTCTACAAAGCGCTTGCCGTGGGGATGAACGACTGCGAGGCAATAGCAGACATCAGTCAAATCGATGGCGTGATTTTCCTGCGCCCGGCGCTTCCATATCCTTATTCCAAATCGGTATTTCCACGCCTTTCATAAGACTCCTTATGATCACGTCATAACTCGTTATGACAAGTGGTCCTGATGAACGAATCAACCGTCGCCTTATCTCCTCTGTCCAGCATTCCGTTGCATGCGCAACTGCGGGATCTGCTGCGCAGCCGCATCCTCGATGGTGAATACGCGCCGAACATCCAGATGCCGTCCGAAAGCGAACTGGGCGCGCGCTTCAAGGTCAGCCGCATCACCGTGCGCCAGGCTCTGGGTGACCTGCAAAAGGAAGGCCTGATCTACAAGATTCACGGCAAAGGTACCTTTGTCTCCAAGCCCAAGGCCTATCAGAACGTCAGCACCTTGCAGGGGTTGGGCGAGTCCATGACGGAGCGCGGCTATGAAGTGATCAACCGCCTGCGCAGTTACCGCTTTGTGCCGGCGGACAAACTGGTGGCCGAGCGCCTGGGTGTGGAGGAGGGCACCACGGTCACGCAGATCAAGCGCGTACGGCTGATCAACCGCGAACCGGTGTCGCTGGAAATCACCTACCTCAGCCACGCCCTGGGCGAACGCCTGGAAAACGCCGATCTGGTGACCCGCGACATCTTCCTGATCCTGGAGAACGACTGCGGCTTGCAACTGGGCCACGCCGACGTGGCGATTGACGCGGTGCTGGCTGACAGCGAGCTGACCCAGGCGCTGAACGTCGAGGCCGGTTCGCCGATCATGCGCATCGAACGCCTGACTCATACCGCCGACGGCCAGCCCGTGGACTTTGAACACCTGTATTACCGCGGTGATGCCTTTCAGTATCGCCTGCGCATCGACCGTCAGCGAGGTAGCCGCCCGTGAGCCGCAAAACCCTGGAACTGGAATACGACATCGTGGTGATCGGCGGCGGCACCGCCGGCCCCATGGCGGCGATCAAGGCCAAGGAGGCCAACCGCGACCTGCGGGTGTTGCTGATCGACAAGGCCAACGTCAAGCGCAGCGGCGCCATCAGCATGGGCATGGACGGGCTGAACAACGCGATTATCCCGGGCCACTCAACGCCGGAGCAGTACACCAAGGAGATCACGATTGCCAACGACGGCATCGTCAACCAGGCGGCGGTGTATGCCTACGCGACCCACAGTTTTGAAACCATCGAGCAACTGGACCGCTGGGGCGTGAAGTTCGAGAAGGACGAAACCGGCGATTACGCGGTGAAGAAAGTCCACCACATGGGCGCCTACGTATTGCCGATGCCGGAAGGGCACGACATCAAGAAGGTGCTGTATCGCCAGCTCAAGCGGGCCCGGGTCAGCATCACCAACCGCCTGGTGTGCACCCGCTTGCTCACCGACAGCGAAGGCGCGGTGAATGGTGTGATGGGGTTTGACTGCCGCACTGCGGATTTCCAGGTGATCAAGGCCAAGGCCGTGATTCTGTGCTGCGGCGCGGCCGGCCGCCTGGGCTTGCCGTCGTCGGGTTACCTGATGGGCACCTATGAAAACCCGACCAACGCCGGCGACGGCTACGCCATGGCCTACCACGCGGGCGCCGAGCTGGCGAACCTGGAATGCTTCCAGATCAATCCGCTGATCAAGGATTACAACGGTCCGGCCTGCGCCTATGTCACCGGGCCCCTGGGCGGCTACACCGCCAACAACAAGGGCGAACGCTTCATCGAGTGCGACTACTGGAGCGGGCAGATGATGTGGGAGTTCCACCAGGAGCTGGAAAGCGGCAACGGCCCGGTGTTTCTCAAGCTCGATCACCTGGCCGAGGAAACCATCCAGAACATCGAACAGATCCTGCACAGCAACGAGCGCCCCAGCCGTGGCCAGTTCCACGCCAACCGGGGCACCGACTACCGCAGCCAGATGGTCGAGATGCACATCTCCGAGATCGGCTTTTGCAGCGGGCATTCGGCGTCGGGCGTGTGGGTCAACGAGCGCGCCGAGACGTCGGTCAAGGGCCTGTATTCGGCTGGCGACATGGCCGCGGTGCCGCATAACTACATGCTGGGTGCGTTCACCTATGGCTGGTTCGCCGGCACCAACGCTGCAGGCTTTGTGGCCGGGCGCGAGTTCAGCGCCGTGGATGCCGCGCAAGTGGCCGCCGAACAGGCTCGGGTCTATGCGCCACTGGACCGCGAAACCGGCCTGCCGCCGGCCCAGGTCGAGTACAAGCTGCGCCGCTTCGTCAACGATTACCTGCAACCGCCCAAGGTCACCCGCAAGATGGAAATCGGCTTGCAACGCTTTGCCGACATCGAACGCGACCTGGACCAGATGAAGGCGCACAACCCCCATGAATTGATGCGCGCCATGGAAACCAGCGTGATCCGCGACTGCGCCGAAATGGCCGCCCGCGCCTCGCTGTACCGCGCCGAAAGCCGCTGGGGCCTTTACCACCACCGGGTCGATCACCCGCAGCGCAACGACGCCGACTGGTTCTGCCATTGCCACCTGAAAAAGGGCGACGACGGGCAGATGGTCAGCTTCAAGAAACCCGTCGAGCCCTATGTGATCCCGCTGGACGCCGAAGAGATGCAGGCCTACGACCGCCTGCGCGTAGGGGCTGACGCCGCCTGAATGTGCCCCCCCAAGCTCGCTCACCACAGGACACCGTGAAATGGCCTATCAGCCCCAGGAAATATTCTTCCGTTCCAACGCCCCGGTGACGGTGGACGAAGACAAGTGCATCGCCGAAAAAGGCTGCACGGTCTGCGTCGACGTGTGCCCGATGGACCTGTTGGCGATCAATCCGGCAACGCAGAAAGCGTACATGGCCTTCGATGAATGCTGGTACTGCATGCCCTGCGAAAAAGATTGCCCCACCGGCGCAGTCAAGGTCGAGATCCCGTACCTGCTGCGCTGAGACCCGCCGCAAAAGCCATCCGCCAACCCCGGACGCCGCCCGAGCAACACCCCCTCGTTTCCCACCGCGCCAGAGCGTGGCGGAGACGATTCCTTAAACCATGATTCGAGGGGAAACACCCAATGTTATTGCGCGCAACGCTGGCCGGCCTGGTGCTGGCTTCCCTGGGCCTGTCGGCTCAGGCCCAAACGATCCGGGTGGCCATCGGCACCCAGGACACCACCATCAACTGCGCTGCGGGCGGCTTGCTGATCCGCGAGCTGGGGCTGTTGGACAAGTACCTGCCACACGACGGCAAGTACAAGGACGCCACCTACGACATCCAGTGGAAAAACTTCACCAGTGGCGCGCCGCTGACCAATGAAATGGTCGCCGGCAAACTGGACTTCGGCGCGATGGCCGACTTCCCCGGTGCCTTCAATGGCGTGGCGTTCGAGGCGGCGGGCAAGCACAGCCTGTTTATCAGCGTGCTGTCGGGCAATATCAAGGGCAGCGGCAACGGCATCGTGGTGCCGACCGCTTCCAGCGCCCAGTCCCTGGCGGACCTCAAGGGCAAGACCATTTCCGTGCCCTTCGCCTCGACGGCCCATGGCATGTTGTTGCGCGCCGTAGCGGCCCAGGGTTGGGACCCGCTCAAGGACGTCAATATCATTGCCCAGGCGCCCGAAGTGGCGGGTTCGGCGTTGCAGGCCAACAAGATCGACGCCCATGCGGACTTTGTGCCGTTTGGCGAGTTGTTCCCCAACCGTGGGTTTGCCCGCAAGATCTACGATGGCTCGCAATCCAACACCCCGACATTCCACGGCGCGCTGGTGGATGAGGGCTATGCCAAACAGTACCCGGAAGTCGTCGTCGCCTACCTGCGTGCGAGCATCGAAGCCAATCAGTTGCTGGCGGCTGAGCCGGAGAAGTACAGCGAACTGATCGAAAAAGTCACCGGCGTTGAAGCCGAGGTCAACTACCTGTTCCATGGCCCACTGGGGGTACAGACCCGCGACCTGAGCTGGAAACCCGAATACCGCCAGGCCGTGGGCACCGCCATCGACACCCTCAAGCTGCTGAAAAAAGCCGACCGCGGGCTGGACCTCAATACCTTTATCAACGACCAGTACATCCGCGCCGCGTTCAAGGCGTCGGGCCTGGACTACGAGGCGCAATTGGGCAACTACGCCCAGGCACCGCTGAAGGCCAACGACGCCCTGAGCGGCGCGCCGATCACCGACTGGAAGCACGTCGCGCAAATCTGGGTCAAGGGTGAGCCCAAGGTGCGCAATTACGCATCGGCCGAAGCCGCATTCACCGCGTTGGACAGCCTGAACAAACAAGGCAAGGCCGTGCGCGCGGTGTATGCCCAGGCCGAGGACAGCGGCATCAAGTTGCTGGCGAGCCAGGCCTGGTTTGCCACCAACCAGCAAGGCCAGCTCAGTGCATTCCTGCTCAAGGGCCAGGCGCAGCAGTTCGCCCAGGCCCAGGGCGGCAAGGTGTTCAACTTTACCGACGCCGGCGCGCAGGCCGTTGCCGGTCGCTGAGGGAGCGCATTCATGACAAGCACCCCATGGCGCTGGTTGCCCAAGGCCGCTTCATTGCTGTTATGCCTGCTGTTCTGGCAGTTGGCGGCCAGCCTGCACTGGAACCTGGGCCTGGTGACCTTTGCCAACGTGCCCACACCGGGTTCCGTGGTGCAGGCTGCCCTGGGCCTGGTGGACTCGGGCAAGCTCGCCCGGCACCTGAGTGCGAGCTTGACCCGGGTATTCGAGGGCTACCTGGCGGCAGCGCTGGTTGGGATTGGCCTGGGCATCGCGATTGGCCGCTGGAAGTGGGCGGAAGACCTGCTGCTGCCGCCCCTGGAGGTGATCCGGCCGATCCCGGCGGTGGCCTGGATCCCGCTGGCGATCCTGATGTTTCCTTCATCTGAGCTGTCGATGATCTTCATCACCTTCACCGGCGCGCTGTTTCCGGTATTGCTCAACACGGTGCATGGCGTGGAAGGCGTCGACCCACGGCTGATCGCCTCGGCGCGCAGCCTGGGGGCAGGGCGCCGGGCGATCCTGCTGGAAGTGATTCTGCCGGGCGCTGCGCCGAGCATCATTACCGGCCTGGCGATCGGCATGGGCACCTCGTGGTTTTGCCTGGTGACGGCGGAAATGATCTCCGGCCAGTACGGTATCGGCTATTACACCTGGGAGTCCTACACCATCCAGAACTATGCCGACATTGTCGTCGGCATGCTGTTGATCGGGGTGCTGGGCATGGGCAGCAGCCTGCTGGTCAAGCGCCTTGGCGCACTGTTCACTCCCTGGCATCGACCACGAGGTAAAGCCTGATGAGTCATCTTGAGGGCCGTGTCGACATACGCGGCTTGTCCATTGTATTGGGCGAAAAGCAGCAGGCGTTCGAGGCGGTAAAGGCCCTGGATTGCAGGATCGAACCGGGGCAGTTCGTGTGCATTCTCGGGCCGTCCGGGTGTGGCAAGTCGACCTTGCTCGGTGCGCTGGCCGGGCACCTCACCCCGAGCCTGGGCACCCTGGAAATGGACGGCCAGCCGGTTGTCGGGCCGTCTCAGCAGCGGGGCATGGTGTTTCAGCAACACACGCTGTTTCCCTGGCGCTCGGTGCGCGAAAACGTCGCCTTCGGCCTGAAGATGCGCGGCGTGGGCAAGGCCGAGCGCCTCGCCGCGGCCGACGAGATTCTTCAACTGGTAGGTCTGGAAGGCTTTGCCGAGCGCTGGCCCAACCAGTTGTCCGGCGGCATGCAGCAGCGGGTGGAAATTGCCCGGGTGCTGATCAACCGTCCCAGCCTCTTGTTGATGGACGAACCCTTCGGTGCACTGGATGCCCTGACCCGCATGAAAATGCAGGCCTTGCTGCTGGACATCTGGACCCGCATCCGCACCACCGTGGTGTTTGTCACCCATGACATCGACGAAGCGTTGTTCCTCGCCGACCGCATCCTGGTGATGAGCCCGCGCCCCGGGCGCATCATTGAAGACTTCCCGCTGACCTTCCCGAGGCCACGCAGCACGGAGCTGATGACCTCCCCGGAATTTACCCACCTCAAGCGTCATTGCCTGGAACTGCTGCACCACGAAGATGGACGCCAGTTGCCACGGCTGAACCCGCTCGGGCTGCCCAACGATCACCCAAGACCGCGATTTGCCATATGACCTATGAAACCGAAAACCCCGACATCGAGGCCCTGCGTCCACGGCTGCAGGCGGCGGATGCCGGCATGCGCCGGATCGCCCTGATTGAGCTGGCCGACCTCGAAGACCCCGACGGCCTGGTGTGGCTGGTGGACAGCCTGGGCAACGACCCGGCCACCGATGTGCGCGCCCAGGCCGCCAGCCTGCTGGAGGCGTGGGAAGAAGACGAGGTGGTCGAGGCACTGTGCCAGGCACTCACCGACACCGAGGCGTCGGTACGTGACGCTGCCGCCCAGAGTTTGAGCGTGCTCAAGACTACTCAGGCGGGCCGGTTATTACTGCCGTGGACCACCCACGCCGATGTCAGCGTACGCACCGCGATATTCCGGGCACTGCGCGAGTTGCGCCTGGAAGCCGCGGCGCCGTCAGCCCTGCTGGCGCTGAACGATGCCGATGCCGGCGTACGTCGCGAAGCCGTGGGCGTGCTCGGCTGGCTCAAGCACCTGCCGGCCCTGGACGCCTTGGCGACCTTGGCCAGCACCGACCCGGATACCGAAGTCCGCCGAGCCGCCACCGGCGCCCTGGGCCTGGCCAGTGATGATCGGGTACTGCCGGCGCTGTATCAGGCGTTGCAGGACGCCACCTGGCAAGTGCGCGAAGAGGCCGCGACCACCCTGGGCAAAGTCGGCAGCGCCAGTGCCGGCGACGCCTTGATCAAGGCGCTGGGCGATGACTACTGGCAAGTCCGCCTGCGCGCCACCCGCAGCCTGGGGCGTTTGCGATACGCACCGGCGTTACAAGCGCTGATCCTGGCGCTGGGCCACAGCATCAGTAACCTGCGCAAGGAAGCCGCCCTGGCGCTGGGCGAGTTGGGCGACCGCCAAGCCCTTGGCCCGCTGCGGGATGCCGCCGACGATGGCGACCCTGAAGTGCGCAAGGCGGTACGCATTGCCCTGGCACAGCTGCAATGAACAGCGCGCCAGAACGCATTGGCCGGGATGACGAGGGGCGCTTGAGGCTGGAGTGGCGCGAGGGCGTGCAGTGGATCGACCACGCCCGCCTGCGCCGTGAATGCCCATGCTCACAGTGCCGGGCGTTTCGGTTGAGAGGCACGCCGCCGCTGGTGTCGGACGGCGTGCGGGTGCTGGAAATCCATTCCCAGGGATATGGCGTGCAGTTGGTCTTCAGCGACGGGCATCAGCGGGGGATTTACCCGTGGGCTTATTTGGCACAGATGAGTCCCTATCCATTGCTGCGGTGACGGCCTCTTCTTCTGTAGGAGCTGGCTTGCCTGCGATGCAGGCGCTTCGGTCTATCTGAAAGTATTGGATCAAACTGTGGACTGCATTTCAGGACATCGCAAAGTGGCGGTTGATCGTGTGCAATAGCGCGAAAGCCCCGGATTGCGGGGTAGAGCAGGGGCCCGATTGCCGGGTGTGGCAACCAACTACCCCGCGCCGTTATGACCCAGTGCCGGCCAGGTGCGCCGGCAATCGGTTGAGGGTCCACCATGCAGTCAACATCGCCGCCACCGCACTCAGGGCGATGCCGATCAGCATCGGCGCCGGTGTATGATCGGCAAACACACCCACCACCGCCATGCACGCAGCGGCGGTGATCATCTGGATCGCGCCCAGCAGCGCGGATGCAGAACCGGCCACCGCGCCGTGGTCTTCCAGGGACAACACCCCGGCGGCGGGCAACAGGAGCCCGAGGAAACCAAAGCCGATAAACAGCAGCGTCATCATCAACGGCAGGCTGTTGGCCCACAGGGTGGTGAGTGCCAGCAGGGTCATGACCGTTGCGACGCCGGCCACCGACCAGCGAATCAGCGGCGCCAGACCGAAGCGGGCACTCAAGCGCGCCGTGAGTTGGCTTAGGGCAAAAAACGAGGCGGCGTTGAGGGCGAAGCACAGGCTGAATTGGGTCGGCGTCAGCCCGTAGTACTCGATGTACACGAACGGCGCGCTGCCGATAAATACAAAGAAGGTCGCCAGGCCAAAACCGCCCACCACCGACAAGCCGGTAAACACCGGGTCGCGCAGCAACGCGCCGTAGCTGCCGAACGCATTGCCCAGGGTCTTGCCCAGGCGGCGTTCGGCGGGATGGGTTTCCGGCAGTTGCACGGCGGTCATGATCAGGCACAGCACGGCGGCCACCGCGAGTACCCAGAACACTTCGCGCCAGCTCCACACCGCAATGACCAGGCTGCCGGCCAATGGCGCCAGGATCGGTGAAATACTCACCACCAGCATCAACAGTGCCATCAAGCGTGCGGCTTCATGGCCGGTGTACAGGTCACGGACAATCGCCCGGGGAATCACCATCCCGGCGCAGGCGCCAAAGGCCTGCAGGGCCCGGAAGCCAATCAGCACTTCGATGTTTGGCGCCAGGGCGCAGCCAATACTGCCCACGATGAAAATCACCAGGCCGGCATAGATCGGCGGCTTGCGACCGAACACATCGCTGATCGGCCCGTAGAACAACTGGCACACGCCGATGATCATGAAGAACACCGTGAGGCTCATCTGCACGGCAGCAGGCGAGGCGTGCAGGCTGGCGCCCAAGGTCGGCAGGGCCGGCAGGTAGCTGTCGATGGCGAAGGGGCCGACGGCGGTGATCAACCCCAGCAGCAGGGCGAGGTGGGCGATACTTCGGGGCATGGAGGTTCCGGGCGACGGTAAAAAAGAGCGGCCAGCTTAGTGACCGCTTGTTGGGGATACAAGCCGGTGTTTGTTGAGGGCAAAATCCTCGACCTGCAAGGTCATCCCAGTGATCAACCCGGCCAGTGTCGCCGGGCCGATTATTTCCCGGGGATCGGTGCGGCCGCATCAACTGCGATCCGGTCCCGCCGAGCTTCTCCAGCCGGGGATAGCCAACGGTTATCGTCCGCGGCGCACTTCTCATTACTCGCCCGGCAGCAAGTGCAGTACTTTCATTTGGCAGCGATTCACTCAGCCATGACGGTTTGTCGTCGTGGCGGATTTCCCAAATGGAAGAGGTTCTTGCAATGCAGACAACTGGGCCGTACTCGGGGCTATTTCCTGTTGCCCCGACGCCTTTTACCGACAATGGTGAGCTCGATTTCGAGGGGCAGGGGCGTGTACTTGACTGCATGATCGACCAGGGCGTCGACGGCATTTGCATTCTGGCCAACTACTCGGAACAGTTTCTGCTCTTGGATGAAGAGCGTCGACAGTTGACTGAGTTTTGCCTGGCCCATGTCCAGGGGCGTGTCCCGGTGATGGTTACCTGCAGTCATTTCAGCACTCAGGTCGCCGGTCAGCGCGCTCGTCACGCGGCGGACCACGGGGCGGCGCTGATCATGATGATGCCTCCCTACCATGGCGCGGGCATCAAGCTGGAGCCGCGGCTGATCATCGAACATTTCGCACGGGTCGCCGAGGCGTGCCAACTGTCGATCATGATCCAGGACGCGCCCCTCAGTGGCGTCACGCTCTCGACCGCATTCCTGGCAGAAGTGGCACGCACCTTGCCGCTGGTTCGGTACTTTAAAATCGAGGTGCCGGGCACCGCGGCCAAGCTGCGTCATCTTATCGAGTTGGGCGGTGACAACATTGTTGGTCCGTTTAATGGTGAAGAGGCTATAACCCTCATGGCCGATCTGGATGCCGGTGCACGCGGCGTCATGGCCAGCGCGATGATTCCCGATCTGATTCGGCCCGTGATGGCGGCTCACGCTGAAGGTCGTCGTCAAGACGCCATCCAGGCCTATGAGCGGATTTTGCCGCTGATCAACTACGAGAACCGTCAATGCGGTCTGCGCGCCGCAAAAACGGTGATGAAGGAGGGCGGGGTGATCAAGTCAGACTGCGTGCGTCACCCACTGGAAACGTTGCACCCGCAGACGCGTGCGGGCTTGCTTGAACTGGCCAGTGCGGCCAATCCGATTGCGTTGCAATGGGGTCGGTAAGAGGGGCACCTGACGCCTGGCAACGGCGTGAAGGTGGCCGGGCTACGCTATCTGAAGATCGTTGAGTATTTGTCTAGGGCTCGGGTGAGAACAACAAAAATGACTGTTTTAGCGAACGCTGGTTTGTCCACGGTGACATCGGAATTGATTCGTCTGGTTGATGTGACGAAGTCATATGGCAGTATCAATGTGTTAAAGCCGGTCAATCTGGATATTAAAGACGGCGAGTTTCTGACGATTCTTGGTCCGTCCGGATCCGGTAAAACAACCATCTTGCGCATGATTGGCGGGTTTACGGCGCCGACTTCAGGCCAGGTGTTATTGCGCGGAACCGATATCGTAAGCCTGCCGATCTTCAAAAGACCGTTCAACACGGTGTTTCAGGATTACGCACTCTTCCCCCACATGACGGTGGCGGGCAATGTGGGGTATGGGCTGCGCATTCGCCGCCTGCCTGCCGACCAGATCAAGGCCAAGGTCAGGGCCGTGCTCGAAACCGTCAACCTGGCCGATAAGGCTGACCGTTATCCTTCGGCGCTTTCCGGCGGCCAGCGTCAGCGAGTCGCCCTGGCAAGGGCCATTGTCTGTGAGCCGCAAGTGATCCTGCTCGACGAGCCCCTGGCGGCACTGGATGCCGAACTGCGTCGATCGATGCAGGATTTTCTCAAGGATCTGCAGCGAAGAATCCGTACCACGTTTGTGTTCATCACCCATGACCAGGAAGAGGCGATTGCCATGTCGGATCGCATCGCAGTGATGGACCACGGCAACCTTATTCAAGTCGGAACGCCCAAAGAGATTTACTACAAACCCAAAAGTGAGTTTGTCGCGAAATTTTTTGGAGAAAACAACTTACTGCCGACCACCCCAAAGGGCGGCGCCTTAATTGAGAGCCCGCTCGGTCAACACGCCTCTCCCGGGGCTATGGATAAAGCACTGCAAATAGCCATCCGGCCTGAGAGTTTCAGCCTGCACGATGGAACCGAGTGCGGACCGGATCAGCAGGTTACCACCGCCAAACTGGAAAGCCTGACCTTCCTTGGGCCTACCACCCAGTTATCACTTTCTCTGGGGAGTGCGGCGGCGCATCGAATCAAAGTCCGCTTGCCAACGGCGCTGTGTGCCAATCATCTGAGTGTTGGCGCACAGGTTTCGTTGCGCTGGTCGGCATCCGATGTCAGCTTCGTGCCGAGAGAAGCCTGAATGACCTCCCTGACTCTGGAAATGGAACCTGTCAGCCGGTCGCGGCTGCAACTTACGAGGATCATCGTGAAACTCCTGATCTATGGCGTCCCCACCGTCATGATCCTGGTTCCATTGGTGTCTTTCCTGGCTTATAGCTTTTTAGAACAGAAAAACGGCGCCCTGACGGGGAGTTTGACGTTGGCAAACTATGCCGGATTTTTTGCCGGCAGTTACCTCAAGGTTTTTCTCGGCACGTTGAAACTGGCCTTCTTTGTTGCCTTGGTAGCGTTGGTGTTTGGCTACATCATTTCCTACCTGATTTGGCGCCTGGAGGGTTCTGCGCGCTACTTGCTGTTGTTGCTCAGCGCCTTGCCCCTGGTGATGAATTACGTCGTCAAGATTTACGCGATGCGCAGCATTCTTGGGTACAGCGGATTTCTGAATTCGCTGTTGTTATCGCTCGGGATCATCGACGTGCCCAGCCGGCTGTTTATTTTCAACCAGACGGCCGTAATGATTGCGATGGCAGTGATCTATTTGCCCTTTGGCATCTTGCCGATATTCCTCGCACTCGACCGCATTCCACCGTCTTTGATCGCCGCCGCTGCCGATTTGGGAGCCAAGCCCGGCCGGACGTTTTTCACCATCGTCCTTCCGTTGAGTCTGCCCGGTTCGATTGCCGGTGCGTTGTTCGTGATGGTGATCGCCATTGGTGACTATCTGACGCCGCAAATGGTCGGTGGCAGCGAGGGCTTCACGTTTGGGCGCGCCATCTGGAGCCAGTTCGGGATGGCGTTCAACTGGCCCCTCGGTGCTGCATTGGCTGTTGTGCTGCTGGTCGCGGTGATCGCAATCATCGGGCTGGCGTCCCTTGTTTCCCGGATCGGGAGAGTGAAATGACCCTCATGGAACGTATCACGCTCACGGTGCTGTGGGTGATCGGTGTCTTGGCGTTCGCTGTGTTGTATGCGCCGGCCGCCATCGTAGTCACGCTGTCGTTCTTCAGTATTAAAAATCACCAGATTGACTGGTCTGATTTCAGCTTGCAGTGGTACGGCAAGTTTGCTGAAAACAGTCAATTGCTGGAATCACTCGGTAACTCGTTATTGGTAGGCGCCTGCGCTGTCGTGGGCGCAACCGTTATTTCGCTGGCGCTTGCCTACTACATGAAGACCGGTGCGAGAAAAGGTCAGAAATATATTGAGTTCGTTATATTTTTGCCCTTTGTACTGCCTGCAATCATTACCGGTATTTCATTGCTGGTGGCATTTCGAGAGGCAGGCCTGGAACGGAGTCTGGTCACCGTCACCATCGGCCATGTGGTCCTGATACTGGCGGTTATCTATCGCATGATCATGATCCGGCTGGACACGCTTGAAGATTCACAGATCGAAGGCTCACTTGACCTGGGCGCCAATGGCTTCGAGACATTTATTTATATTGTTTTCCCGCAGTTGCGTTCCGCGTTAGTGACAAGTTCCCTGCTGGCGTTTGCGCTTTCGTTTGATGAAACATTGGTGACCTTCTTCCTGGTCGGGGGCGACAGCACACTTCCGATGCGATTGTGGGCAATGATGCGAACCGGCTTCACTCCGGAAATCAATGCACTGGTTTCGGTGGTGCTGTGTGTAACGCTGGTTTGTGCGGCGCTGGGCGCGCTGTCGCTACGTCAAAGTATTGAACGCAAGGCATAACAATAATACGGCTTTACCCAAGTTGAACCCTTTTTACTGCTGAGCAGGTGTCGTGTACGACGAGTGATAACTCTACGGGCGGACAAGAACGTCCAAGTAGTTAGCACATAATAATTTAAAATTATCGAGAGAGAACGACATGAAAAGACGTGATTTTTTGGCTTTAAGTACCGTCGTTGCGGCCAGCACGCTAATAACGCCGGGTTTGATGCGCATCGCCGGGGCGGCGGGCAAAGAACTCAGGGTATTGACTTGGGAAGGTTACGCTGACGATCAGTGGGTTAAAGCGTTTGAGAAAAAAACCGGTGCTTCGGTCTCGGTGACCTACGCGGCCAGTGTGGATGAGATCTTCGCAAAAATGACGGCGTCCCAAGGTGCTGATTACGATGTGATCGCCATCGAGACATCGTCTTATAAACGCCTGACCCAGGAAAAGCTGATCCAGCCACTTGAGGTGGCCAAGCTGCAAAACGCAAAAAACCTGATGCCCAGTTTCCAGAACGTGTCGGCGATCACCTTTGATGGCAAAACATACGCGGCCCCCTTCGCCTGGGGCTCCATCCCGCTGATATACAACGCTGACGTATTTAAAGTGGCCCCGGACAGCTGGGAAGTGTTTTGGGATGAAAAATACAAAGGCCGGATGATTATCGTGGACGACGCCAACAATGCAATTGTGACGGCGGCGCTGACACTCGGCATTAAAGACCCGTTCAACTTGACCGACGATCAATTCGGCCTGATCAAGACCAAACTGCTGGCGCAAAAATCCAACATTGCCAGTTATTACTCGGGCTTCGACGACGGGGTGAGCATTTTTGCTCAAGGCGGTATCGACTTCATGATGTCCATGGGCGAGCCTCAGGCTGCCATGCTGAAGAAACGCAATGTTAATGCGCAACTCACTATTCCCAAAGAAGGGGCGATCGGCTGGATTGATTGTTGGTGTATCAGTGCCAAAGCCCGGGATGTGGGCTTGGCACATGCCTGGGTCGATGCCATGTTGGAAAAAGATGTGGGCACTTATATCAGTGAAAAAACCGGTTACGGTAACTCCACCAATGAAGACGCGAACATCAAGATTGGCCTGACGTATTCCGACAAGTTGGTGTTTTTGCAGGCGCCCGAAGATTTTGGTCGCCGCATAGAATTGTGGAACGAGATTAAGGCAACTTCAGTTTGATGATGTTGCAATACCGATAAAACAAGAAGTGAAAGGATCAGTACATGAAAGCATTATTCGAGGCTGTACCGTTGGGTCTTACCCCCCTTCGGGTGAGCCGGTTGGGCGTCGGTACTACGGCAATCGGCGGCCTCTATTCGCCTACCAGCGCGAGCAGCGCCGAAGAGACGCTGCAGGCGGCCTGGGACACCGGGGTTCGCTTCTTTGATTCCGCTCCCCAATATGGCAACGGCATGGCTGAACAACGGCTGGGCGCCTTTTTACAGGGCAAGCCTCGGGATGAGTATGTGGTGTGCACCAAGGTCGGTCGCCTGCTGCGGGTGCCCGACATTCCAGTGGCCGACGGCTACTACAAAGGCACTCCACCGGAGCGGCCGGTATTTGATTTCAGCTATGACGGCGTGATGAAGTCCGTGGAAGAAAGCCTCGTTCGCCTTGGCCTCGACCGCATTGACGTGTTGCACATCCATGACCCTGACAACCATTATCCGCAGGCCATCGACGGTGCCTATAAAGCACTCGACCGGTTGCGCGCAGATGGCACGATTGGCGCGGTCGGCGCGGGCATGAACCAGAGCCATATGCTCGCCGAGTTTGCCCGCAATGGAGATTTCGACTGCTTCCTGCTGGCGGGCCGTTATACCTTGCTGGAGCAGGGCGCCCTGACAGAGTTGCTGCCGCTGTGCGTACAAAAGAACATCTCGATCATTATCGGTGGGGTCTACAACAGCGGCATCCTGGCCAACCCCAGCGCCGGCGCAAAATTCAATTACGAAGATGCCGACCGGGCCCAGATAGCGCGCGCCTTGATGCTTGAGAACGTGTGCCTGAGTCATGGCGTATCGTTGAAAGCCGCAGCCGTCCAGTTTCCACTGGCCCATCCTGCAGTGGCCAGCGTGCTCACGGGCCCCAGGACTCCGGCAGAAATGCTCGAAAACGCCGAACTGTTCCGCACGCCGATCCCGAGTGCCTTGTGGCGGGATCTCAAGGCCCAGGGCCTGATTGCTGCCGACGCGCCTACAGCGTGAAGGCCATCATGTCGAACCGGATCATCGATACACACCAGCACTTCTGGAACCTGTCCACCGGAACCTATCCATGGATGGCCGGCGATGCGATGCGACCCCTGCGACGCCACTTTGGCCCGCAGGACCTGCAGCCTCTGCTGGTCGAAAACGGCATCAGTGCGACGATCATTGTGCAATGCCGGCACGACATGGCGGAAACTCGCGACTTGCTGGCGATCGCCGCCAGCCATGACTTTGTCATCGGCGTTGTGGGTTGGGTCGATCTCGAATCAGGCAACGTACCCGGGCAAATCGACGCCTTGCGCGCGTTACCCGGTGGCGACAAGCTCGTGGGCATACGCCATAACGTTCATGACGAGCCCGACGCCGAGTGGCTGTGTCGGCCCGCGGTACAGGACGCCGTCGGCGCGGTCATCAGTGCAGGGCTGACCTTCGACCTGTTGGTGCGCAGCAGGGAGTTGCCGGCGGCGACGCTGCTGGTCCGGCGTTATCCACAGGGCCGTTTCGTGCTTGACCATCTCGCCAAACCGCCAATCGCCCAAGGGTTCAGCCACGCCTGGCACGAAGCGCTGGAGGTGCTTGCCGAAAGCGACAACGTCTGGTGCAAGGTCTCGGGGCTGGTCACGGAAGCAGCCCCTGGCGCCAGCGTCGAAACCTTTGACCACTACACGCAGATTGCCCTGGCGGTTTTCGGCCAGTCGCGTGTGTTGTTCGGTTCAGACTGGCCCGTGTGCACACTGGCGGCGACTTACCTCAAGGTCAAGACCGTCGCTGAACGACTGGTCGCCGCACAGCCGGAGCTGGCGGGGCGATTTTTCCATCTCAATGCTATCGACGCCTATAACCTGGGTTAACGCCCTGCAAGACAAGGACAATCACATGAGCATCGACTTTAGTACCGGAACCTGGCTGAACCCGCCTGCCGATTGGTTGGCGGACGGCGCCGGCCTGACCCTGACCACCGACGATAAAACTGATTTCTGGCGTAAAACCCATTACGGTTTCATTCGCGACACCGGGCACTTTCTGGGCTTCCCGGCTGCCAACGGATTCACGGCGCAGATTCGTATTCAGGGTGAGTTTCGTACGCTTTATGACCAGGCAGGCCTGATGGTGCGGATTGATGAAACCCGCTGGATGAAAACCGGCGTGGAGTTCACCGACGGTGAGTTATTCCTCAGCACCGTCATCACTGACGGGCAGTCCGATTGGTCGGTGTCCCAGCCATTCAAGGCACTGGAGGACTTCTATCTGCGGGTCACCGTGGGCAACGGCGCGATGCGTGTCCAGGCATCGCGTGACGGTATTTTCTGGCCATTGTTGCGCCTGGCGCCGTTCCCGGAGGCCGCCAGCTATCAGGTGGGGCCGACGGCCTGTACGCCGGAGCGAAGCGGCCTGACCATCCGGTTTACCGAGTTCTCCATCGGCCCGGCCACCACCAAAAACCTCCACGACTTGAGCTAAAGGACTTCCCATGCTGATTGGTATTGACCCGATCCTGAACGCCGACATTCTGTTTGCATTGCGCGCAATGGGGCATGGTGACGAGATCGTCATCGCAGACGGCAGTTTCCCTGCACACACCGTGGCCAAGCGGCTGATTCGCATGGAGGCAGCCGACCTGTCACGCATGCTCAAAGCCGTGCTGTCAGTGATGCCGATTGATGAGTCTGAACCCGATCCGGTGGTAGGCATGGAAGTGATCGATGAGCCTGACACCCTCGTTACGGCGCATACGGTGATTCAGGATGTGCTGGACGCACTGCCAGGCGCATCGCCGACCCTCAGTCGCATCGAGCGTTTTGCTTTCTACGACCGAGCCAAGGAAGCGTTTGCGGTTATCGCAACTGGTGAAACCCTGTTTTACGGCAATGTGATCATCCGCAAAGGTACCGTGAACCTGGGCGGTAATTGACACAGGCAGGCCCACAAAAAAGGGGACCTTCGGGTCCCCTTTTTTGCTGTCTGTGATCAGGTAATGGCGCCAATCTGCCAAGGCACAAATTCATTCTGCCCGTAGCCGTGGGTTTCGCTCTTGCTGGGCTCTCCGGATGCCACGCGCAGCATCATGTCGAAGATATGGATGCCGCGCTCCTCGATCGTATCGGTGCCGTCGGCGATGCCGCCACAGTTCACGTCCATGTCTTCTTCCTGATGATTGAACATGTGCGAGTTGGTGGCGATCTTGATCGAGGGGGAGGGCGCACAGCCGAACGCCGAGCCCCGGCCGGTAGTGAACGCCAGCAGGTTGGCACCGCCCGCCACCTGGCCGGTGGCCGAAATCGGGTCGTAGCCCGGGGTGTCCATGAACACCAGGCCGTGGGCGGTGACCGCTTCGGCATATTCGTAGACATCCACCAGGTTGGTGGAACCGCCCTTGGCCACGGCGCCCAGGGACTTCTCCAGGATCGTGGTCAAGCCACCGGCCTTGTTGCCGGCCGATGGGTTGTTGTTGAGCTCGGCATTCATGCGCTGGCAGTAGCTTTCCCACCAACGGATACGGGCGATGAGCTTTTCACCGACTTCGTCGCTGACGGCGCGGCGGGTCAACAGGTGTTCGGCGCCATAGATCTCCGGAGTCTCGGACAGGATTGCGGTACCGCCCGCGGCGACGAGCCGATCGACTGCGTTGCCCAGGGCTGGGTTGGCGGTGATCCCGGAGTACCCGTCCGAGCCGCCACATTGCAGTCCGACCACCAGGTGCTTGGCGCTGACCGCCTGGCGCTGTACCTGGTTGGCGGCCGGCAACAGGGCCTTGATTTGCTCAATACCGTTGGCGATGGATTTCGAGGTGCCACCGACACCCTGGATGGTGAACACGCGAAGGTGCGGGCCGGCTTGCAAGTGCCGGGCAGTGAGCAAGTCGTCGATCTGGTTGGTTTCGCAACCCAGGCCAATCATCAGCACCGAATGGAAGTTGGCGTGCACCGCATAACCACCCAGGGTTCGCTGCAACATCGCCAAGGCTTCGCCGCCAGGGTCCACCGCGCAGCCTATACCGTGTGTCAGCGCGACCACGCCATCCACAGCCGGATAAGGCGCGAGGGCTTCGGGGTGGATGTCGCGCCGGAAGTAGTCGGCGATCGCCCGCGCCACCGTGGCCGAGCAGTTCACCGAGGTCAGCACTCCAATGTAGTTGCGCGTGGCGACGCGCCCGTCCGGGCGCACGATGCCCATGAACGTTGCCTCGCGATGCGGGGTGGGTTTGGCATCGATGCCGAATGCGTGACTGCGTGAAAAGTGTGCCATGCCGAGGTTATGACTGTGCACGTGAGCACCGGCGTCGATCGCCACTGAGGCAACGCCGATGATCTGTCCGTAACGGCGTACATTCTCTCCGGCCTCGATCCTCCGCACAGCGACCTTGTGCCCGGCCGGAATGGCCTGCTGCACAACCACCGCGTTTTCTTCCAGCACGAGCCCCGCCGGCAGCGGCTGGCGTGCGATCAACACATCGTCATGGGGGTCCAGGCGGATTGTGGCGGCGGCAATCTGGCTTTGCGCACTTGTTTTGGCAATCAGTTCCATTACGGCACCTTACTGTGGGAAACGCGGATGCAGCGGTATGGCGCGATGCTAACGCCGGCCTGATCGGGCGGGTAATGAAAATCCAGCGCCTTGGGATAACCACGCGTTATCTGTATTGCAACAGTGCACGGGCTACTGCGTCAGCTCTTCGATCAGCAAGTGCGTCAGTTGCGAGAGTTCTACCTGCGTGCGCGTGACGATGGCAAACGGCTCGCTCTTGGGTGTGATGGTGCAGGGCAGGCATGTCAACATGGCTCGCATTAACGGCAGCTCTGCCACATCAGTGGGCAACACCGCGACCAGGTTGGGGTCGCTGATCAGCAACAGCAGGGTGGCGAAGGTGGACGAGGTTTCGATGGGGTGGGCGGGAAAGTTCACGCCTGATTCATGGAACTCGCGCTCCAGCGTCTGGCGCAACGGCATGTTCGCCGAGAAGATCACCCAGCCTGAATCCGCCAATTCTTCGAGGGTCAACGTGTCGCGCCCTACCAGCGGGTGATCGGGGTTGGCCATGACCACCAGCGCCTCCGGTTTCATACTGATGCTGTCATACGCTGTGGGGCGAGGGCTCACGCTGGGATAACACAGCGCCATGTCCAGGCGCCCCTGGTCCAGCAGGCTCAGCAGTTTGACGCTGGTGTCTTCGACGATTTCGATGGTTGCCTGCGGTTGCCGCTTGCGCAGGCGCAACACCCCCTCTGTGAGCAGCGGTACGCCGCCCATGATCGTACCGACGGTGAGGCGTCCGCCGTGGCCCTGGAAGATGCCGTGCATCTCCTGGCGCAAGTGAGACAGGTCCGTCAGGATCAGCCGTGCGTAGCGAATCGCGCAACGGCCCATGGCATTGGCGTTCAGGCCCTTGCTGGTGCGCTCGAAGAGCGTCGCACCGAGGGTTTCTTCGACGTCGTGCAGGGCCTTGGTGGCGCCAGGCTGGGTGATACCGATGATCTCGGCGGCCCGGTGAATCGAGCCGTGATCGTCAAGTGCGACCAGCAGGCGTAACTGCTTGAGACGAAGGCGCGAGGAGAGGGTTTCCAGGGTTGGCATCGTCATCAGGGAGGCTCTTTTTTTTAGAGGAGGTGCGCGGCATTAGGCATCAGCAGCCGTGAAAACTCCAGTGACCTGCCAGCGCAGGCCAGAGTGCTTTTACTGGTGGTGATAGCCAGTGGTTATCGGCAGGGGGTGCACTTGTCATTACTCGCGCAGCGTGAAGTGCAGTACTTTTCATGCAGCGGGTTTTGCGGTGTATGTCATTGCGTCGTAGGGACCGCAAAACGATTCGGGTTGTTTTATAGAACAGGAGTCACGTAGATGCCTGACAGGCCAGAAAACACGCCAGAAGTGACGGGTAGAACCCGGGTACTGGGCATCCTTGCTCACCCCACCGATCATGTAAAGGCACCACCCAAGATCAACCGGATTGCCCGTGAACGGGGCAGTGACGCGATCATGGTGCCGATGAATGTTGCGCCGGAAAACTTTGAAGGCTTCGTCAACAGTCTGCGAACCGTTCTGAGCTTCGACGGTGCCATCGTCACGGTGCCGTTCAAGCAAGCCATCTTGCCGCTGTGCGATGAACTCAGTGAGCAGGCCGCCGCCGTGGGGGCTGCCAATGTCATCCGGCGCTTGGCCGATGGCCGCCTGGTGGGTGATCAACTGGATGGCGTCGGTTTCCTGCGTGGACTTGAGCATGCCGGCATCCAAGTGGCAGGCCGGTCGGTGTACCTCGTGGGGGCCGGCGGTGCGGCGAACGCGGTGGCTTTCGCGCTGGCCCAGGCCGGCATCGGTCGTCTGACGCTGGCCAACCGCAGCCAACACAAGAGCGATGAACTCAGGGAACGCCTGCTGCGCCACTACCCGACCCTGGCGGTTTCGCTCGGCACCCAAGACCCCAGCGGCCACCAACTGATCATCAATGGGACCTCGCTGGGTATGCAGGCCACGGACCCGCTGCCGCTGGATGTGACCCGGCTGACGCCACAGATGACGGTGGCGGAAGTGGTCCAGGAACCTGAACGCACGGCATTGCTGGTGGCCGCTGAAAACGTCGGCTGCCGGGTCCATCTGGGGCGCCATATGCTGGAGCACCAGGTGCAGTTGATGGCGGATTTCCTTGGCCTGTAACCGGCCGCACTCACTTCGCAAAAAGGATTGATCATGAACGAATTAGCCATCCATGGGGGGCCCCGCGCTATAGAAGGGACCCTGCCCAGTTTCCGGGATGCATCCGGGCGCACCTTCGGGATAGAGGAAGAAAAGGCGCTGCTGGAAGTGATTCGCTCCGGCAGCCTGTCCTTTCTGGTGGGCCCCAAGACCCGACAGTTCGAGCAGCGCTTTGCCGAGCTGTATGACGTATCAACGGCCGTCGCCGTCGCAAACGGCACGGCAGCCTTGCATACCGCGGTGATCTTCCTGAACCCGGAGCCGGGTGACGAGATCATCCTGTCGCCGGTCACGGACATTGGCACCGTGATTCCGGTGCTCGCGCAGTTGGCGGTGCCGGTCTTCGCGGATGTCGATCCACTGACGCAGAACCTCGACCCGGCCTCCATCGAGAAGAACATCACTGCACGCACACGCGCGATCATCGTGACCCATGTATTTGGTCATCCGGCGGACATGGACGCGATCATGGCGATCGCCCGCAAGCACAACCTGTTTGTCATCGAAGATTGTGCCCAGGCACACCTGGCCTACTACAAGGGCCAGTTGTGCGGCACCTTTGGCGATGTCGGCTGTTTCAGCTTCCAGCAATCCAAGCACATGACCACCGGCGACGGCGGCATGGTCATCAGCAATCGCAGCGAATACAACGGTCGTGGCCTGCGTGCGTGCAGCGACAAGGGCTGGCCACGGGAGCGCGGTGGACGTGATCATCTTTTCCTGGCACCCAACTACCACATGACCGAGTTGCAGGCGGCCGTCGGTTTGGCGCAGGTCGAGAAACTGCAGCAGTTTGTCGATGCACGTGTGGCGTCGGCCGACCGCCTGACCGAATTGCTGGACGGGCTGGCTATCCAGCCGGTACTGCCTTTGCCCGACACCCTTGGGGTGTACTTCTTTTATTCGTTCCGTGTGGACACGACGCAACTGACAGTTTCAATGGCGGACGTCATGAAAGCGCTGGTGGCCGAAGGGATCGATGGCTTTATCGGTTATCCGGGCGAAGTGCCGCTGTACAGCTACCCGGTGATCCGCGAGCGCAAGACGTTCGGCACCTCGGGATTGCCGTTTACCTTGCCGGGTGTCGACCCGCAGGACTTTTCCGGCAGCGTTTGCCCGGTGGCGGAAAAGGCGTGCAAAGAAACGGTGTGCATGTGGTGGACCGACCGTTTCGAGGAGAAACACCTGCAAGGCATCGCTCAGGCGATTCGCAAAGTATTGACCGCCTATGGCCGAGGCTGACACTCAATGGAAGAGGTTATGAAAATGCCGGCTGTACTCGGACAGCAGTTCATCGCGGGCGCCCGTAGTGGTCTCGGCGAGGCCCGTCACCAGAGCATTGATGCCACCACCGGGGAAGCGCTGCCTTACGTGTTCCACCAGGCTACGGTTGAAGAAGTCGGGCAGGCCGCTCTTGCCGCAAAAAGTGCCTTTGGTCCGTATCGCCAACTGAGCCCCGTGCGGCGCGCGGGGTTCCTTGAGGCGATCGCCGAGGAACTGGAGGCACTGGATCAGGACTTCATCGCGGTCGTCTGCAGTGAAACCGCGCTGCCTTCCGCGCGCATCCTGGGCGAGCGCCTGCGTACGAGCAACCAGATGCGCTTGTTCGCCCAGGTGCTGCGCCGGGGTGACAGCCTCGGGGCGCGAATTGATCTGGCACTACCGGATCGCCAACCGCTGCCACGGGTCGACCTGCGTCAATACCGGATTGGCGTCGGTCCGGTGGCGGTCTTTGGTGCTAGCAATTTCCCCCTGGCCTTTTCCACGGCGGGTGGCGACACCGCCTCGGCGTTGGCGGCCGGTTGTCCGGTGGTAGTCAAGGCCCACAGTGGCCATATGGCTACGGCTGATCTGGTGGGCGGCGCTATCGAACGCGCCGCCAAACGCACCGGCATGCCGCCGGGGGTGTTTAACATGATCTTCGGCGAAGGTGTCGGCGCAGATCTTGTCAGGCATCCGGCGATTCAGGCGGTAGGTTTTACCGGATCGCTGCGCGGCGGCGATGCCCTGTGCAAGATCGCAGCGGAACGTACGCAGCCGATCCCGGTGTTCGCCGAGATGTCGAGCATCAACCCCGTTATCCTGTTGCCGGATGCGCTGGCGGCCCGTGGCGCGACCATCGCAGGCGAGCTGGCTGGCTCGGTGGTGCTGGGGGCAGGGCAGTTCTGTACCAACCCGGGTTTGGTAATCGGTATCCGCGGCCCGGCATTCACTGCGTTTACCGAACAGTTCAAGGCGCATTTTTCGGCACAGGCGCCGCAAACCTTGCTGAATGCCGGTGGCCTGCGCAGTTATCAGAAAGGTGTCGACGCCTTGAAAGCGTGCCCGGGTGTCGCACACCTGGCGGGGCAATCCCAGGAAGGCAATCAAGCGCGAGCGCAGCTGTTCAAGGCCGACCTCGCGTTGCTGCTTGAGGGGCATCCCTTGCTACAAGAAGAAGTCTTCGGCCCAACCAGCGTACTGATTGAGGTGGAGGACGATGCGCAACTTGAACAAGCGTTGCGAGCGCTGCGCGGCCAACTGACGGTGACCCTCATCGGCGAGCCGGCCGACCTGCATCGGTACCAATGGCTGGTGCCGCTCTTGGAGGAGAAGGTGGGCCGCATCTTGGTCAATGGCTATCCGACTGGCGTAGAAGTGTGCGACGCCATGGTGCATGGCGGCCCGTACCCGGCCACCAGTGATGCCCGAGGTACCTCGGTCGGCAGTTTGGCAATCGATCGGTTCCTGCGTCCGGTCTGCTATCAGAATTACCCGGACAGCCTGTTGCCCGCTGCCTTGCAGAACGCCAACCCGTTGGGCATCAAGCGGTTGGTGAACGGTGAGTGGACCCGCGATCCGATTGATTAAGCAGGCGACTGGGGTTGCAAGTGCGCCATTGAACAATAACTCAACTAAATATCCATTTAGTTGAGTTGGGTATTTGGGTGAGCTTAAGGCTGGGTGAGGGCGCTTGTACGGGCCTCACTGATGCGTTCAACCGTCTGCATGTGCTCGGTGCCCCATTGGCACAACGCCCCCAACGCCTTGGCCAGCGAGTGCCCGAACGGGGTCAGGGAGTATTCGACCTTTGGCGGGATTTCCTTGAAGTCGACACGCGCGATGATTTCATCGCGTTCCAGCTCCTTCAATTGCTGGGTCAGCACCTTGTCGGTCACGCCACCAATCGCGCGCCGCAGCTCGCCGTATCGATGAACGTCCTGCGCCAGATGGTAAAGGACCAGTGGTTTCCATTTCCCGCCAATCACTGCCAGGGCAGCATCGAGTCCGCAATTGAAGGTGTTGTTCGCCATGACGTCACTCACTGAATTGGGTACTTACCAAAAGGTGCATACTATTCAAATAGAATGCGCAGATCTACAGTTGGGCCTCAACTTTTTTGGGAAACCAACATGAGCAGGCTCAACGGAAAAATTGCACTGATCACTGGCGGCAACAGCGGTATCGGCTTGGCCACTGCCATACGTTTTGCTGCAGAAGGCGCGCAAGTCGTTATCGTGGGGCGTCGGCAAGAGGAACTGGATAAAGCGCTGCAGATCATTGGCGCTGGAACCGTAGCCATTCAGGGTGACATTTCAAACCTGGATGACCTTGACCGAATCTACGCGCAAGTCAAAGCGGATAAAGGTCGTATCGACATCTTGTTCGCCAACGCAGGGCTGGGAGATTTCGAGCCGATCGGATCGATCACCGAAGCGTCGTTTGACCGCACCTTTGGCATCAACGTCAAAGGCACG
The DNA here is from genome assembly GCF_013386765.1 of Pseudomonas yamanorum. Classification (GTDB taxonomy): domain Bacteria; phylum Pseudomonadota; class Gammaproteobacteria; order Pseudomonadales; family Pseudomonadaceae; genus Aquipseudomonas; species Aquipseudomonas yamanorum_A. The sequence continues at coordinate 77,972 of NZ_JACARE010000022.1, forward strand.
TTATTCACCGTACAAAAAGCGTTGCCACTGATGCACGCAGGCGGCTCGGTTATCCTGACGGGCTCGACGACGGGCACCATGGGCACACCGGCATTCAGCGTGTACAGCGCCACAAAGGCGGCGCTGCGTAATTTCGCCAGGAGCTGGGCGCTGGATCTCAAAGGCACGGGGATACGCATCAACGTGCTGTCGCCCGGGCCGATCTCGACACCAGGGCTGGACCTGGCGCTTTCGGCGACAGGTCAGAAGGATGCAATCATCGATGACATGACTGGGCAGCTTCCTCTGGGCCGTATCGGCAAGGCCGAAGAAGTTGCTGCAGCCGCGTTGTTCCTGGCATCGGACGAGAGCAGCTTTATGACGGGTAGCGAAATGTTCGTCGATGGTGGGTTTGCTCAGGTTTGATCACCAAAGGGGTTTTGCCAGTTGAAATCTGACTGGCACTGCCCCTGATAGCGAATCATATGATTACGCATAATGTATATTATGTTAAATCACGTACCAGGCTATGGCAGCCCAGTGACCCATCTGTCATCCCAGGACTTTATAAATCTCGGAAACCACCTGCAACGTCGCCCCCTCAATCGTTCCTTCATTCCGGCATAAGACCCAACCGTGATCTGCAACCGCTCGTTCGAACGCCTGGGTACTGGCGACATGTTCGTCCAGCTTATGCATCACCGTGCTACTCAGCCCACGCCGGCGCGCAGCAGCCCTTGCCCATGAAACTTCAGGCGCGGTGACAACCCCGACATGCAGGTCCGGCACTTGCACGTTTCGGTCAATGTTCAGCCGCAGGATCTCTTCCATCGGGACGGTGCGGCGAAACGCGGCATCAGACGGATACCAGCGATCAATCAAGACGATACTGCCCGGCGGCTGTTCAGCCAGCACATGCCGGGAAATCCACGCACGGCTATCCGCAAAGCGCTCACACACTTCCCACTCCAAATCCCGACTCGGACTTCTGGCAAGCTGGTTAACGAGGGCCATTGTTTCACTTCTGTAGGGATCGCTTTTTCTCTCGCAAAGCCGGATCACCTTTTTATTGCCCGCCCTCAGTACTTTCGTAACGGCTTCCAACAGTGTGGTTTTACCGGTGCCCTTGGGCCCATCCATAGATACAAACAGCGGACGATCAACCGCCTGGCTCAACACGGCTTTTCAATCCGGGTGCGCAGGGTTTCGGCGATTACCTTCGCCAATGCAGCTTGGTCAAATGGTTTGGGAAGTCGCGTCAATGTGGTTTTGATATCCAGGGTAATCTCGGAAAATCCTGACGAAAGGATGATAGGAAGTGTGGGAAACAGCGATTCGATATTGCCGGCGAGTTCAATCCCGGTCATGTCCGGCATTGCCATGTCGGTGACCACCAGGTCAAAACGCTTGCCTTGGGCCAGGAAAGACAGCGCCGCCTGGCCGTCTGCCGCCAACACGACATGATGGCCGAGGTCTTCAAGCATCGCCCCGGTGCTGATGAGCACCAGTGGGTCATCGTCTACCAGCAGAATGTCGAGGCTTCGCTGATGGGCGACGTCTGGCGTGTTTGCTGTTGATGCCTGCGCTGGCGACTGCGTGGTCTCCATCACCGCCACCGGTAACCAAAGCTCTGCGGTTGTGCCCTCTCCCTCCGTGCTTTTCAACACAAAGTGGCCCTGTGATTGTGCCGCCAGGCCGTGCACCATCGAAAGGCCAAGCCCGGTGCCTTTTCCCGCGCCTTTGGTGGTGAAAAACGGCTCCATGGCCCTTTGCAGGGTCGCGTCATTCATCCCGGGGCCGGTGTCGACGACAGAGATGCAAATCAACCTTTCGGATTCATTCGGCCTGCCGGGAAACGAATCTTCCCTCGCCGAAATCAGAATCCGTCCCCGACCTTCCATTGCGTCCCGGGCGTTGATGACCAGGTTCATCAAGGCCATTTCCAGTTGGCTCATGTCGACCAATACCGGCCGCAAGATCAGCGGGAACTGTGTGTCTACGCTGATGCCAGCCCCTAAAATCCGGGACAGCAGATCAGACATGTTTCTGATCAGGCCACCCACATCCACAGGCTGCGGATCCAGTTCCTGGCGACGGGCAAAGGCCAGCATTCGCTGGGTAAGCGTCGCGCCCCGTTCGGCACCAGCGATCGCGTTATTCAACAGGGAATAGATTTTCGAGTCTTGTGGAGCGCGCTTCTTGGCCAGTTCAAGGCTGCCAAGGATCACCATGAGCAGGTTGTTGAAGTCATGGGCGATACCGCCGGTAAGCTGGCCCAGGGATTCCATTTTCTGGGACTGGAACAAAGCCTCCCGGGTTTCCTTGATCTCCTGTTGGGCCTGAACACTCTCGGTCACGTCCCGTGTGATCTTCGCGAAACCCACCAGCTCGCCTAGCTCATTCTTGATCGGGTCGATCACCACATGAGCCACAAATCCCGTGCCGTCCTTGCGCAGACGCCGGCCTTGCCCTTCATAGCGACCTTCGCGCACAACCGTTTCGAGGGCGCGCTGCGGGACGTTGTTGTCGACGTCTTCACGCTGGAAAAACATGGAGTAATGTTTGCCGATGACTTCTGCCGGCTCATAACCCTTGATGCGCTGGGCACCGGCGTTCCAGGTGGTGATCACGCCGTGGGGATCCAGCATATAGAGCGCGTAGTCGGTCACGCCTTGTACCAGCAGGCTGAATTGCTGCTCACTCTGGCGCAGGGCCTGCTCCGCTGCCTTGCGCTCGGTCAGGTCCCGTGTGACTTTTGCGAAGCCGATCAGCGTGCCATCGTCGGCGCGTATCGGGTCGATAATGACCAACGCCCATAGGCGCGTGCCATCTTTCCTGAGGCGCCAGCCTTCGCCCTCGAAGCGGCCTGACTGTTCGGCGCTCTTGAGGGCGCGCCCCGGCAGATCCGAGGCCAGGTCTTGCGGGGTGTAGAACAGCGAAAAATGCTTGCCCAGCACTTCGCTTTGTTCGTACTGCTTGATCTTCTTCGCGCCCGAGTTCCAGCTGCAAATCAACCCGTTCGTATCAAGCATATAGATGGCGTAGTCGACCACTGCGTCGACGAGCAGCCGATAACGGTCGTCCTGATTGAAAGGCCCGCTGGCAGGTTCGGATGGCATCAGGACAGCCTCGGGACAAATGAGTGGTTAGAACCCTCAGTATGTCTAAAAAAATCCCCTGCCAACCGGTTTATTAACCTGAACAGCTTCTTTTTGAATCAGACACTCCTGCCGCGAGCAAATCGTGGAATCTCCAACCCCAGGCTTTCCCGAAGCGTCGTCCCTTCATACGCCGTGCGATACACGCCGTGTTCCTGCAACAATGGGATGACTTCCTGGGTAAACCGCTTGAACTGCTGAGGATGCCCGATATAGATGTTGAAGCCATCCACCGCCCGCGCTTCAAACCAGTCCGCCATCTTTCGGGCGACCGTCGCCGCCGATCCCACAAACGCCCCCGGCCGCAGTTGCCGACCAAACTCCACCGCCTGGCGCAACGTAAAACCTTTCTCCCGTGCCTGATCGGCAATGCGCTTGGCATTGGTAAAAAAGCTGCTGCGCGCGGCCTCCAGACTTTCCTGTGGGAACGGCGCATCCAGGTCGTACTGGCCAAAATCATGCCAGCCGAAATTACGCCCGAACTCCTTCAACGCAAGCTCAAAACTATGGTCGGCCTGATGGTAGTGCTGCTCGATTTCACGGGCCTGTTCGTCAGTATCCCCCACATAAATTTCGGCGCCAGGCATTACCAGCAATTGCCCGGGATCGCGGCCATGTCGCTCCGCCCTGCCCTTTATGTCCCGGTAAAACGCCTGGCCCTGCTCGATGCTGGCGGCGTGGGTGAAGATGACATCGGCGGTGGCGGCGCCCAGGTCGCGGCCTTGCTCTGAATCACCGGCCTGGAAGATCACCGGTTGGCCTTGGGGTGAGCGTTGGATGTTCAGCGGGCCGACCACGGAAAAATGCTCGCCCTTGTGGTTCAGGCTATGCAATTTGCTCGGGTCGAGGAACTGGCCCGTAGTCCTGTCGCGCACAAATGCGTCTTCCTCATAGGAGTTCCACAGGCCCTGCACCACTTGGACGTGTTCGGCGGCCCGGCCATAGCGGGTGTCGTAGTCGTAGTGTTCGTCGCGGCTGTAGTTGCCGGCGGTGCCGGCGTCTCCGCTGGTCACCACGTTCCAGCCTGCGCGGCCTTTGCTGATCAGGTCGAGCGAAGCCAGGCGCCGTGCGACGTTATATGGCGAGTTGTAGGAGGTCGTCAGCGTGCCAACCAGGCCCAGATGCCGGGTGCTTACGGCCAGTGCCGAGAGCAGCGTGAGCGGTTCAAGGCGATTGAGGTAATGGGATGGCGAACCCGGTGTGATGAACTGGCTGTCGACGATAAACATCAAGTCGAACAGTGCCGCCTCGGCCTGGCGTGCGATGTCGATGTACCAGTCGACGTTGACGCTGGCATCGGCTGGCAGTTCGTGATCAAGCCATAGATTGTGGCGACCGGGCCCGCCACAGCCCATGGTCAAGGCGCCAAGTTTGAGCTGTCGTTTGGTCATGTCTAACGTATTCCTTGAGGCGTTCAGGGCTGGGTTTTGGCGACGGCGGGCTGCAAGGCTGCGGCGAAGGAGTCGTCGAACAGCTTGGCTGCCGGGTAAGACTTGACCAGTCCCTGGCTTGCGAAAAAGTCCACGGTCTTTTGCGCTTCCACAGGCGATTGGGCGGTCACCGGCTCCACCGTGGTGCGTGCCCGGGCGAACCAGGCGCGGGCTATATCGGCGTCTGCCCGGGTGCGTTTGGCCCAGGCATCCGCGTAGGCGTCGGCGTTGGCCGGGCTTTGGCGTGTCCAGTCACGGGCTTTTTTCAGGCGTTGAAGAAAATCGCTGATTTGCGCACGCTTGGTGTCGACGGCCTTGGTGCTGGCGGCAACAAAGCTCTGGGCCGGGATCAATCCGTCAGCCGTCGCCAGAACCCGCGCGCCCTGGCGTTCCTGTTGGGTGACGTAGGGTTCCCAGGTGGCGATGACGTCAACTGAACCGCCCTCCAACGCATGGGAAGCATCCAGCGCGCTGAGGTAGCGCAGTTCCAGTGAGTCCTTTGGCACGCCGGCTTTATCCAGTGCAGTCAGCAGCAACTGCTGGCTCCAGGAGCCTTTCCAGATGGCGGCGCGCTTGCCTTTCAGGTCGGCAAGGCTGTGGATCGACGAATCCTTTTTCACCAGGATGGCCACGCCGTCGAGATTTTGCCGGCTGATGGCGATTACCTTGATCGGCGCGCCCAGTGCACCGAGGAACAGCACGGGCGCATCGCCGAGCAGGCCGATGTCCAGGCTGTTGGTGTTGAGCGCCTCGGCGACGGGTGATCCCGCAGTGAATTGCTTCCATTCAAGGGTATAGGGCAAATCATCCAGCACCCCCGCCGCTTCCATCACGGCCTGGGCGTTGTAACTTTGGTCACCCACCACCAGCGTTTGCGCGTTCGCAGTGAGGCACAGCAAGGCGGCCAACCCGGCCGCCAGTTTTGTCAGATAACGCACGTTCGCTCCAGATGCCTGCTCAGGCATTTCAAGTCGATCCGCGCGCGCGGTCTCGGCAGTATTCGTAGGGAGGCCTACCATGAGGGGCAAAAGGTCGCCTGTAAAATACCTATAACGCATAACGTAATTCGATATTAATGCGCTAAATGCATTTTCATTGAAGATCCGCGTGCGCTGACATTGCGTACCCGGCCGCACCACCTACACTGATCTGAATTCGGCTAATCTCGAGCCATTGTCCAGCGCCCCGGCCCGATGCACCCGCATTTATTGCTCACTATAGAAAACAGTTAACCAACTGATTAATCAGAGTAAATATGAAAGAGCAGCCTCGGCAGCTTGCATCGGGACCGCAACAAGTGGCGCTGACTCGCGCCCTTTTTCGACAACCACACCTCCTGGCTCCCTTGAGCCTGTTGTGCATCGCCCTCGCCGGCTGCACCGTCGGGCCGGATTTCGCGCGGCCCGAAGTGCCGGCGAATGCCGATTATTCACGGGAAAAACTCACGGCTACCGCCAAGGCCGATATCGACGCCGGCGGCGCAGCGCAGCGGCTGATCGCCGGGATGGATATTCCCGGGCAATGGTGGACGCTGTTCCGCTCGCCGGACCTTAACGCGCTGGTGGAAGAAGCCTTGCGCGCCAACCCGGATGTGACGGCCGCTCAAGCCGCGTTGCGCCAGGCCAACGAGCTGGTCTATGCCGACCAGGCGTCGTTGTTTCCTTCCGTAAGCGGCAATGTGCAAAAAGCCCGGGAGAAAGTATCGGGCGTCACCTCGGGCCTGCCGGAGTCGCCGATTCTCACGGTGAGTTCGGCATCGTTGAGCGTTTCCTATGCCCCGGACGTGTTCGGCGGCACGCGCCGGCAAATCGAATCCACGTCGGCCCAGGCCGAGTACGAACGCTTCCAGCTGGAGGCGACGTACCTCACCCTGACCTCCAATGTGGTCAATACTGCGGTCAGCCTGGCGTCGATACGTGATCAAATCGCCTCAACCGAGGCAATCGTCCGGCTCCAGGGCGACCAGCTCGACGTGCTGCAGGCGCAGCGGCGGCTGGGTGCCATCGGTGACAGCGATGTCCTCACGCAACAGACCGCATTGGCGCAAACCCGTGCCAGCTTGCCGCCCCTGCAGAAGCAATTGGCGCAGACCCGCAACCAGTTGATGGCCTACCTCGGTCGGTTTCCCAACCAGGACCGCGACGAGCGCTTCAACCTGGCCTCCCTGCACTTGCCGGAAGAACTGCCGGTCAGCCTGCCCTCGGCCATCGTCGGCCAGCGGCCCGATGTGCGCTCCGCCCAGGCGCAACTGCACCAGGCCAGCGCCAACATCGGCGTGGCCGTGGCCAATCAGTTGCCGCAGTTCAGCATCACCGGGTCCGTGGGCTCCACGGTGGCCAGCGGGACCAAGCTGTTTTCGGCGGGCAGTGGCGTGTGGAGCCTGGCCGGGTCGATCACCCAACCGATCTTTGATGCCGGTGCCCTCGAACATCGCAAGCGTGCCGCCGTGGCAGCCTACGACGAGTCGGCGGCCCGCTACCGTGGCACCGTGATTGGTGCGTTCCAGGACGTGGCCAACGCCCTGCGGGCGCTGGAGGCCGATGCTGACGCGCTGAACCAGCAAGTGGTAGCCGAGCGTTCCGCGCAAGCCAACCTGGACCTGGTGCAGGCGCAGTTCAAGCTCGGCGCCGTGGCGTACATCAACCTGCTGACGGCCCAGCAAACCTACCAGAACACCGTATTGTCCCGCGTCAAGGCGCAGGCCTCGCGCTACAGCGATACCACTGCGCTCTTCCAGGCACTGGGTGGCGGTTGGTGGAACCGAACAGATGTGGACCCCGCCACCAAGGGCAAACCGGATCGCTTCGGCTTGCCGTCGTGGAACGAGATCATGCCGGCCAAGAACAAGGCAGCGCCTGCCGATTCGGCACGGTTCGACTGAACTGAATCATTGAAACAGTGAGAACACCCATGGCTGACGTCATTACTGCCTCTCCCCTGCCCCCCGAGCCCGGCGCACCGCGCAAGCGTCGACTGTGGCGGCCGATGATCATCATGATCGTGGTGGTGCTGGTGATTGTCGCGATCATCGCCGGGGTGAAGTTCGTGCAGATTTCGGCGTTGATTGCCCAGTCCAAGCAGCCCCTGCCCGCTGCCGTGGTCACGGCCATGAAAGTGCCCTTCAGCGATTGGCAACCCAATGTCACCGCCGTGGGTTCGATGAAGGCTGTCCGCGGGGTGGATGTGACCACCGAGGTGGGCGGCATCGTGCGCACCCTCGGCTTCACGCCCGGGCAGCAAGTGGCGGCCCAGGCGCTGCTGGTGCAACTGAACGCCGACTCGGACATCGCGCAACTGCATTCCCTTGAAGCCACGGCCGACCTGGCGGTGATCGTCCTCAAGCGTGACAAGGCCCAGCTGGCGGTCAACGCCATCTCCCAGGCCCAAGTCGACACCGACACCGCCGACCTGAAAGCCAAGCTCGCCGCCGCCGAACAACAGCGGGCGCTGGTGGCGAAAAAAACCATTCGCGCACCGTTTGCCGGGCGCATCGGGATCACCAGCGTCAACCCCGGGCAATACCTCAACCCCGGCGACAAGATCGCTACGTTGCAGACCTTTGATCCGATCTACATCGACTTCACCGTGCCCCAGACCCAACTGGAAGCCATCGCCATCGGCCAAGGGGTGTCGGTGACGGCCGACGGCCTCTCCAATCAAACCTTCACGGGCAAGGTCAGCACCATCGACACCCAGTTCGACTCGACCACGCGCAACGTCACTGTAGAAGCCACCGTCGACAACCCCAAACAAAGCCTGGTGCCCGGGATGTTTGCCCGCGCCGTGGTCACCTCCGGCGCGACCCAACGCTACCTCACCGTTCCGCAGACGTCGGTCACCTACAACCCTTACGGCACCACGGTGTTCATCGCCACCTCCAGCAAGAACGACAAAGGCGAGGAAGTGCTCACGGCGCAACAGACCTTCATCAAGACCGGGCCAACCCGGGGCGACCAAGTCGCCATTCTGTCGGGCGTGAAGGAAGGCGACCTGCTGATCACCAGCGGCCAGATGAAGCTCAAGAATGGCTCGTCGGTGAAAGTCGATAACAGCGCCGCGCCGCTGAACGACCCGGCGCCGACTCCCCAAGAACACTAAAGGTGTCCCATGAAATTTACCGATACCTTTATTCAGCGACCGGTCTGGGCCATTGTCGTCTCGCTGTTCATCCTGATCCTGGGGCTGCGCTCGATCTTCGAACTGCCGGTGAACCAATGGCCGCGCACCGAAAATACGGTGGTCACGATTACCACCGCTTACTACGGCGCTGACGCGTCGACGGTGGCCGGCTTTATCACCCAGCCCCTTGAGTCAGCTATTGCCCAGGCCCAGGGCATCGACTACCTGTCGTCGACGAGCATCACCGGCGTGTCGACGATTACCGCCACGCTGCGGCTGAACTACGAGGCCAGCAAGGCACTCACCGAGATCAATACCCAGGTCAACTCGGTCAAGAACCAATTGCCGGCCCAGTCCCAGGAGCCGGTGCTGACGGTGGCGGTCGGGCAGACCACAGACGCCATGTACCTGGGCTTCTACAGCGACACCCTGCCCACCAACAACATCACCGATTACCTGGTGCGGGTGGTCAAGCCCAAGCTGGATTCGATCCAGGGTGTGCAAACCGCTGAAATCCTCGGCGGGCGCCAGTTCGCCCTGCGGGCCTGGATGGACCCGAACAAGCTGGCGGCGCACAACGTGACGGCCCAGGACGTGTCCACTGCCCTGGCCAACAACAACTACCTGTCTGCCGTCGGCTCCACCCGCGGGCAAACGGTCACGGTCGACCTGACCGCCGGGACCGACTTGCACACCGTGGATGAATTCAAGCGGTTGGTGGTCAAGCAAAAAGGCGATGCCCTGGTGTACCTGGAGGATGTGGCCACCGTCACCCTCGGCGCCGAGAGCTACGACAGCAGCGTGGCGTTTTCCGGCAAACGTTCGGTGTTCATCGGCATCAAGACCGCGCCCAACGCCAACATCCTGACCGTCGCCGACAGCGTGCGCGAGGCCTTCCCCGAGCTGCAATCCCAATTGCCCACCGGGGTGCGCGGCGAGATCGTGTACGACTCCACGGAGTTCATCAACACCTCGATTTATGAGGTGGTGAAAACCCTGGTGGAGGCGATGATCATCGTGTCGGTGGTGATCTACCTGTTCCTCGGCTCATTCCGTGCGGTGATCGTGCCGCTGGTGGCGATCCCGCTGTCGCTGGTGGGGACGTTCTTCATCATGTACCTGCTGGGGTACTCGATTAACCTCCTGACCCTGCTCGCCCTGGTATTGGCGATCGGCCTGGTGGTGGACGACGCGATTATCGTGGTGGAAAACGTCGACCGGCATATCAAGGAAGAAGGCAAAGGTGTGCTGGAGGCCGCGCTGGTGGCGGCGCGGGAACTGGGTGGCCCGATCGTCGCGATGACCGTGGTGCTGATTGCCGCCTACGTGCCCATTGGCCTGCGCAGCGGGCTGACCGGGGCGCTGTTCAAGGAGTTCTGTTTCTCCCTGGCCGGTGCGGTGACCGTGTCGGCCGTGGTGGCGTTGACGCTGTCGCCGATGATGACTTCGCGACTGTTCAAGTCCGGGCAGGAAGAAGGTCGCTTCGCCCGCAAGCTCGACCAGTACTTTGACTGGTTGCGGGGGCGTTACCACCGCGTACTTTCAGGCGGGCTGAACGTGTGGCCGGTGCTGGTGACGTTTGGCTTCTTGCTGTTTTTGCTGGTGGCCGCCAGTGGCATGACCGCCAAGAGCGAACTGTCGCCCACCGAGGACCAGGGCCTGGTGTTCATGCAGATCAAGGGCCCGCCGACCGCCTCGCCGCAGCAGATGGAGCGCATTGCCGACCAGGCCTTCCAGATCGCCAACAAAGAGCCTGAATACGCGCAGATGTTCCAGCTCACCGGGCTGCCGATCCTCAACCAGGGACTGGGTGGTGTGCTGCTCAAAAACTGGGGCGACCGCTCGCGCTCACAGGCTCAACTGATATTGGACCTCCAGCAAAAATGGAACCAGGTGCCGGGCGCTACCATCGCGGCGTTCCCGCTGCCGTCGCTCCCGGGCGCCCAGGGCTTGCCGGTGCAGTTTGTGATCACCACCACCGACTCGGTGGAAAACCTCAACGAAGTCGCCCAGGCGGTGGTGGCCGAGGCACAGAAACAACAGCTGTTCTATTTCTCCGACATGGACCTGAAACTCGACAAGCCCCAAGCCAGGCTGGTGGTCGACCGGGAAAAAATCGCCGCACTGGGCATGACCCAGGCTGACGTCGGCGCGGCGCTGTCCGCTGCACTGGGTGGCAACTATGTGAACTACTTCTCCACCGCCGGGCGTTCGTACAAAGTGATTCCCCAGGTGCTGCAGGTTGACCGGCTCAACCCCGACCAGATCCTCGATTACTACATTCGCACGCCGTCCGGCAGCATGATCCAGGCGCGCACCGTGGCGCATATCGAGACCTCGACCCAGCCCGAGTCCATCAACCACTTCCAGCAACTCAACTCGGCGACCCTGTCCGGCGTGAGCGGCGTGGCCCAGGGCGAACTGCTGGCGAAACTCAACACGATCCTGACCAACATCGCACCCACCGGCTACACCTCGGACTTCTCTGGCGAGTCGCGCCAGTTCATGCAGGAATCCGGCGGGTTCTTCGGGTTGCTGATGTTCTCGATCCTGATCGTGTACCTGGCCCTGGCCTTCCAGTTCGAGAGCTTCCGCGACCCGGTGGTGATCCTGTTCTCCGTGCCCCCTGCGCTCTTTGGCGCACTGGCCTTTATCACCATGGGGTTTGCGTCCATCAACGTGTACACCCAGGTAGGCCTGGTGACGTTGCTGGGGTTGATCACCAAGCACGGGATTCTGATCGTGCAGTTCGCCAATGAATTGCAGCGCGCGGGCCACAGCAAGCGTGAGGCGATAGAAGAAGCGGCCGGCGTGCGTTTGCGGCCGATCCTGATGACCACGGCGGCGATGGTGCTGGGGGTGGTGCCTTTGGTGTGGGCGTCTGGCGCCGGGGCTGCGGGACGGCATGACATGGGCCTGGTGATCTTCGCCGGGTTGTCGATCGGTACCGTGTTGACGCTGTTTATGGTGCCGGCGATGTATATGTTTATTGGTTCGACGCACCATCAGGAGGTGGAGCGGCCGCTCGATAGTGAACGTGAGGAAATACCAGTCGGCGGCGGCTAGGCCGTTCTGCAACGTAACGCTAAGCGAAACCCGGGGTCTGATTTTCAAGACCCCGTCCCACGCCCTGTTCGGCCCCGCCGACAAATCTGTCATTCGACTGCAATACAACCCTGCCTAAGATCCGGCCATGGATTTTCATGATCGGCCTTTGGGGTTTATCCCCGGGCCGATTTTCAAGGTCAGTTATCTACGCGCGTAGATAGCTGTAGAACGCAGAGCAACCACCTCAATGGTCATGTCCGGGCCTTCCTTGGATCAGGAGTTTTTTGATGTCGACAGTTGCAAGTGCCGCCCACCCCGCTGCCCTAACGGCCAGTGGCGCAGCGGATGAAAGCTTGGTAACCCCGCAAGGACGCCGGGAGTTGTATCGCGCCACCCTCGCCTGTTGGCTGGGCACGGCAATGGAGTACGCGGATTTTGCCCTGTATGGCCTGGCGGCGGGCCTGATCTTCGGCGATGTGTTTTTCCCTAACGTGTCGCCGGCCATGGCGTTGCTTTCCACCTTCGCCACCTGGTCGGTTGGGTTTGTGGCGCGGCCGATCGGTGCGCTGTTCTTCGGGTGGCTGGGTGATCGCAAGGGCCGCAAGGTGGTGATGGTCTCTACCGTCGTGTTGATGGGCGCATCCACCACCTTGATCGGCTTGATCCCCAGCTACGCATCGATCGGTATCTGGGCGCCGGCATGTCTGGTCCTGCTGCGTTTTACCCAGGGTTTTGGTGCGGGCGCCGAACTGGCTGCAGGCACAGTGATGCTGGGCGAGTTTGCACCTGCCAAGCAACGGGGCCTGGTGTCTTCAGTGATTGCCTTGGGCTCCAACAGCGGGACGTTGCTGGCTTCATTGGTCTGGCTTGCCGTGGTGCAAATGGACCAACAGCAATTGCAGGAATGGGGGTGGCGCATTCCGTTTCTGTGCAGCTCGCTGATTGCCCTGGCTGCCCTGTGGCTACGTCGCAACCTGCGGGAAACACCGGTGTTCGAACTTCGAAAGGCCGAACTGCAAGCCCAGCGCAGTAACGCCCTCACCACCGCTGCACAACCTGTTGGGTTCTGGAAAGGCAGCCGGGCATTTCTCACCATGGTCGGTTTGCGCATTGGCGAGAACGGCCCTTCCTACCTGGCCCAGGGGTTTATCGTCGGCTATGTGGTGAAGGTGCTTGCGGTGGACAAGTCCGTCGCGACCCAATCGGTGTTGATCGCGTCGATACTCGGCTTTTTGATTATCCCCCTGGCGGGCTGGTTGTCTGACCGATTTGGCCGGCGCATTACCTACCGTTGGTTCTGCGGGCTGCTGATGCTGTATGCGTTCCCGGCATTCATGCTACTCGACTCTCGCGACCCAGCCATTGTCATGGCCACCATCGTGGTCGGCATGGGCCTCGCCTCCCTCGGCATCTTTGGCGTACAGGCGGCCTGGAGCGTTGAAATATTCGGCGTAAAAAACCGCTACACCAAACTGGCCCTGGCCAAGGAGCTGGGTTCGATCCTCTCGGGTGGTACCGCGCCGCTGGTGGCTGCCGCGCTGCTGACCTGGACCGGTCACTGGTGGGCGATTGCCGGGTACTTTGTCGCTATGGCCGGGATCGGTTTTGTGACCACCTTTGTCGCTCCGGAAACCCGAGGGCGCGACCTTAACGCGCTGGAAGATGCCATCTAGTTTCACCCCCCTGAAAAACCACTGACGCCTCGCAGAAAGGCGCAAACCCGCACGACTGTTCAACCACAAGTCGGGCGAAGCCATGCCTGTAAATCGGCAATCCATAGGAGCATTGACATGAAACGGTCCACCCTCGCACTGGCAGTCACCACCACGATCCTGGCGCAACACGCGCTTGCTGCCGGCTTTATCGACGACAGTACTGCGTCGGTCAACGCACGCACGTTCTACCTTCGCAGTGATAACCCCAACACACCGGGGGTTGACCAGAACGAACTGACCCAGGGCTTCAAGCTCGACTATCTGTCCGGGTTTACCCAAGGTACCGTCGGTTTCGGTCTCGACGTTCAAGCGCTGCAAGCGTTCAACCTTTCCGGTGGCACCCAGCACCCCAATGCCAGCACCTCGAACTCACTCGCACCGGTCAATTCCGACGGCACGCCGGTGGACAACTGGAGCCGTCTTGGGGCCAACGCCAAGCTGCGCGTGTCCAAGACCGAGTTCCACGCCGGCAGCGTGCTGTCGCCTAACCTGCCAATCCTGGTGGCCAACGATGGCCGCCTGCTGCCGCAAACCTTCGACGGCGTGACGGTGACCTCAAAAGACATCGACAACCTGACGATCAATGCCGGCCAACTCAGCCGCTCTACCGGGCGGGCGTCGTCCAACTCCACCGGCTTGGCCATCGCGGGTGGCAGCGAGGCCAGCAATTCATTCACCTATGCCGGCGCCGACTGGAAAATCACCCCCACGACAACCCTGCAGTACTACCGTGCCGACCTGAAGGACTATTACACCCAGGACTTTTTTGGCCTGTTGAACACGACGCCCCTGGGTGAAAACTCACGTTTTAAAACCGACCTGCGCTACTTCAACAGCAAATCCCAGGGTAAAAACGGCACCGCCGGTTACCTCTTCAACAATAACGGGGGTTATGCCAGCGAGCCGGGCAAAGTGGATAACACCACCTGGAGTGCGGCGTTCACCTACTACCTGGGCGGCCACGCCTTCATGCTCGGCCGCCAGCAGGTGTCCGATTCGGGCGGTACCGTGTACCTCAACCAGGGCAACATACTGGGCGGCGCCGGCAACAGCGAAGGCAACGGCGGCGCCAGTGTCTACCTGATCACCGACGTGATGGACAACTCGTTCATCCGCGCTGGCGAAAACACCAACTTTGCCCAGTACTCCTATGACTTCGCAGCCCTGGGCGTGCCGGGTCTGTCGGCATCGGCCCTTTACCTGCACGGCGACAATATCCGTGGGGCTGACGGTGGTTCCCGCTACTCCGAATGGGAACGTGACATGCGCATCGACTACGTCGTGCAGAGCGGCCCGTTGAAAGGGTTTGGCACCTCCCTGCGTGAAGGCAGCTTCCGCAGCGGCATCCCCAATGTTGGCGCGGTCGACCAGGCGCGTGTGATCTTCAGCTACACCTACGCGATCTTCTGATTTCGATTGAGTGAAGGGGCTACCGGTGGCGCCAGGGTCATCAAACTGCAATAAAACAGCCGTGATAATGTCGGATGTCACAAGGTGTTACCCCGTAGCCTTTTTTTTTAGCCCGAACATCTACGCGAGTAGACCCCGCCCAGGGCGTCTACCTTTCCAGAAAAATGGCAGGTCGTTTTGACAAAACAGTATCCCACCCGCGCCACCCGCGACGATGTGGCCCGCGAAGCCGGTACGTCAGTCGCGGTGGTCAGTTACGTCATCAATGACGGCCCCCGGCCCGTCGCCAAGGCCACTCGCCAGCGCGTACTGGACGCCATCAAACACACCGGCTACCGACCCAACGGTGTCGCCCAGGCACTGGCCTCGGGCAAGACCAAAACCTACGGGCTGGTGGTGCCGAACATTTCCAATACCTTCATCGCGTCTTTTGCCCATGCCCTGCAACAGGAGGCGCTGGATAACGGCCTGGTGATCCTGCTGGGGGATTCCGGCGACTGCCGCAAACGCGAGCTGAATCTGATCAACACCCTGTTGAGCCAACGGGTAGACGGTCTGTTCTATACCAGCGTCGACCGCCACCCGCACATCGAGCTGATCCAGGCCAGCGGCACACCCTTTGTGATGCTCGACCGAGTCACGCCCAGTATCCCCGTCAATATGCTTCGGGTGGATGAGCGCGGCGCGGCACATCAAGTCACCGCGCATCTGCTGAGCCATGGTTACCGTGAGGTTGGCATCATTTGTGGCCCGCCGGAAATGCTCAACGCCCAGGACCGCTTGAACGGCTGGCGTGACGCGCTGGCTGACCGTGGCCTCGAAGAACATCCTGAGTGGGTTGTTGGCGCCAGTTACACACGCAAAGGCGGATACGAGGCGACACAACAGCTGCTGGCCGATGGTCGCGCGCCCCGCGCCCTGTTCTGCTCCAACGAAGCCCAAGCCATCGGCTGCATGCGTGCGCTGTCGGAACGCGGGATAAAGGTCCCGGAACAGGTGGCCCTGGTGTGCTTCAACGGCACTGAAGAGTCGGCGTTCTATGCGCCCTCCCTGACCACGGTCTGCCAGCCTGTGCGGGAAATGGCCAAGGCAGCCATCGCGATGCTGCTGGCCTGGAATGGCGAAGTGCAGTTGCAAGAGTTTTCTCACCGCCTCGTGATTGGTGAGTCCTGCGGATGCGGCGCTGTGCAAACACCGCGAGTCTAAAAAAAGAAGGTGAAATGAAACGCTTAATTATTGATTGCGATCCCGGAAACGGGATTGCAGGGGCAAATGTTGACGACGGTCTGGCATTGGCGCTGGCACTCTCTGCGCCCGAACTCTCGCTTGAACTGGTCACCACCGTCGCGGGCAACACGCCCAGCGCAGTGGGTTACAACGTCGCCAAAGACCTGATGGCCCGAGCCGGCCGTACGCTGCCGGTGGTCAGGGGCAGCACCCAGGCACTGGAGGAACCCGGCGGCCCCTGGCGCGATGCGCTGGACAACACCGTACACAAGCGCCAACTCGCGCATTTATGGAACGCTGTGCGCCCTCCCCTGGATTTCGAGGCCCCTCCGCAAGAAGCGGCCGACGCCATAGGCCAGTTGATTTGCGCGAATCCCGGGGAAATCACCCTGGTGGCAATCGGGCCGCTGACCAACGTGGCGCTGGCGCTTGAACGCTACCCCGACATGATCAAGGCGGTGAAGGAAATCATAATCATGGGAGGCGTTTTTGCCCTGGATGACTTCATCAAGGACACCAACTTCGGCTTCGACCCGGAAGCGGCGGACCGGGTGCTCAGCAGCGGTGCGAACATCACCCTGGTGCCCCTGGATGTCACCACGCAAACCTTGATGACGCACCAGGACCTGGACCGTATCCAGCAACTCGATACGCCCCTCGCCGATTTTATCTGTGAGACGTTCAGGCCCTGGATCGACTATTCAATGGCCACTCGCAGCCTGGCCGGTTGCTGGATCCATGACGCCCTGGTGATTGCCCGGTTGCTGGACCCGCGCGTCGCCACCGCCACGCAGTACTACACGGAGGTGGAACTGCGCGCCGGCCGAACGCGAGGCAAAACCTGGCGCTACAAGCAGCCCCTGCGGCTGGACGTTGCCATCCCGCCAGCCACCAGCGGCCTGGTTAACGTATTGCAGAGCGTGGATAACCCGTTGTTGCTGGAGATCATCGAAAAGTACTTGTCGATGGTCCCCCTCAAATCATCGGCGAGCTGCTGACCACCCGCAGTGCCAACCCTTCATACGCATCCAGCGTAATGGTGAAATCCCCCTCGGCGGTCAAATCACCTTCTACCCGCTCGTTGATGATGTCCACCACCGGCCCGGGCGCAATGTCGGGCAGGTGCAGGGTTTCGGTGATGGGCGTGGAGCCGAAGTTCAGCGCGGTGATCTGGGTGCCTTTGCCCGCCGGCAACTCGTGCACCATGATCAGCAGCCCCGGGTGCTGCACGTCCGGCACCAGGATCTGGCGGCTGGCGGCGATATCGTAGGCGCGGCGCACGGCGAGGATTCTTTGCAACTGTGAAGCAAACGAATCCGGGTCGGCCAGTTGGCTGATCAAGCTGCCATACAAGGTTTTCGGGCGTGGCATCTGCCCGGCGGACTGCGGCGCATCCGGGTTCAGGTCCACCAGGTCGTAGGCGCCGCGATGGATCCAGCGGGTGTCGCCATCGAGCATCAAATGGGCGACCTCCTCCGCGGCCAACGGCAGTGCGCCTACCAGGTCCCAACCGGAAAGTGCGAATACCCCAGGCTGCATGGCGTTGTACATCACCAGCAGCAGGTGAATCTGGCGTATCTGCTGGATATCCGCCGGGGTGATCGCCTCCAGGTCGCGAATCCCCAGCGCCGCCGTGATGATGCTGGCGGTGGTGCAAGACACGCCATTGGTCACGAACTTCAGGTTATAGGGTGCGTGCTCGCCCGCCAGGCGTTCGTACATCTGCTCGCGTATATGTTCGCGCAGGATGCCGCCGGGGAACGTCTGCCCCTGGTACAGGTAAGTGTCGTGGGCGTGCAGGGTCCAGAAATGCACCAGTTCGAGGGTCAGCTCGTCATGGTTCTGCAGCGCGTGGATCAGTGAGCCCGGGTCGATGCCGAGGGTGTGCATCTCCCGCAGCATCAGGCGCAGGAATTCGGTATCGCCCATCAGCAACGCATGCTGGTAGGCCGGGCGCGTGATGAAGTCATAGGACAGGTCGGCGCCGCCGTGGGACATGGCGGCAATGTCGTCCACCGTCAGGTTCAGTTCCTGGAAGCTGAAGCCGCCGGCCTTGCGAATCGCGCCGCCCAGCAGCTGGTTGCCAGTAATGGAGAGCGGGTGGCTTTCAGACCAGGCGTTACCCTCAAGCTTGCGTTCCACGCCGAGGAAGCCGTTGGCGTCCAGGCGCAGGATTTTTGCGCCCATTACGTCGATGGCGTGCAGGGCGTCACCGATGATCATTTGCTGCGCGGCGAAGGTCGGGTCCAGCCAGTTCAGCGACGGTTGCCCTTCCTTGAAGTAATGCAGGTACACCCAGCGCCGGGGCTTGCCATCCACGCCGATGACCACATCGGTGGCGCTCCAGTCGGTTTCCTTGACCCCAGGCTCGAAGAAAATCACCCGTTGCAGCTGGCCGACGATGTAGTGCTTGTCTCTCAGGGCGTCGACCTGCTGCGGGCTGAGGTTTTGCGCGTCGCGGCCCTCGCTGATCTCGGGCAGCAGTGGCCAGTCTTCCTCGCGGATTTCCACCATGTGGTAGAGCCCGGGGTAGTCCTCGTAGGCCATCTCCGCCAGGCGGAAGTCCGCGCCTTTGCCGGTGTGGGACGGGATCACGTCGTCGATGATCACCGCGTTGTGCGCGGCGGCCATGCGGGCCAGGGATTGAAGTTGGGCTTCGGTGCCCAGTTGCGGGTCGATGTCGAAGCTGATGCGGTCAAAATTGCCGTCAATCGTCGGGGTGTGTTCGGTGCCCGAAAGGCCGCCCGAGCGTTTAAGCGGGCCGTTATGAATGCCCTGGATGCCGATTTTCGACAGGGCGTGCCACAAGGTTTCATCCCCCAGGGCCTCCAGCACACTGCCGTTTTCGCGTGTAACGATGGACGCCGGGTACGCGGTGAACCACACCGAGGCCAGGGCTGAAGCATCACGGGGCCGGGTATGCGCATACGGCTGCTGCCACAACCGGCCTTGCCCCGAATAGAGTTTGGCCCGCTGTTTTGCGGCATGCAGCATCGATTGTTCCACCAGCCAGGCCACATGATTCTTCTCGGCATCTGTCATAAATCGATCACCTGCGGTCGTGAAGTATTCGGTTGCGGTGCTTGCATCGGCGCACCGTTGGTTATTGTATGAGGCCCTGAGCGGCCATTCGTTGCATTGGCCCTCCCCCCATGATCCAGACCGAGGGCTGCACTTGGACTATTTCGCAGCGTTGACCGCCTTTGTCGAAGCCGCCGAGGGCAATAACTTCTCCCGTGCCGCCGACCGGCTGGGCATCAAGGCTTCTACCGTTTCACGCTACGTGAAAGACCTGGAGCAGGACCTGGGCATCGCCCTGTTCAACCGCTCGACCCGCACCCTGCACCTGACCGAGGGCGGCCAGACCTTCCTGACCCACGCACGCCGTGTGCTGGACGAGCTGGAGCAGGCCAAGGCCGCCACCTCCGCGCTTAATGAACATCCCCGCGGCGTGCTCAAGCTCAACCTCCCGCCCGCCTTTGCCCGCCACCATGTGCTGCCCACCTTGAACGCATTCCTGGCCCGCTACCCGCAGATCAAGCTGGAACTGGTGCTGGATGACCGCCACGTCAACCTGATCCACGCCGGCGCGGACCTGGCGATCCGGATAGGCACCCTCGCGGATTCCACGTTGAAGGCGCGCAAGATTTGCGATGAACACTACCGGCTGGTGGCCAGCCCGGGGTTTTGCCGGGAGCACCCGGCACCGTCCAGACCTGCCGACCTGGCGGCACTGCCCGGGATTCTGGGGGCGGCTGAGATTGCTTTCGCCAATGGGCATGAAGTGTCGCCGCTGGTGCATAAAGACTGCCTCCGGATCAACGACCTGGACGCGCAGATGATCGCCGTACAGCAAGGCCTGGGGTTTGCCTTGCTGCCCGACTGGCTGGTAGCCAAGCGCATTGACGCCGGCGAGCTGGTGGTGTGGTTGCCTGAGTGGAGTATCCGCATCGCCGGCCGCGAATCGGCGGTGTGGTTCGTCTATCCACCCAAGCGCATCGTGTCTTCCAAGGTGCGGTGCTTCATCGACTTTATCGTTGAGCAACTCGGCGAAACACCGCACTGGAAGCGTGTCAGCTGAAGCGAATATCCAGCGAGCGCAGGTAGGTTTGCAGCCCGGCGTCCTGGATCGGAATCAGGAACGCCTCGGTGTCGGACTCGTTGAAATGGGCATGCCAGTAACCCGGCGGTGTTACAAACGCGAGCCCCGGCGACCAGTCGACCCGCACCGGGTTGCGGATTTGCCCGTCGGCGTCCAGCTCGGTGCCCACCAGCGAGTAGCAGCCCTTTGGGCAATCGATGATGAAATCCAGCGCAATCGACTGGTGCCGATGGGGCTTTTGAATGGACCCTGCAGGCAGGATCCCGTACATCGCCCATAGCACATGCGTCACGGTGCGGGTTTGCGGGAAATGCCGATTGCCCAGCAGGATGCTGATGCGGCTGCGGTCCTGGGCGCGGGGATCATCGGCGGCCTCACGCAGCTTGGCGTTGGCCAGTTCTGCAGGGTACAGCGTGGGCGCGAAGCGATCGGTAGTGCGGGCCACGCCCAGATAGCGCAACAGCGGTTCGTCATGCACGTAGTACAGGCGCGCATCCTCTGTTGCGCTGAAGTGCGCCGGCTGCAGGCCCGGCAGCGCAAGGAAGCAGCCCTTGGACCATTCGATCCGATGCTCACCCTGAACCACACTGCCCTGCCCCGCGATCACATAAAACACTTGTGAGGTGGCGTTGGGTTGCAGTTCCAGTGTGTCGCCGGCGTTCAAGCGAATGAAGTTCGCACACAGCCCCGGGCCGGTGGCCGGGCCTTCGCAGCCCAGTGCCTCGCTGAGGTCCAGCGGCACAACCCGGGACGGGCCACCGTCGTACAGCGAGGCCGGGAAGCTGTGATAAGGAATGCGGGTGATCAGGTTGGCACTGATGGGGTTGGCGGCCTTGCTGTACTCGAAGTACTCGGCGTCGAGCAGGTGCGGCGGCTGGGTGTCGGTCAGGTCAGGCTTGAATTCACGGTTCATTATCATCACCTCAATCTACGGCTGGATTTCGCGACATCCCGAGGGACGTTGCGGCGGTGATGGAACTATAGGCACTCAATCGCGCAGGATTAATCCCTCGTCTCGCACAGCAGTTGTGCGAAATGGGGCAGAAGTGAACCGTTCTTCTACGCAGGTGCTTAGTTCGAATTAGCCAACTATCAAAGTGCCATTTTATAAACAGATTAAATATTTCTACATCTAACGCGCATAAAAAATCCGCCGCAGAGACTGCGGCGGCAAACCAAAGGATTTTGTCGAAGCAGAGCGGCTAAGACACGATCAAAACTACAGCAGCACGCGCAGCGGTACAGTGAATTTTAATTAATCGAGTTTAACCATCCCTTCACTGGTCCTTTACCGAAAACCGGTTAAAAATCCCCCATCGCGCAAAGGCCAGCGCCGCCCGCCAGGGTGGTGACCGGCTAAAACTACAACACGCGAAACCCGGCTTGAATGCCAGTCTTAATATCGCCTGCCCAAAAGTTATATACGCCATAAAAAATAAGGCTGTGCACCTGCGCACGCAACTATTAGCGATTAATCTATCCGGGGAAACTATAACCATGGTTAAACAGTGGAGCCTATTAGCGCTGGTCATTTCCAGCAGCCTGAGCCAGGTGGCTTTGGCAGATTCAGTAACGGATCAGGCAGACGCCAAGGGTTTTGTCGATGGCAGCACTCTCACCGGCGTCGCGCGCAACTACTACTTGAACCGTAACCGCGAAGAAGGCCGCGCCGACCAGCGTGACTGGACCCAAGGGGTCATGGCCAACTACATCTCCGGCTTCACCCAGGGCACTATCGGGTTCGGCGTCGACGCCTATGCCTACGGCGGGCTGAAACTCGACTCCCAGCGCAAATACGCGAACACCGGCAACCTGCCGCTTGATCGCAACGGCGACCCTCAGGACGCCTACGGCTCGCTGGGTGGTGCGTTGAAGCTGCGGATCTCCAAAACGCAGCTCAAATACGGTGAAATGCAGCCCACCGCGCCGGTGTTTGCCGTCGGTGGTGTCGGGTTGCTCGACCAGACCGCCACGGGCTTTGACCTGACCAGCAACGAAATCGCCGGCCTGAACCTGGAAGCCGGTCACTTCACCGCTACCAACGGTGGCGATACCACCAACCATGAGCACGATATCTTTGCCACCTACGCCAACGTAGCGACCAAGAGTGCCAGTTTTGTCGGTGGCAAATACACCTTCACCCCGGACTTGAGCGCCACGGTGTATGCCGGCGAGTTGCAGGACGTGTGGCGCCAGTACTACACCAACCTCAATTACGTGATGCCTCTGAGTAATGGCCAGTCGGTGACCCTGGACGGCAACCTGTACCGCACCCTCGATACGGGGAGTGCCAATGCGGGCACGATCAACACCACGGCGTACTCGCTGGCGGCGGCCTATTCGTTCCTGCAGGCCCACACGCTGACACTGTCGTTCCAGAAGATCGATGGCAACGAGCCGTTCGACTATATCGGCGCGGGTGACAACGGTGCCGCCGCGGCCGGCGACTCGATCCTGCTGGCCAACTCGGTGCAATGGTCTGACTTCAACGGCCCAGGCGAAGCTTCCTGGGCCCTGCGGTACGACTTGAACATGGCGCCCTATGGTGTGCCGGGGCTTAGCTTCATGAGCCGCTACATCAACGGCTCCGACATTGACGGCAGCCACACCCCCGCCAACAGTGCCTATCTCGGCGCCTACGGCGACGGCGCCAAGGAGCACGAAACGGACGTAGAAGTTAAGTACGTGGTCCAGAGCGGGCCGGCGAAGAACCTCGCGTTCCGCCTGCGCCAGGCCTACCACACCGGCAGTTCCGAGTCGGGCAGTGGCGGCGACGTCAACGATACGCGCCTGATCGTCAATTACCCGTTCAGCATCCTGTAAGCCCTTCATGGGACGCGCCAGCGACGCAGGTCGCTGGCGCGGTGATCGGCTATTTGGGTTGGCAGTTCTGCTGGAGGCGTTAAACTGCGCGGCCTCTCTCTGCAGAAAAACGAGACCTCCATGGCCAACCACGACCTCGCCTTCACCCCCGACCTCGACCCGGACTCCATCTCCTCCGACGTCATCGGCTTCAACGGCATCCTCGTCTCCACCCAAATCCCCACCCGCGCCGATGGCAGCCTGGAACTGGGCGACATCACCCTGCAAAGCGAATGCACCCTGCAAGCCCTCAAGGTGGCCCTGGAACGTGCAGGCAGCTCGATTGACCGGGTCATGCACCTGACCATTTATCTGACCGACATGGCCGATCGCGCCGCCTTCAACGAAGTCTACAAACGCTATTTCGCCAAGCCCTGGCCCGTGCGTGCAGCGGTTGGCGTGGCCGCCCTGGCGGTGGAAGGCATGCGGGTTGAAGTCACCGCGATGGCCGCCAAGGCCTGACCACAATGATCAACTGTGGGAGCTGTCGAGCCCCAGCGAGGCTGCGATGGGATCGCCTCGGTTTCACTGATACACCGCGGTGCCTGCATCGCGGGCAAGCCCGGCTCCCACAGTTGACTGCATTCCCATGTGGGAGCCCGCGCAGGGCCTGGTAGATGTCGATAAGGCATTTCACAGCTACAATGCCCGCCTCCGTGACAAGCCTGACTAAAAAAACTATGTCCTTGCCCAAGCATCACCTGGAATTGCTCAGCCCTGCGCGCGATGTTGCCATCGCTCGCGAGGCCATCCTGCATGGCGCCGACGCCGTGTACATCGGCGGCCCGAGTTTCGGCGCGCGCCATAACGCCTGCAACGACGTGAGCGATATCGCGCAGCTGGTGGAGTTCGCCCGGCGCTATCACGCGCGGGTGTTCACCACCATCAACACGATCCTGCACGACAACGAGCTGGAACCGGCCCGCAAGCTGATCCACCAACTCTACGACGCCGGCGTCGACGCGCTGATCGTCCAGGACCTGGGGGTGATGGAGCTGGATATTCCGCCCATCGAGCTGCACGCCAGCACCCAGACCGATATCCGTACCCTGGGCCGCGCCAAGTTCCTGGACCAGGCCGGTTTCTCGCAACTGGTATTGGCCCGTGAGCTGAACCTGCAGGAAATCCGTGCGATTGCCGATGAAACCGACGCGGCCATCGAATTCTTCATCCACGGCGCCCTGTGCGTGGCCTTCTCCGGCCAGTGCAACATCTCCCACGCCCAGAATGGCCGCAGCGCCAACCGTGGCGATTGCTCCCAGGCCTGCCGCCTGCCCTACACCCTGAAGGATGACCAGGGCCGTGTGGTTGCGTTTGAAAAGCACCTGTTGTCGATGAAAGACAACAACCAGAGCGCCAACCTGCGCGCCCTGGTGGATGCCGGCGTGCGTTCGTTCAAGATCGAAGGCCGCTACAAGGACATGGGCTATGTGAAGAACATCACGGCCTATTACCGTCAGCGCCTCGACGAGATTCTCGAAGACCGCCCCGACCTGGCCCGCGCGTCCAGCGGCCGTACTGCGCATTTCTTCCTGCCGGACCCGGAAAAGACCTTCCACCGTGGCAGCACCGACTACTTCGTCACCGACCGCAAGGTCGATATCGGCGCCTTCGACACCCCGACCTTCACCGGCCTGCCGGTGGGTGTGGTGGAGAAAGCCGGCAAGCGCGACTTGCAAGTGGTCACCCATGAGCCGCTGTCCAACGGCGACGGCCTCAACGTGCTGATCAAGCGCGAAGTGGTGGGTTTCCGCGCCAACATCGCCGAGCCAAAAGGCGAGTTCGAAGAGGACGGCGAAAAGCGCTACCGCTACCGCGTCGAGCCCAACGAGATGCCGGCCGGCCTGCATCAGCTGCGCCCGAACCATCCGCTGAACCGAAACCTGGACCATAACTGGCAGCAGGCGTTGCTCAAGACTTCTGCCGAGCGCCGTATCGGCGTGTCGTGGGTGGCCCGCCTGTTGGAAGATCGCCTGGACCTGACCGTCACCAGCGAGGAAGGCATCAGCGCCAGCGTAGCCCTGCCCGGTCCGTTCGGCGTGGCCAACAAGCCGGAACAGGCGCTGGAAACCCTGCGTGACCTGCTGGGCCAACTGGGCACCACCCAGTACCACGCCACCGCAATCGAGCTGGACGCACCGCAGGCGTTCTTCATCCCGAACTCGCAGCTCAAGGCCTTGCGCCGTGAAGTAATCGAGGCGCTGACCGAGGCGCGTATCCAGGCCCACCCACGGGGCGGCCGCAAGGCAGAAACCACGCCGCCGCCGGTGTACCCGGAATCGCACCTGTCGTTCCTGGCCAACGTCTACAACCAGAAGGCCCGTGACTTCTATCACCGTCACGGCGTGCAACTGATCGACGCGGCGTATGAAGCCCACGAAGAAACCGGCGAAGTGCCGGTGATGATCACCAAGCACTGCCTGCGCTTCTCGTTCAACCTGTGCCCGAAACAGGCCAAGGGTGTGACGGGCGTGAAGACCAAGGTCGCGCCGATGCAGTTGATCCACGGCGATGAAGTGCTGACGCTGAAGTTCGACTGCAAGCCGTGCGAGATGCATGTGATCGGCAAGATCAAAGGCCACATCCTCGGCCTGCCGCAACCGGGCAGCGTGGTGGGCTACATCAGCCCGGACGACCTGCTCAAGACCATTCCTCGCGCACCGCACTGATCCCTTCGCGCCTGCGTACCCGCAGGCACCACAGCGGAAACGGCAAGGTCACCAGCAGCAGCAACCACAACAGGGCGTAGACACTGTCTACGCCTTCGTTCTGCAGGTTGACGAACAGCTTGACCGGAATCCCCTGCGGGAAATACGCAAACACCATCACAATCCCGAACTCGCCAATCACCCGCACCCAGACAATCGCCAAGGCGTTGGCCAGGGCCCGCCGGGTGACGGGCAAGGTCACCTGCAAAAACACCTCGGCCGGTGTGCAACCCAATCCCCGTGCCGCCTCTTCCAGGGAACGCGGCACCGCCTCGAATGCCGTGCGTGCGCACAGGATGTAATAGGCCAGGCCGCCGTAGAGTTGCGCCAGGATAAACGCCGGCAGGTTGTTGCTCAGGGAAATCCCCAACTTGCCCAACGCTTCGCCAAGAGTGGCGTATGGGCCGTAGGCGGTGACCAGCAAAATGCCCATGGCCAACGGCGGCGTCAGCAGTGAGATCAGCAATAACGCCTCGACGCCGCTGCGCCAGGACGATGCAGTGCGGGCCAACCACAAGGCCAGCGGCGTGCCCAGCAGCACAATCAACAGGGTCGAAACGCTGCTCAGCCCCAGGGACACGGCCACCGCCGACCAGTCGCCGTAGGCCAGTTGCAACTGGCCCCAGGACGTTGCACCGGCCAGGGCTACAAACGGAATGATCAGCAGCACCGCCGCCGGCACGCTCATCCATAGCGTGGGCGAGCCCTTCAGCACATCAAAGCGCTCCGCCTTTCGGCTGGCCGTAGCCATTGGCTTCAAACAACTTCTGGCCTTCAGGCGATTGCAGGTAGCTCACGAACGCCTGGGCCTGTTGCGGGTTGGGCGCGTTCTTCAGCACGGCTGCGTAGAACACCAATGGCTGCGGCTTGAGGGTTTGCATCTGGCCGTTCTTGTCCGGCAGTTGCAGGCTGACGGTGTCGTACCAGTCTTGGGTAAAGGTCGGGTTGCTCAGGTTGATCTCGTCGGGCAGCGCGATGTACGGCAGCTTGGCCGAGATCGTCGCGCTCTCGTAGCCGGAAGCGGCGTCTATCTGGCCGGCTTGCAGGCGGGTCAACAGGCCGCCTTCGCCAAACACCTGCTGCGGGTTTTGCACGTCACCAAGAATCTGCCGGGCGAGGCCCGGCTGCCGGTAATACTTCTCGACCAGTTGGACGGTAAAAATGATGTTCTGCCCTTGCGGGTCGGTGGCGGCGTCGGTGCGGCCGAAGCGCAGGCCGGGGCTTTGCAGCACCTTCCACCAGGCTGGCGAGTTGGCGTTCTTGCTCGCTTCCAGCGCCGGCGCGAACGCGCTCTTGGGGTTGTAGGCAATCACCATGCGGGTGCTGGCCACCGGCACCGCCTGCCCGACCAGTCCGGCCTTCTGCAGCACCTCAATCGGCCCCGGGGTGATGGAGACGAACACGTCGGCCACCACCTTCTTGGACGCCAGCAACCGCGCCATCCCATAGGCGCCCTCGCCCTGCCCCTGATACGTCAGGTGCTCGCGTTCGGCGAAGGCCGGCCCCAGGGCCTTGTCCATCACCACGCCCATGGAGCCGGCGTAAGTCACATGGATTGCGTTTTCGGCATGGGCCGACAACGCCACCGACAGCACCAGGGCATTGAGTAGCCATGCACGACTTTTCTTCAACATGAGCGGTTCCGCTGTAAAGGTAGATATACAGCGGAGAATAGTAACCAAGGTGCTAACAGTGCTTCATGAAACATGCCCTGGCAACGCCTTCGGGCGCCACCACCAACCCCGCTGCAGCCCCGCCGCCGCGAGCAGAATCGCCGCCACACCGAGCCATTGCAGCCAGCCGAGGCGATGACCAAAGGCGATCCAATCGACAAAAATGGCCGCGATCGGGTAGATAAACGACAGCGCTCCGGTGACTGCCGTGGGCAACTTCTGGATCGCCCCATACAGCAACACGTACATCAAGCCGGTATGCACCACGCCCAGGGTCAGCAGTGCCGCCCACGAATCCATCGAGGCGGACAGGCTCTGCCACTGCATCAGCGGCGCCAGCAGCAAGGCGCCCGTGGTCACCTGGATCAACGCCATCAGGTGCGGCGGCACTTCTTTCAAACGCTTGATGATCAGCGCTGCAATCGCATACAGGAACGCTGCGCCCAGCGCTAACCCCACCCCAGCCAGGTAGTCGTCCCCGGTGTTTTGCTGATCGCCGTGGGCGGTGACAATCGCCAGCATCCCCACAAACGCCACGCTCAGCCAGGCGAGCTTCTGCACGGTAATTTTCTCGCCCAGGAACACCGCTGCCAGCATCACCAGCATGAAGGGCTGCACGTTATACACCGCCGTGCTGATGGAAATTGATGCCTTGGCATAGGACTCGAACAGCAGTAACCAATTGCCCACAATCGCCACGCCGCTGAGCATCGCCAGCCCCAATTTGGCGTAGCTCAGCAACTCCAGGCGCAGATAGCCCATCAGCCAGCACACCACCAGCAACGTCACCGCGCCGATCACGCAGCGCCAGAACACCACCTCCACCACCGGCACGCCCGACACCAGCACAAACCAGCCGATGGTGCCGGATATCAGCATGGCGGCGACCATTTCCCATGACCCGCGACGTATGGACTTGTCCATGATCAAGCTCCTCAAGTGAGGCTCAATTATGGCAATCTCGCCAATAGCGACTCCAGATTCTAAATTAGGCGAACCGTAGCTTTCGCCTATTCTTATTAGGCAAACCCGAGCAATGGCTTTCGGAGCGACCATGATTGACAGCATTGACCAGCAACTGATCGCCGCGCTGATGGACGATTCGCGTCTGTCCCTCAAGGCCTTGGCGGGCATCACCGGCCTCTCCTCCCCCAGCGTCGGCGAGCGGCTGCGGCGCCTGGAAGAGCGCGGCGTCCTGAAGAATTACACCGTGGACATCGACCCCAAACATTTCGGTTACTTGCTGCAAGCCATCGTGCGTATTCGCCCGTTGCCCGGGAAATTGCAGGAAGTGGAACGGCAGATCCAGGCGATCCCCGAGTTCACC
Organism: Pseudomonas yamanorum; assembly: GCF_013386765.1. Taxonomy (GTDB): domain Bacteria; phylum Pseudomonadota; class Gammaproteobacteria; order Pseudomonadales; family Pseudomonadaceae; genus Aquipseudomonas; species Aquipseudomonas yamanorum_A. Next base: position 106,730 of record NZ_JACARE010000022.1, read on the forward strand.
GAATGCGACAAGGTGACCGGCGATGATTGCTTCATCGCACGCCTGCACGTGCGCACCATGGATCAGTTGGACACGCTGCTGGACCGACTCAACGCGTACGCCGAAACCAACACCGCCATCGTCAAGAAAACCCCGGTAAAACGCCGGTTGCCGCCGCTGGGCGACTCGTGACTTTGAGTCACTGATGCAGTGACGGGATCGCTATTCTGTCCATCTGGCGCGCTGTTTATGCTTGATCCACCCATTGGAACAACAGGCGTAAACACCATGTATGTCATTACCGGAATCACAGGCAAAGTCGGCGGCGCCCTGGCGCGGTTTCTCCTCGATGATCATCAACCCGTGCGTGCGGTGATCCGCGATGCCGCCAAGGGTTCCGAATGGGCCGCGCTCGGTTGCGAGGTCGCCATCGCCAACATGGATGACGCCGCTGCACTGACCGAAGCGTTCAAGGGCGCCACCGGCGTGTTCATCCTGCCGCCGTCGGATTTCGACCCTGAACCGGGTTTTCCCGAGGCGCGCAAGGTGATTGCCGCCGTTGCCCAGGCCATCGAGGCGGCTGCGCCGCAAAAGGTGGTGTGCCTGTCGACCATTGGCGCCCAGGCCGAGCAGCTTAACTTGCTGACCCAGCGCACCCTCATGGAACAGGCCCTGACCGCGTTGAACGTACCGGTGACCTTTCTGCGCCCGGGCTGGTTTATGGAAAACGCCGCCTATGACGTGGTCGCCGCCCGCGAGCACGGGGTGATCAGCAGCTTCCTGCAGCCGCTGGACAAAGCCGTGCCGATGATTGCCACCGCCGATGTCGGCCGTCTCGCCGCACAACTGTTGTTGCAACACTGGACCGGGCGCCGGGTGGTTGAACTTGAAGGCCAGTGGGTCAGCCCGAACGACATCGCCCGGACATTGACCGAAGTGCTTGATCGCGGCGTGACCGCGCGGGTGGTGCCTCGGGATACGTGGGAGCCGATGTTTCGTGAGCAAGGTGCGCAGAATCCACTGCCGCGGATGCGCATGATTGATGGGTTCAATGAAGGTTGGATCTGCTTTGAGCAGGCGCAGGTGGTCAAGGGAGAAACCACGTTGCTGAAAGTATTGCGCGAACTTGCTGCCACCGCCTAAATCCCGCCTGGCGGGCTTTCGTGGCGAGGGAGCTTGCTCCCGCTGGGCTGCGCAGCGGCCCCGGAATCTTTGGGAGCGCTGCGCACTCCAGCGGGAGCAAGCTCCCTCGCCACAGGGTCACCTCCCTGACCGTGCAACGCCTTGGCGGCGCCCAACACGCCTGCAGCACTGCTGCCACCGCCTAAATCCCGCCTGGCGGGCTTTTGTGGCGAGGGAGCTTGCTCCCGCTGGGCTGCGCAGCGGCCCCGGAATCTTTGGGAGCGCTGCGCACTCCAGCGGGAGCAAGCTCCCTGGTCACAGGGTCACCTCCCTAATCGTGCAACGCTTTGGCGGCGCCCAACAGTCCCTGGAACTTGCGATAACGCGCCTGCAGCACAGCAGCTTGAGCGCCATCCGGGAAAAACCGGGCCTTCACCGGCATCCCCGCCTGCAACAGCGCCGCGCCCTGCCCGCTCGCCACAAACCCTAACTTCGCCGCTCCAATACACGCGCCCAGCTCACTGCCGTGCAACGTGTAGATCTCCCGCCCAAGGATATTGGCCAGCAACTGCGCCCAATACTCACTGCGTGCGCCACCGCCCACCAGTGCACAAGCGCCCACCGCGGCTCCGGCTGACTGCACCGCATGCAACGCATCCAGCAGCCCGAACCCGACCCCCTCCATCACCGCATAACCCAGCATCGCCGGCGTGCAGTCATGCCCCAGGTTCATGAAGCCACCCCGCAACAACGGGTCGTTATGTGGCGTACGCTCGCCCGCCAGGTACGGCAAGAACAGTGGATTGGAAACCGGCACGCCCTGGCCGATTGGCCACTCGGCCTGCACCTGATCCAGCAACGCCTGTTCATCAGCAGTACCCGTCAAACGGGTCACCCAACGCAAGCAACTGGCCCCGGCCAACATGGCGCCCATGGTGTACCAGCGATTGGGCAGCGCATGGCAAAAGCTATGCACGGCACTCGCCGGATTGCCCGCCGCATGATCGGTAATCGCGACAATGGCCGCACTGGTGCCGAGGGTGATAAACGCGTCACCGGCATTCACCGCGCCGATGCCCACCGCGGCCACCGGGTTGTCCCCGCCACCGCCGGCAATCACCAGGCCCTCGGCCAAGCCAAGTCGCAGCGCCGCAGCGGCATTTAAATAAGCACTGGCGGCCCCGCCTTCCACCAGCCTTGGCATCTGTGCCAATCGCAAACCCGTCGCCTGCAGCATCGGTTCAAACCACTCGCGGTTGGCCACATCCAGCCATAGCGTCCCGGCGCCATCGGACACCTCGCTGACGCGCTCGCCACTCAAGCGCAGACGCAGGTAATCCTTGGGCGACAGTACGCAATCAATGGCGCTGAATACCGCCGGTTCATGCGCTTGCAGCCACAGCAGCTTGGGCGCCGTGAGCCCGGCCATCGGCAAACTGCCGGTGACCTCGGCAAACTCGCTGCCCAACGCCTCGGCCTGGGCCATGGCGCGGGAGTCGTCCCAGAGAATCGCCGGGTACAACACCCGGTCGTCCTGCCCCAGCAATACCGCGCCGTGCATCTGCCCGGACAAACCGATGCAACTGACCCGGCCATAGGCATCCGGCTGATCCGCGCGCAATTGGTCCAGAGCCTTCAGGCACGCTTGCCACCAATCCTCAGGGGCTTGCTCGGACCAGCCCGTGTGCGGGCGCGAGACTGTCAGCCGCGCACCGGCATGGGCGAGGACGCGGCCTTGCTCGTCCATCAGGATCGCCTTGAGTTCCGAGGTGCCAAGATCAATGCCAAGGGAAACCGGGTTGTTCATATCAGGGGCAGCCGCATGAGTTACGAATCTTCAGGGTGGGCGCGAGCCGCACGCTGTGTTTTTTACGCTTGGGCGACGCCATGCGCTCAAGCAGCAGGTTGACCGCCTGCGCTCCCAACTCCTGGACCGGCTGCGCGATCAAGGTCAGGCGCGGCACGAAGAAGTCCGCCCATTCAAAATCATCGAAGCCTACCAGCGCCATTTGCCCGGGCACCTCGATGCGTGCATCGCGCAAGGCATGCATTGCGCCGAGGGTCATCAGGTTGTTGCCCGCCATGATCGCCGTGGGCGGTGTGTCCAAGGCTAATAGTTGCTGTGTGGCCTGTCGTGCCGGCTCGCTGCTGGAGCCGCCATTGACCAGCAATTGCGGGTCAAACGGTAATTGCGCCGCAAGCAATGCGGCTTGATAACCGGCCACGCGCTCATCGGAAGTGCCCAGCCCTGCCCGCCCGGATATAAAGCCGATGCGCCGGTGGCCATGCTCGATCAGGTGCGCCACCAGCGCCTGGGTCGACTGGGTATTTTCTACCCCGACCTGATCAAAGCGGTCGCTCATCATCCGGTCCACCAACACCGCCGGCACCTCATTGGCCAGCAGGTATTCCAGGGCCAGCGAACCGGTGGACGGCGCCAGCAGAATGCCGTCCACCCGCCGGTGGTGCAGCGCGGTGACCACGCGCAATTCCTGCTCGGGATCGTCGTGGGTGTCGACAAACAACATCATGTAGCCGTGTTTGGCGCACTCGGTTTCCATCGCGTGCACCGTTTCACTGAAGTAGTGGTTGGACAGCGCCGAGATCGCCACGCCAATCGTGTTGGTGGTGGACCGGGCCAGGGAGCGCGCCAGCGTGTTGGGGATGTAGCCCAACCGCCGGATCGCGCTCTGCACCGCTTGCACCGTGTCCGGGCTGACCTTGCGGGTGCCGTTCAAGACGTGGGAAACCGTCGACGTCGACACTCCTGCAATTCTTGCCACATCCTCCATGGTTGCCACGGTGCTCACTCCTGCGTTCTTTTAATGTTTGCTTGACCAACCGCTGTAGGAACCGACGTTGTCGCGGGTGATCAATTTTGGCGCCAGCAGGGTAACCGCTTCTGCGGGTTGTTTGTCATTGAGAATGTCATTGCCGACGTTGACGGCGGTCTGGGCCATGGCCCAAGGGTCCTGGCTGGCGGAGGCCTGGATCAGGGTGTCGGTCTTCAGGGCGTTCTCGATGTCCGGCGCGCCGTCCACGGAGGTGATGATGATGCCGCTGCGCTTCAACTGCTTGGCCGCCAGGTCACTGCCGATGGCTTGCGGGTCGTTGATCGCAAACAGGCCGTCGATTTTCTGGAAGCGCGTGAGGTAGCCCTGCATCACGTTCAGGCCACCTTCGCGGGAGCCTTTGCCATCCTGGTCGTCCGACAGCACCTTGATTTCCGGCGCGCTGGCCAGGGCGGCTTTACAGCCTTTGACGCGATCGGTCACGGCCGTCACTTGCGGGCCGTTCTGGATAATCACATTGCCCTTGCCCGAGAGCTTGTCGACGATGAACTGGCAGGCGAGCTTGCCGGCTTCGACGTTGTCGGTCTGCACCGTGGCGTTCACGCCCTTGGCGTCCACATCCACCGCCACTACCACGATTCCGGCGTCACGGGCTTTCTTGATCGCCGAGGCCATGGCCGACGGGTCGACGGCGTTGATCAGGATCAGGTCGACCTTGGACGAGATGAAGTTGTCGATCTGCGAGAACTGCTTGCTCAGGTCATAGTCGGCCGACACCGAGGTCACCTTGACCGCCGGGTTCAGCTCCTTGGCGCGGGCCGTGGCGCCGTCGGCCAGGGTCACGAAATACGGGTTGCCGAGGGAACCCATGCTGATGCCGATGGCTTTCAGTTCACGGGCCTCTACGGCGTGGGACATCAACACGGCAACGCCCAGGGAAGCGACAACAGGAAACATGCGTTTGAAGTTCATGATGACTCTCTTGTGATTGTTGTTTGAGTGAAATCAGGTCCGTGCGCCGGACTGGCGATAACGATCCAGCGCCACTGCGCCGATGATCACGATGCCCTTGATGATGTACTGCCAGATATCCGAGACGCCCAGCAGCACCAGGCCGTTGGTCAATACCGCGATGATCAGCGCACCGATCAGCGTGCCGCCGATGGTGCCGACGCCGCCGGTAAAACTGGTGCCGCCGAGAATCACCGCCGCGATCGCATCCAGCTCATAGGATTGCCCGAGTTGCAGGCCATTGGCGGCGAACAGGCGTGACGCGCTCATCACTGCACCCAGGCCGGCCAGCGCACCGGACATGGCATAGACGAACAGCAGCACTTTCCACACCTTGATCCCCGACAAGCGCGCCGCTTCCGGGTTACCGCCCACGGAGTAGATCTGCACCCCCATCACCGTGCGCCGCAGGATGAACCACGACAGCGCGATAACGGCTACCGCGATGATCACCAGCCATGGCACGCCCAGCACTGAATCATTGCCGATAAAAGCGAACGGCAAGTCAGGGTTGAACACGGTTTTGTCGTCGGCCAACAAACGGGCCAAACCACGCATGGCGGTCAGCGCACCCAGGGTGACGATAAACGGCGGCAGGCGCATAAAGGCGATCAGCCCGCCGTTGACCAGGCCCAGCAACAGGCCGAAGCCAACCCCGGCGGCAATCCCGAACATGCCGAATTGCGGCGACATCGACGCTTGCAGCGCCACCACCGCCGAGGCCGCGAGAATCGCGCCTACCGACAGGTCGATGCCCGCCGTGAGGATCACAAAGGTCATGCCCGCCGCCAGCACCACGTTGACCGAAGCCTGCTGGGTGATGATCGACAGGTTCTGCACCGTCATGAAGTTTTCGCTGGCCAGGGCAAAGCCCACCAACAGCAGCACCAGCACCGGCAACATGCCCACCGTGCGCATCAGTTCGCGAATACGCTCAGCCTTGCCGATCGTTGCCACAGTCATGGTGTTGCTCCCGCTTGTTGTTGAATTAGCCATGGGCGGCCACCTGTTCGCTGCCGGTGGCGAGGTCGATAATCGCCTCCTGGGAAATGTCCTGCCCCGATGCCCCGCCCACTTCGGCCACCAGTTGCCCTTCGCGCATGATCAGCACGCGGTCGCAGGTGCCGATGATTTCCGGCAACTCGCTGGAGATCACCACGATGCCCACGCCAGCCTTGGCCAGTTGGTTGATGATGCGGTAGATCTCGGACTTGGAGCCGATGTCCACGCCACGGGTCGGTTCGTCGAGGATCAGTACGTGGGGCTTGACCTCCAGCAACCGCGCCAGCAGCACCTTCTGCTGGTTGCCGCCGGACAACGCGCCGACATTGACCTTGCCCGACGCCACGCGGATCGACAGTGACTTGATCGCGTCCCGCGCCCGTTGTGCAGCGTGGCCCCGGTCGAGCACGCCGCCGGCATGGGCATCCGGCACGCAGGCGCAGACGTTGATGTTGTCGGCCACGCTCATGTCGAGGAACAGGCCTTGGGCCTTGCGGTCTTCAGTGAGGTACACCACCCCGGCACGGATCGCGTCCGCCGGGTTGCGCAGTTGGGTCACGGTTTTGCCGACCACCTCCAGGCTGCCGGAGGTGCGCGGATCAGCGGCAAAGATCAGCCGCGCCAACTCGGTACGACCAGCGCCCACCAGCCCGGCGATGCCCAGCACTTCGCCGGCGTGCAGGTCGAAGCTGCAGTTGCGCACGCGCTTGCCATCGGCCATGTCACGCACGCGCATCACCACTTTGCCTGGGTCGTAGGCGGCGTGTTCCTTCTTGTAGAACCCCGACAGGTCGCGGCCCACCATCATCTTCACCAGCACCTCGGCCGACAGCACTTCCCGCGCCAGTTCGCCGACGTACTCGCCGTCCCGCAGCACGGAGACCCGGTCCGACAACTCGTAGATTTCGGCCATGCGGTGGCTGATGTAGATGATCGCCAAGCCCTGGCTGCGCAGCTGTTTGATCAGCGCGAACAGGCGGTCGGTCTCCCGGGAGGACAGCGGCGTGGTGGGCTCGTCCATCACCAGGATTTTCGCGTGGGCATGCAGGGCCCGGGCGATTTCCACCAGTTGGCGCTCGGCGATGGACAGGCTGGCGACGCGGGTGGTGGGCAGGAACTCCGCACCGAGCCGCGCCAGCACCTCGGCCACCCCGGCTTCCATGCCCTTGCGGTCGATGGTCCAGCCACGGCGCAGTTCACGGCCCAGGTAGATGTTCTCGGCCACCGTGAGGTTCGGGCACAGGCTGAGTTCCTGGTAGATCACGGCAATGCCGAGGGCTTTGGCGGAGGCTGGGTTGTAGCTGGCGACGGGCTGGCCATCGATGCGGATGGTGCCACCGTCATCGGCCTGGTAGGCCCCGGAGAGGATCTTCATCAACGTCGATTTGCCGGCGCCGTTCTCACCCATCAAGGCGTGGATTTCACCGGCATAGACTTTCAGGCTAACGTTCTTGAGCACCCGCAGGCCGTTGAAGGTCTTGCTGATGCCCTGCATTTCAAGCAAGGGTTCAAGGCTCATGACTGAGCTCCTGGTTTTATTATTGTTGTGTTCAAGCGTTCGCCAATGACAGCCATCGGCAGACCTGATTGCAGCCGACTCTAATCAGATACATTTGTTTACGCAAGCGCTTGCGTAGGCCTTTTGTCGATTGATTAAACGTTTCACCTGATGAAGAAAGCTTCATTTGGTGATTGGCTGATCATTGCGCCTCCTCCATCCGTGCGAATGTAAAAACCATGCGGCCAGCCATCAAAACGCCACTTTCTCTGCTATTGTCCAAAGACCTCATCTCCTCCTCGTCGCACCCGTGCGATCTTCTGTGAGCATGCTCTGCGGCGCTGCCAGTGGCAGCGTCGGGCCTGAAGTCCACGGAACGCCCCGCGATGGAAAAACCTGCTCCCGATAACTCGCCCGAACCCCAATCCCGGGCCGAAAAAATCGTCGAATTCAAACGCCAGAAAACCCTGCTCAAGACCGGTGCCCTGCAAGACGCGATCTTCAACAGCGCCTATTTCTCCAGCATCGCCACCGACGAAAAAGGCGTGATCCAGATTTTTAACGTTGGCGCCGAACGCATGCTTGGCTATGCCGCTGCCGACGTGCTGAACCGCGTCACCCCGGCCGACATTTCCGACCCCGCCGAACTGATCACCCGCGCCGCCGCCCTCAGCCTGGAACTCGACACGCCGATCACCCCCGGCTTTGAAGCCCTGGTGTTCAAGGCGTCCCGGGGCATCGAAGACATTTACGAACTGACCTATATCCGCAAGGACAACAGTCGCCTGTCGGCCATGGTCTCGGTGACGGCCCTTCGCAATAAGAACGACGCGATCATCGGCTACCTGCTGATCGGCACCGACAACACTGCGCGCAAGCAGGAAGAGGCGGAACGCAAAGGCTTCGAGCGCGCCCTGGAAGAAAAGAACCTGGAACTGGAACACGCCAGCCACATGAAGTCCGAGTTCCTCGCCACCATGTCCCACGAGCTGCGCACGCCGCTGAATGCGGTGATCGGTTTTTCCGAGGCGCTCAAGGACGGCCTGGTGGGCGACATGAGCGATATCCAGCGCGAATACATCGGCGACATCTTCACCAGCGGCCAACACTTGCTGTCGCTGATCAACGACATCCTCGACCTGTCCAAGGTCGAGGCCGGAATGATGGACCTGGAGCTGGAAGCCGTGGAATTGGCGGGTTTGTTGGCCAACAGCCTGCTGATCGTGCGGGAAAAGGCCGCCCTGCAACGCATCCAGTTGAAGCTCGAAAGCCCGGATGACTTCGGCACCCTGGAACTGGACCTGCGCAAGACCAAGCAAATCATCTACAACCTGCTGGCCAATGCGGTGAAGTTCAGCGAGCACGGCGGCTCCGTGACCTTGTCGGTGCGCGAGGTCGATCGTGCACAAGTGGGGCAGATACCCGGTGACTGGCCTACCCACGGCTTTGCCCTGCAGCCCAGCGAGCATCAGCAGTTTTTGGAGCTGAGTGTCAGCGACACCGGCATCGGTATTGCCCGCGACGACATGAGCAAGCTGTTCAAGGCTTTCAGCCAGATCGACAGCAGCCTGGCGCGCAAATTCGAAGGCACGGGCCTGGGCCTGGCGATGGTCAAGCAACTGACCGACTTGCACGGTGGCAGCGTCGCCGTGGCCAGCCGTGAGGGCGAAGGCGCGCGCTTTGTGGTGTGGCTGCCGCTGCATCGCGCAGCGGATACGGAGGTCTCGTGGCCGAAATCCTGATCGTCGAAGACAACGAGGCCAATATGCGCCTCGCCCGCCTGCTGCTGGTGAACGCCGGCCACAGCGTGTTGTGGGCGGCCGATGCCGAGACCGGGCTGACCCTGGCCCGGGAAAAACAACCGGCGCTGATCCTGATGGACATCCAGCTGCCCGGCATGGATGGCCTGGCAGCCACCTCCTTGCTTAAGCAAGACCCGCACACCGCGCACATCCCGGTAATCGCCCTGACTGCCATGGCGATGAAGGAAGACCGCGACAAAACCCTGCGGGCCGGCTGCGACGCGTACATCATCAAGCCGCTACGCTACAAAGAGCTGTACCAGGTGATTGATACGCTGCTGCAAAAGAACACTACTCCTCCGACTTGAGTCCTCTCCATGGCCAGCCAACCCGCAACGCTGTTGATCGTTGACGATGAAATCCAGGTACGCAAACTGCTGGAAACCCTGCTGCGTCACGAGGGTTACCAGACAGTCAGTGCCGCCAGTGGCGAAGAAGCCTTGCGGCTGGTGGCGCAGCGGCCGCCGGACTTGATCCTGCTGGACATCATGATGCCGGGCATGGACGGGTATGAAGTGGCCAACCAGCTCAAGGGCAGCCCGGCCACGGCGAACATCCCGATCATCATGCTCTCGGCCCTGAGTGAACCCAGTGCACGGCTGACCGGCCTGGAAACCGGCGCCGAAGAATTCATCAGCAAGCCGGTGGAACGGGTCGAATTGTGGCTGCGGGTGCGCAACCTGCTGCGGCTCAAGGCCCACGGCGACCAGTTGAAAAACCATAGCCTGATGCTTGAGCAGCAACTGCAGCAACGCAGCACGGAAACGGCGCAGATGAACGTTCATGATTTGGCCCGCCTGGACCTGGAACAGGCGTTGCGCCTGGCGGTTGAACGCAACGAGTTCACCCTGCATTACCAACCCAAGGTCGAGTTGGCCAGCGGCCAGGTGTGTGCCCTTGAAGCGCTGTTGCGCTGGGTACGACCGGGTTACGGCGCGGTCTCGCCGGCCGTGTTTGTGCCGATCCTGGAAAGCCTGGGGCTGATCGTGACGGTTGGGCGCTGGGTGATCGATCACGTTTGCCAGCAGATTGCGGTGTGGCAGCGTGGCACCGTGGGGGCGGTCGAGGTGTCGGTGAACGTGTCGGGGCATCAATTGATCGAGGGCGACCTGATCGCCGATATCGGTCGTTTCCTGGTGGAACACGGGGTTGAGCCCCACTGGCTGGAAGTCGAGCTTACCGAAGGCTCGCTGATGGAAAACACCCAGCACACCATCACCAGCCTGCAGCGGTTGCGGGCGATGGGGGTGAAGATTTCCATCGACGACTTCGGCACCGGTTATTCGAGCCTGGCTTACTTGCGGCGGTTTCCCATCGACACGCTGAAGATCGACATTGCGTTTATCCGCGAAGTCACCAGCAACCCCCAGGATGCCGCGATCACCCGCACCATTATCGAACTGGCCCACAGTTTGAACCTGCGGGTAGTGGCCGAAGGCGTGGAAACCCAGGCGCAACTGGAGTTCCTGCGGCACGCCGGCTGCGATCAGATCCAGGGGTATCTGTTCAGCCGCCCGTTGCCGATGCAGGAGCTGGAGCGGCTGTTGCTGGAGAAACGCGGCCTGGTCAGGCCGCCGCCTCACTGACCTCGAACAGGCCCACCAGCTTCTGCAACTTGCTGGCATTGACCCGCACGGTTTCCGCGCTGGTTTGCAAGACCCCCACGGTCAGGCGCATCTGCTCTGAAGAATGGCTGACCTGCTTGATGGTCTTGCCATAGTCCAGGCTGCGGGCGTTGAGCTGCTGGATGATGCTGAACATGCTCTCCACCGCCTGGTGCAGGTGCACGTTTTCCGAAGACGCGTCCTCGGCCAGGCGCAGGCTGCTGTCCACATTGGTGACGCCGTTTTCCATGAAACCGACGGCCTTGCGGGTCTCACCCTGCAGGCCTTCGACCATCTGGCGAATGTCTTCGGCTGCCTTGGAGGTACGTGACGCCAGGGTGCGAACTTCGTCGGCCACCACCGCAAAGCCGCGGCCATGCTCACCGGCCCTCGCCGCTTCGATCGCCGCGTTTAAGGCCAGCAGGTTGGTCTGGTTGGTGATGTCACTGATCAACCCGGTGATGTTGCTGATCTGCGACATACGGCTGTCGAGTAACTGCACGCTTTCGGCGGAGCGCTGCACCACATCGCGAATCGACTGGGTACCGACCTGTACCGCGAGAAATTGCTCGCGGGCCCGGCTGACCACTTCGTCCATGGCCTGCTTCATCTGCTCGGCGCTCACCGAGGCTTGCTGGATTTCCCCCAGTTGCTCTTCGACGATGATCATCATGCGGTGGGTGGCGTCGGCCACTTCATGGGACATCAACCCGGCAGCCTCGCTGCGGCCCAGCATCAACTGGTTGGTGTTGCCAACGCTGTGACTGGCCTTGACCACCTGGCCCACTACCGAGTCCAGGCGGTCGATAAAGCTGTTGATCCAGCGGCTCATGTCGCCGGTCTCGTCGTTGACCATGCGCCCGCTGTCCAGGCGCTGGCGCAGGTTGCCTTCGCCTTCGGCGATGGTGCGGATCACTTCGGTCATTTCATTCAGGCGTGCGGCCAGGCGCCTGGGCCCCAGGCGGCTGAACAGCATGGCCGCCACGACCATGCTCAATACTTCGCACGCATCGGTCCAGGCGGCGGGCAAGCCGCTGTAGTGGCGGACCAGGAAATTGCAGGCAAACAGACCGGCCATGGTCGCCAGATAGGGTTTCATCAGGCCGTGGCTCAGGGAACGCCGACGGTAAACCTCTTCCAGGTCGGCCTCGCACATCATGCCCCAGCGGTCCGGCGAGCCCGGCAGTTCAAAGGTCACGCCCTTGCCCACCACCGGGATGTGGCGGTAGTCGGAGTAGCCGGGATAGGTGACAAACAGGTTCGAGCCCTTGCGGATGGTCTCGCGCACGCCGGGGTGCAGTTGTTGGGTGGCCGGGTCGATAAAGCGCAGTTCCAGTTCGGTGTGGCGCTGGATCTGCACGGTTTTCCACGGTGTGTGCACGCCGCTCTTGAGGTTTTCGCCGTGGGTAAAGGCGCCGTCCTCGAAGCGTGATCGGGACAGCGCGATACCGGGTTGAAGCGCCGGGTCGAAGCGCGATTGCACCATGAACAGGTAGTTGTCGCCGGACTCGGGAAAAATATGCCCGGCCTCGCGCTGGATCAAATCCCCGAGGATGTCGTTGGGCACTCGCCCGCACAGGCAACCGAGCACCCTGCCGTCACGGGTCAACGGTTGGTAGAACATCAGGGTCACTTCGTCATGGAAGCGCGAGGACGAAGGGCCTATCTGCAGGGTCAGCGGGTCGCTGTAGGGACCGTGGAGAAACGGCGCCTTGAGACCGGCGGCCAGGGCTTGATGATTCAGGGCGCGGTGACCGGCCTGGTTCCAGGTGGTGGCCAGCACCTCGCCCTTGAGGTCGACGATAAACAGTTCGGAAAAGTCGCCAGCCTGTTGCAGTTTGTCCAGCAGCAGGCTGTTGTCGGTGAGCACGGTGTCGCGGGTGAGCACGCTGGCCAGTTCGCTGAGGTGTTCCCACTGTTCGCGGGTCCAGGTTTGCAGGAGTTTGACCCGGGTTTCGGCGATGGCTTCGAAAGTTTGCTCCATCACCGGGTACACGCTGCGGTTGAGGCGGCAGGACCAGCCCATGGCGAACTTGCCGGTCTTGCCCCACCAGGGCAGCCAGCTTTTTTCGGCGGAAGATAACTGCATCGTGCTGCTCGACAGGCTGCTCATGGCGGACTCCGGGAGTGATGTCTAATTGCCATAACTCAAGGCAATTAACACGCCAATTAGCTAGCTTGCTATTGATTAGGCTGCCGGGGCCGCTGCGCAGCCCAACGGGAGCAAGCTCCCTCGCCACAAAAAGCTGCATGCAATCAATGGGATGCACCAGTGTGTGGCAGTGAAATCTCTTCGCGCAGGAATTCGATCAGGCCTTGGTGCGTCGGGCTCAGGCGTTCGTTGCCGCTGACCAGTAATTCAACTGAGCTGAAGAGGTTAATTTGATTTCCAACTGACGGGTACGGTTCCTATGCTTCACTCATCACTGACTTCCCTGAACAGGTGCCCCATGTCCCTTGAACACTCCCCTCGCCCGCTCTGGCTGACCTTTGACTGCTACGGTACGTTGATCCAGTGGGATGAGGGCTTGCGTGCGGCAATCGATCAGATCCTCACCGCCAAGGGCGCGCACAGGGTCGATACCGAGACGTTGATCAGCGTGTATGACCGCCATGAACATGCGCTGGAGCAAACTCCGCCGCATCGCAGCTTTCGGACGTTGGCGGGGCTTGCGTTGCAGCAGGCGCTGCAGGAGTTGGGTTTGCCAGCCGATGAGCACGACGCTGCGATCCTGACGGACCGCATCAGTGCGATGCCGCCGTTCCCGGAAGTGGTCAAGACGCTCAAGCAACTTAAGGCCATGGGCTACAAGCTGTGTATTGTCTCCAACACTGATGACGATGTGATTGCCGGCAATGTTGCCCAACTGGGCGGGACCATTGACCGGGTGATCACGGCCCAGCAGGCCGGGGCGTACAAGCCGGATCGGCGGTTGTTTGACTATGCTCATGAGCAGTTGGGGGTGAGTCTTGAGCAGGTGGTGCATATTTGCGCCAGCCCGCACCTGGACCACGCGGCGGCGCGGGATATTGGATTTCGGTGTGTCTGGATTGATCGGGGAACGGGTCGCACATTGCTGCCTGACTACCGGCCGGATGCGATTTTGCCGACACTGGATGGCGTGCTCGGACTGTTTAAGTCGTTGGGGTGGTGAGGTGGTTTTGGGTGCATATCCGTTATTTAGGTAACGGCCACTTATGGTTTCGCTCTTACAGCGAGTCACTTTGCAAAAGCGGCAAAGTAACCAAAACGCTCTGCCCCGCCTGTCGGCACCTCGCCTAGGC
>NZ_JACARE010000023.1 GCF_013386765.1 Pseudomonas yamanorum
CGGAGCGGGTAAACCGGCAGGACGCCGGTTTAGCCGCGACGGGGCAGGGACGCCCCGTCGCGGCGGCCCGCGGAGTAATGCCGGAGTGCGGGCACACCGAGCCTAGGCGAGGTGCCGAGTGGTGGGGCAAGAGCGTTTTGCTTACTTTTGCGCTTTTCAAAAGTGAGCCGCTGTAAGAGCGGAACCAATCGAAGCCGTAACCGAAGAAACGGATATGCCCCCAATCACCGCACCCGCCCTAAAAACCCCTCAATCAACCCATTCACCTCATCCGGATTCTCCAGCGCTGCGAGATGCGCAGTCCGCGCCATCACCACAAACTCCGCCCCGGGAATCACCTGTGCCATGGCCCGGGTTTCCACCACGGCAAACGTGCGATCTTCTTCACCCGCCACCACCAACACCGGCGCACGAATCGCCGCCAGCAACGCCCTCTGATCCGGCCGCTTGGGCACCACGCTGTCCACCGCCCAGGCGACCGAATCCACATCACATTCCGCCAATGCCTGATGAATCCGGGCGATCGCCTCAGGCCGTTGCCGCTCGGTAGTCGGCCCGACAAAAGCGCGGGTCGCCGTACCCACCATCCCCAGCCGAAACCCACCCAACAGCCGAATAACCACCGCCAGCAGCGGAAACTCAAGGCGATGCCGCAACCCCGCCGGCGACGCCGTACAGTTCATCAACACCGCCGCCTCGACCCGCGTCGGATACATTGCTGCAAACGTCCCGCCAATCATCCCGCCCCAGGAGTTCCCCACGAAGGTGCAGCGCTCAATCCCCATCCCATCCAACACCTCACTCACACACCGCGCACACTCGGCAAAGGTAAACGCGCGGCTCAGCGCCTCACTGTCACCATGCCCCGGCGGGTTGATCAGCACCACCCGATAGCGCGGGCTGAAATACCGCGCCTGGGCCATCCACATGCGCGCATCCATCAACAGGCTGGACCAGAACACCATCGCCGGGCCCTCGCCGACACTGCGCACGCGCAAGCGGCCGAGGCAGGTGGGGACGTCCTGAACCTGAAGATCCTGATAATCAAGCAGCGCCATGACGGCCTCGCGCACAAGGGAGATGAACGCCTTAGCCTATACCTGCCGGGCTGCAGGCGGCGTTATCAGCCCATATCAGCCGCGGTGATAAATCGCCGAGCCAGAAACCCATACAGCAGATAACCAAACGCCAACACCAGCATCGCGCCAAACACCGCTTCCTCCCCGCAGGCATAAATCGCATACAGCGAATACCCCACGGCAATCAGCATCACCGCCGTATTACGCGCATAAATCGATGCAGCCACCCGCGCCTTGTGCATGATCACCAACAACCCGGTAAGCGCGGTGACGTAGGGGATCAAATTGGTCACCACCGCCAGGTTCACCAGCTTGCTGAACTGGGCGCTGGCGGTGGGCGAGATGGTCGACAAGGCAATCAGGCTCTGCAACGCCCCGCACGCGATCAGCCCCAAAACGGGCGCCTGCGCGCCGCTCACCCGGCTGAAGAAGCGCGGAAACAGGCGCTGGTCCGCCGACATCTTGGCCGTCTGCGCCAGGGTGAACTGCCAACCCAGCAGCGAACCAATACACGCCACCACGGCCAGCGCCATGATGATGTCGCCCACCAATGGCGTGAAGATCTGCGCATACACCAGGGCAAACGGCGCTGAAGACTCGGCCAGCTCGGCATTGGGCACGATGCCCTGGATCACGCTGGTGGACAGCACATACACCAGCGCCGCACCCAGGGTACCCAGCAGGCAGGCCAGCGGCACGGTGCGCCTGGGGTCTTCCACGGCGTCATAGCCCTGGGCGGCGGACTCCATGCCCAGGAACGCCCAGAGCGTCAGCGGAATACTCGCGCCAACGGCGTCCCACAGTTGCAGTTGGTTGGGGTTCCAGGCGGCGCTGAACACCTCGGTCTTGAAATAGAACCAGCCGATCACACTCAAACCCGCCACGGGAATGATCACGCCCCACACCGTGACTACGCCGATCCGGCCGGTCAGGCGCGGGCCGCCGAAGTTGGCCACGGTGGTCAGCCAGATCAGCCCGAGGGTACCGATAAACAACGGGATCGGCCCGCTGCCCAACCACGGGATAAAGGACGACAGATAGCCCACCGCCGAAATCGCGATCGCCACATTGGCGATGATCAGCGACAGGAAATACAGGAACGAACACAGGAAGAACCCCGACTTGCCGTGGGCCTCTTCGGTATAGGCCGACATGCCGCCCGTGCGCGTACAGAAGAGGCCGCATTGGGCAAAGCAATACGCGATCGCCATCGAGCCCACGGCGGTGATCACCCACGACAGCAGCGAGATCGCGCCCAATTGCGCCATGCTGGCCGGCAACATGATGATGCCGGAGCCCATCATGTTGATCGCCACCAGAGTGGTCAGGCCTAAAAGGCTCATCTTCTTGCGTGGTTCGGCCATCGGCAACTCCTGGTCGTGGGGGCGTGCGATGGCAGGCTAGCACGCGGTGGTCACTTCGCCTTCGGGCCGCGGTTTTCACCCAGGATTCGCGCCGCGTCCCGCGCCGGCGGCAGGCCGAACACCCGGGCGTAATCCCGGCTGAACTGGGTCGGGCTTTCATAGCCGACCTCAAAGGCGGCGCTGGTGACGTTTTTGGCGCCGGCTACCATCAGCGTGCGGGCCTGCAGCAGGCGCACGCGTTTTTGGTACTGCAACGGGCTCAGGTTGGTGACGGCCTTGAAGTGGCGGTGGAAGGCCGACACGCTCATTGCGGCTTTCTGCGCCAGGGCTTCCACCCGGATGGGCTCGGCGAAGTCCCGGCGAATCCACTGGATGGCCTGGCTCACCCGGGCCATGGCGGTGTCCGGCGCGGCTATCTCCCGCAGCATCCAGCCGTGGGGGCCTTGCAGCACGCGGTAGAGAATCTCGCGCTCGTAAACCGGGGCGAGGGCTGCGATTGCCTCAGGGTTGCCCATCAGCCGCAGCAGGCGCAGCCAGGCGTCCATCAGTTCGGGCGTAACGGCGGCCACCGAAAACCCCGCCTCGTGGTCGTAGCGCCCGGCAGGTTTGGGCAAGTCGCCGAGCAGCGTCGCGAGTATCGCCGGGTCCAGTGTCAGGCTGACCGCCAGGTAAGGTTCACCGGTGGCCGCCGGGTGCACGGTGCCCACGGCGGGCAACTCGATGGACATCACAAAATACGTCGCCGGGTCGTAGCGCAGCGTGCGGTCGCCTACGGTCATGGATTTGCTGCCCTGCAGGATCAGGTTGATCATCGGGTCATACACGGCAGCCAGCATGTGCTCGGGAATCGCGCCCTGGACCATGGCCACGCGCGGGATACCCGTTTCAGTCCGGCGGTTTTCGGCCTTGGCAGCCAGGGCGCGCAGTTCGATCAGTTGTGTGTTCATGGCGGCCATGCTGAGCGCCGAGGGGTTGCCTGTGCAAGCAAAAAGCAGAAACAGGCAGGTTTCGAGCAGGAACGGCTGCGCCGGTGCAGGCGGGCAAGCCTACTGTGGTGACTCATTTGAGTAAGCAGTGGAGCCACACATGGGCGTTATCCTCATTACCGGCGGCAGCCGTGGCATTGGTGCCAGCACTGCAGAGTTGTGTGCCCGTAAAGGCATGGGTGTGATCCTGACCTACAACAGTCATCCGCAAGCCGCCCAGGCGGTGGTGCAGCGGATTGAGACGGCCGGCGGCAAGGCCGTCGCGCTGCCATTGGACGTGGCTGACGTCAGTTCCTTCGAGGGTTTTGGCGAGGCGGTAAAACAGGCGCTGTCGGCAACCTTTGGTGAGAGCGGCTTGAGTGGCCTGGTGAACAACGCAGGTTTCGGCCTGTTCAACCCCCTGGAATCGGTCACCGAGGCCCAGTTCGACGGTCTGCTGAATGTGCACCTCAAAGGCCCGTTTTTCCTGACTCAAGCCTTGCTGCCGTTGCTGCAGGCACACGCCTGCATCGTCAACCTGACCAGCGCGACCACCCGCGTGGCTACCGCCGGCGTCGCGCCTTACGCCGCCTTCAAGGGCGCGCTGGATGTGCTCACCCGCTACATGGCCAAGGAGTTTGGCGAGCGGCAGATCCGCGCCAATGCCGTGTCTCCGGGGGCGATCCGCACTGAGCTGGGCGGCGGGCTCAATGATGAGTTTGAAGCGCTGCTGGCGTCACAAACGGCCCTGGGCCGAGTGGGCGAACCTGAGGACGTGGCGCGTGTGATCGCCATGTTGCTGTCGGACGAAGGCCGCTGGATCAATGCCCAGACGATCGAGGTCGCGGGCGGTTACATCATCTGAAGAGCGAGGCTACAGCATGCTGGATCATATCTTTTTGTCGGTCAGCGACATTCAACGCGCCATCGATTTCTACCAGGCCGTACTGACCCCACTGGGCATCACCACGCGCCACGACTACGCCGGCAAGGACGGTCCGCCGGGCCATCCGGACCTCAAGGGGTTCGGCGCCAACGGACGCATATTCTTCTGGTTGCGCGAGGGCGTGGTTGAGGGCAGGGCGGTGCACGTGGGTTTCGTCGCCAGCAGCCGCGCCGAGGTTGATGCGGCCTACCAGGCGGCGATGAGTGCTGGCGCCGTCGACAACGGCGCCCCGGGCGCGCGTTTGCACTATGACCCGAACTACTACGCCGCCAACGTGCTGGACCCTGACGGCTATAGCCTCGAATTCGTCTACAAGAACTGGCAGCACGCCCAGTCGTAGCAGCTGTCGGAGAGGGAGGCGATCAGCCCGCGGCCTGCGGCTGCATCCTCAACTCACCTTCCACATCCTTGACCAACCCGCTGGTCAGCAACAACGGCGCTACGCGTTTGTGCAGCTGTGGCTCGACAAACTCCTTCACCGTGTCCAGGGCCAGCGCGCCGCTCAGCGGCAGCTCGGCCTTGGTGTAGGACAGCCAGGCCTTTTTCAGCATCAACAGCACGTCGCTGCCGGCGGTGGAGGCGAAGCGGCGGTGGAGTTTCTTGCCGTCGAACTCGAAGGTGTGCTGGAACTCGTAACCCGCCTCGTTGCCTTCACTGGCGACGCAGCGGATG
The DNA here is from genome assembly GCF_013386765.1 of Pseudomonas yamanorum. Taxonomy (GTDB): domain Bacteria; phylum Pseudomonadota; class Gammaproteobacteria; order Pseudomonadales; family Pseudomonadaceae; genus Aquipseudomonas; species Aquipseudomonas yamanorum_A. The sequence continues at coordinate 5,027 of NZ_JACARE010000023.1, forward strand.
CAGGTGCAGCGGCCATCGCCGAAGGCGCTGCGCAGGTAGCTGTTGAAGTCCACCACGGGCTTGAGTGACAGGCGCTTGTCCACCTCGAACAGGTCGCCGGTCATTTTTTCGTCTGTGTTCAAGGTCCATTTCCTCGCAGCGGTTTTTTCAAGGGCGGCACGATACCAGCCGAAGGCCGTGGGCGGGTAATTTTTGGTCGCTTCAGTGGGGACGTCCATTCGCCAATGCCCTTGTTAGAGTTTCCTTAAATCATCCCCGAGGAAACCGACATGAGCAGCACACCCAGCATCTACAACCATGGCGTTTCATGGGAAGAGGGCAACAGCGTCAGCCAGGGCTACCGCGTCAACGGCATGATCTATATTGCCGGGCAGTTTTCTCACACCCTCGACGGCGAATTCGTTGACGGTGACGCCGCCGTGCAGACGCGCCAGACCCTGGAGAATCTCGACCGCGTGCTGGCAGGCTTTGGCGTCGGGCGCTCGAACATTGCCGCGGTGGATTTCTTCCTGGTGCATGCCAAGCGCGATTTTGACGCGGTGGTGAATGTGTGGAAGGAATACATCGGCGACCATCGCCCGGCTGCGACCCTGGTTGGCGTGAACTACCTGGCGTCGGATGCGCAGATCGTCGAGATCAAGGTGATCGCCCACGCAGACTGATCAGCCGGCCAGTTCATCCACCATCAGGTCGATAAAGCGCCGTACCCGGGGTTCCAGAAAACGTTTGCTCGGGTACATCGCCAGAATCTCCACATCCCCGGGGTCCAGGTCGGGCAGCACCTGCATCAGGCGCCCGGCGGCCAGGTCCTCGGCCACCACGAAATCTGGCAGCAAGGCGATGCCCAGCCCGGACACGGCGGCGTCACGCAGCGCTTCGCCGCTGTCCAGGCGCAGGCGGCTGCGCCCGTAAGCCTTGACCCAGGTGCCGTCCGCTTCGCGAAAGCGCCAGCTTTGCTTGCGCGTGCGGCTGCTGAAATACAGGCAGTCGTGCTGGGCGAGGGCGTCCATGTCCCGGGGTGTGCCGTGCTCGGCGAGATAGGCCGGCGCGGCGCACAGCAGTGCCTGATAACGCGCGACCACGCGGGACACCAGTTGGCGGTCGGTGTTGGCGCTGCCGATGCGGATGGCCAGGTCGAAACCGTCCTCGACGATATCGGCCGTGCGGTCGCTGAAGCTGACTTCCACCTGCACCTCGGGCCACGCCTGCAGGTACTTTTTCAACAATGGCAGCAACACCTTGCGCCCGAAGGCGTCCGGCACTGTGAGCCGCAACAAGCCGCGCGGTACGCCGGTGGGTTGGCCGATGCGGCTTTGGGCATTGTCCACCGCCGCGAGGATTTCCAGCCCCTGGTCATACAGCGCGCGGCCTTCGTCGGTGAGGCTCAAGGTGCGGGTGGTGCGGTTCAGCAGCCGCACGCCCAAGCTGTCTTCCAGGCGCGCCACGGCCTTGCCGGCGGCTGAACGGGTCAGCCCCATGGCCTGGCCGCCAGCGACGAAGCTGGCGCCATCGACCACCGCCATGAAGATCAATATCTCGTTGAGGTTGGTGCGCAGCATGCACAGAGCTCCGGGCGCAGGGAAAAGGGCAGGGCGGGCAATATAACAGTGCTGCTACTGGAAGACGTGGGCATCTGGCTGCGTACGATCAGGCAGGCGAATGACAAGCTTTTTTCGCATATCAATAGACCCCGATATTCTTTTCCGGACTTAGAAATCACCGCTACGCTCGCTGCCATTCCCCCACATGGCAGCACCCTCCACAGGTCGACCCCTCATGACAGTGTTCTCTTTCGCTCACGCAGGCCGCAAGCCTGGTCATGGACGTTCCTTGCGCATGGTTTTGGCGCTCACCACTCTTCTGGCCCCGTTGCTGACGCATGCGGCGACCCTGGATGAAGTCAAGCAACGCGGTTACCTGTCGGTGGCCACGGAAGATGAATTCCGCCCCTTCGAGTTCGTTGACGACGGCAAGCCCAGCGGCTTCGATAACGAACTGGTGCAAAAGCTCAAGGCCGCCGGCCCGCTGGATGTGCACCAGCAAATCATGCCGTTCACCGGGCTGTTGGCAGGTGTGGTCAGTGGCAAGTACGACGCGGCCATTACCGGTTTGCTGATCACCCGTGAACGCCAGCAGTCGCTGGATTTCACCACGCCGATTGCCGAGGCCACGGTGTTTTACCTCAAGCGCCAGGGCGATGACCGGATCAAGAACGTGGCCGACCTCAACGGCCTGACCCTCGGCATCCAGGCGGGCAGTGCGATGTATCAGCGCCTGCCGGAGCTTGAGAAACTGCTCGGGGCCAGTGGCGGCAAACTCGGCAAGATCGTGCAGTACACCTCCTATCCCGAGGCCTATCAGGACCTGGCGTTGGGCCGCACCGACTACGTGGTCAACAACATCGTGGGGCTGAACGCCTTGCTCAAGGAAAAGCCGGGTGTGTTTGAACTGGGCCAGGCGGTGTCGAGCAAGACCTATGTTGCCTGGGGCGTGGCCAAGGGTAATCAAAGCGTGCTGGATTACCTGAACAATTTCCTCGCCCAGGAACGCAAGAACGGCGATATCGCGCAACTCCAGCAAAAGTGGTTTGGCACGGTATTCCCCGAGCCACCGGCGCATTTCGTCTCCGAATATTGATTGAACCCACATGAACTTCACTCAATGGGGCCTCGAACCGGGCCCCTTGTTGCTGGGCGCGCTGGTAACGCTGGGGCTGACGGCAATCTCGATTGCCCTGGGCCAGGTTGTCGGCCTGGGTCTGGCGTTGTTGCGGCGCCAGCAATGGCCGTTGCTGGGCCCGCTGTTGGCGGCGTACATCAGCGTGATCCGCGCCACGCCGCTGCTGACCCTGGCCCTGGCGGTGTTCTTCATCACCCCGGCGTTGGGGTATGACATCTCGGCGCCGGCGGCCGCCATCCTCGCCATGACCATCAACACCTCGGCGTTCAACTGCGAAATCTGGCGCGGCGGTTTTGCGCAATTTCCCCGTGACCAGCTGGATGCGTCCAAGGCGGGCGGCATGGGGGCGACGTTGCGGCTACGGCGCATTGTGTTGCCTCAGGTTGGCCGCCAGGTGCTGCCGTTGCTGGTGAATGAAATGACCATCCTGATCAAGAACAGCCCGGCTGTGGCGGTGATCGGCATCGTCGAGCTGACGCGCACCGCCGTGCGTATCGGCGCGAATACCTACCGGCCATTGCCGCCGCTGATCGCGGCACTGGTGCTGTACATCCTGATTATCTGGCTGGTGGTGGCGGCGCAGCGTTACCTCGAACGTCACTACAAGGCGCGCCTCGCATGATCGCCCATGAACTGGCTGTGGCCTGGGAACATGTCGGCGACCTGCTCGACGGTGCCGCGCTGACGGTGATGTTGTCGGTGGCGGCGGGGGTCTCGTCATTGTTGCTCGGCTGCGGCCTGACCCTGGTGTTGATGAGCCGCCAGCGCCGCCTGGCGTCGGTACTGCGTGGCTTTATCGAGCTGATGCGCTGCACGCCGTTCCTGTTGCTGGCCTACCTGGTGTACTACGGCTTGCCGTCTTTCGGGCTGCGCCTGAGCAATATCCAGTCCGGGTTGCTGGCGTTGCTGCTGTACCACGGCGCGTATGTCGCGGAGATCCTGCGGGCCGGTTGGCTGGCGCGGCCCCGTGAAGAAATCGAGGCCGGCTTGGCGTTCGGGTTTCGCGGTGTGTTGCTGGCGCGGCGGCTGATCCTGCCGAACCTGTGGACCAGCTGCGCGCCGGCACTGGGTAACCAGATGATCCAGGTGGTCAAGGACACCTCGTTCCTGACCATCATCGCCGTGCCCGAGCTGACCTCGGCCGCCAACAGCCTGGAATCGAACTACTACATTCCCTTCGCCGCGTTGTTCTCGGCGGTGTTTTTCTACTGGCTGATTTGCGTCGTCATCGAGCTGGGTGTGTCGATGCTGCGGCGCAAGGCGGAGCGTTTCCAATGACTTCCCTGAATAGCCCGACCCCGGTTGCCTTGCAGGTGGCCGGGCTGAACAAAAGCTTTGCCGGGCGCCCGGTGTTGCATGGCATTGACCTGCAAGTGGCGGTGGGTGAGACCGTGTGTTTGCTCGGCCCTTCAGGTGCCGGCAAATCGACCCTGCTGCGCTGCCTGAACTGGCTGGAAGTGCCCGACAGCGGCAGCATCCACATCGCCGGGCAGCGCATCGGTATGAATGCCGACGGCAGCAAAATGTCGGAGCGCAATATCGCCCACATCCGCACCCAAACCGGCATGGTGTTCCAGAACTTCGCCTTGTGGCCGCACTTGACGGTGTTGCAGAACATCATGGAAGCGCCGCTGCATGTGCAGCGTCGGCCCAAACTTGAAGTGCAGGCCGAAGCCCTGGAATTGCTGGCAAAGGTCGGTTTGAGTGACAAGGCAGACGTGTACCCGGCGACCTTGTCCGGTGGGCAAAAACAACGGGTGGGTATTGCCCGCGCATTGGCCAGCCGTCCGCAACTGCTGTTGTTCGATGAGCCCACCAGCGCCCTTGACCCGGAGCGCGTCAGCGAGGTGCTGTCGATCATGCAATCCCTCGCCCAGGCGGGCATGACCATGGTGGTGGTCACCCACGAGATGGAGTTCGCCCGGCGCAGTGCCGACCGCATTGTATTCATGGATCACGGGCGGATTGTCGAGACGGCCACCCCGGCGGCATTTTTCAGTGCGCCGCAAACCCGGCGGGCTCAGGAATTTCTTTCGCATCGCCACCCGGAGGCGGTCGCCCAACATGTCTGACACTCATCCCAATACCCTGGCGCTGGCGCGCATTCTCGCCACCGAGCCGGTGCTGGTTGGCGCGCAAACCGCGTCGTCTGCCCTCGGGCTTGAAGCCGGGCACCTGGGGCATGCCGGCCCGCCGTTCGCCCATACCGGCGAGATTCCCGCCGTGGTACTCAATGCCCTGGCGGGCGCGACTGTGCACGAAGGCTGGGCGGGTGACCTCGACGGCGCCCGGCGGCTGATTCTCGAAGGCAAAATCACTCTGCACGCCAACCATGACCTCGGCACCGTTTCGCCCATGGCGGGCGTGGTGCGCCCTGGCCAGTTGCTGATGCGCATCGAGCACCGTGCGGGCGATGAAGTGGTTCACGCCACCCTCGCCGAATCCGGGCGCCGGGCACTGCGGTTTGGTTGCTACGACGAACAGATCGCCGCGCAACTCGACTATCTGGATCGGGTGATTGGCCCGGCGATCGTCAAGGCGTTGCCTGCCGCCGGTCTGCCGCTGTTGCCGTTGATTGCCCAAGGCGTGGCGTTGGGGGATGACACCCATCAACGCAATGTCGGCGGGATGTATGCCTTCACGCAGGACTTGCCGGGCCTTGAAACCGAGGTGCGCCAATGGTTGCTGGGCAATCCGCAGCACTTTCTGAATTACGCCATGGCCGCTGCCAAGCTGGCCCTGGACCGTGCCAGCGGTATTGAAGGCTCGTCGATCATCACCGCGATTGCGCGCAACGGCGTGCACTGCGGCGTGCGTATTGCCGGGGCAGGGCGGCGCTGGTTTACCCATGCGGCCACTGCGCCTCAGGGCTACTTTTTTCCACCGCACCTGTCCGGCGACGGCCAGGCCGACCTGGGTGACAGCGCCATCGTAGAAGCCTATGGCCTGGGTGGCACCATCGCGCACGCAGCGCCTGAGCTGGCGCAGTTGATGGTTCAGGATTGGCCGCAGGCCAGGGCCGCCGGGCGGCGCATGCGCGAGTTGTTTGTCGGCCAGCACTCGTTGATTGCCCCGGCCCTTGCAGGCAGTCGTGGGGTTGGCGCGGGTCTCGATGCTCGCGCGGTAGTAGCTGCGGGCGAACCCGTGCGGATTCATACCGGCATTGCCCACCGCGATGGCGTGACCGGCTGGGTCGGCATCGGCGTGGCCCTGGCGCCGGTGGAGTGTTTCCAGAAGGCGCTCGCAGCGCTCTAATTTTCTGTTTGAGGATTTTCCAAATGTCCCAAGACACCGTGCATCACTTTGTACCGAATGCCAGCCCGCCGCCGCCTTCGGCCATGTACTCCCACGCGGTGCAGGCCGATGGCTGGCTGTACGTCACCGGGCAATTGCCCACTGACCCGGATGCGCCCAGCGCCGAGTTGCGCGAGGGCATCGAAGCTCAGGCGCAGCTGTGTTTCGAGAACCTGCGGCGCATCGTCGACCACGCCGGTTACAGCCTGGATGACACGCTGTTCGTACGCATCTACCTGAGCGACTACGACAACGATTTCGCGCTGTTCAACAGCGTGTACGTCCAGCATTTCAACAACCCGCAAAAGCTCCCGTCACGCACCACCGTCGGCGTTACCCGGTTGGGTCGCCAGGCGTTGGTGGAGATTGACCTGGTGTGTTTCAACCGTAAGCACAAGACGCTTTAACCCCATCCACAAGGAGGTATTTTTTCATGCGTATTCGTCCCCCGTTCACCGTGCTCGCCGCATCCCTCGCGGCCGCCACTGCACTGCTCAGCCCGGGCGCCCAGGCCGAAGGCAAGATCAGCATCGCCCAGCAATTCGGCATCGGCTATTTGATCCTCGACGTGGTGCGCGACCAGAACCTGATCGAGAAACACGGCAAGGAGCAGGGCCTGGACATCAAGGTGGAGTGGAACAGCATTTCCGGCGCCACGGCGATGAACGAGTCGCTGCTGGCCGGTGCGCTGGACGTGGTATCGGCGGGTGTGCCGCCGATGCTCACGCTGTGGGACCGCACCAAGGGCAAGCAGAACGTCAAGGCTATCGCCTCGCTGGGCTCGATGCCCAACTACCTGCTGACCAATAACCCGGACGTGAAGACCCTCAAGGACTTCAGTGAAAAAGACCGCATCGCGGTGCCGGCGGCGGGGGTGGGCTTCCAGTCGCGCACCTTGCAGATTGAAACGGCCAAGCAGTTCGGGAATGACAACTACAAGAAGTTCGACGACATCTCCATCAGCCTGGCGCACCCGGACGCCACCGCCGCGCTGATTGCCGGCGGCTCGGAGATCAACGCGCACTTTTCCAGCCCGCCGTTCCAGTACCAGGAGCTGTTGAATCCCAAGGTGCACAAGGTGCTGAGTTCCTACGACATTCTCGGCGGCCCGGCCACGTTTAACGTGCTGTACACCACCGAAAAATTCCACGACGAAAACCCCAAGACCTACAAGGCGTTCTATGACGCGCTGGCCGAGGCCGAGAAAATCATCAAGGCCGACAAGCCGGCTGCGGCCCAGGCTTATATTCGTGTAGAGCAGTCGAAGCTACCGCTGGCGCTGGTGGAGAAGATCGTCCAGGACCCGGAGATCGACTTCACCATCGTGCCGCAGCGTACCTACATCTATGCCGAGAAATTGCAGGAGCTTGGGGTGCTGAAAAACAAGGCGGGGAGCTGGAAGGATTACTTTTTTGAAGAGGCCCATGGCGGTGACGGGAGCTGACACCGTCCCGGATTGAAACGCGCACAAAAATGTAGGAGCTGGCTTGCCTGCGATGGCGGTGGATCAGTCAATACATGTGTTGGCTGACCCACCGCCATCGCAGGCAAGCCAGCTCCTACATTTGATCTGAGGTGTTTTCAGGTCCCTGCAAGACTGGTTTTGATCCAGTCATACAAGTGATTCCCCTCACTCGACAACTCGCTGTTGGCCCGCCGGCACAGGTAGTACTGGCGGCCATCATCGACCTGCAAATCAAACAGCTTCACCAACTCCCCATTCGCCACATGCGGCGCCACCAAAGGCTCGCGCAGCAGTGAGCAACCCAGCCCGGTCAGCGTCGCCGTCAGCGCCAACTGACCATCCTCCAGCAGCAAACCATTCAACGCCGTGCCGTGATGCACCTCTGCCGCCTGGAACCATTGGCTCCAGGTGCCGCGCTCTTCGTCGTGCAACAACGGCAACTCGCTCAGGGCTTCGGGCGAGTCGATCGGGCCGTGTTGCTCCAGGAATGCCCGGCTGCAATAGGGCGTCACCGCTCCCGAGATCAACGGCTCGCTGTGGTACCCCGGCCAGTGCCCGGTGCCGAAGCGGATCGACAGGTCGGCCGCGTCGCTGGGGTAGCTGCGGTGGTTGGCGTAGGTGACGTTGATGTCCAGCGCCGGATGGTCCTTGAGGAACTGCGCCAGGCGCGGGATGAACAGGTTGATGCCGAACAGCGGGATCAGGCTGATGGTGACCTGGCGCGTGGCGCTTTTTTCCCGCACGTGTTCGGTGGCGCTGCGCAATACGGCAAAGGCCGAGCGGATCGCGCGGTAATACTCGCGGCCTTCTTCGGTCAGCACCAGGTTGCGGCCCTGACGCAAGGTCAACGGCTGCTGCAAAAAGCTTTCCAGCAGGTGCAGTTGATGGCTCACGGCCGAGGGCGACACATCCAGCTCGCGGGCGGCGGAATTCACCCCGCCATGGCGGGCAAACGCTTCGAAGGTGCGCACGGCACGCAGCGGTGGGTCATTGGCTAACTGTTCTAAATTATTCATGTATTGAATTAAATACCAAGTGAGTTGGTAAATAAAGAGCCATAAATGCCGTATTAATGGCGTTTATAGCGCTTTATTCGTTTGGCATAACCATATGAATTTCTGATATTTGATAAAAACAGAATAGATGCTTAGTGTGCCGCCCTCGTCAGTAGTGAGGTCGATGGTTTCCATGGATGCGTTTATCCAGCAACTGCTCAATGGTTTGATGACGGGCAGTCTCTACGCGCTAGTGGCCTTGGGTTACACCATGGTCTACGGCATTTTGCGGATCATCAACTTTGCCCATGGCGATGTGTTGATGATTGGCGCTCTGGTGGGCCTCTCGGTGATTCGCCTGTTGCAGGCGACATGGCCGGCGATGCCGCCGGTGCTGGTGCTGCTGGTGGCCACCGTGATCGCCATGGCGTTCTGCGCGGTACTTGCGGTGCTGATTGAGCGCGTCGCCTATCGACGCCTGCGCAACGCGCCGCGCCTGGCGCCGTTGATCAGCGGCATCGGGGTGTCGTTGTTGCTGCAAACCATCGCAATGCTGGTGTGGACGCGCAACCCGCAGATGTTCCCGCAACTGCTGCCGCTGGAACCGATTGAAGTGCTTGCCGGCGCTTCGGCGCATCCGGCGATCACCAATGCCACGGCCCTGACCACCATTGCCGTCGCGCTGTCAGTGATGGTCGCGTTGCTGGTGCTGGTGGAACGCACCCGCTTTGGCCGGGCCATGCGCGCCGTGGCCGAGAACCCGCAGGTAGCGAGCCTGATGGGCATCAACCCGAACCGCATCATCGTGCTGACCTTCGCCATCGGCGGCGCCCTGGCGGCGCTGGCCGGGATCATGATGGCGAGCAACTACGGCAGCGCGCATTTCTACATGGGCTTCCTGCCGGGCATCAAAGCCTTTACCGCAGCGGTGCTGGGCGGCATCGGCAACCTCAAGGGCGCGATGCTCGGCGGCCTGCTGCTGGGTTTGATCGAGGCCTTGGGCACTGGCTATCTGGGCGCCGCCACTAACGGTGTGTTCGGCAGCAATTACCAGGATGTGTTTGCCTTTATCGTGTTGATCGCGGTGCTGGTGTTTCGTCCTTCGGGGCTGTTGGGCGAACGACTGGCGACCCGCGCATGAGTGTCCTGAATACTGCCAGCCAGCGCGCCAGCCTCGGCTTTGTGCTGTTTGCCGTGGCGCTGGTGCTGGCGCCGTGGATTGTCGGGCATGCCGGTGGCAACACCTGGGTGCGTACCCTCGATTTCGCCTTGCTGTACATCATGTTGGCCCTGGGCCTGAACATCGTCGTGGGCTACGCCGGGTTGCTGGACATGGGCTTTATCGCGTTCTACGCGGTGGGCGCCTACCTCGCGGCCTTGCTGTCGTCGCCGCACCTGCTGCAGCAATTCCCGGCGCTGATGGCGTTGTTGCCGGCGGGCATGCACACCTCGATCTGGCTGATCCTGCCATTGGCAGCATTGCTGGCGGCGGGTTTCGGCGTATTGCTGGGGGCCCCCACCTTGCGCCTGCGCGGCGATTACCTGGCCATCGTCACCCTGGGCTTTGGTGAAATCATCCGCATCCTGCTGCGCAACCTCGACCGCCCGGTGAACATCACCAACGGTCCCAAAGGCATTGCCCAGGTCGACCCGGTGAACCTGCTGGGGATCAACCTCGGGCGCACCCAGGAGCTGTTCGGCCTGCGCCTGCCTTCGGTCTATCTGTATTACTACCTGTTCGCTGCGCTGGTGGTGCTGATCCTGTTTGCCTGCATTCGCCTTGAGCGTTCGCGCATCGGCCGGGCCTGGGTGGCGATCCGCGAGGACGAAGAAGCGGCCCAGGCCATGGGCGTCAACACGCTGCGTTTGAAGCTGTTGGCGTTCGCCATCGGCGCCGGGTTTGGCGGGGTGAGTGGGGCGTTATTTGCTTCGTTCCAGGGCTTTGTCTCGCCGGAATCCTTCACCCTCAACGAGTCCATTGCGGTGCTGGCGATGGTGGTGCTCGGCGGCATGGGGCACATCCCGGGGGTGATTCTTGGCTGCGTATTGCTGGCGGCATTGCCCGAAGCGCTGCGCGCAAGCATGGGGCCGTTGCAGCAGGCGCTGTTCGGCCAGGTGCTGGTGGACCCGGAAATCATCCGTCAGTTGTTCTACGGGTTGGCGCTGATCCTGGCGATGCTCTATCGCCCGGCAGGCCTGTGGCCAAAAGGAGTGGCGCGATGAATCAGCCGTTGTTGCAGATCGACCAGGTGAACAAGCATTTCGGCGGCGTGGCGGCGCTCACCGACGTGAGCCTGAGTATCCAGCCCGGAGAGATCTATGGATTGATCGGCCCCAATGGCGCCGGCAAAACCACCTTCTTCAACGTGATGACCGGCCTGTACACCCCGGATTCCGGGCGCTTCCAGCTCGACGGCCAGGACTACAAACCGGCCAGCGTGCATCAGGTGGCCCAGGCCGGCATTGCCCGGACCTTCCAGAACATCCGCCTGTTCAACGCCATGAGCGCCCTGGAAAACGTCATGGTCGGCCGCCATGTGCGCACCCGCAATGGCTTATGGGCCGCCTTGAGCCGCCATCGCCGGGCCCGGGAAGAAGAAGCGCAAACCCGCGCCCATGCCCATCGCCTGTTGGCGTATGTGGGGCTGGCGGGGTTCGCCAATTACCGCGCCGACAGCCTGTCCTACGGCCATCAACGTCGCCTGGAAATCGCCCGGGCATTGGCCACCGAACCACGGCTGCTGGCCCTCGACGAGCCTGCAGCCGGGATGAATGCCAGCGAGAAAGTGCAACTGCGCGGCCTGCTGGAAAAGATCCGCGACGACGGCCACACGCTGCTGCTGATCGAGCACGACGTAAAGCTGGTGATGGGCGTTTGCGACCGCATCAGCGTGCTGGATTACGGCCAGGTGATTGCCGTGGGTGCGCCCGCCGAGGTGCGCCGCGACCCGGCCGTGATCCAGGCCTATCTGGGAGCCAGCGCGCATGTCTGACCCGCTATTGAAAGTCTCCGGCTTGCAGGTGCGCTACGGCGCCATTGAAGCGGTCAAGTCCCTGGATTTGCACATCGGCGAAGGCGAGCGCGTGACCCTGATCGGCGCCAACGGTGCCGGCAAGACCTCCAGCCTCAAGGCCCTGACCGGATTGTTGCCGGCAACGGCGGGGCAGATCCAGTTTGCCGGGCGTTCGATCCTCGGCCAGGCGCCGGACCAATTGCTGCGCCAGGGCATCGCGATGGTGCCGGAAGGGCGCGGCATCTTTGCGCGCATGAGCGTGCTGGAAAACCTCCAGGCCGGTGCCTTCCTGCGCCGCGACACCGAACAGGTCAACCGCGAGATCCGCCAGTTGTTCGAACACTTCCCGCGTCTGGAAGAACGCCTGCACCAGTCCGCCGGCCTGCTGTCCGGCGGCGAGCAACAAATGCTCGCCCTGGCCCGGGCGCTGCTGTCCAAACCGCGCTTGCTGGTGCTGGACGAACCGTCCATGGGCCTGGCGCCGATCATGGTGGAGAAGATCTTCCAGGTGATCGACGACGTGTGCCGCCAGGGCATGACCCTGCTGCTGGTGGAGCAGAACGCCCGGCTGGCACTGCAGGTCACCGACCGCGCCTATGTGATGGACACCGGGCGCATCAGCCTCAGCGGCCCGTCCCATGAATTGCTTGACCACCCCGAGGTGCGCAGTGCCTACCTCGGCGAATGAATTAACCCCTGACGCTACCGGACGCCCGGCGTGTTCCGACCAGCCCGTAAAGAAACAGGAACCACTGATGAAGACTTTCAAGCACACCTTATTGATCGGCCTGGCCTTGAGCAGCCTGGCGAGCGCCGTGGCCCAGGCCGACCAGACCGTACTGATCGGCCTGGCCGGACCCTTGACCGGCCCGTCGGCACGGATCGGCAAGGACCTGGAAAACGGCGCGCAACTGGCCATCGATGCGGCCAACGCCAGGCACCCGAAAATCAACGGCGAGGCGGTGACATTCAAGCTGTTGTCCGAGGATGACCAGTCCGACCCGCGCACCGCCGTCACCGTGGCCCAGCGCCTGGTGGACGAAGGCGTGGTGGGCGTGGTTGGCCACTGGAACACCGGCACCAGCATTCCGGCGGCGCGGGTTTACCACGATGCGGGCATCGCCCAGGTCGCACCGGTGGCCACCGGGCATGCCTATACCCAGCAGGGCTTCGACACCAGCTTCCGGATCATGGGCCATGACGATGATGGCGGCCAGGTGGCCGGCGACTATGCTTTGAACACCCTCAAGGCGCGACGCATTGCGGTGATCGACGACCGTACCGCGTTCGGCCAGGGCCTGGCGGACCAGTTCGTCAAATCCATCGAGGCCGGCGGCGCCAAGGTGGTGTCCCGTGAATACGTCGACGACAAGACCATCGACTTCAGCGCGGTGTTGACCAATATCCGCAGCCAGAACCCGGACCTGATTTTCTTCGGCGGCGTTGATTCCCAGGCCGCACCGTTGGCCCGTCGCATCAAGCAGTTGGGCATCAAGGCACCGTTGATGGGCGCTGGCGGGTTTGTCAGCCAGACGTTCCTGCAACTGGCGCAGAACGAAGGCGAGGGCGTGATTGCCCTGGAACCGGGTTTGGCGGTTTCGCAGATGCCAGGCGGCAAGGCGTTTGAACAGGCTTACAAGGATCGCTACAAGGCGCCGATCGAACTGCATGCGCCGTTTGCCTATGACGGCGTCGGGGTGTTGGTGGCGGCGATTGAAAAGGCCGATTCGGTGGACCCGCAAAAGTACCTGCCGGTGCTGCGCGCCATCAGCTACCAGGGCGTGACCGGGACTATCGCGTTCGATGCCGAGGGCAATCTGAAGAAACCGTCGTTCACCGTGTATCAGGTCAAGGGTAATCAGTGGCAGCCCGTCAGCGTGGCAGGCGGCAAGTAACAACCACCCTTGTAGGAGCGAGCTTGCTCGCGAAAAACGTTCAGTCAACGCAGCGATGCGCCTGAAATATCTTCGCGAGCAAGCTCGCTCCTACAGGTTTTACGGAGGCACACAATGAGCAAGCTGGAAGGTGAACTGGGCATCCTGGCCCGGCGGCGGATCGAAGCCGAAATCATCAAGCCGATCTACGAGATCTTGGTGCGCGAGCAGGGCAAGGAGTTTGCGGCGGCGGTGATCGGCGAAGCGGTGGGCAACGCGGCGATCCAGGCCGGCAAACACTTTGCCGAACTGGAAGAGCAGGGCGCCGACCTCGAGAGTTTCGTCGAGCTGCAAGTGCTCTGGGAAAAGGACGATGCGCTGAAGGTCGAGATCATCGCCAGCGACGCCGAGCACTATGACTATGACGTGAAGCGCTGCCGCTACGCCGAGATGTACCACGAGATGGGCCTGGGCGAGATCGGGCACCTGCTGTCCTGCAATCGCGACGAGTTGTTTATCGTCGGCTACAACCCGGACATCAAGCTGACGCGCACCCAGACCATCATGGGCGGCGCCCATCACTGTGACTTTCGCTACCGGGCCAAGCCTCAGGAGCCGCGTTCATGAGCGACTTGGCACGGGTCAATGGCGAGCGCCTGTGGGACTCGCTGATGGAAATGGCGCAGATCGGCGGCACGGAAAAGGGCGGGGTTTCGCGCCTGGCCCTCACCGATGAGGACCGCCGGGGTCGTGACCTGTTTGTGCAATGGTGCGAGGCGGCGGGTTGCAGCATCCGGGTGGATGCCATGGGCAATATCTTTGCCCGTCGCGCCGGGCGGCAGGATCACCTGGCGCCGGTGTTGACCGGTTCCCATGGCGACTCCCAGCCGGCGGGCGGCAAGTACGATGGCATCTATGGGGTGCTGGCCGGGCTGGAAGTGCTGCGCACCTTGAATGACCTGGGGATCGAGACCGAGCGGCCTATAGAAGTGGTGAACTGGACCAATGAAGAAGGCTCGCGGTTCGCCCCGGCGATGATTTCTTCGGGGGTGTATGCCGGGGTGTTTGACCTGGAATATGGCCTGTCCCGGGAGGACAAGGCCGGCGTCACCATCGGCCGGGCGTTGCAGCAGATTGGTTATGCCGGCACGCACCCGGTGGGTGGTCAGGCGGTGCATGCCGCGTTTGAGCTGCATATCGAGCAGGGGCCGATTCTTGAGGCCCAGGACCTGACCATCGGCGTGGTCACCGGTGCCCAGGGCCAGCGCTGGTATGAAGTGGAACTGAGCGGGCGCAGTGCCCATGCCGGTACCACGCCGATGGATCATCGCCTGGATGCGTTGCTCGGGTTTGCCCGGGTGGTGGAGGCGGTCAACCAGATTGGCCTGGAGCAGGGCGCCGAAGGGCGGGCGACGGTGGGCATGGCGAATATCTTCCCCAATTCACGCAACGTGGTGCCGGGGCGGGTGTTTTTCAGTGTTGAGTTCCGGCACCCGGATGAAGCGGTGCTGGGGTATCAGGACCAGCAGCTGTACGCGGCGGTGGCGCGGATTGCCGAGGGGATTGGCTTGCAGTACAGCGTGAAGCAGATTTTCCAGTACGCGCCGATTGCCTTCGACAGCGGGTGCGTGGACGTGGTGCGGGCTTCGGCGCAAGTGCTGGGGTATAGCCATCGCGACATGATTTCCGGGGCCGGGCATGACGCCTGCTACCTGAACCGGGTGGCGCCGACGGCGATGATTTTTGTGCCGTGTGTGGATGGGCTGAGCCATAACGAGGCGGAGGAGATTTATCCGCAATGGTCGACGGCGGGGGCGGATGTGTTGTTGCAGGCGGTGTTGGCCAAGGCGGGGGAGTGAGCGAGCGCGATTCAACGGTTCAACTGTATTCCCTGTGGGAGCTGTCGAGCTTTAGCGAGGCTGCGATGGCGGACCGACTGTCGACATCTCTATTGCCTGACAGGGCCTCATCGCAGCCTCGCTAAAGCTCGACAGCTCCCACAGGGGACCAAGTCCTCACAGGGGACCAGGTTCTCACAGGGGGCCAGGTTCTTACAGGGGGCCAGGTTCTCACAGGGGGCCAGGTTCTTACAGGGGGTCAGGTTCTCACAGGGGATCAGGTTCTCACAGGGGATCAGGTTCTCACAGGGGACCCGGTTCTCACAGGGGACCCGGTTCTCATTTTGGGTCTTTGTTGTCTGGTGGTCAGCGGAAGAATTCGCCGGGTGTGGCGTCGAATTGCTGGCGGAAGGCGTTGATGAAGGCTGAGGTGGATTCGTAGCCGCAGGCCAATGCCACGTCGGTCACCCGCTCGCCTTGTTCCAGCGCGGGCAGGGCACTCAGCAGTCGCAGGCGCTGGCGCCAGGCGCGGAAGGTCAGGCCGGTTTCGCTCAGGAATAGCCGGCTGAGGGTTTTTTCGCTCACTGCCAGTTTCTCGCTCCACTGCCGCAGGGTGGTTGGCTGCTCGGGGTGCAGGTTCAGGCTGCGGTAAATCTGGCGCAAGCGGCTGTCGGCGGGCAGCGGCAGCATCAGGTCGACCTTGGGCGCCGCGGCCAGTTGGTCCAGCACCACTTGGGCCAGCCGCCCGTCCGGGCCGTCCTCGGCATATTCCACCGGCAACTCACTGAAGCTGCGGATCAACTCCCGCAACAGGCTGTTGACCGCCAGCACCTGGCAGCGGTCGGCCGCCCAGCCGGTGACGCTGCAATCGAGGTACAAGCTGCGCATCTCCGTATGGGGCGAGCTGAACACCCGGTGCGGCATGCCGGCGGGGATCCATACGGCTCGCTGGGGGGGCGCGACGAAGCGGCCGGCGCTGGTCTGGATCTCCAATACCCCGGAAATCGCATAGGACAACTGCACCCACGGGTGACTATGGCGCCGCGTGAGTGCGCGGTTGGGCAGGGACTCGGTGCGCCCGTACACCGGCCTCGGCAGGCTGGAAAGCCCGGGCACGCTGCGGCGTACGGTTTTGTCATGTCCTTTAGGCGGCATTTACTGGCTCATTGGCGTTAGTCGGTAACAAGCCGTTACGTTAGAGTCGCGACGATGCTCTTGGCAACCCCTGGAAGATTGGCCTATGACCCGCCCACGCTTTTTACCTGACAACTTCACCCTGACCCTGGTGGCCACGGTGATCCTCGCGTCCCTGCTGCCCGCCAGCGGCCAGACCGCCGTGGCCTTCGGCTGGGTGACCAACCTGGCCATCGCGCTGCTGTTTTTCCTGCACGGCGCCAAGCTGTCGCGCCAGGCCATCGTCGCCGGTGCCGGCCACTGGCGCTTGCACCTGCTGGTGTTCAGCCTGACCTTTGTGTTGTTCCCGCTGCTGGGCCTGGCGCTCAAGCCGGTGCTGTCGCCGCTGATCGGCAAAGACCTGTACATGGGCATGCTCTATTTGTGTGCGTTGCCCGCCACCGTGCAGTCGGCGATTGCCTTTACTTCGCTGGCCCGGGGCAATATCCCGGCGGCGATCTGCAGTGCGGCGGCTTCCAGCCTGTTCGGGATCTTCCTCACGCCGTTGCTGGTGACCTTGCTGCTTAACGTGCATGGCGACGGCGGCTCCACTGTTGATGCGATCCTGAAGATCAGCGTGCAACTGCTGCTACCGTTCATCGCCGGGCAAATCGCTCGCCGCTGGATCGGCGAGTGGGTAGGGCGCAACAAATCCTGGCTGAAATTCGTCGACCAGGGTTCGATCCTGTTGGTGGTCTACGGTGCGTTCAGCGAAGCGGTCAATGAAGGCATCTGGCACCAGATTCCGTTGTGGGAGCTGGGCGGCCTGGTGGTGGCGTGCTGTGTGCTGCTGGCGCTGGTGCTGGTGGCCTCCACGGTGCTGGGCAAGGTGTTTGGGTTCAGCCAGGAAGACCGCATTACCATTCTGTTCTGTGGCTCCAAAAAGAGCCTGGCCACTGGTGTACCCATGGCCCAGGTGTTGTTTGCCGGGGCGAGCATGGGCGTGTTGATCCTGCCGCTGATGCTGTTTCACCAGATCCAGCTGATGGTGTGTGCGGCCTTGGCCCAGCGTTATGCCAAGCGTCCGGAATCGATTCCGGAGTTGATGGGGCAAGTCGATCCCTGAACCGTCGTGTTACTATTTTTTGCGCGCAGCTCAAGGGCCGGCATCGGGCCGGCTTGATCTGCGTGCACATGAGTACGACGACCTGTAAATGAGCATTTCCGCCGCAACACCTCAAGCCAACTGGCAACCGGTCTTCGCCCTCGCGTTGGCCGCTTTTGTTTTCAATACCACCGAATTTGTGCCGGTCGGCCTGCTGAGTGCCATCGGCGCGAGCTTCGACATGCCCATCGCCAGCGTCGGCCTGATGCTGACCATCTATGCGTGGATCGTGTCCCTGACCTCGCTGCCGGTGATGCTGCTGACCCGTAACGTCGAGCGGCGCAAGCTGTTGATCGTGCTGTTCGGCATGTTTATCGCCAGCCATATCCTGTCCAGTGTGGCCACCAGTTTTGGCATTTTGATGCTCAGCCGGGTGGGCATTGCGTTGTCCCATGCGTTGTTCTGGTCGATCACCGCCTCCCTCGCGGTGCGCCTGGCGCCGGAGGGCAAGCAGGTGCAGGCCCTCGGGTTGCTGGCCACCGGCACGTCCCTGGCGATGGTGTTGGGTATTCCGCTGGGCCGCCTGCTGGGCGAAGCCATGGGCTGGCGCACCACGTTTCTGGTGATTGGCGCGTTTGCGGCCGGGCTGGTGTTCTGGCTGGCGCGCACCTTGCCGCTGTTGCCGAGCCAGAACTCCGGCTCGTTGCGCAGCCTGCCGCTGCTGTTCAAGCGCCCGGCGCTGGTGGCGTTGTACGTGCTGACGGCGATGGTGGTGACGGCGCAGTTCACCGCCTATAGCTACGTTGAGCCGTTTGTTGAAGGCGTCGCGGGTATGAGTGGCAATACCGTGACCCTGATCCTGTTGGTGTTCGGTGGTGCGGGGATCATTGGTTCGCTGCTGTTCAGTCTGGTGCACCGCTTTAACCCCCATCGTTTCCTGATCACTGCGGTGACTATCCTGGCGCTGTGCCTGGCGTTGTTGCTGCCGTTGAGTGGCGAGGTCTCGTACCTGGTGACCCTGAGTGTGTTCTGGGGCATGGCGATCATGGGTTTTGGCCTGGCGTTGCAATCCAAGGTACTGGTGCTGGCGCCGGATGCTACCGACGTGGCCATGGCGATGTTTTCCGGGATCTACAACATTGGGATTGGCGGTGGGGCGTTGATGGGCAGTTGGGTGGGCAGCCACTTTGGGTTTGCCTGGATTGGTGCGGCGGGCGGGTTGTTGGCGGCGGTGGCGTTGATCGGGTATTGCCTGGCGATTTATCGGTTTGGGCAGGGTGTGGCGCGTAGCCCTCTTTAGGCGCGGTATTCTTGATGCAGTGTATTTTTCCAGGGATTTAGTATGAAAGCAGGGTTGCTGTTCGCTGTTTTATTGATGCTGGGTGGTTGTGTTACCAATCAGCTGCATTTCGCTTCGTATACTTCTGATGCGGAGTTGGCCAGCATTAAGAATAGTGCTGTTCAGTCGGATATTGTCGGGGTGTCGGGTTACGAACGTTGTGGGCCTTGTACCGAGCGCAGCAAGATTGTATGGCATGCCGCGAACCACGAAATGGTCAGCCTTTACGAGGGGATGGCCAATGTCCCTGTTGATGATTGGGTTGGCTTTACCAGGCAGGCGATAGGGTCTGATTCGACATCGTCCATTAAAGCCCGGGTCGAGATTGATCGGGTCTTCGTAAAAACCTGGAGTGATCCCGAATACTATGCGGCTGATGTAGAACTTTCGGTCTATATCGGCGGTGTCAAATATGCCGGGCATTCACGTATCAAGATAAAAGGCGCAGGCCAGAAGGTGCTTCAGCGGGATAAGGTGGCTTTCAATTCAGCCACGCTTGATGCAGTCAGCATGGGGTTGAAGGCCGCTTATCTGGATGCGTTTGCGAAGTTTAAAAACTCAGTCCACTGATTAGCTCTCTGTAGGATTGGGTGTCAGGTTTCCCGCGTTATCGTTGACGTCCATCGCGAGCAAGCTTGCTCCTACAGGAGGATATTTTCATGGTGGTTCGTTTGATTAAACCGGCGGTATTTGCGGTGCTCGCGGGGTTTTCCGTGTTGTGGGTAAGCCCTGTAAGCCTGGCGGCCAGTTTTGACTGTGACCGGGCGAAGGCGGCTGACGAGAAAACCATTTGTGCCACGCGTTCGCTTAATGATCAGGACGTGACCATGGCGCTGCTTTATGACCTGAACCGACACTTTATGGCCATGGGCGGGCGCGGTTCGTTGATGGATGATCAGGCTGTGTGGCTCAAGCAACGGCATACGTGCGGGGCGCAAGTGAGTTGTCTGAGCAAAGCGTATACGCAGCGTATTGCGATGTTGCGTAGCTTTATTGATGAGCGGGTGATGACGAAGGGGCCGTTCTGAACGGCCGTTTACTGCGGCGGCTTACTACGACGGCTTACTGTAGGAGCGAGCTTGCTCGCGAAGAACCTGAGAGCACCGTTGGGTGTCAGGCTTCCCGAGTTATCGTTGACGTCCATCGCGAGCAAGCTCGCTCCTACAGAAGCAGGTGTCGCCAGGCTGGATCCGGCAGCGGTGCCCTTCAATCCATGTCGACATGTCATCTATTACAGATTTTGTAATAGTTTTGCATTGTAGGAAATTACCGTTTCGCCTGTACGATTCAAGTCCTTTTTCTACAACAGGACCTACATGAACACCCTCTCGGAGCCTCCCAGTCGTCTTTCCCCAAGACATTCGCTGCCGCCGTTCCCGTTGATCGCCTGCCTTCAGGCCAAGCACCCCGTATTCCGATTGCCTACCCTTACCCGGTCCCCCGACCGTGCGTTGCCGTGCCCGGCATTCTGAAAAACTTGAAGAGATACTGAAAAATGGAATGGTTAGCGGATCCAACGGCCTGGCTCGGCCTGTTGACTTTGATTGTGCTGGAGCTGGTGCTCGGCATCGACAACCTGGTGTTTATTGCGATCCTGGCGGACAAGTTGCCGCCGGAGCAGCGTGACCGGGCGCGCCTGATTGGTTTGTCCCTGGCCTTGCTGATGCGCCTGGGCTTGCTGGCGAGTATTTCGTGGTTGGTGACGCTGACCCAGCCGCTGTTCGAGGTGTTCGACAAGAGCTTCTCGGGCCGTGACCTGATCATGCTGTTTGGTGGTGTGTTCCTGTTGTTCAAGGCCACCATGGAGTTGCATGAGCGCCTTGAAGGGCATGTCGCCCAACGTACCGGCAACGTGGCTTATGCGATGTTCTGGCCGATCGTTGCGCAGATTGTGGTGCTGGATGCGGTGTTCTCCCTCGACGCGGTGATCACCGCCGTGGGCATGGTGGATGAGCTGGCGGTGATGATGATCGCGGTGATCATTTCCATCGGCCTGATGATCATTGCCAGCAAGCCGCTGACCCGTTTCGTCAACGCGCACCCGACAGTGATCATGCTGTGCCTGGGCTTCCTGATGATGATCGGTTTTGCCCTGACCGCTGAAGGCCTGGGTTTCCATATCCCTAAAGGCTACCTGTACGCGGCCATTGGTTTCTCGATTCTGATCGAGGTGTTCAACCAGATCGCCCGGGCGCGCCGCAAGAAGTCGGCGCAAGGCACGCGGCCGATGCGTGAGCGTACGGCCCATGCCGTGATGCGTTTGCTCGGCGGTCGCAACCTGGCGGTGGAGGAGGTGGGCGAAGAGGTGGCCGACCTGCTGGACAACCCCGATGCCAACGGCGGGCCGCTGTTTGACCGGCGTGAGCGGGTGATGATCAGTGGGGTGCTGCAACTGGCTGAACGCCCGATCCGCACACTGATGACGCCCCGGGCCAAGGTGGACTATATAGATCTGTCGGACGATCCCGACACTATCCGCCTGAAACTGATGCATTCGTCTTACTCGCGGCTGCCCTTGATCCGCAACGGTGCTGTCGACGAGCCATTGGGTTTCGTGCACAAGAAGGAGTTGCTCAAGGAATACCTGGCCGGCAACGAGCCGAACCTGGAGCACCTGGCGCGCCGGGCGATCAACCTGCTGGAGAGTTTTTCGATCCTCAACGCCCTGGAGCAGATGCGCCAGGAGTCCACTCACATTGCCTTCGTGATCAACGAATTTGGCGACTTTATCGGGGTGTTGAGCATGACTGACATCCTGGAGTCCATCGCCGGTGAGTTGCCGGATGCGAGTGAAGTCGAAGGGCCGGATATCGTCGAGGAAGCGGGCGGTTTCCGGGTCAACGGTGCCTTGAACCTCAACCTGATCCGTCAGCGTACCGGTTTCAAGGCGGTGGCGACGGAGGATTACCAGACGCTCGCCGGGCTGGTGATGAGCCTGCTGGATCGCCTGCCGGTGGTGGGCGATAGCCTGGAACATGAAGGCTGGCGCCTGACCGTGGCTGCGGTTGAGGAGCGGCGGGTCACGCAGGTGTTGCTGGCGCCTCTGTAGCTGGATAGCATCGCCGCTCACTGAACCGTTAAGGAAGGGTTACCCGAATGACTTTGGACGTGCTTAAGATTTCTGCATTTTGTGACGGTAACCAGGGCGGTAATCCGGCAGGCGTATGGATCGGCGACAACTTGCCGGAAGCCGCAGAGATGCAACGCATTGCCCACGAAGTCGGGTTTTCGGAAACCGTATTCGCCTGCCCGCAGGACGATGGCTGGCGTGTGCGCTACTTCGCGCCAGATGCCGAAGTCGCCTTTTGCGGCCACGCCACCATCGCCCTGGGCGCCGCTTTGAGCCTGGCGCTGGGCGACGGTGAATTCCACCTGACGTTGAACAATGGCGATATTTCCGTCAGTGGCCGCAGCGAAGGCGAGCTGATCGAGGCCGCCCTGCAATCCCCGCCCACCCGCAGTGCACCGGCAGACGATGCGCTGGTGGACGCGGGCCTGACGTTGTTCGGTTACACCCGTAACGACCTGGACCCGAGTATCCCGCCGGCGATCATCCATGGCGGTATCGACCACCTGGTGCTGGCCCTCGACAGCCGCGCCAAGCTGAGCCAGATGCACTATGAACTGGAAGCCGGTCGCCGCTACATGACCGACGCTCGCCTGGGTACCGTGGTGCTGGTGTTTGCCGAAAGCCCGACGCTGTTCCACACCCGCAACCCGTTTGCGGTGGGCGGCGTGTACGAAGACCCGGCCACCGGCGCCGCGACTGCCGCATTTGCCGGCTACCTGCGGGACCTGGGCTGGCCGCACAACGGCTGCATCGACATCATCCAGGGCGAGGACATGGGCAGCCGTTCACGCTTGCAGGCGCAGATCAGCGATGAGAAGGGCGCCTCGATTCGGGTGTCGGGGACGGCGCGGTTGATGTTGGAGGATTGATTGCTGGCTGGCTGTAGCGGCTGAATAGCTCCTCGACGATGGGCTCCCGTCCACGCCAGGAGCCAATGCCGTGCAGTTTCTCAACCAGCTTGCCGTCCTGGAACGCCAGCAGGGTAGGCGTGCTGATCACCTCTGGGTGGCGAGGGGTGTGGGCGGTGTCGAGGACCAGGCTGGTTACGGTGCCGGCATAGTGGCTGGCAATACGATTAAAGATCACGGGCGCCTCGCGGCATGCCGAACAATGCCGTGAGACAAAAAGCATGAATACCGTTTTGTGCGCCTTCAGCACCTGCTGGTATTCCTCGGCATTGGCAATCACCGCCGTCGCAATTCCCATGATGATCTCCTTGGCAAAAGGGCATAGCACACGCTAAGCCAGCCGATCAAAACGGTCTACTGTCAAAACTAACAGGTCCCCCAGCAAGTTGCTTTTCGTGGCGAGGGAGCTTGCTCCCGCTGGACTGCGCAGCAGTCCCAATAGCTTCAACGCTCCGCCCGTTCCCGAGCCTTCTTCGCCAACCCCACACACTGCTTATAATCGCCCTGATCCTTGGCATCCTTGGCCCGACGATAACCATGATGATTCTGCGTGGTGTAGTTCGTACTGAACGCCGCCTTCAGCTTGACCAGCTCGGCCTTGCATTCACGACGGTCATCCTTGGCGAACACCTGGGTGGCACACACCAGCGACAGCAACATAAAAACAAGGCTGATCTTCATCTGAGCGCATTCCTTGGGGGTCGATCTCCTGCAAAGGCTAGTCCAGCCACGGGATTTTTCCATTCTGCCACTGCACCGCAGAGGTGCACGGTAACGACCCGCCCCCGCACCCAAATGTGGCCTGTCACCCCGGTGTGTGGCCAACGGTAGCAATCTGATTGCAACGACTGGCCAGCCGCCTTCCCGGCAACAAAAATTTATCCCGTTGATTTAAAAAGAAATTAATCCCGCAATATTTTTCTGTTACCGCGTGTGGCACACTTTCTGCTGTCTATTCCGTTGTTACATACTAAGTTCCGGTATAGCGGAATACACAATCCCTGGAGTGCTTGTCATGCATCACCGACCTTCCGTGTTCAAAGCGTGTGTTTTTCTCTTCGCCGCATCGGCTTCCCTCGCAAGCGTAGTGCACGCGGCGGACAGCAAGCTCGATACGGTGCTCAAGCGTGGGCACCTGATCGTGGGTACAGGCAGTACCAATGCGCCGTGGCACTTCCAGGGAGCGGATGGCAAGTTGCAGGGTTTTGATATCGACATCGGCCACATCGTGGCCAAGGGTCTGTTCAACGACCCGAGCAAAGTCGAATACGTGGTGCAGTCCTCCGATGCGCGGATTCCCAACCTGTTGACCGACAAGGTCGACATGAGCTGCCAGTTCATCACCGTCACCGCCAGCCGTGCGCAGCAAGTGGCCTTCACCCTGCCGTACTACCGCGAAGGCGTGGGCCTGCTGCTGCCGGCCAACAGCAAGTACAAGGAAATCGAAGACCTGCAGGCGGCCGGCGACGGCGTCACCGTGGCCGTGCTGCAAAACGTCTACGCCGAAGAACTGGTGCACCAGGCACTGCCTAAAGCCAAGGTCGACCAGTACGACAGCGTCGACCTGATGTACCAGGCCGTGAACTCCGGCCGTGCCGACACCGCCGCCACCGACCAGTCCTCGGTCAAGTACCTGATGGTGCAAAACCCGGGCCGCTACCGCAGCCCGAGCTACGCCTGGAGCCCGCAGACCTACGCGTGCGCCGTCAAGCGTGGCGACCAGGACTGGCTGAACTTCGTCAACACCGCGCTGCATGAAGCCATGACCGGCGTGGAATTCCCGATGTACAAGGCCTCGTTCAAGCAATGGTTCGGTGTGGATCTGCCAGAGCCGGCGATCGGTTTCCCGGTTGAGTTCAAGTAATTCGTAAACCCTGGGGCGTCGCGTACGGCGCCCCAATCAGGTACTGCCGACCATGAACTATCAGTTGAACTTTGCCGCTGTGTGGCGCGACTTCCCCAGCTTGCTGGCGGGGCTCGGCCTCGGCCTTGAACTGGCACTGCTGTCCATCGCCATCGGCTGCGTGATCGGCCTGTTGATGGCGTTTGCCATGCTGTCCAAACACCGTGCGCTGCGCATCCTGGCCTCGGTGTATGTGACGGTGATCCGCAACACCCCGATCCTGGTACTGATCCTGTTGATCTACTTCGCCTTGCCCAGCCTCGGTATCCGGCTGGACAAGATCCCCTCGTTCATCATCACCCTGTCGCTGTACGCCGGTGCCTACCTGACCGAAGTATTCCGCGCAGGCCTCTTGAACATTCCCAAGGGGTTGCGTGAAGCGGGCCTGGCCATTGGTCTTGGCGAATGGCGCATCCGCGCGTACATCACCGTGCCGGTGATGCTGCGCAACGTCCTGCCGGCGCTGTCGAACAACTTCATCTCGCTGTTCAAGGACACCTCCCTGGCGGCCGCCATCGCGGTGCCGGAGCTGACCTATTACGCCCGCAAGATCAACGTCGAAAGCTACCGGGTGATTGAAACCTGGATGGTCACGACCGCGCTCTACGTGGCTGCCTGTTACCTCATTGCCATGCTGCTCCGTTACCTGGAACAGCGTTTGGCGATTCGCCGCTAAGGAGCGCCCATGTACGAATCCCCCAGCTGGCTGCATGAGTTGTGGATCGCCCGGGAAACCCTCTGGGCGGGGTTCCAGACCAGCGTCTACTGCTCGGCCCTGGCGATTATCTTCGGCACCCTGATCGGCATCGTTGCCGGGTTGGTCCTGACCTACGGCAAATTCTGGATGCGGGCACCGTTTCGCCTGTACGTCGACCTGATCCGCGGTACGCCGGTGTTTGTGCTGGTGTTGGCCTGCTTCTACATGCTGCCGGCGCTTGGCTGGCAGATCACCGCGTTCCAGGCCGGTGCCGTGGGCTTGACACTGTTTTGCGGCTCCCACGTGTCCGAGATCGTGCGCGGTGCGCTGCAAGCCATTCCCAAAGGGCAACTGGAAGCCGGCAAGGCCATCGGCCTGACGTTCTACCAGTCCCTGGGCTACGTGCTGTTGCCCCAGGCGCTGCGGCAGATCCTGCCGACCTGGGTCAACTCGTCCACGGAAATCGTCAAGGCATCCACCTTGCTGTCGGTGATCGGCGTGGCCGAATTGCTCCTCAGCACCCAACAGGTCATCGCCCGGACGTTCATGACCCTGGAGTTCTACCTGTTCGCAGGCTTTATGTTTTTTGTCATCAACTACGCCATCGAATTGTTGGGGCGTTACATTGAAAAGCGGGTGGCTTTGCCATGAACCAACTCTCAAAAGAAAGCCAGCCACTGCTGAACATTCGCGGCCTGCGTAAACAGTACGGCCCGGTGGAAGTGCTCAAGGGCGTCGACCTGAGCATGCAGCGCGGCAACGTCGTGACGTTGATCGGCTCCAGCGGCTCGGGCAAGACCACACTGCTGCGTTGCGTCAACCTGCTGGAAGAGTTCCAGGGGGGCCAGATCACCCTCGACGGTGAGTCCATCGGCTACAGCGAAGTCGGCGGCAAGCGCGTGCGCCACCCTGAGCGCGTGATTTCCCAGCACCGTGCGATGACCGGCATGGCGTTCCAGCAATTCAACTTGTTCCCGCACCTCACCGCGTTGCAGAACGTCACCCTGGGCCTGCTCAAGGTCAAGAAAATGGGCAAGGACGAGGCGGTGGCGCTGGCGGAAAAATGGCTGGACCGTGTCGGCCTGCTGGAGCGCCGCAATCACTTCCCGGGCCAGTTGTCGGGCGGGCAGCAACAGCGCGTGGCGATTGCCCGGGCGATTGCGATGAACCCCAGCCTGATGCTGTTCGACGAAGTCACCTCGGCCCTCGACCCGGAATTGGTGGGCGAAGTGCTCAGCGTGATCAAGGGTTTGGCGGAAGAGGGCATGACCATGCTGCTGGTCACCCACGAAATGCGTTTTGCCTATGAAGTCTCGGACAAGATCGTCTTCATGAACCAGGGCCGCATTGAAGAACAGGGGCCGCCGAAAGACATTTTCGAGCGCCCGCAATCGCCGCGACTGGCGGAATTTCTCAAGAACATTCGTTTTTAATTCACTCGTTTCAGGAGATCCATTATGAGCATTACTCGTTACGGCACCGGCGCCACTGCAGGCGGCGGCCAGCCTCGTCCTTTCGCCCGCGCGGTGGAAGCGGATGGCTGGTTGTACGTGTCGGGCCAGGTGCCGGCGGTGGACGGTGAAATCATCACCGGCGGGATCGTCGAGCAGACGCACCAGACCATGCGCAACGTGGTAGCGATTCTCGAAGAAGCCGGCTATGCCCTTGAAGACGTGGTGCGCGTTGGCGTATGGCTGGAAGACCCACGGGATTTCTGGAGCTTCAACAAGGTATTCGGCGAATACTTCAACCCGGAACACGCCCCGGCGCGGGCCTGTGTGCAGGCGAACATGATGGTCGATTGCAAGGTTGAGATTGATTGCGTGGCCTACAAGAAAAAGGGCTAAATGCCCGACCGCAACTTGCAGTGATGAAACTCGTTGTGGCGAGGGAGCTTGCTCCCGCTGGAGTGCGAAGCGCTCCCGTTTTTTGGGGCCGCTACGCAGCCCAGCGGGAGCAAGCTCCCTCGCCACAGAGAACTTATCTGCTGCGATTTTAAGCCTTTGACGGGACCCGAAACTGCCATGACCGAAGACACCATCAAACGCCGCGCCAAAGGCCTCGACCGGGCGTTCGATATCCTCGATTTCCTCAAGGAAATCGGCCAGCCCCTGCGCCCGAATGATATCGCCAGCGGCATCGGCAGCCCCAAGTCCACGGTCTACGAACTGGTGGCCTCGCTGCTGGAACGGCGCATCCTCGAAACCGTCGGCAAGGACGGTCACGTCTACCTCGGCCGCCAACTGTACTTCCTCGGCCAGGCCCACCTGCGTCACTTCGACCTGACCCGCGAAGCCGACCACGCCCTGCAGGAAATCGTCAGCCAGACCCACGAAACCGCCCAGATGTGCCTGCTCAATGGGCGCAAATACACCGTGGCCCTGATGCGCGAAGGCGAGCGGCATTTCCGCATCTCCTCAGACATCGGCGAAAACGCCCCAATCCCCTGGACCGCCTCCGGCCGCCTGCTGCTGGGCCACCTGAGCGACCAGCAAATCATCGACCTGATCGACTACGACGACTTCATCCTCCCGGACGGTCAGCGCCTGCCCCTGGAAACCTTCCTCGGGCAAATCCGCCAGGCCACCCTCGACGGATTTTTCTCCTTCGACAGCGTCGCCGACACCTTTACCCATTGCTTTGCCGCCCCGGTGCGGGACGCCCAAGGCATCAGCATTGCGACCCTGTGCATCGTCGCCCCACGGGCCGATGCCATCACACACTACAACGACTATCGCCGGGTGCTGATCGACAGCGCGAACAACCTGGCCCGTCGCATCAACGAATAGGAAACCCTTATGTCTGCCTTCAATGCCGTTGAAAAAGGCGCCGCCGAAGTCGGTGCACATCTGGTCCGTGATGTCAGCCTGCCGGCCCTGGTGCTGCACCGCGATGCCCTGGAGCACAACATCCGCTGGATGCAGGATTTCGTCAGCAACAGCGGCGCGCAACTGGCGCCCCACGGCAAGACCAGCATGATGCCGGCGCTGTTCCAGCGGCAGATCGAGCAGGGCGCCTGGGGCATCACCCTGGCCAACGCCGTGCAGACCCGCGCTGCGTACGCCGGTGGTGTTCGCCGGGTGTTGATGGCCAACCAGCTGGTGGGCGCGCCGAACATGGCGTTGATCGCCGACCTGCTGGCCGACCCGGAATTCGACTTCCACTGCATGGTCGACCACCCGGACAACGTCGCCGACCTGGGTGCATTCTTCGCCGCCCGCGGCCTGCGCTTGAACGTGATGATCGAATACGGTGTGGTCGGCGGGCGTTGCGGTTGCCGCACTGAACAGCAGGTGCTCGACCTGGCCAAGGCGATCAAGGCCCAGCCTGCGCTGGCCCTCACCGGCATTGAAGGCTACGAAGGGGTGATCCACGGCGAACACGCCATCAGCGGCATCCGCGACTTCGCCGCGTCCCTGGTGCGCCTGGCCGTCGACCTGCAAAACAGCGGCGCCTTCGACCTCGGCAAACCCATCATCACCGCCTCGGGCTCGGCCTGGTACGACCTGATCGCCGAATCCTTCGAAGCCCAGAATGCCGCCGGCCGCTTCCTCAGCGTATTGCGCCCGGGCAGCTACGTGGCCCACGACCACGGCATCTACAAAGAAGCGCAGTGCTGCGTACTCGACCGTCGCAGCGACCTCAACGAAGGCCTGCGCCCGGCGCTGGAAGTCTGGGCCCATGTGCAATCCTTGCCGGAGCCGGGCTTTGCCGTGATCGCCCTCGGCAAGCGTGATGTTGCCTACGACGCCGGCCTGCCGGTGCCGCTCAAACGCTACAAGGCCGGCGTGCTGCCGGCGGTGGGTGATGACGTGAGCGCGTGCAAGGTCACCGCGGTGATGGACCAGCATGCGTTCATGGTGGTGGCGCCGGGGGTTGAGTTACGTATCGGCGACATCATCTCCTTTGGTACTTCCCACCCGTGCCTGACGTTCGACAAGTGGCAAGTGGGTAATTTGGTGGATGAGCAACTGCAAGTGATCGAAAGCCTGCATACCTGCTTCTAGACCGAGTCGCGCCCATCGCAGGCAAGCCAGCTCCCACATTGACCGTGTTCCTTCAGGTACAACCCGGTCAACTGTGGGAGCCGGGCTTGCCCGCGATGAGGCCCTCAAGCACCCCCGAGAATCCCCAGCCATGAACACAAAACCCCGCATCGCCCTCATCGGCGAATGCATGATCGAACTCCAACACGGCGCCGATGGCAGCCTGCAACAAAGCTTCGGCGGCGACACCCTGAACGCCGCCGTCTACCTGCGCCGCGAACTGGGCGAGCCCAGCACCGTCGACTACGTCACCGCCCTGGGCGATGACAGCTTCAGCGACGCCATGTGCAAGCACTGGGCTGAAGAAGGCCTGGGCCTGGGCATGGTCCAGCGCCTGCCCGGACGTCTGCCGGGCTTGTACTGCATCCAGACCGATGCCAGGGGCGAACGCAAATTCCTCTACTGGCGCAACGAAGCGGCGGTACGCGACTGCTTCACCACACCGGCGGCCGAGCCGATCCTGGCAGCACTGCCGACCTACGACGTGGTGTATTTCAGCGGCATCACCCTGGCGGTATTGGGTGAGGTGGGCCGTGAGCGGTTGCTGAAAACCCTGATCGAAACCCGTAAGCGCGGTGGCAAGGTGGTGTTTGACAACAACTACCGACCACGCTTGTGGGCCAGTCTGGAAGCCGCGCGCGCGGCATATCACACGGTATTGGCCGAGGTGGATATCGCCTTGCTGACCGAAGATGACGAGCGCGCGTTGTTTGGTTATGAGGACAGCGAACAGGTGTTTGCGGCATACCCGACGATTGCCGAAGTGGTGCTCAAGCGTGGCGCGGATGCGTGTTTGATTCGCTGCGAAGGTGAGCGATTCGAGGTGCCGGCGCTGGTGGTGGAGAAGGTGATCGACACTACGGCGGCGGGGGATTCGTTCAGCGCGGCGTACCTGGCCAGTCGGCTCAAAGGTGGTTCCCCGCAAGAGGCCGCACTGGCCGGGCATCGCCTGGCGAGCCGGGTCATTCAAGTACCCGGTGCACTGATTCCCCGAGATTGACGCCATCCATTGTGGTGAGGGAGCTTGCTCCCGCTGGAGTGCGAAGCGCTCCCGGCTTTTTGGGGCCGCTACGCAGCCCAGCGGGAGCAAGCTCCCTCGCCACTACAAGCTCATCAATCTCGGTAAAACACCTGCACCAGGTGATACCCGAACTTGCTCTTGATCGGCCCATGAACCACCTTCACCGGCTTCTTGAAGATCACCGCATCAATCACCCCCACCATCTGCCCCGGCCGCACTTCACCCAAATCACCGCCGCGCTTGGCAGACGGGCAGGTGGAGTACTTCTTGGCCAGCACATCAAACGCTTCGCCCTTGGCAATACGCTGCTTGAGCTGTTCGGCTTCCTCGCTGGTTTTCACCAGAATGTGACGGGCTTGGGCTTTCATTGATCGGTCCTGATGTGAAACGGCGCGCGATTATGCCTGAAGTCAGGCCTCTGAGCTGATCATGCTGCGGATTTTGTTAGCCAGCAGGTCTATCGAAAACGGCTTGGCTACCATGTCCATGCCTGCCTCCAGGAACCCTTGGCGTTCGGCGGCTTTCTCCGCATAACCGGTCATGAACAGCACCTTGAGTTCCGGCCGGTGTTGCCGGGCGATCTCCGCCAACTGCCGGCCATTCATCCCCGGCAAGCCCACATCGGTCACCAGCAAATCCACCCGCAAATCAGACTCCAGCAACGGCAACGCCGCCCGTGCATCGGCGGCCTGGTGCGCGGTGTAGCCCAGTTCATCCAGTACATTCACCACCAGCATGCGCACCGCCGGGTCGTCTTCGACCACCACCACCGCTTCTCCCGCCAGCGCCACCGGGGCTTCGCCCTGGCTGGCGGGCACGCTCCGTTCCAGCGCCGTGCCATGCAGGCGCGGCAAATACAGCCGTACGCAAGTGCCTTGGCCGGGTTCACTTTCAATGGTGACGTGGCCACCGGATTGCTGGGCAAACCCGTAGATCATCGACAACCCAAGGCCCGTGCCCTGGCCGATGGGCTTGGTGGTGAAGAACGGGTCGAAGGCCTTGGCGAGGATCTTCGCGGTCATGCCGGCGCCGTTGTCGCTTACGCCGAGCATCACGTAGTCGCCGGCCTTGACTGGCTCCAGGGTGGTGATATCCGTGCCGTCGAGGTAGCTGTTGGCGGTCTCGATGCACAGTTGCCCGCCATCGGGCATCGCATCCCGGGCGTTGATCACCAGGTTGAGCAGGGCATTTTCCAGCTGGCTGGCGTCGGTGTTCACCGGCCACACGTCGGCGCCCAGGTTCACCTTGAGTTCGATGTGCGCGCCCTTGGTGCGGCGGAACAGGTCTTCCAGGGACGCCACCAACTGATTCGGGTCCACCGGCTTGCGGTCCAGCGACTGGCGCCGGGAGAAGGCCAGCAGGCGATGGGTCAGCGCGGCGGCGCGATGGGCCGAGGACACGGCGGCATCGGTGAAGCGGCCGATCTCGTCGCTGCGCCCGGCGGCGATGTAGCGTTGCATCAGGTCCAGGCTGCCGATGATTCCGGTGAGCATGTTGTTGAAGTCATGGGCGATGCCGCCGGTGAGCTGGCCGACCGCTTCCATTTTCTGGGCATGGCGCAGGGCGTCTTCGGCACGCTCGCGTTCGAACATCTCGTTTTGCAGGCGCTGGTTGGCTTCGGCCAGGGCCTGGGTGCGCTGGCTGACGCGCTCTTCGAGGTTCTCATTGAGGTGACGCAGCGCTTCTTCGGTGAGCTTGCGCTCGGTCTCGTCGATCACAAAAATGTAGAAGCCGTTGACCGAACCATCGGCGCTGAACCGCGGCAGGTACTTCATCAGCGCGTGGCGCGGCCGCCCGTCATGGTGCGGCGTGACGGTGACAAAGCTGCAGGCCTTGCCCTTGAGCGCGGCTTCGATTTTGTCGACGCGCCCGGCATAGACTTCATCCCCCAGCACCTCGCGGATGGACTTGCCATACAGCTCCTGCGGGGTCATGCCGTACCAGTCCAGGTAGGCGCTGTTGTTCAGGCGAAAGCGCTGCTCATGGTCGACATAGCCGATCAGCACCGGCATGGCGTTGATGATCAACTGCAGCTCGGTCTGGCTTTGGCGCAGGGCCTGCTCGGTGTGCTTGCGTTCGGTCAGGTCGAGGGCCGCGCCGAGAAAGCGCGCCGGGCGGCCATGGTGGTCCTTGTAGCAGCGGCCCCGGGCAAACACCCAGCGCACTTCGCCATCGGCTTGCAGCAGGCGGTATTCCTCGGCGTATTCGGTGCCGTGGGTGATGCAGTGCTTGATGCTGCGGGCCACCATGCCCCGGTCTTCGGGGTGCACGCCTTGCAGGTAGTCGCTGATGGGCAGCAGGCCGGCGTCGCAGGGATCAACGCCGTGCAACTGGGCAAAATGCGCGTCGGCGATAAACCGGTCTTCGCCAATGTCCCAGTCCCAGGTGCCCACGGCGTCGGTGGCGGCCAGGGCCAGTTGCAGGCGCTGCTCGGTGTTGCGCTGGGCCTTGAGGCTGTTTTCGGTGCGCTGCTGCAGTTCCAGGGCGATGCGCCGGCGCTCGTTGGTTTCGATGGCGGTGATCAGGATCCCGGCGACCTCGCCACGTTCGTCCCGGATGGGACTGTAGGTCAGGTCGAGCCAGATCTCGGTGTCGCGGTGGTTGCGCTGCAGGACAAATCGCTGCTCGGTGAAGGTGCGCACCTGGCCGGTGAGGACGGCGCTGTAGATCGGGTCGGTGAATGGCTTGAGTTCCGGCCAGATCAGGTCGGCGGGCTGGCCGAAGGCGGCAGGGTGCTTGTTGCCGGCCAGCATCGCGAAGCCGTCGTTGTAGATCTGGGTGAGTTCGGCGCCCCACAGCAACAGCATCGGCATGGGTGAATGGATCACGATGTCGACGGCTGTGCGGAGGCTTTGCGGCCAATCAATGGCGTCACCGAGGGGGCTTCGTGCCCAGTCCAGCCGCGCAATCAGTGCCGCGGCCTCGCTGCCGGTGGGTGATACGTTCATGTAAATGCCCTGCGCGTAACGCTTGAAGAATGACAAAAGCCGATTATCCCGTGAGTGGGGAACGGCTTTCCACCCCCGAAAAATAGCATGCTTGAGGGGTTTGTCTTCAAATGAGTGCCTAAGGGCTAAAACGTTTCATCTTTCTGCCAGCTCCCGACGGTCGCGAAATTGCTCCAGGGCTTCGGGGTTGGCCAGGGCATCGGTGTTCTTGACCGGCTCGCCGTGCACCACGTTGCGCACCGCCAGT
This sequence comes from Pseudomonas yamanorum, assembly GCF_013386765.1. Classification (GTDB taxonomy): domain Bacteria; phylum Pseudomonadota; class Gammaproteobacteria; order Pseudomonadales; family Pseudomonadaceae; genus Aquipseudomonas; species Aquipseudomonas yamanorum_A. The sequence goes on from NZ_JACARE010000023.1 coordinate 38,583, forward strand.
TCGACGATCTTGCCGCTGATGGTGCGCGGGATGTCCGTCACCGCGAGGATCTTCGCCGGCACATGGCGCGGCGTGGTGTTGGCGCGGATCACCTGGCGGATCTGCTGCTCCAGGGCGTCATCCAGTTCGATGCCGTCGTCGAGCCTTACAAACAGCACCACCCGCACATCGTCCTGCCAGCGTTGGCCGATGGCCAGGCTTTCCAGGACCTGGGGCACCTTTTCCACCTGGCGATAAATCTCTGCGGTACCGATGCGCACGCCGCCGGGGTTGAGCACCGCGTCTGAACGGCCGTGGATCAGCAGGCTGCCATTGGGCCGTTGTTCGGCGTAGTCGCCCTGGGCCCATACGCCGGGGAACTGGCTGAAATACGAGGCCCGCAGCTTTTCCTGATGTGGGTCATTCCACAGGCCGATGGGCATCGCCGGGAAGTGTCGGGTGCACACCAGCTCGCCTTTCTCGCCCACCAGCGGCCGGCCCTGGTCGTCCCACACTTCGATGGCCATCGCCAGGCTCTTGCACTGCATCTCGCCACGGCGCACCGGCAGCACCGGGTTGCCGATCACAAAGCAGGAGACGATGTCGGTGCCGCCCGACATCGACGACAGGCACAGCTCGGGCTTGATCTCGCGGTACACGTAATCGTAGCTCTGGGGCGACAGCGGCGAGCCGGTGGAGATCAAGCCCTTGAGGCTGCCCAGGTCATGGCTCAGGCGCGGTTGCAGCCCGGCTTTTTCCAGGGTCGCGAGGAATTTCGGGCTGGTGCCGAATACGCTGATTTTCTCCTGATCGATCAGGTCCATCAGGCGTTCCGGCCCCGGGTGAAACGGCGAGCCGTCATAGAGCACCGCCGTGGCGCCGATGGCCAGCACCGACACCAGCCAGTTCCACATCATCCAGCCGCAGGTGGTGTAGTAGAACAGGCAGTCGTTGCGGGACAGGTCGGCGTGCAGGCCGTGTTCCTTGAGGTGGGTGAGCAGCACGCCGCCGGTGCCATGGATGATGCACTTGGGCACGCCGGTGGTGCCGCTGGAATACAGGATGTACAGCGGGTGGTCGAAAGGTACGGCGACGAAGTCGGGCTCACCGCCGGGGGTGTAGAAGTCGTCCCAGAGTGCGACGCTGGCTTGGGTTTGATAGTCCTCGGGGCGCGCTTGCGGGCGGGCGTACGGCACGATGATCAGTTGTTGCAGGGACGGCAGCCGCTCGAGGATTTCATTGAGCTTGCTGCTCTGGTCAATGACCTTGCCGGCATAGCGGTAGCCGGCGCAGGTGATCAGCACCTTGGGTTCGATCTGGCCGAAGCGGTCGATCACGCCCTGGGTACCGAAATCCGGCGAGGAGCATGACCAGATCGCTCCAAGGCTGGTGGTGGCGAGCATGCCCACCAGGGTTTGCCAGGTGTTGGGCATGCACGCGGCCACCCGATCACCCACGCCCACCCCGGCGGCCCGCAGGCTGCGTTGCAGGCCGGCGACGTGGTGGGCGAGTTCGGCGTAGGTCAGTTGTTCGCGCTGGCCGTCTTCGCCAATGGCGACCACGGCGGGGTGATCATCGCGGCGGCGCAGCAAGTGTTCGGCAAAGTTCAGGGTAGCGCCGGGAAACCACTGGGCGCTGGGCATCTCGGCGTCTTCAATCAGCACCGCGCTGGGCGCTGTGCGGAACTGCACGTCGAAGAACTCGACAATCGCCCGCCAGAAGTCCGGGCGCTGGTCGATGCTCCATTGGTGCAGGGCCGGGTAATCGCTGATCTGCAAGGCGTGGCGATCATTGATGAAGCGCCGGAACTGGTCCATCCGGGTGGCGTGGATGCGTTCGGGGGAGGGTTGCCAGAGTATTTCGGACATAAGGAAATCTCTTGTTCTTGTGTCAAATCTGCCAAACAACACAGGTCAAAAATGTGGGAGCTGGCTTGCCTGCGATAGCGGTGTGTCAGGTGCCAGTGATGCAAGCTGACTCACCGCTATCGCAGGCAAGCCAGCTCCCACATTTGATCTCCGGTGTCTTGGGATCGTCGTTTATTGGGCCAGCCAGCCACCGTCGATATTCCACGCCGCGCCCCGCACCTGGCTGCCGGCTTCGCTGCACAGGAACAGCACCAGTTCCCCCAGTTGCGGCGGCGTCACGAATTCCAGGGACGGCTGCTTCTCCGCCAGCAAGTCATGCTGCGCCTGTTGCGGGTCCACCCCGGTGGCGATGCGGTCATCAATCTGCTTCTGCACCAGCGGCGTCAACACCCACCCCGGGCAGATCGCGTTGCAGGTGACATTACTCTGGGCGGTTTCCAGCCCCACCACCTTGGTCAACCCGATCACCCCGTGCTTGGCAGCGACGTAAGCCGCCTTGCCCACCGACCCCACCAGCCCATGCACCGAGGCGATGTTGACGATCCGCCCCCAGCCCCTGGCCTTCATGCCCGGCAAGCTCAGGCGGGTGCTGTGGAACACCGACGACAGGTTGATCGCAATGATCGAATCCCAGCGCTCCACCGGGAACTCATCCACCGGCGCCACATGCTGGATCCCGGCGTTGTTCACCAGGATGTCCACGCCACCAAACTCGCGCTCGGCGTAGGCGATCATCTCGGCGATCTGTGCCGGGTCGCTGACGTCGGCCGGGTGATGCCCGACCTTGCCGCCGAAGGCCTGCACCTGGGCGATCACCGCGCTGGCGTCGCCGAAGCCGTTGAGGATCAGGTTGGCGCCGGCCTTGGCCAGGCTCAGGGCGATGCCCAGGCCGATGCCGCTGGTGGAGCCGGTGACCAGGGCGGTCTTGCCGTTCAATGTCGTCATATCAACCTCACACAATGCCGGTGGCGTAGAAAGTACCAATCACCACGAACACCGCGAGGGTCTTGATGATCGTGATGCCGAAAATATCTTTATAGGCTTCGCGGTGGGTCAGCCCGGTGACCGCCAGCAGCGTGATCACGGCGCCGTTGTGGGGCAGGGTGTCCATGCCGCCACTGGCCATGGCCGCGACCCGGTGCAGTACTTCAAGGGGGATATTGGCCGCATGGGCCGCTGAAATAAAGCTCTCCGACATGGCCGCCAGCGCGATGCTCATGCCGCCCGAAGCGGAACCGGTGATACCGGCCAGCAGGGTCACGGTAATCGCTTCGTTGACCAGCGGGTTGGGGATGCCCTTGAGCCAGTCGGCCAGTACCAGGAAGCCCGGCAACGAGGCGATCACCGCCCCAAAGCCGTATTCCGACGCAGTGTTCATCGCCGCCAGCAGTGCACCGCTGACCGCGCTCTTGCTGCCCTCGGCAAGCTTGCTGCGAATCGCCGAGAAGCCGAACACCAGCACCACGATGATCCCCACCAGCAAGGCCGCCTGCACCGCCCAGATCGCCGTGAGCTTGGCGACTTCGGTCTGCACCGGCGCGCTCATGCCCGGCAGGCTGAGGGTGTGGGTCTTGCCGTACCACAGCGGAATCCAGTGGGTGAACAGCAGGTTCATGATGCCCACCAGCAACAGCGGCGACAGGGCGATCCAGGGGTTGGGCAGCTGGATATCTTCGGCGGTTTCCGGCTCGTTGCGCAGGTTGGTGCCATAGCCTTCACCGGCGCGCTGGGCCTTGTTGCGCTGGCGGGCCAGGTACAGCATGCCGACGCAAAACACGAAAATCGTGCCGATCAGCCCCAACCACGGTGCGGCCCAGGCGGTGGTGTTGAAGAAGGTGCTGGGGATGATGTTCTGGATCTGCGGCGTGCCGGGCAGGGCGTCCATGGTGAACGAGAACGCACCGAGGGCGATGGTGGCCGGTAGCAGGCGCTTGGGGATATTGCTCTGGCGGAACATCTCGGCGGCAAACGGGTACACCGCGAACACTACGACGAACAGCGACACGCCGCCGTAGGTCAGCAGGGCGCACACCAGCACGATCACCAGCATCGCCTGGCGGGTGCCGAGCAAGCGGATGGCAGCGGCGACGATGGAGCGCGAGAAGCCGGAGATCTCGATCAGCTTGCCGAACACCGCGCCGAGCAGGAACACCGGGAAATACAGTTTGAGGAAGCCGACCATTTTCTCCATGAACACCCCGGTGAAGGCAGGGGCGACGGCGGACGGGTCGGTGAGCAGCACGGCGCCGAGGGCGGCGATGGGGGCAAACAGGATGACGCTGTAGCCACGGTAGGCAGCCAGCATCAGCAGCGCCAGGGCTGCGAGGGCAATGATCACACTCATGGTGTGTCTCCATCTGATTGTTATTTTTGTGGGGGTGAGGCTGTGGGGAGGGGCTATAGCGAGATGTGTGCCAAGTGGTTAACTTGTTGAAATATATGGATAATATTGTTTTTTGAGTTTTGGGTTCTGAAGTTTGTCTCTGACTTGAGACTGACGGTGATCAAATGTGGGAGCTGGCTTGCCTGCGATGGCGGTTTGTCATTTGATGAATGTGTTGGCTGACCCATCGCTATCGCAGGCAAGCCAGCTCCCACAGTAGATTGTCTTTGATATGAGATTTGTGTCTCTTTTTTGAGACTAGGCGATACCCAGAGCAACCATCTTCTTGTACAAGGTAGACCTGCCAAGCCCCAGCCGCTTCGCCGCCTCCACCACATTCCCCTCACACTGCTTCAACGCCGCCCCAATCACCTGCCGATCAAACCGCTCCCGGGCCGCGCTGAAACTCTCGCCCTCAACGGTCTCTACCGAACTGTGCTCCACCGGACTGAACGTACCAATGGCTGCGCGAATTTCACTGGCATCCAGCACCAGGCCGTCACTCAACAACGCCGCCCGCTCCAGCACATTGCGCAGCTCGCGGATATTGCCCGGCCACGCATGCTGTGCCAACAACGCCAAGGCCTCGCGGTCCAGCTCATGCTGGCTGCGCAACTCCTCCAGGATCGCCTCACTCAACGCCGGCAAATCATCCAGCCGGGCGCGCAACGGCGGCACCTGGATCGGCAGCACATTCAGCCGGTAATACAGGTCTGCCCGAAACTCGCCGCGCTTGATCGCCGCTTCAAGATCCATCGACGTGGCGGCAATCACCCGCACATCACTGTGGATCATCTCGTTGGAGCCCACCGGCTCGAACTCTTTCTCCTGCAACACCCGCAGCAGCTTGCTTTGCAGCGGCAGGGGCATGTCGCCGATCTCATCGAGAAACAGCGTGCCGCCCTGGGCAATCTGCAGCTTGCCGGGACGACCCTTGCGGTCGGCCCCGGTAAACGCGCCCGGCGCGGTACCGAAGAATTCTGCTTCCAGCAGGTCGTGGGGAATCGCCGCGCTGTTGATGCTCACAAACGCCTTGTGCGCCCGGGGCGAGGCGCCGTGAATCGCCTGGGCCAGCAATTCCTTGCCGGTGCCGGTTTCCCCCAGCAGCAACACCGGCGACTCCGCACTCGCACTGCGCCGCGCCCGGCGTTTGACTTCCAGGCTGGCCGCGCTGGTGCCGATAAAGTGCGCGAAGTTGTATTTGCTCTGCCGTGACCTCAGCAGCGAACGGGTAGAGGCCAGTTCCTGCTGCATGCTCAGGTAGCGCTCGATCAGCGGCGACAGGTTGCGCAGCTCATCAAACAGCGCAAACCCGATGGCGCCGATCACCTTGCCCCCATCGTCGTGGATCGGCAGGCGCATCACCACCAGCGGGCCCTTGGGGGTGTCCTGGATATCCAGCAGAATCGGCTGGTCATTGCGCACCACCTGGCGCAGCAGGCTGTTGGAAATCACCTGCTCGCAGGGTTGGCCGATGGCTTCGTCGGCGCTTTTCAGGCCGAAGCGCTTGGCGTAGCGCTCGTTCATCCAGACGATATTCGCGTCGCCGTCGACAATCACCGTGCCTTCGCTGGACTGCTCGATGATCTCGAACAATGACTGGATCGCCAGACCACGAACGTGCTGGTAATCCTTGAGGCTTTCGCTGTTGTTCATGGGCGGGACCGCTAAAAATAATGATGAGAATATGCCCCTGTAGGAGCCGGCTTGCCGGCGATGGCAATCTTGAGGACGCCATCGCCGGCAAGCCGGCTCCTACAGGGGGATGTGCGCTGCGGCCAGCAGTTCCCGGGTGTAGGGGTGTTGAGGCGCGGCAAACACTTCATCGCTGGGCCCGCGTTCCACCACCTTGCCGTCCTTGATCACGATCATGTCGTGGGCCAGGGCCCGCACCACGGCCAGGTCATGGCTGATAAACAGGTAGGTCAGGCCGTACTTTTCCTGTAGCTCAAGCAGCAGGGCGACTACCTGTTTCTGCACGGTACGGTCCAACGCCGAGGTGGGCTCGTCCAGCAGGATCAGCGCCGGCTTGAGCACCAGGGCGCGGGCGATGGCGATGCGCTGACGCTGGCCGCCGGAGAATTCGTGGGGGTAGCGATGGCGGCTGGCGGGATCCAGGCCCACATCCTCCAGCACGCGGATCACTTGGGCTTCGCGGTCCTTGAGGCTGCACGGGGCATGCACTTCCAGGCCTTCGCTGATGATCTGCGCCACCGACATCCGCGGGCTGAGGCTGCCGAACGGGTCCTGGAACACCACCTGCATCTGCTTGCGCCACGGCTGCATCTGCTTTTGCGTCAGGCCCTCGAGCGCTTCGCCCTGGAAGCGAATCGCGCCGCTGGCATCCAGCAGGCGCAAGATCGCCTGGCCCAGGGTGGACTTGCCCGAGCCGGACTCGCCGACAATCCCCAGCGTCTTGCCGCGCTGCACCGTCAGGCTGATGCCGTCCACCGCCTGCAGGTACTGTTTGCGCCGGAACAGCCCGCCGCCCAGCGGGAACTGCACGCTCAGGTCGTCCACCTGCAGCACCGTCTCGCGCACCTCGTGATTCAAGACGATGCCTGCCGGCTCGGCATCCAGCAGAAGGCGGCTGTAAGGGTGCTGCGGGGCGCAGAACAGGGTCTCGCATTCGGCTTGCTCGACAATCTCCCCGGCCTTCATCACGCACACCCGTTGGGCAATGCTGCGCACCAGGTTGAGGTCGTGGCTGATCAGCAGCAGCGACATGCCCAGGCGTTGTTGCAGGGACTTGAGCAGCAGCAGGATCTTGCGCTGCACCGTCACATCCAGCGCGGTGGTGGGTTCGTCGGCAATCAACAGTTCCGGCTCGCAGGCCAGGGCCATGGCGATCATTACCCGCTGGCGCTGGCCGCCGGAGAGTTGATGAGGGTAGGCCTTGAGGCGTTCCCGGGGCTTCTGGATGCCCACCAGTTCCAGCAATTCAAGGATCCGCGCCTGGGCTTGTTTGCCGCCCAGGCCCTTGTGCAGCAGCAGGGTTTCGCCGATCTGCTTCTCGATGCTGTGCAGCGGATTGAGGGAGGTCATCGGCTCCTGGAAGATCATCGCAATCCGGTTGCCCCGCAGTTTTTGCAGGGTGGCGGGGGAGGCGCCGAGCAGTTCCTGGCCGCGATAGCGCACCGATCCGGTGGTTTCGGTGCCGGCCTCGGGCAGCAGTTGCAGGATCGAATGGGCGGTCACCGACTTGCCCGAACCCGACTCGCCCACCAGCGCCAGGCATTCGCCGGGGCGTACGTCGAGGCACAGCTTGCGCACCACGGTCTGGCCATTGAAGGCGACGCTCAGATCGCGAATCTCGATCAGGTTTTCAGTCATCTCAAAGCCCTTCATGAGCGTGGATCGAAGGCGTCACGCAACGCCTCGCCGATAAACACCAGCAACGACAGGATCAGCGCCAGGGTGAAGAACGCGGTCAGCCCCAGCCACGGCGCTTGCAGGTTCTGCTTGCCCTGGGCGATCAGTTCCCCCAGGGACGCGCTGCCGGCGGGCATGCCGAAGCCAAGGAAGTCCAGGGCGCTCAAGGTGGAAATCGCCCCGGTCAAAATGAACGGTAAGTAGCTCAGGGTGGCGGTCATTGCGTTCGGCAGGATGTGCCGGCGGATGATCTTGCCGTCCCCCAGGCCCAGCGCCCGCGCAGCCTTGACGTACTCCAGGTTGCGCCCCCGCAGGAACTCGGCGCGCACCACGTCCACCAGCGCCAGCCACGAAAACAGCGCCATGATCCCCAGCAACCACCAGAAGTTCGGCTCGACAAACCCCGACAGGATGATCAGCAAATACAGCACCGGCAGCCCGGACCACACTTCCAGGATGCGTTGCCCGAGCAAGTCGACCCAGCCACCGTAGTAACCCTGCAAGGCCCCGGCGGCGATGCCGATGGCGGCGCTGATGGCGGTGAGGGCCAGGGCAAACAGGATCGACACCCGTGCGCCGAAGATCACCCGCGCCAGCACGTCGCGGGACTGGTCGTCGGTGCCCAGCCAGTTCACGCTCGAGGGCGGGCTGGGGGCAGGGCGGGTCAGTTCATAGTTGGGCGTGTCGTCGCTGAACGGGATCGGCGGGAACAGCATCCATCCGCCGTCCTTCTTGATCAGGTTCTGCACGTACTCACTGCGGTAATCCGCCTGGAACGGCAGTTGCCCGCCGAACTCCTGCTCGGTGTAGCGCTTGAACACCGGGAAATACAGTTCGTTCTGGTAGCTGAGCACCAAGGGTTTGTCGTTGGCGATCAACTCGCCGCCGAGGGTCAGGATAAACAGGCCGATAAACAGCCACAGCGACCACCAGCCGCGTCGGTTTTTCTTGAAGCGTTCAAAGCGTCGACGGGCCACGGGAGAAAGCTTGAGCATCAGGCGTTCCTCGCGGCGAAGTCGATACGCGGGTCCACCAGGGTGTAGCAGAGGTCACCGATGAGTTTTATCAAGAGGCCAAACAACGTGAAGATAAACAACGAACCGAATACCACCGGATAGTCCCGTGAAACTGCGGCTTCGTAGCTCATGCGGCCGAGGCCATCGAGGGAGAAAATCACCTCGATCAGCAACGAACCGGCAAAGAACACCGCGATAAACGCTTGGGGAATCCCCGAGATCACCAGCAGCATGGCGTTGCGAAACACATGCCCGTACAGCACCCGGCGTTCGCTCAAGCCTTTGGCTCGGGCGGTGACCACGTATTGGCGGGTGATTTCATTGAGGAACGAGTTTTTGGTGAGAATGGTCAAGGTGGCGAAACCGCCGATCACCAGGGCGCTGACCGGCAACACCAGGTGCCAGAAGTAGTCGGCGATCTTGCCGACGGTGCTCAACTGGTCGAAGTTTTCCGAGACCAGCCCGCGCACCGGGAACCAGTTCAGCGAGGTGCCGCCGGCGAATACCACGATCAGGAACATCGCAAACAGGAACGCCGGCATCGCATAACCAATCACGATCGCGGTGCTGCTCCACACATCAAAACTGCTGCCATGACGCACCGCCTTGCGTATCCCCAGGGGGATCGACACCAGGTAGGTGATCAAGGTGGCCCACAGCCCGAGGGAAATGGTCACCGGCATCTTTTCCAGGATCAGGTCGATCACGCTTTTGCCACGGAAGAAGCTGTTGCCGAAATCCAGTTGGGCGTAGCTCTTGAGCATCAGCCACAAGCGTTCCGGGGCGGACTTGTCGAAGCCGTATTGTTTTTCGATTTCCTGGATCAGTTTCGGGTCCAGGCCACGGCTGGCCCGTGAGCCGACGGCGGCACCATCACCGCCGCCCGTACCGATGCCACCGCCGCCAATCCCCTGGAGGTGGGCGATGGCTTGTTCCACCGGCCCGCCGGGCGCGGCCTGGACGATGACGAAGTTCACCAGCAGGATAATCACCAGGGTGGGAATGATCAGCAGCAAGCGCCGCACGATATAGGCAAACATCAGCGGGCTCCCGGGCGTTTGGTCAGTTCGGCTTTCATCTGTTCATTGGTCAACGGCGTGGGGCTGATTTCCCACCAGGTTTCCAGGGCTTCATCGGTCTTGGCTTCTACGGCCGGGCGGCCGAAACGGTTCCACCACGCGGCGGAAGTGCCGGGCGGGTAGTAGTTGGGAATCCACAGGTAATTCCATTGCAGTACGCGGTCCAGGGCATGGGCGTAACTGAGCATCTGCGACTGGGTGTTGGCCTTCACCAGGCCGTTGATCAGGCTGTCGACGGCCGGGTCCTTGAGCACCATGTAGTTGTTGGCGCCGGTATCAAACGCTGCGGCGGAACCGAAGTAGTTGTACAGCTCCATCCCCGGCGAGGTGGTGACCGGGAAGCCGGTGACGATCATGTCGTAGTCCCGGGTCATCAGGCGGTTGACGTATTGCGAGGAGTCGATACGCCGGATGTTGAGGGTGATGCCGATCTGCGCCAGGTTGCGCTTGTACGGCAACAACAGGCGCTCAAGGCCGTTCTGTGCGTTGAGGAAGGTGAACTCCAGCGGCTCTCCCTCGGCATTCACCAGCTTGTCACCGTCGGGCTTCCAGCCGGCCTGCTCCAGCAGCGCCAGGGCTTGCAGCTGCTTGTCGCGGATCATCCCGGTGCCGTCGGTGGTGGGGGCCTTGAATACCTGGGTGAAGACTTCGTCGGGAATCTGCCCGCGCAGGGGTTCCAGGATCGCCAGTTCCTGGGCGTCCGGCAGTTGGGTTGCCGCCAGTGGGCTGTTGGAGAAAAAGCTCTGCTGGCGGATGTACATGTTGCGCATCATCTGCCGGTTGGCCCACTCGAAGTCCCACAGCATCGCCAGCGCCTGGCGCACGCGGCGGTCCTTGAACATCGGTTTTTGCACGTTGAACACGTAACCCTGGGCCGGCTGCGGCGCCTCCTTGGCCAGGTGCGCACGTTGCAGGCGGCCATCGTCGAGGGCCGGGCCGTTGTAGCCGATGGAGTAGCCGGTGGCGGAGAATTCGCGGTTGAAGTCGTAGGCACCGCCCCGCAGTACCTGGCGCGCCACCTCGGTGTCGCCGAAGTATTCCAGGCTCAGGTGATCGAAGTTGTACAGGCCACGGCTGATGGGCAGGTCCTTGCCCCACCAGTTCGGGTCGCGCTTGAAGGTGATGGTGTTGCCGGCATCCACCTTGCTGATGGTGTAGGGGCCGCTGCCTAGGGGAATCTCGTAGCCGCCGCCGTCGGCGAAGTCGCGGGTCTTCCACCAATGCTCGGGAAACACCGGCAGGGTGGCGACGTCCAGGGGCAGGGTGCGGTTTTCATTGCTTGCGAAATCGAAGCGCACCTGGCGCGGGCCTTCGACCTCGACGTGTTTCACGTCGGCGAACAGCGTGCGGTAGCGCAGGCTGCCCTGGGTCATCAGCAGGTCGAAGCTGTAGCGCACGTCTTCGGCGGTGATCGGCTGGCCATCGGCGAAGCGCGCCTTGGGGTTCAGGTAAAAACGCAGGGACAGACCGTCGTCTGACCGCTCCATCTTTTCCGCCACCAGGCCGTAGACCGTGTAGGGCTCGTCCAGCGAGCGCAGGGCCAGGGGCGAATACAGCCAGCCGTCGACCTGGCTCACGCCAATGCCTTTGTCGCCATAGGGCAGCACATGGTCGTAGCGCCCGATCTCGATGGCCGAGCGTCGCAGGCTGCCGCCCTTGGGGGCGTTGGGGTTGGCGTAGTCGAAGTGGGTGAAGCCGGGTTGGTATTTGGCCGGTTCGCCATACACGGTCAGCGCCGATTGCGGCGCGGCGATCACGGCGGTGCTGGCCAGCAGCAGGGCCAGGGTGGAGCAAAACAGGGTAGAAAAAGCGACTCGCATTATCAGCCTTGGGCGCCGGGTGAAGAGGTAAAGGGATTTGTACGCTAAGCGCGTACGCCTCGCCAGTCATCACACTGTCTCGGATGCACAACGGCCCACCAAAAGGCGGGCCGTTGTTTTAAACATTAGCGCGGACCGAATCAGTCCTGACGGCTGGTCACTTCCAGCAGGTGATAACCGAACTGGGTTTTCACCGGGCCTTGCACGGTGTTGACCGGGGCGCTGAACACGACGGTGTCGAATTCCTTGACCATTTGGCCCGGGCCGAACGAACCCAGGTCGCCGCCTTGACGGCTGGACGGGCAGGACGAGTTGGCTTTGGCAACTTCGGCGAAGTCGGCGCCGCCTTCGATTTGCGCTTTCAGTTCGTTGCACTTGTCTTCGGTGGCAACGAGGATGTGACGGGCGGTGGCTTTGGCCATGAGGGGTATCTCCTTGGGTAAAAATGCTGAGCGTACCGGATTCAGGTGGTTATTTCCTGGCAAAGTTCCCCAAGAATGACCCGCAGCCTCACGAGCGCCCCCCCGTAGCAGCTGTCGAGCCCCAGCGAGGCTGCGTTAGCCGCACCACCGCTGTTGCGCCAGGCACGAGATCGGGTCGCTACCAACCCAGCCTCGCTGGGGCTCGACAGCTGCTACGGGGGGGTGGGTCAGGTGTGGCGGGCCATTACGCCGCTGTGGGTCAGCCAATCGATAAACAGCGCAAACAGCTCCGCCTGGGAATTGATCTCAAGCTTCGTGTACAGATGCTTGCGGTGCATGCGCACGGTCTCCGGGGAGATGCCCAGCACCTGCGCGGTGGATTTCACCGAGTGCCCGCGCAGGATCAGGTGGGCAATTTCCCGCTCGCGTACCGTCAACACGCCGCTGCCAAAATGCATGAACGCCGCTTCAATCTGCTGATGCACCTGGGTCTGGGTGAAGGCCTCGTCGCTGATCACCTTGCACAGCCCGCCCGTGGTGCCGAAGCGGCGCAGCAGTTCGCGCACGATCGGTTGTGCGGTTCGCTGCAGCGCCAGGTGTTCGTCGCTGAACTGGCCGGCACTCAGGCCCTGGAACATGCACAGGGAAATCTTGCTGTTGGGGCACAGGTCGACGATGTAGTAGCTCTCCTGGGCGCCGCCGCTGCGCAGGTAGTAGGTCTTGTAGTACTCGCTGTTGAAGAAGTCGTCCGGGGCAATCTGGGCCAGGTGGTAGAAGCCTTCGGCCAGGCCCTTGTCTACCGCGAGGCAGAAGGGGTCCAGCAGGTAGCCCCGGGAAAAGTAGCGGTTGATGATTTCTTCGTAGTGCGGCCGGGGGATGCCTTGCTGGTAGAGCAAGTGCGGCGCCTGGCCCTGGCGCTCCAGGCTGATCATCATCGATTCGATCGGGGTCAGGGCGCTGAGGGCGCAGGCCAGGTGTTCAAGGAAGGTCGCTTCGTCAACGCTGGCGAAGGCATGGGCCAACGCGCCATTCCAGGCGTCAAGCACCTGGAAAGACGGGGCAGGGCAGTGATCGGCATTCTGGTTCATGCCGGCCAGTCTACCCGCCGGCCAGGGCCCCGGCAAAAGCACCGAGGCGCCGGGGTTCATCGGCCTTGATACTCGCCGCTTTGGCGCAGCTCTTGGGCGGTGTCGAGGATGCACTGGCGCAGGATCTCCACCACCTCATCCACCTGGGCGTGGGTGATGATCAGCGGTGGCGACATCACATTCAGGTGGCCGATGGGCCGCACCAGCAAGCCTTTGGCCTGGGCTCGCAGGTGGATTTTCTCGCCGATGTTCACCGCGTCGGGCAGCAGCGCCTTGGTGTGTTTGTCGGCGACAAACTCAATGCAGGCCATCAGGCGCTGGCAGCGCACGTCGCCCACCAGCGGCAGGCTGGCCAGGGTTTGCAGGCGCTGTTCAAGGTACACACCGACGTCCTCGACATGGGCCAGCAGGTTTTCCCGCTCGATGATCTCGATGTTCTTCAGCGCCGCCACGCAACTGACCGGGTGGCCGCTGTAGGTGAAACCGTGGGTAAAGCAGCGGCCCTTGCCCGGTTCGCCGATCACTTGCCAGATGCGATCCGAGAAAATACACGCGCCCAGGGGCAGGTAGCCGGAGGTCAGGCCCTTGGCGGTGGTGATGATGTCCGGCTGCATGTCGAACACCTCCTGGGAGGCGAAGAATTTTCCCAGCCGGCCGAACGAGGTCACCACTTCATCGGCCACGTACAGCAGGTCATAGCGTTGGCAGATTTCCCACATGCGCCGGTGATAACCCTTCGGCGGGATGATCACGCCGCCCGAGCCCATGATCGGCTCGGCAAAGAACGCCGCCACCTTGTCGGCGCCGATGGTCAGGATCTTGTCTTCGAACTCATCCACCAGGAAGTCGAGGAACTGCGCCTCGCTCATGCCCGCAGGCGCCCGGTAATAGTTGGGGCACGAGATGTGGTGGAACAGGTCGCTCATGAAATCGAATTCCGGCGCGCGGTCGGCGGCCTTGTTGCCGATGGACATCGTCAGGAACGTGGAGCCGTGGTACGCGCTGAAGCGCGAGATGATGTGTTTCTTCTCATGCTTGCCGCGACTGTTCTGATAGAACTGCACCAGGCGGTAGGCGGTATCGACGGCGGTGGAGCCACCGGTGGTCAGGAACACATGGTCGAGGTCGCCGGGAGCCAGGCTGGCGAGTTTGGCGCACAGTTCAATGGCGGTGACGTTGGCCATGTCGCAGAACGGGTTGGAGTACGCCAGTTGGCGGACCTGGTTGGCGATGGCATCGGCCATTTCTTCGCGCCCCAGGCCGATATTCGTGCACCACATGCCGCCGACCGCATCCAGGTAGCGGTTGCCGGCAGTGTCGTAGATGTAGGCGCCGTCACCGGCTGCGATGTTCAGCGAGCCTTGTTCGCGGTGCTCGTCGAACATGTGGAAGCCGTGCATGTAATGGGCCTTGTCGGCGGCGTCCAGTTGGTCGTGGTCGAACTGGGCGAAAAAGGCAGGATTTGGCAGAGTCATGGCATTTACCTTCAATGGCTGGGTTTCACTTGCCGGTCTTCACGGCATTCCAGGTACGGGTGATCAGGCGCACGGCGGCTTGGGACTGGCTTTTCTGGGTGAACAGGCGCTGCATCGTCGCCGCGTCCGGGTAGATGGCCGGGTTGTCGCGTATGTCAGCATTCACCAGGGGCTTTGCGGCCAAGTTGCTGTTGGCGTAGTGAATGGTGTTGCTGACGCCGGCGATAACCTCGGGTTGCAGGAGGAATTCGATGAACTTGTGGGCATTCGCCACGTGAGGCGCGTCTGCCGGGATGTAGAAGTTATCGAACCAGATCAGCGAGCCTTCCTTGGGAATGAAGTAGCCCAGGTTGACCTTGGCCCCGGCTTCCGCCGCCCGGGCCTGGGAGGTGGCGTAATCGCCGGACCAGGTGGTGGCCATGCACAGCTCACCGTTGGCCAGGCCGTTGATAAAGCCACTGGAGTCGAATTTACGGATGTAGGGCCGCACGGCCATCAACACATCCTGGGCGGCCTTGAGGTCTTTGGGCGCCACACTGTTGGGGTCCAGGCCCAGGTAAGTCAGGGCCAGCGGGATCATGTCGGTGGGGGAGTCGATAAAAGTGATGCCGCAATCGGCAAAGCGCGAAATGATCTTGGGGTCGAAGATCATCGCCAGGGAGCCGATGGGCGCGTCCGGCATGCGTTCCTTGATCTTGTCGATGTTGTAGGTCACGCCATTGCTGCCCCAGGTGTAGGGCGCCGAATAGGTCACGCCCGGGTCATGGGTCTCCAGGCTTTTCAGCACTTGCGGGTCGAGGTTATTCCAGTCGGGCAGCAGCGCTTTGTTGAGGGGCTGGAAGGCCTTGGCCTTGATCAGCAGCGGCACCAGTGAAGCGTTGAGCACCACCAGGTCATAACCCGAACGCCCGGAGAGCAGCTTGCCTTGCACGGTTTCGTAGGAATCGTAGGTGTCGTAGATCACCTTGATGCCGGTGGCCTTTTCGAAGTCGGCGAGGGTGTGTTCCCCGATGTAATCGGCCCAGTTGTAGATGCGCAAGGTGTTGCCAGGGTCGTCAGCGGCCTGGCTGAAGGACGTTGAGGCAAGCAAGACAGCGCTGAACAGGGCGATAACGGCTTTATGCATGGCGAACCCACCTTGATGTTGTGCTTGTTGTCAGGCCGAGGGGCTGATTGCACTTTCAGGCAGGTAGCGGGTGGGCGCCATACCCCGTTCGGGTAGGAGACGGTCAGGGCAGGACGATGTAGTCGTTTCGCGTGGTGACCGGACGGTGGGCGCCGGGTTCCAGGTGGATGTAGCGCCCGTCTACCAGGTCGATGGGCAGGCAATCGTCGATGTCCAGCACGCCGTCGGTGTGGGATTGTGTCCAGTGGCTGAGCATCTGCCGTTTGCCTTGGATGGCGGCTTCCCTGGCAGTGCGGGCCACCACCAGCAGGTAGTGGTGGGCTTCGCCAAAGACGTTCGATTCATAACCGCCCAGGTTGATGAAGTACAGGCGCTGCGCCCCGGCTTCGGGTGCCAGCGGGCTGAGCCGGACTTTCCAGCCATCGACGCCGTCGACCGTCATCCAGGAATCGATATGCACACCTTTCTGGCTGCCGAACCAGCCGTCGCGCAGTTGCGGGTAGGCGGCTTCCAGGGTGTCGGCGACGGCAAACACCACGTCGTGTACTTCGATTTTTGCCCGAGGGTGTTTGCCCCCGAGCATGACCACAAACAGCATTGCACGTCCTTTCTAAGGCCAGGATGGAAGGTGCCACCATCGTTCGATTGAACCCTTTTGTCCAGTCAGTGCCACACTGTTAATTGGCGAATTCATCAGGAGGTTGTCATGCGTACCATTGATCTGGCCGGCGTACCCGTCCCTGTCATCGGCCAGGGGACCTGGCGCATGGGCGAGGATCCCGGCCAACGCAGCGCCGAGGTCGCCGCGTTGCAATTGGGCATCGATGAGGGCCTGGCCCTGATCGACACCGCTGAGATGTATGGCGAAGGCGGCGCCGAAGAAGTCGTCGGCGAGGCGATTCGCGGCAAACGCGACCAGGTATTCCTGGTGAGCAAGGTGTACCCGCACAATGCCAGCCACAAAGGCGTTCCACGTGCGTGTGAGGCCAGTCTCCAGCGCCTGGGCACCGACTATATCGACCTGTATCTGCTGCATTGGCGTGGGCAGTATCCCCTTGAAGAAACGGTGGAAGCCTTCGAGCGCTTGCGTGAGGCGGGCAAGATCGGCCGTTGGGGCGTGTCCAACTTTGATGTGGCCGACCTGCAGGAACTGGCGTCCCCGGCCTGCGCCACCAATCAGGTGCTCTACAACATCGAAGAGCGCGGTATCGAATTCGACCTGCTGCCGTGGTGGCAGCAACATAACCTGCCCTTGATGGCCTACTGTCCCATCGCCCAGGGCGGCGAGCTGCTGGCCAGCCCGACCCTCAAACAAATTGCCCGTCGCCACGAGGTCACACCCGCCCAGGTTTCCCTGGCCTGGGTATTGCGCCAGGACGGCGTGATCGCCATCCCCAAGGCCGTGACGCCCGAGCATGTGCGGCTCAATGCGGCGGCGGCAAAGCTTGTGCTGGATGAGCACGACCTGGATGCGATCGACCGGGTATTTGGCGCGCCCAAGCGCAAGCATCCGTTGGCGATGGTCTAGCGCCTGACAGGAACGGTGCCGTCCATGGCGTTGCCGTTTCTGTTCGGTTTGTGCTTAGCCTGCTACCGGGCTGCGCCAGTCATCAGAGCCCGAGGTGCCGGACACCTCATGGGTCCAGACGATTTTCCGGTAAGTGAAATACACATCCTCCAGGTGCGTGAAGTGTGCGTTGTTCGGGTCCTGGCAGTTAGGCATCCGTGACTGGATGTCCACCAGGATCGCGTCCTCCAACTCAATGGTGAAGTAGTGCTCCTGGGTGCCGGCTGAAGAGGTGCGGTACCACTCAAGGCGGCACTTGACCATTTCCCCGGAGGTCAACGCGCTGAACAGCAGTGGCGAAGACTTATCGAACACCTTGCTGATCATCAGGGGTTTGTGCACGCGCTGACCGGTTGGCTGGCCGGATTGCGGGTCGCGGGGAATGATCACCTGATGCTGGAATGCTTCCACCAGGATCTGGTCCTCGTGGCCTTCCTGATAAATGTTGCCGACCGAGTCCTGGGTGAACGTGCCTGCCGTAATCAAGCCTTGCTTGGTGCCGGTAATGGAGAGATACGCGGGTGTTGGCATGACGGGTTTCCTTGCCTGATAAATGAGGTCGCCTCAGTCGGCTGATCTGCCGAGCGGGTAATGCTCGATATCAAGAAGTGTGCCGGAAAGTTAAAGGGTTAATAAAAACAGCGAGTTAAGGTGTTGTGGGTTTGTGTTTTAAAGTGGGTTGTCTGTTTGTAGGTTGAATTAGTTGTATTTGTTTGCGCAGGGGTGCGCAGTTAGTTGCTCATGTCGATACGGGTTTTGTTTGTTGGGTTTGCTTCTGCTGTAACTTTAGTTTCTGATTTTACTGTGCAAATTACTGCGCATTACCTCGGTTTGTATTTTTGTAGGATATTCCTTAACTCTCGTTTCGTGGCTTGAACATTGCTTTTTTCATGGATAAGGTTCGTGCTCTTCCCGCCGGTAAGGCGAATTTAAAACAGTGTTCTAATCCGGGTTTGAATTGCTATTAGTTCGCTGGACATGCCCTGAAAAGTAAAGCGCGGCCCTTAATGGTTTATTCAGACAGAATTTCCGATTATTACCTGGAACTTGCACAGGCACCCAACTCGAAAGCGAGTTTTGCGGGCGCTGATATGCGTTTTTCTACGGAGTATGAGGCGCTTGAAGTCGAACTTGGAAAGGCGCATTCCATACACGGAAACAGTCAGCCTGACTGGCAGTGGGTCGTGGAAAAAAGTGAAGCGCTGTTGCGTCATAAGTCCAAGGACTTGCGGGTCGCTGTCTGGTTGACCTGGGCATTGCATCAGCGCGAATCCTTCCCGGGGCTGCTCGCGGGCCTGGGGTTGTTGCGCTACCTCTGTGAGCATCATTGGGCAGTTGTGTATCCGGGCAAGCTGCGCACCCGCGGTGCCGCCTTTGGCTGGCTGGTCCCGCGCCTCGAGCAGGTGCTTGGGCAACACCTTTCATTCAAGGATCAGCGGCCCTTGTTCCACTGCATGCTCGAGCACCTGACCCGGCTCGATGAGCTGTGGACCGAACATCTCTGTGCAGACGCGCCACTGTTATTGCCGATTCGCAGGCAGTTGTCGGACAGGTTGCAGCAGGTCACCGAGAGCGATCCCCCGCCGGGCGGTACCGCAGGTGTGATCGCCCAGATCAGGCATGTAGCGACTCAGCTACTGGCACCTGAGCCGGTGGTGGATAACGAAAAGGATGCCCATAAGCTGCTGCGCACGCTGCAGGAGAGTGCCCGGCCGTTGTGTGCCTGGTGGCAGCGCCAGAACGCCACCGACCTGCGCGCGCTGCGCCTGAGTCGAACGTTGACCTGGTTGACGATCACCAGTCTGCCGGACTGTGACGCGGAGCTGGTCACGCCGTTGCGGGGTCCCGCGCCGGACAAGCTCAAGCGCTTCCAGGAGCGCCTTGCCCAGGGGCAGCACGCCGACCTGTTGCTGGAGCTTGAGGCCAGCCTGGCCTGCGCACCTTTCTGGTTTGACGGCTTGTACAGGGTTTGGGAGTGCCTGCAGGCACTTCAGGCGGATTTGGCCATGACCGAGCTGGAAGTGCACTTCGCCTTGTTGCTCCAGCGATTGCCAGGGCTCGTCCAGTTGCGCTTTCACGATGGCACACCCTTCGCCGACCCCGTTACCCGAGGCTGGATCAACACCCAGGTTGCCCGTCATTTGCAAGCTCCGGTATCCCCCAAGTCAGTGCTTGATACCCAGGCTGCGCCCTGGGACATCGCATTGAGCGAGATCATGCCCGTGCTGCGCAAGGACGGGGTCAAGGCAGCCGTCCGGTCGCTCAAGCAAGGCATGCAAACCGCAACAGGTGAGCGTGCACGATTCCATTGGCGGCTTGGCCTGGCCAGGTTGTGTGTGCTGGCGGGCAAGCACGATCTGGCCAAAGTCCAGCTCGACCACCTGGACCACGAACTTCAGCAATCAGGCTTGCAGCGTTGGGAGCCCGAACTGGCGGTTGAAGTGCTGCAACTCTTGTATGGCTGTTGTGATGCGTTGCCGCAAAGCCATTCCGTGCGTGAGCGCAAGGAAGAAGTCCATCGCAGGCTGTGCCACTTCGATCTTGAAGCGGTACTTGAATAGGCTTTCGAGCCACCCGAAAAAGGAGAAACACCATGGCCAAAGAAGGTTCGGTAGCCCCCAAGGAGCGTATCAATATCACGTTCAAACCCGCCGTCGGCGGCGCACAGGAAGAGGTTGAACTGCCGTTGAAGTTGCTGGTGCTTGGCGACTTCACCCAGCGTGAAGACCTGCGCAAGCTCGAAGACCGCAAGCCCGTCGGTATCGACAAGAACAGCCTGGATGAGGTGCTGGCCAAACAGGCCTTGAGCCTGACCTTGAGTGTCCCCAATCGGCTCCAGGATTCTGCGGAACCCGACGAGCTGGCGGTCCAGGTCAGGATCAATTCGATGAAGGACTTCAACCCTGCGCACCTGATCGAACAAATACCCGAGCTGAAGAAACTGATGGACCTGCGCGATGCACTCGTGGCGCTCAAGGGGCCCCTGGGCAACACACCGAGTTTTCGAAAAGCCATTGAAAACGCCCTTGCAGATGACGAGTCCCGCAGCCGGGTACTGGCTGAACTGGGGCTGACCAGCTCCGCCGTATGAATCTTTCAGTAAAAGGACACTGACCCCATGACTACCCGCCAAAGCCCGTTGCATGCACAGGCAACGGATGAATACAGCATTCTCGACAACATCATTGCCCAGACCCGCCTCAGCGCTGACGATGAGGCCTATGGCATCGCAAAGCGCGGGGTCTCTGCATTTATCGAGGAACTGATCAAACCGCAAAACAGGGGCGAACCGGTCAAGAAGCGCCTGGTTGACCGGATGATTGCCGAGATTGATGCAAGGCTCAGCCAGCAGATGGACGAGATTCTTCACCATGCCGATTTCCAGGCACTGGAGTCATCCTGGCGCGGCCTGCAGTTGCTGGTTGATCGCACCAATTTCCGTGAAAACATCAAGATCGAATTGCTGAGCGTCTCCCGGCAGGACCTGCTGGATGACTTTGAGGACTCGCCTGAGGTGACCCAGTCCGGGCTCTACAAGCATATCTACAGTGCCGAATACGGCCAGTTCGGCGGTCAGCCCGTGGGTGCAATCATCGCCAACTATTTCCTTTCGCCCAGCGCCCCCGACGTCAGGCTGATGCAGTACGTTTCCAGCGTGGCCTGCATGGCCCATGCGCCGTTCATTGCGGCCGCTGGCCCAGGCTTCTTTGGCCTGGAGAGTTTCACCGGCCTGCCTGACCTGAAGGACCTGAAAGACCATTTCGAGGGGCCACAGTTTGCCAAATGGCAGAGCTTTCGCCAGAGCGAAGACGCCCGATATATCGGCCTCACCGTTCCGCGCTTTTTGCTGCGTACGCCCTACGATCCCGTTGATTGCCCGGTCAAGACCTTCGCCTACCAGGAAAACGTGGCCAACAGCCATGAGCACTATCTGTGGGGCAACACGGCGTATGCCTTTGCTACCCGCTTGACGGACAGCTTTGCCCGGTTTCGCTGGTGCCCGAACATTATCGGCCCGCAAAGTGGAGGCGCGGTGGAGGACTTGCCGCTGCATCATTTTCACAGCATGGGCGAGATCGAAACCAAGATTCCCACCGAGGTACTGGTATCCGACCGGCGTGAATATGAACTGGCGCAAGAGGGTTTCATTGCGCTGACCATGCGCAAGGGCAGCGACAATGCGGCGTTCTTTTCCGCCAGTTCGGTGCAGAAACCCAAGTCCTTTGGCATCAGCGCCGAGGGCAAGGCTGCCGAACTGAATTACCGGCTTGGCACCCAGTTGCCGTACATGATGATCGTCAATCGCCTGGCTCACTACCTCAAGGTACTGCAGCGTGAGCAGTTGGGGTCGTGGAAGGAACGGACCGACCTGGAGCTGGAACTCAATAAATGGATTCGCCAGTACGTAGCTGACCAGGATAACCCCAGCGCCGAAGTGCGTGGGCGGCGGCCGTTGCGGGCAGCACGCATTGTGGTCAGCGATGTTGACGGTGAGCCTGGCTGGTACCGCGTCAACCTGAGCGTTCGCCCGCATTTCAAATACATGGGGGCGGATTTCACGCTGTCTCTCGTCGGTAAGCTCGATAAAGAATGAGCCTCAGACACGTGACAACCCAAAACTGTAGCCTTTTCGAACGCCTGGAGTCCGGTGCGGGTCGTCGTCCCCACGGCGGCATCGTGGAGTCCGTGGCGCGCCATCTGGCGAAAATGCTCAGCACCCGTATGGGCAGTGTGCAGACGCTACCGGATTATGGGTTGCCTGACCTGAACGCCATGCACCTCAGCCTGCATGACTCGGTGAGTCAGGCACGCTTTCTGATTGAGCGTTTTATCCAGGCCTATGAACCGCGTCTGAAGGATGTACGTGTCAAGGTATTGCCCCAGGATCGCGATCCTCTGGCCCTGGCTTTCGCCATCGAGGGCGCAATGGACATCGATGGGGTGACGCAAGCGGTCACCTTCTGTGCAAGCCTGGTTCACGGGGCGCAGGTTGAGGTCACGCCTGATGTCCTTTAACCGCTACTACCAGGGTGAACTGAGTGCATTGCGACAGTTGGGGCGGCGCTTCTGCGAGCGCAACCCGGCACTTGCGCCGTTCCTTGGGAGTGCCGGCCAGGACCCGGATGTAGAGCGATTGCTTGAGGGGTTTGCATTCCTCACCGGTCGCTTGCGCCAGAAGCTTGATGACCAGTTGCCGGAGTTGAGTCACTCGTTGATGCATTTGCTGTGGCCCAACTATATGCGGCCACTGCCTTCGTTCAGCATGCTGCAGTTCGATCCGCTCAAGCGGGCAGGACCTGCCATTCAAGTCGAACGGGATACGCCGGTGGAAAGTGTTGCGATCAACGGTGAGCGTTGCCGTTTTCGTACCTGCTACCCCACGGAAGTTTTACCCCTGCAACTGGCCGCCCTGGAGTACTCGGCGCAGGGCGAGGGTGCGTTACTGTGCCTGCGTCTGGAAATGACGGTGGAGGGCAACTTCAGTGAGCTGGCATTGGGTCGCTTGCGCCTGCATCTCGCGGGGGACCGACCTGTCAGCCAGGCGCTTTACCTGGGCCTTTTGCGTCACTTGGACGGGTTCCAATTGCAGCCCTTGGGCAGCGATGGACTACCGATTGTCGGCGGTGACGGGCAGGTCATGTCGTTACGCTTGCCGAGTAACGAGATCAGTCCGGTGGGTTTTTCCGAGGATGAGGCACTGATCCCTTATCCGTTGAATACCTTCCGTGGCTATCGCCATCTCCAGGAGTACTTCGCCTTTCCGGACAAATACCTGTTTGTCGAGGTGGGTGGCCTTGATGTGCTCAACAGGCTGCCCGTTGATGTGCTCAAGCAGGTACATGGCCTGGCGTTGCGCTTCAACCTGCGTGGGCGTGGCCTTGAGCGACTGATGCCGACCCTGGACAACGTGAAGCTGTATTGCACGCCCATAGTCAATCTGTTCAAGCACGATGGTGTGCCGATTCGCCTGGATGGCACGCAGGACGAATACCTGTTGTTGCCTGGCGAGTATGCCCGGGACAACTGCGGCGTGTTTTCCGTCGACAAGGTCACGGGATGGCGGCCGGGAGGCCTGGGCTACCAGGACTATGTGCCATTCGAGTCGTTTGAACACGACTTTGGCAGCGGGGCGCCCAGTTATGCTGTTCGCCAGCGGCCATCACTGCAACATACCGGCCTGGATACCTGGCTGAGCTTCGGCCAGCGTCGGGTGCAGGATCAGGAAACCCTGTCGGTGGAGCTGACCTGCACCAACCACAACCTGCCGCGCCAGCTGCAGGTGGGGGATATCAACCAGGCTTGCGAGCAGACCCCCGAGTTTCTTGCGTTCCGCAACATCACGCCGGCAACCCCCAGTTTTGCGCCACCCCTGGACAGCGACTTCCTGTGGCGGCTGATCAGCAATATGTCGCTCAACTATTTGTCATTGACCGATATCAATGCCTTGAGGGTGATCCTCGAAACCTATGACCTGCCGCGTTATCACGACCGCCAGGTGGAGAAGGTCAGCAGGAGAAGACTCGGCGCACTCCTGTCCATCAGCCACCAGCCAGTGGATCGATTGCACCGAGGCCTGCCATTTCGCGGCTTGCGGGTTGACCTCACCATCGACCCCGAGGGCTACCTGGGGGAGGGCGACGTGTTTGTCTTTGCCTCGGTACTGAATGAGTTCTTCGCGCTTTACGCCAGCCTCAACTCGTACCACGAACTGCGAGTCATCAGCACACAAGGAGACGTGTACCTATGGCCACCCCGGATGGGCCAGCAGCCCCTGCTTTAACCGCTCTGTCCCGAGTGATTCGCGAGTACTCGGTGTTTCAGGCGGTTACGCAGATCATCGAGCGTCTGCGTGAGGCACACCCCTCGCTGGATGAGCAGGCGCTCTACGACCAGTTGGAGTTCCAGGCCAATCCAGGCTTCGGGTTTCCAGGCAACGATATTGACCGTGTGGAGTTTTTTGTCGAGCACGGCCATTTACGGGCACGACTACGTCTCAACGTGCTGGGCCTGTTTGGTACAGGGTCACCGCTGCCGGCGTTCTATGGCGAGCAAGCCTTTGCCGAGGTCAGGGGCGGTAACTCGACGCGTGATTTCCTGGATCTTTTTCACCATCGCCTGCACCGGCTGATGGTACCGATCTGGCGCAAATATCGTTACCAGGCGAGGTTTCAAACCGGTGCCCGGGATCCATTTTCCGAGCAGATGTTTGCGTTGGTGGGCCTGGGCGGCAGTGCCATTCGCAACGCCGCTCAACTGGACTGGAAGCGCCTGTTGCCCTACCTGGGGTTGCTGAGTCTGCGTGCCCACTCCGCGGCGCTGATCGAGACGGTGCTGCGTTATTACTTCAAGCACAGCCGGTTGGTGATCGAGCAGTGGGTCAAACGCACGGTAGTGATTGCACACGAGCAGCGTAATGACCTGGGCCGTCGCTATAGCTCGCTGGGTTCTGACCTGGTGCTGGGGGATCGCATCGTCGACCGCAGTGGCATGTTCCGGGTTCATGTCCTGGCACTCGACTGGGCGCGTTTTCACGAATTCTTGCCCACCGGGGCGGGGTATGAGCCGCTGTGTGCACTGGTGCGTTTCGCCGCCCGGGACCCCTTGGAATATGACGTACGGCTGGTGCTGGCTGAGGGTGAGGTGCGGCCGTTGCACATCGGCGAGCACAACGTCTGCCGCCTGGGCTGGACCAGTTGGTTGGGGCATGAGCGGGCAGATGGCGTGGTCACGTTGGCCAGTAAATCTCATTAGGGACTGATGGATATGATGAATGTGGATCTGCAACAACTTATCCAGGCATTGACGGCGCACACGCGGCGCGACCTGGAACGCTGCGCCGAACGGTGTGTCACCCGTGGCGGTGGCGAAGTCCTGGTGGAAGACCTGCTGCTGACCCTCCTGGAGCATCCCGATGGCATATTGATGCGTGCGCTGCAGGATGCGGGCGTCGATGTCGGCGAACTGCATGCGGTGCTGCAACCCCGCACCGAACAAAGTGCCTCCCGCAATCCGGTGTTTTCACCCGCGCTGGTGCAATGGTTGCAGCAGGCCTTGCTGGTTGCCCACCTGGAGCTGGGCCGAAGCGACGTGGAGCATGGTGCCTTGCTGCTTGCTCTATTGCGTAACCCGCTGCAGCACGCGGGCAGCCGGTATCAGGCGGTATTGAGCAAGCTTGATGCGCAGCGGGTGCTGGGGTTTCTCTTGAGTGAAAGCCCGCAGACGGCTCCCGGTGAAGTGGGGAGTTCATTACTGGAACGCTTTACCCATGACCTGACTCGCCAGGCTCGGGACGGAAAACTCGACCCCGTACTGTGTCGCGATAACGAAATCCGGCAAATGATCGATACCCTCGCACGGCGTCGCAAGAACAACCCCATCCTGGTGGGCGAGGCAGGTGTCGGGAAAACCGCGATAGTCGAGGGGCTGGCCCTGCAGATAGCGGCCGGGCAGGTGCCAGAGGTGCTCAGGAGCGTGCGCCTGCTGACCTTGGACATGGGCTTGCTGCAAGCCGGGGCCAGTATCAAGGGCGAGTTTGAGCGACGCTTGAAAGGCTTGATCGACGAGGTGAGTGCATCGCTGCAACCGGTGATCCTGTTTATCGACGAGGCCCACACCCTGGTAGGTGCAGGCGGCCAGGCCGGTGGTTCCGATGCAGCCAACCTGCTCAAGCCGGCGCTGGCGCGGGGAGAGTTGCGCACCATCGCCGCCACGACTTGGTCGGAGTACAAGAAATACTTCGAGAAAGACCCGGCATTGGCGCGACGTTTCCAGCCGGTGCAGGTGCACGAGCCGAGGGTTGCGGATGCGGTGACGATTCTGCGTGGATTGGTCCCGGTGTACGAGGCCAGTCACGGCGTCTACGTACGTGATGATGCCGTGGTCGCCGCCGCGCAGTTGAGTGCTTGCTACCTCACCGGCCGCCAGTTGCCTGACAAGGCAGTGGACGTGCTGGACACCGCATGTGCCCGTGTGCGCATCAGCCTGGTCACGGCGCCAGAGGAACTGCAGCGGTTGCGTGCCGAACTGGCGGAGGGTACGCGTCAGCAACTCGCCGTGCGCCGGGACGCTGATGCGGGACTGGCCATCGATGAACTGGCGTTGCAGCAACTGACCCTGCGTCTGGAGGCCGCAGAGGTCGCACAGTTACAGCTTGAGCAGCGCTGGAGCCATCAGCGCGACCTGGCCGAGAAGGTGCTCTCGTTGCGCCAGCAACTGGCCGAGGCCCGCAGCCGGGGCGACCGGATTGAAACCCTTGAACGGGACCTTGCTGAAACCCATCACGGGTTGCAGGCCCTACCGCACGAGCAACGGCTGGTCAGCTTCGAAGTGTGCCCGCGATTGGTGGCCCAGGTAATCAGCGCCTGGACCGGCATCCCGCTGGAGCAGCTTGCCCGCGAACACAGCGCGAAGGTCATGAGCGTTGCCAGGGATCTGCGCGGCCGTATTCTCGGCCAGGAATGTGCCGTGCAGGTTCTGGATCGTTGCCTGCGCGCTGTCGCGGCCGGCGTGAACCGGCCTGATGCTCCCGTAGGAGTATTCCTGTTGGTGGGCCCCAGTGGCGTTGGCAAGACCGAGACCGCACACGCCTTGGCCGACCTGCTGTACGGCGGCGAGCGTTTTCTTACCACGGTCAATATGTCGGAGTACCAGGAGAAACATTCCCTGTCCCGGTTGATCGGTGCTCCACCGGGTTACGTCGGCTATGGGGAGGGCGGGGTGCTGACGGAGGCCGTGCGACAAAAGCCCTATTCAGTGGTGCTGCTCGACGAGGTGGAGAAGGCCGATCCAGATGTGTTGAACCTGTTTTACCAGGTGTTCGACAAAGGTGTGGCCAATGACGGTGAAGGGCGTGAAATCGATTTTCGCAACACCCTGATCCTGATGACTTCCAACCTGGGCAGCGACCGTATCACTGAGTTGTGTGCCGATGGGCAAAGACCGGATGTCGAGGTGCTGCATGCTGCTCTCCGGCCGGCCCTGACCGCTCATTTCAAACCGGCGCTGCTGGCTCGCATGCGTGTGGTTCCGTATTACCCGGTTGCGGGTGCCGTGCTGCATGAATTGATTGAAAACAAGCTGCAGCGCCTGGGCCAGCGCCTGCTTCAACGCAAGCTGACATTCAGTCACGCAGGGGAACTGGTCGGCCATATGGCCGAGCGCTGTAGCCACAGTGAGAGTGGCGCGAGGTTTGTCGATCAATGGATCGAGGCGAACCTGTTGCCACAGGTGGTGGACCGGCTGCTGGAGGCGATGGCCGTTGGCAAATCCCTGCAGTCCGTTCACGCGAGGCTGGGCACCAACGGCACTGTTCACTGTGAGTTCAACTGATGAAGAACGAACTGTTTGCCCGGTTGCCAAACCCGCTGGACTACGCCGGTGCCTTGCTGGGGTGGTTCATCCGGCTGGGTGCCCATAGCAACGAATCGACACTGGCCGAGGACTTCGCAGCAGGCGCCGCGCAGTTGAGCGCGTGCGAGCTAAGCCAGTTGTACCTGTTTGACCAGGCCACCGGCCGCCTCGACCTGGCTGCCGAGCACTTGCCGGGTGTACTGCCGCCCGGTGACGTTGCGAACCCGGGAACCGACTTCAAGCACGAGCAACTGCTGCAGTACGTTCTGGGACAGAACCGTGTACTGAACCTCACTGAGCTGGTCAGCAGTGTGTATGACACGGCGTTTCTGCCAGCGCTCGAGTTGCCCTGGCAATCACTGCTGTGCGTGCCATTGCCGGGGCCACGCCAGCAGGTGTCCGGGGTGTTGTTGTGTGCCAGTCAGCGAGGGACGGAGCTGGCTGGCTACGGGGCTTCCCTTGGGCAGTTGGGCAGCTTTGCCTTGAACCAGTTGGCCATGTTGCGACGAATGCGCCGGGTTCCCGGTGCCTTGAAGGTGGTTCGCAGCACGCCGGGAGCCAGTGCTTACGGCTTGATCGGTAACAGCACGGCGATGGATGAAACGTGCCGCCTGATCGGCAAGGTGGTGCACAGCCCCTACACCGTATTGTTGCGGGGAGAGACCGGCACTGGAAAAGAAGTGGTCGCACGGGCGATTCACGCAGCCGGGTCGCGCAGCAGCAAGGCCTTTGTGGTGCAAAACTGCGCCGCGTTTCCCGAAGGCCTGCTGGAAAGCGAATTGTTCGGCTACCGCAAAGGAGCTTTCACGGGCGCTGACAGAGACTACGTCGGCCTGTTTGACACCGCCCACGGCGGCACGCTGCTGCTGGACGAAATCGGTGATATGCCGCTGCCACTGCAGGCCAAGTTGTTGCGGGTGCTGCAGGAGGGCGAGATTCGGCCGTTGGGTGCCAATACGGCCCACAAGGTCGATGTGCGGATCCTCGCGGCGACCCATCGGGACCTCACGAGCATGGTGGCCGACGGGAGTTTTCGCGAGGACCTTTATTACCGGTTGGCGCAGTTCCCCATCGAGCTGCCGGCGCTGCGCCAGCGCGACGGTGATGTGTTGCAGCTGGCCCGGCATTTCGCCGACAAGGCCTGCTCAATGCTCGGGCGGGCGTCGCTGGGCTGGTCGAGTGCGGCGCTGGATCAACTGTCCAGCCACAGCTTCCCCGGCAATGTTCGCGAGCTCAAATGCATGGTGGAGCGGGCGGTGCTGCTGTGCGACGACGACGTCATCCTGCCCGCGCACCTGTCGTTGTCGTCCGGCCTCACTGCGCCAGCGGTTGACGCGACGCTGCGCCAGCGGATGGAGCGGGTCGAGCGGGTTGTGCTCATCGACTGCCTGCGCAAGAACCGCGGCAATCGAACCCGCACTGCCCGCGAGCTGGGCCTTGCCCGGCGGACGCTGCTGTACCGCCTTGCACGCCTGGACATTCCCTTTGGCGACGCCAAGGGAGAGTGCTGAATGGCGCGTTCCTCAAATTCTGCGAAGGTCCCGCCGACCTTCCGCACCTACCTCAACGGGAGATACCTGATGCCTGTTTGTCAGTGGCAAGCGCTGATGCTTGTGTTGTTTGTGCTGGGTGGCTGTAACACCAATCACGTCTTTGATGACGGCGACTACCGCCCTCGGGGTGATCCGCAGTCCATCAGTCGTGGCCAGTGAGCCCCCGGGAGCCCTATATGCAACTCGTGTTAGAGGTGTGCCCTGCGGGGCAGGCAGCGTCAGCGCCGGCCCTGCGCAAAACGCTCAACGGTGTCGGCGGCGTCATCGGCCGGGGAGCCAGTTGTGACTGGCGCCTTCCTGACACCAGCCGTCAGGTCTCCAGTCGTCATGCGGTGATCAGTTATCGTGATGGCCGGTACTTCCTCACGGACACCAGCAGCAATGGAACCCGCCTGGCAGGCAGTGGCGAGCGTCTGCGGGAGGGCCAGGAGCATCCGATAGATGACGGCGCGATATTTCAGTTAGGGCCGCTGGAAATCCGTGCACGGTTGGTCAGCCCTGCGATGGTTTCGGGCCAGGATGGATTGCACACGCTGATTCCCGATGGCGCATTTTTTGACCTGGATCCGATGCGGGCATTGGCCCGCGAACTGCAGCGCGAGGACGAGTCGCCAGAGTTGGCCGCCCTGGGCATGCCCCCCCATGAAGCAATGCAGCGGACGGACCACGGGCCGCCGGACAGGGATCATTTGAAGGTTCCCGGGCTCGTCCAGCCCGTGCGCAAGGCTGCCTCGGGCCCCGAGCCGGCGCTTTCAAACCAAGGTTCAGAGCCATTCTGGTCGGCGTTTGCCCAGGCCCTGGGTATCGACCTGGATACCCTTGACGGGCCGGGAAGAGAGGTACTGGCAATCAAGGCGGCCGGGTTGCTCAGGCAAATGACTGAAGGGTTGCAACAGAGCCTGAGCACCCGCAACGAGCTCAAGCATGAGCTGAAGCTGGCACTCACCCACACGGCGCTCCAGAGTCCCGATCCGCTTAACGACAGTGCTGATGCAGGTGCGGCCCTGGGGTTGCTGCTGGGCGTCGGGCAGTTGGGGCAGATGCCCGCCGAGAGGGTGGTCACGCGGGCCTACCGCGACCTGCAGGCGCACCAGGTGGCGTTGCTGGCGGCCTGCCGCGCAGCAGTGCGTGGAGCCCTGGCGGCCTTTGCACCGAGTCATTTGCTCCTGTGCTTCGAGCGCCAGGCGAAGCCCCCGCTGATTCCCCGGGGTGGCGCCCACTGGCGGGCGTATCAGCGTCACTACGAGGCGCTGATTGAGGACGAACATCTGAGCGAACGCTTGTTGGGCAGTGATTTCACCAAGGCCTACGAGGAGCAGATTCGTCTGATCTCCACCCTTCACCGTTATCCAGGATGACCTTCATGTCCCGAGTCACCGTTGCATTGTTGTACACCCTGATCGGTTTACTGGGTGGTTGCTCCCTGTCGCCCTTTTCGACACTGACCAAGCTGGACCTGACGCTGACCGCCAGCGAGCGAGTCAACCCGGATATTCACGGCCGACCGTCGCCGATCGTGGTGCGCCTGATGGAGCTTCGACACCCCGTGGCCTTTGAGAATGCAGACTTTTTCAGCCTTTACGGCCATGGGGCGCAGACCCTGCCCAAAGACCTGGTGAACCTCGAAGAGTTGGAGTTGCGCCCCGGGGATCAAACCACCCTCAAACTCAGCCTTGAGCCGGGCAGTCGTTATGTCGGCGTGCTGGCGGCCTATCGTGATTTGCCCCACGCGCAATGGCGCTACGTGTTGCCGGTGACGGTGCAGCAATTGACGCGCGCCGAACTGGTCCTTGATCAGGCCGGTATCCGGCTGGTGAATCCACACTCAGCCAAGGCGGTCGACTGACATGCACAGCCAAAAAGTCATCTGGCAGGAAGGCATGTTGCTGCGGCCTCAACATTTTCAGCAAAACGACCGTTACCACGATCAGCAACTCATGCGCCGCACTCAGTTGTTGTGCCGCCACGCCTGGGGCTTCCTGACCCTGGAAATTGATGTGCAATACCTGAATATGGGCAAGGTCGTTATCAGCCAGGCCAGCGGGATATTGCCCGATGGCAGCCTTTTCGAACTGGGCGGGGCCATGGAATCGCTGGTACTGGAGATTCCGGCAAATGCCGGGAAGCAGGCCGTATACCTGGCCTTGCCGCTGGCTACCGGCAACTGCGTGGAAGCCCGTCGACCCGAGCAGGTCGATGTAGTAGCGCGTTACAAGACCCTGGCGGTAGACGTCAGTGACTCCAACGCCGGGGAGGATTCTCGTCGTCAGGTCAATTGCGGGCAGCTGGATTTTCGCCTGCTGCTGGGGGAGCAGCACAGTGATCAGCATTACGTGAAGCTCAAGGTTGCCCAAGTGCTCGGTTGTACCGAGGAGGGCGTCAGCCTGGACGCGGATTTCATCCCGACCTTCATTCACCTGCAGGGCTCGCGGTACCTGCTGTCCTGCCTCAAGGAGGTGATCAGCCTGCTCGCTTACCGGGGGGATGCCATCGCCGAGCGGATCCGCACTAACGGCGCCGCAGCCGGTGCGCAGGTCGGTGACTTCCTGATGCTGCAACTGATCAATCGCAGCGAACTGGTCTTGCGTCACTACCTGGG
This sequence comes from Pseudomonas yamanorum, assembly GCF_013386765.1. Classification (GTDB taxonomy): domain Bacteria; phylum Pseudomonadota; class Gammaproteobacteria; order Pseudomonadales; family Pseudomonadaceae; genus Aquipseudomonas; species Aquipseudomonas yamanorum_A. Next base: position 70,280 of record NZ_JACARE010000023.1, read on the forward strand.
CCTGAGCCAGGTCAGTCCGGAAACCCTGTACCGAACACTGCTGTCGATCCTGGGTGAGCTGGCGACGTTTGCCAGCGACAGCAAGCGTGCGCACTTCGAGGGGTGTTACCGGCACAGCGAACAGGGGGCCAGCTTCCGTGAATTGATGGAGCCGATTCGCAGCCTGCTGTCGATGGTGCTTGAGCAGCACGCCGTCGAGCTTGTGCTACAGCCTCGCCAGTATGGGGTACTGGTGTGCCCGGTCAGGGATCTCAACCTGTTGGGGGCGGCGACCTTCATTCTGGCCGCCAGCGCCCAGTGTGACTCCGAGGAGCTGCGCCACCGGCTTCCGGCGCATCTCAAGGTCGGCCCTGTGGAGCGGATTCGCGAGTTGGTCAACCTGCAGTTGGCGGGCATCAGGGTCAAGCCGCTGCCGGTGGCTCCCCGGCAGATTCCGTTTCATGCCGCAAACACCTATTTCATGCTCGAACTCGGTACCCGTGACATTGAGCAGTTGAAGCAATCGGGAGGGTTTGCCTTCCATGTCAGCGGCGAATTTGCCGAGCTGGAACTGAAATTCTGGGCCATCAGGAACTGAGACCATGGACAGGGAATACCCGCAGGACGAGAAAACCATCCTGCTCGATCGACAGGGGCGCACGCCGGCGCAGGGGCCGGTCACTGACTTCGCATCGCCACCGCGTTTCGAACAACTGGAAGACCGGATGATTTACGCCGCCCGAATGCAGGGCGCGGAGCATTTCAACGTTGGCTTGAACAGTTTGGTTGCGCCTGCCTGGGCGCTGCTGTCCGAGGTGGTGCAGCTCAAGCGCAGCACCTCCCAGGAAAGCCTGCGCGGGCTCAACGAACGGCTGTCATCCGCTGTCACGCTTTTCGAGACCCGGGCCCGGCACGACGGCGCGCAGGTCAGCGAGGTCATGGCAGCGCGATATGTACTGTGCAGTGTGATCGACGAAGCGGTACTCACCACCTCATGGGGCAGCCAGAGCGATTGGTCGAAGATGAGCCTGCTGAGCAGCTTTCACAATGAAACCTTCGGCGGCGAGAAGTTTTTCCAGCTGCTTGAGCGAATGTCGCGGGACCCTTTCAAGCACTTGGCGATGCTGGAGCTGATGTACCTGTGCCTGTCACTGGGGTTCGAGGGCAAGTACCGGGTCATGGAGCGTGGGTTGTTGCAGCTTGAGCAGGTTCGGGATGCGCTGTATCGGCAGATCCGGCATGTGCGGGGCGATTCCCCGCCTGCGTGCGCGCCGCCGCCCAGCCGGGGGGCGCAGCGCCAGAGACGGCTGAGGGTTGTGCCGGCGACCTGGATCGCAGTGTGTGTCGTGGCCAGCCTGCTGGCCTTGTATTCGGGGTTTGCCTGGGTGTTGGGAGAGCAGCGCGAGACGGTGCTGCAACGGTATCAATTATCGGCGCCGGACATTACCCGGGCGCCCCTCTAACGCAGGGAGCAACTCATGAACGCATTCTTCAGGAGCGCGGGCACCGTGCTGGCCAGGATTTGGGTCTGGAGCCTGTTGCTGGTGCTCGCGATCGCGATGATCGTGTGGTTCCTAGGGCCATTACTGGCTGTTGATGACTATCGGTTCTGGCAGGGAACTGCGGCGCGGCTGCTGACGATCAGCGGGCTGTTTTTGTTGTGGGGCCTGGCGATGGTGTATGCCAATTGGCGCAGCATGACCCGGCTACAAACCGTCGACAGTGTTGAGCAGCGCCCGGGTAAAGGGCAGATCGAAAACGAGCAGCGCCAACTGCGCGGTCGTTTCAAGGACGCCCTGTACACCCTGAAAAACTCGAGCATTTATGGCGACCGCAGCCCGCGTTGGCGCAACGCGCTGCCGTGGTATCTGCTGATCGGCAAGGAGGGCAGCGGCAAGTCCCGGTTGTTGGCCGCCAGTGGGTTGCAATTGCTCCAGGATCGTGGCGAGCCGATGGCGACGACGGGCTACTGTGATTGGCATTTCGCCGAAGACGGCCTGTTGCTCGACACGGCGGGCCGCTACCTTACCCAGCCCGACGGCGGTGTGGATGGCGCGGGTTGGTCGACGCTGTTGGGGCTGCTCAAGGCGCGTCGCCGGACACGTCCGCTCAATGGCGTGGTGGTCGCTCTCTCGATGGATACCTTGCTCCATGGCGGCGAGCGTGATCTGGAGAATGAGGCGCGGGCAGTCCAAAGCCGGCTGCAGGAAATCCGGCAGACGCTGCATGTGGACCTGCCGATTTACCTGGTGGTGACCCAGGCCGACCGTCTGCCGGGGTTTGCGGAATTCTTCGACCGTCCACTGAGTGAAGGCACTGATGCGGTGCTCGGCGAACCCATCGTTCCGGGCAAGGGCGGTATTGAAATGGGCCAGGTACGCCAGGCCTTTGAAGCACTGCTGCAGCGCCTGAGCGGTGAGCTTGTACAGCGACTGCACCAGGAGCGTAACAGCGACCTGCGGGGCCGGATGCTCGATTTCCCCCATCAGGCGGCCCGGATTGGCGAACGTCTGAGCCTGTACATCGAAGTGGCTTTCTGCGGCCCGCGTTATCAGCGCACCAACGGATTCCGTGGCTTCTACTTGACCAGTGCCGACGGTGGCCCACAGGCACTGGATCCTCGCCCACGCTTTATCCAGGGCTTGTTCAGCCTGATTCTGGCAGAAGCGGACCTGGCGGGCCTCGATAGCCTGGAACGGCGTCGAATTCGCTGGCGCCAGTGGGGGATGGGCCTGAGTGCACTGGTGGTGGTCGGGGCGGCCGGTTTGCTTTGGACCCACAGTTACTCTTCCAATCATCAACGTCTGGAGCAACTGCGGGAACTGGTGCAGCAGCCAACGACCACGCCACCTGGCCTGGACGCGACCCTGGCGGTCCTGCCCCTGCTGGACAGGCGCCTGGCATCGACGCGGGTTTTTCCTGTTCAGGGCGAAGCCCGGCTGGTTGAACGGGCGGGGTTGTATCAAGGCACGCTCAGCCATCCAGTGCTGGAGCAGGCCTATGAGCAGGCGTTGGGGCAGTTGCTGTTGCCTCAGGTCAACGAGATGCTGCAGGAACAGGTGCGCGCCAGCCTGGAAGATCGCGAGCGGCTGCTGGACAACCTCCGCGCCTACCTGATGCTTAACCTGCGGGAGCGGCGAGACGTTGGCTGGTTGCGTGAGCGGGTGGCGGGGCATTGGTCTGTAAGGTTTGCCGGCGAGCCCTCTGTGCAAAGTCGTTTGAATGAACACTTCGCACGGTTGCTTGAGCAGCCGTTCGTGCAGTCGCTCGATAACGAACTGGTGGCACAGGCACGGCACGTGTTGCGAGGGGAGTCATTGGTCGATGTGGTGTACCGCGTGCTGCGGGAGCAAGCCCGCGCTCTTGAGCCTTACCGCCTTGCACAGGGGCTGGTGTTTGACGGGGGCGACCGTCCCATTCCGGGTTTTTATACCCGCAACTACCTGCGGCATTTCGAAGAGCAGGGCGCGCGCCTGGTGAACACTATCGTTCAGGACAACTGGGTGCTGGGGGAGGGTGCGGACCTGAGCGCCATGGACTTGCAGCGGTTGATGGTGGAACTCGAGCAACGCTATTTCAGCGAGTATGCCAATGCCTGGAGCGAGGCGCTTGGGCGGATTAGCCTGCGGGAGACTGACAATTCCCGCCAGGGCGCCGAGCAACTTGCCAGCCTGACGTCAGCCCAGTCACCGTTGCTGCAGTTGTTACAACAGGTGCGTGATAACACGCGCTTGCCATCGGCCACGGAGCGCCTGGATGAAGTGGCTGCCAAACTGCCCGGCCCTGTGGCAGAGCGGGTACAGGTTGCCCGGACGGCAGTCGGGTTGACCCATGTATTGCCTGACACGGCACGGCGCGCCATGCAACGCCGCTTCGAACCCTTGCACCAGTTGCTCGACAGCCAGGAAAACCCCGGCACCGAGTTGACCCAGGTGTTGCAGGCACTCAACGACTTGCACCTGCAACTGGCGACCTTGAATCGTGACGGCTCGCCGGAGCCGGTGGCCTTCGAGATGGTCAAGCGCCGGATCCAGGGGCAGCAGGATGCCCTGGGTAACCTGCGGAACGTGGCTGCTCGGTTGCCGTTGCCGTTGGCGGGCTGGTTCGAAAGCCTGGCCGACGAGCATTGGCGTCGCCTGCTCGATCAGGCCTATCGCCATGTGAACCAGTGCTATCAGAGCGAGGTATATGGTTTTTACGCCAAGGCAATCAAGCAGCGTTTTCCGTTCAATGCCCATGCCAGCAGCGACGTTTCCCTCAATGATTTTCAGGAGTTCTTCAAGCCGGAAGGGGTCATGGCGCGATTTTTTGACAGCTATCTAAGGCCTTTTGTCAGCGGTGATGCCGGCCGCTACAGGCTGCGCAGCCTGGACGGGCGAAGCTTGCCGATGTCCCGGGCGTTGCTCGATCAGCAAGAGAAGGTGCAGGTGATCAGGCGCGGTTTCTTTGCCGATGAGCCGGGGGACCTGCAGGTTCGTTTCACGTTGGCGCCCTACAGCCTGGACTCGTCGGTGAGTCGTGCGGTCTTGCGTTTTGGCGACCAGCAAATCGAGTACCGCCATGGGCCAATCGTGCCCATGGCGATGCAATGGCCAACCGAGGTGGAAAATGGTCGCAGCAGCCTGGTGCTGGAGCGGGGCAGTGAGCGGGCGCTGGGGCTTGAAAAAAATACCGGGGCCTGGTCGCTGTTCCGCTTGTTCGACCTGATGCAGAGCGAAGCTTCCGACGGGCAGGATGTGCTGATCCTCAAGGCTGACCTGGCAGGCTTGCGCGCCAACTACCTGCTGACCAGCCGGCGGACGCCCAACCCGTTTCAGATGGCGCAGTGGCGTACCTTCCGCCTGCCGGAGCAGTTGTGACCCAACCCCTCGAACGCTGGCACAGCGCTGGCCGTACAGACCGTGGAAAGGTCCGGTTGCGCAACGAGGACGCCTTTCTCGATTGCCCCTGGAAGGGTTACTGGGCTGTGGCAGACGGAATGGGCGGGCACCAGGCGGGGGATGTTGCCAGCCAGTTGGTGGTCGACAGCCTGGCGTCGTTGCCTGGCCAGGGTAGCCTGGACGAGCGGGTCGAGGCGACGCGCCGCTGCCTGCAATGGCTCAACCGGCGGCTGGGGGAGGAGCTGACACTGGCCACCCACGGCGCCGAGGCCATCATGGGGAGCACGGTCGTGGCATTGCTGCTCCAGGGCGACCGTGCCGCGTGTGTCTGGGCCGGTGACAGCCGTTGTTACCTGTGGCGCGGGCAGATGTTGTACCAGCTGTCACGGGACCATTCGTTGTTCGAGCAACTGATTGACCAGCAGGTAAACCCGGAACAGGCCAGGGCCCATCCTGATGCACGGGCCTTGACCCGGGCCATCGGTTCACGGGCTCCTTTGAGTCCCCAGGTACTGGAGCTGGAGACGTTGGCGGGGGATGTCTTTCTGTTGTGCAGCGATGGCCTGTACCAGGCGCTTAGCCATAGCGAATTGGGCCAGGCGTTGAGCCTGGGTAACCCGCAGCGGATTCTGGACCAACTGTTCGCAGGCGTATTGCGGGGAACCGCCGGTGACAACCTGACGGCTGTGGTGGTGCAGTCATGAGTGAGGTGACTCACTTTGCCTTTGCCAGGGCACAGGCAAACCTGCAGCGTGGAAGCACACCCGAGTTGCTGGCCGGGCGATACCTGATCGAACGTGTGCTGGGCGCTGGCGGCATGGGCGTGGTCTATCGCGCCCGGGACCTGCTGCATGAACAGTTTGGCGAGTCACGTTCCAGTGTGGCGATCAAGGTACTGGGCGAAGCCATCCGCGAGTCTGCGGATGCCCACGTGCTGCTGTACAGCGAGTTCGCCCTGACGCGCAGCCTGCGGCATGAGCAGGTGGTGCGGGTGTTTTCGTTTGAGGTGGACGCTCCCTCCCATCTGGCGTTCTTCACCATGGAGCTGCTCCAGGGCATGACCCTGGACCGGTTGCTGCTGGAGTGCCCGAGCGGCTTACCCTGGCGAGAGTTGCAAGGCATCGCCGTGCAACTGCTCGATGCATTGCGACATTGTCATCAGCAGGGGGTGCTGCACGGGGATGTGAAACCCGGCAATGTCATGGTGGAAGAGGCAGGATTGCGGCTGTTTGATTTTGGCCTGGGCCAGGCTTCAGCGGGGCCGCCGGGCTTGAGTCGCAGCCGTTTCAACGCCTGGACGCCAACGTACGCCGCACCGGAGTTGCTGGCCGGCGGCGCACTGTCGCCCAGTACCGATCTTTACGCAGTGGCCTGTGTGCTTTACGAGTTGGCACACGGACGGCACCCGTCCGGTGAGCGGCCGCCTCGCCCCCGGCAGTTGCCTCGCCATTGCTGGCCTGCCTTACGCACGGCTTTGGCGCCAGACCCTGAACGCCGGACCATCACTCTTGATGAATTACAGGCAGTGATCGGCGATATCCGCCAGGGCCTGAGCCGCTGGTTCTAACCCGGCAAGTCATGCAACTGGCAATACTCCGCCCAACTCAGGCCTGCCATCTGCGCCACTTCCTTGTGCACCTCCAGCCGCTGGGCCTCGAACTCGGCAGGGGAATGCGCCGTCAATTTCAGCGTCAGTTCCCAGGCGAAGAGCCCTTGCTGCTCGGCTTCGGCCTCAAACGCTTCATGCAGCCGCTCGGCGCGATACTGCTCGAGTGTTTCCCCTTTGGCCTGGGCCGCCAGGGGGTTCAACGTATTCAGTTCCGCGGCCAGGGCCGGGTGCTCGGTCAGGAATCTGTCCAGGGCTAGCTGGTGGTTTTCGCCGGGTTGGGACAAAGGTTTACTCCACGATAAAAGAGCTGATCAGTCGGGTTGTTCATCAAGGCTTTCTATAACGACAAGTGTGCCAAAGGATGGGCCAACCGGCTCCAACCGACAAGCAGCGCCACGGGGGGATTCTGAATAATTGCGCCAGTGGCAGCAAAAGCCTTTCGCTCGCGGTATCAGGCCGTGTAGCGTTAACCCGGCGATAAAGGCTACGGCCGGGTGTTATTTTGCGACCCTGGCATCAGGGACCGAGGGACAGGTGATGGCGCAAACGCTGTTCAAGCTTTTCTTCACCCAGCGACTGGCGGCTTTGGCCAGCACCGAGTCGTTGCGGGCCATACGCGAGGGGCTGTTGTGGATCCTGCCGTGCCTGTTGGTGTCGGCGGGTTTCCTGATCTTGTCCGAATGCGCCCGCGTGCTGGGTTTCGACCCGCAGGTGGTGGCCTTCCTGGCCGGGTTGCACAATAAGATCAGCTCGGTGATCCCGTTGCTGGTGGCCGCTTCCATCGGTTACATGCTCGCGATTCAATACCGCCTGCCGCAGTTGCCGGTAGCGTTTCTGTGCCTGGCCCATGTGGTGATTGCGACGTATGTGCTGCGGGATTTTCCCCGCGCCTCGGCGACCTTCGTGCTGTTTATCGCGATTGCCTCGCCGCTGCTCAACGTGCCGGTTATCGCCTGGCTGCACCGGCGCCGCTGGACCCGGTTGGTCAATGAAGACCTGGTGGGACACAACCTCAAGGGCACCATCAATATGGTGGTACCGGGGGCGATCACCGCGCTCGGGCTGGTGCTTGTGCTGTCGTTGCTGCTGCAGATTCCTCAGGTGGCGCAGCTTCAGGGCCCACAGGTGCTCGATGCGCTGCAGTCGCCCTATGGCACCGGCCTGTTTGTGACCCTGATGAATTCGCTGCTGTGGTTTTTCGGCATCCATGGTGTCTACGCCATGCAGCCGTTGTTTGATGTGCTGGACCAGGCCGTTGTGCTCAACAACGCGGCGCTGGCGGCAGGCGAACCGATCAAATATGTGTTGAACGGCGGCTTGCTGGGCAGCTTTGCGTTTATCGGTGGCTCCGGCGGTGCGTTGAGCCTGCTGCTGGCGATCCTGGTGTTTTCCAGGAGCCAGTCCATGCGATTGGTGGCGATAGCCAGCCTGCCGCTGTCCTTGTTCAATGTCAGTGAAGTGCTGTTGTTTGGCCTGCCGATTATCCTCAACCCACGCCTGTTCATTCCCTTTCTGCTGGTGCCGGCGTCCAACGCGATGCTGGCGATCACGGTGGTGCAGTTGGGCTGGGTGTCGCCCGCAGTGGTCAGCGTGCCGTTCACCGCGCCGGTGTTGCTCAACGCTTACCTGAGTACCCATGGTGACCTGGCGGCGGTGTTGCTGCAGGTGGTGTTGCTGGGGGTTGGCACGCTGATTTATGCGCCCTATGTGCGGGCGATTCATCGCCAGGCTACGGAAGGCGGCACAGTGTATTTGAAGTCGCTGGACATGACCTTTCGCGGCCTGGAAGAAAAAGGGCGCTTGCTGGAACTGGACCCGGTGATGGCCTCCCACAAGGCCCAGGCGCGCCAGGCCAGCGAGTTGAGCCACATCCAGCAGATCTGCGACTATGAGTTTTACCTTGAATTCCAGCCGCAGATTTCGACCCGGACCGGGCTCTGCACCGGTTGCGAAGCCTTGATGCGCGCCCGGGATGCCGAGGGCACGGTGCATTCGCCGTGGGAGTTCCTGCAATGGTTGGCTCATGCCCGGCTGATGCCCGACGTGGATGTGTGGGTCGCGTCCCAGGCGGTGCGCCAGTATCAGAAATGGCAGAAGGTCGGCTTTGGGTTGCCGATGACGATCAATATCTCCAGCGCCACGCTCACCACCCCGGCGTACGGTGACCGGCTGGTGGAGATCCTGGCCCAGGCCCATGGACAAATCTCGGTGGAGATCACCGAGGATGCCTTGATCGGAGATATCCAGGGCACGCGGCAAATGATCGAGAAGCTGCAGGCGATTGGCGCCAAGGTCTACATCGACGACTTTGGCACCGGGTTTTCGGCGCTGAGTTATCTGCATCAGTTCCCGGTGGATTTCATCAAGATCGATCGCAGTTTCGTGGTGGCCCAGCATGATCCGAAGGGCGCCCAGGTGTTGACCGGGATGCTGCGGTTTTGTGAGGCGTTGAACCTCGGTGTGGTGGTCGAAGGCGTAGAAACCGCCGAGCAACTGGCGTTTCTGCAATCGGGCTCGGAGTTGATCATCCAGGGCTGGTATTTCAGCAAGGCGTTGCCAGGAGATGAACTGGAGCGGTTTGTGCGCGGGCGCTATAACCAGATGCAGCCTAGCGCTCCAGAACCCCTCTGAAGGTTGCACTCAAGGCCCGTAACGTCTCGCGAGAGCGGCCATCACTGATCCGGCTATGCAGCACGATTTCACTGACGGGCAACGCCGGTAATCCGTACTGTTCACTCACGTCTACCGCACCTGCGGGTGCCACCCGCCGGGCCAGTGCGGCCACGCCCAGGCCGGCACTCACTGCCGCACCCACGGCCATGACGCCGCCGCCGACAAACACTTCGGTCCAGTCAATCCGCGCCTCATCCAGCGCCCGCACTGCCAGGTGCCGCACGCCGCAGGGCGAGGCCATGGTCGCCATGCGCAGGGGCGCGCCGGGCGTGTGCTGCCAGGTCGGTGCGGCGAACCAGCCAAAGCGCTCCACCACCAACACTTCACCGTCCTGGCGGTCGCCTTCGTTGCGCACGATCACGGCGTCCAGTTCGTCGCGGTCGAACGCGGCGACCAGGTCCCGGGACGAGGCAATCCGCACCTCCAGGATCACCAGCGGGTCGTACGCCGCCAGGCGGCTGAGCCACAGCGGCAGGTCCGGCCCGGCCACATGGTCGCTGATGCCGATCACCAGCCGTCGCGGTGCGCCGTTGCCCATGTCACCCAATGCCCGTTCGTGAGCGTTGAGCAGCGCACGGGCGGCAACGATGAACTGCTCGCCCTGGGGCGACAGCCGTACGTGACGTGGCGTGCGCACCAGCAGGCGGTAACCGAGGCGCTCTTCCAGGCGCTTGAGCTTGAGGCTGATGGCGGCCTGTGAAGTATCCAGGGCCTGGGCCGCTCGGGTGAAGCTGGCGAAATCAGCCACCAGGACAAAGGCATGCACGGTGTCGATATCCAGCGGTTTGAGTGCGTCGCTCATTTCAGTTCCTTATCACACTTATATCGGGTGATATCTTGCTGAAATCATGGCCGCTGCGCAAGCTGGTCACTCATCTGAACAGGAGCGCCATGATGTTTGCCAAACAGTATTCACACCGCTTGCCAGCCGATTACGACATGGGTGTCATCCGCGAGCGGGCCGCCCGCCTGGGGCCGTTGTGGGATCACACCGAGGGTTTGCTGTTCAAGGCGTTTATCGCCCAGGAGCGAGGGCAGGCGCCGGGCGTGGGCAACCTGTATTCGTCGGTTTATCTCTGGTCGGACCCGTTGCAGGCTGCGGACTTTTTACTCGGCGAGCGCTTTCAGAAGGTCCTCGACAGTTTTGGCCAGCCGCACATTGAGTCCTGGTTGCCGCTGGATGTGCAGCGAGGCCCGGCGCAAACCGCCTTGAGCCTGTATCGGGAGGAGTGGGCGCTGGCGCCGGGAGCGGATCGTGGGCAGGTCCTGGCCGCAGAAAAGGCGCGCAACCAGCAGATTGCGGACAGCAGCGATAACTTCGCGGTGTTTCTGGCGCTGGATGTACAGGCGTGGAAGCTGGTGCGGATTACCTTGTCGGGCAAGGCGCTGGATGTGAATCACCCGGGCAGCGGCTACGAGGTGTTTTACCTGGCGCGACCAGGCGTGTGATTGCCGGTAGCCGCCGATCCGTCGGCGGCGACCGCTGCCATCAGGAGTTGAGGCGCGCCTGAGGCTGGCTCAGCTTGCGCTCGGCCACGGCGCCGAACACCAGGCCCAGGGTGGTCCACAGCACCAGTTGAATGCCCAGGGAGGCTACGCGGAATTTCCACAGCAACACGGCCGAGAATTGCTCCGGCACTTCGTTGATGGTCGGGAACAGGCTGCCGGCCACCGAGACGATCACGATGTACAACACCACACCCAGAATCGCACCGGTCCATATGCCTCGACTGGCAATCAACTTGCGCGCAGCGTTGATTGCAATCACCGCAGCCGCCACCGACACCAGCAGCATCAGGAAGAACAGCTTGGTGCGTTGCGCGATGGTCGCCGGGTCACCCACCGATGGCGGGTTGGCCGGGTATTTCAGCCCGGGCACCACGATGATCGTCACAAACGCCGCCAAGGCCAGCAGCGCCGCCAGGCCACGGGGCCCAACCTTGCCGATGCGGCCCAGGGAGTAGGCGAACACCAGGGCGAAGATGCCGCCCAGGGACACGCTGTACACCACCACACCGGTGAACAGGCCAAAGGTACTTTGTACTTCGCGGCTCACCAGTTCTTCTTCCGGCGCGTCGCCGTGCATCTGTGCCATCTGATCTTCGAAGGCGATGGCCTTGTCGATCTGCGGCTCACCAAAGGTCTTGGCGAAACCGAAGGCCAGGATGCCCGCGAGCAAGCCCACCAGCATCCCGCGAACGAGTAAATGCCCTGTCATGTCGTCACGCTCCAATCAATGGCAGGGGAAACCCAGCAGGTGACGACCGTCGTGCACAAACTCATGCACGTACATGCCTTTGAACACGGCGGTTGCGCCTTGCTCGGCGCCGACGAAGTAAATCGCCAGCAACAGCAGCAGGCCGCCGAAAATCGCCCAGGGCAGGATTTCGCCCAGGGGAATGGACGGGATTGAAACGTCGGAATCAGTTGCAGCGGTATAAGCCATGAGAACCTCCAGGGATGACGCGTCCCGAAATGGATAGCGAGTTGGCTGAAACAGGGTCTGGCTTACGGCTATCAGGCCGAATACAGTGGCGCGACCGCGCCGGCATTGAACCGGCTTCCTGTTGCAGAATAGTTGAAACATATTGAAACAACTTCGCGAGTCTACGCTGACTGCACCTTAAAACCAGAGCGATTTGTCATGCAGGCCACCCGTTTGACCCTAGTTTCCCATGCCAGCACCCGTGCCCAGAAGCGTGCACGCTTTGCGCTGGATGAGCCGGTGGAGATGGACTGGCAGCAGGCCGCGTTGTCCCAGGCGCAGCGTTTCAAGCGCGCGCCCCTTGTGGTGTGTGGCCCGGAGGCACGAACCCGGCAGACGGCCACGCTGTTTGCCGCCGACGCTTCGGTTGAAACAGCCCTGCGCGATTGTGATTTCGGCCACTGGCAAGGGCTGGCCATTGATGAGATCCAGCAGGCCGAACCGCAGGCACTGCAGGCCTGGCTGACCGACAGCACCTCGGCGCCCCACGGCGGTGAGTCGGTGGTGCAGTTGTGTGAACGGGTAGGGCAGTGGTTGCAGTCCCTTGAGCAAACACCCGGGCATGTACTGGCCGTGACCCACCCATTCGTCATCCGCGCGGCGCTGTTGCACGTCATGCAATGCCCGCCCGCACTGTTCAACCTGATCGACGTGGAGCCGCTGTCATCCACCGAACTGCGCTTCAACGGCCGTTGGCGACTGCGCCTGGAAACTCACGCCTGACGCCCCGAACATGGCAAAATCCGCTCCCCGCACCGAGCACACCCATGAAGACTTACCCATGAAACGCATCCTGATCATCGGCATTGGCGCCGGCAACCCCGACTACATCACGATGCAGGCGGTCAAGGCGCTCAACCGCACCGACGTGTTTTTCCTGATGGACAAGGGCCAGAGCAAGGACAAGCTGATCGACCTGCGCCGGGAAATCTGCGAGACCTACATCACCGATCATGCCTACCGCTTTGTCGAGGCCGATTGCCCCGAGCGGGTGCGCGGTGACATCGACTACACCACCGCCGTCAAGGACCTGAACCGCGACAAGCAGCAGACCTTCGAGCGGATGATCAACGAAGAAATGGCTGACGGCGAAGTCGGTGCGTTCCTGGCCTGGGGCGACCCGGCGCTGTACGACAGCACCATTCGGATCCTGCAGGCGATTCTCGCCAGTGGCAGTTGCACGTTCGAGTTTGAGGTGATCCCGGGGATTACCAGCGTCCAGGCCCTGGCGGCCCAGCACAAGGTGCCGTTGAACCGCATCGGGCGCTCCATCGAAATCACCACCGGGCGCCGGTTGGCGGCGGGGCAGGCGAGTGATGCCGATACCCTGGTTGTCATGCTTGATGCCGAAGATTCCTACCGCACCGTGGCCGATCAAGACCTGGATATCTACTGGGGCGCCTACCTGGGCACGCCGGATGAAATCCTGATCAGCGGCAAAGTCGCCGAGGTGGCCGAAGAGATCGAACGGGTGCGCAAGGCGGCGCGCCAGGCCAATGGCTGGATCATGGACACTTATCTGTTACGCAAACCCTAGAGGTTGATGCCCATGCTCAAACTGATCGCCCTGACGCTGGCGCTGTTTGCCAGTGCTGCCCATGCCGAAGCCGAATTGCATACGGACTTGCCGCTGCCGTATCTGGAACAGACCCAGAGCGATGCGCGCAACGAGCCACTGGTGATCTTCCTGCATGGTTATGGCAGTGATGAGGCGGACTTGTTCGGGCTCAAGGACCGCTTGCCGTCGACCTGGACCTACCTGTCTGCGCGGGCACCGATGCCGGTGGAAGGCGGCGGTTATCGCTGGTTTCGCAAGAAGCCGGGAGACGGCGACTTTGATGGCGAGACCGCCGATCTGCAGAGCAGCGCCAAGCTGATCGAAGACTTCGTCGCACAGGCCACCACCAAGTACCACACCCAACCTGAGCGGGTGTTCCTGGTGGGGTTCAGCCAGGGTGCAATCATGTCCTATGAGGTGGGATTACGGCACCCCGAAACCCTGCGCGGGATTGCGGCATTGAGTGGCAGCGTGCTGCCGGTGCTCAAGGCTGAGCTCAAGCCGGATGCGCGACTGGGCAAGCTGGCGATTTTCATCGGCCACGGGACGTTGGACCAGGCGCTGCCTTACTACTCGGCCACGCGGGCCAATGAGGTGTTGGTGGGGATTGGTCTCAAGCCGGAATTCCATGGCTACCCCGGGATGATTCATACCGTCGGCGAGGCGGAATTGCTGGACTTGAAAAACTGGCTGGAAAACAGCCTGCGATAAAAATGTGGGAGCTGGCTTGCCTGCGATAGCGGTGTATCAGTCGCCAAAAACAGTGACTGGTCAATCGCTATCGCAGGCAAGCCAGCTCCCACATTAGATTTTTATTGTCAGGTAAATCGGGTTATTTACCGCCGATAATCTGTTTCACCAGCAGCGCATGGCCTTTCTCATCATCCGCCCGGGAAATCGCCTGCACCACCAGCTGGTGGCTGCCGGAGCCGGTGAGGAAGGTGGAACTCAGTGTCTTGCCGCCGCCCATGGTCGCGGTGCTGTCCACCTGGCGCAGGGCCAGGCCCTTGACGGTGAGTTTCTTCTCGGCGCCTTTCTTGAAGTCCGGCAGGGCAGCGCTTTGCTCCTTGACGAAATCCGCCACGGCGCCGTCGAGGAACTGCGGGTCGTTGTCTTTGATCAGGCCGGCGGCACTCGGTTTTTCGACAACGAAGATCACGCTTTTGGTGGCCTGGTCGCTGTACATCGTGCCGGTGGCGCCTGCGGTGCCGTGTTCGGCATCACCGGCTGGCAGCGGGTCGGCCAGGTAGGATTTTGGCAGGTTGAAGCTGAACTTGCCGTCCAGGGTGGAGATGGTCTGGGTGGCGGTTTTCTGCGCTGCAGGCTTGCTGGCGGCGAGGACTTGGCTGGCGCCGAAGCCGGCGGCCAGCGCGAGGGCCAAGAGGGCTGCGGTCTTGCTGAGGGTGGCCATGAAGCTCTCCAGGGATGAACGAAATTGCGCCGTATTCTGTCAGAAAATTCGCAAGATCGTTCATCTCCATCCCTACACCTTGTCGGACTCCTCCTCGAGTCGGTCCATCTCAAACAACCGCGCCAATTCTGTCCGGGCTTCCTGGGCAGATTGCATCACCTTGGCTGCATCGTCGTATACCGCGTGTTGGGCCGCCAGCAATTGCAGGTCATGGTTTTTGAAGCGACTGATGCGCGCATCGGCCTGGGCTTGGGTCAAGCCAAGGCCCACCAGGGTGCGGCGGCTCATTTCCAGGCTGGAGTAAAACGTCTCGCGCACCGGTGATGCGTCGAGGTCCACCAGGCGGTGCACGTGTTGGCGGTTACGGGCGCGGGCGATGATTTTCATGTGGGGGTAGAGGCTGCGCACCAACTCGGCGGTCTTGATGTTGATTTCGGGGTCGTCCATGGCGATCACGAAGAATTCGGCCTGGTCGACCTTCGCCGCGTGGAGGATTTCCGGGCGCTGGGGGTCGCCGTAGAACACCGGCATGCCGCCGAAACTGCGGGTCAGCTCGATGGTTTCCACCGAGGTGTCGAGGGCGATAAACGAGATATTCTGCGCCCGCAGGATCCGCGCCACGATCTGCCCCATTCGGCCCATCCCGGCGATCACCACCCGTGGCGCATCGCTTTCGATGGCGCGGTATTCCTCGGGCACTTCCACCGGCTTGGCCTTGGGCTTGAACAGCTTCGGGCAGAGCAACAGCAGCAATGGCGTCACGGCCATGGACAGGGTGATGGTCAGCACCAGGATGTCGTAGAGGTGCGGCTCGAACAGCCCTTGGTCGCGGCCGATCTTGAATACCACGAAGGCGAATTCACCACCGGCCGCCAGCACCACGCCCAGGCGCAGTGCGCTTTCGCGGTTCAGGTCACCGGCCAGGCGCCCCACGCAAAACAGCAGCGGCAGCTTGATGGCGATCAGCAGCAGGGTCAGGCCCAGCACGATCACTGGCGCGCTGAACAGCAGGCTGATATTGGCGCCCATGCCCACGCTGATAAAAAACAGCCCCAGCAGCAGGCCCTTGAACGGTTCGATCTGCGACTCCAGCTCGTGCCGGTATTCGGAATCTGCCAGCAGCAGCCCTGCGAGGAACGCGCCGAGGGCCATGGACACGCCCACCAACTCCATCAACCACGCAGTGCCGATCACTACCAGCAACGCCGTAGCAGTGGAGACTTCCCGCAGGCCGGTCTTGGCCACGATGCGAAATACCGGGCGCAACAGATAGCGCCCGCCGATGATCACCACGGCGATACTGCCCAATATTTCCAGGCCGTGTTGCAGGCCTTGGGAGGTGGTGGTGGGGTGATCGCTGCCGGCGAGCAGCGGCACCATGGCAATCAGCGGGATGGCCGCGATGTCCTGGAACAACAGGATGGCAAAGGCCAGGCGCCCGTGGGGCTGGTTGAGTTCCTTGCGCTCGGCCAGGCTTTGCAGGCCGAATGCGGTGGAGGAGAGCGCCAGGCCAAGGCCCAGCACAATCGCGCTGTTCCAGGATTGACCAAACACGAACAGCGCTACCACGCCGATCACAGTGCCCGTCAACAGCACCTGCGCCAGACCCACACCGAATACCGCCTTGCGCATCACCCACAAGCGTTTCGGCGATAACTCCAGGCCAATGATGAACAGCAGCAACACCACCCCAAGCTCGGAAAACTGGCTGACGCTTTGCGGGTTGCCCACCAGGCCCAGCACCGACGGGCCGATGATCACCCCGGCCAGCAAGTAACCCAGCACGGCGCCCAGTTGCAGGCGCTTGGCCAGTGGCACGGTCAGTACGGCGGCGAACAGGAACACAACCGCCGCTTGTAACAGGTTGCCTTCATGGGGCATTGGGGACTCCAGGATCTTTTTGCTGAATCAACAGGTTTTACTGTAGGAGCGAGCTTGCTCGCGAGGGTCGTTAACGATGACGCTGACTGTCTGAATACACGCGGTGCCTTAGCGTTTTTCGCGAGCAAGCTCGCTCCTACAGGGGTAACACAGGGCGCTATTAGAGCGCTTTTTTACGTTTTGAAATCTGAATTTTTGCAGAGTCGAAGGCTTTCGCTTCAGCGTTCATTGGAGCGCGCCCGGTTCTTACGAGGCAATCGCGAAAGTATTAATACCATTTATTTCAATGGCTTTTATGTACCCGGCTAACGTTTTGACAAACAGGATCAGTTGTCACCACGGTCAGGTATTTCGAAGTCGATGCGTGTTTGGATCTGTATTTGGGGCTTCTACGCATTCATGGATGAAAGGCTTTGACCACAAAGGAGTTTCACGTGGACAGAAGACTTGCTACTGCCGCTATACCTCGTATTTCTCCTCTGAATCTTGCTATTCGCCTGGGTATTGCTGGCCTGGTTCTTGGCTTGGCGAGCCCGGACGCGTTGGCTGCCTGTACGCCTGCAAGTCCCTCGGTCGGCGCCACGGTCACGTGCACCGGCGTGCCGACTTTGCCGCTGTTCTTGAATACCTTTGCCAGCGCGGTCAACAACCTGACGGTTAACGTCAACAGCGGTGCGCAGATGAATGCCACCCTGGGCGGCCAGGCGCTCAATCTCATCGGCAACAACCTCACCTTCAATAACTCGGGCACCGTTGATCCTGCACTGCTCGGGGCATTCGGGATGTTGAGCACCGGGTTGATGGTGGGTAACGGGAACGCCTCGACGGTGAACATCAACAACACCTTGACCGGGATCATTCGCGGTACCGGTGATGTGTTGGGTTTGAACCTGACGACCCTTGCCGGCATGGCGATGGACGTGGTCAATGGCGCCGGGGGGGTCACCAACATCACCAACAATGGTGCCATTGGTTCCACGGCACTGCTTAACCTGACGCTGTTTGCCTCAGACACTCCGGTGGTGGCTGTACAGGGTGGCTCGCAAGTCAACATGGTCAACAATGGCACGCTCACCGGGCGTGTCGCCTTCGAAACATCGAGTACCGGCAACACCTTCATCAACACGGGGGCCATTTCCGGCGGCGTCTCCATGGGGGCCGCCAGCAGCAACACATTTACCGCCGTCACCGGTTCGACCATCACCAGTGGGGGGGGCGTCGGACTCAGCCTTGGTGGCCTCATCGGTGTCAACCTGACGTTTGCGCCGACGGGCCAGGTGGATGGCGGCGCGGGCGGGAACAACTCGCTGATCCTGCAAAACACCATCGGGGTCGGCGGTGGTACGTCCGGCACGGGCACGGTGTCCAGCGCCAACTACGTCAACTTCAACAACCTGACGCTCAACAGCGGCACCTGGACGCTCCAGGGGCCGGTGGTCAGTGGCAGCACGACCCTCAACGGCGGGGTTGCCCAATTCAACAATAGCCAGGCGTTTGGCAGCGGCGTACTCACCTCCAATGGTGGCGCGCTGCAGGCGAGCACCGGCGGCTTGAGCCTCAGCAACCTGATCAACCTTGGGGCCAGCGGCTTGACCCTGCAAGGCACCAATGCCATCACCCTGGGCAACGTGGTCTCGGGGCAGGGCGGCTTGACCAAGAACGGCACCGGGCAGTTGGTGCTCAGTGGCGCCAACACCTACCTGGGCAACACCAGCCTCAATGGCGGCTCCGTACAACTGGGCAATAACCTGGCCTTCAGCACCGGCACCGTGACCGTCGGTGGCTCGACGGTGCTCCAGGCACCGGGCACCATCACGTTGAACAACGCGCTGGTGCTGAATTCCGCCGTTGGCACCAGCGGTGTCGGCAGCCTCACCCTGGCCGGTGCCGTCAGCGGTGCCGGCGGGATCTCCAAGAACGGCAGTGGCAGCCTGACCCTCAGCGCCGCCAACACCGGCTACACCGGCAGCACCGATCTGAACGCTGGCACATTGATTGTCAGCAACAACAACTCCCTGGGTTCCGGTTCCCTGAACGTCAACGCCGCTGCCAGCCTGGACAGCACCGGC
Source organism: Pseudomonas yamanorum (assembly GCF_013386765.1). Lineage (GTDB taxonomy): Bacteria > Pseudomonadota > Gammaproteobacteria > Pseudomonadales > Pseudomonadaceae > Aquipseudomonas > Aquipseudomonas yamanorum_A. The sequence continues at coordinate 88,825 of NZ_JACARE010000023.1, forward strand.
GCCGTGGCGCTCGCCAACAACATTGGGCTCAACGGTAACTTGACCCTGCTCGGCAGCAATGCCCTGACCCTTGGTGGCGTGATCTCCGGGGCCAGCGGGCTGGTCAAGAATGGCAGCGCGACCCTGACGCTGACGGGCAACAACACCCAACTCGGGCCGACCGCACTCAATGCCGGCACACTGCAGGTGGGCAGCAACACGGCACTGGGGACCGGCGCGCTCAATACGGCCGCTGGCACCACGCTGGACGCCACGGCGGCGGTGACCCTGGCCAATGCTGTCAACATGGCCGCCGACCTGATCATCGGTGGCACCCAGGCGCTGAGCCTCAATGGCATCGTCAGCGGTCTTGGCGCCGGCCTGATCAAGAACGGTACGGCGGCACTGAGCCTCGGTGGCGCCAATACCTACACCGGCAACACCTCACTCAACGCCGGTTCGCTGATTGTGGGGTCCAACACCGCGCTGGGCGCGGGCGGAACCTTGAACACCGCCGCCGGCACCTCGCTGGACGCAAGCACTGCCGTTACCCTGGCCAATGCGGCCAACATCACCGGTAACCTGAACATCGGCGGGACCGCTGACCTGACCCTTGGCGGCCTGGTCGGAGGCAGCGGAGGCCTGACCAAGAACGGTACGGCCAAGCTGATCCTCAATGGTGCCAATACCTTTCTCAGCGGTGTCACACTCAACGCGGGTACGCTCACCGCCGGCAATAACGCAGCCCTGGGCGTCGGCAACCTGACCGTCAGCGGCGCCGCGACCCTCGACAGCAATACCAATGTGACCCTGGGCAATAACGTTGCGCTGAATGCCGACCTGAGCGTGGCGGGCAGCAACGCTTTGACCCTGGGTGGGGTGCTGGCCGGCACCGGTCAGTTGATCAAGAACGGCGCGGCCAACCTGACCCTCAACGGTGTGAACACCTACAGCGGCGGCAGTACCCTTAACGCCGGCACCCTGACGTTGGGCAATGGCGCGGCGCTGGGCACCGGAGCATTGACCGTGGGCGGCGCCAGCAGCCTCAACGGCACCGGTGCGCTGGTGTTGAGTAATGCGATCAACCTCAATGCCAACCTGACTGCCGGCGGGGCCAACCCGTTGACCCTCGGTGGGGTGATCGCCGGCACCGGCGGCCTGATCAAGACCGGCGCTTCGAGCCTGACCCTCAATGGCAACAACACCTATACCGGCACCACGGCGCTCAATGCCGGAACCTTGATTGTCGGTTCCAATACCGCGCTGGGCACGGGCGCGTTGAACGCGGCCAACGGCAGCACGCTGGACGCCGACGCTGCCATCACCCTGGCCAATGCCCTCAACCTCGGCGGCAACCTGACCATCGCGGGCAGCAACGCACTGACCCTCGGCGGCAACGTCAACGGCATCGGTGGCTTGACCAAGAACGGCGCGGCCGACCTGACGCTCAACGGGACCAACAACTACCTCGGCGACACGACGCTCAACACCGGCAAGATTATCGTCGGCGCCAATAACGCGTTGGGCTCGGGCGTGCTGAGTACGGGGATCAATACCAGCCTGGACGCCAGTACCGCCGTCAGCCTGGGTAACCAGATCAGCATGACCGGCCCGCTGACCATCGGCGGTAGCGCCGACCTGACCTTGGGCGGTGTCATCAGCGGCAACGGTAACCTGGTGAAAAACGGCGCGGCCAACCTGATCCTCAACGGCGCCAATACGTTTATCGACGGCACCGGATTGAATGCCGGTACCCTGACCGTCGGCAACAACCTGGCCCTCGGCACCGGCAGCCTGGCAATCAACGGCGCGGCGACGCTGGACAGCAACGCCCCGGTGGCGCTGGCCAACAGCATCGCCCTCAACGCCGACCTCACCGTCGGCGGCACCCAAGACCTGACGCTGGGCGGCCTCATCGGCGGCAGCGGCCAGCTGATCAAGAACGGCGCGGCCAACCTGACCCTCAACGGTATCAACCTCTATAGCGGTGGCAGCACCCTCAACGCCGGCACCCTGACGCTGGGCAATGGCTCGGCGCTGGGCACCGGCAGCCTGACGGTAGGTGGCACCTCGACGCTGGACAACAGCGCGGCGATGACCGTGAACAACGGGATAGTGCTCAATGCCGATTTGAACGTGGCCGGCAACAATGACCTGGCGCTCGGCGGCGTGATCAGCGGCGCCGCTGCGTTGAATAAAAATGGCCTGGCCGACCTGACGCTCAGCGGCACCAACACCTTTACCGGCGCCCTGAATGTCCTGTCCGGCAGTGTCACCACCGCCAGCGCAGGCGCGTTGGGCAATACCTCGGGCGCGAATGTCAGCGCCGGTGCGTCGCTGATCATGGGCAGTGATGCCAGCCTCGCGACCCTTGCAGGCAGCGGTGATGTGCTGGTCAGCGGGAGCAACACGCTGTCGGTGGGTGGCCTCAATTCCACCAGCACCTTCGACGGCGGCCTGAGCGGCAGCGGTGCCCTGGCCAAGGTCGGCACCGGTACCCTCAACCTCACCGGCATCAATGGCCTCACCGGTGACACCAACGTGAATGCCGGCACCCTGAACCTCAGCGGCTCGCTGGGCAGTGCCAACGTCAACGTCAATACCGGCGGGACCTTCACTGGTACCGGTTCGGTGCTCGGTACGCTGAGCGTCAACAACGGCGGCCACCTGGCCCTGAGCAGCGGCAATACGCTGTCGGCCGGCTCGCTGGTGATGGCCGGCAACGGCAACCTGGACGTGGCGCTCGGCGCGCCATCCACCAACTCACTGCTCAACGTCGGCGGCAACCTGACCCTGGATGGCAACCTCAACGTGACCGATGCCGGTGGCTTCGGTGTCGGCGTGTATCGCCTGATCAACTACACCGGTGCACTTACCGACCTGGGGCTGAATGTGACCGGTGTGCCGGTGGGCTTCGGCCTCGGCGACCTGGTGGTGCAGACCTCGGTGGGCAATCAGGTCAACGTGCTGGTGTCTGCACCAAACGCCAACATCCGCTTCTGGGACGGCAGCCAGACCATCGCCAACGGCGTGGTGGACGGCGGCACCGGCACCTGGACGGCGGTCGGCACCAACTGGACTTCGGTCGACGGCTTGGTCAACCAGCCGTGGGCCGCCGACTTCGGCGTGTTCCAGGGGGCGGCGGGCACCGTCACGGTGGCGGGCACGCAAGCGTTCACCGGGCTGCAATTTGTCACCGATGGCTACAACCTGGTGGCGGGAGCGGCAGGGCAGTTGACGGCGGTGAACGGCACCGGCGGCAACACTGCGATTCGCGTCGACCCGGGCGCCACCGCCACCCTCGGCGTTGGCATTGACGGCACTGGTACCCTGGCCAAACTCGACAGCGGCACACTGGTGCTCAATGGCGCCAACACCTTCACCGGAGGCACCGAGCTGCAAGGCGGTACATTGGTGGTGGGCAGCAACACCGCCCTTGGTACCGGACAACTGAGCACTTCGACCGGCACCAGGCTGGACAGCAACACCGCCATCACCCTGGCCAACGGGGTGAGTCTGGGCGGCAACCTGACGGTGGGTGGCAGCAATGCGCTGACCCTCAATGGCGTGATTGCCGGTACCGGTGGCCTGGTGAAAAACGGCGCAGCCAACCTGACCCTCGGTGGCAACAATGCCTTCCTCGGCCCGGTGGCGCTGAATGCCGGCGGGCTGATCCTGGCGTCCAATACCGCACTGGGCAGCGGCACACTTAACGTGGCGGGCGGTACCACGCTGGACGCGGCCTCTGCGGTCAGCGTTAACAACGCGGTAAACCTCGCGGGCAATCTGGGCATCGGCGGCACGGCTGACCTGACCCTCGCCGGCGTCGTTAACGGCGCGGGCGGCCTGACCAAGAACGGCGCGGCCAACCTGACGCTAAGCGGCTTCAACAGTTTTCTCGGTGGTACCACGTTGAACGCCGGCACCTTGACTGCCGGGAGCAACTCGGCGCTGGGCCTGGGCAACCTGACGGTGGGGGGCGCTTCCAGCCTGGACAGCAGTACTGTGGTGAGCCTGGGCAATAACGTCGTGCTCAACGCGAACCTGGCGGTAGCCGGCAGCAACAACCTGACGCTCGCGGGTGTGATCAGCGGCGCCGGAGGCTTGGGCAAAAATGGCAACGCCAACCTGACACTGAATGGCATCAACACCTATACCGGCGGTACCACCCTGAACGCCGGCACCCTGACCCTCGGCACCGCGGCAGCACTCGGCAGTGGGGCGTTGACGGTGACGGGGCCTTCCACACTGGACAACAGTTCGGCGCTGGCGCTGGGCAACAACATCGCGGTCAACGACAACCTGAGTGTGGCCGGCAACAACAACCTGACCTTGACCGGCGTACTGGATGGCGCGGGCACCCTGACGAAAAATGGCGCGTCCGACCTGACCCTTGGTGGCAACAACACCTTCAGCGGCAACTTCGACGTGCTGGGCGGCAGCCTGACCACCTCAAGTGCCACGGCCCTCGGCAACAACGCCGGCTTGAACCTCGGTACCGGTACCCAACTCAACCTCGGCGCTTCCAGCAGCCTCGGTAGCCTCACCGGCAGTGGCACGGCACTGATCGGCGCCGGGAACACCCTCAGCCTGGGCGGTGGCAACCTGAGCAGCACCTTTGGCGGTGTGCTCGACGGTACCGGGCAGCTGAGCAAACTCGGCACCGGTACGTTGACCCTCAGCGGTATCAATACCCTGGCCGGCGACACCAGCATCAACGGTGGCACCCTGAATGTCAGCGGCTCCCTGGCCAGCGGCAACGTCGCGGTCAACAGCGGCGCGACGCTTACGGGCACTGGCAGCCTGGGAGGCGCCGTCACGGTGGCTGATGGCGGTCACCTCGCGGGCGCGACCGGCAGCACCTTGTCGGTGGGTTCGCTGGTGCTGTCGGGTAATTCCAACCTGGATGTCGGGTTGGGCACACCGGTCGCCGGCGGTGGCAACGCGCTGATCAATGTCGGCGGCAACCTGACCCTCGACGGCAACCTCAACGTCAGCGATATCGGCGGCTTTGGCAGCGGTGTGTATCGCATCATCAACTACACCGGCGGCTTGACCGATAACGGCCTGGTGGTCGGCACCGTGCCTGGCAGCGTGACGCCGGGGGATCTGCAAGTGCAAACGGCGCTGGCCAATCAAGTCAACCTGCTGGTGACGGCGCCGAACACCACGGTGCAGTTCTGGGATGGCAGCCAACTGGTGGGCGACGGCAGCATCAACGGCGGCAGCGGCACCTGGGGCACCGGCACCACCAACTGGACCAGTGTGGACGGCACTGTCAACCAGGCCTGGGGCAACAGTTTTGCGGTATTCCAGGGCACGGCGGGCACGGTCACGGTCAACGGCACGCAGAGCATTACCGGGCTGCAGTTCGCCACCGATGGCTACAGCCTGGTGAATGGCACGGCAGGCGCGTTGAACCTGGTCAATGGCGGCACGGGGAATGCGGCAATTCGCGTCGACCCCAACAACACCGCCACAATCGGTGTGGCCATCAACGGCGCCGGTACGCTGGGCAAATACGACACCGGCACCCTGGTCCTCAATGGCACCAATGGCTACACCGGCGGCACGGCGCTCAACGGCGGCAAGCTGGTGGTGGGCAACGACAGTGCGCTGGGGACCGGCGTATTGACCTCGGCCAACGGTACGGCGCTGGACAGCAACACAGCGGTCAACCTGGCCAATGCGGTGGTGCTGAACGGTGCCTTGAATGTCGCCGGTTCCAACGCCTTGACCCTGGGCGGCGTGGTCAGTGGCAGCGGCAGCCTGGTCAAGAGCGGCGCGGCCAGCCTGACCCTCAATGGCAACAACACCTACAGCGGCGGGACGCAGCTGGCGGCAGGTACGCTGGTGCTCGGCAATAACAATGCCCTGGGCAGCGGCACCCTTGGCGTTACCGGCAATGCAGTGCTCGACAGCACGGCGGCGCTGCAACTCAACAACGCGATCAACCTCGGTGCGCAACTGGCCCTCACGGGGACTCAAGACACCGTCCTCGGTGGTGTTATCAGTGGCACCGCCAGCCTGGTGAAAAACGGCACCGGCGCACTGCTGCTGACCGGCGCCAACACCTACAGCGGCGGCACCACCTTGAATGGCGGCACCACCACGGGTGACACCAGCAGCTTGCAGGGCGCGATCGCCAACAATGCGACCCTGACCTTCGAACAGGCGGCCGATGGCACCTACACCGGCAACCTCACCGGTGCCGGGGTGCTGAACAAAAACGGTACGGGCGACCTGCTGCTCAGTGGCAACAACGCCTTTACCGGCGATACCAACGTCAATGCCGGCGGCCTGCTGGTCAACGGCACCCTGAACAGTGCCAACGTGCTGGTCGGCAGTGGCGCGTCCCTGGGTGGTTCAGGCCAACTGGCGGGCACGGTGACCCTGGCAAGCGGCTCGACCCTGACCGCAGGCACCGGCGGTACGCCGTTGTCGGTCGGCGGCCTCAACCTGTCCTCGGGCACCAACCTGGACTTCAGCCTCGGCGCGCCGGGGGCTGCTACCTCGGTGGTGAATGTCGCGGGCAACCTGACCCTGGACGGCACACTTAACATTACCGACGCCGGTGGTTTCGGTACCGGGGTTTACCAGCTGTTCCGCTACGGCGGCAGCCTGACCGACAACGGCCTGGCGTACGGCACGTTGCCGTCGGGCATCCTGCCGGGGGCACTGACCTTGCAAACGGCGCTGGCCAATCAGGTCAACCTGTTGGTGCAAACCACACCGGGGCAAATCCAGTTCTGGAACGGCGGCACCACCAATCCTGATGGCACCATCACTGGCGGCAGCGGCACGTGGGGCCCAGGCACCAACTGGACCGATCCGAACGGCACCCAGGGCGAGGCGTCGACCAACCAGTTCGCGGTGTTTGGCGGCCAGGGCGGGACAGTGACAGTGGTGGGCACCCAGGGCTTTACCGGGGTGCAATTCCTCGACCCGAATTACTCGCTGGTGGCCGGTGCAGGCGGCAGCCTGAGCCCGACCAATGCTCCGGACGGCAGCCTGGCCACAGCGCGGGTGAATGCCGGCGTGACCACCCAGATTGATGCGCCACTGGTGGGCGCCGGCGGCATCAACAAACTGGATGCGGGCACACTGGTGCTGACGGGCGCCAACACCTACACCGGCGGCACCACCGTCAGTGGCGGGACCCTGGCCGGTAACACCACCAGCCTGCGGGGCAATATCCTCAACAACGCGCGGTTGCTGTTCACACAACTGAGCAGTGGCCAATTCAACGGTGTGCTGAGCGGCACCGGTGCGCTGGTCAAGCAGGGCGCGGGGACGCTGCTGCTCACCGGCAACCAGTCGTTCAGCGGAACGGTGGCGGTGGATCAGGGCGTGTTGCAAGTTGGCAACGCGGCCAATCCCAACGCCATCCTGGGTGGGCAGGTCACCGTGGCCAACGGTGCCGGGCTGACAGGTAATGGCAGTGTCGGCTCGCTGGTCAACCACGGTGCGGTGACGCCCGACAGCGGCAAATTGAGTGTTGCCGGCAACTTCACCAATGCCGCCGATGGCGCGCTGAACCTGGTCATCACTCCATCGGCCGCAGGCGCCCTGGCGGTTGGCGGCACGGCAAACCTGGCGGGCACGCTGAACGTGGTTAACCTGGCACCTTATGCCGGCCCCACCACCTACACCTTATTGACGGCGGGTGGCGGGGTAACGGGTACGTTTGCCAGCACCAACCTTGAGAACCTGGCGTTCCTCAATACCGCCCTCAGCTACACCCCGAATGAGGTCGCCCTGGCAGTCAGCCGCAATAACGTCAGCTATGCCAGCGTGGCAGCCACCGGCAATCAGCGGGCGGTCGCGGCGGCACTGGGCAGCGGGGCAGCAGTGGGCGGTGCAGCGGTGCAAAACGCGCTGCTTAACGGCAGTGCAGCCAGTGCCCGCGCCGCTTTCGATAACCTCTCGGGGGAAATTCACGCCAGCACCGCCAGCGCTTTGCTCGAAGACTCGCGTTACATCCGTGACGCGGTCAATGAGCGCCTGCGCCAACCGGGTTGCTACCGCCAGGACGATCCACGCAGCAGCCTGGCACCGAGCGAAAACCAGTTGAGCAGCGCCGGTTGCCAAGGCGAAATGGTCGGCTGGGCACGTGTCCTGGGCACCTGGGGCCATATGGGCGGCGACAGCAACACCGCCAACCTGGACCGCAACCTCGGCGGCTTCCTGCTGGGCACCGACAAGCAACTGGACGACGCCTGGCGCGCCGGTGTTGCCGCCGGCTACACCCGCAGCGACCTCGACGCCAAGCACCGCAACTCCAGCGCCGATGTCGACAGCTATCACCTGATGGCCTACACCGCGTACCAGCAGGAAGCCTTTGCCGCACGTATGGGCGTGGCCTACAGCTGGCATGACATCGAGAGCAAACGCGATGTGGCAGCTGGTGATGTAGGCCAACGCCTGAAGGCCGACTACAAGGCTCGCAGTGCGCAAGTGTTCGGTGAAGTCGGCTACACCATTCAAACCGCCAGTGTTGCCCTGGAACCGTTCGCCGGCCTGGCCTACGTCAACTACGACAGCGACACCATCAAGGAGAAGGGCGGCTCAGCGGCCCTGCGCGGTGATGCCGATCAAGACATTACCTTCTCCACGTTGGGCCTGCGTGTCGGCCAGACTCTCACCCTGGGCAACGGCTCGAAGATCACCCCGCGGGGCAGCATCGGCTGGCGTCATGCCTTCGGCGATACCCAGCCGGATGCCGACCTGAGCTTTATCAACGGCGGTGGAACTTCATTCAGCACCCAAGGCGTACCGATCGCCAAGGACAGCGCCGTGCTGGAAGCAGGCATCGACTATCAGATCAGCCCCAACGGCAAGCTTGGCCTGGGTTACTCCGGACAAGTCTCGCGCAACGACAAGGACCACGCGATGACCATCAGTTTCTCCCTCGGCTTCTGATCAAGGCCGGGTCCCTTCAACCGCCCGAAAGGGCGGTTTTTTTATGGGCGCTACCGTGCAGTTTGATCGTTCCTACCCTCTGCGTAGGAATGCAGCCTAGGATGCTCTGCGTCCCGTTCCGCTCCGCTAATAATCATACTGGAATAACCTACAAACACTTTCCAGGGAAGAACGGGAGGTTGTGTGCCTCATTCGTGCCATGGGAGGAGAGTTGGAGATTGTCGCCACGTTTCCGGATGGCCAGGTAAAGATTGAGAACTTTGCCAACTGAGTCATTCTTTCCATCAAAGCCCGGCCATACGCCGGGCTTTTTGTTATGTGAACGGTTGTCGCCATTGTGCAGATTTATGGACAATACTTGGTGTTCTCGCCCCATCGGACATCATCGTGAACCAACTCCTTGCCATGCGCGCCTTCGTCCGTGTCGTCGAAACCGGCTCCTTCAGCCGCGCATCCGACCAGCTGGCACTGCCGCGTTCCACCGTCAGCAAGCTCATCACCGACCTGGAGAAGCACCTTGGCGTCAAGCTGATGCATCGCACTACCCGTGCGCTGGCGGCCACTCCGGAAGGGCTTACGTACTACAACCATGCGCTGTGCCTGGTGGCCGAACTGGACGAGTTGGATAACGCCCTGCGCGGGCAGAAGCTCAAGCCCGGTGGTCACCTGAAGGTGGATGCGCCGGCGTCCTTTGCCAATTGCCTGCTGATCCCGGCGCTGGTGGATTTTCATCGTGAGTATCCCGACATCACCATCGCCCTGGGCATCAGCGATCGCGCCGTGAATATCGTGGGGGAGGGGGTGGATTGCGTGCTGCGGGTGGGCAAGCTGGATGACATGGCCATGATTGGTCGCAAGGTCGCAGACCTTGAGTACATCACCTGCGCCGCACCGGGCTACCTGGAACGTATGGGCACGCCCGCTTCTCCCGAAGACCTCGAGCAAAACCACCTCAAGGCTGGCTATTTCTTTGCCGGGTCGGGTAAACCGGAGCCGTTGATTTTCGAGAAGGGTGCCGCCCGTCATGAAATAGGCAACTGTGCGTTTTCGACCAACGAAGGCAATGGCCTTAAAGAAATGCTGCTCGCCGGCCTGGGTGTCGGGCAGCATTTCAAGTCCATCGTTGACTACTACGTTGAGACCGGCCAGCTAGTCCCGGTGTTGGCGGACTGGACCCGACCCGCCACGCCGCTGCACATCATCTACCCACCCAACCGGCATCAGAACGCCCGGTTGAAGGTGTTTATCGACTGGGTGATCGAGCGGTTCGGCGTCAGGCAATGATTGCCGTCACGCGGATTTCAATGCGCATCGCCGGCAGGCCCAGGGCCTCCACCCCCAGTTCGGTCCAGATCGGTGAGTGATTGGGCATGTAATGGCGGTACCACTTGACCATCTGCTGGTTCACTTCGGGAGGAAAACCGCCCACGTGGTAGGAGTTGACGTGGACCACATGCTCCCAGCCGGCACCGGCTTGCGCCAGGGTGCGTTCCAGGTTCTGGAAGGCCAGGGCAATCTCGTCGGTGAGGGACTCGGGTATCTGGAATGCGTCGTCCCAGCCGCCCTGGCCTGAGGTTTCAACGCGGTTGCCGATTTTTACGGCTTGGGCGTAATGCAGCGTTTCGCGTGCGATGTCGCCATAACCTGGGGTGATGAAAAATTCGGGCTTGCTCATGGTGTTCCTCGGTTCCAGTAGTTGACCCGACAAAGGCTAATGGACTGAATAGCTGAACAAAATCCGTGTTTTCTGTCATCACTGTGCATGGCTGTGGATAGTCCGGGTATCAGTTTTTCACATTCCCGTGCCTCACCCTTTGTTACTATCGCCCTCCGTCGTCACCAGGAGTCACTGCCACATGCAACACCAGTGGGATGAAATGCACCGTACCCGCAAGCCCACGTTTGTGCTGTGTGGCGAGCCCCAGGGGGAGGTGCTCAATCTCTACGTCCATGGTTATTCGGCGTTCTTCAACCAGCAGCAGTTGGGCAATTTTTCGCAGCAACTGGCAACCATCGAAGGCTCCACCAACCTGATGCTGTTCTGGCCGGCCGGGCATTTCCTGGAAAACCTGTTTGCGCCGTTCAAGGACGTGATCGCCTCGATGCTCGGCGGCGGTAGCCTGGGGGCGGCGACCATTGGGGTGGGCAAGGCGATTGCCTATTTCCTTGACCACTACAAGAGCGTCGAGGCGCGGGTGGACGAGGTGGCTAAAAGCCTGCTGCCCGAGCTGGCCAACTACCTGCACGGCGAGTCGATCAAGGTGCGGCAGATCAACCTGATCGGCCATTCCCTGGGCGCGCGGATCCTGGTCAAGAGCCTGCTGGCCAGCCCTGAAGTGGCCCGTGAGTTGCCGCTGAACAACCTGTTGTTGATGGGCGGCGCCATTTGTACGTCCAGCCCGTGGGACCAGGTGTCGGCGCCACTCACGGGGCGCGTGATCAATTGCCACTCCAGCAAGGATTGGGCCCTGGCGCTCAAGCCCGACACTGAACGCTGCATCGGCCGGTATGCGATCCCGGTAACACCTGCGCTCAAGGCCAAGGTGGCGAATGTCCACTTGGCAACCTTTGACCACGCCGCCTACTGGCCGCAGTTGAAGACGGTGGTGCAGTACACCGACCTGTTGCAGGAGCGCCGGGGCATGATCCGCGCCGATCAGCGCAGCAGCGAAGTTCGGTTTGCCGAAGAGGATGTCGACCTGTTTCCGCTGTTGCTGCAGGCGCGACCGGAAGAGTTGAAGTTTTTCGCCGAGCTGATGGCGCAGAAGCGCAGTGCGTCTATCGATGCCACGGTGCGTGAGCCGTTGAAGCTGGCCATCGAGTTGCAGCGCATGGGCGGCGACACCTTTATGAACCTGGCCCGCGGCCATGGCGTGAGCTATCGCGAAATCGCCCAGGATGTGGCGCAGCGCGTGGGCATCAAGTTCGATGAGCCGATCGAGACCGTTGCACTGGCGGAGCTGGAACTGCAGGTCGCCGAGCGGCTGATCGAGCAATACAAGGACAAGCTCAGCCAGGCCGATCGCCAAGTGTTCGAGGCCGAGTTGAAGGCCGCAGCTCAGAAAGAGCAGGGCTTTTTCAATCGATTCGATGTCGGGCGTTCAGCGACGACCGCCCTGAGTGGCACCGCGCTGGCCGGGCTCACCGGGTTTATCCTGCGCCGGGGCGCTGCTTCGGCAATTCCGGTGGTTGGGCAGGCGCTGGCCGCCGCGATGCTGGTGGTGACCGGGGTGCGGGCATTTTCAGGCCCGGCGTACTCCATCACTACCTTGGCGGTGCTGGTGATCGGGGTGATTCGAGAGCGCATGGAGCGCGAGGCGCTGAACCAGGAGATGGATCTGGTGGTCCAGGTGGTAGAGGCGTTTGATCTGCCCCGGGAGACGGTGATGCGTACCGTCGCGTCTGACTGATAAGCTGCGTTCACGTCTTGTGTGAATGCCTGGTACCCCGCGTGAAATTCAGCCTGCCCAAAATCGCTACCGCCCCGTTCTGCCCGCCGGAAGTCGCCGGCTCCATCGTCGTTGATCCCAGCGCTTCATTTTTCAAGCGCATACTGAAATTTGCCGGCCCCGGCTTGCTGATTTCCATCGGCTACATGGACCCGGGTAACTGGGCCACGGCCATCGAAGCCGGTTCGCGCTACGGCTACAACTTGTTGTTCGTGGTGCTGTTGGCCAGCCTGGCCGGGATGGCGGTGCAATGCCTGTGCTCCCGGCTGGGCATCGCCACCGGCAAGGACCTGGCGCAATTGAGCCGTGAGCGCTACAGCCGGCGCTCGTCGTTCGTGCAGTGGGTCCTCGCGGAAATCTCGATCATCGCCACCGACCTCGCCGAAGTCCTCGGCTGCGCCCTGGCGTTTCACCTGTTGCTGGGCGTGTCCCTGACCACCGGGATTGTGATCACCGCCTTCGATACGCTGTTGATCCTGGCCCTGCAAAACCGCGGTTTCCGCCGGCTGGAAGCGATCATGCTGGCGCTGGTGGCGACCATCGGCGTGTGTTTCTTCATCGAGCTGGTGCTGATCAAGCCTTACTGGCCCGACGTGTTCCGTGGTTTCACGCCGTCGCTGTCGGCCATCAGTGATGCCGCACCGTTGTACCTGGCCATCGGCATACTGGGCGCCACGGTGATGCCCCATAACCTGTACCTGCACACCTCCATTGTGCAAACCCGGCTGTTCGGCAAGGACCTGGCCAGCCGCCAGGACGCGGTCAAGCTGGCGCGTATCGACACCATTGGTTCCCTGGCCCTGGCCCTGCTGGTCAACGCGGCCATCCTGATACTGGCCGCCGCGGCGTTCCACCAGACCGGTCACACGGACGTAGTGGAAATCCAGGACGCCTACCACTTGCTGGACCCGCTGGTGGGCGGCGCCTTCGCCAGTGTGCTGTTCGGTGTTGCGTTGTTGGCGTCCGGCCAGAGCTCGACGTTCACCGGCACCATCGCCGGGCAGGTGATCATGGAGGGCTACCTCAACCTGCGTATTCCCTGCTGGCAGCGGCGCCTGATCACCCGTGGCTTGGCGCTGATCCCGGCGTTCCTCGGGGTGTGGCTGATGGGCGACGACGCCATCGGCAAGTTGCTGATCCTCAGCCAGGTGGTGTTGAGCCTGCAGTTGCCGTTTGCGCTGTACCCACTGATCCGCATGACGGGTGACAAGCGCCTGATGGGGCCGTTCGTTAACCGTTTGCCGACGCGCCTGCTGGCTTGGGGCTTGTTTGTGGTGATCAGCGCGGCAAATGCCTGGCTGATCGGGCAGTGGGTGTTTTTTTGAACCCGGTCATTCAGGTCAGAACCGCCAATGACGTGTATTTCGCCACCATCGGATCGGCTGTCACCAGCTTCATCGGTTCGATGATGGCCGTCGCGATGATCAGTCGGTCAAACGGGTCCCGGTGATGGTGCTCGAGGTCCTTCACCGCGATGGCGTGTTCTGAGGTGATGGGTAATTCCACGTAACCGCTTTCGAGGCAGTATTCGCGAATTTCCTCCAGGTTGACGTTGAGCTTGCCGAGCCCGACCTTTATTGCCAGCTCCCAGAATGTGGCAGCGCTGACGTAGATTTCTGCCGCGTTCTCGATCAGCTTTCGGGCCTTGGTGGACAGTTTTGGATCATCGCTCAGGGCCCACAGCAGGATGTGGGTGTCCAGCAACACCCTCATGGGTGGTTTCCCTCGAACGCATCCAGCATGTCGTCTGGCAATGGCGCATCAAAGTCATCCGGTAGCACCAGTTTCCCTTTCATTGCGCCGATGCGCCGGCCTGTCGGCTTCCCGACGGGGACAAGGCGGGCCATGGCGCGCCCATGCTTGGCGATGGTGATGATTTGGCCGGCGGCGGCATCATCGACCAGTTTCGACAGGTTATTTTTTGCTTCGCCCAACGGTACGGTAATCATGTGGTCTTCCCCGGATTTTGGCCAAATATAGCCAAAATTTCGAAGCCAAGCAAAGGTCAGCCGACTGCTGGTCGAGGGTGATTTTTGCGCGTGTGAGTGGGTGTTTCCGAACGGGTAATGACTGGCATCCATGACGTCTCTCCTGAAGGAATTCATCGAAGTCTGCCCGAGTGCAAGAGACTTTGGACCAGTGTTTCGCAAAAACAGACTGGACTTACCCGAAGGAGAATTTTCTCTGACAGGGTGGGGCGAATAGGGGCACTGAGCGTTCACCGGTCCCAGTACGGCACCGTCCCAAAACACTCGACGAAGTAGTCGATCACGGTGCGCACCTTCAACGACAACCGCCGACTACCCGGCCACAACGCGGCAATCTGTTGCGGCTCCAGGGTCGTCGCCACTTGATAGTCGGTCAGCACCGCCTGCAGCGTACCGGCGCGCAGGCCTTCGCCGATCAGCCACGATGGAAACACCACCAGGCCAAGGCCTTGTTCGGCGGCGTGGGTCAGGGTGTCGGCATGGTTGCCGGTGATCGGGCCTTTGACGCTGTAGGGCGTCCAGTCACCCTGGTCACGGCGGAAGAACCAGCGCTGCTGGCCGGTAACGCCCTTGTAGGCCAGGCATTGGTGGTTGACCAGTTCGTCGGGATGTTGCGGTGTACCGAAACGCTCCAGATAGCCGGGACTGGCGGCGAGGCGGAAGCGCTGGGGGGCGAAGATTCGCGCCTGCATGCCGGAATCGTTCAGCACGCCAATGCGAAACAGCAGGTCGGTGCCGTCTTGCAACGGGTCGACGTAGGTGTCGGTTTGCTGGATATCCAGTTGCAGCTTCGGATAACGCCGGCACAACTCCCCCAGCCACGGCGACAGATGGCGCTGGCCAAACACCATGGGCGCGTTGATGCGCACCAGCCCACTGGGTTCGCTTTCCTGTTCCTGCAGCGCCTGGCCGGCGGCTTCCAGTTGCTCCAGCATCAACCGTGCATGACGGCCCAGCAGGCGCCCGGCTTCGGTAGGGCTGACGGCACGGGTATGCCGATACAACAGCTGCTGGCCCAGGGCCTGTTCCATCAGTTGGATTTGCCGGGAAATGGAGGAGGGCGCCAGGCCCTCGCGGCGTGCGACTTCAGAGAAACTGCCGTAGTCCAGCACGGCGACAAACAGGCGAAGCGCCTTGAAACTCAGTTCGTTCAAGCCCTGCATCATCACTCCGTTCTGTGCGATTTACGCAAAGGTGTTGTCGGCATGCTCCCATTTATCGCACAGCAGTGCCACCGGATAATGCGCGCCATTGTTCCTCTCTCTAACGCGCAGGTGATGTATGCAGGCTTCTTCAATGGCGGGTGTGGCTCAGGCCAGGCCCAAGACGTTTCTTCGGTTGCTGTTGCTGCCACTGGTGATTTTCGCCGGCATGGGCTTGTCGGTAGAGGCCGGGTTGCTGGGCCCGCTGGGTGTGCAGGTCGGGCATTTGTGGGCGACCTTGAGCATCTTCGGCGTCGGCTCGGCGATCCTGTTTTTGCTGCTGCTGTTCAGCGGTCCGCAAAAGGGCCCGGCGTTGACCGATCTGCCGCGCTGGCAATTGATTGGTGGCTTCCTGGGGCCGATGTACGTGGTGGTGCTGACCCTGGCCACACCGCATATCGGCATCGCGATGACCATGATCGTGATCTTGTCGGGCCAGGTGGGCAAGAGCGTGCTGATCGACCACTTTGGCTGGTTCGGCACTGCACGCAAGCGGGTCAACGTGGAGCGTTGGATCGCACTGGGGTTGATTGTGGTGGCACTTGTTCTGATTGCACGGGGTTAAGGCGATGAATCTGATTCTATTGTTGGTAGTGGTGGTGGCCGCCGGTGCGGTGTTGAGTGTGCAGGCAGCCATCAACGGCCGCCTCGGGCAGGCGGTGGGCGTTTTGCGCAGCAGTCTGCTGACGTTTGTGGTGGGGGCAATCAGTACGGGTTTGCTGATTCTGTTCTTTGAACCGGCCCATGCCGTCAGCCTGCTGGACGTGCCGAAATGGCAACTGACCGGGGCGTTGTTCGGGGTGGTGTACATGATGGTGATGGTCGGTGCGGTACCGATTGTCGGCACGGCGGTGGCCACGGTGGCCGTAATTGTCGGCCAGTTGGGCATGGGCATGCTGATCGACAACTTCGGCTGGCTCGGCAACCCTGCCATCGAGCTGTCCGGCAGCCGGATCGTGGCGATGCTCTGCCTGGCGCTGGCCCTGGTGTTCATGTACCGCAGCAACGCTCGTCGGGCGGACTGACGGGCCTTTGAACCTTGCATCATTGCCTATAGTCACTCCTTGAGGTGCTGGCGTTCGCCGCACCTGGACGACCATGAAAAAGGAGTCTGACCATGCAAGAGAAAACATGCGCCTGCCCTCACTGCAACTGCCAGTTGGGGAAAAACGCGGTGATGAAGGATGGTAAGGGCTATTGCTGCCAAGGCTGCGCCGAGCATCATGCCCATGGTGAGCCTTGTGCTTCGGCGACCGGGTGCGAATGTGCCAAGTCGGCCCATGGCTAACGCAGGCCACCTCCTGTAGGAGCGAGCTTGCTCGCGAAACACCCGAGAGCGACGCGGGGCACCCGATGCCCCGCGTCATCGTTAACGACCTTCGCGAGCAAGCTCGCTCCTACAGGTTTCAGACACTGGAGCGCGCATCCGAGCGGCGCCATTGCACGTTTTCGATGCCGAATTTCTCGGCCTGGGGCTGGCTGGTCTTCTTCACCTGCTCCCGGGCAAAGCGCCCGATGCGACCCACGCCCGCGTCGCAGCTTGCCCAATGCCAGGCTTCGGCGTTGTCGAGTTTTTCCAGGCGGATGATGAATGACTTGGGCTGGCCATGCAGCGTGTAGTCGATCACGAAAAGTTTTGCGTTAGTCATGGATCCGTTAACCCTCCTTGTGTCTTTAAGTGACCCTCCCCAGGCGGTAAAAATTCACTCGGATTATCCGACACGGGTCATTACCATGGCTGTCCATCCTTCAACGATGTGCCTTCCATGGCCCTTGCCGCGCCCCCCGACCTCAGTAACCACGCCGTCCCCGTGCAACCCTTGGCGCGCACCTACCCGCGTGGGTTGTACGTTGAGCCGCATCAACATGATTGGGGCCAGTTGCTGTATGCGATGAGTGGCGTGATGTGGGTCGAGACTCCCCAGGAAGCGCTGGTGGTGCCGCCCCAGCGCGCGGTGTGGCTGCCGCCGGGTGTGGAGCACGGGATTCGCGTGGTGTCCGACCTGCAGATGCGCAACATCTACCTGCGCCCGGCACTGGCCGCGACCCTGGACAGCCAGGTGCAAGTGATCGAGGTCGGCGGGCTGCTGCGCGAACTGATCGTGGCGTTGGTAGAGCAGGGCGACAAGGGTGATCAGGCCTACTACGAGGCAGTGGTCGGCCTGGCCCTGCTGGAGCTGCAACGGGCCCGGCGTTCGCCGATTCGCATTGCCTTGCCCGTGGGCGCCGACCGCCGCCTGATGAGCGCGTGCCAGGCGGTGATGGCGTCGCCGTCCCTGGACATTCCCTTCGAGCAGCACGCCGAAGCCTCCGGTGCCAGCGTGCGCACCCTGGCCCGGCTGTTCCAGAACAGCCTGGGCATGGGCTTTGCCGAGTGGCGTCGGCAGGTGCAACTGGCCACCGCCGTGGCCGAGTTGATCCAGGGCCAGTCGGTCAGTGCCATCGCCCGGTCGCTGGGTTATTCACCCAGCAGTTTCAGCGACATGTTTCGCCGTGAACTGGGGATGGCGCCGTCGCAGTATCCTGTCTGAGGCTTGGCCGAAATCCTGAAGCACTTGGCCGATGCTTCGGATTTGAGCCCCCTACACTGACCGCATCAACCCTTGCTGCGGAGCGTTCCATGAATTACCTGATTTCCTTGGCCATCGGCCTGTTGGTCGGCGTGATTTACGGTGCCCTGGACTTTCGTTCGCCTGCGCCTCCCGCCATCGCCCTGGTGGGGCTGATGGGCATGTTGATGGGCGAGAAGCTCTGGCCCATGGGGCGGCAGTTGATCAGCAGCTGGTTGTCCTGAAACCCTTTTTAACCTCGATGGATGTTGGCCATGAAAGCACTGCAATTTTCCGCCACCGGCGATCTCGCTGCCCTTGCTTACGTCGAAGTCCCCACTCCGGTGCCGGCAGTGGGTGAAGTCCTGGTGCACATCAAGGCTGCCGGGCTGAACCCCAGCGACGTCAAGAACGTACTCGGGCGTTTCCCTTACACCACGTTGCCACGCATTCCCGGGCGTGATTTTGCCGGGGTCGTGGTTGAAGGCCCGCAGCACCTGGTCGGCCAGGAAGTCTGGGGCACCGGCCGTGACCTGGGCTTTTTTGCCGACGGTTCCCACGCCCAGTACCTCACCGTGTCGGCTAAGGGCGTGGCCCACAAGCCCAGCCATTTGAGCTTTGCCCAGGCCGCCAGCCTCGGCGTGCCGTACACCACGGCGTGGGACGCCCTTGAGCGCAGCGGTGTCGGCAAAGGTACGCGTTTGCTGGTGATTGGTGCCAACGGGGCGGTAGGCAGTGCGGCCCTGGCCCTGGCGAAAATTCGTGGGGCCCAGGTGTTGGGGGCCGTGCGTCGGCCGGAACAGGTCGAGGCACTGCGCGAGCAGGGTTTCGAGGGGATTTTACTGGGGCAGCCGGAGGCGCTGGGCGGGCAGGTCAATGCCTTGTTCGGCGGGGGCGCCGATGTGATTTTCGACACCACCGGCTTCTGGTTGCCGGCTGCCGTGGCGGCGCTGGCGCCTTTCGGTCGTATCGCGATCATCGCCGCGCCGGTGGACGGGCACGTGCAACTGCCGGCCCTGGCGTTGTACCGCAAGGGCGGTTCGGTGGTGGGGATCAATTCGTTGCTCTACAACTGCGAACAGTGCGCCGTGATGCTGGAGCAATTCGGGCGGTTCTTTGACGAGGATTTGTTGCCGTTGCCGACCGGCTTGCGGGAAGTGTCCCTGGCCGACGGTGTGCAGTGCTTTGAGGAAGTGAACCAGGGCAGCGCAGACAAGATTATCTTCCTGCCCTGATCAATCCCTGTAGGAGCGAGCTTGCTCGCGAAAAGCCTGAGAACGACGCGGGGTACCCGATGCCCCGCGTTATCGTTAACCACCATCGCGAGCAAGCTTGCTCCTACAGACGTGCTGCGCAGTCTTTACTCTTGCGGAACGCCTTTCTCCCACGCCGACCAGTTCTTCAGAATCGCCTGCACCAGCGGGTTACCGGTGCGGTACAGGTTCTCCAGTGCTGGCACAAAACCGCCCTGGTCTGCGTATTTCAACAGGTTATCCACTTCGCTGTAGCCCGGGTACGGTCGATCAAAATCGGAACCGGCCCGCACCACCGCCAGGCGATTGATATCCACCAAACCTTCACGGCTGGCCCGCAACAACGCCTCATAGGTGGAGTTGTCTTCCTGCTGGGTGGTGCAGTACACGCCTTTATTGTCCGTCAGCAATTTGGTCCAGACCTCGGCGCGCTCACTCAGGCGAGTCCCGGAGAACCAGGTATTGCCCGCCAGGGTGTCGCACCGGGTGACCTGCGGCGGCTGATTGGCCGGCGCGTACGGATAGTGTTTGCGCCAGGCCGCGGACTCCTTGCTTTCGCTGAGTTCGACTTTCTGCGACAGCGCAAAGGCCTTGGCCTGCAGTTTGGGATTGAGCTCGAAGACTTCGGTCTTGTAGTCCAGCGGCGGTTTCTCGTTCGGCCCCTTGGTATTGATGCCGATGTAACCGGTCGGCCAATCCTTCGGCGCATCCCGTGAATCCAGCTCCCACTGGGTGCCGAACTCCACCAGGTAATGGGCCCACGCGGCGGTGCCGATGGTGCCGTGGTGCGGGTTGATCCCGGCAATCCCGGCAATCAGGAAGTAGCTCTGGCGCAGGTCGAACTTGGGCGACAACGCCAGTGCCAGGGTCGAGGCGGCAGCGTTGGTCTGGCCCATGCCAGTCACCAGCAGGCACACGTCCTGGGTATTGCAGCGGATCACCGGATACTCGGCCGACAGGCCCGGTACGCGTACTTCCTGTTTAAGCTCCAGGCGATCGATCCAGTTTTGCGCCTCGGGGGCGAACATGGTGATCAGCATCACCTTGGGCTTGATCGGGGCCGGCGTATCGGCCAACACGACTTGCGGCAACAGCGCCCCGGCGGCCAGGCCGATGGCGATGGAAAGGCGGCTAAACGTCTTCATCTACTGCTCCTTGTTCACACTCAGAATTGATAGCCCACACCGGCGTAGTAACCCCAGCCGTTGGAGCGGGCGCGGAAGTTACCGTCGCCAAAGTTCAGCTCGCTGCCGTCTTCCCAGTTGCCGCCGTTATGGAAGTAACGGCCGACCAGGGTGAAGCGCAGGTGAGTGAACGAATACAACAGCACGTTTGTTGCAACCAGTGAGTTGGCGGTGCGCGCGGGGTTGTCTTTGTGCAGGTCCGAGCCGAAATCGTAGTTGGTGAAGCCGATATAGGTCAGTGACGCGCCGTTGTCGAAGCTGCCGATGGGCACGATGTATTTCATCTGTGCCCGGTAGCCGTCCCACGAATATTCGTTGCTGGCGCCGTAGTTTTCCCACTGGTAGCGGCCATAGAAGTTCGCCGACAGGTTGACCCGCGAGTGGGTCTCGATGTCGGTGCCCAGGCCGCTGTACAAGGTGTTGGCGCGGTTGGCCTTGTTGCTGCCGTGGTCGTAGATCCAGTCGAACGCCACGTACCATTCCTTGAACGGCCCGATGGCCAGGCTGCGACCGGCGAGGTAGTCGATGGAGATACGCGGTTCGTGTTCCATGAACACCGGGGAGCCGTGGTCCCAGGCGCCTTTGTCATTGCTGTTGCCGATGCCGAAGATTTTCGGGATGTCGACGTAGCCATACAGTTCGAACGGGCCCTTGCGGCCAAAGTATTCGTATTCCAGGTAAACGTCATCGGCGGGTTTGGGGCCGAAGCTGATGTCTTTGCTGCCGATTACCGTCAGGTCCTGGTTGAACCAGTCCGAGAGGTACACGCCTTTTTTCGAGGGGCTGTCTTGCGGGGCGAGGGTTTCGCCCTGTGCTGAGTCATCGGCGGGTTTTTGCTGCGCCAAAATGGGTGCGCTGAGTACTCCCGTAACGGCAGCCAGTAGCAGGGAAACAGCAAAAGGAGTGGCCGACGTGGGTCGTCTGGAAGTGGGGTGCATTGAAAATCCCTGTTCGTACGCGGTTGTGGCCCGATTCTTCGGGTTGAGGTGAACTTGGCTGCCAAGTTCGTTCCGCAAACGTTTGCACAGGTTGTACCAATTTGTGTCAATTGCATGAACGAATTAAGAAAAGTGGGAAATAGTCGGCCTTTTGGTCAGAAATGCGCCTTGGTAAACGGCAGCGCCTGATCACCGTTGCGGTTGAACAGATACGTTGCGGTTTCCCGGCGATATTCGCTGGGAGTCTGGTTCATCTCGATACGAAAGTGCCGGTTGAAGTTGGAGAGGTTGGCGTAGCCCACTTCAAAGCAGATATCCGCCACGGACATTTCGCTTTGCAGTAACAGGCGGCAGGCACGCTGCACCCGGAACTTGCGCATAAGGTCGATAAAGCCGTGGCCGGTGACGCGCTTGAAGAACCGCGAAAAGCCCGGCTCGCTCATGTCCAGGCGCTGGGCGATCACCGACAGCCGCAGGTCGCCGGTCAACTCCGTCATCAGGTAATCGAAAGCCTTGTGGATTCGCTCCGAGCTGCGGGCATCCAGGCTCGGCGTGTAGCAGGCACTGGCCAGGCAATGGGCTTCCCCGGAGGGCGCCTGCATCAAGGTGTGCAGCAACTGGATGAACAGGATCAGGCGCGCCAGGCCTTGGGCGGGGCCGATGGATTCCAGCAGTTGCGCAGCCTTCAGGGCAGTCTCGCCGGTAAATTCCAGGCCGCGCCGGGCTCGGTCAAACAGGCTTTGCAGGTCGCCCAGCTCGGGCAGGGTGGTGCGCAGGGCCAGCAGCGCGGCCCCGTCGAACTGCAACACCACATCGCGCCCGGTCAGGTATTCGCCCGGCGCCAGGTCGCCGATCCAGTCGTGGGGCAGGTCGGGGCCGATCAGTGCGACATGGCCGGCGCCAAACGCACCGATATAGTCGCCCGCCACCAACTTGCCGCTGCCCTGGCGGATCAGGTGAATCTCGAATTCGGGGTGATGGTTCCAGCGCGCGAGTTCGAATGGATAGTCATGTTCGTACCAGCGAAAGCCATGCTCGGGCTCGGCCAGAATCACTTCCAGCTCGGCGGGGCGTTGCTCGAAAAGGGCGGAGCGGCTTGCAGGCATGGGCTTGGCCCTTCTGGGCTTTTTGGAATGGGACCAAAATACGCCCTTTGCGCGGGCAGCCGCTACCCCGGATTTTGCCCGCCACTGATACTTTTTTGATTTGGGCTGCGCGGTTAAAAAAGTATCAGCCGGGCATCCGCCAGTCGTTTGTCCGGTTCCGGGCAAGCTGCTGTAATCGGGCCGTCAACAACAAAAACAATAAGTGGAAACCGCCATGTTCAAGATTCCGAAAGCGCTGTTCCTGCTCTCCGGCCTCACGCTGGCAATCGCCGCCCACGCGGCCGAAACCGTGACCATCGCCACCGTCAACAACAGCGACATGATCCGCATGCAACGCCTGTCCAAGGTGTTCGAGCAACAACACCCCGACGTGAAACTCAATTGGGTGGTGCTCGAAGAAAACGTCCTGCGTCAACGCCTCACCACCGACATCGCCACCCAGGGCGGCCAGTTCGATGTGCTGACCATCGGCACCTACGAAACCCCGCTGTGGGGCGCCAAGCACTGGCTGGAACCGATCACGCCACTGCCTGCCGGTTACGACGTGGACGACATCTTCCCGGCCGTGCGCCAGGGGCTGTCGGTGAACAACACCCTCTACGCCTTGCCGTTCTATGGCGAAAGCACCGTCACCTATTACCGCACCGACCTGTTCAAACAGGCCGGCCTGACGATGCCCGAGCATCCGACCTGGACCCAGTTGGGCGAGTTCGCCGCCAAGCTCAACCAACCCGCCAAGGACCAATACGGCATGTGCCTGCGGGGCAAGGCTGGCTGGGGTGAAAACATCGCGCTGCTGAGCACCATGGCCAACGCCTTTGGCGCCCGCTGGTTTGACGAGCAATGGAAGCCCGAGCTGACCAGCCCCGAGTGGACCGCGGCAGCCAACTTCTACGTTAACACCCTGAAGAACTACGGCCCGCCGGGCGTCTCCAGCAACGGTTTCAACGAAACCCTGGCGCTGTTCAACAGCGGCAAATGCGCGATCTGGGTCGACGCCAGCGTCGCCGGCTCGTTCACCACCGACAAAACCCAAAGCAAGGTGGCCGACAGCGTGGGCTTTGCCGCCGCACCCACCGAGGTCACCGACAAGGGCTCGTCGTGGCTGTACGCCTGGTCCCTCGCGATCCCAGCCACCTCCAAGCACAAGGACGCCGCCAAAGCCTTCATCACCTGGGCCACCTCCAAGGAATACATCCAGTTGGTGGCGGACAAGGACGGCATCACCAACGTGCCGCCGGGCACGCGCCAGTCCACCTACAACGCGGCGTACCTGGCCGCGGCGCCGTTCGCCAAGGTGACCTTGCAGATGATGCAACACGCCGACCCTGCGCACCCGTCGGCCAAGCCCGTGCCGTACGTGGGCATCCAATACGTGACGATCCCCGAGTTCCAGGCCATCGGCACCTCGGTGGGCAAGCTGTTTTCGGCGGCGCTCACCGGCGGCATGACCGTCGACAAGGCGCTGGCCGAGGCGCAGTCCACCACCGAGCGTGAAATGAAACGCGCCGGCTACCCGAAATAATCACCTTATGGACACCGTATTCATGAAACGACTGGAAGGTAAAAGCGCGCTGGTCACCGGCAGCGCCCGGGGCATTGGCCGAGCGTTTGCCCAGGCCTACATCAACGAAGGCGCCACCGTCGCCATCGCCGACATCAACCTGGAGCGGGCCCGGGCCACCGCCGCCGAGCTGGGCCCGATGGCTTACGCGGTGGCGATGGACGTCACCGACCAGGCCTCCATCGACGCCGCGATTGCCGCCGTGGTGGCGCAGGCCGGCAAGCTCGATATCCTGATCAACAACGCGGCCTTGTTCGACCTGGCCCCGATTACCGAGATCAGCCGCGACAGCTTTGACCGGCTGTTTTCGATCAACGTCGCCGGCACGCTGTTCACCTTGCAGGCGGCTGCCAAGCAGATGATCAAGCAGGGCCATGGCGGCAAGATCATCAACATGGCCAGCCAGGCCGGGCGCCGGGGTGAGCCGCTGGTGGCGGTGTACTGCGCGACCAAGGCGGCGGTGATCAGCCTCACGCAGTCGGCGGGGCTGAATTTGATCAAGCAGGGCATCAACGTGAATGCCATCGCGCCGGGCGTGGTGGACGGTGAACATTGGGACGGGGTGGATGCGATGTTCGCCCGGCATGAAGGGCTACCGCTGGGTGAGAAGAAAAAGCGCGTGGGGGCAGAGGTGCCTTATGGGCGGATGGGCACGGCTGAGGATTTGACTGGGATGGCGGTTTTTCTTGCGTCAAAGGATGCCGATTACGTGGTGGCACAGACCTATAACGTCGACGGTGGTAACTGGATGAACTGATGGCACTGGTCCGTTGCGGTGGTCGTCAATGATAGCGCGGGAGGCCTGATACTCCTCGGTGCTCTCAGGTTTTTCGCGAGCAAGCTTGCTCCTACAGCCGGCCCTGTGCTTTTGTGCGCATGCCAGAGGAGAACGCCAAAATGACCGTCCCGAAAACCGCTGTTGCCTCATTTGATGTCGATGCCCAGAAGAGTTTCACGCCGCTGTGCCCCGCTGAACTGCCGGTGGCCGGCGGCGACCAGATCGGTAGTGAACTCAACTATATGGCCAGCCTCGCCGGGCGCCGTGTGGGCAGCAAGGACGCCCACACCCCGCACGCGCCCTGGGTGGTCTCGCACCACAGCGAGATGCTGCAACCAACCGGCTTGGTGCATGCCGATGTCACCTGGGTGGCCCACTGCGTGCCCGGCACCGAGGGTTTCACGCTGCTGGACGAATTACCCACGCCCTATGACTACGACTACTTCATCTGGAAAGGCGTCGAGCCCGACCTGCATCCCTACGGCGCCTGCTTTCACGACCTCCACGACAAACTCTCCACCGGGGTCATTGAATACCTCAATGCCCAGGGCATTCGGCGCGTGATCGTCGGTGGCCTGGCGCTGGACTACTGCGTCAAGACCACCGTCTTGCAACTGTTCAAGGCCGGTTTCGAGGTGATCCTGCACTTGCCGGCGTGCCGGGGGATCAGCGAGGAGGGCGGCGTGGCAGCGGTTGACCACCTTGCACAAGTCGGCGTGATGATCAGCCGCAGCCGCGAAGAACTGGCCGCGATGGTTGTAGGAGCTGTCGAGCTTTAGCGAGGCTGCGAGGGGAGCGCTGCGGTGTGACCGGGGTACCGAGTCGCCTGTATCGCAGGCAAGCCAGCTCCTACATTTTGATTTGTGGATACATTCCAATGTGGGAGCTGTCGAGCTTTAGCGAGGCTGCGATGGGATCACCGCGGTGTGGCTGGGGTACCGAGTTGCCTGTATCGCAGGCAAGCCAGCTCCCACATTTTGATTTGTGGATACATTCCAATGTGGGAGCTGTCGAGCTTTAGCGAGGCTGCGATGGGATCACCGCGGTGTGACTGAGGCACCGAGTCGCCTGTATCGCAGGCAGCTCCCACATTTTGATTTGTGAATACATGCCAATGTGGGAGCTGTCGAGCTTTAGCGAGGCTGCGATGGGAGCGCTGCGGTGTGACTGAGCTACCGAGTCGCCTGTATCGCAGGCAAGCCAGCTCCCACATTTTGATTTGTGGATACATGCCAATGTGGGAGCTGTCGAGCTTTAGCGAGGCTGCGATGGGATCACCGCGGTGTGACTGAGGCACCGAGTTGCCTGTATCGCAGGCAGCTCCTACATTTTGATTTGTGGATACATTCCAATGTGGGAGCTGTCGAGCTTTAGCGAGGCTGCGAGGGGAGCGCTGCGGTGTGACTGAGGTACCGAGTCGCCTGTATCGCAGGCAAGCCAGCTCCTACATTTTGATTTGTAAATACATTCCAATGTGGGAGCTGTCGAGCTTTAGCGAGGCTGCGATGGGATCACCGCGGTGTGACTGGGGTACCGCGTCGCCTGCATCGCGGGCAAGCCCGGCTCCCACACTAGAGCTTCCTGCCCACTAATACTTCCTGCTCCTTCCCGGCACTGTTGACGTTGACCGTACGCGCCACACGCACGCGGTCACGGTCAAATTCACACACCACCCGGTCGCGAAACGCCGTCTGCGGGTAGATCCAGGTCATCTCCAGCGTCCCGGTATCCAGCCAGCGCGCACCGGCAACGATCTGCGCGTCCTTGAATTCATAACCGTGGTGCAACGCTCGACCCGGCATGCTGGTGGTGCCGGTGATCCAGCGATCAATCCCCACTTCAAGGACATGGCTGGCCTTGCTGTCGGTCAGTTGGAAGCGCAGCACATCGCCCTCAACGGCGAACGCCAGTTGCCGCACATCCAGGCCGTTCGGTTCTACCTGATAGCCACCAGTGAAATCCGCCGGTCCGGCGCAGGCTGAAAGCAAATCAGGCCGCAGCGCCATGCTCGCCAAACGCCCCTCCAACCGCGCATCCGCTTCAGGGTTGACGCTGCAATCACTGCCAAACGCCGCCGGAAAATGCCGCTCGACAAACGGGATCAGCTCTGCCGAATTCTTCATCCCGCCGATCACCACCAGTGTTGCGCCGTACTCACGAAACACCATCGCCATTTGCACAAACACACCCACGGCACTGAAGGCGTGTGCCGGCTTCATCATCCAGTGATAACCGTAGCGGCTGTCCGGCCCGCCTTGTGGCCGGGTGGCCGCGGCAACCCAGGCGGCCGGCAGAATCTGCTGGCCATTCCACACGCCGCCTTGTGCATGCAGCACGGCCAGCTTGAGCATGGCCGACGTAGGTGCCTTGAGCCCGTTACCGCCGGGGTTCACACCGTCGGGGCCGATGTCCCAGCGTTCGTTATGGATGTCCAGCGGCACAAATAGCCGCGGTTTGAGATAAGCGTGCAAGGTCTGCCCGGTGACCTTGTTGATCAGCGCCGAGAGCATGTAGCTCGCCGCACTGGTATAGACGTAGGTGGTGCCCGGCGCATAGGCCAGCGGGATCTTGAAAAACTCGGCAATCCAGCTGGTCTCGATCCCGCGCCACACGGAGCCCGAGGTATTGGCGGCGTGGCCGGTGCGCATGGTCAGCAGGTGCTCCACGGTCATGTCCGCCAGGCGCGGGTCGGCATCGGCCGGAACGAACTCGGGGAAGAACCCCACCAGCCGGTCTTCCAGCTTCAACAACCCTTCATCCAGGGCCAGGCCAATGGCGCAGGCGGTAAAGCTCTTGGCCACCGAGTGCAATACCCGTGGCTCGTTGGGGTCCACCGGCCAGCTCCAGCCTTCGGCGACCACCTGGCCGTGGCGGTGCAGCATCAGGCCTTGCAGGTCGAGGCCGGCCGCTTTCACTTCGTCGAGAAAGGCAATCAGGTGCTCGGGATCAACGCCGACACTGCTGGCGCTGGCGCGGGACAAACCATCGTAGGACATGGGCATAAACAGGCTCGTGGTGGGAGGGAAATCAACGGCTGCGGTGCACCAGCCGCGAATAGGAAATCAGCATGCTGGTCAGTTCCTGGCTGACGCTGGTGAGCGGTGATGAGCGGCGGCTGATCAGGCACACATCGCGGGGGGCCAGCGGCTCGTCGATGGCGATGGTGGTCAGGGCGCTGGAAAACAGCTTCATCCCCGGCAGCATGCGCGGCTCGATGGTCAGGTAGTCGGTTTCCGAGACGATGTGCAGGGTTTCCAGCAACGAATCGGTGGTGATCGCGATCTTCGGCGGCGCCAGGCCCTGGGTGCGGAACAGTTCGATCAAGCGGTTCTCCGCGCCGCCTACCACGCCGGCCGGGCGTACGCTGATCCACTGGCAGTCGGTGAGGGCTTGCACGGATTTTGCGTGGGCCTGCGGGTGGCCCTTGCGCGCAATGATGCCGGCGTTGGAGCTGTAGAGGCGGTCGATGGCCAGGTCGATATCGGCCACGTTGGGCGCCAGGGGGCACAAGACGAAATCCAGGCGCCCATCGCGGACTTTTTCCACCAGGCCTTTGGTCGTATCGCTGGCCACATGCACCTGCATGCGCGGGAAGCGCTGGGTGAAGTTGCTCAGTACCGGCAGCAGCAGCTCGGCCAAGGGTTCGGAGGTGACGCCCAGGGCGATATGGCCTTCGGGCTCGCCTTTCCAGGGTTGCAGGTCGAGCAGGGCGCGTTCGCAATCGAGCGTGATGGAGCGGGCGCGGGCCAGGAACACTTCACCGGCCGGGGTCAGGTTGATGCCCTGGTTGGAGCGTTGCAGCAGCACCACCCCGAGTTCTTTTTCCAGGGTCTGGATCGATTGGGTCAGGGTGCTTTGCGCCACATCCAGTTGGCGTGCGGCAGAGCGGAAGCTGCCTTTTTCAACCACGGAGCAGAACGCACGAAGATGGGTGAGGGTCATGACAGTCGACTCAGTCAGTGCTGCATTTAAACCATTGAATGCCAGCCAGCTTATCTGATGACTATAGGTGCGCACAGATCGGTATGAGTGATCACGATCATTATTTCTGATCGCAAAAACCGTCTGTTTTTCAGCTACAGGCCCTGATTTCTCGGTACGGTAAGGCCTGGGCAACCCACGGACGGTTGATGATCGGATAAACCGAGCCCGATCACTCGGAGCGTTCTTCTCAAGTTCATCCGGTGGCGAATAAGATCGGTCCAGGAACATTCGCAAACCGTAATCAGCGACTAAAACAACAACAACTATTCAGGTGTTCGGCCGTGCCTCTTTTTGGGTCCTGCCAGCGTCCGAACCCAAGCGTAAGGATCATTCAAGGTGCATTTATCATGAACAAGACTTTAATCCTGGCTGGCGCCTTGTCCGCCGCGCTGGTGGGCACTGCCCACGCCGAGAATCTGTTGAAGGTCGCGTTGAACGCCGACATTCGCAGCACCGAGCCAGGCGTCAACCGTGACACCAACTCCGACGCCGTCATCTTGCACATTACCGAAGGACTGGTGGCCTTCCGTGAAGATGCCACCGTCGGCCCACTGCTGGCCAAGGACGTGCAGGTGTCCGACGACGGCCTGCGCTACACCTTCCATCTGCGCAGCGGGGTCAAGTTCCAGAACGGTGCGCCGTTGACCTCCGCCGAAGTGCTGTGGACCTGGAAACACTACCTCGACCCGAAAACCCAGTGGCGCTGCGCCCCTGAATTCGATGGCCATGGCGGCGCCAAGATCGTCGACATGAGCGCCCCGGACCCACTCACCGTGGTGTTCACCCTGGACAAACCCAACGGCCTGTTCCTGACCAGCACCGCACTGCCGGAATGCGGCGGCAGCGGCATCCTGCACCCAGACTCGGTGGTCGACGGCCAATGGAAAACCCCCATCGGCACCGGCCCGTTCCGCCTGGGCGAGTGGAAGCCCGGCCAGTACATCGACCTGCTGCGCAACGCCCATTACACCCCGCGTGACGAGAAAGAACCGGACGGCTACACCGGCAATAAAACCACCACCCTCGACCGCGTACGCCTGCTGGTGATCCCCGACCCGGCGGCGGCCAAGGCGGCCTTGCTGTCGAAGAACGTCGACCTGCTGATTGACGTCACACCGCTGGACGCCACCGAACTGGCGGCCAACCCCGGCATCAAGGTCACCTCCAGCGGCACCATGTCGGTCAACGCGCTGTTGTTCCAGACCCGCGACCCGTTGCTCAAGGATGTGCGCCTGCGCCAGGCCATCGCCCATTCGCTGGATTCGGCGCAAATCGTCGCCGCCTTGACCGGTGGCCGCTCCCAGGCCAACAACTCGATGGTCGCCAGCGGCAGCCACTACCACCAGGCCATCGAGAACCAGGGCTTCGACTTCGACCCGGCCAAGACTGCCCAACTGCTGCGTGAAGCCGGCTATAAAGGCCAGCCGATCAAGCTGATCGTCAACAAACGCTACGCCGCGATCTTCGACATGGGCGTGTTCGTGCAAGCCATGGCCAAGGCCAGCGGCATCAACCTGGAACTGGAAACCCTGGAGTGGGGCACTCAGCTGGAGCGCTACCAGACCGGCAACTACCAGATGATGGCGTTCCCGTATTCCGAACGCCTCGACCCGGCCCTGAGTTTCGACTCGATGACCGGCGACAAGGACAAGGAAGCCCGCAAGGTCTGGGACAACCCCCAGGCCCAGGAATGGCTGCGTGAAGCCCAGCGCGAAGGCGACATCACCAAGCGCCAGGCGCTGTTTGATCAACTGCATCAGCAGATGCTCAAGGACGTGCCGATGATCCCGATGTACAACGGCAACGCCATCGCCGCCAGCCGCGACTATGTGCACGGCCTGCGCACCTGGCCGGTGTCCAAGCCGCGCCTGTGGACCGTCAGCGTGCCTGCCACCGGGAGTAACTGAGGATGTTGCGTTTCATCTTCCAACGGCTGGCGATGTCGATCCCGACCTTGCTGCTGATCTCGCTGATGGTGTTCGCGATCATCCGGCTGGTGCCCGGTGACCCGGCGCTGCTGATGCTGGGTGATATGGCCGACGCCCATAGCCTGGAGGTCGCGCGTGCGTCCCTGGGCCTGGACCAGCCGTTGCCGCTGCAGTTTGTGATCTGGCTCAAGGCGGTGCTCAGTGGCGACCTCGGGCATTCCATCACCACCAATGAGGCGGTGTTGCCGCTGATCCTTGACCGCTTCCAGGTGAGTGCCGGGATCGTGCTGGTCTCGGTGTTGCTCGCGGCGTTGATTGCGGTACCGGCCGGTTTGCTCTCGGCGTGGAAACAGAACAGCTCCCTGGACTTTGGCGTGGTGTCGACCGCCACCCTGTTGCTGTCGATCCCCAGCTTCTGGCTCGGCTTGCTGTTGCTCTATGCGTTCGGCATCAAGCTCGGCTGGTTGCCGGTGGTGGGGTATGTGTCGTTCGGCCAGTCGCCGTGGCAGGCGTTGAGTTTTATCGTGCTGCCGATTGTCACCCTGACCCTGGTGGAACTGGGCGCAATCACCCGCATGGCCCGGGCCAGTGCAATCGAAGTGCTGCGCCTGGAATACATCACCCACGCCCGGGCCAAGGGCCTGTCGGAGCGGGCGGTGTTGTGGCGGCATGCGCTGCGCAACTCGTTTGCGCCGACCCTGACCCTGATCGGCCTGATCCTCGGCAACCTGCTCAGCGGCATCGCGGTGCTCGAAACGGTGTTCACCCTGCCGGGCATCGGCCGGCTGATGGTCGACGCCATCTACGCCCGGGACTACCCGGTGCTGCAAGGCTGCCTGCTGCTGGTGACCTTTGTTTATGTGCTGGTCAACCTGTTGGTGGACCTGCTGTACCCGCTCTTCGACCCCAGGGTTAAGTTATGAATAAGCCTCTACCTGCCGCACCCGAGGTGCTGTTGCCGGCACCGGCGCGTGCCCCCAGGGCCTGGCGTGTGCCGCCGTTGAACGCGCTGATCGGTGCGCTGCTGCTGGCCTTGTTGTTGATCATGGCCTTGCTCGGCCTGGTCTGGACGCCCCATGACCCGTTGGCCCTGAACCTGTTGGCGCGCTTGCAGGCGCCCACGGCCGCGCACTGGCTGGGCACCGATGAGTACGGCCGTGATGTGCTGAGCCGCCTGATGATCGGCGCGCACACCAGCCTGTGGGTGAGTGTGTTGACGGTCACGCTGGCGATCACCGCCGGCACGGTGCTGGGCCTGCTGGCCGGGTTCCTGCGGGGCTGGGTCGACCGTGGCTTGATGATGGTCAACGATGCGTTGCTGGCGTTTCCCGGCATCCTGCTGGCCCTGGGCTTGATGGCGATCATCGGCCCGAGCCTCTACGGGATCGTGTTTGCGCTGAGCCTGGCCTACACGCCGTCGGTGGTGCGAGTGGTGCGCGGCACGGTGCTGTCGCTGCGCGAGAAAGAGTTTGTCGAGGCCTCGCGGGTGATCGGCAACTCCGAGCTGTACACCATGCTGCGGCACATCGCGCCGAACTGCGTGGCACCGGTGTGCGTGCTCGCCACCAGCATGTTCGGCTGGGCGATCCTGGCGGAAAGCTCCCTGAGTTTCCTCGGCCTGGGCGTTCCGCCGCCGGCCGCCACCTGGGGCAACATGCTCGCCGCCAGCCGGCCGTATATCGCCACGGCCAGTTGGCTGGGGCTGTTTCCCGGTGTCTGCATCGCCATGGCGTTGCTGGCGTTCAACCTGTGTGGCGATGCCTTGCGCGATCGTCTCGACCCGCGGATGAGTAAATGACCATGACTGACATCCTTCTGGCAGTCGACCAGCTGAAAATCCGCGTGGGGGCCCACGGCCCGCTGGCGGTCAACGACCTGAGCTTCACCATCGCGCCCGGCGAAATCGTGGCGCTGGTGGGCGAGTCCGGCAGCGGCAAGACCATGGCTGCCCGCGCCGCCATCGGCCTGCTGCCACCGCCCCTGGAACAATGCAGCGGCCAGGTGCGTTTCCAGGGCCATGACCTGGGCAGCCTGGCGCCGGAGCAACTGCGCCAGTTGCGCGGGGCGAAGATCGGCATGGTGTTCCAGGAACCCATGGTGTCCCTCAACCCCTCCATGAGCATCGGCGAGCAAATGGCCGAGGGCCTGCGCCTGCACACCAGGCTGACCGAGGCGCAGATCCGCGAACGCAGCCTGGAGATGCTCGGGCATATCGGCATCAAGGACGCCGAGCGTTGCCTGGCGGCGTTTCCCCACGAGTTCTCCGGCGGCATGCGCCAGCGCATCATGCTCGCCTCGGTGATGCTGCTGCGCCCGGCGTTGCTGATTGCCGACGAGCCCACCACGGCCCTCGATTGCCTGGCGCAACTGGACGTGTTGAAGCTGATGCTCGACCTGACCCGCGAGCAGGGCACCGCGATCCTGTTTATCAGCCACGACCTGTCGCTGGTGGCGCGCTACGCCGACAAAGTGGTGGTGATGCGCGAAGGCCGCGCGGTGGAGCAGGGCACCATCGAGCAGATCCTGCTGGCGCCCAAGGCCGAGTACACCCGGCAACTGCTGGAGGCCCTGCCGCGGCGCGGCACTCTGGCAGCCTTGCCCAAGGCAGACCGGCCGTTGCTCACGGTCAAGGACGTGTGCATCGAACACCCTGGGCCGCGCAGCCTGTGGGGCCGCAGCCAGTTCAAGCGGGTGGTGCACTCGGCCAACCTGTCCATCGCCCCCGGGGAAACCCTGGCGCTGGTGGGTGGCAGCGGCTCGGGCAAGACCACCCTGGGCCGCGCGATTGTCGGCCTGAACAGCCCGTGTTCCGGTGCCATCGAGTTTGAAGGCGTGGACATTCTCAAAGCCGGCAACCGCGACCATCGCCTGCAATGCCAGATGATTTTCCAGGACCCGTATTCGTCCCTCGACCCGCGCATGAAGATCGGCGACATCCTCGCCGAACCCCTGCGCCATGTGCCCGGCATGACGCCGGCGCAACGGCGGGAGCGGGTGGCGAAAACCCTGGTGGACATTGGCCTGGCGGAGCAGTTTGTCGACCGCTTCCCGCACCAGTTGTCCGGTGGCCAGCGCCAACGCGTGGCCATCGGCCGGGCACTGGTGCGTCACCCGCGCCTGGTGATCGCCGATGAGCCGATCTCGGCGCTGGACATGACCATCCAGAAGCAGATCCTCGAGCTGTTCGAACGCCTGCAGGCGCAGTACGGCTTTGCCTGCCTGTTCATCTCCCACGACCTGGCTGCGGTGGAACGCATCGCCCACCGGGTGGCGGTAATGAGCGAGGGCAGGGTGGTGGAAATGGGCGCTCGCGACGAGATCTTCGACCGCCCGCAACACCCTTACACCCGCAAGCTGCTGGCCGCCGCCAGCCCCTTGGAGAAACTTGAAAACGGGGGCTACCGCATCCGCCAGGGCCCCGTACCGCTAGCGCTGTAACCCAGGACTGACGTCACCCGCCGCGCAAATCACTGATTTGCGCGAACGGCGAAGCCATGCCCGAAGAACAATAAAAACACCAACCCCCACCACACTGCCAGGAGCTAAAAAAATGAAAAAATCCCTGACTCAACTCATCACCGGCGTCGG
Organism: Pseudomonas yamanorum; assembly: GCF_013386765.1. Lineage (GTDB taxonomy): Bacteria > Pseudomonadota > Gammaproteobacteria > Pseudomonadales > Pseudomonadaceae > Aquipseudomonas > Aquipseudomonas yamanorum_A. The sequence goes on from NZ_JACARE010000023.1 coordinate 123,237, forward strand.
CGTTGTCAGCAGCGGGCTGGTCCCGTCACTGGCCCACGCAGACTTCATCAAGGACAGCAGCGGTACGCTGGAATTGAAGAACTATTACTTCAACCGTGACTACCGAGAAGCGGCGTCCCAGTCGATGCGCGCCGAGTGGGCCCAAGGTTTTATCCTCGGCATCAAGTCCGGTTTCACCGAAGGCACCGTGGGCTTCGGCCTGGACCTGACCGGCATGCTGGGGGTGAAACTCGACTCCAGCCCTGGGCTGTCCGGTACGGGCTTGCTGCAGCGTGACAGCGACAAAAACGTCTCTGACGATTACTCCAAACTGGGCGTAACCGCCAAGGCGCGCTTCGCAAAAAGCGAGCTGCGTGTGGGTTACCTGGTGCCGGACCTCCCGATCCTGCAACCCAACACCAGCCGGCTGTTCCCGCAGTCCTTCAGCGGCACCCAGTTGGTGTCCAACGACATCAGCAACTTGAAAATCACCCTCGGCCAGATCGACCAGGCCAAGGACCGTGACTCCACCAACTACGAAGACATGAAGCTGACCACGGTGAGCAAGGTCTACAAAAGCACCGCCCTGAGCGACCAGTTTCGCTTTGCCGGTGGCGACTATTCGCTGACCCCCAACACCTTGCTCAGCTACCACTACGCTGCGCTGGACAGCATCTACCAGCAGCAATACGTGGGCTTCAAGAACAACTTCGGCCTGGGGCCGGGCACGTTGAAAACCGACGTGCGCTACTTCAAGTCCGACAAGGACGGTGCGGGCCTGGCGGGCAAGGTCGACAACAGCGCGTTGAGCAGCCGCCTGACCTACACCTACGGCGGCCACAGCATTGGCGGCGGCTTCCAGCAGCAATACGGCACCACGCCGTTTACTTACCTGGACGGCTCCATCACCTACCTGTTCACCGAGTACCAGTTCAGCAACTTCACCCAGACCAAGGAACGTGCCTGGCACGCCCGCTATGACTACAACTTTGCCGACCTCGGTTTGCCGGGCCTGCTGTTCGGGATCAAGTATGCCAAGGGTGATTCGGCCGAGGTGCTCGGCTTCAACCGCGAAGGCCGCGAGTGGGAGCGCGACCTGGACCTGGGTTACGTGGTGCAGAACGGGCCTTTCAAAGGCGTGTCGATGCGCTGGCGCAACGCGCTGAGCAAAGGCAACTACTTCAACGACGTTAACGAGAACCGCGTGATGCTGGGCTACACCCTGGCGCTCTGGTAACCACCCACTGTGGGAGCGGGCTTGCCCGCGATTGCGGTGGGTCAGTCACGCAATAGGCTGGCTGACCCACCGCTATCGCAGGCAAGCCAGCTCCCACACTGATCGGATTACCAGATCGAGATAGCCCTGGCCGCCCTTACAGACGATCACGCCGGCTCGTTAATATTTCTTCAGCGTTCATCACTCGAATATCGAGATTTCCGGTTTATGAAACTTAAATCACACCCCTTGCTGCAAGCGACACAAGGTACCCACAGGCACGTGGACAGTGAGCATTACGGTGCAATGGGTGCAGGTCGAAAAATCTATATCCAGGCGGCGTTGCATGCCGACGAAACCCCGGCGCTGCTGGTAGCCGCGCACCTGCGCCGGCAACTGGTGGAACTGGAAAATGCCAACCGCCTGAATGCCGAGATCGTGCTGGTGGCCGTGGCCAACCCTACGGGGCTGAGCCAATACATCATGGGCGCGCCCAGCGGGCGTTTCGAGCTGGGCAGCGGGCGCAATTACAACCGGGGTTTTCCGGTGCCATACCCGGCGATTGCCGACAAGATTGAACACCTGCTGGGCCAGGACATCGACGCCAACCGCCAACTGATCCGCCAGGCCTGGGGCGAATGCCTGCTGGACGCGCAGCCGCTGGACGAATTCCAGTCCCTGCAACGTACCCTGATGCTGCTGGCCCACGACGCCGATATCGTGCTGGACCTGCACTGCTCCCGTGAAGCCGCGATGCACGTGTACACCGGTGAAGCGGTGTGGGCGACGGTGGAACCACTGGCGCGCTATATCGGTTCCGAAGCCTCGTTGCTGGCCACCGACTCCCAGGCCAACTCGTTCGATGAGGCGCTGTACCTGCTGTGGGTCAACTTGCGCGAGCGGTTTGGCGACCGGTTCCCGATACCCGACAGCAGCGTGGCGGTGACCGTTGAGCATCGTGGCCAGCGGGATGTGTCCTATGAGCTGGCGCAGCATGACGCCACGGCAATTATTGACTACCTGACTCACCTGGGCGCGATTGAAGGCACGCCCCGGCCATTGCCGGCCCTGCGCAACCCGGCGACGCCATTGGCCGGCAGTGAGCAGTTTTATGCGCCGTGCGCCGGGGTGCTGGTGCACCGGGCGGCGGTGGGCAGCCGCATCGAGGCGGGGCAGGCGTTGTTCGATATTGTTGACCCCCACAGTGGGCAGGTCACCACAGTCAACAGCCACAACACTGGCGTGCTCTACATGCGCCGCGACGTGCGCTTCGTCAAACCCGGCGATCCGCTGGGGCGTGTATCCGGTGCCACACCGATTCGCAGCGGCAAGCTACTCAGCGCCTGACGCAGGACAAGTGTGGGAGCTGGCTTGCCTGCGATAGCGGCGGCACATTTGACATCAATGCCGCCTGATACACCGCCATCGCAGGCAAGCCAGCTCCCACATTGGCGCTGCGTTGTTCATTCATTATTTATTTGGCAGGACATCGCTCATGCACTCCAACCCGGCAATTACCCTCGAAAACCAATTCTGCGCCCACAACTATTCCCCCTTGCCGGTGGTGATCGTCAAGGGTGAGGGCGTCTGGGCCATTGGTGACGATGGCAAGCGCTACCTGGACATGATGTCGGCCTATTCCGCCGTCAGCCACGGCCATGTCCACCCGCGTATCCGCGCCGCCGCCGTGGCGCAGATCGACAAGATCAGCGTGGTGTCCCGGGCGTTCTACAGCGAACCCCTGGGCAACTTCCTCAAGACCCTGTGCCGCATCACGGGCTTTGACTCGGCCCTGCCGATGAACAGCGGCGCCGAAGCCGTGGAAACCGCGATCAAGGCCGCCCGACGCTGGGGTTATCGAATCAAGGGCATCGCGGCCAACCAGGCCAACATCGTGGTGGCCGACAACAATTTCCACGGCCGCACCTCGACCATTGTCGGTTTCTCGTCAGAGCCCGACTACAAGGCCGACTTCGGCCCGTTCTGCAACGGCTTCACCGAGGCGCGCTTCGGTGATATCGAGAGTTTTCGCCAGGCCATCACCGCCGACACCTGCGCGGTGCTGATCGAACCGATCCAGGGCGAGGCCGGCATTCGCGTGCCGCCGGCCGGTTTCCTGCGGGCACTGCGCCAACTGTGCGACGAGACCAACACCTTGCTGATCCTCGATGAGATCCAGTCCGGCCTGGGCCGCACCGGCAAGTGGTTCGCGTTCCAGCACGAAGGCATCCGCCCCGACGCATTGATCCTCGGCAAAGCCCTGGGCGGCGGGATCATGCCGGTGTCGGCGTTTGTCGCCGATCACTCGATCATGGATCTGTTTGACGCCGGCAGCCACGGCTCGACCTTCGGCGGCAACCCGCTGGCGGCGGCCATTGGCCTGGAAGCGCTGAAGGTGCTGGAAGAGGAGGGCTTGATCGACAACAGCGCGCAACTGGGCCATTACCTGGTGGAGCGCCTGAAGGCGATGGACTCGCCGGCCATTCGCGAGATTCGCGGGCGTGGCTTGTGGGTCGGCGTGGAGCTGGATCGCGATGCACGGCCAATCTGCGAAGCGCTGCTGGCCGAAGGATTGCTGACCAAGGAAACCCACGAAAACGTACTGCGCATCGCGCCGCCGTTATCCATTACCCGAGAAGAACTGGACTGGGGCCTTGAGCGTATCGAGCGGGTATTCAAACAGCTTGCCTGACCACGCCCTTTTACGTAGCAGCTGTCGAGCGAAGCGAGGCTGCGTTCGAGGACGAAGTCCTCGCCGGGTTCACGGCCGCTTCGCCGCCGGACGCAGCCTCGCTTCGCTCGACAGCTGCTACGACTTACCCAGATTTGAGTGTTCCGCATGACTGATTTTCTAAATCACTTGAATGTCGACCAGCAGCGCTTCGCCTACATCGACCTGCACCGACTGCTGACCCCGGCGCAACTCCAGCGGCTGCCGTATTCCGTGCGCATCCTCCTGGAAAACATCGCCCGCTGTGCCCCGGCGTCACTGCCCCAGGTAGTGGCGCGGGCCATCGGCGAAGGGCCGGATTGCGAAGTGCCGTTCCAGCCCAACCGGCTGATGTTCCACGACACCACGTGCCTGCCGGCCCTGGCGGATTTCGCCGGGATGCGCGATGTGGTGGCGGAACTGGGCGGCGATCCCCGGGCGGTCAACCCGTCGATCCCGGCGGTGCTGACCATCGACCATTCGGTGATAGTCGAGCATTACGCCGAGGCGGGCGCGGTGGACGCCAACCTGGACATCGATTTTCGCCGCAACAGCGAGCGCTACCGCTTTATCAAGTGGGCCCAGGCCAGCCTCGACAACTTCAAGGTGATCCCGCCGGGCACCGGGATCATTCACCAGATGAACATGGAGTCCATCGCCCAGGTGGTGTGGGAAAGCGCGCCACGCGACGGCCATGTGCTGTTGCACCCCGACTGCATGGTCGCCACCGACAGCCACACCCCAATGATCAATGCCATCGGCGTGCTGGGCTGGGGCGTCGGCGGGCTGGAAGGCCAGGCGGCGATGCTCGGTGAGCCGGTGCCGATTCCTTACCCGCAGGTGGTGGGCATTCGCGTGACCAACGCCTTGCGCGACGGCGTGACCGCCACAGACCTGGCGTTGACGGTGACTGAACTGTTGCGCCGGCGCAGCATGGTCGGCAAGTTCGTCGAGTTCACCGGGCCGGGCCTGGCCTCCCTGAGTTGGGCGGCGCGGGGCACGGTGGCAAACATGGCGCCGGAGTACGGCGCCACCGTGGTGTTTTTCCCGTTTGATGACGAGACGCTGGCGTACCTGAACCTGAGTGCGCGCCCGCAAGCCTTGATCAACAAGGTCTCGGCATACATGGCGGCGCAGTCGCTGTGGCGCCGGGAGTATGATCCCGAGCCGCTGTTCGATGAGTTGATCGAGCTGGACCTGGCACAGGTGGAGCCGAGCGTCGCCGGCCCCCATCAACCCCATCAGCGCCAGTCCCTGGCGGACGCCGGGGCTTCGTTTCATCAGCACGTGAGCGCCGACAAACAGGTGTTTTTCGAGCCGTCGTTCCAGGTGCCGATTACCCATGGCGCAGTGGTGATGTCGGCGATCACCAGCTGCACCAACACCGCCAACCCGGCGCAGATGATCCAGGCCGGGCTGTTTGCCCGCAATGCCCGCGCCCGTGGGCTGACGCGCAAACCGTGGGTCAAGACGTCGCTGTCGCCGGGCTCGCGGGTGGTGGCCGATTACCTCGAAGCCGCCGGCTTGCTGGAGGATTTTGCCGCACTGGGTTTCGACCTGGCCGGCTTTGGTTGCATGACCTGCATCGGCAATTCCGGCAGCCTTGAACGCCATGTCGAGACCTTCGCCGAACAGGGCTTGAAAGGCGTGGTGGTGCTTTCGGGCAATCGCAACTTCGAAGGCCGGGTCAACCCGAAAGTCCCCGCTGGTTACCTCGCATCGCCCGCGTTGTGCGTGGCCTATGCGATTGCCGGCAGCATCGACATCGACCTGTCGACCCAGCCGCTGGCGATGGACGCCCACGGCCAGCCGGTGTTCCTGCATGAGCTGATGCCCGGCGAAGCCGATGTGGCCGCGCAAGTGGCGGCGGTGGTGCGCCCGGCGCTGTTCCGGCAGCGTCAGCAACTGCTGTGGCAAGGCACTCACCATTGGCAGGCGCTGGAGGCCGACGCCAGCGTGCAGTTCGCCTGGCACCCGGACTCCACCTACCTGCGCCGCCCGCAGTACCTTGCCGAGGTAGCGCCGTTGCCGGCCGCTTCGTTGTCCATCCGCCATGCCCGGGCGTTGGTGGTACTGGGGGACAACGTCACCACCGACCATATCTCCCCGGCGGGCACGATCCCGGCCGACAGCCTGGCCGGCCAGTGGCTGCGGGAGCGCGGCGAAGCGCTGGCGGACCTCAATCAGTATTCGACCCGACGCAGCAACCATCAAGTGATGGTGCGCGGCGCCTTCACCAACCCGCGCCTGAACAACCTGCTGAACCCCGACCAACCCCCGCGCCAGGGCGTCTGGGCGTGGAATGCCGACCGCAGCGACTACCTGCCGCTGTACCTCGCCGCACAAAGCTATGCGGGTACGCCGACGGTGCTGTTTGCCGGGATCAACTACGGTGCCGGCTCCAGCCGCGACTGGGCGGCCAAGGTCCTGACCCTGCTGGGGATCAAGGCGGTGGTGGCCCGCAGTATCGAGCGGATCCATCGCAGCAACCTGATCGGCATGGGCGTGTTGCCGCTGGTGTTTGATGAAGGCGCGACAGTGCAGGACTTGCACCTCGATGGCGGTGAGTCCCTGAGCTTCCTCGGCCTGGATCACTTGCAGGTCGGCGAGAACCCGATCACCTTGCTGATTGAACGTGCCAACGGCGAAACCACGCACACCGCGCTGACCTTGCGCCTCGACTCGTTGCAAGAGGTTGGTTACCTTGAACACGGCGGCGTCTTGCCCTTTGTCATTCGCAAGACCGTGCAAAGAACCGTTCAAGGAGCGCGTAATGATTGACCCGCAGGTACTGCAACAACTGGCCCCCGAGGGTGTGCTCAAAGCCGCCATCAACTTCGGCAACCCGGTGCTGGCCCAGCGCGGCGAGGGCGGCGAGCCCCAGGGCGTGTCGGTGGCACTGGCCAAGGCCCTGGCCGATGAGCTGGGTGCAAGGCTTGAACTGATCACCTTTGAAGCAGCCGGCAAGGTCTTCGCCGCGTTGGCCGATGACCTCTGGCGGGTGGCTTTCCTGGCCATCGAGCCGGTGCGCGAGCGGGAAATTGCCTTCAGCGCGCCCTACGTGATCATCAAGGGCACCTGCCTGGTGGCGGTGGACTCACCCTTGACCCACGTCGCGCAGCTGGACGCTCCCGGCCAACGCATCGCCGTCGGCCAGGGCGCAGCGTACGACCTGTACCTGAGCCGCACGGTGCAACACGCCGAATTGGTGCGCGCGCCCACCTCGGCGGGCGCCGTAGACCTGTTTATCGAGCAAGGCTTGAACGCAGCGGCCGGGGTTCGCGATTACCTGCGCACCCGGGTCGATGAGCGCCGGCGCCTGCTGGACGATGATTTCATGAGCATCAGCCAGGCCGTCGCGGTACCGGTGGCGCACACAGCCGCTGCCGCGTTCGTCAAATCCTTTGTCGAACGGCAGAAAGCGAATGGCTTGGTAAAACAGGCGTTGTCGCGCAGTGGGCAAAGCCCGGAACTGGCGGCGCCTTAGAGACGGCGCAGGAACGATTTGACGATCTGCTGGGTGGCCTGTGTGGTGTCCAGGTCGTCCAGGCGCGTGTAGGGATGCCACTGGCATTCCTTGATTTCACTCAGAGGCCGGGCCTCATCGATATTCACCACTGACGCCTCGAACACATGGTGCAGCGTGTCGCTGGCCTTCAGCTCCTGCAATAACAGCAAACCGTCCACGTTCAGCCCGGTTTCTTCTTCCAGTTCCCGCGCGGCGGCGCCCGCCGGCCGCTCGTCGCGCTCGACCTTGCCACCGGGCAGTGCCCATTTCGATCGGGCTTTACGCACGAACAGGATGTGCCCGTCGTGCTCGCAAATCACCGTGGCCCTTATTTTCATCGTCTGTGCCCCTGCAGTTGGATGAATGTCATAAAAGTGTAATGCAATTGTCATGCTCAGTCTTTATCCGGCAGGGTGGAGAGGGGGCCGGAAAACACCGATACTGCGCCATCGAAAAAAACTCACCTGAAGGAGATGCAGATGAACACCGTACGCTGGGGCATGATCGGCTGTGGCGATGTCACTGAACTCAAGAGTGGACCCGCTTTCTACAAGGCGCCAGGTTCCGCGCTGGTGGCCGTGATGGGGCGCCGCGAGGAAGCTGCGCGCGATTATGCGGCACGCCATGGTATCGCCCGGTTCTACACCGACGCCCAGGCGCTGATCGACGACCCGGAAGTGGACGCGGTCTATATCGCCACGCCGCCCGACAGCCACCTCGAATACAGCCTGATGGTGGCCGCCGCCGGCAAGCATTGCTGTGTCGAGAAACCCATGTCGCTGAACGCCGAGCAAAGCGCGTTGATGCAGCGCACCTTCGAACAGGCCGGGCTGCACCTGTTTGTGTCCTACTACCGGCGCTCCCTGCCGCGTTTCCAGCAGGTGCGGGACTGGCTGCAGGCCGGGCGCATCGGCGAGTTGCGCCATCTGACGTGGACCTTGTGCAAGCCGCCGTCCGAGGACGATGCCAGCAGCGCCAACTGGCGTACCGACCCGCTGATCGCCGGCGGCGGGTATTTTGCCGATCTCGCCAGCCACGGTTTTGACCTGTTCCAGTACCTGGCCGGGGATATCGTCGATGTGGCCGGTTTCACCGCGCGCCAGGCCGGGCGGTATGCCGCCGAGGATGCCGTGACCGCCTGCTGGACCTTCGCCTCGGGCGCGCTGGGCATGGGCTGCTGGAACTTTGTTGCCGACCGTCGCGAGGATTGGGTGGAACTGATCGGCAGCAAGGGCCGCATCACCTTCTCGGTATTCGATGAGGCACCGTTGCGCCTTGAGGCCGAGACCCGCGAGGAGCTGACGGTGCCTAACCACGCGCATATCCAGTGGCATCACGTGCTGGCAATGAATGCGCATATTCGTGGCGAGAGCAAACACCCGGCGCTGGCGATCGAGGCGTTGAAGACCGACCGGGTCATGGACCGGGTGCTACAACGTAACCCCAACCTGGCTGTTTAACCGTGCTTGAATGTTCTCTTTTAAAGGAATGAGCAGATGAAATGGAACGCAGCCTGGATGGGTTTGTGGCTGATATTGGCGGGTGCCGCGACGGCAGCGCCGCGGGCCCAGAGCCAGGCCGGGGAATTTGATTTTTATGTGTTGTCGCTGTCCTGGTCGCCGACCTTCTGCCTGACTCACCCGGACGACCAGCAATGTTCGGGCAAGGGTTATGGTTTTGTCCTGCACGGGCTGTGGCCGCAGTACGCGAAAGGCGGCTGGCCGGCGTCCTGTGCGCCGCAGTCGCGTCTGTCGGATGCCGATTTCGCCAAGGGCAAGACACTGTTTCCGTCGCCCAAGCTGCTGCGGCATGAGTGGGCCAAGCACGGCACTTGCAGCGGCCTCGAGGCTTCGGCCTATCTGGACAAGACCGATGCGGCGCTGGGCGTGGTCAAGATCCCGCAGAAGCTTGAGCCCTTCAATGTGCCCAGTGGCCTGGCTGCGCGGGACATCGAAGCGTTGTTTCGCGAGAGCAACCCGGCCATGGGCAACCATGGCCTGGCTGTGATCTGCAAGGGCGCGGTGCTGACCGAAGTGCGGGTGTGCCTGACCAAGGACCTGGCGTTTGCCGGCTGCCCGCGCAGCGTCAAGAGCCAGTGCCGGGACGGTGACATCCGTATCCCCACCCAGCGCTAAGGGGACTCAGGCGGGCCCATAGCCTTTATGGGTCTGCTCGATCTCTTCCACCAAGCGGTCGATTCCCGCCAGGCGCGCCCGGTTGTCATGGTCCCAGGGGTGAAATCCGGGCTTGAAGTAATGCAGCCACGGCAGTGCCATGCGCGGGAACACGCCCTTGGGCCCGTACAGAAACTTGAGCATCCGCCAGAAGCCTTTCAAATGCCCGCCCGAACGTCGGTCGGCAAACAGCAGGCGCAGGTGGAAATCGAAGATCACCAACCAGAAGAGCAGCGTGGTGGTCAGCATGGTGCCGGTGCGCAGCAAGTACCGCTTGGGCCCGGGCTTGATCACGCTGTTCCACACATCAAACGCCACCGCCTTGTGCTCGGTTTCCTCGAGGGCATGCCAGTACCACATCTGCTGGTAACCCTTGACCGAATCACCAAACCGCGACGGGTCGCTGAGGAGGATTTCCGCGAGCATCGCGGTGTAGTGCTCCAGGGCAATGGTGACCGCCAGGTTGAACGAGGCGGGCATGTATTTCTTCTGCGCGTCGAGGATCATCTTCAGCCGACGGTCGAGGGTATTCGCCGGCAGCCCTGCGGCTTGCAGCAGATCGTTGTAGGCCACGTGCTCGCGGCTGTGCATGGCTTCCTGGCCAATGAACCCCTGGATTTCTTTCTTCAGTTGCGGGTCTTCGATGCGCTGGCGGTAATGGCGCACGCTGTCCATGAAGAACAGTTCGCCCTGGGGAAACAGCAACGAAAGCGCATTGAAGAAGTGGGTAATGAACGGGCCTTGTTCGTGCCAGTTCTTGATGCGTTCGGCCGGCAAGGCAAAACGGAGGTCGCGGCGAATCGGCAGCATGGTCGGTACTCCAGTTCAGAGACGTTGCTCTTCGTTGGTTTCAAGGACGGGTGAGGGCGCGCTGCGTTGTTTGGGCGCCATGCGTTTGCTGGCGAGCACCACCAATGCTTGATAGGCGGCCGGCAGGCAGCGGGCGAGCAGGTCCAGGAAGTAGGCGTCGCGGCCGATCAGCACGCGGCGTTTGTTTTTGCGTACGCCATTGAGGATCACTTTGGCGGCCTGGTCGGCGTCGGTGATGAACAGTTTTTCGAAGTCGGCCCGGGCCTGTTGTTCGCTGTGGATCAGAAAGCCGGTCATGTTCGCGTCGATCCGGCTGCTGCGGCAGATGTCGGTGCGGATCCCGCCGGGGTGCACGCAGGTGGCCGAGACCCCGCTTTGTTGCAGGTCGAGTTCCTGGCGCAGGGATTCGGTAAAGCCGCGCACGGCGAACTTGGTGGCGTTGTAGCCGCTCATGCCCGGCTGGGCGAACAGGCCGAACACGCTGGAGGTGTTGACCACATGCCCGGCGCCGCTGGCCTTGAGGTACGGCAGGAACGCCTTGGTGCCATACACCACGCCCCAGAAGTTGATGCCGACGATCCATTCAAGGTCGGCGTAGTCCACGCCTTCGACGGTGCTCGACAGGGCGACCCCGGCGTTGTTGAAGATCAGGTTGACCTGGCCATGATCAACGGCGCAGCGGGCGGCCCAGTCCTCCATGGCCTGGCGATCGGAAACGTCGACGATCTGCGAGGTGACCCGCACCGGCGCCAGGACCTGGGCCTTGATCAACGCAACCGTCTCCTCCAGGCCCTGGCTGTTTTTATCCGCCAGCGCCAGGTGGCAACCCTCGCGCGCCAACGCCAATGCCAGCGCGCGCCCCATGCCCGAAGCCGCACCGGTAATCGCCGCCACGCGGCCGTTGAATGACTTCATGACAGGCTCCCTTCAGGGGCGGTGTGGGGCGGCGTCGAAGCAGGGCGCGGTGTGGACGGCACCGGCACCCGGCTGGCGACGTAGTCCTTGAGGGCAAAGTGCCGGGTGACCTGCTTGAAACGCCAGGTCGAGCCGGGCCACAGCGTGGTGTTCTTGCCGGTGCGCGGGTCCAGGTACCAGCTCTTGCAGCCGCCGGTGGACCAGATGGTGCGCTGGAGTTTTTCCTGCAGCCTGGCGTTGTAGGCCAGTTCCACTGTCGGCTTGACGTCCACCGTGGCGATGCGATGGCGCTGCATCTGTTGCAGGGCGTCGAGGATGTAGGTGACCTGGGCCTCGATCATCAGGATCATCGAGTTATGCCCCAGCCCGGTGTTGGGCCCGACGATCAGGAACAGGTTCGGATAGCCTGGCACCGTGGTGCCCAGGTAGGCGTGGGCGCCGTCTTGCCAGGTGTCCATCAGGTCGATGCCATGCCGGCCGATGATGCAGTTGCGGGGCAGGGGATCGGTGGCCTGGAAGCCGGTGCCGAAGATGATGCAATCGGCCGGGTGCTTGATGCCGTCGGCGGTGATCACCCCGTCGGCCTCGATGCGCTGCACGTTGTCGGTCACCACCTGCACGTTGCTGCGCGACAGCGCCGGGTAGTAGTCGTTGGAGATCAGCACGCGCTTGCAGCCGATGGTGTAGTCCGGCGTCAGGGTCTTGCGCAGGGAAGGGCGGGCCACTTGTTTGTGCAGGTGGCGCACGGCGATTTTCTGCACCATTTTCATCAGGCCCGGGTGCCGGGCAAAGCCCACCACGCGGCCTTCCAGTGCCCAGTAGAACGCGCCGCGCATCAGGCGCTGGGTGAAGGGCAGGTGCTTGAACGCCCAACGTTCGACGCGTGAAATCGGCCGGTCGGGTTTGGGCATGATCCACGGCGGGGTGCGCTGGAACAGGTCCAGATGGGCCACCTGCGGCGCGATCTGCGGCACGAACTGGATGGCACTGGCGCCGGTGCCGATCACCGCCACGCGTTTGCCCTTCAACGAATACTCGTGGTCCCACTGCTGGGAGTGGAAGCGCTTGCCCTTGAAGCTGTCCAGGCCGGGAATGTCCGGCAGCGCCGGGCGCGACAGGCCGCCCATTCCCGATACCAGCACCCGCGCGCTGACCTGGCGGCCATTGCTGAAGGTCAGGCTCCAGTGCTGTTGCGCCTCATCAAACACGGCCTTCTCCAACCCCATGCCAAAGCGCAGGAACGGCGCCAGCTCGAAGCGTTGGGCGCACTGCTCCAGGTACGCGCGAATCTCCGCCTGGGGCGCGAATTGCCGCGTCCAGTGCGGGTTCGGTGCAAAGGAAAACGAATAGACATGGGATTGCACGTCGCAGGCGCAACCGGGGTAGTGGTTGTCCCGCCAGGTGCCGCCGAGGGAGTCGGCTTGCTCGGCAATAAAGAAGTCATTGAAGCCGGCTTCCTTGAGTTTGATCGCCATGCACAGCCCGGCAAATCCGGAACCGATGATGGCGATGTCGACAGTGTCGTGGGCATTCATAGGCTGTCCCTCGTGGGCTGATGGCGCCTGACGGGTTTCGACATCGGATGTGCTCCTTGTTTTTGTTTTGGCTTTTTAGATAGAACACCATTGCAAAGGAAAATTGAATTAATTATTTTAAAAAAGATTTTAAATAATCTACCTGAAAATATCGTCTAGGCTACGATCCAGTTCCTAATGTGCGACTTATCCGACGGACGAGGGCTTTTACGCACGCAGTCAAGGTCCAGGGTATGGACGATGCCGAGGTCCTGACCAATCCCGGTCAGGCCGCCGGCTGCAGGGATGCAGAGGAACCGAGCTATGGCTGTCGAATGGTTTGTCGCTGCGGGCGTGTGTGTAGGGTTAAGCGTAGTGTTGTGGGGCTTCAGTGCCCGGATGACACGGCGTATAGAAGCCGCTGTTCCGATCAACGGGCGCTTCCTGGAGATCAACGGCGAGCGCTTTCATTATGTAGACGAGGGCAAGGGCCCGCCGCTGGTGATGATCCACGGGCTGATGGGCAGCAGTCGCAACCTGACGTATGCCTTGTCTGCCCGATTGCGCGAGCATTTTCGGGTGATCACCCTGGATCGTCCGGGGTCGGGTTATTCCACCCGGCATGCCGGCACCGCCGCCGACCTGCCTGGCCAGGCCCGGCAGGTCGCGAGTTTCATCAAGACGCTGGACCTGGAAAAGCCACTGGTGCTGGGCCACTCACTGGGCGGGGCGATTTCCCTGGCGCTGGCGCTGGACCATCCCCACGCGGTGTCCGGATTGATCCTGGTGGCGCCGCTCACTCATCCCCAGCGTATGTTGCCGCTGGTATTTATGTCATTGGCGATACGCCCCGGATGGTTGCGGCGCTTCATGTCCCACACCCTCACCATGCCCATCGGCCTGCTGACCAAAGGCTCGGTGGTCAAGGGTGTGTTCGCTCCCGACCCAGCCCCGGAAGACTTCGCCACGCGTGGCGGCGGCTTGCTGGGCATGCGGCCCGACAACTTCTACGCCGCCTCCACCGAGATCAACCTGGTCAACGATTTCCTGCCGGACATGGTTAAGCGCTACCCGCAGCTGACTTTGCCGATCGGGCTGATCTATGGCGCGCAGGACAAGGTGCTGGACTTCCGCAAACACGGCCAGGCCCTGGCCAGCCTGGTGCCGGGCCTGAAGCTGCAGTTGGTGGAAGGGCGCGGGCATATGTTGCCGATCACCGCCCCCGAGCGTGTCGCGGCGGTGGTGGAGCAGGTGGCCAGGCGCGTCCGGCCACCGGAGAGCGCCACGGTTTTGCATCCGCCGTTTGCGTTGGCGAGTAAATAATTGTGCGACTGAACACGCGGTTCTACGCCGTCAATGCTTGCCCTAGACGCCTGACCAATCGGCTGAAAAAGAGACTGCCCGGTCACGCAAAAAAGGGTTCAAGAATTTAGTTGACGACCTAACGATTCCGCGCTATTTATTTAAAAAAATTATTTGAATGTCTAATTTGAAATAATTTTTGAAATGCCTAAGAGCGAATAAAATAATGAAAAAAACGCCTTTTATCGCATGGTTGAATTCTCGGAGCAGTCATCGCTCCGTGTACCTGTCCAGTGTTGATTTTTTCTCCCTGCCTGCCTGCCTCGTGCGGAGGCTGCCATGAATCAGACCCTGGCTGCCCCGAACGTCTGGACCGACGGCAAACGCCACCTGTGGTGGCTCGGCATCATGCCCCTGGCAACCCCATTGCTCTCAGGCTCCCTGGCCATCACCACCGGTGTGCAACAGCTGTGGTGGGTTGGCGTACTGGTGATCTTCGGCCTGATCCCGCTGATCGACGGCCTGCTGGGTGAAGACGTCAGCAACCCGCCGGAATCCGCCGTCAGCAACCTCGAATCCCAAAGCTACTACCGCTGGATCGTCTACACCGGTGTGCTGTTTGTCATCTCCTCCGTGGTGATCACCGGGTGGCTGGCGGCAGGCGGCATCGACTGGATCATCAACGGCGGCCTGCTGCACGCCACCGCCACCCTGGACCCATCGAGCTGGCTGGCAAAGACCGCCGCATTCATCACGGCTCGCACCGAACTGCACGGCGAAGTCAGCTGGTTCACCTACCTGGGCATGGCGATGTCCACCGGCGCCGCCACCGGCATCGCCATCAACACCGCCCATGAACTGGGGCACAAACCGCGCCTGCTGGAAGTCGTCCTGGCCAAGATCACCCTGGCGCCGACCTTCTACGGGCACTTCTACACCGAACACAACCGTGGCCACCACGTGCGCGTCGCCACCCCGGAAGACCCGGCCAGCTCGCGGCTGGGGGAGAGCTTCTGGGCCTTCCTGCCACGCTCGGTGTGGTTCAGCGCCCGCTCGGCGTGGAACCTGGAGCGTGAACGCCTTCGCAAACTCGGCCTGCCGGCCTGGCACTGGAAGAACGGCGTACTCAGCGCCTGGATGTACAGCGTGGTGTTGTGGGGCGCGATGATTGCCTGGCTGGGGGCGGCAGTGATTCCGTTCCTGATCATCCAGGGCATCTACGGCTTCTCGCTGCTGGAAGTGGTGAACTACGTCGAACACTACGGTTTGAAGCGCCAGAAGTTGCCCAATGGTCGGTATGAACGTTGTTCACCCCGGCACTCGTGGAACAGCAACCGGATTGTCACCAACATCTTTCTGTTCCAACTGCAGCGTCATTCTGATCATCACGCCAACCCAACCAGAAGTTATCAGTCCCTGCGTCATTTTGATGAGTCGCCGCAACTGCCCTACGGTTATGCCAGCATGATTGTCTGGGCCTATGTACCGTACTTGTGGCGACGACGCATGGACCATCGGGTACTTAATCATTATGCCGGGGACATTACCCTGACCAACCTTCAACCTTCACAGCGTTTGAAGTACCTGGAGAAATACAGCAACACCACCAGTACCTTCTAACGAAAACAGTCAGTTGTAGGGCGTACTCGGGATCTGTGTATCGCGCAGGTTTTTATCGCCCCGGGATTATCGATTTCGAGTGCGACTTAGTTGCAAGAAAGTTTGTTTGACCCTAACAAAAATAAAATGAAGGGAAGGACGTACACCATGCAAAACCCTGCCAAGTTCACCACGCACATTGTATTGGCCGCCCTGGGCCTGATCGTTTACCACCAGGCCCAGGCTGCCCGTATCGAACCCGCCGGCAGTGCGTTTACTGCCCAGGGGCCCATCAGCTTTTCCAAGGGTGCGCTGATCAGCGCGGACTGCACCATCAAGGTCGCCGGCAAGGTGGCGGCGGATGGCTCGTCGGTGAATGTCGACAAAGTTGAATTCGACGGCGGCCTCAAGTGCAGCCGGGTAGAAGCGATCAACTTGCCGTGGGTATTGGTGGCTAAAGATACCAAGAGCGGTTCGATGTCGAAGATCGCCGTCGATGTGCATGCCTTTGGGTTGGGCGGTAAGTGCGGACCTTCTACGGCAGACGGAACCTGGGATAACGCCACCGGCAAGTTGGAAGCTGCCAATGTGCCGATCGGCGAAGACTGCAAAATTAAAGCGGTGTCGATCAAGATGCCGCCCAGTTTCAAAGTTGTTGAGTAACAGTTGGATGTTGTAGCGGTAATTGAATTGAAATTTGGCTGGAAAGGGAAGTTCTGCAGATTCACCGTGACCTCTCGATCATGGCCATTACCCCTGGCGAAATGACTCGCCATAACATGTGAGGAAAAAATAATGAAAAGCTTGAAAACCCTCGTTTGTGCAACTTCTTTCGCAGTGTGCTTCGGCGCAGCTTCCATGGCCAGCGCGGCTTCCATCTCCCCGGATGGTCCGTTCTCGACCAGCGCCGGCACCATCGTCGTGAAGTCGCCTTCGTCCTTCGGTGCCGCCGTGACCTGCGGCATCACCTTTACCGGCAACGTTAGCGGTGGCGTGGCCTCGATCAATGGCGCATCCCTGACCGGTGGCGGTCTGTGTGGCCTGCCAACGCTGACCAACCTGCCTTGGGTACTGACGGCTGCAACGGGTACCACCGGTAGCGTAACCAACGTCGGCTACAAGATCACCTCGATCCCGGCCACCAACTGCGGCCCAACCACCATCGCTGTGACCTGGACTCCAGGCAGCAAAACGCTTTCGGCAGCCAATCAGGCGCTCACCGGCAACTGCACCGTGGTTTCGCTGAGTGTTGTCGCCCCAACGCTGACCGTTAATCCGTAAGCGGGACTCCGTAAAGGGCTGATCACCCCGTTGAAAGACCGGTGCCTCGTGTGAGGCGCCGGTTGGGGAAACCACCGGCGGAGCCGGTTGGATACGGTATTTATTGTCTGGGGAACATGACAATGCAAAGCCTTGTGAAAACAGCACTCCTGGGTTCGATGTTAGCGGCTCTGGGCGTTGCCTCATCCATGGCGGTCGCGGCGGGTTTCAGCCCGCCGGGTCCGTTTAGCGGAACCAATGGCAGTGTTGTGTTGAAGCTGCCATCGACGTTTCAAGCTCCGATGACCTGTGGTCTGAGCCTGTCGGGAACGATTGATGCCAATGGCGTGGCGATCATCAGCAGTGCCGTGCCGGCAACCAACGGGCTCTGCCCCTTGCTTAAGGTAACCGGGCTGCCCTGGACCGTGAACCTGAGCAGTACGACGCAGGGAAGTCTGAATAACATCGGTTTTTCGATGGCCAAACTGGGAGTGCCCGGAGATTCAGTTTGTGGCCCAGTCAACGTTGTTGTCTCGTGGGACAACTCTACCCACGTGTTGAGCGCAACCAATCAAGCCATGAGTGGCTACTGCACTTTGGTGTCGTTGAACGCCACGCTGACCGGCTCGCTCACCACCAATCCCTGAATACCGATACACCGTTCCAGGACAGGCGTTCTTTGAAAGACGTTCTGTGGTTACACGACCCACCGGCAGGGGCCGGGTGTAAATAATAATAAGGAGTACCGCATGAACAATAAGAAACAACACGCTCACACGTTACTGGGACTGGCCCTGTTGGGGGGCTTGATGACCACAGGGCAAGCGCAGGCGGGTGGGTTCTCCACACCGACCTTCGGCGCGCCAGGATGGGGTCGTGCGTTTGGTGGTGGTTCACTGTTCAAAAATGACCCCAGTGCGGCGTACAACAACCCGGCAGCCATGG
The DNA here is from genome assembly GCF_013386765.1 of Pseudomonas yamanorum. GTDB lineage: Bacteria > Pseudomonadota > Gammaproteobacteria > Pseudomonadales > Pseudomonadaceae > Aquipseudomonas > Aquipseudomonas yamanorum_A. The sequence continues at coordinate 141,169 of NZ_JACARE010000023.1, forward strand.
CCTTTATCGATTCAACCATCGCGCAGCAGACCGTTGACTATGCTCGGGTCAAGATCAAATACACCGGCCAGGCCTATGACTACGCGGGCAACCCGGTGACCAATACGCCCGTACTGGATGACCTGGGCAATACGGGCGACCCGGTCCTCAACACTAACAATGGCGGGCAAGGCGGTTTCACCGCTTGGCTGCCGACGGGCTTTCTGGTGATTCCCATGGGCGACCGTTTCGCCTTTGGTCTGAGCCAGGTCGTGCCACAGGGTATGAAAACCACCTGGAACGAAGACTCCAAACTGCGGGATTTCGCGGTCGATACCAAAATCGAGACCATCGGTCTGACGGGCTCCCTGTCGTTCAAGGTCAATGATCAGTTCTCGGTCGGTGGTGGTGCCATCGTCCAGCGCAGTCAAGGGTTCGTCAGCCAGAACATTGATTTGCTGGCCGCCGCGGATGTTTCTCCAGGACTTGGCGGCGCGGGGTTACCCACGGGGCTGGGGCATTCCTTGATGCGTGTGAAAGTCGATAACATCTCGGTGGGCTGGTTTGGTGGCGTGGTTTGGAAGCCGACGCTGCAAGACACACTTGGCTTGAACTATCACGCCAAGATCAAAAACAAGATGACCGGCAAATACAACATCTACACAGATGCCGTCGGCCGTAACGCGATGACCAATCCGATCGGTCCAAACGGCGAAACCCTGGTTGAAATCGCCTACCCTGGTCTCAAGCTGTTCCCGGACGGTGCCCACGCCAGTACCCAACTGGATATCCCGGCTACCGCTTCGGTTGACTGGGTTCACGAGTTCAACGACCGCTGGACGTTGGGGGTGAGTGCTACCTGGACTGAATGGTCTTCCTTCCAGGACCTGACGCTCAAGTCCCAAGGCACCACCATTGTTGCCATTCCCTACAACTACAAAAACGCCTGGATGACCTCGATTGGCGGCGACTACAAAGCCACCGATGAACTCACCCTGCGCGCCGGTGTGGCTTACGACCAGACACCTACCCGCAACTCTACCCGGGACCCGCGAATCCCGGACGGTGACCGTTACTTCCTGGCATTTGGTGCTGGTTATGACATCAAGGCTGTTCCTGGCCTGTCGGTGGATGCCGCGTACTCGCACCAGTTCGTGCAGAAGGTCAACCTGAAGACCAAGAACGTTGATCGTCTCGGTGCGGCGCAGTTGGACGGCGAGGCTGAATCCTCAGGGGATGTGGTCAGCTTGTCGGCAACCTATAAGTTCTAAGGTTGTCAACGGCAGTAGTGGAGAAGGGCAGCCAGCGCATCTTGCTGCCTTTCTTCAGGCTGTCGTCTATTGATGGGTCGCCCTGGCGACCGATTTCGATTCCTTCCACTTAACCTGCAAGGCTGGCTCCGTTCAGCCGTTGTTTTTTTCGTCCAAGCATTAAATAAAAATTTCAAAACAAAATTTGAATTTATCTTTTCAAGTTTGTAGTGTGGCTTTACGTCACAGGTCATTGCGACCTGCTTGCGCATCAGCCGTACCCTGAATTGAGTAGAGGTATCCCCATGGTTATCTGGTTATTGGCAGGACTCGCAGCAGCGACTGCCCTGGCGTATCGACAAGCCGCTGCCACCCTTTGGCTGGGTGCCGGCCTGGTCTGGCTGGCGGTCGGTTACCTGTTCAACGTGGTGGCCGGTTTCGGCGCCGGTGTGGTGGCGGTGCTGGTGGTGTTGCCCGCGTTGCTGCTGACCATCAAACCCCTGCGCCGCACCCTGTTGACCAGCAAGGCCCTGGGCCTTTTTCGCAGCATCATGCCGGCGATGTCCGACACCGAGCGCGCCGCCATCGAGTCCGGCACTGTGTGGTGGGACGCCGAGCTGTTCAGCGGCAAACCGCGCTGGGAGCGCTTGCTGCAAGCCGCACCGGCCAGCCTCAGCGTCGAAGAACAGGCGTTCCTCGACAACGAAGTCGAGACCCTGTGCGACATGTCCAACGACTGGGAAACCACTCAAATCTGGCAAGACATGTCCCCCGAGGGCTGGCAGTACACCAAGGATGCCGGTTTCCTCGGCATGATCATTCCCAAGCAATACGGCGGCAAAGGTTTCTCCCACTACGCGCATTCGCAGGTGGTGATGAAACTTTCCACCCGTTGCTCGGCGGCGGCGATTTCGGTGATGGTGCCCAACTCCCTGGGCCCGGCGGAACTGCTGCTGCACTACGGCACCGACGCCCAGCGCAACTACTACCTGCCACGCCTGGCCCGTGGCGAAGACATTCCGTGCTTTGCCCTCACCAGCCCGTATGCCGGCTCCGACGCGGGGGCGATTCCCGACCTGGGCATCGTCTGCAAAGGCCTGCATGAAGGCGAGGAAGTGCTGGGTTTCCGCGTGACCTGGGACAAGCGCTACATCACCCTCGGGCCGATCGCCACGGTGCTTGGCCTGGCCTTCCGCGCCGAAGACCCGGACGGCCTGCTGGGCCAGCCCGGTTCCCTGGGCATCACTTGTGCGTTGATCCCCACCAGCCACCCAGGGGTGAACAGCGGCCGGCGTCACTGGCCACTCAACGCCGTGTTCCAGAACGGTCCCACCACCGGCAAGGATGTATTCATCCCACTGGAATGGGTGATCGGTGGCCGCGAGCAAGTCGGCAACGGCTGGCGCATGTTGATGGAATGCCTGGCCGCCGGCCGGGCAATTTCCCTGCCGTCGGCCAACGTCGGCCTGGGCAAGGTGGCCGTGCGCGGCACCACGGCTTACGCGGCGATGCGCAAGCAATTCGGCCTGCCCATCGGCAAGTTCGAAGGCGTGCAGGCGCCATTGGCGCGCATGGCCGGGCATCTGTATGCCTGCGATGCGGTGCGCAAGGTCTCTGTGGCGTCACTGGATGCCGGTGAAAAGCCCTCGGTGATCTCGGCCATCGCCAAGTACCACGTCACCGAACGTGCACGCATCATCGTCAACGACGGCATGGACATCGTGGCCGGCAAGGGCATCTGCATGGGCCCCAACAACTTCCTCGCCCGGGCCTACCAGCAAAGCCCCATCGCCATCACGGTGGAGGGCGCGAACATCATGACCCGCTGCCTGATCATCTACGGCCAGGGCCTGATCCGTTGCCATCCCTATGTGTTCCGCGAGATGGAAGCGGCGCGCAACACCGACCGGCGCAAGGCCCTGGTGGATTTCGACAGCGCGATGTTCGGTCACCTGAGTTTTGTATTGGCCAATACCGTACGCGCCGCGGTGCATTCGCTGACAGGCGGGCGGCTGATTTCGGTGCCGGGCAAGACCGACCCGGCGCTGGCGTCCTACTACCGCCAGGCCAATCGGCTGTCGGTGGTGCTGGCGTTGATCTCGGACATTTCCATGGGCGTGCTGGGCGGTGCCCTCAAGCGCAAGGAAAGCATCACGGGGCGGCTGGGGGACATTCTGTCCCAGCTGTACATCCTGTCCTGCGTGCTCAAGCGCTTCGAGGATGATGGCCGGCCACAGGCGGATTTGCCGCTGGTGCATTGGGCGGCCCAGGACGCGTTGCTGCGCGCCCATGAAGCCCTGGCTGAAGTGCTCGATAACTATCCGTCGAAAGCCGCGTCCGCCGTGGTGCGTGGCTTGACGTTCCCGTTCGGAATCCCGCAACGCAAACCGTCGGATCGCCTGTTGGCGCAAGTGGCGGAGCTGGTGCAGGTGCCGGGGGAAACCCGTGACCGCTTGCTGGGCAACTCCTACATTCCGCGGCCGGAAATCGACAAGCTGGCTTATGGCGAACTGGGTTTGCGCCTGCTGCCCCAGGTGGAGTTGATCGAGGCGCGGCTCAAGGGTGCGGTCAAGCAAGGCCTGATCGATCCGATGCCGATTTCCGGCGCCGCGTTCACCCCATGGCGGGTCAAGGCGCGGGCGCTGGACCTGATCACAGACGACGAAGACAGCCTGCTGGCGCGCTATGTGGAATACGGCGATCACGCGATCCAGGTGGACGACTTCCCGCAGGACTTCGGTTTGCTGGAAGCCCTGCAGCAGCGCCAGCAGGCGTTGGAACAGGCCGCCAAACCGAGCGCAAAGCGCCGCGCCAGCCAAGGCGAAAACGCGCCGGTCAACTGACTGGAACTGGAGGAACACGGTCAATGTGGGAGCTGGCTTGCCTGCGATGCAGACGCCGCGGTGTATCCGTTACACCGAGGCGATGCCATCGCCGGCAAGCCAGCTCCTACAGAGGTCGGGTTTCCATGGCAACACCGTGTTGTGAGTGAATTTACCCATGAGTGACAGCTACCTTTCTTTCGTTAACTCCCCCTGGGGCGCCTGGCTGGCCCGCACCGCCGGGCTGCCCCAACCCCTGGCACTGCAACGCCACCGCAGCGGCCAGCAAGGCCTGGCCAACCCGGTGATCGTCGCCGGGGCAGGGCGCCTGACTGCTGAAATCCAGCGGATCTTCACCGCCACCGACACCGTGAGCGCCACTGCCGCAACCCTCAAGGCACCCTCCACGGTCAAGGTCCAGGGCGCCGCGTTCGACGCCAGCGCCATCGCCGACCTCAAGCAACTGGACGAGCTCTACGCCTTCTTCCACGCCAACGCCAAGCGCCTCGGGCAGCACGCACGGGTGGTGGTGCTCGGCACCGCGCCGGAGTTGTGCAAGGACTTGCCGCAAGCCATCGCCCAACGCGCCCTTGAAGGGCTGGTACGCTCACTGGCCAAGGAGCTGCGCCGGGCGATCACCGTGCAGTTGATCTACGTCGCACCGGGCGCCGAGGGCGCGCTGGAAAGCAGCCTGCGGTTCTTCCTGTCGCGGCGCTCGGCCTACGTCTCGGGGCAAGTGGTACGTCTGGAAAAACCGGTGGACAGCCAAGCCGAGATCAACTGGGACCAACCCTTCAGCGGTCGCCGCGCCCTGGTCACCGGCGCTTCCCGTGGCATCGGCCTGGCGATCGCCCAAGTGTTGGCCCGCGACGGTGCGCAAGTAGTCTGCGTGGATGTGCCCCAGGCCCAGGAATCCTTGCAACAGGCCGCCAGCAGTGTCGGTGGCACCGCGCTGGCGCTGGACATTACCGCCACCGATGCCGCGCAGCAGTTGCAGGCCCATGTCAGCCAACACGGCGCGTTCGACGTGGTGGTGCACAACGCCGGGATCACCCGCGACAAGACCATCGCCAAGATGACTGAAGCGGCTTGGCGCAGCGTATTGGCGGTCAACCTGGAAGCACCGCTGCACCTGAGCACCGCGCTGCTGCAAAGCCAGGGCCTGAATCCGGGCGGGCGGATCGTGTGTGTCTCGTCGATTTCCGGCATTGCCGGCAACCTCGGGCAAAGCAACTACGCCACCTCCAAGGCCGGGGTGATCGGCCTGGTGCAAGGCCTGGCACCGCAAGCAGCGGCGCAGCAAGTGACGGTGAATGCCGTGGCGCCCGGTTTTATCGAAACCCAGATGACCGCGAAAATCCCGCTGATGATCCGCGAAGCGGGGCGACGGATGAATTCCATGTCCCAGGGCGGCCAGCCCATCGACGTGGCGGAAACCATCGCCTGGCTGGCGCATCCGGCCTCCGGCGGGGTCAACGGCCAGGTGGTGCGGGTCTGCGGCCAAAGCCTGTTGGGAGCCTGAACATGGACTATGTGACGCAGATTATTGACCCGCCGCCCTCGCGCTCGCGCCTGCTGCTGGACGGCGTATTGGCAATGCGCAAACCCAAGGTGGACGGTGCACCGACGCTGCCGAAAGAACGCCTGGTGCGTTCGGCGGTTGAGCTGTCTGCCCAGGGCATCGCGGCCTATGGTCGGGCCTGTGGTTTTCGCCGCGAGCAAGGCGTGCCGCTGTCCTATCCCCATGTGCTGGCGTTCCCGTTGCACCTGATGCTGCTGACCCGCCCGAGCTTCCCGTACCCGGCCAGCGGCATGGTGCATCTGGCCAATCGCATCCGTCAGCATCGACGCCTGGAGGAGGGCCAGGCCCTGCGCCTGGAGGTGTATTGCGAGCGCTGGGTCGCCCATCCCAAGGGCCAGGCCCTGAGCATCGCCACCCGGGCCTACAGCGCCGGCACCCTGGTGTGGGAGAGCGACAGCCTGTATTTGCGCCGTGACGTAGACGCCCCGGTCGGTGAGCCCTGGGACGACGTGCTGCCGTTGCAGGAAGAGGGTTTGCTGCGCACCCAGCGCTGGGTGCTACCGGCGGATCTGGGGCGACGGTTTGCCAAAGTCTCGGGGGATTTCAACCCGATTCACACCTCGATAATCGGCGCCAGACTGTTCGGTTTTCGTCGCGCCATCGCCCACGGCATGTGGACCCTGGGCCGCGCCCTTGCCGCCCAGCAACCGCCCGGTGGACTGGACCAGGCCGAGGCCCATTGCGACTTCAAATTGCCGATCTTCCTGCCCGGCCAGGTCGCCCTGTGGAATGCCCCGCCGACCGGCCCGCGCCGTGAGTTTGAAGTGCGCAATTTCGCCGGTGACAAACCCCATATGCGTGGGCTGTTTATCTGGAAAGAGAGCCATTGATGAGTGACTACAGTTTCAACCCGGCCCCCACCCGTCGTGTGGCGATAATCGGCGGCAACCGTATTCCGTTCGCCCGCTCCAACACCGTGTACGCCCATGACAGCAATCAGGATTTGCTGGTCGCCGCCCTGCAAGGCCTGGTGGACCGCTACAACCTTCACGGCCTGCGCCTGGGGGAGTTCGCCGCCGGTGCGGTGATCAAGCATTCCCGGGATTTCAACCTGGCCCGGGAAAGCGTGCTGTCCACCACGCTGTCGCCCGAAACCCCGGCCTACGACCTGCAACAAGCCTGCGGCACCGGCCTGGAAGCGGCGTTGCTGGTGGCGAATAAAATCGCCCTCGGGCAGATTGAAGTGGGCATTGCCGGCGGCTCCGACACCACCTCCGACGCACCCATCGGCATCAACGAATCCCTGCGCCGCACCTTGCTTTCAGCCAACCGCGCCAAGGGCTCCGGCGCCAAGCTGAAGGCCTTGATGGACGTGCGCCCGTCGATGTTTTTCAAGCCGCTGCTGCCGCGCAATGGCGAGCCGCGCACCGGCCTGTCCATGGGCGAACACTGCGAAGAAATGGCCAAGCGCTGGCAGATCAAGCGCCTGGCCCAGGACGAGTTGACCCTCACCAGCCACCAGCGGCTGGACGCCGCGTACAAGCAGGGGTTCTTCGACGATTTGATCAGCCCGTATCGCGGCCTGGCCCGGGACAACAACCTGCGGGCCGACGCCAGCCTGGAGAAACTCGCCGGCCTGTCCCCGGCCTACGACCGCCAGAATGGCACGCTCACTGCTGGTAACTCCACGCCCCTGACTGACGGCGCCTCGGTGGTACTGCTGGCCAGCGAGGACTGGGCCGCCGAACGCGGCTTGCCGGTGTTGGCGTACCTGCGAACCGGCGAAACCGCGGCGGTGAACTTCGTCGACGGCACCGAAGGCCTGCTGATGGCCCCGGCCTATGCGGTGCCGCGCATGCTCAAGCGCGAAGGCCTGACGTTTGCCGACTTCGATCTGTTCGAGATCCACGAGGCCTTCGCGGCCCAGGTGCTGTGCACCCTCAAGGCCTGGGAAGACCCGCAGTACTGCCGCGACCGCCTGGGCCTCGACGCGCCGCTGGGCAGCATCGACCGCGCCAAAATGAACGTCAACGGCGGCTCCCTCGGCTGCGGTCATCCGTTCGCCGCCACCGGTGGCCGGCAACTGGCGGCATTGGCCAAGGCGATCCATCAGCGCGGCGGCGGGCGTGGCTTGATTTCGATCTGCGCGGCGGGCGGGCTGGGCATTACCGCCATCGTCGAAAAGTAGTTCCCACCATAAAAACAACAAGGAGACTGCCATGAACGCTGTAAGCCTGGAACAGACCGAACGCCTCTGGTTGAACGCTTACCTGCCCGGCGTGCCGGCAGACATCGACGCCGGCATCGAGGCCTACCCGTCGCTGCGCGAGGTGTTCCTGGAGCACCTGCGCAAGTTTCGCGACCGCGTGGCCTACGTCAGCATCGGCACCGAAATGACCTACGCCGACTGGGAGGTGCAGGGCATCGCCTTCGCCGCGTGGCTGCAAGCCCAGGGCGTGAAGAAGGGCGACCGGGTGGCGCTGATGATGCCCAACTGCTTGCAATACCCGATCTGCCTGCTGGGCACGATCCTGGCGGGCGCGGTGGTGGTCAACGTCAACCCGCTCTACACCGCCCGGGAGTTGCAGCACCTGCTCAAGGACAGCGAAGCAGAGACCATCGTGATCTTCGAAAACTTCGCCCATACCCTTGAGAAGGTGGTCGCTGCCAGCACCGTCAAGCGCGTGGTGATTGCCGCCATCGGCGACCTACTGGGCACCTTCAAGGGTGCGGCGATGAACTTCATCCTGCGCAGCGTGCAGAAGCAGGTGCCACGCTTCAACTTGCCAGGCGCGGTGCGCTTCAACCAGGTGTTGAAACAGGGACGCGGGCAGGCCCATCTGGCGGTGCCGATGAACCGCGAAGACCTGGCCTTCCTGCAATACACCGGCGGCACCACCGGCGATGCCAAGGGCGTGATGCTCAGCCATCGCAATATCATCGCCAACCTGTTGCAGGCCAAGGCGTGGGTGGGTGACCAGTTGGACCAGAACCAGCAGGAAACCAATGTTACCTTACTGCCGCTGTACCACATCTTTTCCCTCACGGTGAACTGCCTGATGTTCATGTGCTTGGGCGGGCGCAACATCCTGATCGCCAACCCACGGGACGTGAAACGGGTGCAGATGATCCTGCGCAAGGAGCGATTCAACGGGATTGCCGGGGTGAATACGCTGTTCAACGGTTTGCTGGAAAACAAAGAGTTCTGCGCCCGGGATTTCTCCGACCTGCGCATGGTGATCGCCGGCGGCATGGCCACCCACACCGCCGTGGCCAAGCGCTGGAAGGAAGTCACCGGCTTGCCGATCATCGAAGGCTACGGCCTCACCGAGTGTTCGCCGGTGGTGAGCATCAGCCCCATCGACATCTCAAGGATGCGCGAGATGGAATTCACCGGCAGCATCGGCGTGCCGCTGCCGTCGACCTGGGTGCGGTTTATCCGTGAGGACGGTGAGCTGGCGGAGCTGGGGGAGCAGGGCGAGCTGCAAGTGCGCGGGCCGCAGGTGATGCAGGGCTACTGGAGGCGCCCGGCGGAAACGGCCGAGGTGCTGGATGCCGAAGGCTGGCTGTCGACCGGGGATATCGGGGTGATGAATGAGCAGGGCTTCATTCGCCTGGTGGACCGCAAGAAGGACATGATCCTGGTGTCCGGCTTCAACGTGTACCCCAACGAGATCGAAGACGTGGTGGCGCTGCATCCAGGCGTTGGGGAAGTGGCGGCGATTGGGGTTGAGGATGGCGTGACCGGCGAGCGGGTGAAAATCATCGTGGTGCGCAAGGATCCGGGTTTGACCCAGGAGCAGATTCTGGCCCACTGCCGGGAATATTTGACGGGGTACAAGGTGCCGCGGTTTGTGGAGTTTCGTACCGAGGAATTGCCCAAGACGACGGTGGGCAAGGTGCTGCGAAGGGCCCTGCGCTAATCCCGAAATGCATAGCACCCCTGTGGCGAGGGAGCTTGCTCCCGCAGGAGTGCGCAGCGCTCCCGCTTTTTTTGGGTCTGCTGCGCAGCCCAGCGGGAGCAAGCTCCCTCGCCACAGGGTTCAGCGTTTTGCGCTTATTCAGTCGTCGAATCCCACCTGCTCATGAATCTCATCGACCTTCAATTCCAGCCGATACGCCACGGCAATAAACAACGCCTGGCACAGGCACAGCGTCGCACTCAGTGACCTGAACGCAAACGACGACCCTTCATTCACCAGCAACACCGTGCTTGCCCGCTTGGCCAGGGGCGACAGGTTGCTGTCGGTGATGATCAGCGTCTTGGCCTGATGATGCTGGGCAATCCGCAGGCAGTGCTGGGTTTCCTTGCCATAGGGCGTAAAGCTGATGGCAATCACCAGGTCGTTGGCCCGCACACTGCGCATCTGCTCGCGATAGCTGCCGCCCAACCCCGAGACCAGGTGAATGCGTTTGTTGGTGTGCTGCAGGTTGTACACCAGGTAATCCGCCACGGCGAACGAGCGGCGCACGCCCACCACGTAGATATTGTCGGCATTCACTACCAGGTCTACGGCCTTGTCGAAGGCGGCGTCATCCAGCTCCAGCCCCAGGCGCTCGATGCCGGACAGGGTGGCATTCACGCATTCACGCGCCAGGTCGCCGCCGCTGGCTTTCTGCGACTTGTTGGCGATCATGCTGCGGATGCGCTGCTGGTAGTTCTGCACCGGCGTGGTCTTGTGGGTGTAGGCCTCGCGGAACAACGCCTGCATCTCACTGAAGCCACTGAAACCGAAACGCTGGGAAAACCGCACGATGGCCGACGGGTGCACTTCGCATTCACGGGCGATGTCGCTGATGCGGTCGACCATGATCCGGTCGCTCTGCTGGCTCATGTAGCTGGCGATGCGCTTGAGCTGGCGCGGCAGGCTCTCGTACTCATCGGTGATCAGCTGCAACAGCCGCTCGGCGTTGATCGGCGGGCTGGCGAGTGCGTCTTCCGGGGCGCTCTGGGACATAGGGAATCCTTCTGGCTTGTTCTTATAGGGCGCGTTGGAGCGCCCCTGACAATAAGTCGATGTGCGCAAGTCTACAGGGTAGGCGCAAAAAAATACCTCGGCATCCCGCCCCACGGTACAGCTGAAACGTTGCACCGTGGCTGGAACACGTCGATGGTGGCGTATTGGAAAATATATTCCACAAAAAATATTTATAGAATAAATATTGATTGGCGTCGCCAGACGTTCTAGTCTGCTTGCACCAAGAGCGTGTGCCGCCACCACGACGGCACACGCAGGCTGATAAAAATAACAGGAGCCAGCATGGGCCAGACTCGTTTTGCCAGTGGGCGTCAATTGGATCTGATTTGCCTGGGACGCCTGGGCGTCGACCTTTACGCACAACAAGTGGGTGCACGGCTGGAGGATGTCTCAAGCTTCGCCAAGTACCTCGGCGGTTCCTCCGCCAACATCGCCTTCGGTACTGCACGACTGGGCTTGCGGTCGGCCATGTTGAGCCGGGTGGGGGACGACCATATGGGGCGTTTCCTGCTGGAATCCCTGGCCCGCGAAGGCTGCGATGTCAGCGGTATCAAGGTCGACCCGGAACGCCTTACCGCCATGGTGCTGCTGGGCCTCAAGGACCGCGAAACCTTCCCGCTGGTGTTCTACCGCGAGAACTGCGCCGACATGGCCCTGCGCGCCGAAGACATCAGCGAAGCGTTCATTGCTTCCAGCAAGGCGCTGCTGATTACCGGCACTCACTTCTCCACCGACGGCGTGTACAAGGCCAGCATCCAGTCCCTGGACTACGCCGAGAAGCACAACGTAAAGCGCGTGCTCGACATCGACTACCGCCCGGTGCTCTGGGGCCTGGCCGGCAAGGCCGACGGTGAAACCCGGTTTGTGGCCGACCAGAATGTCAGCCAGCACGTGCAAAAAATCCTCCCGCGTTTTGACCTGATCGTCGGCACCGAAGAAGAATTCCTGATTGCCGGCGGCAGCGAAGATCTGCTGACCGCGCTGCGCACGGTGCGCGGCCTCACGCCGGCCACCCTGGTGGTCAAGCTTGGCCCGCAGGGTTGCACGGTGATCCACGGCGACATCCCGGCGCGCCTCGAAGACGGCGCGATCTACCCCGGTGTGCGGGTGGAAGTGCTCAACGTGTTGGGCGCCGGTGATGCCTTCATGTCCGGCTTCCTCAGTGGCTGGCTGATCGATGCCAGCGACGAGCGCTGCTGCCAGTTGGCCAATGCCTGCGGCGGCCTGGTGGTGTCCCGCCATGCTTGCGCACCGGCGATGCCGACCCGTGCCGAACTCGATTACCTGTTCAACAGTCCGGTGCCGATTACCCGCCCGGACCAAGACGCGGTGCTGCAACGCCTGCACCAGGTCAGCGTGCCGCGCAAAACCTGGAAGCAGCTGTTTGTATTCGCCTTCGACCACCGCTGGCAACTGGTGGAGCTGGCGCAAAAGGGCGGCCAGGACCCGGCGCGCATCAGCGCCCTCAAGCAACTGTTCATCCAGGCCGTGGAACGGGTAGAAAGCAAACTGGCGGAGCAGGGCGTCGAGGCCGACGTCGGAATCCTGGCCGACCAACGCTTCGGCCAGGACGCGCTGAACGCCGCCACCGGTCGCGGCTGGTGGATCGCCCGCCCGGTGGAAGTCCAGAACTCCCGGCCACTGGCCTTTGAACACGGCCGCTCGGTGGGCAGCAACCTGATTGCCTGGCCCCGTGAGCAGATCATCAAGTGCCTGGTGCAATACCACCCCGACGACGAACCGCTGCTGCGCCTGGAACAGGAAGCGCAACTCAAGAGCCTGTACCAGGCCTCCCTGGTCAGCGGCCACGAACTGTTGCTGGAAATCGTGCCGCCCAAGGATCATCCGTCTACTTATCCCGACGTGCTCTATCGCAGCCTCAAGCGCCTGTACAACCTGGGCATCTACCCGGCGTGGTGGAAGATCGAAGCGCAGTCGGCCGAAGACTGGAAGAAGCTCGATGAATTGATCCAGGAACGCGATCCCTACTGCCGAGGCGTGGTGCTGCTGGGCCTGAATGCTTCTGCCGAATGCCTGGCCGATGGCTTTCGGCAAGCCAGCCAGAGCCAGACCTGCCGTGGTTTCGCCGTGGGCCGCACGATCTTCCAGGAGCCCAGCCGAGCGTGGCTGGCAGGGGAGATCGACGATGAGGGGTTGATTCAACAGGCCCAGGGCATCTTTGAACAATTGATCAGTGCCTGGCGCAGCGCCCGAAGTTAAGCGCCGCTCATTGAATTGGAATGCAATCAAAGGTGGGAGCTGGTTTATGTGGGAGCTGGGCTTGCCCGCGATAGGATCCACTCGGTCTATCTGAAGCACCGAGGTGTCTGCATCGCAGGCAAGCCAGCTCCCACACAAGCTGGCTTCCACATAAAGCAGATCTCAGGCAACTCTGAAAAACAATAAAAGGTGCAGCCATGCCCGCTATCCGAATTGGCATCAACCCGATCTCCTGGAGCAACGACGACCTGCCGGCCCTGGGCGGCGAAACGCCGTTGAGCACCGCCCTCAGCGAAGGCAAGGACATCGGCTACGAAGGTTTCGAACTCAACGGCAAATTCCCCAAGGACGCCAAGGGCGTGGGCGATGTGTTGCGCCCGTATGACCTGGCGCTGGTCTCCGGCTGGTACTCCAGCCGCCTGGCCCGGCGCTCGGTGGCGGAAGAAATCGAGGCCATCGCCAGCCACGTCGAACTGCTGCGGGAAAACGGCGCCACAGTGTTGGTGTACGGCGAAGTCGCCGACTCGATCCAGGGTTCGCCGGTACGCCTGATGGAACGCCCGCGTTTCCACAGCGAACAGGCCTGGCAGGAGTACGCCGACAAGCTCACCGAACTGGCGCGTTTCACCCTGTCCCAGGGCGTGCGCCTGGCGTACCACCACCACATGGGCGCCTACGTCGAATCCCCGGAAGACATCGACCAACTGATGCGCCGCACCGGCCCGGAAGTCGGCCTGCTGTTTGACTCGGGCCATTGCTACATGGGTGGCGGCGAGCCCCTCGATGTCCTGCGCAAACACATCGACCGCATCTGCCACGTGCACTTCAAGGACGTACGCAAACCGGTGGTGCAACTGGCGCGCAACCAGATGTGGAGCTTCCCGGACTGCATCGTCAACGGCACCTTCACCGTGCCCGGCGACGGTGATATCGACTTCGCCGCACTGCTGGACGTGCTGCTGGCCGCCCACTACCACGGCTGGCTGGTGGTGGAGGCCGAGCAGGATCCCGCCGTGGCGCCGAGCTATATCTACGCGAAAAAAGGCTACGACACGCTGCGCGCACTTCTGAGTGAGAGGACCGGACAATGAGCCTGTTGGTCAAAAGCAGCAAACGCGGGCAGACCATGGTCGCCCTGGAAGAAGGGCGCCTAAAATACGTGGGCTTCGCCGCCTACCGCCTGAGCCTGGGTGAAACCCTGCCCGTCACCGCCGGTGATAAAGAACTGTGCCTGGTGCTGCTCAGCGGCCGGGTAACTATTCAGGGCGAAGGCTTCAACTGGGAAAACCTCGGTGATCGCCACTCGGTGTTCGAAGACAAATCCCCGTTCGCCGCCTACCTGCCGCCGGGCACCGACGCCCAGGTCACCGCCCTGAGCGACGTGCAAATCGCCGTCTGCGCCGCTCCCGGCTCCACCGAAGCCGGCCTGGCCCCACGCCTGATCCGCCCCGAACAATGCAAACGCAGCGTACGCGGCAAGGGCGCCAACACCCGCTACGTGTGCGACATCCTGCCCGACAGCGAGCCCGCCCATTCGCTGCTGGTGGTGGAGGTGCGCACGCCGTCCGGTCACTCGTCGAGCTACCCGCCCCACAAGCACGACACCGACGATCTGCCGCACCAGAGCTTTCTCGAAGAAACCTACTACCACCAGATCAACCCGCCCCAGGGCTTCGTGTTCCAGCGCGTCTACACCGACGACCGCAGCATCGACCAGGCCATGGCAGTGGAAAACAGCGACCTGGTGGTGGTGCCCAAGGGGTATCACCCGGTCAGCGTGCCGTATGGCTACGAGTCCTACTACCTGAACGTGATGGCCGGCCCCAAGCGCGCCTGGCATTTCCATAACGACCCGCAGCACAGCTGGCTGCTGGATCTTTAAAGCACTTTCGACGGAGAACAATAATGAGCAACGCCCCAGTAATCGGCCACTACATCAACGGCCAGGTGCAGGACAGCGGCAGCGAACGTTTCAGCAATGTATTCAACCCGGCCACCGGCGAAGTCCAGGCCCGCGTCGGGCTGGCCAGCCAGAAGACCGTCGATGAAGCCGTGGCCTCGGCGCTGAAAGCCTTCCCGGCGTGGTCCGAGCAGTCGTCCCTGCGGCGTTCGCGGGTGCTGTTCAAGTTCAAGGAACTGCTCGACCGGCACCACGATGAACTGGCCGAAATCATCAGCCGCGAACACGGCAAGGTGTTCTCCGACGCCAAGGGCGAAGTCACTCGCGGCATCGAGATCGTCGAGTACGCCTGTGGCGCGCCGAACCTGCTGAAAACCGATTTCAGCGACAACATCGGCGGCGGCATCGACAACTGGAACCTGCGCCAGCCCCTGGGCGTGTGCGCCGGCATCACCCCGTTCAACTTCCCGGTGATGGTGCCGCTGTGGATGATCCCGCTGGCCCTGGCCACCGGTAACTGCTTCATCCTCAAACCGTCGGAGCGCGACCCGTCCGCCAGCTTGCTGATGGCCCGCCTGCTGACCGAAGCCGGGCTGCCCGACGGCGTGTTCAACGTGGTGCAGGGCGACAAAAGCGCCGTGGACGGCCTGTTGCAGCACCCGGACATCGAGGCGATTTCGTTTGTCGGCTCCACCCCGATTGCCGAGTACATCCACCAGCAGGCGACCCAGCGCGGCAAGCGTGTGCAGGCGTTGGGCGGTGCGAAGAACCATATGATCGTGATGCCCGATGCCGACCTGGACCAGGCCGCCGACGCCTTGATCGGCGCGGCCTACGGCTCGGCCGGTGAGCGTTGCATGGCGATTTCGATTGCCGTGGTGGTGGGCGATGTCGGTGACAAGCTGATCGAAAAACTGCTGCCGCGTATCGACCAGTTGAAGGTCGGCAACGGTATGCAAAAAGACAGCGAGATGGGCCCGCTGGTCACCGCCGAGCACAAAGCCAAGGTCGAAGGTTTTATCGACCAGGGTGTGGCGCAAGGCGCGAAGCTGATCGTCGATGGCCGTGGCTTCAAGGTGCCGGGCGCGGAGGGTGGCTTCTTCGTCGGCGCGACCTTGTTCGATAACGTCACCACCGAAATGAGCATCTACCAGCAAGAGATCTTCGGGCCCGTGCTGGGCATCGTGCGGGTGGCGGATTTTGCCAGCGCGGTGGCCTTGATCAACGCCCATGAGTTCGGCAACGGCGTGTCGTGCTTTACCAGCGACGGCGGCATTGCCCGCGCGTTTGCCCGCACCATCAAGGTGGGTATGGTCGGCATCAACGTGCCGATTCCGGTGCCCATGGCCTGGCATTCGTTTGGTGGCTGGAAGCGCTCGCTGTTCGGCGACCACCATGCCTACGGCGAAGAGGGCATTCGTTTCTACAGCCGCTACAAAAGCGTCATGCAACGCTGGCCCGACAGCATTGCCAAGGGCCCTGAATTCAGCATGCCAACCGCCAAGTAACTGTTAAGTGTGGAGCACAACAATAATGAAGTCGCCTCTACGTTTTGCCCTGAACCGCATGGTCGCCCCCAGCCTTTCCCTGCCGGACTTTATCCAGCTGGCGGTGACCCTCAAATGCGACGCCATCGAGATCCGCAACGACCTCAAGGGCATCGAGATTGAAGACGGTACTCCTGCCAGCCGCGTACGCGAATTGTGCGCGGTGCACGGCATCACCGTGCTGTCGATCAACGCGCTGTACCCGTTTGATGTATGGAACGACGAGCGCCGCGCCCAGGCGATCAAGCTGGCCGCCTATGCCCGCGAATCCGGCGCACAGGCGTTGGTGATGTGCCCGTTGAACGACCGTGCCGACTCACGCAACGAAGCCCAGCGCGCCGCCGGTTTGCGCACCGCCTTGAGCGAACTGGCGCCGATCCTGCGGGAATACGGGATTCTCGGCTTCGTCGAACCCCTGGGTTTTGAAGAATGCTCCCTGCGCCGCAAACGCGTGGCGGTGGATGCGATCAAGGCCATCGGCGGGCTGGATGTATTCCGCGTGGTGCACGACACCTTCCACCATCACCTGGCCAGCGAACATGAGTTCTTCCCCGAGCTGACCGGGCTGGTGCATATCTCCGGTGTGGAAGATGCCGAGGCGCCGCTGAACTCGATCCGCGACGGCCACCGGGTGCTGGTGGGCGAGGCCGACATCCTCGGCAACGCCGCGCAGATCGACACCCTGCTCAGCACCGGCTACAGCGGCTACCTGTCGTTCGAGCCGTTTGCCGAAAGCGTGCATGGCCTGGCGGACATCAAGCAGGCACTGGGGGCGAGCATCGCCCACCTGCAAAAACGATAAGGGGCACCCCATGACCACAACCCGATTGACCATGGCCCAGGCCCTGGTGAAGTTTCTGGATAACCAGTACATCGAAGTCGATGGCGTGCAGAGCAAATTTGTCGCCGGCATCTTCACGATTTTCGGCCACGGCAATGTGTTGGGCCTGGGCCAGGCCCTGGAGCAGGACAGCGGCGACCTGGTGGTGCATCAGGGCCGCAACGAGCAAGGCATGGCCCACGCTGCGATTGGCTTTGCCAAGCAGCACCTGCGCCGCAAGATCTACGCCTGCAGCTCTTCGGTAGGGCCGGGCGCTGCGAATATGCTGACCGCTGCGGCGACTGCCACCGCCAACCGCATTCCGTTGCTGCTGTTGCCCGGTGATGTCTACGCCAGCCGTCAGCCGGACCCAGTGCTGCAACAGATCGAGCAGTTCCATGACCTGAGCATCAGCACCAACGACGCCTTTCGTGCCGTGAGCAAATACTGGGACCGCATCAACCGTCCGGAACAGTTGATGACCGCGGCGATCCACGCCATGCGCGTGCTCACCGACCCCGCCGAAACCGGCGCGGTGACCCTGGCTTTACCGCAGGATGTGCAGGGCGAGGCGTGGGATTACCCGGATTACTTCCTGCAGAAACGCGTGCACCGTATCGATCGCCGCCCGGCGACCGAAGCGATGTTGGGCGATGCCGTAGAGGCGTTCAAAGGCAAGCGCAAACCGCTGATCGTGTGTGGCGGCGGGGTCAAATACTCCGGCGCGAATGCCGCGCTGCAAGCCTTCGCCGAGCGCTTCGACATTCCATTCGCGGAAACCCAGGCGGGCAAGAGTGCGGTGGTGTCCAGCCACCCGCTGAACCTCGGTGGCCTTGGTGAAACCGGCTGCCTGGCGGCGAACCTGCTGGCACCTGAAGCCGACCTGATCATCGGCATCGGCACGCGTTATACCGACTTCACCACCTCGTCCAAATCCCTTTTCAAGCATCCCGAGGTGCGGTTTCTCAACCTCAATATCAGCCCGTGCGATGTGCTGAAACTGGACGCCGTGCAATTGCTGGCGGATGCCAAGGTGGGCCTTGAGGCACTGGCCGAAGCGCTGGGTGACTATCGCTCCAGCTGGGGTGATCAGCCACGGGACGCCAAGGCGCAACTGGACGCTGAAGTGGACCGCATCTACCAGGCCGATTACCAGAGCGAAAACTTCGTCCCGGAAATCAACGACCACATGGACCCTGCGGTGCTGCGTGAGTTCATCGAGCTGACCGGTTCCTGCCTGACCCAAAGCCGCGTGCTCGGGGTGCTCAACGAAACCCTGGCTGATGATGCGATCATCGTCGCCGCCGCTGGCAGCCTGCCGGGCGATTTGCAGCGCAGCTGGCGCAGCAAGGGCGTCAACACCTACCACGTCGAGTACGGCTATTCGTGCATGGGCTACGAGGTCAACGCGGCCCTGGGCGTCAAGCTGGCCGAGCCCGAGCGCGAGGTGTACGCACTGGTGGGCGATGGCTCCTACATGATGCTGCACTCGGAGCTGGCTACCTCGATCCAGGAGCGGCGCAAGATCAACGTGGTGCTGCTGGACAACATGACCTTCGGCTGCATCAACAATTTGCAGATGGAACACGGCATGGACAGCTTCGGCACCGAGTTCCGCTTCCGCAATCCCGAGACCGGCAAGCTCGACGGCGGGTTCGTGCCGGTGGACTTCGCCATGAGCGCGGCGGCCTATGGCTGCAAGACCTACAAGGTCAACACCGTGGAGCAGCTGCAGGCGGCGCTGGCCGATGCGCGCACGCAAACGGTGTCGACGCTGATTGATATCAAGGTTTTGCCCAAGACCATGATCCACAAATACCTGTCGTGGTGGCGAGTCGGTGTGGCGCAGGTGTCCACCAGCGCGCGCACCGATGCGGTGGCCAAACAACTCAATGAACGCCTGGCCAAGGCCCGGCAGTACTAATAACAAGAGGAGTGTTTCCATGTCTTTGAAGTTGGGTGTTATCGGTACTGGCGCCATCGGCCAGGATCACATTCGTCGCTGCAGCCAGACCTTGCTCAACAGCCAGGTGGTGGCGGTGACGGACATCAACCTTGAACAAGCTGCCAAGGTCGTCGCGGACCTGAAACTCACCGCCGAGGTCTACCCGGACGGCCACGCGCTGATCAACTCGCCGCAAGTCGAGGCGGTCCTGGTGACCTCCTGGGGCCCGAGCCACGAAGAGTTCGTGCTGGCGGCGATTGCCGCCGGCAAACCGGTGTTCTGCGAGAAGCCGCTGGCCGTGACCGCCGAGGGCTGCCGCAAGATCGTCGAGGCCGAAGTGGCCCACGGCAAGCGCCTGGTGCAAGTGGGTTTCATGCGCCCGTATGACCACGGCTATCGCGCCCTCAAGGCCGTGATCGACAGCGGCCAGATCGGCGAGCCGTTGATGCTGCACTGTGCCCACCGCAACCCGAGGGTGGGTGAGAACTACAAGACCGACATGGCGATCACCGACACCTTGATCCACGAGCTGGATGTGTTGCGTTGGTTGCTGGCGGATGACTATGTGTCGGTGCAAGTGGTGTTCCCGCGTAAATCGAGCAAGGCGTTGGCGCACTTGCGTGACCCGCAGATCGTGCTGCTGGAAACCGCCAAGGGCACGCGCATCGATGTGGAAGTGTTTGTGAACTGCCAATACGGCTACGACATTCAATGTGAAGTGGTGGGGGAGACCGGTATTGCGAAATTGCCGGAGCCGTCCCAGGTGCAGATGCGCAGTGAGGCCAAGCTGTCCAATGCGATCCTGATGGATTGGAAAGACCGGTTTATCGCGGCCTATGACGTCGAGTTGCAAGCATTTATCGACGGCGTGCGGGCCGGGCAAGTGGGCGGGCCGTCGGCGTGGGATGGTTTTGCGGCGGCGGTGGCGGCGGATGCGTGCATCGAGGCGCAGAACAGTGGGCAGATTGTGAAAGTGGGCCTGCCACCCCGTCCGCATTTCTACGGCTGACCACCTATTCCACTGTAGGAGCTGGCTTGCCTGCGATGACGGCGGCACATTCAACAATACTGTCGCCTGATACACCGCTATCGCAGGCAAGCCAGCTCCCACATTTGATCGGGTTCCAACATCAGATTTGGGAGCGTTTCTAACATGCGCATCGCATTAGACCCCTACATGTACCGCCACCTGCCCCTCGGCCAAATGGTCGACAAGGCCGCCGAACTCGGCTACCAGCACATCGAACTCTCGCCCCGGGAAGACTTCCTGCCGTTCTACAAGGCCGCCCGGGTCGACCGGGCGCGCATCAAGGAATTTCGCAAAGCCCTGAGCGACGCCGGCGTGCAACTCTCGTCCCTGCTGCCCATGTACCACTGGGCCGCCGCTGACGAAGGCCTGCGGGTTGCCGCCGTACGCAACTGGAAGCGCGCGATCCAGATCGCCGTGGAAATGGACTGCGAGCTGGTCAACACCGAATTCACTGGCCAGTCCGACAACCCGCTGGTGTGCGAAAACCAGTTCATGCGCTCCATGGATGAGCTGATGCCGGAGTTCGAGCGCGAAGGCGTGAAGCTGGATATCCAGGCTCACCCGTATGACTTCTGCGAGCGCAACAACGAGTCGGTGGACATCATTCGCGGCCTCGACCGCGACTGGATCAACTACCTCTACGCCGCGCCGCACACCTTCTTCTATGACGACGGCAAGGGCGATATCGCCTCGATGCTCAAGTACGCAGGCGCCAAGCTCAGCCACTTGATCATCGCCGACACCTACAACCACCGGGCGTCCTCAAACCTGCGCTACATCGTCAACCCGCCGGGCGTGACGGCCACCGTGCACCAGCACCTGGACATCGGCCAGGGCGAGGTCAACTGGGAGGCGTTTTTCGGCACCCTGCGGGAAATCAAGTTCGACGGCATCGCCACGGTGTCGGTGTTTGCCTGGGAAGACCGGCCGGATGAGTCCAACCGGATGATGCTGGAGCGGGTCACCCGCGAACTTTGCTGTTAGATCGCTGTGGCTTGCTCTGTGGCGAGGGAGCTTGCTCCCGCCGGGGTGCGAAGCGCCCCCAAAAGCTTGCGACTGCTACGCAGCCGAGCGGGAGCAAGCTCCCTCGCCACAATTAACCAAGGAGTATTTGTATGCGAATCGGACTGGTTGGATACGGCCACGGTGGCCGCTTTTTTCACGCACCGCTGATTGCCAGCCTGCCGGGGGCGACCTTTGTCGGCGTCGTCACCCGCTCACCCGAGCGTCGCCAACAGTTGGCGAAAGAACATCCTGGTGTAAAAGCCTTCGATACCATCGGCCAGATCGTCGAGGCCGGTGTCGACGCCCTGGTGATCTCCACCACCCTCAAGGGCCGTCCCGCGCTGGTGTTGGAAGCCATCGAACACGGTGTGGCGGTGGTCAGCGACAAACCCTTCGCCAGCAACGCCGAACAGGCCCAGGCCTTGATTACCGCCGCCGAGCGCCAGGGCGTGCTGCTCAGCGTCTACCAGAACCGGCGCTGGGATTCGGACTTCCTGACCCTGCGCAAGCTGATCGACGCCGGCGCACTGGGCACCGTCACCCGCTTCGAATCCCGGGTGGAACGCTACAACCCGGGCTCCGTGGGCAATGCCAGCGGCGGCGGGTTCCTGCGGGACCTGGGCAGCCATCTGGTGGACCAGGCGATGCAGCTGTTCGGCCCGGTGGAGCGCGTGTTCGCGCAATTGCACTACACCCCGCAGGAGCCCACAGTGGATCACGGTTTCTTCGTGTCCATGACCCACGCCAACGGGGTGATTTCCCATCTGTGGGGGAGTGCCTTGCAAAACAGCCAGGCGCCGCGTTTCCGGGTCAATGGCACCGCCGGGTGCTACACCGTGGAAGGCCTGGACGGCCAGGAAGCGTTGTTGATGGCCGGCAAGACCCCGAAAACCGAAGGCGAGCACTGGGGCGCCGAAGAACACCGGCGTTGGGGCTGGTTCGAGCAAGGTGAGGAGCGCGAGCGCGTGCCCTCGGAAAAAGGCCGCTGGAACCAGTTCTACAGCCAGTTGCAAAGCGCAGTGGAAGGCCAGGGCCCGTTGCCGGTGGAGGCCCGGGATGCGCTGCAAACCACCCGTGTACTGGACGCGGCGCGCCTCAGTTCGGAGCGCCAGCAGGTGGTGGAAATACCCGCTGTGGAAAGCCACAGATGAAAAATAGAATAAAATTCTAAAATAAGTTGATATGGAAATTATTTTCCAATAAAGTCATTTCCAGGTTGCATAAAGTACGTTCGGACTCGATTCGGGCGACTCGACAAAAACAAGATCAAAACAACCAGGTACCGTCAGATGAAAATCTTCAACGCTGTACTGCGAGTTTTACGTCCTGCCCTCAAGCCACGCGGTCTGCCCCGCGCCCGGCCGTTTTACTTCTCCCTCCTGAATGTCCTGTGCGTCGAAAGCAAGGGTTCCCTGGTGTGCTGCATTCCGGGGGCGCCGATCGTTCGACTGCCGACAGCTTCGCTCTGAAAAACGCAACGTCCACAAAACCAACAAGAAATTGGAGACAGACCGTTCATGAAGACCCCGATCCGTTTTACCGCGCTGGCCCTGTCAATGATGCTCGCCAGCGGTTTTGCCACCGCCGCCGATATCAAAGTGGGTGTGAGCATGTCGGCATTCGATGACACCTTCCTGACCTACCTGCGCGAGGACATGGACAAGCAAGCCAAGTCCTATCCCAAGGGTGACGGCGTACAGCTGCAGTTCGAAGATGCCCGCGCCGACGTGGTCAAGCAATTGAGCCAGGTCGAGAACTTTATCAGCCAGAAAGTCGACGCCATCATCGTCAACCCGGTCGACACGGCATCTACCGCCAACATCAGTAAAGCGGCGCTCGCGGCGGGCATTCCGCTGGTGTACGTCAACCGTCGTCCCGACCAGACCGATTTGCCCAAGGGCATCGTGGCCGTGACCTCCAATGACGTCGAGGCCGGCCGCCTGCAAATGCAGTACATCGCCGAAAAGCTCGGTGGCAAGGGCAAGATCGTGATCCTGCTGGGTGACCTGGCGAACAACTCCACCACCAACCGCACCAAGGGCGTGAAGGAAGTCCTGGCCAAATACCCGGACATCAAGATCGAGCAGGAACAGACCGGCATCTGGCTGCGTGACAAGGGCATGACCCTGGTCAATGACTGGCTGACCCAGGGCCGCGAGTTCAACGCAGTACTGGCCAACAACGATGAGATGGCTATCGGTGCGTCCATGGCGTTGAAATCGGCGGGGACCAAGCCGGGCACCGTGTTGATCGCGGGCGTGGATGGCACGCCGGACGGCCTCAACGCGATTACCAAGGGTGACATGGCCGCGTCGGCCTTCCAGGACGCCAACGGCCAGGCCGTGGGCTCGGTGGAAGCAGCACGCAAGATGGCCAGGCACGAGCCGGTGGAGCAGAACGTGGTGATCCCGTTCAAGCTGATCACCCCGGACAACGTCAAAGACTTCAAGTAGCCCTTAATAACAACAATAAACCGGCAGGGCAGCCACGGCGGCCCTGCTGACGGAGTACCCGATATGTTTGCTCAAGCGACTGCTTCCCAGCCTCCCGGTATCCAGCCCCTGGTACTGGAAGAACCCTATCTGCTGGAGATCTCCAACATCAGCAAAGGCTTTCCCGGCGTCGTGGCCCTGGCCGATGTGCAACTGCGGGTGCGCCCCGGTTCGGTGCTGGCGCTGATGGGAGAGAACGGCGCGGGCAAGTCGACGCTGATGAAGATCATCGCCGGCATCTATCAGCCCGACGCCGGTGAAATCCGCCTGCGGGGCAAGCCGATTGTGTTTGAGACACCGCTGGCGGCGCAGAAAGCCGGCATCGCGATGATCCACCAGGAACTCAACCTGATGCCCCACATGAGCATCGCCGAGAACATCTGGATCGGCCGCGAACAGCTCAACGGCCTGCACATGGTCAACCACCGGGAAATGCACCGCTGCACCGCGCAATTGCTGGAGCGGCTGCGGATCAACCTCGACCCGGAAGAACACGTCGGCAACCTGAGCATCGCCGAGCGGCAGATGGTCGAGATTGCCAAGGCCGTGTCCTATGACTCCGACATCCTGATCATGGATGAGCCCACCTCGGCGATTACCGACAAGGAAGTGGCCCACCTGTTTTCGATCATTGCCGACCTCAAGTCCCAGGGCAAAGGCATCATCTACATCACCCATAAAATGAACGAAGTGTTCGCCATCGCCGATGAAGTGGCGGTGTTCCGCGATGGTGCGTACATCGGCCTGCAACGGGCCGACAGCATGGACAGCGACAGCCTGATCTCGATGATGGTGGGGCGCGAGCTGAGCCAGCTGTTCCCGGTGCGCGACAAGCCTATCGGCGATCTGCTGCTGTCGGTACGCGACCTGCGCCTGGATGGGGTGTTCCAGGGCGTGTCGTTTGACCTGCACGCCGGCGAGATTCTCGGCATTGCCGGGTTGATGGGCTCTGGCCGTACCAACGTGGCTGAGACCATTTTTGGCATCACCCCAAGCTCCGGCGGCGAGATCCAGCTGGACGGCAAGACCGTGCGCATCACCGACCCGCACATGGCCATCGAGAAGGGCTTCGCGCTGCTGACCGAAGACCGCAAGCTCAGCGGCTTGTTTCCTTGCCTCTCGGTGCTGGAAAACATGGAAATGGCCGTGCTGCCGCTTTACTCCGGCAACGGCTTCATCCAGCAAAAGGCCCTGCGGGCCCTGTGTGAAGACATGTGCACCAAGCTGCGGGTGAAAACCCCGTCGCTTGAGCAGTGCATCGACACCTTGTCCGGCGGCAACCAGCAAAAAGCCCTGTTGGCCCGCTGGCTGATGACCAATCCGCGGCTGCTGATCCTCGACGAGCCCACTCGCGGTATCGACGTGGGCGCCAAGGCCGAGATCTACCGGCTGATTTCCTACCTGGCCAGCGAAGGCATGGCCGTGATCATGATTTCTTCGGAGCTGCCGGAAGTGCTGGGCATGAGCGACCGGGTAATGGTGATGCACGAAGGCGACCTGATGGGCACCCTGGACCGCGCGGACGCGACCCAGGAAAAAGTCATGCAACTGGCTTCCGGTATGACGGCGGTCCACTAACGAACAGACGGCGCCGGCCCGCTGCGGCCGGCGCAACGCGATAAAAAAAGGTGAGTGGTTATGAACGCGATACTGGAAAGCAAACCCGAGGAAAAGAAGCCCGCTGCAGCGCCGGTCAAGCACCGTCGACGCATGCCCACCGAGCTGAGCATCCTGCTGGTGCTGATTGGCATCGGCCTGGTGTTTGAGTTGTTCGGCTGGATCGTGCGGGACCAGAGTTTCCTGATGAACTCCCAGCGCCTGGTGTTGATGATCCTGCAAGTGTCGATCATCGGCCTGCTGGCGATTGGCGTGACCCAGGTGATCATCACCACCGGTATCGACCTGTCCTCGGGCTCGGTGTTGGCGTTGTCGGCGATGATCGCCGCCAGTCTGGCGCAGACTTCCGACTTTTCCCGGGCAGTGTTTCCATCCCTGACCGACTTGCCGGTGTGGATACCGGTGGCGATGGGCCTGGGTGTGGGGCTGCTGGCGGGGGGCATTAACGGCAGCATTATTGCGGTCACCGGGATTCCACCGTTTATTGCCACCCTCGGCATGATGGTCTCGGCCCGTGGCCTGGCGCGTTATTACACCGAAGGCCAGCCGGTGAGCATGCTCTCGGACTCCTACACGGCCATCGGCCACGGCGCGATGCCGGTGGTGATCTTCCTGGTGGTGGCGGTGATCTTCCATATCGCGCTGCGCTACACCAAGTACGGCAAGTACACCTACGCCATCGGCGGCAACATGCAGGCGGCGCGCACCTCGGGGATCAACGTCAAGCGCCACCTGATCATCGTCTACAGCATCGCCGGGCTGCTGGCGGGCCTGGCCGGTGTAGTGGCCTCGGCACGAGCGGCCACCGGGCAGGCGGGCATGGGCATGTCCTATGAGCTGGACGCGATTGCTGCTGCGGTGATCGGCGGCACCAGCCTGGCGGGCGGAGTAGGGCGCATCACCGGCACCGTGATCGGCGCGCTGATCCTCGGGGTGATGGCCAGCGGGTTTACCTTCGTCGGTGTGGATGCCTACATCCAGGACATCATCAAGGGCCTGATCATCGTGGTGGCGGTGGTGATCGATCAGTACCGCAACAAGCGCAAGCTCAAGCGCTAACACGGTCCTCAAGGCTGCATCAATCAATGTGGGAGCTGGCTTGCCTGCGATAGCATCAACTTGGTCTCGCTGACAGACCGAGTCGAGTGCATCGCGGGCAAGCCCGGCTCCCACATGAGCGTTTTGCCATCAACGTTTAACCGTTTGTCTTCTATATAGCTCCACAACACTGAATTTCTTGCTATAAACGCACTCCGATGACCGTTCGCCGAGCCCGTCCTGGTGCCTTTGCGGGTTATCTTGGAAAAAATGCCTGTCATTTCAGTTGCTGAGCCCTCAAGTCGGCCTTAGACTGCCGCCCCTCGTAAATTGAGTGCCGGGTGGCGCTTGAAATGGACGGCGCCTTTCCGAGACCTGCACAGGCCTTCCGGAACGCTCCCTTATTCGCCTTGATGCACGTATTTTTTATAGAGAAATCAATGACAAAGGAAAAGTTGCTGGCCATGCCGGCGGATGACTACATGAATGCCGAGCAGCACGCTTTTTTTGAGCAGTTGTTGCAAGACATGAAAGTGGAACACCATGAGCGCATTGAGCAGAACCGCATCGCCATCGAAAGCCTGGACACCCCGGCTGACCCGGCTGACGCTGCTTCTGTCGAAGAAGAGCGCACCTGGCTGGTGAATGCCATCGACCGCGACCAGCGCATGCTGCCGCAACTTGAGCAGGCCCTGGGCCGTATCAAGGAAGATTCCTTCGGCTGGTGCGATGACAGCGGCGAGCCTATCGGCCTCAAGCGCCTGCTGATCAGCCCGACCACCAAGTACTGCATCGAAGCGCAAGAGCGCCACGAGCAAATCGACAAGCACCAGCGTCAAGCCTGATGCCGTCCTTGTAGGAGCGAGCTTGCTCGCGAAGGTCGCTAACGATAACGCGGGAAGCCTGGTACCCAACGGTGCTCTCAGGTTCTTCGCGAGCAAGCTCGCTCCTACATAGATTTCGCCCGTATTACCCCTGTCTATTGATCTGCTGCAAGCCCCCCACTAAAGGCCCATGGATAATGGCCACGTAGTGGCGTTTAATGCAGTCACAATAACGACAAGCAGTGGGGTAACGAAGATGGCTGGAGACGGATCTCTCATAGGCGCGGCAGTGTCACCCCCTGTGGTGACGCGTCAGTTGCCCGGCTGGTTGACGCCGCTCCTGCAAAGTGCCGCCCTGGTGCTGTTGCTGCTGGGCCTGGCGTTCGGCCAACTCTCGATTTACCTGTGCCTGCCGGTGGCCCTGCTGCTGATCTGGCTGCCCCGCCTGAAACATCGCACCGCCAGCACCGTACCGTCCGACACTACCGATGCCATCGGCGAGCTGACCCGCGACCTGTCCTACACCACCAGTCATAACGCATTGTCTGCTGCGGGCGTGGCCTATTCGGTCAAGCAATTGGCGGCCAGGCTGCAATCGCAATTAGGCGCGGCCAGGCAGATTGTCAGCAGTGCCGAAGTGATGATTGACACCGAGAAGGTCACCTCCGAGCTGAGTCGCCAGGCTCTCGGTGCTGCCAGCCAGGCCCATCAGCGCAGCACCGAAGGGCGTGAGG
Organism: Pseudomonas yamanorum; assembly: GCF_013386765.1. Taxonomy (GTDB): domain Bacteria; phylum Pseudomonadota; class Gammaproteobacteria; order Pseudomonadales; family Pseudomonadaceae; genus Aquipseudomonas; species Aquipseudomonas yamanorum_A. Next base: position 168,893 of record NZ_JACARE010000023.1, read on the forward strand.
TGCTGGCGCAATCCATCACCCGCATGCACCAGCTCAGCCAGCGTGCCAACGACAGCCGCCACTTGATCGAGGCCTTGAGCCAGCGCAGCGAAGAAATCCAGCGGGTCACTCTGGTGATCCAGTCGATCGCCAGCCAGACCAACCTGTTGGCCCTGAACGCTGCGATTGAGGCCGCGCGGGCCGGTGAGCACGGTCGCGGCTTTGCGGTGGTCGCCGACGAAGTGCGTGGGCTGGCAGGGCGTACGGCCACGGCCACCGACGAGGTCGGAGTGATGGTGGCGGATATCCAGCAGCGTACCGCCCAGGTGGTGGAGCAGATCCGGCAATTGTCGGCGGATTTGCAGTCCGGTGTAGAACAGGTTGAACACGCCGGTGAGCAATTGGAGAACATTGCTACCCTGGCCGCGGACGTTGAAGGCCAGGTCAATGAAATCGCCCAAGGCACCGACACCAACCGCGCGCAACTCGACAGTCTGTTTCATGCTGTGGAGCAGATGCGTAGCGATTTGACCGTCAGTGACCAGCAAACCCAACAACTGGCCGCCGCCGCGGTGCAAATGGAAGGGCAGGCCGAAACCATCAGCGAGCGCCTCGCCGAGGTCGGCCTGGACGACTATCACCAGCGCATCTATGACCTGGCCCGGGAAGGAGCCGGCCGGATCGCCGCGCAGTTTGAAGCCGACGTGCTGCAAAATCGCATCAGCCTGGATGACCTGTTCGACCGCAGCTACACGCCCATTCCCAACACCCGGCCAAGCAAGTACCACACGCGCTTCGATGGCTACACCGACCAGGTGCTGCCGGCCATCCAGGAAGCGTTGTTGCCCCGTCATGAGGGGTTGGTATTCGCCATCGCCTGCACGCCACAGGGTTATGTGCCGACCCATAACAAGGCGTTTTCCCAGACGTTGACCGGCGATGCCCAGGTGGATGCGCTGCAAAACCGTACCAAGCGCAAGTTTGACGACCGTACCGGGATCCGCTGTGGCAGCCACCAGCAGGCGGTGTTGTTGCAAACCTACACCCGCGATACCGGTGAGTTGATGCACGACTTGTCGGTGCCGATCACGGTCAAGGGCAGGCATTGGGGTGGCTTGCGTCTGGGCTATAAACCCGAGGGCCGCTGATTCACCGAGGCGATTGTTGCAGGTTATGCAAGGGAGCTATTCCGGGGATAGCTTTTTCCAGCTGGAGGAAAACCGTAGCATGGCTGACATTGTTAGCCAGCTAACTAATTTTCTGGAGGCTCTCCATGCAAAACAAAGTCGATGTCGCCGTGATGATTGGCAGTGGCGTACCGCCCACCCTGCGCGCGCTGGGGCGCAAGGCGTGTTGGGTGGTACTGCTTAACGGCGAGCAGCGCGGCACGGCGTTCGCCAGCCGCGATGAGGCAGAAGAGTGCAGGGCTGCCTGGGAGGCGTTGTTGCGCCTGGAGCAGTCAGACAGCCTGCATTGAAGCATCAGCGTGGTTGGTGCAGGCGCTGGTTCAGTTCGTCGACCGCGATGGCCCAGACCGCGTCTTCACGCAGTTCATCTTTAAGGAATTGGGCTTGCTGCGGTGACCAGAAATCTGCGTCGATCAGCTTTACGTCATTGGCCAGGGTGTGTTCGCCGATGAAGGCGTCAATCGCCTCCGGGGAAGATTCCAGGCCAAGTTGTTCAAACAGGTCTTCGAGGGTGTAAGTCGGCGCGTCCATATCGTTCTCCATGCAGGCTGATCATCGTATGCATGGGAGGGTTGTTGCGGGTCAGAGTTCGATCGGATTGTCGCGCCGGGTTATCAGGAGGTCAGTGCGCCTGAATCGACTGCGGCTTTAAGGGCTTTGGCGGCATCCTTGGCAGCGGTGTTGGCGGCGTCTATGGTTTTGAACCAGCGGTCCTTTTCTACCTGGTGGGTCGTTACGGTGGTGAGGGGGGGCTTGGCTCGCATCACGATCACGGCTTGAAATTCACCGTCTACTTCCCTGGCTTCGCCATGGATGAAAAATTCGCCTATATCAAATTCCGTCACGTATAGCCTTCCCTTGGAGGTAATTGCGCTGATGAAACCTGAACCCCAAGGGGACAAATCTCAATGGACGGACCAGTATGGCAGTTGTTACGCGCTGGCGGCGCAGTAAAGTCAACCAGATGACGAAACGACAGCGCCGAGTTTCAGCCGTGGGGCGTCTGCAGGATAGCTTCCAGCTGCCTGGCCAGTTCGCACGCCTGGCTATGGCCGCTGCGAAAGCCTTTGATCCGCCCGCTGGGCACTTCCAGGATATGAAAGAAGTTTCTTCCGGCGGGTACTACTCGATAGAGAACCGAATGCAGGCAACTGCCCTGGGTGTATAGGGAGTAGAATTGGCCGTCATCCATAAAAGATGAACCGGTGTTCGAGGGTGTGGCAATCGGTTGAGGTCGTTGCATAATCAGCTCCTGTCGATCGATCTTGCGGACCCGCTTGCAGTATTTCGGGTGGTTTTGACCCGTGTTGCTGTTTTAGTATTGTCGTCAGCATCCGGCGTCCGGTTCCATCCAAAGCATTAGTTTCTGTGTTGGATGTCGGAAAACTGCATTTTATTAAGGGTTATTGTCTGAAGTAGGGCGGTCGGTATTCTCCGGCCGTTGAACCTGTGATTTCCTGCAACGCCTGGCGACCTTGCGTAAGGTGCGTCGGGTACGCCTGTACTAGTCTTATGGCTTTGCAGCGTGGGCCTTCTTCAGTTTTTCAGTGGATTTGTTGTGTGATCGTGCCGTTTCGGCCGTTTTTTGTGCTGCCCGCCTGGGCGGTCAGCACCCTTTTGATGTGGGGGCGTTTCCTTGGCAGTCAGTAATCTGGATATGCACGCGTTGTTCGTGCTGGGTGATTTGCGCGCAAAGTTGGTCAAGCAGTTTCAATCCCGTTTCGTCTACGTCACTGAGCAGACACCTGAAGGTATCTACATCGCCGAGATCGATACCGAGACGGCGCTGGTGGTGGACGACAAGCCGCGTCTTGAACTCAAGGTCGGTGATCATTTTCGCGCAGCGGTATTGCCCAGTCGCGAAGGTGGCAAGTTCGAACTGAAGTTTCGCGATATCAAGTTGACGGTGTATGGCCTGGGCGACTACGCCTTTGTTTCCTCGGCCGAAGGCCAGGGCATCGTATTCAAGGAAGGCCACAGTGTGATGTTGGTGTTCGCCGCCCATGAGCAGCTGGTTGAAGGCCTGACCAAGACCCTCAAGGCTGTCACCGGCAAGGCTGCCAAGTGGCGCAAGGGTGAACTCGTGACCTTCAAGGCCAGCGAGTAATGAGCCAGGGTAGGGCGCAGTTCCACGAGCAGCACTTGCTCGATGCCCAGGCCGTGGCGGCGCAGCTGCTTGCCCGCAAGTCCGAGTTGCAGGGCGCCTGGTTGAGTTGGGTGGCCGGCCAGTTATATGAACTCAAGCCCGCCGAGTACGCCAGCATGGTGCGCCGCGAGCTGCAGCGCCTGAACAATCCGCCGTAAATACCAGCACCCTGCCATGTTCGCCGGAACCTCTACTACAGTTGAGTTGACTTAAGTATTCAGAGGCTTCGCGGTGTTACAGCAAAGCCGTTCGCTATTGCTGTAAGGCATGAGGTGTAAAGCATGAAAGGAATTCGAGCACTGTTGGCAGCCTCACTGACGACCCTGAGTCTGTCGGTGGCGTCGCTGCCTGTATCGGCGGCCCAGGCGCCGATACATTTCGCGGACCTGAACTGGGAAAGCGGCAGCCTGATCACCGAGGTGCTGCGGGTGATTGTCGAAAAGGGCTATGACTTGCCCACCGACACCTTGCCCGGCACCACCATCACCCTGGAAACCGCCCTGGCAAAAAACGACATCCAGGTGATCGGTGAAGAATGGGCCGGCCGCAGCCCGGTGTGGGTCAAGGCCGAGGCTGAGGGCAAAGTGGTGGGCCTGGGGGATATCGTCAAGGGCGCCACCGAAGGCTGGTGGGTGCCGGAATACGTGGTCAAGGGCGACCCGGCCAAAGGCATCAAGCCCCTGGCGCCGGAACTGCGCAGCGTGAAAGACCTGGCGCGCTACAAGGATGTGTTCAAGGACCCCGAGGCACCGACCAAGGGCCGCTTCCTCAACAGCCCGATTGGCTGGACCTCGGAAGTGGTCAACAAGCAAAAGCTCAAGGCCTACGGGCTTGACGACAGCTACGTGAATTTCCGCAGCGGGTCGGGTGCGGCGCTGGACGCCGAGATTGCCTCGTCGATCCGCCGGGGCAAGCCGGTGCTGTTCTATTACTGGTCACCCACGCCATTGATGGGGCGCTACAAGCTGATCCAGCTGGAAGAGCCGCCGTTTGACGCCGAGGCGTGGAAGACCCTGACGGATGCGGATAATCCTGATCCGAAACCCACCCGTTCACTGGCCTCCAAGTTGAGCATCGGTGTGTCCACGCCATTCCAGAAGGAACATCCGCAGATTGCTGAATTCTTTGCCAAGGTCGACTTTCCCATCGAGCCTTTGAACAAGGCGCTGGCCGAAATGAGCGAGAAGCACAGCCAGCCACGTGAAGTCGCCCAGGCGTTCCTCAAGGATCACCCGCAGATCTGGAAGGCGTGGCTGACTGAGGATGTGGCGCAGAAGGTAGAGGCCAGCCTGAAGTAGCCCCTCAATAGTCCTGACTGGCACGGACTAAATGTGGGAGCTGGCTTGCCTGCGATGCCGGCACCTCGGTTTGACTGACAGACCGAGTTGCTGGCATCGCGGGCAAGCCCGGCTCCCACATGGACCCTGTTCCAGCCTTAGAACTTCGTCTGCACCGCCAGCTCGAACGTCCTCGGCGATCCGAGGTAATACGCTGGCGACACATGGGCAAACTCGGCATACACCTCATTGGTCAGGTTGCGCACCCGGCCCGTCACGGAGGTATGCTGATCCACCTTGTAGGTCAAAAACGTCCCGAACAAGGTATACGCCGGCACCGTCAGGGTGTTGGCGTTATCGGCATACACTGACGCCACATACCGTGCATCCACACCCCCTTGCCAATCCTCGGCAAAGTCATAGGTCAGCCACAGATTGCCCACCTGCTTGGGCACATTGGTCGGCGTATTGCCCTTGCGTGATACCACGGCACCACTGGCGGTTTTCTCGTTGAAGTCCTCGTACTCGGCATCGACCCAGGCGTAGTTGCCCTCCAGCAATAGCTTGGGCGTGACCCGCAACGAACTGGCCAGTTCGATACCCTTGGACGACTGCGCGCCCACCGGAATGCTGTTGGTCGGGTCCTGCGGGTCGGTGACGGCGAAGTCCTTGCGCTCGATCCGGTAGGCGGCGACGGTGGCCGAGCCGCGACCGTTCAGGTAGTCGAACTTGCTGCCCACTTCCCACTGCTTGCCAGTGGACACGTCGAACACCTGGGTGGTGCTGCTCGGCTGTTCGGCAGCGGTGCTGTATTGCACGTAGACATTGGCTTGGGGAATGAACTGATAGGTCAGGCCAATGCGCCCGGTCACCGGCTCCCAACTGCGTTTGACGTGCCGGGGGTTGCTGGCGGTGATGTCTCGGTGATTGGTCACCTCAAGGTCAATCGCGTCATAGCGCAGGCCGGTGAGCAGCGACAGTTTGTCGGTCAGCCCCAGGCGATTTTCGACGAACAGCGCCTTGGTGGTAACGGCGTTGGTCTTGTCCGGATCGAAGCCGGGCTTGGTGCCGGGAAGGTCATAGAAATGCCCCGGATCGTAGTTGTTCGGGTCCACCGTGTTTTTGCCCGGTACGTTCAGTGGGTTGCTGGTGGTGCTGTTGACCTTGTACTCAAATCCACCGGACCAGGTGGTGCTCAAACCGAAGAATGTGTCGTCATGGCGCAGCTCGAACTGGTTGCCATTCTGCTCGCCCTGATGCCGCACCTGATAGGCCGTCGAGCGATTCACCGCGCTGTTATCCGCGTTGTATTGGTAGGTTTCCAGGTTGCGATAGTCGCGCTGGCTGTCGAGGTGATAGAGGGTGTTTTTCAGGGTGGTGCTGTCGTTGATCCGGTAGTCGATGATCGATCGGACCCAGATCGTGCGTTGCTCATAACGGCCGTCGGCCACGTTGTAGTTGTTGAAGCGGTTGTGCTTGTCGATCTTCAACTCGCCCGACTTCGGGTTGAGCACCGGCGTGCCCCAGTAGGGACTGTCTTCGTGTTCGTCCTGATACTCCAGCGCCAGGGTGTGGGACAGGTTCGGCGTGAAATCACTCAACAGGGAGAACGCCACACTCCAGGCATCGCGCTGCTGGCGATCGATATAGGTGTGGTTGGTGTTGCGGCTCACGTCCAGGCGCGCGTAATGCTGGACCTCGGCACCCGGTTCGGTCAGCGCATGGTTCAGGCCGAAGGCCATCCCGGCGGTGTCGTAGCTGCCATACGTCAGTTGCCCTTCGGCGGCCTGTTCCTCGCGGGTGGCGAGCTTGGTCACGTAGTTCAGCGAACCACCAACGGAACCGGCGCCGTTGATCAGGGAGGAGGGGCCGCCGACCAGTTCGACCCGGTCATAGATCCACGCATCCACCGGGCGCGCCAGGCCGCCGGACACGGCGACGCCATTGAACATCTGGGTAATCTGGCTGCTGGTAAAACCCCGATAGGAAATGAAGCCGCCAAACCCCGGCGGCGCACTGGCGTTGACCCCGGGCAGAGTATTGGCCGCGTCCTGGAAGGTCTTGGCGCCTCGGCGCTCGATGTCGTTGCGATTGGCAATGGCGATGGACGCCGGGGTTTCCCGCACGCTCAGCCCGAGGCGCGAGGCCATGCCGCTGGACTGGTCCAGGGACAGGCCGGGTTCGCCGGTTTGCTCGCCATCAATGGTGGTCGGTGCCAGCTCAATCGCCCAGGCGCTGACAGGCAGGCAGCCGAACAGGCCCGCCAAAAGGGGTAAATGTTTCATGGTTGAATCCTGAAAAACATGGCTTGAAAACAACGCACAGCCGCCCGTACTCCCGAGGGAGGCGGCAACACGTGCCAATCAAAAAAGCGCAGGTATCAGGCGAAGGCGGGTGGGGCGCGCGGATTAGCCGCAGGCCAGGTGAAGCGGGCAGGAATGTCGGCGCTGGCAACGATTGCCGGCGGCGGCGCATGGGGTTGCGGCAGCACGGCCACATTGAGGCTGGAGCTGAGCGCCGGGCCCATGCCGCCGGTGGAGCACAGCGGGCAACCGAAGGCTTTCGAGAGCGTGGGCAGGGATTCATCGGTGGACTTGTAAGGCGCCGGCGCCTGGGTGCGCGGGTCTACCGTACAGAACTGGCCGCCGATGCCGTTGAGCTGCATCCCGACCATTTGCCCGTGGCCAATGCTGCAGGCGAACACATTGAACAGGACGCAGCAGTAGAGCATCCAGGCAATGAGCGAGCGGTCGGTACGGGCGAGTTTCATGGGGCGGCACTTTACCATCAGCCGCCGACGAATTGCCTGCAAAAAATCTCAAGAGGTCTATCCTCTTCCGGACTTTTCCAAGGATATCCAGCCATGAGCTTTTTAGTCGCGCGATGGATCGTCGGGGTGTTCGGCTTTATCAGCCTGGTTCATTTGTACTGGGCGGCAGGGGGCAAATTGGGGGTTGCCGCGGCGATTCCGCAGCTGCCGGGTGAATTCGCCAGCGGGCCCCGCCCGGCGTTCAAGCCGTCGGCGCTGGGCACGCTGCTGGTGGGTGTGGGGCTGGTGGCGATTGCGGTGCTGGTGTGTTTGCGGGCCGGGCTGTATTTCGAACCGGTGTCCAACCATGCCTTGCAATGGGGCATCAGTGCGGTGGCACTGGTGATGTTTGCCCGGGCGATTGGGGATTCGGAGCTGGTGGGGTTTTTCAAGAAGGTGGGTGGTTCGCGGTTTGCGCGGCTGGATACGTTTTTTTATTCGCCGTTGTGTCTGGTGTTGGGGGCGGGGTTGTTGGTGGTGGCGTGGAGTTGAGGGTTTGCGCTGGGTAACTCGAATGCTCGCCTGGTGACAGCTAGTCAGCGGGCGAGCAGGGTCAAGGATTTAGGAAGTATAGGTTGGACATGGAATCGGAGATTTTTTGTGCTTTTCCTTGCGCTACATAATTATTGAATTCTAGTTTGAGTGTGTTCTGGTTAGTGTACTTTTTGTACCTGTGGGGTACTTCGCACGCGTATATATAAAGCCGCCATGGATCGAATCCGTCCACCCTTTCGTTTGGGCCGTAGTCGAAATCGATACATATTCCGGAAAAGTCGACTCTGCAGCCAATTCCGTGCAGTTCGTAGGAGATGTTGTCAGTAATCCTCCCGCGTTGCGAGATTTCTTTGCTGCGCCATAGTTGGATAATGTTTTTTGTTCCGAATGTTTGTTCAAGTAAAATGGTCGCCTTTTTTACTTGAGCTAGGTACTCATGAATTAAATTTTCTAGATTTTGATTTTTCATGTTGATAGTTTTGTGATAAGGAGTTGCGTGTTTGCGTATGTGTTTCGGTTTTTTTTGTTTGATCAAGTGGTGTAGAGCAATTCTCGTTTCTATTACTAGCTCATTATTTGAGTGCTGGGTATATTTTTTATTAGTGTATCGCTAAGGCTTCGATGGGCATCTTTATCTCCATTTTCAGGTACTTATTAATTGTAATAACTTCTTTGTGATTGTTGGGCGTTCTGTAAGTATGTCCGTCTGTTTGGTCGTCTAATCTGATGCGGTTTGTTTTATTTGGAATTGCTTCTTACTTTAAAGCGTTCATTGTCCTCTGGGCCATTTGCATAAACTGAAGGGCCGCATAAGGAGATGAATTTTGCTTTAAAATTTATTAGGGAATTTTTGGTCGTGGCTTGGAATGCAAAAAAGCTGCCGGCTTTTACTATTTTTACAGAGAAGATGTCCTTTGTGGGAATATCTTTCATAATTAATTCGCTAATGCCTGTGCAAGTAAGCCCGACTCTGCAGGTGTTAAAGTCTTTGTTTTTCCATTTTTCTGGTAAGTTATCTGGAAACTCTGGGATGTCGAACCCCAGGGCTAACGAAGGTTGATCGTTTTGTATTTGTAATGAGAAAAGAGCAATTTTGTCAATTTCGACTGGATGGCTAAAAAGTTTCCTAAAAAATATGCTCGTATCTAGTTCGTTCCAGTATTTCATTTTTCTCCTTAAACGAATAGTGTTCCTTCGCTCCGGGAATTTTGCCGTTTCGTAGTTTTCGATTCGGGAAAAATGGGCTGATCTATTTAAAGTTCAGATGTTTTTGGTGGGTATCTCTGATTGCCGTTATCGCATTATCCATCCCCCCATGGGTAGCTGCCGATTTCAAGCCTCGTCGCACGGCAGGTCGGCGTAATCTATGTAGCCTTCAAATGCTAAGCAGGCGATCCAATTTAGGCGTTCAGGAAAAATGTAGGTGTGCTGAGGGAATTCTGCGAAGATATCCAGTGCTCTCCTGAGATCGGTTATCGCTATTGAGTAAGCATATTCAATAGCTGAGTCGCCTAGGAAAATTACCCTCTGAACTGCAAGACTATTCAGCTTTTCTGAAATTTCAGTTAACGCTAAGGATTTTTCCATATGGCTCAGGTCGGTTGCGTTCTGCAGGGTCTTCCAGTCGATTTGACTTCCAGCAAAGGTGATTTTTCGTTGTATTTTATTTATAAGTATTTTCTCATCTTTGTTAGGAAGTCGCTCGTAATGAATGTTGTCTGTTTTTAGGGATTTTTCAAGTTCGGTATCGAAGTGGTTCATGTTTATTTGATTGCCTTATTGGTTTTTAAATTGTGATGGGTTCTTGGGGAGCGTGATGTGGATTTTTTGATGCAAGAATATATGTGCGCGCCAGTCTTGTTGTAGTTGTAGCGGATTCAGGTGTTCGTTTATGATTTGGTGTGTATGTACCTGTAGACATCTTGTTGGGTGATTTCTCTGATTTCATTTTTTTTGATTGCGCTTGCTAAGTTTTCTTGAGCATCAATCATGCTTATAAATTGAGCAGCGGCATGTGTTTCTGAATCAAAGAACCTGCAAAGCACGGTTTGTGGATGAATCTCAAGGAAGGTTTTTATATTTTTGGTGGTCACTTTTTTTTCGAAAATAGTCATGTCGGCCCAAAGCTGTTCTATTAAAGGGACTGACTTTTGCATAATCAAAATTGTTTCGCTTGAACCTTCCAGTGCGGAATTTATTATATCTCTGGGGCAGTTTGGGATGTTTTTTATTATGGTATATATGTTGGTGCTATCATTTTTTCCGAATAGGTCTCCATTTTTTATCTGGCCAGCCAATTCCTTTTTTAGTAGGTACTCCTCGGTCTTGGAGCAAAAATCTACCCATCCTGTCGACCGCCATTCCCGCTTGATCGGCCATTCTTCTACTAAGCACTCCGCCACGTTGCACCAGGAATCCCAAACGCAGCGAAAGTCATGGTCGATTAAGGTTAGCGTGGAAAACTGTGCGTCGCCTATTTGTACTATCTGGTCCCAAGGCTTTATTCCGGTCTCAATAATATATGCTGTTTTCATGGTTTTCCCTTAAAGTATGTATGTGAGTCGTCACCAATCCTCAACGGTACCTTTAATCCTTTGACTGTATTTTTCGTGTTGAAGTGTGGTCCGTGATTGCCCTCTATATGACCTAGGGAGTGTTCATAAATTTTGGTGATATGATTTTTTCTAAGGCTGAAAACGTATACTCTTCCCGAAATATATTTATCTTGATCACGAATCTTGTCCCGCTTAACCGCTATAGGCTGCGTACTTTGTGGAATACCGCCAATCTCTTTAGCTTTTCTAAAGGCTGCATTTCTTGAGAGCTTGCTATCGGAGCCTTTAGGCGGCTCTACGTCGCCTTCGTTTACCTTGACTTTGCTCGCTGGGTCTTCAGCACGGTGTTTCGGCTTACATCCATCCCCTCCCGGACAGGTATTCAACCCCAACGGATCCACCCACCCCGTCGGGTTGGGCACGTACTGGTATCCGTTCAGCCCTCCCGCCAGTTTCACCGGATCAGGCGTCAGATAGCGTCCAACGTCCGGATTGTAGTAGCGATGGCGGTTGTAGTGCAGCCCGCTTTCGGGGTCGAAGTATTGGCCCTGGAAGCGCAACGGGTTGGTGACGGTGTTGACGTCCAGCTTCGCGAGTTGGCCGTAGGCGCGGTAGTGGGCGGACCAAACGATTTCGCCGTCGGGTGCGGTGAGTTCCTGCGGGGTGCCGAGGTGGTCGAGTTGGTAGTGGAAGGGTTTTACGGCTTCCGGGCCGTAGCCTTTCAGCAGTGCTAACGGGCGGAAGCTGTTGGGTTCATAGATATAGCTTTGGTGATGATCAGCGCTGTGCTCGGCGATCAGCGTGTCGCCTTGCCAGAAAAACTCTGTGGTCTGGCCGTCGAGGGTTTTCGCTATGCGTCGACCGAACGGGTCGTAACGGTAGCTGGCGTGGGTGCCGTCGGGTTGGGTGACACTGATCAGTCGATGCTGGCAGTCGTAGCGGTACTCGGTGACCAACTGCTGGGCCCGGCCCCGACGCTCGCGCAGGAGGTTGCCGAAGGCGTCGTAGTCGTAATGACGGTCGCCTTGCATCAGCAGGCGGTTGCCTTTGACTACGCTCGGGCCGACGCGGTCTTGCATCAGCAGGTTGCCCGCCGGGTCGTGGACGAAGCGTTCCTGCAGGTCGTGCGAGTGGTCGGCGCGGGTCAGGCGGTCGAGCGGGTCGTAGTGGTAATCGTGCTGGCCTTTGCGGGTGTCGAGGATGCGGGTGAGGTTGCCGCGTTTGTCGTAGTCGTATTGGCGGCGCTGATGGCGTTGTTCTTGTTGGGTGATGGCATGGGCGTGCAGCCGGCCCTGATCGTCGTAGTGGTAGTGGCTGAG
>NZ_JACARE010000024.1:0-42789 GCF_013386765.1 Pseudomonas yamanorum
AAGCAGGCACGGTGGAGCGGGTAAATCGGCAGGGATGCCGATTTAGCCGCGCCGGGCCATGGATGGCACGTCGCGGCGGCCCGCGGAACCGGGCCTTCGTTCCGGCATGCCGAGCCTAGGCGAGGCACCGAGTGGTGGGGCAAAGACCTTTTGGTTACTTTTGGCTGGGCCGGCATTCCGGGCGTATGCCAAAAGTGACCCGCTGTAAGAGCGGAACCATAGGCGGCCGTTACCGCAGCAACGGATATGTACACAACCCAACCCCTGTTGGCCCACCTCTTGCTAAAGAATCCCCACAGGTAGCCAACGGCGGTTGCCCCATCCACGACAAAGACGTCGCACATCCGGTTTGCCCTGGCAAACCCGGTGGCGGCGTTTTTTCGTTTTGGCCCCATAGCCCGGGGCCGATGGGGCGGCAACAGCCGCTCCATCACCAGGCCTTCTCATAAGACCCCTTACCGCTGAGGTGCGTGATGAAATCAAGCTTCTGGAAATCCGGTCACACCCCGACCCTGTTCGCCGCGTTCCTGTATTTCGACCTGAGTTTCATGGTCTGGTACCTGCTGGGCCCCCTGGCCGTGCAAATCGCCGCCGACCTGCACCTCACCACCCAACAACGCGGCCTGGTGGTAGCCACGCCCATCCTGGCCGGCGCCGTGCTGCGCTTCCTGATGGGCATGCTCGCCGACAAACTCTCCCCCAAGACCGCCGGCCTGATTGGCCAGGTGATTGTCATCTGCGCCCTCTTCGGCGCCTGGAAACTCGGAATCCACAGCTACGAACAAGCCCTGCTGCTGGGCATGTTCCTCGGCATGGCCGGCGCCTCGTTCGCTGTCGCCTTGCCCCTGGCATCCCAGTGGTACCCCGCCGAACACCAGGGCAAGGCCATGGGCATCGCCGGTGCCGGCAACTCCGGGACGGTGTTTGCAGCCCTGCTGGCACCGGTACTCGCCGCCGCGTTCGGCTGGAGCAATGTGTTCGGCTTTGCGCTGATCCCGCTGGTGCTGACCCTGATCGTCTTCGCCTGGCTCGCCCGCAATGCCCCGCAACGGCCCAAGGCCAAATCCATGGCCGACTATTTCAAAGCCCTGGGTGACCGCGACAGCTGGTGGTTCATGTTCTTCTACAGCGTGACCTTCGGCGGCTTTATCGGCCTGGCCAGCGCCCTGCCCGGCTATTTCAACGACCAGTACGGCCTGAGCCCGGTCACCGCCGGCTACTACACCGCCGCCTGCGTGTTCGGTGGCAGCCTGATGCGGCCGTTGGGTGGCGCCCTGGCCGACCGTTTTGGCGGGATCCGCACCCTGCTCGGCATGTACGGCGTGGCCGCAATCTGCATCGCGGCGGTGGGGTTCAACCTGCCAAGTTCCTACGCAGCACTGGCGCTTTTCGTGTGCACCATGCTTGGTTTGGGTGCGGGTAACGGTGCAGTCTTCCAATTGGTGCCCCAGCGCTTTCATCGGGAGATCGGTGTAATGACCGGCCTGATCGGCATGGCTGGCGGCATCGGCGGTTTCGCCCTCGCGGCGGGCATGGGCGCGATCAAGCAAAGCACCGGCAGTTATCAGTTGGCGTTGTGGTTGTTCGCCAGCCTGGGCGTGCTGGCCTGGTTCGGCCTGTACGGCGTCAAGCGTCGCTGGAGAACCACTTGGGGCTCAGCGGCAGTGACGGCTGCACGGGTCTGATGGGTCTGCAACTGAGCTTCGCCCAAGCCAGTGCCACCGGCCCACGGCAGGAAAACCAGGACGCCTTGCGCCTGGTCACACCCGCCCCGGAGCTGGCCGCCAGCAAGGGCTACCTGTGCGCCATCGCCGACGGCGTCAGCCAGTGCGCCGATGGTGGACTGGCCGCCCGCTCGACCTTGCAGGCCCTGGCCCTGGACTACTACGCCACGCCGCAAACCTGGGGCGTGGCCCAGGCGCTGGAGCGTTTGCTGGTGGCACAGAATCGCTGGCTGCAAGCCAACGGTGGCGGCCTGCCGCTACTGACCACCCTCAGTGCCCTGGTGTTTCGCGGGCGGCGCTTCACCCTGGCCCATGTGGGTGATTGTCGGGTGTACCGCTGGCTCGACGGCGAGTTGCAACGCCTCAGCGAAGAGCACGTCTGGGTGCAACCGGGCATGCAACATGTGCTCAAGCGCGCCATGGGCCTGGACCAACACCTGGTGCTGGATTTCCTCGACGGTGAGTTGCGGGCGGGGGAATGTTTCCTGCTGCTCAGCGACGGCGTTTGGGCAACCCTGGGGGATCACGCCATTGGCGCGATCCTGCGGGAACAGTCAAACCTGGACCTCGCCGTGAACACCTTGGTCAGTGCCGCGCACCTGGCGGGCAGCCAGGATAATGCCAGCGCCCTGCTGGTGCGCGTTGACCAGCTCGGCGCCGCCACCCTCGGGGATGCATTGGTGCAGTTGCAGCAATGGCCACTGCCGCCGCCCCTCAAAATCGGGCAACACTTCGAAGGCTGGCAGGTGGAAGCGCTGCTGGGGCAAAGTCGTCAGTCCCTGCTCTATCGGGTACGCGACGCCCAGCAACAGGCCTGGTTGCTGAAAACCTTGCCGATCAGCCATGACGACGATGTGTTCGCCGCCCAGGCACTGCTGTCGGAGGAATGGTTCCTGCGCCGGGTCGCTGGCCGGGCGTTTCCTGAAGTCCATCCCGCCAGCGGCCGTCAGCATTTGTACTACGTGATGCGTGAATACGCCGGGCAAACCCTCGCCGAGCTGTTCAAGCACCAGGGCCCGCTCCCCCTGGCACAATGGCAATCCCTGGCCGAGCGCCTGTTGCGTGCGGTCGGGCTGCTGCACCGCCGGCAGATCCTGCACCGCGACATCAAGCCGGAAAACCTGCTGCTGGGCGAAGATGGTGAATTGCGCGTGCTGGACTTCGGCCTGGCCTACTGCCCAGGGCTCTCGGAGGACCGCGCGCACCTGCTGCCAGGCACGCCGAGCTTTATCGCCCCGGAAGCCTTCAATGGCGAACGCCCTACCCCGCAACAGGATCTGTATAGCGTCGGCGTGACCTTGTATTACCTGCTGACAGGGCATTATCCCTACGGCGAAATCGAAGCTTTCCAACGCCCCAGGTTCACCACGCCGGTCAGCGCCAGCCGTTACCGCCCCGACCTGCCCGACTGGCTGCAACAAAGCCTGGAACGCGCAGTCGCCGCGCAACCGGAGCAACGGTATGAAACCGCCGAAGAATGGTTGCTGGTGCTGGAACAGGCAGACCGCCGGGAGTTGAGCATGCGGCCAAAACCGCTGCTGGAGCGCGAACCGCTGAAGGTCTGGCAAACGTTGGCCGCGCTGTCGTTGCTGATCAATCTGGTGCTGTTGTACTGGCTGTTGCACCACTAAGAGGCGAAATTTCTCGATACCTGGGCGCCAGGCTGAACAAATTCGGCCAAACCGCTACTTGGCACAACCACTGCATTAGCTTTCCCATCAACACACATATAGCCGCACCTTCAACGTCGAAGGTCGAGCTTCCCGAGAGAACGGGACCAGGACAAAGGCGTCCTCGCTACTTGCGTAGCGGGGACGCCTTTTTTTGTTGCGCACGATTTGTCGAGCCACTGCGGAGAACGACATGAAGAAACTCAAACTGGTGATGATCGGCAACGGCATGGCCGGGGTTCGCACCCTTGAAGAATTGCTCAAACTGAGCAGCGACCTGTACGACATCACCGTCTTCGGCGCCGAGCCCCACACCAACTACAACCGCATCCTGCTGTCGCCGGTACTGGCCGGTGAGCAGACCTTCGAAGAGATCGTGCTCAATGACCTGAGCTGGTACCTCGACAACAACATCAAGCTGTTGCTCAACCGCAAAGTGGTGCAGATCGACCGGGTCAAACGCAAAGTCATCGCCGAAGACGGCAGCGAGGCCGAATACGATCGCCTGCTGATCGCCACCGGCTCCACGCCGTTTATCCTGCCGATCCCCGGCAATACGTTGCAAGGTGTGATCGGCTACCGCGACATCGCCGACACCCAGGCCATGATCGACACCGCCAAGACCCACAAGCACGCCGTGGTCATCGGCGGCGGCCTGCTGGGCCTGGAGGCCGCCAACGGCCTGATGCTGCGTGGCATGCACGTGACCGTGGTGCATATCGGCGAGTGGCTGCTGGAGCGGCAACTGGACAAGACCAGCGGCCAGCTGCTGCAAACCGAACTGGAAAGCCGCGGCCTGGTTTTTCGCTTGCAAGAGCAAACCCAGGCCCTGCATGACGCCGGCAACGGTCGCGTGGGTTCGGTGCAATTCAAGAATGGCGACGTGATCCCGGCGGACCTGGTGGTGATGGCGGCCGGCATCCGCCCCAACACTGAACTGGCGGAAAAATCCGGCATCCCGTGCAACCGCGGGATTCTGGTCAACGACACCCTGCAAACCTACGACCCGCGCATCTATGCCATCGGCGAATGCGCCAGCCACCGCGGGATCGCCTACGGCCTGGTGGCACCGCTGTTCGAGCAGGCCAAGGTCTGCGCCAATCACCTCGCCCAGCTGGGTTTCGCACGCTATCAGGGCTCGGTGACCTCGACCAAACTGAAAGTCACCGGCATCGACCTGTTCTCCGCCGGGGACTTCATGGGCGGCGAAGGCACCGAGACCATCACCCTTTCCGACCCGATTGGCGGCGTCTACAAGAAGCTGGTGATCAAGGACGACATCCTCGTCGGCGCGTGCCTGTACGGCGACACCGCTGACGGCGGTTGGTATTTCCGGCAGATCCGTGAGAACCACGCCATTGGCGAGATCCGCGATCACCTGATGTTCGGCGAAAACGCCATCGGCGATGTAGGCCATCAAGGCCAGGACAAAGCCATGAGCATGGCCGACACCGCTGAAGTCTGCGGCTGCAACGGCGTGTGCAAGGGCACCATCGTCAAGGCAATTCAGGAACACGGGCTGTTCAGCGTCGACGATGTGAAAAAGCATACCAAGGCCGCCAGTTCCTGCGGCTCCTGCGCAGGCTTGGTGGAACAGATCCTGATCAACACCGTAGGCGGCGCGGCGGACGTCAAACCAAAAAGCGAAAAAGCCATCTGCGGCTGCAGCGACCTCAACCACGGGCAGATCCGCCAGGCCATCCGCGACCAGCATTTGCTGACCATCGCCGGCACCATGAGCTACCTCAACTGGCGCACCCCGAACGGCTGCGCCACTTGCCGCCCGGCACTCAACTATTACCTGATTTCCACCTGGCCCGGCGAAGCGAAAGACGACCCGCAATCGCGCCTGATCAACGAGCGGGCCCACGCCAACATTCAGAAAGACGGCACCTACTCGGTAGTCCCAAGGATGTGGGGCGGCGTGACCAATCCGTCGGAGCTGCGGCGCATCGCCGATGTGGCCGACAAATACAACGTGCCGATGGTCAAGGTCACCGGCGGGCAGCGCATCGACTTGCTGGGCATCAAGAAGCAGGACTTGCCCGGTGTGTGGAAAGACCTCGACATGCCGTCCGGGCATGCCTACGGCAAATCCATCCGTACCGTGAAGACCTGCGTCGGCAGTGAGTTCTGTCGCTTTGGTACGCAGAACTCCACGCAACTGGGGATCGAGTTGGAGCATGACCTGTTCAACATGTGGTCGCCCCACAAGGTCAAGCTGGCGGTGTCCGGTTGCCCGCGCAACTGCTCGGAAGCGGGGATCAAGGACGTGGGAATTATCGGCGTCGATTCCGGTTGGGAGATGTATATCGGCGGTAACGGCGGGATCAAGACCGAGGTCGCGGAGTTCTTCGTCAAGCTGAAAACCGCCGAAGAAGTGCGCGAATACAACGGCGCTTTCCTACAGCTTTACCGGGAAGAAGCCTTCTACCTGGAGCGTACCGTGCACTACCTGCAACGGGTGGGTATGGAGCACATCAAGAAGGCCGTGCTGGAAGACCCGGCACGGCGCCAGGCGCTCAATGAACGCCTGCAATTCTCCCTGTCGTTCGAACAGGACCCGTGGAAAGAACGCCTGGAACAGCCGCTGCTGAAAAAGGAATTCGACACCATCCCCGTCAAACTGCTGGAGGTGCCGGCATGAACTGGCTGGATATCTGCGCCCTCGAAGAAATCAACGCCCTGGGCTCGCGCATCATCACCGGGCCAAAAGGCGACATCGCGATTTTTCGTACCAGTGACGACGAAGTGTTCGCCCTCGACGACCGCTGTCCGCACAAGGGCGGGCCACTGTCACAAGGGCTGATCTACGGTAAACGCGTGGCCTGCCCGCTGCATAACTGGCAGATCGACCTGGAGTCCGGTGAGGCCCAGGCACCGGACATCGGCTGCGCCCATCACCACCCGGCCCGTGTGGAAAACGGCCGAGTGATGCTGGCACTGCGGGACGCCGGTTGATGAACCGCCAGACCACCGCGTCCACCTGCTGCTACTGCGGGGTCGGTTGCGGCGTGCTGATCGAGCATGATGGCTCGCAGATCCTCGGCGTCAGCGGCGATCCAAGCCACCCGGCCAACTTCGGCAAGCTGTGCAGCAAGGGTTCGAGCCTGCACCTGACCGGCGACCTGGCGGCCCGCGCGCTGTATCCGGAACTGCGGCTGGGCAAGGGCCTGGCCCGCAGCCGCACCGATTGGGACACCGCCCTGGAACACGCGGCGAATGTGTTCGCCGAGACCATCGCCGAACACGGGCCCGACAGCGTCGCGTTCTACATCTCCGGGCAGTTGCTGACCGAGGACTACTACAGCTTCAACAAACTGGCGCGGGCGCTGGTGGGTACCAACAACATCGATAGCAACTCGCGGCTGTGCATGTCGTCGGCAGTGGTCGGCTACAAGCGCAGCCTGGGGGCCGATGCGCCGCCGTGCAGCTACGAGGACCTGGAGTCGAGCGACTGCGTGATGATCGTCGGCAGCAACATGGCCTACGCGCATCCGGTTTTGTTCCGACGCCTGGAGGAGGCCAAAGCCCGGCGGCCACAGATGAAGGTGGTGGTGATCGATCCCCGGCGTACCGACACCTGCGACCTGGCAGACCTGCATCTGGCGATTTTGCCGGGCACGGATGTCGCGTTGTTCCATGGGATCTTGCACTTGTTGCTGTGGGAAGACTGGATCGACCGCGACTTTATCCAGGCCCATACCGACGGCCTGGTGGAACTCAAACGCCTGGTTCACGACTACACGCCGCAAATGGTTACGCAACTGTGCGGGATCAGTGTCGAGCAACTGCGCCTGTGCGCGGAATGGGTCGGCACCTCGGCGAGTTTTCTGTCGCTGTGGTGCATGGGGCTTAACCAATCCACCGCGGGCAGTGCGAAGAACAGCGCCTTGATCAACCTGCACCTGGCCACCGGCACCATTGGCCGCACCGGCTGCGGACCGTTCTCTCTGACCGGTCAGCCGAATGCCATGGGTGGGCGGGAAACCGGCAGTTTGTCGAATCTGCTGCCGGGGCACCGCGAGGCGGCCAACCCTGAACACCGGGCAGAGGTAGCCGCGTATTGGGGGGTCGAACAACTACCAGCCAACACCGGGCTGACCGCTATCGAACTGTTTGAACAGGTCCAGGCCGGCAAGATCAAGGCCCTGTGGATCGCCTGCACCAACCCCGCCCAATCCCTGCCCGACCAGAACACCGTGCGCCAGGCTTTGGAAGCATGTCCGTTCGTGGTGCTACAGGAAGCTTTTCGTACAACCGAGACGGCGCGTTTCGCCGACCTGTTGTTGCCGGCGGCGAGTTGGGGCGAGAAAGAAGGCACAGTTACCAACTCTGAACGGCGCATTTCCCATGTCCGCCAAGCCATCGTCCCACCTGGCGAAGCCCGGCCGGACTGGGCAATCACCGTGGATTTTGCCCAGCGCCTGGAGCAGCGTCTTTGTCCCGGAAAACCGGGGCTTTTTGCCTTTGAGCAACCCGCGCAGATCTTTGATGAATACAAACTGCTGACCCGCGGGCGCGACCTCGACCTGTCGGGCATCAGTCACGCCCTGCTGGACCGGATCGGCCCGCAACAATGGCCGTTCCCGACCAGCGCGGTGAGCGGCACCACACGCTTGTATACAGATGGGATTTTTCCTACCGAGACGGGCCGCGCGCACTTTGTGGCCGACCCTTATCGCGCCGCCAAGGAGCAGCGTGACGCGCGTTTCCCGCTCACCCTGATCACCGGGCGCCTGCGGGACCAATGGCACGGCATGAGCCGCACCGGCACCGCAGCGCAGTTGTTCGGCCATGTCAGCGAGGCGTTGCTCAGCCTGCACCCGGATGAGCTGCGTCGACATCGCTTGAAGGAAGGCGACCTGGTCAGCCTGAAAAGCCGGCGCGGCAGCGTGATTGTGGCCGTCGGCAGTGATGACAGCGTGCGTCCCGGCCAGGCGTTTCTGCCAATGCACTGGGGCGACCGGTTTCTCAAAGGCGGTGTCAACGCGCTCACCCAACCGGCGTTCGACCCGCTGTCCAAACAGCCGGAACTCAAACACAGCGGCGTGCGCCTGGAGGCGGTGCAACTGCCCTGGCATTTGTTTGCGCTGATTGAAGGCGATGTGCAGCAACACTTTGAAGCATTGAGACCGCTGTGTGAGGGTTTTGCCTACGTCAGCCTGAGCCTGACCGGGCGTGAGCGGCCCGCCCTGCTGATTCGCGCCGCTCATCACGAGGCGCCGGCGCTTGAGCTTCTGAAGCAGATTGACCAGTTGCTGGGCCTCAATGACGGCCCAGTCATGGCCTACGACGACCCGCGGCGCTCGATTGGCAAGCGAGTAAAAATCGAAAAAGGTCGCATCACTGCGATCCGCCTGGCCGGCGAAACCCTGGCTCGCCATTGGTTGCAAAGCCTGTGGCTGGAAGGTCGTACCGATGACCAGTTACGACGCTGGCTGCTGGCGCCATTGAGTGCGCCACCGGGGGGCGGTTCGACCAGCAACAAGACGCTATGCAATTGCAAGAACGTCAGCGAAAGCGCGGTGTGCGCCGGCATTGCCCGGGGCCTGGACCTGAATGGGCTGAAGCAGGAACTGGGTTGCGGCACGCAATGCGGCTCCTGTGTACCGGAAATCAAACGACTATTGGCGAGCGGCACACAGCCAATCGCGATCACGGTGTGAGGGATGCATATGAGCGCAAAAGTCTGGCTGGTGGGTGCAGGCCCCGGTGATCCGGAGCTGCTGACACTCAAGGCAGTGAGAGCCCTGCGGGAAGCCGACGTGGTGCTGATCGATGATCTGGTCAACCCGGCGCTGCTGGAGCATTGCCCCGCTGCCCGGCTGATCACCGTGGGTAAACGCGGCGGCTGTCGGTCCACGCCCCAGGCCTTTATCCACCGCCTGATGTTGCGTTATGCCCGGCAAGGCAAATGCGTGGTGCGGCTCAAGGGTGGCGATCCGTGCATTTTTGGTCGCGGCGGCGAAGAGGCGGCCTGGCTCAGGCAGCATGGGGTGGAAGTGGAGTTGGTCAATGGCATTACGGCGGGGCTGGCCGGGGCAACGAACTGTGATATTCCGCTCACCTTGCGCGGTGTCAGCCGTGGCGTCACGTTGGTTACGGCCCACACCCAGGACGACAGCAGTCTCAATTGGCGGGCACTGGCCGAGGGCGGCACGACGTTGGTGATCTATATGGGAGTGGCGAAGCTGGGGGAGATTCGGCAGCAGCTGCTGGAAGGTGGCATGAGCGATGACATGCCGGTGGCGATGATTGAAAACGCCTCGTTGCCACAGCAACGCGAGTGTCGCAGCAGCCTTTCCCGCATGCAGGAGGACGCCCAGGACTTCGCCCTGAAGAGCCCGGCGATTCTGGTGATTGGCCAGGTTATCCAGGCGACGCAAGCGGTTGAAGCCTTGGCCAGCGTTAGCGCCTGAGACAAATGACAGGCGAAAAAAAGCCCGGCCTAAGCCGGGCTTTTTTCTACAACTCAGTAATTACTGAGCTGCTTGTGCTTCTACCGAGGCTTCTACGCGACGGTTGATAGCACGGCCAGCTTCAGTTGCGTTGTCAGCAACTGGGCGGGATTTGCCATAACCAACCGAGCTTACGCGGTTAGGAGCAATACCGTCTTTGACCAGGACTTGCTTAACAGCGTCAGCACGACGCTGGGACAGCTTCTGGTTGTAAGCGTCAGGACCGACGGAGTCAGTGTGACCTTCAACAACGGTGGTGGTTTGTGGGTACTGTTTCATGAAGTCAGCGAGGTTTTTCACGTCGCCGTAGCTGTTAGGCTTAACAACCGACTTGTCGAAGTCGAACTTCACGTCCAGCTCAACACGAACAACCTGAGCAACCGGAGCTTCTGGCTCTGGAACTGGCTCTGGAGCTGGTGCTGGGGTAGGAGCTGGAGCAGTTTTACCAGCGTTGCCGCCGAAGTTTACGCCCAGACCAACCAGTGCGGAGTAATCCCACTTGCCGTTGTCCAGTGCGTAGTCAGCTTCAACACCAGCACGTGCGAACAGGTTGTCGGTGAAGTAGTACTTCACACCAGCGCCAGCGATAGCCAGGGTCGATTGATCGCGACCTTTGTGACCATCAGCTTCTACGTTGGTACGGCTCTGGTGGCCGAAACCGCCCTCTACGTATGGACGCAGGGAGTCAACACCAGCTTGACCGAAGTGGTACTGAGCAGTAACGCTGCCGGTATCACCCTTGATCTTCTGGCTACCGGTACCGTCGTTCGAACGGGTGTGGTTGGTAGTGTCGTAGTTCAGGTTGAGCGACACGTCGTCGGTCAGGAAGTAACCGATGCTTGCGCCAGGATTGAAGCCGTCTTCGATATGCTTGACGCTATCGTTGAACTGCTTTTTGTAGAACAGCTGGCCTTCAACTGCGCCTTGACCTTGTGCCAGAGCGCCGAAGGAAGTAGCAGCAATAAGAGTACCAATGGCCAAGCCCAAGGTGTTTTTCAGTTTCATCCGTTAAATCCCCATCTGGTGATTGTAAAGCAGTCCCACATACCGGGGGACAACTCGGCGACAAGTCTAACAGAACTTGCCTACACGTAAGAGATATTTGCCACGCACTAAGTTTCAGTACTGCCCGCAAATTTCTCACGTAATTTATCAAGAGCGCGTTTGTAACGCATTTTTGTAGCACTCAAACCCATATGCATGATGTCAGCAATTTCCTGAAATTCCAGCTCTGCGACAAATCGTAGCACCAGAATTTCCCGGTCAATCGGATTCACATGCACCAGCCAGCGATCGAGTCCGCCCTTCTCTTCCGGGGTTGGCGCCTTCTCTTCAGACGCTTCCTCAAGGGGGTCCAGACTCAAAGCATCCATCAAGCGACGCTTTCGCCGTTCCTTCCGATACTGCGTGATGCACTCGTTGTACGTGATGCTATAGAGCCATGTCTTGAACTTCGATTTGCCCTCAAAGTTCTTCAGGCCGTAGAGCACCTTGAGCATCACTTCCTGACAGACATCATCCGCATCTCTATCGTTCCCTAAATACCTTGAACAAACGTTGAACAGAGTGCGTTGATACCTGCGCATCAATTCTTCATACGCGCGTGTTACGTGAAACAGCTCCGTGTGCGAGCGCGCGACCAACTCCTCATCAGAGAGCTCACGGGGGTCATAGCGCGTGGACAGCGTTTGGGCTTTATTCAAAACAAGTCGTGCCGACAGTCAGGTCAATGTCCGCCTCAGCCTGGATACCCAGGATTGCGGCGGCGTACATTAGCAGGGTTTGCCGGGTTAGCGGCTAGTCACATGCTGTTCCAGCAGGATCCGATTCGAAAGCGACACCAGCTCGCCATCATCCGTCAGCACTGTTGTCTTGACCGTGCCGATCTCTTCGATCTGCCCTTCGACCTCGCCCACACGCACTTGTTGCCCAACCTGATACAGCTCACGCACATAGATTCCCGCAAGAATCTGCCCGGCAATTTCCCGGCTTCCCAGACCCATGGCCAGCGCAACGGCCAGACCAACGGTAATCAAAACAATCACAATCACATGGTTCAGCAGGTCAGTCTTGACCTCCAACTGGCTGATCGCGACCGAAATACTGATGATAATCACCAGGCCTTGAGCGATTCGCCCCAAGCCACTGGCGTAATCCAAACCCACACCTTCGGCCGCTCCGCGCACCAGGCCATTGGCCAATTGCGCCAGCAAAACCCCTACCAGCAACACCAGCGCGCCACCGAATACCTTCGGCAAATACAGCGCCAGCATGTCGAGCGTAGCTGAAACTCGCTCAAGTCCAAGGGATTCAGCCGCAGAAACCAGAAAAATCAGCAAAACAAACCAATAAACGATCTTGCCGATCAATGTCGAGATCGGCACCTGCAGCCCGGCACGCCCCAGAATCTTGGTCAGGCCGGTACCGCCCATCAGTCGATCAAGACCCAGCTTAGCCAGCAATTTGGAAAGCAGGGTGTCGAGCAGCTTGGCCACGACAAAACCCAGCAGTACCACCACCAGGGCACCAAACAGGTTGGGAATGAAATTCGCCACCTTGGTCCACAGCGCAGTCATTGCAGTTACCAGACTCTGGGTCCAGAGATCGAGTTCCATATTCATTCAGCCTTATCAGCAGTGCGAGCAAGAGGTTTACGACGGGAAACCGGTGAAACATGGGCCGAACCGTTGTTCAGGGCCATCATCAATGCCGGCAACCAGCGGCCGAGCAGGCCGAACAGGTCCCCCGCCCCGACCTGGCGGTTGGCGGTTTTCAAAACGCGACCCAGGCAAGCATCGTCGTCCCGGTTGGACGGCGAAGCGTTAAGCATGTCACGCAAAGACTGTTCGAACGGATCGTGCATAAAGACCTCTCGCAAGTGATTTAAAAGACGAGGGTAAAATTCTTCGGGTCACATGACCTCTTTCCACGTTCAGGTCACATTCAGGTCAGACCCAGCGTAAACGTCGAAACAACCACCATTGCCCGACCGCCACCGAGACCATCATCAGGCATGCAATCAGGAACCCGTAAGGGCTGGAAGAGAACGGAATCCCCCCCACGTTGATCCCCAGCAAACCGGTCAGAAAACTCATCGGCAGGAAGATCCCGGTGATGATCCCGAAGCGGTACATGGTGCGGTTCATGCGCAGGCTCAAACGCCGGTCTTCGGTCTCAAGCACAAGCCCCACGCGCTCCCGGGCCAATTCCAGCTCTTCCAGGTAACGGGTCAGGCTGTTGTTCAATTCGTTCCAGTAGTCAGCATCGTCATCGCAGAACCAGGGCAACTTGATCCGGGTCAACTGCGCGAAAATATCCCGTTGTGGCGACAGGAAACGTTTCAGCCCGGCGGCGCGCCGACGGATCTGCAAAACGCTGCCATGCTCCGGGGTATACCGTTCGTCGGCATCCAGTTTTTCTTCTTCGATATCGACGATTTCGGACAGATCGCTGACCAGATCCTGGACCTTGTTGGTCAGGTACTGCGCCATATAAAGGACCAGTTCCGAGGCAGTCTTGGGCCCCTTGCCATCCGCCAACTGCACCAGCAACTCATCGGTGGCGCGTAACGGGCGCAAGCGCAGGGAGATCACCCGTGCCGCCGAGGCAAAGATGCGCACCGAGACCATGTCTTCCGGTTCGGCGCCTGGGTTCAGGTTGACCCCGCGTAAAAACAGCAGCAGTTCGGCGTCCGGCAACGGCAACAGGCGTGGGCGGGTGTTTTCCTCCAGCAGCAGGTCACACGCGAACTCGCTCAAGCCGCTGGATTTGCGCAACCAGGTCTGGGTCTGGGGATGGCTACGGTCCCAATGCAGCCAAAGGCTTTCCTGAGGCTGCAGTTGCAGCTCATCAAGCTCTGTCCGGGCAATCGAACGCGCGCCACCTTTACCGTCCAGCACCAGGGCATGCACCAGCCCCCACTGCGCGTTTTCTTCCTCGAACATCCTCACCCCTGTCGGCTACTGCTGTTTATTCAGGCATTTTCAGCGGGCTGGGAGAGACGATCACACCGTTATTGTCGGCGTACACGTACTCACCCGGGCGGAAGGTCACGCCAGCGAAGGTCACCGCCACGTTCAAATCGCCAATGCCGCGTTTGTCAGTCTTCATCGGGTGGCTGGCCAGGGCCTGTACACCCAAATCGGTCTGGGCAATCACGTCGACATCGCGGATGCAGCCGTAGATCACCAGCCCTTCCCAGCCGTTTTTCGCGGCTTTCTCGGCAATCATGTCGCCCAGCAATGCGCGGCGCAGGGAACCACCACCGTCGACCACCAGCACCTTGCCGGCGCCATTGAGTTCGGCTTGTTCCTTGACCAGGGAATTGTCTTCAAAGCACTTGATGGTGACGATCTCGCCACCAAAGGAGTCTCGGCCGCCGAAATTGCTGAACATCGGCTCAACCACCTGCACCAGCTCCGGGTAGGCGTCACACAGGTCGGGGGTAAGGTAATGGTTCATCGAGAAACTCCTGTAGGTGAAAGAAGGTGTCAAACATCCCACTGTTTACTTACATCTGGAAACGCTTTGCCATGAAGGTTCTTTAATCCGGGCCGAATAGTCGGGCCCATAGGACAGCGACGCAAGACCCACTACGCGACTGAATATGACCAGAACCATCCGATGCGTCATATCTTAGCCGCTACGAGAAGCAAGCGAAACGCCCCTGATAGAGCCTCCCGCTCAAACCTGTGCCAGTTCCTGCGTCTGCGCGCCCGCCAAAGGTGTGAGCGGATCTTTCAACCAACGCTTCACCAACGGCCACACTTCTGCCTGAGCGGCCTTGCTGACGAGCATCTCGACATGCCCGAAATCCCCGCTGAACCCTTGCTGGCGCCCCAGGCACAAGTACTGGCGATGCTCGGAGCCGACTTGCTCGAAGAGCTTGCGACAGGCCCAGTCCGGGTCCTGGTGATCGCCGGCAGCGCTCACCGCCAGCAGCGGAACGTCGACCTCCGCCAGGCCCTTCCACCAATCCTGCTTGCCCTCGCCAAAGCGGCCGAACAGGCCATTCCAGCGCATCGCTTCAATCAGCACGCCTGCCGGCTCGTCCTCCGGGCCGCGTTTCAATCGCGAGCCAGACAATTGGCCAAAGCGCTTCAGGAGCAGGCGACCGGTCCATTCCACTGGCGGTAGTTTCAACGGCCAATGGGTGCGACTGACCTGGCAGCCAAACAGCGCCACCGAGGCTACCGCCGGCGCGCCAAGGTGCTGCCCGCCCAGGGCCGCGGCCAGGGTCGTGCCACCCAGGGAATGTCCGAGCCAGTGAGGGATCTGCCCACTTTGCTCACGCACAAAGGCGGCAATGGCCGGCAAGTCGTAGCGAGCATAGTCGGCAACGCGGTTTTTGGCGTAGTCGTGGTTACGTCGGGACAGCCCGTGGCCGCGCATTTCCGGGATCCACACGTCGAACCCCTCGCGGGCCAGGTAAGCGCCCAGGCCGATGCCCTTGGGCGAATACCAGAAGCGTCGGTTGGAGAAACTGCCATGCACCAAAACCACCGGCACGCCCCGGTTTTCCGGGACATCAGCCAGGCCCAGGCGGGTCACGGCCAGCTCGACGGTGCCGTCAGGGCTGTTGGCGGGCTTGAGGCGATACACATCTTCACTCAGGTCGCCACGACGCTCAGCGCTGATCAAGGCGACGGGAAACAGGTTGCTGCTGCTTTGCATAATGCTCTTGCACAAAAAAGGGCGGCGTCCGGATGGAGTTCCGCCCTGTACAGAATGAGAAATGCCGGCCAACCGCAAGGTTGACCGGCACTTGGGGGTGTTACGTATTACGCCTGGGCTTGGCCTTCAGCCAGGAAGAACCAGGTTTCCAGTACGGAATCGGGGTTCAGCGAAACGCTTTCGATGCCCTGTTCCATCAGCCATTTGGCCAGGTCCGGGTGATCGGAAGGGCCTTGGCCGCAGATCCCGATGTACTTGCCGGCCTTGTTGCACGCCTGGATGGCGTTGGCCAGCAGCTTCTTGACCGCAGGGTTACGCTCGTCGAACAGGTGGGCGATGATCCCCGAGTCGCGGTCCAGGCCCAGGGTCAGTTGGGTCAGGTCGTTGGAGCCGATGGAGAAGCCGTCGAAGAATTCCAGGAACTCTTCGGCCAGGATGGCGTTGGACGGCAGCTCACACATCATGATGACGCGCAGGCCGTTCTCGCCACGGGACAGGCCGTTTTCAGCCAGCAGGTCCACCACCTGGCTCGCCTCGCCCAGGGTGCGCACGAACGGCACCATGATTTCGACGTTGGTCAGGCCCATCTCGTTGCGCACGCGCTTGAGGGCACGGCATTCCAGCTCGAAGCAATCGCGGAAGGCTTCGCTGATGTAACGCGAGGCACCACGGAAACCCAGCATCGGGTTTTCTTCTTCAGGCTCGTAGAGCTTGCCGCCGATCAGGTTGGCGTATTCGTTGGACTTGAAGTCCGACAGGCGCACGATGACCTTTTTCGGGTAGAACGCCGCCGCCAGGGTGCTGATGCCTTCCACCAGTTTCTCGACGTAGAAGCCCACCGGGTCGCTGTAGCCGGCGATGCGCTTGTCGACGCTTTCCTTGATGTCCGGCGGCAGGCCGTCGTAGTTCAGCAGGGCCTTGGGGTGCACGCCGATCATGCGGTTGATGATGAACTCCAGGCGGGCCAGGCCCACACCGGCGTTCGGCAACTGCGCGAAGTCGAAGGCGCGGTCCGGGTTGCCGACGTTCATCATGATCTTGAACGGCAGGTCCGGCATCGCGTCGATGGAGTTTTGCTTGATGTCGAAGCCCAGCTCGCCTTCGAAGATGAAGCCGGTGTCGCCTTCGGCGCAGGACACGGTCACGCCCTGGCCGTCTTTCAACAGTTGGGTGGCGTTGCCGCAACCCACAACTGCCGGGATCCCCAGTTCACGGGCGATGATCGCCGCGTGGCAGGTACGCCCGCCACGGTTGGTGACGATGGCGCTGGCGCGTTTCATCACCGGTTCCCAGTCCGGGTCGGTCATGTCGGAGACCAGCACGTCGCCTGGCTGGACCTTGTCCATCTCGGACACGTCCTTGATGATCCGCACCTTGCCGGCGCCGATGCGCTGGCCGATGGCACGGCCTTCCACCAGCACGGTGCCGGTTTCTTTCAACAGGTAGCGTTCCATGACGTTGGCCGAAGTGCGGCTCTTCACGGTCTCAGGGCGGGCCTGAACGATGTACAGCTTGCCGTCGTCACCGTCCTTGGCCCATTCGATGTCCATCGGGCACTTGTAGTGCTTCTCGATGATCATCGCCTGCTTGGCCAGCTCGCTGACTTCGGCGTCGGTCAGGCAGAAACGCGCGCGTTCGGCCTTGTCGACATCAACGGTTTTTACCGAGCGACCGGCCTTGGCCTCGTCGCCGTAGATCATCTTGATCGCCTTGCTACCCAGGTTGCGGCGCAGGATGGCCGGACGGCCGGCTTCAAGGGTGTGTTTGTGGACGTAGAATTCGTCCGGGTTCACCGCGCCTTGTACGACGGTTTCGCCGAGGCCGTAGGCGCCGGTGATGAAGACTACGTCGCGAAAGCCCGATTCGGTGTCCAGGGTGAACATCACGCCGGCCGTGCCGGTTTCCGAACGCACCATGCGCTGCACACCGGCAGACAGAGCCACCAGCTTGTGGTCGAAACCCTGGTGTACACGGTAGGAAATGGCGCGGTCGTTGAACAGCGAGGCAAACACTTCCTTGGCCGCGCGGATCACGTTTTCCACGCCGCGGATGTTCAGGAAGGTTTCTTGCTGACCGGCAAAGGAGGCGTCCGGCAGGTCTTCGGCGGTGGCCGAGGAGCGCACGGCGACGGCCATGTCAGGGTTACCGGCCGACAGCGTGGCAAACGCGGTGCGGATCTCGGCGTTGAGCTTCTCGGGGAACTCGGCTTCCATGATCCATTGACGGATCTGGGCACCGGTCTTGGCCAGGGCGTTGACGTCATCGACGTCCAGCGCATCGAGCGCGGCATGGATCTGATCGTTGAGGCCGCTCAACTCGAGGAAATCACGGTAAGCCTGGGCGGTGGTGGCAAAACCACCTGGCACCGATACACCGGCGCCCGCAAGATTACTGATCATCTCGCCCAGGGATGCGTTCTTGCCCCCTACGTGCTCTACATCATGGACGCCGAGCTTATCGAGGGAAACTACGTACTCTACCAAGGTGATCTCTCCACTTTCTGTGTTGGAAAAGCTCAGGACGCCGGCGGCTCAGTAGGAGCGGTTACCGGCGTTTGTGGCCTGGACCTGGAAAATAAGTGAGAATGCGGCCCACTGCGGGACGGCAAAATCGCGCCTATCATATCCAAGATTCGTCATCAGCTTAAGGCCCAAGGCTCAAATGAAACGATCTGCTTTCTTTATCTCCGACGGCACCGGCATCACAGCCGAAACCCTGGGTCAAAGCCTGTTGGCGCAGTTCGAAAACATTACCTTCAGCAAATTCACGCGACCGTATATAGACAGCGTGGATAAAGCGCGAGCCATGGTACAACAAATCAATCTGGCGGCCGAAAAAGACGGATTCCGTCCGATCATTTTCGACACCATCGTCAATCAGGACATTCGTGAGATCCTCGCGACCTCCAATGGTTTCATGATCGACATCTTCTCTACCTTCCTGGCGCCGCTGGAACAAGAGTTAAGTGAACATTCGTCATACTCCGTCGGAAAATCTCACTCCATTGGCCACAACTCCAACTATATGGAGCGGATCGAGGCGGTGAACTTCGCCCTCGACAACGACGACGGCGCCCGCACCCACTATTACGACAAGGCCGATTTGATCCTGGTGGGCGTGTCCCGCTGCGGCAAGACGCCGACCTGCCTCTATATGGCCATGCAATTCGGGATTCGCGCGGCCAACTACCCGCTGACCGAAGACGACATGGAACACTTGACGCTGCCTGCCGCCCTGCGCGCGCACCAGCACAAGCTGTTCGGGCTGACCATTGACCCGGACCGGCTGACGGCGATTCGCAATGAACGCAAGCCCAATAGCCGATACTCCAGCTATGCGCAGTGCGAATTTGAAGTGCGGGAAGTAGAAAATCTGTTCCGCCGGGAGAATATTGCGCACATCAATTCCACGCATTTTTCGGTGGAAGAGATTTCCGCGAAGATTCTGGTGGAAAAAGGGGTGGAGCGGCGGTTCAAGTAATCTTCATGGCCTGAACCAGCGCTATCGCAGGCAAGCCAGCTCCCACATTGGAATGCATTCCCCTGTGGGAGCCGGGCTTGCCCGCGATGAACGATAACGCGGTCAACCTGCCTATAGGTGAAACCGCCCCCCACCCTGCCCCAACGCCGTCGCCAGCGCATCAAACCCGTCCAGCAGCAACTGATCATCCCCCGACGTATTGCAGATGCTCGCCCGGATAAACTGCGGCACCGCCGTCTGCCCCACCGCAAACGCCTCGGCGGTGGCAATCAGGTAATTATTCTGCTTCAACTCCGCCTCGATTTCCGACGCGCGCCAAGGCTCCGGGACTTCGATCCAGAAGTGCGGGCTATTGAGGTGGGTGCGGTACTCCAGCCCGATCAGCAATCCTTCAACCAACGCCTTGCGCCGGCTGATCTCCTGGATCTGCTGGTGCAACAGGTGCTCAGCCGTGCCGTTTTCGATCCATTGGGTCGCCAGTTCCAGGGTCACCGGGGTGGCCATCCAGCAGGTTGAGCGCAGGGCCGCGGAAATCCGGCTGACCAGCGCCGGCGGCGCATGCACGTACCCGACGCGCAACCCGGCCGACACCGCCTTGCTCAGGCTGCTGATCAGAATCGTACGTTCCGGGGCGAAATAGCTCAGGGGCGGCGGACGATCTTCCACCAGCACACCGTGGGCCTCGTCCTCAAGAATCAGCAGATTGTGCTCACGGCACACCTTGACCAACGCCTCCCGACGCGCGACCGACAGCACCGCAGTCGTAGGATTCTGGATGGTCGGCGTGCAGTACAACGCCGACACCCGGTGATTGCGACAGACTTCATCCAGCGCCCCTGGGAGCAGGCCTTCTTCATCCATTTCCAGGCCGATGAGGCGGATTCCCAGCATCCGCGCGGCGGTGATCAGCCCCGGATAAGTCAGTTGTTCGGTGACCACCGTGTCGCCGGCCCGCAGCAGCGCCATCAGTGCGCACAGCAGCCCGTGCTGGCCGCCATTCACGCAAATCACCTGCTCGGGAATCGGGTGGAAATCCCGCTGCACCAGCCACTGTGCACCCGCCGCACGGTAGCGCGGCAGCCCGGCGTCCGGGGTGTAGGCACTGATGTCCTGCAAGAACTTGGCGTTGGTGGCCAGGGTCTGGAAGCTCTGGGCCAGGAACGTGGTCTCCTGCCCCGGGATATGCATGTTGCGGCTCATATCAAAGTATTGCCGCGGCTCATCGCTGAAGTTGCGAAAGCCTTCATCCCGCTGGCGCTCCATCCCACGCTTGCGCACGAAGGTGCCGTCACCCACGCGCGCCACCACCAACCCCAGCCGCTCCAACTCACCGTAGGCGCGGCTGATGGTGCCAATGGTTACCCCCAGATTGTCGGAAAGCACCCGGTGAGGTGGCAGTTTTCTTCCCGGTTCAATCAAGCCTTCAAGAATGCCCCGCTCCATGACATCGGACAGGCGTTTGTACTTCACGCCCTGCCCGCTGGAGAGTCCTTCTCGCATAATTGACACCATGTCAATATTTGTTTTGACAGCCATCATTCGCCCTAATAGTGTGCTTTTACGGGTTCAATCACCGAATCAAGGCACTCAATATAGAGGTCAATTCGGTCTCATGGAAGCAATGTCACGATGCCAATGTCCGCCGTTCTCGAAAACGCTGAAAAAACAAAAACTCACAAGCAGTGGTTGGCTGGGCTGATTACCAGTGTGATGTTCCTGATTGTGTGCCTGAGCTGGGGCACCACCTGGCTTGGGATCAAGATCGCCGTGGAAAGCGTGCCGCCGCTGACCTCCGCCGGGCTGCGCTTTCTGATCGCGTTCCCGCTGTTCCTGTGTTTTGCCTGGGTGCGCCGCGAGCCGATCCTGTTTCCCCGGGAGAGCCGCTGGTTCTTCGTGTTCGTGACGCTGTCCTACTTCAGCGTTCCGTATTACCTGCTCAACTACGGCGAGATGCATGTCTCGTCCGGCCTCACCGCCCTGCTGTTCAGCTGCATGCCGGTGTTTATCCTGATTTTCTCCGCGTTGTTCCTGCGCGAGCGCATCTACTTTTCCCAGGTGGTCGGTATCGCCATCGGTTTCGGCAGCCTGTACATGATCATCAAGAGCCAGGGCCTGCACCTGGACCATGCCGAGTTCTTCGGGGTGCTGGCGATCCTGGCCGCCGCGATCATGCATGCCTTGTGCTACGTGATTACCAAGAAACAAGGCAGCGCCATCAGCGTGATCACCTACAACACCCTGCCCATCGGCATCGCCGGGCTGATGCTGTTTGTCGCCGGGCTGTGGTTTGAAACCCCGACCTTCGAAGACATCACCCTGCGCTCCTGGAGTGCGCTGTTCTACCTCGGCCTGGTGGCTTCGGTAGGTGGTTTTATCGTGTACTTCATGCTGCTCAAGCGCCTGAGCCCGATCATTTTGTCGTTCGTGTTCATCATCTTCCCGGTGTTCGCCGTGATCATCGGCAGCTGGTACGAAGGCGTGCAGATTTCCAAGGACCTGATGATGTATTCGGCGATCCTGCTGGCCGGTTTTGCGATTACCAAGCTGCCCATCGAAAAGCTCCTGGCGAAGAAAAACTGAGATGAAGGTCCTGAGCCCAAACGCCCTGGAGCAGATTTACGCCCACGCCGACCGCAGCTATCCCGAGGAATGCTGCGGCTTTGTTTTCGCCGATGGCAGCGTGTACCTGGGCAGCAATATCCAGAACGAGTTGCACCGCAAGAACCCCGAGATGTATTCACGCAGCGCTGCCAACGGCTACACCTTTTCGGTGGCCGACACGCTGATGATGAACAAGGCGTTTCGCAGTGATAACCCGGTGGTGGTGATCTACCACTCCCACCCTGACGTCGGCGCGTATTTCAGCGACGAAGACCAGGACAAGGCCCTCTTCATGGGCGAGCCGATCTACCCCGTGAGCTACCTGGTGGTGGATGTTCGCCAGGGCCAGACCCAAGGTTCCAAGCTGTTTGCCTGGGATGGCAAGCGCTTCGCCCAAAACCCCTTCAACGACCTGCAAACGGAGTTGTGCATGAACGCTGTCTCTTTCCCCGACATCCTGGTCCGCGTGGCCAAGCTGCCAGCATCGACCCTCGAGGGTGCCGGATCGACATTGCGCGAAGTCATTGAAAACCTGTGCACCGAGCACCCGCAATTGCGGGCGCACTTGCTCTACGAGAACAACCAGCTCAAGGAGCACTTCCTGTTTACCGCCGAGGAAGAGCTGATCGACGCCAACGACACATTGCCTGAGAAGGCAAAAATCGAGGTCCTGCTGGCCACCTCCGGCGGCATGGACGTCGACCAGTTGAGCAACGAGGAAGTGCAGCGCTACGTGCGCCACATCACCCTGCCCGGCGTCGGCCGCGAAGGCCAGTTGAACCTGAAGAAAGCCCGCGTGCTGATCATCGGCACCGGCGGCCTCGGTTCGCCCATCAGCCTGTACCTGGCGGCGGCCGGCATCGGCACCCTGGGGCTGGTGGATTTCGACGTGGTGGAAAGCAGCAACCTGCAACGCCAGGTCGTCCACGGCAACAGCACCCTGGGCCTGCCCAAGGTCGAGTCCGCCAAGCAGCGCTTGCAGGACCTGAACAGCCACATCCAGATCAACATCTACGACACCGCCTTCAACACCGACAACGCCCTGGAACTGGTGGGCGCCTACGACCTGGTGATCGACGGCACCGACAATTTCGAAACCCGCTACCTGGTCAACGACGCCTGCGTTCAACTGGGCAAGCCGTTGGTGTACGGCGCCATCTACCGCTTCGACGGGCAGATCAGCGTGCTCAACTATAAAGGCGGGCCGTGCTACCGCTGCCTGTTTCCCCAGGCCCCGCCGGCGGAACTGGCGCCCAATTGCAGCGCCGGTGGCGTCATCGGCGTATTGCCGGGCGTGGTCGGGATGATCCAGGCCACCGAGGCCATCAAGTTGTTGATTGGTATTGGCGAACCGCTGTCGGGCCGGCTGATGCGCTTTGATGCACTGGCGATGAAATTCAGCGAGATCCGCTTCAAGCGCCGCGCCGACTGCCCTTGCTGCTCGGAACTGCGCCACAGCCAAACCATCGCACCCGCCGTCTGCGCCGATGCCATGCCAAGCCAGCCGTCGCTCGCCGAAGAGCGCTACATCAAGCCACGGGTACTCAAGCAACTGCTCGAACAACACAGCAAGGCCGACGTGCTGCTGGACGTGCGCGATGCCAGCGAGCTGGAAGTGTGCAAGTTGCCTGGGGTGGTGCACATCCCCCTGGCCGAACTCGACGGGCAACTCGCCAACCTCAGCCGCGACAACACCCACTACCTGATCTGCTACGCCGGGACCCGCGCGGAGCAAGCCGCCAGCACCTTGCTGGCCGCCGGCTTCGCCAACACCAAAGTACTGCAAGGTGGCATGAAACACTGGGTTCGCGACGTCGAACCCGACATGCCTTTGTACTGATCAGCGGCCATGGGTTCTTACTTGATGTTGCATAACTCGATACTCGACGCCATTGGCCAAACGCCCATCGTGCGCCTGGAACAGTTTTCCGAAGACCTCGGCATCGAGGTCTACGCCAAGCTGGAATCCCTCAATCCCGGCGGCAGCCACAAGGCGCGCATCGCCCTGGGCATGATCCTCGACGCCGAGCGCCGGGGCATTCTGATCCGTGGTTCAGGCCAGACCATCATCGAGCCCAGCGGCGGCAACACCGGCATCGGCCTGGTGATGGCCGGCAATGTGCTGGGCTACAAAGTGGTGCTGGTGATTCCCGACAACTACAGCCCCGAGAAGCAGAAACTGCTGCGCCTGTACGGCGCCAGGGTAGTGCTGTCGGACAGCCGCCTGGGCAACAATTCCCACGGCGAAAAGTGCATGGAGCTGCAGCTGGAAAACCCCAGCTACGTGATGCTCAACCAGCAGCGCAACGGCGCCAACCCGCAAACCCACCGCGACACCACCGCCCGGGAAATCATCCGCGCCTTCGGCGACAAGCGTGTGGACTACTTCGTCAGCGGCATCGGCACCGGCGGCCACATCACCGGCATCGGCGAAACCCTCAAGAGCGCCTGGCCGGCGGTCCGCGTGATGGGCGTGGAGCCGGAAGAATGCGACCTGCTCAGCGACCGCCACGCGCCGCACCATATCCAGGGCCTGTCCATCGGCTTGATCCCGAGCATCCTCAACGTCGCGATCATTGACGGGATGCTCAAGGTATCGCGCCAGGAATGCCTCGACATGATCAAACGCATCATGCGCACCGACGCCATCAGCCTCGGGCTGTCGTCGGCCGCCAACATGGTGGCCATCGCCAAGCTGGCACCGGAACTGCGCACCGACACCGTCGTGCTGACCATGGTCTACGACAGTGCCGACAGCTACTTGCCCTGTTTTGAATAACAACTATTGCGGGGGTGCCTCCATGGGGGGCTTTATCGACATGCAACAACTGCACGATGAGTTGCTCACCCACCTCATCACCACGCTGGCGCCCGCGCAGTTGAAGCAACTGGAGGAGCACCTTGGCACGCTGGTCCAGACAGCGGCCCAGGCGGTGGCCGAAGACCTGATCGCCTATGCCTGGCGCGACCCGGCCTCCCGTGGGCGCGGGGAGCTGATCCTGGAATCCTATGCCTCGTTCAAGGCGGTGCTGTACTACCGGCTGGCGCACCAGGTATGGAATTTCCCGGACAAGGGCGACGGCGCGTTTTGTGCCATCGCCCTGAAGCTGAGCAACCAGGGCAAGATTCTGTCCGGCGCCGAAATTCACCCCGCCGCCCGCATCGGCCGGCGCTTTGTGCTGGACCACGGCTACGGCACGGTCATCGGCGAAACCTGCGAGATCGGCAACGACTGCTACATCCTCTGCGGCGTGACCCTCGGCGCCCGGGGCATCGCCAACAACCCGGACGGCAAGCGCCATCCACGCCTGGGCAACAACGTGGAAGTCGGTTCCGGCGCGCGGGTGCTGGGCTATGTGCTGATCGGCGACAACGTGTTCATCAGCCCTTCCTGCGTGATCACCCAGGACGTGCCGGCCGGTACCAAGGTCAAGGTGGTCAACCAGATCCAGTTGCAGAAAAACGACGAGTCGGACCACAGCAACTACCTCGGCGCGTTCGCCCTCGACGAACGCCTGCACGTGGTCGGCGAGGTCAACGCCAGCCACAAGGTGACGGTGCTGGACGCCGACTTCCATCCCCTGCCCGGCCTGCTGCTGGAACCCACGGTCAAGGAACGCCATCACCTGCAGTTCCGCCTGCGGCACATAGAAACCAACAGTTACCCGCCGCGCCTGCCGCTGAACCTGAAAGTGACCGGGCCCGAATTTGAAATCACCCTGCTCTCTCCCCCTGGCTTAAGCGCGATGGTTCGTCGCCTGCTGCAAGCCAGCCCACTGATCGTCGGAGGTTGAACATGTCCGTGCACACCATGGAAACCCTCGCGCTGTTCGACAGCGCGCCTTACCAGAACGCTTTCAGTGCGCGGGTGATTGCCGTCAGTGAACAGGGGATCGCCCTGGAGCACACGCTGTTCTATCCCACCGGCGGCGGGCAACCAGGCGACACCGGCCACTTCATCCTGCCCGACGGCAGCCGCGTCGACATCACCGGCACCGTGCGCGACCCGGTGCTGCGCTCGATCATCTGGCATCAAGTGGAACACTGCCCCGAACAACTGGCCGCCGGGATGCAGGTGGACGCAAGCCTGGACTGGGAGCGCCGCTACCAGCACATGAAAATGCACACCTGCCTGCACCTGCTGTGCTCAATCATTGATGCCCCTGTGACCGGGTGCAGCATCAGCTTCGACAAGGGCCGGCTGGATTTCGACCTGCCGGAAATGACCCTCGACAAAGAGACCATCACCCGCGACCTCAACGCCTTGATCGAACAGGCACACGCGGTGAAAACCCTGTCGATGCCCGCCTCGGAGTATTCCACCCTGCTGCAGATCACCCGCACCCAGGCGGTGGCACCGCCGGTGATCCAGGGTTCGGTACGGGTGATCGAAATTACCGGGATCGACATCCAGCCTTGCGGCGGCACCCATGTGACCAATACCGAGGAAATCGGCCGGGTGTTCTGCGAAAAAATCGAGAAGAAAAGCAAACACAACCGCCGGGTGATCCTGCGGTTTGAATAGCCGCCGGGCAGCGGCTGGGGCGCCAACGACCTAGCCGCAGTTCGTACAGCAAACTGACAGCAAATTTATGTGCTTGTAACATTCAGAAACGTACAATCCCGCCAACAACGCCTCGTTGCCCTGACTCGCGAAAACAGCGCCCTTCCTTCCCGGTGGGTCATTCGTGCAGCAGCTAAGCTCACTCCCAATACGCCCTGAACCTGAACGCTGCAGGAATGACTGCCTATGAAAAGAGTGCTCCGTCACTACATACCTGCGTCCACGTTGCGCTTGCTGCCCAACCGCTGGGACTTGGTCGCCCTGCCCCTGGTGATCGGCTTTTTACTGTTTTTCTCCATCACTGCCCGGGAAACCTGGGCGCCCATCGCTACCTTGCAAAGTGAAGTCATCTCGCTGGACCCGGCCAACCTGCCGGAATACGCGATGCGCACCACGATGCGCATGCTCGCGGCGATGGTTGCAGCGCTGGTGTTCACCCTGTTGTACGGCACCCTGGCCGCTAAAAGCCGGCGCGCCGAGAAGCTGCTGGTGCCCGTGCTCGACATCCTGCAATCGGTACCGGTGCTGGGTTATATCTCGTTTACCGTGACGTTCTTCCTGCTGCTGTTCCCCGGGCGCGTGCTCGGCGCGGAGCTGGCGGCCATCTTTGCGATTTTCACCAGCCAGGCCTGGAACATGACGTTCAGCTTCTACCAGTCGCTGCGCATGCTGCCCCATGACCTGGTGGAAGTATCGACCAACCTGCGGCTTTCCGGCTGGCAGCGGTTCTGGAAGCTCGATGTGCCCTTCGCCATGCCGGGGCTGGTGTGGAACATGATGATGAGCATGTCCGGCGGCTGGTTTTTCGTGGTCGCCTCCGAGGCCATTACCGTCGGCGACAAGACCATCACCTTGCCGGGCGTGGGTTCGTACCTGGCCCTGGCGATTGCCCAGAAAGACCTGCACGCCGTGGGATACGTGATCCTGGCGATGATTGTGGTCATCCTGATGTACGACCAGTTCCTGTTCCGCCCGCTGGTGGCCTGGGCCGACAAGTTCCGCATGGAAACCACCGCCTCCCAAGGCGCGGCGCCGCAATCCTGGCTGTTGAACCTGATCCAGCGCACGCGCATCGTCCAGCGCATCCTGCGGCCTGTTACCCGCACCGTCAGCCGCCTGGGCAACAAACGCTTCAGCCTGGCCGGCGGTGCACTCAAGGCGTTGCCGGCAGAAACCCCGCAAGCATCAAAAGTGATCGACTGGGTGTGGGGCACACTCATTGCATTGCTGGCCGCTTATGCGCTGTATCACATCGTGCAGTACGTCGGCACCGAGGTGACCTTGGCCGAAGTCGGCCATGTATTTTTGATGGGCCTGATCACCCTGTTGCGGGTGGCGGGCCTGATCCTGATCGCCTCGCTGATCTGGGTACCTCTAGGCGTGATGATCGGCTTGCGCCCGGCCCTGGCGGAAAAAATCCAGCCACTGGCGCAGTTTCTCGCGGCGTTCCCGGCGAACCTGCTGTTCCCGGTGTTCGTCATCGTGATCCTGCACTACAACCTCAACCCGGATATCTGGCTGAGCCCGCTGATTGTGTTGGGCACCCAGTGGTACATCCTGTTCAACGTGATCGCCGGCGCCAGCGCGTTTCCCAATGACTTCAAGGAAGCCGCCGCCAACTTCCGCATTCGTGGCTGGTTGTGGTGGCGCAAAGTGATGCTGCCGGGGATTTTCCCGTACTACGTCACCGGTGCCATTACCGCCTCGGGCGGTGCCTGGAACGCCAGTATCGTGTCCGAGTACGTGTCCTGGGGCCAGGACAACGTGGTCGCCCACGGGCTGGGCGCCTACATCGCACAGACCACCGCTGCCGGCGACTTCCCGAAGATCGCCCTGGGCGTGGTGGTGATGTCGATCTTCGTGGTGGCGTTCAACCGCGCGGTCTGGCGGCCGATGTACGCCATCGCTGAAAACAAACTTCGTCTGAATTGATGGGATTCGCTGAGATGACTACCTATACCGAGCATGCCGCCGACACCCCGGAAATCTATTCGTTGAAAAACGTGAACCGGGTGTTCGGCAAAGGTAAAGACGAGCTGCAAGTCCTCAGCGGCGTGGATTTGAGCCTGCACGAAGGCGAGATTGTCGGCATGCTCGGCCGCTCTGGCTCAGGCAAGTCGACCTTGCTGCGGATCATCGCAGGGCTGATCCAGCCCTCGTCGGGTGAGGTCCTGTACAACGGCAAGCCACTGACCGGCCCGGCCGAGGGCGTGGCCATGGTGTTCCAGACCTTTGCGCTGTTCCCGTGGCTGACCGTGCTGGAAAACGTCGAGGCCGGCCTGCAGGCCTTGCAGGTCGAGCGCAAGGAAACCCGCAGGCGCGCACTGGCGGCCATCGACCTGATCGGCCTGGACGGTTTTGAAAACGCCTACCCACGGGAACTGTCCGGCGGCATGCGCCAGCGTGTGGGCTTTGCCCGCGGTCTGGTAGTCAACCCGACCTTGTTGCTGATGGACGAGCCTTTCTCGGCGCTGGACGTGCTCACCGCTGAAACCCTGCGCACCGACCTGCTGGACCTGTGGAGCGGCAAGCAACTGCCGATCAAATCGATCCTGATCGTGACCCACAACATCGAAGAAGCCGTGCTGATGTGCGACCGCATCCTGGTGCTGTCGTCCAACCCTGGCCGGGTGGTGGCCGAGATCAAGGTGCCGTTTGCACACCCGCGCAACCGCCTGGACCCGACCTTCAGGCAGATGGTCGATGACATCTACGCCCTGATGACCGACCGCCGCAGCGCTGACGCGAGCAGAGGTCTGCCTGAGCTGAAAATGGGCAGCCTGCTGCCCGAAGTCTCCACCAACCTGATGGCCGGCCTGATCGAAACCCTGGCCGCCGAGCCCTACAACGGCCACGCCGGCCTGCCGACCGTGGCCGAGCGGCGCTTGCTGGAAGTCGATGATCTGTTCCCGGTAGCGGAGATGCTTGAGCATCTGGGCT
This sequence comes from Pseudomonas yamanorum, assembly GCF_013386765.1. Classification (GTDB taxonomy): domain Bacteria; phylum Pseudomonadota; class Gammaproteobacteria; order Pseudomonadales; family Pseudomonadaceae; genus Aquipseudomonas; species Aquipseudomonas yamanorum_A. The sequence continues at coordinate 29,114 of NZ_JACARE010000024.1, forward strand.
TCGCCGAACTCAAGGGCGCCGACATCACCCTCACCGACGCCGGCAAACTGTTCGCCGACTACGGCACCCAAGAGCGTAAAACCCTGTTCGCCGAACATCTGATCCGCCACGTGCCGTTGGCCGCACGCATTCACCAGGTGTTGCTGGAGCGCAGCGGCCATCGGGCGCCGCGGGTGCGCTTCGAGCAGGAACTGGAAGATTCGCTGACCGAAGCGTTTGTGGAGAAAACCCTGGAAAGCGTGGTGGCGTGGGGGCGGTATGCGGAGATTTTCTCCTATGACGACCATACCGAGACGTTCAGCCTGGATGACGTCGAGGGCAGCATGTAGCGACATGATGCCGACCACTTTCCATTGAACAACACAGAACAAATGTGGGAGCTGGCTTGCCTGCGATGGCATCACCTCGGTGTATCTGGAAGACCGAGGTGCCTGCATCGCAGGCAAGCCAGCTCCCACATTTATTGGGTTTACATAGTGAGTGCCGTGGTGTTTTTCAGATCACGAACAGCTCAATAAAGCGGTTTACCGGGGTGGCCTCAAGCTTTTCCTGATCCTTGCACAGCGCAAAAATCTCGGCACTGCGCTGTGCGGTAAACCGGGTCGCCAGGTTGGCCTTGAACTTGTCCTCCAGCAACGGAATGCCATCCACCCGGCGGCGGCGGTGGCCAATCGGGTATTCCACGGCCACCTGTTCGGTGCTGGAACCATCCTTGAAGAACACCTGCACCGCGTTGGCAATGGAGCGTTTGTCGGCCTCCAGGTATTCGCGGCTGTAGCGCGGCTCTTCGACGATGACCATCTTCTCCCGCAGCTCATCAATGATCGGATGGGCCGCATGGAACTCATCTTCGTATTGCTCGGCCACCAGGTTGCCAAACGCCAGCGGCACAGCCGTCATGTACTGAAGGCAATGATCACGGTCCGCCGCATTGGCCAACTGCCCGACCTTGGAAATGATCCGGATTGCCGACTCGTGGGTGGTGATGACAATCCTGTCGATCTCATGCAGACGGTGCTTCACCTGCGGGTGCAGGGTGACTGCTGCCTCACAAGCCGTTTGCGCGTGGAACTCCGCCGGGAAACTGATCTTGAACAGCACGTTTTCCATCACATAAGTGCCGTAGGGCTGGGACAGGCTGAAGGCGCGCTTGTCTTCAGGCTTGAGCGCCAGGTCCTTGTTGGTGTGGCTGAACAGCACGTCATAAAAGCCCCACTGCGGCGCGCTCAACACGCCGGGAATACCCATCTCGCCACGCATGGCGATATCGGCCAGGCGCACTCCGCGACTCGACGCATCCCCCGCCGCCCACGACTTGCGCGAACCGGCGTTCGGCGCATGGCGATAAGTACGCAGCGCCTGGCCATCGACAAACGCCTGGGACAGGGCCGACAGCAGTTGCTCACGGTTGGCGCCCATCAGTTTGGCGGTGACGGCGGTGGAGGCGACTTTCACCAGCAGCACATGGTCGAGGCCGACGCGGTTGAAGGAGTTTTCCAGGGCAATCACGCCCTGGATTTCGTGAGCCATGATCATCGCGTCCAGCACCGCCCGCACGGTCAGCGGCGCATCGCCATTGGCCACGCGCTTTTGCGAGAGATGGTCGGCGACTGCGAGGATGCCGCCGAGGTTATCCGAGGGATGGCCCCATTCCGCGGCGAGCCAGGTGTCGTTGTAGTCGAGCCAGCGCACGATGCAGCCGATGTCCCACGCGGCCTTGACCGGGTCCAGGCGGAACGAGGTGCCCGGCACCCGTGCGCCGAACGGCACCACCGTGCCCTCGACGATCGGCCCCAGGTGCTTGGTGCATTCCGGGAAACGCAGGGCCAGCAGGCCGCAACCGAGGGTGTCCATCAGGCAGTTACGGGCGGTGTCCAGTGCGTCGCGGGATTCGATCCTGAAGTCCAGGACATAGTCGGCGATGTCCTGCAGGACCTGGTCGTAGTCTGGGCGGTTGTTCTGGTCGACGTTGGCGCTCATGGCAGTACTCCAAAAGTTAGGGGTTATTCCATCCTCAGGGTCAGGGTTGAAGTTTTATAAAAGGCAGGTCTTGGCGCCTGCCTGTGATCGCTAGAAAGAGTCGCCGGGCACGCGCACGAAACCTTCCATCAACACTCGCGCACTGCGGCTCATGATGGCTTTTTTCACGACCCATTCACCGTCGACCTGGCTGGCCTCGGCGCCTACGCGCAACGTGCCGGACGGATGTCCGAAGCGCACTGCATTGCGCTCCACGCCACCCGCCGCCAAATTCACCAGCGTGCCGGAAATCGCCGCCGCCGTGCCAATCGCCACCGCCGCCGTGCCCATCATCGCGTGGTGCAGCTTGCCCATCGACAGCGCCCGCACCAGCAGGTCCACATCGCCTGCCTTGATCGCCTTGCCGCTGGACGCCACGTAATCCGCAGGCTTTGCCACAAACGCCACCTTCGGCGTGTGCTGGCGCTGGGCCGCTTCGTCCAGGTGTTTGATCAAGCCCATACGCAGTGCGCCATGGGCTCGGATGGTTTCAAACATCGCCAGGGCTTTTGGGTCGCCATTGATCGCGCCCTGCAACTCGGTACCGGTGTAACCCAGGTCTTCAGCATTGATGAAGATGGTGGGAATCCCGGCATTGATCAGCGTCGCCTTGAACGTGCCGACACCCGGCACTTCCAGGTCATCCACCAGGTTGCCGGTAGGAAACATCGAGCCACCGCCGCCCTCTTCTTCCGCCGCCGGATCCATGAATTCCAACTGCACTTCGGCGGCCGGGAAGGTCACGCCGTCCAGTTCGAAGTCGCCGGTTTCCTGCACCGCGCCGTCGGTGATCGGCACGTGGGCGATGATGGTCTTGCCGATATTCGCCTGCCAGACCCGCACCACGGCCACGCCGTTTTGCGGAACCCGCGCCGCGTCTACCAGCCCGGCGCTGATGGCGAACGACCCCACCGCCGCCGACAGGTTGCCGCAGTTGCCGCTCCAGTCCACGAACGGCTTGTCGATGGATACCTGGCCAAACAGGTAGTCCACGTCGTGATCGGCGCGGGTGCTCTTGGCGAGGATCACGGTTTTGCTGGTGCTGGAGGTGGCGCCGCCCATGCCGTCGATTTGCTTGTCGTACGGGTCGGGGCTGCCGATCACCCGCAACAACAAGGCATCCCGTGCGGCACCGGGAACCTGGGCCGACTCGGGCAAATCCTTGAGGCTGAAAAACACGCCTTTACTGGTGCCGCCACGCATGTAGGTGGCGGGAATCTTGATCTGCGGTACGTGTGCCATGGTGGTCCTCATGGGCCGGGGCGCGAACCCCGGCCACAGTTGTCAGGCAGTAACAGCCGATTCCAGGAAGTCCTGGGCAAAGCGTTGCAACACGCCGCCCGCCTCGTAGATCGACACTTCTTCAGCCGTGTCCAGGCGGCAGGTCACCGGCACCTCGACACGCTCGCCATTCCTGCGGTTGATCAACAAGGTCAGTTGCGCACGCGGGGTGCGCTCGCCGATCACGTCGTAGGTTTCGGTGCCGTCGATCTTCAACGTCTTGCGGTCGGTGCCCGGCAGGAACTCCAGGGGCAACACGCCCATGCCCACCAGGTTGGTGCGGTGGATACGCTCGAAGCCTTCGGCAGCAATCGCTTCCACACCCGCCAGGCGCACGCCCTTGGCCGCCCAGTCCCGGGACGAACCCTGGCCATAGTCGGCACCGGCGATGATGATCAGCGGCTGCTTGCGTTCCATGTAGGTTTCGATGGCTTCCCACATGCGCGTGACCTTGCCTTCCGGCTCCAGGCGCGCCAGGGAACCCTGCTTGACCTTGCCGTCTTCAACCACCATTTCATTGAACAGTTTCGGGTTGGCGAAGGTGGCGCGTTGCGCGGTCAAATGGTCGCCCCTGTGAGTCGCATAGGAGTTGAAGTCGACTTCCGGCAGGCCCATTTTCGCCAGGTATTCACCGGCGGCGCTGTCGAGCATGATCGCGTTGGACGGCGACAGGTGATCGGTGGTGATGTTGTCCGGCAGCACCGCCAGCGGGCGCATGCCCTTGAGCGGACGTGCGCCGGCCAGGGCGCCTTCCCAATACGGCGGGCGGCGGATGTAGGTGCTCTGCGGGCGCCAGTCGTACAGCGGCGTGACTTTGGGGCCGGTGTCTTCGTGGATCGCGAACATCGGGATGTAGACCTGGCGGAACTGCTCCGGCTTGACCGAGGCCTTGACCACTGCATCGATTTCTTCGTCGCTCGGCCAGATGTCCTTCAGGCGGATTTCCTGGCCGTCGGCGTCCAGGCCCAGCACGTCTTTTTCGATGTCGAAACGGATGGTGCCGGCAATCGCATAGGCCACCACCAGCGGCGGCGAAGCGAGGAACGCTTGCTTGGCGTACGGGTGGATGCGGCCGTCGAAGTTACGGTTGCCCGAGAGCACGGCGGTGGCGTACAGGTCGCGGTCGATGATCTCTTGCTGGATCACCGGATCGAGCGCGCCAGACATGCCGTTGCAGGTGGTGCAGGCGAACGCCACCACGCCGAAACCCAACTGCTCCAGCTCAGTGGTCAGCCCGGCTTCGTCGAGGTACATCGCTACGGTTTTCGAACCCGGCGCCAGGGACGACTTGACCCACGGCTTGCGGGCCAGCCCGAGCTTGTTGGCGTTGCGCGCCAGCAGGCCGGCGGCAATCACGTTGCGCGGGTTGCTGGTGTTGGTGCAACTGGTGATGGCAGCGATGATCACCGCGCCGTCGGGCATTTGCCCCGGCACGTCATCCCACTGGCCAGAGATGCCCTTGGCTGCCAGGTCGCTGGTGGCGACGCGGGCGTGGGGGTTGCTCGGGCCGGCCATGTTGCGCACCACCGAGGACAAATCGAAGCTCAGGCCACGCTCGTATTGCGCGCCCTTGAGGTCGTCTGCCCACAGGCCGGTGTGGCGAGCGTATTGCTCCACCAGGGCGACTTGTTCGTCTTCACGGCCGGTGAGTTTCAGGTAGGCGATGGTCTGCTGATCGATGTAGAACATCGCCGCGGTGGCACCGTATTCCGGGGCCATGTTGGAGATGGTGGCGCGGTCGCCCAAGGTCAGCGCGGACGCGCCTTCACCGAAGAACTCCAGCCATGCGCCCACGACCTTTTGCTTGCGCAGGAACTCGGTCAGCGCCAGCACCATGTCGGTGGCGGTGATGCCCGGTTGCAGCTTGCCCGTCAGTTCCACGCCGACGCTTTCCGGCAGGCGCATCCACGAGGCGCGGCCAAGCATCACGCTCTCCGCTTCGAGGCCGCCAACGCCGATGGCGATCACGCCCAATGCGTCCACGTGCGGCGTGTGGCTGTCGGTGCCGACGCAGGTATCCGGGAAGGCCACGCCGTCACGCACCTGGATCACCGGAGACATTTTCTCCAGGTTGATCTGGTGCATGATGCCGTTGCCCGGCGGGATCACATCGACGTTCTTGAAGGCCTTTTTGGTCCACTCGATAAAGTGGAAACGGTCTTCGTTGCGGCGGTCTTCGATGGCGCGGTTTTTCTCGAAAGCCTGCGGGTCAGACCCACCGGCTTCGACGGCCAGGGAATGGTCGACGATCAGTTGGGTGGGCACCACCGGGTTGACCTGGGCCGGGTCACCGCCTTGCAGGGCGATGGCATCGCGCAGGCCGGCGAGGTCCACGAGGGCGGTCTGGCCGAGGATGTCGTGGCAGACAACGCGGGCCGGGAACCACGGAAAATCGAGGTCGCGCTTGCGCTCGATCAGTTGGCTCAGGGACGCGTTGAGGGTCGCCGGGTCGCAGCGACGCACCAGGTTCTCGGCGAGTACGCGGGAGGTGTACGGCAGCGTGGCGTAGGCGCCGGGGGTGATTGCGTCGACGGCCGCACGGGCGTCGTAGAAATCGAGGCGGCTGCCGGGCAGCGGTTTGCGGTGTTCAGTGTTCATAGGCTGGGACTCGGTCACGGTAAGGTGTACAGCAAAAACCTGTGGCATGGGCCTGGATGAACACGGTCCCTGTGGGAGCCGGGCTTGCCCGCGATGCGGGCACCTCGATGTGTCAGTTACACCGAGGTGATGCTATCGCAGGCAAGCCAGCTCCCACATTGAACCGGTTCCGATCCTTAAAACCGGCGCCTCAGATTCCCACCACTCAGCGACGTTCGATTGGCACGAACTTGCGCTGCTCAACGCCGATGTACTCGGCGCTCGGACGGATAATGCGGTTGTTGGCACGCTGTTCGAACACGTGAGCCGCCCAGCCGGTGAGGCGTGAGCAGACGAAAATCGGGGTGAACAGCTTGGTCGGGATGCCCATGAAGTGGTACGCCGAGGCATGGTAGAAGTCGGCGTTGGGGAACAGTTTCTTCTGCTCCCACATGGTCTTGTCGATGGCTTCGGAAACTGGGAACAACACCGTGTCGCCCACTTCGTCGGCAAGTTTTTTCGACCAGCCCTTGATCACTTCATTACGCGGGTCGCTGTCTTTATAGATCGCGTGGCCGAAGCCCATGATCTTGTCCTTGCGCGCCAGCATGCCGAGGGTGCCTTCCACCGCTTCCTGGGCGGACGAGAAACGCTCGATCATTTCCATCGCCGCTTCGTTGGCGCCACCGTGCAGCGGGCCGCGCAGGGAGCCGATGGCGGCGGTGACGCAGGAATACAGGTCCGACAGGGTCGACGCACACACGCGGGCGGTGAAGGTCGAGGCGTTGAACTCGTGCTCGGCGTAGAGGATCAGCGACACGTTCATCACTTTGACGTGCAAGTCGCTGGGCTTCTTGTCGTGCAGCAGGTGCAGGAAGTGGCCGCCGATGCTCGGCTCGTCGGTCACGCAATTGATGCGCTGGCCGTCGTGGCTGAAGCGGTACCAGTAGCACATGATCGCCGGGAACGCGGCCAGCAGGCGGTCGGTCACGTCGCGCTGCACGGAGAAGTCTTTCTCCGGCTCGATATTGCCCAGGAACGAGCAACCGGTGCGCATCACGTCCATCGGGTGGGCGTCGGCGGGGATGCGTTCCAGCACTTCTTTCAGCGCCTGGGGCAGGTCGCGCAGCTTGCCGAGCTTGGCGGTGTAGGCGGCCAGTTCGGCCTGGGTCGGCAGTTCGCCGTACAGCAGCAGGTAGGCGACTTCTTCAAACTGCGCGTCGGCGGCGAGTTCGCGCACATCGTAGCCACGATAGGTCAAGCCGGCACCGGCCTGGCCCACGGTGGACAGTGCGGTCTGCCCGGCAACCTGGCCACGCAGGCCAGCTCCACTCAGTACTTTTGCTTCGGCCATGGTTATCTCCAATCTTGTAGTTATTCAGGGAGGCGTGTTCACAACACACCCTCTACTGTAGGAGCCGGCTTGCCGGCGATGAGTCCCTCGACATCGGCGCAATCCTTGAAGGCGCCATCGCCGGCAAGCCGGCTCCTACAGTGAGCGAACAGCCTTTATTTTTTGGCGGCGAACAGCGCGTCGAGCTTCTGCTCGAAGGTGTGATAGTCGATGCGATCGTAAAGCTCCATGCGGGTTTGCATGGTGTCGATCACGTTCTGCTGGGTGCCGTCGCGACGAATCGCGGTGTAGACGTTCTCGGCGGCCTTGTTCATGGCGCGGAAAGCCGAGAGCGGGTACAGGACAATGGAAACATCCGCAGATTTCAACTGATCGACGGTGTAGAGCGGCGTTGCACCGAACTCGGTGATGTTGGCCAGGATCGGCGCTTTCACGCGGGAGGCGAACAGCTTGTACATCTCAAGCTCCGTGATGGCTTCCGGGAACACCATGTCGGCACCGGCCTCGATGCAGGCGGCGGCGCGTTCCAGGGCGGATTCCAGGCCTTCGACGGCGAGCGCATCGGTACGGGCCATGATCACGAAGCTGTCATCGGTGCGCGCATCCACGGCGGCCTTGATGCGGTCGACCATTTCCTGCTGGGACACGATCTCTTTATTCGGACGATGGCCGCAACGCTTGGCGCCCACCTGGTCTTCGATATGGATCGCCGCCGCGCCGAACTTGATCATCGACTTGACGGTGCGCGCCACGTTGAACGCCGAGGAACCGAAACCGGTGTCCACGTCCACCAGCAGCGGCAGGTCGCACACGTCGGTGATGCGGCGCACGTCGGTCAGCACGTCATCCAGGCCGGTGATGCCGAGGTCCGGCACGCCGAGGGAGCCGGCAGCCACCCCGCCACCCGACAGGTAGATCGCCTTGAACCCGGCACGCTTGGCCAGCAGCGCGTGGTTGGCGTTGATCGCGCCGACCACTTGCAAGGGCTGCTCGCTGGCAACCGCGTCACGGAAACGCTGGCCTGGAGTGATGTTGTTATTGGAACTCATGACTCACCTCGTGATTGGGGAGCGCCGTCCGGGAAGTGACGGGCAATGTTGCGTTTGGAAGCGCCGATATGCCGGCGCATCAACAACTCGGCCAGTTCACCGTCGCGATCGGCAATCGCGTCAAGAATGCGGTGATGCTCGGCAAAGGCCTGGCGTGGACGATTGGGGGTGGCGGAGAACTGGATTCGGTACATGCGCACCAACTGATACAGCTCGCCGCACAGCATTTGGGTCAGGGTGCGGTTACCGGCGCCTTGAATTATCCGGTAATGAAAATCGAAGTCGCCTTCCTGCTGGTAGTAGCCGACACCGGCCTGGAAGGCTGCATCGCGCTCGTGGGTGTGCAGCACCTGGCGCAATTCTTCAATCTCGGCGTCGGTCATGCGCTCGGCCGCCAGGCGGCAGGCCATGCCTTCGAGGGATTCGCGGATTTCGTAGAGCTCGATCAGCTCTTCATGGCTCAAGGACACCACTCTTGCGCCTACATGGGGGATGCGCACCAGCAGGCGCTGGCCTTCCAGGCGGTGGATCGCCTCGCGCAGCGGGCCACGGCTGATGCCGTAGGTGCGCGCCAGTTCCGGCTCGGAGATCTTGCTGCCCGGGGCGATCTCGCCCTTGACGATGGCGGCCTGGATACGCCGGAAGACGTTCTCGGACATGGTCTGGGAATCGTCTTGGGCCATCACTGGGGTTTCCAGTTGATCCAGCATATTGTCGACACCTTTAAAAGCAATGCCGCAAAAACTAGCCAATCAGCCCCGGATAGTCAAAGAATAAATACACATTGTCGACAATCGTCTAATAACCTGCCTTGCACTCTATCAGGGCATGGCCGGCTGCCAGCGCTGGCACAAGAAAACCTTCATGTTAGAATGCCGGCCACTTTTGCCTGCCATCCATGGATGAAAGGCGCACCAGAGATTGCGCAGCGATGCCAGTCGCCTGTCCCGCGTCAGGATTTATGAGACTCAAGCCCTTCCCCTTTTTGCTTCTACTGTTCATACCGGGCCTTGGCGTTGCAGCCGAGAAGACCGTGTATGGCCTCAATGAATACGCCAAGTTGGCCGGCATTGACCTGGAAGTGGCCGCCAAACTCGACACCGGTGCCAAGACCGCCTCCCTGAGCGCCCGCGACATCAAGCGTTTCAAGCGCAACGGCGAATCCTGGGTACGCTTTTATCTCGCCATCGACACCGCCCATTCCCACCCCATCGAGCGTCCCCTGGCCCGCGTGAGCAAGATCAAGCGCCGCGCCGGCGACTACGACCCCGATGAAGACAAGAACTACACCGCCCGTCCAGTGATTGCCCTGGACATCTGCATGGGCACCGCTTTACGCAGCATCGAAGTGAACTTGACTGACCGCAGCGCTTTCCAATACCCGCTGCTGATCGGCTCCGAAGCGCTGAAACGCTTTGATGCGCTGGTCGACCCCAGTCTTAAATACGCGGCGGGCAAACCTGCCTGCGCCACCGACGCTCATACCGCTGAGTAATTTGAATGCGCTCTCTTAATCTGCACCTGAAAATCCTGATCGCCGTGTTGGTGGTCCTGGGCATTTCGGTCACCGCCTACCAGATTTTCGTGCTGGGCATTCCCGTCACCGAGGACGCCACCGACGACCTGTGGAACATCGACGCCAAGGTCGAGTTCGTCGCCAGCGCCAAGGACCCGGTGAAAATCCAGATGTTCGTGCCGCCGTTAAGCCGCGACTTCGTCAGCCTGAACGAAAGCTTTATCTCGAATAACTACGGCGTGAGCGTCAACCGCCTCGATGGCAACCGCAAGGTCACCTGGTCGGCCCGCCGGGCCAAGGGCAACCAGACCCTCTACTACCGCCTGGTGCTGACCAAGCGCTACAGCGGTGAAAAGGTCAAGGTCAAGGGCCCCACCTTCCGCGACAGCATTGCCGTCGAAGGCCCGGAAAAAATCGCCGCCGAAGCCCTGCTGGCACCAATCCGCCAGCACTCGGCCGACGTCGAGACCTTTATCAGCGAAGCCATCAAGCGCACCAACAACCTCAACGACGACAACGTGAAGCTGCTGCTGGCGGGCGACCCGTCAACGCCGCACAAGGCCAAGATCGTCGAGCTGCTGCTGTCCATCGCCCACGTGCCGGTGGAAAAGGTCCACACCATCCGCCTGGTGGCCGACCAGCCGCAAACCCCGGAACTCTGGCTGCGCAGCTTCAACGGCAATGACTGGCTGTACTTCAACCCAGACACCGGCGAACAAGGCCTGCCGGCCGACCGCCTGCTGTGGTGGACCGGCGATGAAAACCTGATCACCGTCGACGGTGGCAAGAAAGCCATGGTGACCTTCAGCCTCAACAACAGTGAAATGAACGCGATCCGCCTGGCCAAGCTGACGGACGAAAACACCGACGCCAACTTCCTCGAATACTCGCTGTACGGCCTGCCGCTGCAAACCCAGCAGACCTTCATGATCATGGTGATGATCCCGATTGGCGTGCTGGTGATCCTGATCCTGCGCAACCTGATCGGCCTGCAGACCCTCGGCACGTTTACCCCGGTGCTGATTGCCCTGGCGTTCCGCGAGACACAGTTGGGCTTCGGGATTGTGCTGTTCACCATTATTACGGCGCTGGGGCTGTCGCTGCGGTCTTACCTGGAACACTTGAAGCTGCAGATGCTACCGAGGCTCTCGGTGGTGCTGACCTTCGTGGTGGTGCTGATCGCGGCCATCAGCCTGTTCAGCCACAAGCTGGGCCTGGAACGCGGGCTGTCGGTGGCACTGTTCCCGATGGTAATCCTGACCATGACCATCGAACGCCTGTCGATCACCTGGGAAGAGCGCGGTGGCGGCCACGCGATGAAAGTCGCGATCGGCACGCTGTTCGCGGCCTCCCTGGCCCACATCATCATGAGCGTGCCGGAGCTGATCTACTTCGTGTTCACCTTCCCGGCGATCCTGCTGATCCTGGTGGGTTTCATGCTGGCCATGGGTCGTTATCGCGGCTACCGCCTGACCGAACTGGTGCGCTTCAAGGCGTTCCTCAAGGCTGACTCGTAATGTTCGGCTTCTGGAAGACCTGGAAGGCCCTGGAAGCGCGGGGAATCATGGGCATCAACCGGCGTAACGCCGACTATGTGCTCAAGTACAACAAGCGCAGCCTGTACCCGATCGTGGATGACAAGATCATCACCAAGGAACGGGCCATGGCGGCCGGCATCCACGTGCCGGAGATGTACGGGGTCATTTCCACCGAGAAGGAAATCGACAAGCTCGACGAGATCATCGGCGGGCGCAGCGACTTCGTGATCAAGCCGGCCCAGGGCGCCGGCGGTGACGGCATCCTGGTGATCGCCGACCGGTTTGAAGGGCGCTATCGCACGGTCTCCGGCAAGATCATCAGCCACGAAGAGATCGAGCATCAGATTTCCAGCATCCTCACCGGCCTGTATTCCCTCGGCGGCCACCGCGACCGGGCGCTGATCGAATACCGCGTGGTGCCCGACCAGATCTTCAAGAGCATCAGCTACGAAGGCGTGCCGGACATCCGCATCATTGTGCTGATGGGCTACCCGGTGATGGCCATGCTGCGCCTGCCCACCCGCCAGTCCGGCGGCAAGGCCAACCTGCACCAGGGCGCGATTGGCGTGGGTGTAGACCTGGCTACCGGCCTGACCCTGCGGGGCACCTGGCTGAACAACATCATCACCAAACACCCCGACACCACCAACGCGGTGGACGGCGTGCAACTGCCCAACTGGGACGGTTTCATGAAGCTCGCCGCCGGTTGCTATGAACTGTGTGGCCTGGGCTATATCGGCGTGGACATGGTGCTGGACCAGGAAAAAGGCCCGCTGATCCTCGAGCTGAACGCTCGCCCGGGGCTGAATATCCAGATCGCCAACGACTGCGGCCTGACCTTGCGTACCCATGCGGTGGAAGCCCGACTGGAAGCGCTGAAGGCCGCAGGCGTGACGGAAACGCCCGAAGAACGGGTGAAGTTCGTGCAGGAGATGTTTGGGCATATTCCGGCGGTCGAGGGATAAACCCAGTGACCTGCTCCGTACATCCGCTGCCCTACCGGGCCAACCCTGCCGAATACTTTGCAGCGATCCGCCATGCGCCCGGCGCGGTGCTGCTGGACAGTGGCCGACCGGCGGCCGAGCGCGGCCGTTATGACCTGCTGAGCGCCTGGCCCGAAACGACCCTGGCGGTGCTGCCCGACGAAAGCGGCAGCGATTTCCTGCAACGCTTGCGGGAAAACCTGACGTTGCTGGGTGAAGCCGACATTCCCGCGCCCTACGAACTGCCGTTTGCCGGCGGCCTCATTGGCTACCTGAGCTATGACTTCGGTCGTCATCTTGAGCAACTGCCACACCTGGCCGTGGACGACCTGCACCTGCCGGATGCGCGCTTTGGCCTGTACGCCTGGGCCTTGATCAGCGATCACCAGGCGCAGACCAGCCAACTGGTGTTCCACCCCAAACTGGCGGAAAACGAGCGGCAACGCTTGATCAACCTGTTCAGCCAGCCCGCCATCAGCCCACAGGCAACGTTCAAGCTGCAAGGCCCCATGGCCCCGGACGTGACCGCCCAAACCTACCAGCAAGCCCTCGCCCGCATCCAGGACTACATCCAGGCCGGCGACTGCTACCAGGTCAACTTTGCCCAACGCTTCCGCGCCCCGTGCAGCGGCGACCCGTGGGTGGCCTACTGCGCCCTGCGCGAAGCCTGCCCTACTCCGTTTTCCGGGTTCCAGAGCCTGCCGGACGATGGCGCAGTGCTGAGTTTGTCGCCGGAGCGCTTCGTCAAAATCAGCCAGCGCCAGGTGGAAACCCGCCCGATCAAGGGCACCCGGCCACGGGGGGCGACGCCTGCGGAAGACGCCGCCAACGCCGCCGAACTGCTGGCCAGCCCCAAGGATCGTGCCGAGAACCTGATGATCGTCGACCTGCTGCGCAACGACCTGGGCCGCACCTGCCGTACCGGCTCGGTGAAAGTACCGGAGTTGTTCAGCCTGGAAAGCTATCCGAATGTGCATCACCTGGTCAGTAGCGTGACCGGCGAACTGGCCGACGATAAAGACGCCCTGGACCTGATTGCCGGCAGCTTCCCCGGCGGCTCCATCACCGGCGCTCCGAAGATCCGTGCAATGCAGATCATCGACGAGCTGGAGCCGACGCGGCGTGGGTTGTACTGCGGGTCACTGCTGTACCTGGACGTGCGCGGCGAGATGGACAGCTCCATCGCGATTCGCAGCTTGCTGGTCAAGGATGGGCAGGTGTGCTGCTGGGGCGGCGGCGGGATCGTCGCGGACTCGGAGTGGCAAGCGGAGTATCAGGAGTCGATGACCAAGGTGCGGGTGTTGCTGGAAACGCTGGAAGGCTTGTAGCGACTGGGCAGGCCCCATCGCAGGCAAGCCA
>NZ_JACARE010000024.1:42825-63280 GCF_013386765.1 Pseudomonas yamanorum
GCCAAATAACTTACAGGCTCAACTGTCGATTCGACGCCTTGATGAACTCTTTCTTCAAATCCTCAAACGTATGCACCGCCGGGAACTGCGGGAACTCGCGGATCACGTTCTCCGGCGCGTGGAACAGGATCCCACGGTCCGCTTCACCGAGCATGGTGGTGTCGTTGTAGGAGTCACCGGCGGCAATCACTCGGTAGTACAGGGTCTTGAAGGCCAGTACCGACTGACGCTTGGGATCTTTCTGACGCAGCTGGTAGCTCACCACCCGGTCGTTCTCGTCGGTGATCAAGCGATGGCACAGCAAGGTAGGGAAAACCAGTTGGCGCATCAACGGCTGGGAGAACTCATAGAACGTGTCCGACAGGATCACCACCTGGAAGCGCTCGCGCAGCCAGTTGACGAACTCGATGGCGCCGTCCAGGGGCTTGAGGGTGGCGATCACTTCCTGGATATCCGACAGCTTCAGCCCGTGCTCATCCAGAATGCGCAGGCGTTGTTTCATCAGCACGTCGTAGTCGGGAATGTCCCGGGTGGTGGCCCGCAAGGATTCAATACCGGTTTTTTCGGCGAAGGCGATCCAGATTTCCGGGACCAGCACCCCTTCCAGGTCGAGACAGGCAATTTCCACAAGACACTCCCATTTAAAGTTATTGAGTTGAGCGAGCAAAAGGACTGCCGAACTCTAGCGATTCACGCTGGCCGCCGCAACGCAGGCGGGATTTTGTTACCATCGCCCTCCTATAGAGCGCTAAGCGCCATTGACCTGTAGGAACCGTCCTGATGAACCAAGCCTTCGACGTCGCTGAACTCGCCGCGACTTATGCCAACAAATCCGCCCAGGACATTCTCAAGCTGGCATTCAGCCAGTTTGGCGACGACCTGTGGATCTCTTTCAGCGGTGCCGAGGACGTGGTGCTGGTCGACATGGCCTGGAAGCTGAACAAGAACGTCAAGGTGTTCAGCCTCGACACCGGCCGCCTGCATCCGGAGACCTACCGGTTTATCGAGCAGGTGCGTGAGTTCTACAAGATCGACATCGAGCTGATCTCGCCCGACCAGAGCAAACTGGAACCCTTCGTCAAGGCAAAGGGCCTGTTCAGTTTCTACAAGGACGGCCACGGCGAGTGCTGCGGCGTGCGCAAGATCGAACCGCTGCGCCGCAAGCTGTCCGGCGTGAGCGCCTGGGCCACCGGCCAGCGCCGCGACCAGAGCCCCGGCACCCGCAGCCAGGTGGCCGCACTGGAAATCGACAGCGCCTTCTCCACCCCTGAACGCACCCTGTACAAGTTCAACCCGCTGGCGCAGATGACCAGCGAAGAGATCTGGGGTTACATCCGCATGCTGGAACTGCCGTACAACAGCCTGCACGAGCGCGGCTTTATCAGCATCGGCTGTGAGCCCTGCACCCGCCCGGTACTGCCGAACCAGCACGAACGCGAAGGCCGTTGGTGGTGGGAAGAAGCAACCCAGAAGGAATGCGGGTTGCACGCCGGGAATATCATCAGCAAGGCGTAACGCCTGCCTCAAAATCCTGTACACAGAAATGTCACCATCGGTGCCATTTTTGTGTGCACTTATAAAATCATGCACCGAAAAGTTACACCCTCCTGCGTAGTACCACCGTTTAAATCCCGTCCCGTCCCTGCGCTACAAAATAAATAGCTGTTCAATCGGTCAATTTATATCGCTTTAAATTCAGCTGTTTATTTCCAATCACTCTAAAAACCAAATCCTCCGACATTTTTCCAAGCGAAAATCTGGCACGCATGTGGCTTAAGGCAAAACACACTTTGTATACAATTAATAAAAAAGATACATACACTTTGACATCAGCCGCCCGCCTGCTGATGTCCAGGAGCCTGCCGGAATGCGTACAAGTCTCTCCAATAACATCGCACTGGATCTGCCCTCCTCCTCCCTGAACCCCGAGGCCACGAGCCCCGGCCCGCTGGTGCTCAGCCCGCGTCTGCACAACAAGGACCTGGCGCCCACCAAGGCCGAGGGTCGACGTTGGGGCCGCTACAGTATCTTTGCCCTGTGGACCAACGATGTGCACAACATCGCCAACTATTCCTTCGCCATTGGCCTGTATGCGCTGGGCCTGGGCGGCTGGCAGATTCTGCTGTCACTGGGGATCGGCGCGGCGCTGGTGTACTTCTTCATGAACCTGTCGGGCTATATGGGGCAGAAGACCGGCGTGCCGTTTCCGGTGATCAGCCGCATCAGTTTCGGCATCCATGGCGCGCAGATTCCGGCGCTGATTCGCGCGGTGATCGCGATTGCCTGGTTCGGGATTCAGACCTACCTGGCCTCGGTGGTTTTCCGCGTGCTGTTGACGGCGGTTCACCCTGGTTTTGCCGACTACGACCACAACGCGATCCTCGGCCTGTCGACCCTCGGCTGGGCGTGTTTCGTGGCGATCTGGTTTGTGCAGTTGGCCATCCTCGCCTACGGCATGGAGATGGTGCGCCGCTATGAAGCCTTCGCCGGGCCGGTGATTTTGCTGACTGTGGCATCGCTGGCCGGCTGGATGTATTTCCAGGCCGGCGGCCAGATCGCCTGGTCGATCCGCGAACCGCTGACGGGTGGCGAGATGTGGCGCAATATTTTCGCCGGCGGTGCGCTGTGGCTGGCGATCTACGGCACGCTGATCCTGAATTTCTGCGACTTCGCCCGCTCCTCCCCATGCCGCAAGACCATCAAGGTCGGCAACTTCTGGGGCCTGCCGGTGAATATCCTGGTGTTCGCCGCCATCACCGTGCTGCTGTGTGGCGGGCAGTTCCACCTCAACGGCCGGGTGATCGAGAGCCCCACGGAAATCATCGCGGCAATTCCGAACACCTTCTTCCTGGTGCTGGGCTGCCTGGCGTTCCTGATTGTGACCGTGGCGGTGAATATCATGGCCAACTTTGTCGCGCCGGCCTTTGTGCTGAGCAACCTGGCGCCCAAGTACCTGAACTTCCGCCGCGCCGGGCTGATCAGCGCCACCGTGGCGGTGCTGATCCTGCCGTGGAATCTCTACAACAGCCCGCTGGTGATCGTGTATTTCCTCTCGGGGCTGGGCGCTCTGCTGGGGCCGTTGTACGGCGTGATCATGGTCGACTACTGGCTGATCCGCAAAAGCCAGGTGGATGTGCCGCAGCTGTATAGCGAAGACCCGAAGGGCGCTTATTACTACAGCCGTGGCGTCAATCTGCGCGCCGTAGCGGCCTTCATTCCTGCGGCGGTGATCGCCATTCTCCTCGCCCTGCTGCCCGGTTTTGCCCACGTCTCGCCCTTCTCCTGGCTGATTGGCGCCGGTATTGCAGGGCTGCTGTACCTGCTGTTTGCCAAGCGCCAGCCGTATTACGCCGATGTGAGCGGCGAAAGCATTGCAGTCGATAACGTCAGTCATTAAGTAAGGACATTCCATGCGCATCCTTGTGGTCAACGTCAACACCACCGAATCCATCACCGAGGCCATCGCCAAACAGGCACGGGCGGTGGCGTCCCCCGGCACAGAGATCGTCGGGCTGACCCCGTTTTTTGGTGCCGAGTCGGTGGAAGGTAACTTTGAAAGCTACCTGGCGGCCATCGCGGTGATGGACCGGGTGATGGCCTACGACCAGCCGTTCGACGCGGTGATCCAGGCCGGGTACGGCGAGCATGGCCGCGAAGGGTTGCAGGAGCTGCTCAACGTACCGGTGGTGGACATCACCGAAGCGGCCGCCAGCACCGCGATGTTCCTCGGGCATGCGTATTCGGTGGTGACCACCCTGGACCGCACCGTGCCGCTGATCGAGGACCGGCTGAAACTGGCGGGTTTGTATCAGCGTTGCGCGTCGGTGCGTGCCAGCGGCATGGCGGTGCTGGAGCTGGAAGAAGACCCGCTGCGGGCCATGGAAGCCATCGTGCGCCAGGCTGAGCTGGCGATCAGCGAAGACAAGGCCGAAGTGATCTGCCTGGGCTGCGGCGGCATGGCCGGGCTGGATGATCAGATTCGCCACCGAACAGGCGTGCCGGTGGTGGACGGTGTAACGGCGGCGGTGACGATTGCCGAAGGATTGGTGCGGCTGGGGCTGTCGACCTCGAAGATCCGCACGTATGCGACGCCGAGGCCGAAGAAAGTCATCGGTTGGCCGGGGCGCCGTTAAGACCGAGTCGTGGCCATCGCGGGCAAGCCCGGCTCCCACAGTGACTGAGTGTGCCGCTACTTCTGTGTCTGGCGCAGATCAAATGTGGGAGCCGGGCTTGCCCGCGATGGCCACGCCTCGGTGTAACGCCATCACTCAAATGGCACTGAACCGCTGCCCCAGCTGGCGCTCGACAAACTGCTCAAGGATGAACTCCACAAACGCCCGGGTCTTGCCGGGCAGCAGTTTGTGTTCGGCGTAGTACAGCGAGATATTGCCGTCGTCGACGTACCAGTCGGGCAGCACCCGCACCAGCTGGCCACTGTCCAGATACGGAACCGCCATCGGCATGCTGACCAGCGCAACGCCAAGGCCTTGGGCGCTGGCGCAACAGGCGGCGCCGGAGTCGCTCATGGTCATGCGCGGCTTGAGCACCAGCGGGCGTTGTTCGCGGGTGCGGTGGGTGAGTTGCCAGGAACGCACGCGCCCGGTTTGCGGTGAACGGATCAGGATGCCGTTGCACAGCGACAAGTCCTCGGGCACGACCACCGGCTTACGTTGGGCCAGGTAATCCGGCGAAGCCAGCAGAATCCGGTGCGCCGGTGCCAGCTTGCGCGCGACCACGCCTTGGGGCAGTTCAAAACCACCGCCGATCGCGGCATCGAAGCCTTGGCCAATCAGGTCCACCTGGCGGTTGTCGAAATGCCAGTCGGGGTTGATGTCAGGAAAACGCTTTAGAAACTCCCCCAGTAACGGCACCACATAACGGTTGCCGAACACCGTGCCCATGCTCACCTTAAGCGTACCCACCGGCCGCCCTTCAGCGCTGGCCAGATTGGCCACAGCGTTTTGAATGGTGGTGAGGCTGCCACTGACTTCCTCCAGGAACAGCTTCCCGGCTTCCGTCAGGGTCAGACGCCGGGTGCTACGCTGGAACAGCCGCACACCGAGGCGCGCCTCCAGCTTGGCCACGCTTTTGCCTACAGCCGCTGGAGTCAGGCTCAGGTGTCGGGCAGCTTCGGCAAAGCTGCCACCTTCGGCGCTGCGCACGAAGCATTCGATACTGCCAAAGCTTTCCATATCGCCCCACTCTAAACTTTTGGTTTACACAGACTATAGCAATCGCGGTCTACCGGGCGCGCCGGGTGAGGTCGATACTCGGCTCCAACCTCAACACACCTTTTGGAGAACGACATGACCACACAAAACCTCAGCGGCAAAGTCGCCTTGATCCAGGGCGGTTCCCGCGGTATCGGCGCCGCCATCGTCAAGCGCCTGGCCGCCCAGGGCGCAGCGGTCGCCTTTACCTACGTCAGCTCGGCCGCCAAGGCCGAGGAATTGCAGAACAGCGTGATCAGCGAAGGCGGCAAAGCCCTGGCGATTCATGCCGACAGCGCCGATGCAGACGCCATCCGCAGCGCCGTCAACGCCACCGTCAACGCCTTCGGGCGCCTGGATATCCTGGTGAACAACGCAGGCGTGCTGGCCGTGGGCCCGCTGGAAGATTTCAAACTGGAAGACTTCGACCGCACCCTGGCGATCAACGTGCGCAGCGTGTTTGTCGCCACCCAGGAAGCCGCGCGGCACATGGGCGAAGGTGGCCGCATCATCAACATCGGCAGCACCAACGCCGAACGCATGCCATTTGCCGGTGGCGGCCCGTACGCCATGAGCAAGTCGGCGCTGGTGGGTTTGACCAAAGGCCTGGCACGCGACCTGGGGCCACGGGGCATCACCATCAATAACGTGCAGCCAGGCCCGGTGGACACCGACATGAACCCGGCAAGCGGTGATTTCGCCGAGAGCCTGATCGGTTTCATGGCCGTGGGCCGTTATGGCCATGTGGAAGAGATCGCCAGTTTCGTCGCCTATCTGGTTGGCCCTGAAGCCGGCTATATCACCGGCGCCAGCCTGACCATCGACGGTGGTTTCAGCGCGTAAGCAAAAGCTGCGACATCACACCACGCTCCGACCTTGGTCGACACTGACTAACGCCAAGCATCATGCGAGACTGTTCGCCCGGGCCGGGAATGCCCGGGCGTTCTTATGTCTGGAGTTCTCATGACGCTGTCCAGCGGGCTGATCGCCGCCGTTGCCCTGGCCTATATGGCCATTATGTTTGCCATCGCCTTTTACGGTGACCGTCGCCATGCGCCGTTGCCGCCGCGGATGCGTGCCTGGGTGTATAGCCTGTCGCTGGCGGTGTATTGCACCAGTTGGACCTTCTTTGGTGCCGTAGGCCAGGCGGCCGAACAGTTGTGGGCATTTTTACCGATCTACCTGGGACCGGTGCTGCTGCTGGTGCTGGCGCCCTGGGTCCTGCAGAAAATGGTGCTGATCAGCAAGCAGGAAAACATCACCTCCATCGCCGACTTTATCGCCGCCCGCTACGGCAAATCCCAATCCCTTGCGGTGGTGGTGGCGCTGATCTGCCTGGTGGGCGTCCTGCCTTATATCGCCTTGCAGCTCAAAGGCATCGTGCTCGGGGTGAACCTGCTGATCGGTGCCAGCGCCGATACCACCGGCACCCGTTCCCAGGACACGGCGCTGATCGTGTCACTGGTACTGGCGCTGTTCACCATTGTGTTTGGTACCCGCAACCTGGACGCCACGGAACACCACCGGGGCATGGTGCTGGCGATTGCCTTTGAATCCCTGGTCAAGCTGTTCGCGTTTCTCGCCGTCGGGGCGTTTGTGACCTACGGCCTGTACGACGGTTTCGACGACCTGTTCAGCCAGGCAATGCTTGCGCCACGGCTGGAGGAATACTGGAAAGAGACCGTCAACTGGCCTTCGATGGTGGTGCAGACCGGCGTCGCGATGATGGCGATCATCTGCCTGCCCCGGCAGTTTCACGTGACCGTGGTGGAGAATATCGACCCGCAGGACCTGCGCCTGGCCAAGTGGGTGTTCCCGGCCTATCTGATCCTGGCGGCGCTGTTTGTGATCCCGATTGCCCTCGGCGGCAAGATGCTGCTGCCGGGCTCGGTATTGCCGGATTCCTACGTGATCAGCCTGCCGTTGGCCGAAGCCCATCCGGCCCTCGCCGTGCTGGCGTTTATCGGTGGTGCCTCGGCGGCCACGGGCATGGTGATCGTCGCGAGCATCGCGCTGTCGACCATGGTTTCCAACGACATGCTGCTGCCCTGGCTGCTGCGCCGCTCCAGCGCCGAGCGGCCGTTCGAGGTGTTTCGGCACTGGATGCTGTCGGTGCGCCGGGTGAGCATTGTGATCATTTTGCTGCTGGCTTATGTCAGTTACCGGCTGCTGGGTTCCTCTGCCAGCCTGGCAACGATTGGCCAGATTGCGTTTGCTGCCGTGACGCAACTGGCGCCGGCGATGCTGGGCGCGCTGTATTGGAAACAGGCCAACCGGCGCGGGGTATTTGCCGGGTTGGCGGCGGGCACATTCCTGTGGTTCTACACCTTGGTCCTGCCGGTCACTGCGAAAAGTCTCGGCTGGTCGTTCAGCCTTTTCCCCGGCATGACGTGGCTGCATTCGCACCCGCTGGGTCTGTCCGTGACCTCCCTGACGCTGGGCACCGTATTTTCCCTGGCGGGTAACTTCACCTTGTTCGTCTGGGTCTCGATGCTCTCGCGCACCCGGGTCTCGGAGCATTGGCAGGCCGGGCGCTTTATCGGCCAGGAAATCAGCCAGCGGGCCAGCGCCCGCTCGATGCTCTCGGTGCAGATCAACGATTTGCTCAGCCTGGCGGCGCGTTTTGTCGGCGAAGAACGGGCGCATCAGAGTTTCGTGCGTTTCGCCTATCGCCAGGGTAAAGGCTTCAATCCCAACCAGAACGCCGACAATGACTGGATCGCCCACACCGAACGCTTGCTGGCCGGTGTGCTGGGTGCTTCATCGACCCGGGCGGTGGTGAAAGCTGCCATCGAAGGCCGGGAAATGCAGCTGGAGGACGTAGTACGCATCGCCGACGAAGCGTCGGAAGTGCTGCAATTCAACCGGGCGCTGTTGCAAGGCGCCATCGAAAACATCACCCAGGGCATCAGCGTGGTGGACCAGTCCCTGCGGCTGGTGGCGTGGAACCGACGCTACCTGGAGCTGTTCAATTACCCCGAAGGCCTGATCAGTGTGGGCCGGCCGATTGCCGACATCATTCGCTACAACGCCGAACGCGGGCTGTGCGGCCCGGGCGAGGCGGAAGTGCACGTGGCGCGCCGCCTGCACTGGATGCGCCAGGGTCGCGCACACACGTCCGAACGGCTGTTTCCCAATGGCCGGGTGATCGAGTTGATCGGCAACCCGATGCCGGGCGGAGGGTTTGTGATGAGCTTCACCGACATCACCGCGTTCCGCGAAGCCGAGCAGGCACTGACCGAGGCCAACGAAGGGCTGGAGCAACGGGTGACCGAGCGTACCCACGAACTGTCGCAACTGAACGTCGCACTCACTGATGCAAAGGGTGTGGCCGAGACCGCCAGCCAGTCGAAAACCCGGTTCCTCGCGGCCGTCAGCCACGACTTGATGCAGCCGCTGAACGCCGCGCGGTTGTTTTCTGCCGCCCTCTCCCACCAGAACGACGGCATGTCGGCGGATGCCCGGCAACTGGTGCAGCATCTGGACAGTTCACTGCGTTCGGCGGAAGACCTGATCAGCGACCTGCTGGATATTTCGCGCCTGGAAAACGGCAAGATCAATCCGCAGCGCCAGCCCTTCGTGCTCAACGAACTGTTTGATACGTTGGGTGCCGAGTTCAAGGCGCTGGCCCAGGAACAGGGTTTGCGTTTCCGGCTGCGGGGTAGCCGTTTGCGGGTCGACAGTGACATCAAGTTGCTGCGCCGGGTGTTGCAGAATTTCCTCACCAACGCGTTCCGCTATGCCGACGGGCCGGTGCTGCTGGGTGTGCGGCGCCGGCGTGGTGAATTGTGCCTGGAAGTGTGGGACCGAGGCCCCGGCATTCCCCAGGACAAGCAGAAAGTCATCTTCGAGGAATTCAAACGCCTGGACAGTCACCAGACCCGCGCGGAAAAAGGCCTGGGCCTGGGCCTGGCGATTGCCGACGGCTTGTGCCGCGTGCTTGGGCACCGCTTGAGCGTGCGTTCATGGCCGGGCAAGGGCAGCGTCTTCAGCGTACGGGTGCCGTTGGCCCGCAGCCAGGTCAGCGCCCCCGCCAAGCCGGTACCGGAAAACGGCCAGCCGTTGAGTGGCGCCCAGGTACTGTGTGTGGATAACGAAGAAAGCATCCTGATCGGCATGCGCAGTTTGCTGACGCGCTGGGGCTGTGAAGTGTGGACCGCGCGCGACCAGGCGCAATGTGCCGCGCTGCTGGCGGAGGGTGTGCGGCCGCAACTGGCCCTGGTGGATTATCACCTCGACCACGGGGAGACCGGCACCGAGTTGATGGGCTGGCTGCGGGCGCAATTGGCAGAGCCGATTCCGGGCGTGGTGATCAGTGCCGATGGACGGCCGGAGATGGTGGCCCAGGTGCATGCGGCGGGGCTGGATTACCTGGCCAAGCCGGTGAAGCCGGCGGCGTTGCGGGCGTTGTTGAGCCGGCACCTGCCGCTCTGACCACTGTAGGAGCTGGCTTGCCTGCGATGCAGGCGACTCGGTCTCTGACGTGAAACCGAGTTGATGCTATCGCAGGCAAGCCAGCTCCTACAGGGGCCGGTGACTATTCCGGTAACTGCGCCACGCCGTCTTCATCGGTCATTGCCCGCTCCAGCAGGTCAGCCGGCAGGCTTTTGCTGGCGCGGGCACCGAGCAGCTTCAATTGCTCGGTACGGCTCACCAGGTTTCCGCGTCCATCTGTCAGCTTGTTGCGCGCTGCGCTGTAGGCTTTGTCCAACTGTTGCAGGCGGTTGCCCACCTCGTCCAGGTCCTGGATAAACAGTACGAACTTGTCGTAGAGCCAACCGGCACGCTCGGCAATTTCCCGGGCGTTCTGGCTTTGCCGTTCCTGTTTCCACAAGCTGTCGATCACCCGCAAGGTGGCCAGCAGGGTAGTCGGGCTGACGATCACGATATTGCGGTCGAACGCTTCCTGGAACAGGTTCGGCTCCGCTTGAAGCGCTGCCGAAAACGCGGCTTCGATGGGCACGAACAACAGGACAAAGTCCAGGCTGTGCAAGCCTTCCAGACGCTTGTAGTCCTTGCCGGCCAAGCCTTTTACGTGGTTACGCAAGGACAGCACGTGTTGCTTCAGGGCCGCCTGGCCGATCGCTTGGTCGTCCTCGGCCACGTACTGTTGATAGGCGGTCAGGCTGACCTTGGAATCCACCACCACCTGCTTGTCACCCGGCAGCATGATCAGCACGTCAGGCTGGAAGCGTTCGCCGTCCGGGCCTTTGAGGCTGACCTGGGTCTGGTACTCGCGGCCCTTCTCCAGGCCCGCATGTTCCAGCACCCGCTCCAGAATCAATTCGCCCCAGTTGCCCTGGGTTTTCTGGCCCTTGAGGGCGCGCGTCAGGTTGGTGGCTTCGTCGGACAGGCGCAGGTTCAGCTGTTGCAGGCGCTCCAGCTCCTTGGCCAGGGAGAACCGCTCGCGGGCTTCGCTCTGGTAGCTTTCTTCGACACGTTTTTCGAACGACTGGATGCGTTCCTTGAGCGGGTCGAGCAATTGGCCGAGGCGTTGCTGGCTGGTCTCGGCGAAGCGCTGCTCGCGCTCGTCGAAGATCTTCCCGGCGAGTTCGGCGAACTGCGCGCGCAGTTCATCGCGGGAGCCTTGCAGGTCGTTGAGGCGTTGCTGGTGGCTTTCCTGTTGCTCGCGCAGTTCAGCGCGCTGGGACGCGGCCAAGGCATCCAGGCGACGCAGTTCGGTTTCCTTGGAGGAACGGTCGAGGTTCCAGGCGTGGGCGGCGTCGCGGGCGTTGTCGCGGTCGATCTGCAGCAGTTCGACTTCGCGGCGCACGGCCGCCAGGTCGGCCTGTTTGGCGGCATTGGCCTGGCTCAGGTCGCTGATTTCGTCACGGCTGGCGTCCAACTGCGCGGCGAGCCCTTCCTGGGCCAGTTGCGCGGTGGCCAGCCGCTCTTCGAGCAATTCCCAGCCGGCCATTCGGGCAGACAGTTTTCGCTGGATCTGCCAGCACAGGCCCAATAGCGGCAACCCAGCAGCGGCGAGACCCAGCACAACACTGGTCCAGTCAAAAGCCATAGCGATTCCTGCCGTCACCCGAAAAGAAGAAGGTTAACCAAGCCTGTGCAATGAGGACAGCTCAGTCTTCGATCTGGCCCAGTTCACGCTGGGCGATGCGGTCGCCGGCGCGGGCAGCCTGGCGCAGCAGGTCGTGGCCGATGCGGCGGTCCCGGGCGTTGCCGCATTCGCGGCACATCAACTGACCAAGGCGGCTCTGCGCCACCACCACGCCAGCGCGCGCCGGTTGCTTGAGCAAATGCCCGGCGAAATGCTTCACGTTGGGGCTGTGGCCCAGGCGCGGGCTGTCGAGCAACCACAAGGCAACTTTCAGGGAAAAACGCTTGGGTGCGGTAACAACCTGAGGGCTGTCGGTAACAGAAGGTGATACTGAGCGAAACTTCATAAAGCACTGTGGGACAGAACGGAAGGCGCGCCACTCTACTCTTTTTTTCGTACAGGTAAAGCTGAAAAAAGCCTGCACGCCCGTTCTAGAGCAAGCGCTTGGGACAATCCACAGAACCTGTGGATAACTCAGTGGACAACCGTTATGTAACTCCCGCAAAGGCCCATGGAACGGGGGCCGCAGTCAAACTGACGATTTTTTCACCAATAAAAAAAAGCTCGATTTTTCATTGACTTAAATTTTAGTTGCAGGCACCCGGGAGCACTACACGGTGTATGTCAGCGCGGTTACACAGGGCGCAACCAATGTGCACAACTACTCACCTGGCGGTTATATCCACCGCGTTTTTCTGTCGGCCCCCGACCCAGGAATGTTACCGAAGCACCGAGGCCAGAAAAGTTTTTTGTCTAGCACACTTTCTTTCCACGTTTCAATCCGTTACTATCCGCGGCGTTAGTACCAAGCTGAAAGTCAATTCTGGTCGAACAACTCCCTCACGGCACCGCCGACAAAAAGGGATCGACCACCTCGATGGTTTCCAGGTATCACTTGCGACGACACAGCCTTTGAACAATGCAAAGGGTGTCGCGAAGTTTCCATACGCTGACCGAACCAACCTGCAAATTGATCAGGATCTTCACCCCGGGCCCAGAACCTTTGCCCCTGTTGTGTTGCCTGCCCTCCTAAGTACCTACCTGCCAGCCCAAGCGCGCCAACTTAATAGCGCTTCAAACTGGCTGCTTTGTTCCAGTCGGGTTCTTCGCTTGATCAATGGTGATCAGCGTCACTGGAACGTTTTAACGTTGCACGGTTCTTAACCGTGTCATTTGTAGGAACACCAATAATATGTCCACTCAAATCCACACTCAGGATGCCATTCGCACCCTCACCAACGCTTTTGCACCAATGAACTGCCTGATCATGGCCGCTCGCAAAGGCTGCTTCAGCTTTACCCTGGTCAACGAACACGGCATCGCTCGTCACAGCGAACGCCTGTACCCCGATCAATACTCCAGCGCAGAACCGCTGCAGGCCGTGATCGATCGTACTCGCCAGGCACTGGTTGCCTGATCGACCCGGATCGCTGAAACACAAAAACCCCGGTTAAAACCCGGGGTTTTTTATTGCCTGAAATTCAGGCGCGCTAAGTTTAAATTGATATAAACGATATAACTAAATGATGAAAATATTTTAAAAACAGTCCTTTACGTCGTAAATATGACACTACACTTCAACTCAAGCGGCATGATCCGCTTCCGGCGAGCCTGAGATCCGATTCACTGCTGCCAAGCCCCCCTCTCAGGTATCGCCGACCAATTTCATGGATTGAGGCTTTTATGGGCATCGCCGCCAGCGAATTGTGTCGTTATGTGATCCGGCCCACCCTGCTGTACCTGGGCCGCCATAACCCGACTGCCGAATCCCTGCTGCTGGGTATCGCCGCCAGCCAGTCGGCCCTCGGTTCAGCCTTGCACGACCGCCGCGGCCATGGCCTCTACAGCATCACCGAACCGCGCCACCGCGCCTTGTGGGACAACTACCTGGCGCTGGACCCAGAGCGCGCCAGCCTGGTTCGTGGCCTCGCCAGCCAGCACGCGTTCCTCAGCGGGCCGCAGCTTGAGCTGACGGTCAACCTGCGTTACGCCACCGCCATCGCCTGGCTGCTGGTGGAACAACACCGCCCTGCCCTGCCGCCACCCGACGATGTTTTGGCCATGGCGCGTATCTGGAAAGAAATATTTCACCCCCAGGGCCGGCTTAGGGATTTCACCCAAGCCTGGCAAACCTGTGTTTCACCCATGAATCACGTCGCTTGTTGACCGGGCGATTTGCAAGATTCGGCTAAAAACGTTGATTTTGGTCGGATTGTCCTACAAAACCGCTCTATCTCCTATGTTTCAGCCTATAGCGCAAACATAAATTTATTGTTACTTTCCGCAGCGGTGATCACCACGGAGTTCTAATAATGAAAAAAGTAATGCTCAAGACGACACTTAGCCTCGCCGTTGCAATGGCATCCTCCCACGTGTTCGCGAGCGGCTTCGCCCTCAACGAACAAGATGTTGCCGGGATGGGTACCGGTTTTGCGGGACGCTCTTCCTCTGCCGATAACGCAAGCACCGTTTATGGTAACCCTGCCGGTATGGCTCGCCTTGAAGGCCAGCAAGTTACAGGTGGTGTTGCAGCGATCGATGCCTCCACCAACATAAAAGATGTCAGTGGCCGCTCCACCGGTAGCAACAAAGGCGACATGGTGCCTTTTACTGCCGTTCCTTTCGGTTTCTACACCAATAAACTCAATGAGCAATGGGCTGTCGGTTTCGGCGTCTATGCACCATTTGGCCTGGTGACTGACTACGAAAGTGGCTTCCAGGGCAAAGCATTCGGCAGTAAGAGCGAAGTGAAGGTCATTACCTTCCAGCCAACCGTCAGCTATGCCTTCAACGACCGGGTATCCATTGGTTTTGGTCCGACTATCAACCGTATCTCCGGTACGCTTGAGTCCGACATCAACCTGCCAATCGCGGGTACCGGCTCCAACAACATCAAGATCAAGGGTGATGACACCGCGCTCGGCTTCAACGCCGGTCTGCTGGTACAAGCCACTGACACCACTCGTGTGGGCCTGACCTACCACTCGAAAGTGAAGTACAAGCTCGAAGGCCATACCGAAGTGACCAAAGGGACCAACGTTCCTGCCACTCTCTTGAACAATGGTCGCTATGACGCCTCGCTGAAGATCGACACGCCTGAGTCCTGGGACCTGTCTGTTACTCAAGACTTGAGCGATGCCTGGAAACTCTATGCGGGCGCAACCTGGACGCGCTGGAGCCGACTGAAAGACATCACCGTCAACAACGAAGGCGTATCTGCCGCTGCGGGCAGT
The DNA here is from genome assembly GCF_013386765.1 of Pseudomonas yamanorum. GTDB lineage: Bacteria > Pseudomonadota > Gammaproteobacteria > Pseudomonadales > Pseudomonadaceae > Aquipseudomonas > Aquipseudomonas yamanorum_A. Next base: position 57,324 of record NZ_JACARE010000024.1, read on the forward strand.
GGCGCTTTGGCTCCGCAAATTGTCGGCACCATCAAGGAAGACCAGAACTGGCACGACACCTGGGCCTACGCCCTGGGCACCTCGTACCGTGTGACCAAGCAGGTGGTACTGCGTACCGGCCTGACGTTCGACCAGTCGCCGACCAATAACACTGATCGCTCGCCTCGTATCCCTACCGGTGACCGGACGATCTTCAGTCTCGGCCTGGGCTACGACGTAATGCCGAACATGACCATCGACGTGGCTTACTCCTACCTCAAGGAAGAACCTGTCAAAGTTGCACGCGCTAACGCACTGGGCCAGTCCTACAACGCCAAGTACGAAAACAGCGCCAACGGTTTCGGCCTGGGCGTGACGTACAAGTTCTGATGTAAAGCGACATAAAAAAGCCCCGCTCTCTTGCACAAGAGGCGGGGCTTTTTAGTGGGCGCCGATCAGGGCTTCGAAGCCAGCGCCTCTTCCAGCGCCTTGATCAGGTCTGGATTATCCGGCTTGGTCAGGCTGGAGAAATTGGCGATCACCTTGCCCTGGCGGTCCACCACGTACTTGTAGAAATTCCACTTCGGCGCGCTGCTCTGCTGCGCCAGGATCTTGAACAGATGCACCGCGTCCGGGCCCTTGACCTTCTGTGGCTCGGTCATGGTGAAGGTCACGCCGTAGTTCACATAACAAACCTTGGCGGTTTCCTCGCCGGTCTTGGCTTCCTGCTTGAAGTCATCGGACGGCACGCCAATCACTTCCAGGCCCTGGCCCTTGTAGCGCTGATACAACGCCTCAAGCCCTTTGAACTGCGGCGCAAACCCGCAGAAACTGGCGGTGTTGACGATCAGCAGCGGCTTGCCGGCGAAGCGCTGGCACAGGTCGATGGATTCCTTGGCGCGCAGCTTGGGCAACTGGCCTTCAAGCAACGGCGGGCAATCGGCGGCCATGGCGACACCGCCAAAAGCCACCATCAGAGCGGGTACTGCGAGCCAGCGCATCAGCATGTCACCTGTCCTTGAAAAGTCTCAGACACAGAACTTAACAGATCGCCATGCCCAACTGCATCAATGCCAGCCCGCCCTGTTGCCAGCCCCACCACGCCAGAAGCAGCAAGAGCGCTGCTCCTGCGGCGCCGAGCCAATGCCAGGTCGAATTCATGCCACCCCCATTTGCGCCTGCAAACGTGCCACCGGCCGCTCGCGCACCGGCCAGTTCAAGGCTGCCGCCACCAGGCTCAGGACGATTGCCACTTGCCAGATCAAATCGTAACTACCGGTTCGATCATAGACCACTCCGCCCAGCCAGCCGCCGAGGAACGAGCCGAGTTGGTGGAACAGGAACACGATCCCGCCGAGCATGGAAAGGTTTCTGACCCCAAACAAGGTCGCGACCGTACCGTTGGTCAGCGGCACCGTGGACAGCCACAAGAAGCCCATTGCCATGCCGAACAGGTAGGCACTGGTTTGCGTCACCGGCGCCCACAGGAAGATCACAATCACCACCGCCCGCAGCAGGTACAACCCGGTCAGCAAGCGCGGCTTGGACATGCGCCCGCCGAGCCATCCGGCGGTGTAAGTACCGAAGATATTAAACAGGCCGATCAATGCCAGCACTGTGGTGCCCACCGAGGCGGGCAAATGCTGGTCCACCAGGTACGACGGCAAGTGCACACCGATAAACACCACCTGGAAACCGCAGACAAAAAAACCGAACGCCAACAGCCAAAAGCCTGAATGGGAGCAGGCTTCATGCAAGGCCTCACGCAAAGTTTGCTGACCGGCCACCGCTGGCAGCGGACGGTCCTTGAGCATGCTCACCAGCGGCACGATCAGCGCCACCATCACACCCAGCACCAGCAACGCGGCCGACCAGCCGAGCCAACCGATCAAACCGAGGGTGCCCGGCAACATGGCGAACTGGCCGAACGAGCCGGCGGCGCTGGCGATACCCATGGCCATGCTGCGTTTTTCCGGCGCCACGGCACGCCCCACCACCCCGAGAATCACCGAGAACGAGGTGCCCGACAGGCCGATGCCGATCAGCAACCCGGCACTCAGGGACAGCGACCACGCCGAGTCAGACAAGCCCATGAACACCAGGCCCAGCGCATACAGCACGCCACCGATCATCACCACCTTGGCAGCGCCGAAGCGGTCGGCCAGGGCGCCGGTAAACGGCTGCGCCAGGCCCCAGATCAGGTTTTGCAGGGCGATGGCAAAGGCAAAGGTTTCACGGCCCCAGCCAAACTCGGCACTCATGGGCGCCAGGAACAGGCCAAAGCCATGCCGCACGCCCAGAGACAACGCCAGGATCAACGCACTCCCCACTAGAATCCAGCCGCTGGTGCGCCACATCGAGGTCATTCTTATTCTCCGTTCGCGGGTATATACCCGCTTGTCATCGAACAAACCCGCATCAAGCGAGTTCATCCAGCAAGGCCAACAGGGTTTCGCGCTTTTCGGCGCCCAACTGATCAATCAATTTTTGCTGCGCCGCTTCCCAGGCCGGCAATGCCGCGGCAAGCCGTTCATGCCCGGTTTCGGTGAGCAACACCAGGCGGTTACGCAGGTCGTCACCCTCCACCAACTGCACCAGGCCTTCGCCTTCCAGCACCCGCAGGTTGCGCCCCAACGTGCTGCGATCCAGGCCCATGGCATCGGCCAGGCTGGAAATGCTCGGTTGATCGAGGCGCTGCAGATTACACAGCAGAGAATACTGGGCAACGTTGATCCCGAAGCCGTCGAGAGCGCCGTCGTAATGCCTGCTGACGCCACGAGCGGCGCGACGCAGGTTGGTACATAAACATTGGGAGGCAAGCATGGAGCGTGTATATACCCGGGATTAATGAAATGCAAGAAACTGTTACAGCGCCAGACCGATCAACACCGCGACTTCCAGCAGCTCCAGCAACGCGCCAGCCGTGTCGCCGGTGGTGCCGCCAAGGCGATTGACCATCAGTTGGCGCAAGCCGATAAAGCAAAGGGCCGCCAGCAACACGGCAATGCCGCCGCTGAAGCCGCCGATCAAGAGACACGCCAGACCGCTGAGGATCAGCACCTGTTGGCCGACGATCCGTGGTAGATGATCCGCCAACGCCTGCCCCAACCCGCCAGCACGCACGTACCGCGTAGTGAGAAACAGCGCCAGCATCGAAGCGCGGCCAATCAATGGTGCGAGGATCAGCGCGGCGCCGTTGTGCTGCTCGATCAATGCCACCAGCGCAGTGAACTTGAGCAGCAACACCAGGCCCAGGGTGACCACCGCGATCGGCCCGCTGCGCGGGTCTTTCATGATGGTCAGAGTGCGCTCGCGGTCGCCGAAGCCACCGAGCCAGGCGTCAGCGCTGTCGGCCAGGCCATCCAGATGCAGGCCACCGCTGAGCAGCACCCACGCTGTCAACAGCAGCGCGGCATGCAGCAGCAAGGGTGCGCCCATCAACAAGGCGTTCAAGCCCCACAGCAGGAGCCCAAACAACAGCCCCACCACCGGATAAAACAGCAACGAGCGTCCCAGCTCCTGGGGCTGCGGCATGCCCGGCAAGCGAATCGGCAGGCTGCTGAGAAACTGCAAGGCGATCCAGAACGGCAGCATGCTTAGAGTCCTTCCTTCAATACGCCATCAGCCTCTACCTGCAGGCTGAACAGGCCACCATGGCCGACTTCGACATTCAACAGTTGCTCACGCGGCAGACCGCGCGCCTGGGCAAGCAGTAGACGCATGACGCCGCCGTGGCTGATCAGCAGCACGCGCTGGCCGTCATACGCTTGATGCAAGCGGGCGACAGCGCCCAGCACCCGGGCGGAAAACTGCGCCACCGGCTCGCCCTGGGGCGGTGTGAAGCTGTAGGGATCGGCCCAGAACAGCCCCAGCGCATCGGCATCGGTCTCCATCAAGGCCGCAGCGCTCTGCCCTTCCCAGGCACCGAAGTGCAGCTCCTGCAGATCCTTTTCCAGGCTGACTGGCAGGTTCAGGCGTGCGCCCAACTCATCAGCAAACCTCGCGCAACGTTGCAGCGGCGAACTGACCACACGGTCCCACGGGCCCTGCTCCACCACCGCCGCACGCATCTGCTCCCAGCCCCTGGCGGTGAGCGCGTCGTCCAGGCTGCCGCGCAAGCCGCCGCCCAGTTCGGTTTCGCCGTGGCGCAGCAGGTCCAGGTGCAGGGTCATGCCGGACGGTCCGCCACGGCCGCTTCGGCGAAGGTTGCCATCTGCCCGTGCAGCGCGCAGGCCAGGCGCAGCAACGGCACGGCCAGCGCGGCGCCACTGCCCTCGCCCAAACGCAGGCCAAGTTCCAGCAGCGGTTCAGCATTGAGGCTTTGCAGCACGTGACGGTGACCGGGCTCGGCACCGCGATGGCCGAACAGCAGCCATTCGCGGCAGGCCGGATTGAGGCGCGTGGCGACCAGCGCCGCGACCGTGCAGATAAAGCCGTCCACCAGCACCACCACGCCCTCTTGGGCACAGGCCAGGTAGGCGCCCACCAGCGCGGCAATTTCGAAGCCGCCGAGGTTGAACAGGGTTTTCAGCGGGTCATCACGCTCGCCTGCGTGCAGGGCCAGAGCGCGCTCAATCACCGCGACTTTGTGGCTGACGCCCTGGGCGTTCAGGCCGGTGCCGGGGCCGGTGAGATCACTGACCTGGCAGTCCAGCAATGCGCAGGCCAGGGCGCTGGCGGCGGTGGTGTTGCCGATGCCCATTTCGCCGCCGATAAACAGTTGCGCACCGCTCTCGATGGCGCGACGCACGCTGTCGCGGCCGGCTTGCAAGGCCAGTCGGCCCTGAGCTTCAGTCATTGCCGGGCCGTTGACGAAGTTGGCGGTACCGGCACCGATGTTGAGGTGGCGCACGCCGGGCAGGTTCAGTGTGGGGGTGATGGTGCCGAGGTCGACCACTTCCAGTTTCGCGTCGAGTTGGCGGGCCAGAACGCTGATGGCGGCGCCGCCGGTGACGAAGTTGTGGAGCATCTGGCCGGTGACTTCCTGGGGGAAGGCAGAGACCCCTTCGGCGACGACGCCGTGGTCGCCGGCGAAGATGGCGATCCACAGGTGGTCGACGCTGGGTTTGACCTGGCCCTGGAGGCCGGCCAGTTGGACGGCTACGGCTTCCAGCTGGCCGAGGGAGCCGGCGGGTTTGGTCAGTTGCTGTTGGCGAGCCAGGGCTTGTTCGTGGGCTTGGGCGTCGATTGCTTTGCAGGGGTTGAGCCACCAGGTGTCGGTCATAACGCAGTACCTTTCAGAGTCAGGGGCAGGCCGGCGACGGTCAGGACAACGCGCTGACAACGTTCGGCCAAGGCTTGATGCAGCCAACCGGCTTCATCGACATAGCGGCGAGTCAATTCGCCCAGCGGCACGACACCCATACCGGTCTCGTTGCTGACAAAAATGATTTCTCCCGGGAGGGTGGCCAGGGTTTGTAGCAGGGTTTCGCGTTCTTGCTTTAGACGGTCGGGGTCTTCGAGCATCAGCAGGTTGGTGAGCCAGAGGGTCAGGCAGTCGACCAGCAGGCAATGGTTGGGGCTGGCGTTTTCCCTGAGGACGCGGGCCAGTTCGATGGGCTCTTCGATCAAGCCCCATTCGGCTGGGCGACGCTCGCGATGGTGGGCGACGCGCGCGCTCATTTCGCCGTCCAGGGGTTGGCTGGTGGCGATGTAGGTGACGCTCAGGCCGCTGTCGGTGGCGAGCGTTTCAGCCAGGCGGCTTTTGCCGGAGCGGGCGCCGCCGAGGATCAACTGGAGCATGGGTTGTGCCTCTGCTTTGTGTGTATATCCGTTATTTAGGTAACGGCCACTATTGGTTCCGCTCTTACAGCGGCTCACTTTTGAAAAGCCGGAATGCCGGCCCAGTCAAAAGTAAGCAAAACGCTCTTGCCCCACCACTCGGCACCTCGCTAATGCTCGGTGTGCCCTCAGCTCCGGTAGCACGAAGCGGGCCGCCGCGACGGGGCGTCCCTGCCCCGTCGCGGCTAAACCGGCGT
>NZ_JACARE010000024.1:63293-285708 GCF_013386765.1 Pseudomonas yamanorum
GGCCTACAGGCCGGCTTGAGTGGTAGAAGCAAAATCAAAATCTAAAGCGACCACGGTCCACTGTAGGAGCTGGCTTGCCGGCGATGGTCGTTAACGATGACGCTGGCGTCCTGAATGAACGCGGCGTTCTCAGGTTCTTCGCCGGCAAGCCGGCTCCTACAGAAAAGCAGCTTTTGCCTTTGCTTTTAACACTCAGGTCGGCTTTCAGGCCGCCGTGCTCTTGCTTTTGATCTTGATCTGCGGGCCCCGTCAACCACGATGGCCTTCGTTCCGGCATGCCGAGCCTAAGCGAGGCACCGAGTGGTGGGGCAAAGACCTTTTGGTTACTTTTGGCTGGGCCGGCATTCCGGGCGTTTGCCAAAAGTGACCCGCTGTAAGAGCGGAACCCTAAGCCGCCGTTACCGCAGGAATGGATATGTACACAGTCCAAAAAAATCAAACCCCACACAAATCAAGCAGCAACCCGGTATCCAAATGCTGCTCTACAAGGTCCGCCAACCGCTCGATATCCCGCTCCCGCAACCCGTGATAATCCACCTCTTGCACATCCTCCAACCCAGCCCACCGCAACAACGCACTACACGCAGCCGGCGTCTCAAACACCCCATGCAGGTAGGTGCCGAAGATCTGCCCATCCTCACTCTGCGCCCCGTCACTGCGCCCATCGTCCAACTGCACCGCAGCCCGCAATAGACCTGCGCCACTGGTTACGCCCGCGTGGATCTCATACCCACTCACCTCGGCATCCTCCAGCAACAACCGCCCCCGCACATTGCGCAATTGCTTCTCTTCTTCCAACGTCGTACTGAACGCCAACAACCCCAAACCCAAACTGGAACCGCAGGGCCCTTCCAACCCAAGCGGGTCATGCACCTGCTCCCCGAGCATCTGCAACCCACCACAAATCCCCAACACCTTCCCGCCATAACGCAGGTGCCGCGCCAAAGCCGTATCCCACCCATTGGCCCGCAAATACGCCAAATCACTGCGCACACTTTTCGAGCCCGGCAAAATAATCAGATCCGCCGCAGGAATCGCCTGCCCCGGCCCGACAAACTGCAAATCCACCTGCGGATGCAACCGCAGCGGATCAAAATCCGTGTGATTACTGATGCGTGGCAACACCGGCACCACCACCTTGAGCACCTGCGCCGCCTTGTCGATCTGACGCTGGTCGATACCGTCCTCCGCCTCCAGGTGCAAATCCATCACATACGGCAACACCCCCACCACCGGTTTGCCGGTACGCGCTTCCAGCCAATCCAGCCCTGGCTGCAACAGGGCAATATCCCCGCGAAACCGATTGATGATGAAGCCTTTGACCCGCGCCTGCTCGGTCGGCGACAACAATTCCAGCGTGCCCACCAGATGCGCAAATACCCCGCCACGATTGATGTCGGCAATCAGCAGCACCGGGCAGTCCACCGCTTCGGCAAAGCCCATGTTGGCAATGTCATTCGCCCGCAGGTTGATCTCGGCCGGCGAACCCGCGCCCTCGACCATCACCACCGGATACGCCGCACTCAACCGCGCATGGGAGGCCAGCACTGCCTGCATCGCGATGGCTTTGTAGTCGTGGTAGGCCACGGCATTCATGGTGGTCACGGCACGCCCATGGATAATCACCTGGGAGCCCGTGTCGCTGTTGGGCTTGAGCAGCACCGGGTTCATGTCGGTGTGGGGCGCCAGGTTCGCCGCCTGGGCCTGCACCGCCTGGGCGCGGCCGATCTCGCCACCTTCGGCAGTCACGGCGCTGTTGAGGGCCATGTTCTGGGGTTTGAAGGGCACCACGGGGATGCCCTGGCGCACCAGCCAGCGGCAAAGTGCGGTCACCAGCGTGCTTTTGCCCGCGTCGGATGTGGTGCCCTGCACCATCAAGGTACTCATGTGGCGTCCTTGTAGGCGCTGAGCGCCTGTTCCAGTCGCAGCCAGTCGGCCTCGGTGTCCGGCAGGCCAAACCGCAAGCTGCTGTTGTCAACAAACAGGCGCAGCAGAATCCCGCGCTGGGCCATGAATTCATGCAACAGCTCAGCCCGGTCGGTGATCATCCACTGGAACAGCGCGCAGCCGCCCTGAGGCCGCAAGTCGTAGCGTTCGAGCACATCAAACAGGCGCTGGCTGGCCGACTCGCAACGCAGCCGCTGTTGCGCATGGCCGGCGGTATCGCGCAGGCACACTTGCCCCAGCACCCGCGTCGGCCCGCTGACGGCCCACGGCCCCACCTGTTCGGCGAGCAGTTTGAGCAGCTTGCGCTCGGCCAATACAAACCCCAGCCGTACCCCGGCCAGACCAAAGAATTTGCCAAACGAGCGCAGCACGATCAGCCCGACTTGATGAGCCTGGCTCGCCAGACTCAACTGCGGAGTGATGTCCATGAAGGCTTCATCCACCACCAGCCAGCCACCGCGCTGGGCCAGGCGTGCGTGCCAGTCCAGCAAGCGTTGGGGCGCAAGGCTCAGGCCGGTGGGGTTGTTGGGGTTGACCACCACCAGCACGTCGAGGCTGTCGAGGAAGAAGTCGACTTCCTGCTCCAGCACTTCGCGCACGATATAGCCGGCACGACGCCAGGCTTCTGCGTGTTCGGCGTAGCAAGGCGACAACACACCGACCTTGCCCGCCCGGCGCAGGCGCGGCAGTAACTGGATCGCGGCCTGGGAGCCAGCGACCGGCAGCACATGGGTCGCCCCATAATATTCGCAGGCGGCCTGTTCCAGGCCGTCATCGGTTTCCGGCAGGCGCGCCCAGGCCCGCAGCGGAATTTCCGGGATAGGGAACGGCCACGGCGCCAGGCCGCTGGACAGGTCCAGCCATTCGGCTTCTGGAATGCCGTACTGCATCGCCGCCTTGCGCAAGCGGCCACCGTGCTCAAGCATAAAACTCAGCCCCCACGCACAGGATCAACAACCATAGCCACACGCCGCGCTGCACCAGTTGCCAGCCACGCTCGATGGAGTCTGCGTCCGCGGGCGGGCCTTCACCCAGTTGCGGGCGCTGGTGCAGTTCGCCGTGATAGATCGCCGCGCCGCCCAGTTCAACGCCGAGGGCGCCGGCACCGGCCGCCATCACCGGACCAGCGTTAGGGCTGTCCCAGGTCGGGCCCTGGGTGCGCCAGCATGTGAGGGCCAGGCGGGTTTTACCCAGCAGCGCGTAGGTCAACGCCACCAAGCGTGCAGGAATGTAGTTGAGTACGTCGTCGATCTTTGCCGCAGCCCAGCCGAAACGTTCAAAGCGTTCATTGCGATAGCCCCACATGGCGTCCAGGGTGTTGCTCAGACGATAGAGCACCACGCCCGGCACGCCTGCGACCACAAACCAGAACAAGGCGGCAAATACCGCATCGCTGCCGTTCTCCAGCACCGATTCGGTGGCCGCGCGGGCGACTTCGGTGCGGTCCAGTTCGCTGGTCTGGCGGCTGACCAGGTAGCTGACACGCTTGCGCGCCTCGTCCAGGTCATCGCTGCGCAGGGCTTGCGCTACCGGCAGCACGTGCTCGCCGAGGCTGCGCATGCCGAGGGCGCAATACAGCGCGAGGATTTCCAGTACCCAGCCGATGTAAGGCGCCCACGACAGGGCCGTGGCCAGCAGGGTCAGCGGCACCACCGCGATCACCCACGCGGTGACACCATGGCTGCGCCAGCCACGACCGCCGGAATTAAAACGCTGCTCGATGCGCCCGGCAAAATTGCCGAACGCCACCAGCGGATGCCAGCGCCTGGGCTCGCCCAGCAGCGCATCCAGCGCCACCGCAGCGACACTCAGCAAGGCCACACTCATTGACTCACTCCCCAAACATTCTCATACAACATGTCACTCAGTGGCCGTGGTTCGGTCCAGCCTTCGAGCTGCAACATCGGTGCCGGGTAGAACTCGGTCACCGGGCCCAGGCACAAGACCGCCAACGGTTTTGCGCCGGGTGGCAGGCCCAGCAGGTCGGCCAGGGCCTGAGGCTCGAACAGCGAGACCCAGCCCATGCCCAGGCCTTCGACGCGGGCCGCCAGCCATAGATTCTGGATCGCACAGGACAACGACGCCATGTCCATTTCCGGCAAGGTGCGTCGCCCGAAGATATGCCGCTCGCGGTCGTCCATCAGGGCGGCCACCAGCACTTCGGCGCAGTCGTTGATGCCTTCGACCTTGAGCTTCATGAACTGGTCGGAGCGCTCGCCGAGGGCTTCAGCGGTGCGTACGCGTTCTTCTTCCACCAGTTGCTGGATCTGCCCGCGCAAAGTGCGGTCGCTGATGCGGATAAACCGCCAGGGCTGCATCAAGCCGACGCTCGGCGCCTGGTGCGCGGCTTGCAGCAGGCGATGGAGCAATTGCGGCGTGACGCTGCCGCCGCTGAAGTGACGCATGTCGCGGCGTTCGGCGATGGCGCGGTAGACGGCTTCGCGGTCGGCCTGGGGAAAGGCGTTGTCAGTCATGGCCTCATCGCGGGCAAGCCCGCTCCCACAGTGGATTGCGTTTCAACTCGGTCAAGTGTGGGAGCTGGCTTGCCTGCGATGGCGGCCTGAGGGTCCGGCGCAAACAAGGCAGCCACCGCCACCGGGTTGGACGGGAAATAAAAGTGCACGTAGGACGCCGTCATCCGGCCCTGACGGTAAACCGCCTCGGCGCCGCGCCCGCCATTCGGGCTCAGGCCCCGGGCAATCGGCTGCCACTCGGTAGTGGTCAGCGAGTGATGGTACGTGTGGCCGCGCAACAGGCCTTCAGGCAGTTCGACGTTTTGCAGCGCCAATGCCGCCAGACGCTTTTGCATCACGGCATCCCCCTGGAGCAGGCCGACCAGTTCAGCACGGGTACCGTCGACATCGGTGAGCGAGTCCAGCAGATAGAGCATACCGCCGCATTCGGCCAGCAGTGGCTTGCCGGCAGCGTGGTGGGCGCGGATGGCGTCCAGCATCGCGGTATTTTCCGACAGCGCCTGGTGATGCAGTTCCGGGTAGCCGCCGGGCAGGTAGAGGCTGTCAGCTTCAGGCAACGCGCTGTCGCGAATCGGCGAGAAGAATCGCAGCTCGGCACCCATCGCCCGCAGCAGGTCGAGGCTGGCGCCGTAGGTAAAGGCAAAGGCTTCGTCGCGGGCCACGGCAATGCGCACGCCGGCCAACAACGGCTGGGCCTCGATCACCTCGGGCGCGGCGAACTCCACCGGCGGTGGCAGCGCTACCTCGCAGCTGCTGCCCAGGGCCTGGGCGGCTGCGTCAAGGCGCAGGTCGAGGTCATTCAGTTCGCTGGCTTGCACCAGGCCAAGGTGCCGGCTGGGCAACTCGATGCCGGTTTCCCGGGACAGTGCGCCATACCAGCGCAGGCCTTCGGTGAGGCTGCCTTCAAGTAATTGCGCGTGGCGCAGGGTGCCGACGCGGTTGGCCAGCACGCCGGCAAACGGCAGGTCCGGCTGGTAGCGCGCCAGGCCCAGCGCCAGGGCGCCGAAAGTCTGGGCCATGGCGGTACCGTCGATCACGGCCAGTACCGGCACGCCAAAATGGCGCGCCAGGTCGGCGCTGGACGGGGTGCCGTCGAACAGGCCCATCACGCCTTCGATCAGGATCAGGTCCGCTTCCCCCGCCGCTTCCCACAGCAACCGGCGACTTTCCTGCTCGCCCACCATCCACATGTCCAATTGATAGACCGGCGCACCACTGGCGCGCTCGTGGATCATCGGGTCGAGAAAGTCCGGGCCGCATTTGAACACCCGCACCTTGCGCCCCAGGTTGCGGTGCAAACGGGCGAGCGCGGCGGTGACGGTGGTTTTGCCCTGGCCGGATGCCGGTGCGGCGATCAGAACAGCAGGACAGTGACGGGGCTGATTCAAAGTTCGATGCCTTTCTGTGCCTTGATACCGGCCTGGAAGGCGTGCTTGAGCATGCCCATTTCCGTCACGGTGTCGGCCATTTCAATCAATTCGGGTTTGGCACCCCGGCCGGTCACCAGCACGTGTTGCATGGCCGGGCGGGCCTGCAGGTCGCTGAGCACCTGGTCCAGGTCGAGGTAGCCGTGCTTGAGGGCGATGTTCAGCTCATCCAGCACCACCAGGCCGATGGCCGGGTTTTGCAGCATTTCACGGGAGACCGCCCAGGCGGCTTCGGCAGCCACGATGTCGCGGGCACGGTCCTGGGTTTCCCAGGTGAAACCTTCGCCCATCACGTGGAAGCGCACCTGCTCGGGGAAACGGCGGAAGAACAGTTCTTCGCCGGTGCTGTTGCGGCCCTTGATGAACTGCACCACGCCGCACTGCATACCGTGGCCCATGGCCCGGGCCAGCATGCCAAAGGCTGAGCTGCTCTTGCCTTTGCCATTGCCGGTGAGCACCAGCAGCAACCCGCACTCGTTCGGTGAATTGGCAATGCGCTCGTCAATCACGGCTTTTTTGCGCAGCATGCGCGCCAGGTGGCGTTCGTCACGATCGGGGGATTCAGTCATGGCAGCTCTCCGTTGGGGCTGGACAAAAACGGCGGGCAGGAAAAAGGTACAGATAGACAGCCAAGCATCGCCCACCGTGATGCTGTTGGATGGATCAGGCCGGTCTCCGGGCTCATGAGTGACATGCAATGCCGAGGGTGCGCCTTCCCATATCGCGGGCGATACAGTGGCTTAAGGCACCGTCTTGACTCATTTACCGTTGCGGGGGCAGCGCCGGGATCGTGGCTGCACTGTAGAAAAGTACGCTCACTCACCGGCTTCCCTGTTTCACTCAGTCGACGCGTACGCCACAGAGCACCTGAAACAAGCCGCGAAGGTTAGTGGGTTGGGGGTGGAGCGTCAATTAAAGCCGGACACGCGCGTGAACCATCGGACCGCCCTGCACCTCTACCCCTACAGGTATCAAGGAGAAAACCATGCACAAGACCCGACTTGCCCTACTGATCATGCTCGCCGGCACCCTCGCCGCCTGTGGTGAAAGCTCTACCCTGCAAGTGTCCGACGGCACCGGACCGTCGCCCAAGCTGCCGGAACCGAATAAAACCCTGATTCCCACGGTGAATATCGCACCGGCGATCGGCTGGCCGGAAGGCACCAAGCCGACCCCGGCGGCGGGCACCCAGGTGGCAGCGTTTGCCGAAGGCCTGGATCACCCGCGCTGGCTGTATGTGCTGCCCAATGGCGACGTGCTGGTGGCGGAAACCAACGCGCCGCCCAAGCCGGACGACTCGAAGGGCATTCGTGGTTGGGTGATGGAAAAAGTCATGGGCCGTGCCGGCGCTGGCGTGCCCAGCCCGAATCGCATAACCCTGCTGCGAGACGCTGATCACGATGGCGTCGCCGAGACCCGCACGGTGTTCCTGGAGAACCTGAATTCGCCCTTCGGCATGACGCTGGTGGGCAACGACTTGTATGTCGCCGATTCGGACAAACTGCTGCGGTTCCCTTATCAGCCGGGCGAAACCTCGATCAAGGAAGCCGGCACCACCGTGACCGACTTGCCGGGCGGCAGCATTAACCATCACTGGACCAAAAACGTGGTGGCCAGCAAGGATGGCAGCAAGTTGTACGTGAGCGTGGGCTCCAACAGCAACGTCGGGGAAAACGGCCTGGAAGCCGAGCAAGGCCGGGCCGCGATCTGGGAAGTGGACCGCGCCACCGGCGAGCATCGCATCTTCGCCTCCGGGCTGCGCAACCCCAATGGCATGGCTTGGGAACCGCAAAGCGGCAAGCTGTGGACGGCCGTCAACGAGCGCGATGAGATCGGCAGTGATCTGGTGCCGGACTACATCACCTCGGTCAAGGACGGAGCTTTCTATGGCTGGCCATTCAGCTACTACGGACAGCACGTGGATGTGCGGGTGACACCGCAGAACCTGGATCTGGTGGCCAAGGCCATTGCACCGGACTATGCGGTAGGGCCGCACACGGCGTCCCTCGGGCTGACCTTTGCCGACGGCAGCAAGTTGCCAGCGCAGTTCAGCAACGGCGCGTTTATCGGCCAGCATGGCTCGTGGAACCGCAAGCCCCACAGTGGCTACAAGGTGATCTTCGTACCGTTTGAGGCAGGCAAGCCAAAAGGCCAGCCGGTGGATGTGCTGACCGGGTTCCTCGACAGCGATGAGAAAGCCATGGGCCGCCCGGTCGGCGTGGTGATCGACAAGCAGGGGGATTTGCTGGTGGCGGATGATGTGGGGAACAAGGTGTGGCGGGTGTCGGCGGCGAAATAGCCGATTCAACTCACCACACAAAACAATGTGGGAGCTGGGCTTGCCCAGCTCCCACATTTTGATTAGCGTTTTTCCTAAGGGTTTCGCGCCAGGTGCTCGGCCGGCAACACACGCTTGGCGCTCAGGTAGGCATTTTGCCAATAAGCCTTGGACAGCGTGTCCAGCTTCACCGTACCGCCGGTTTGCGGCGCATGCACAAAGCGCCCTTCTCCCACGTAGATCCCGGCATGGCTGACCTGGGAGCCGCCACCGGTGGCGAAGAAGATCAGGTCACCGGTTTGCAGGTTGTTTTCGCTCACGTCCTGGGCGCGCATCACGATCAGCTCGCGGGTGGTGCGCGGCAGGGAGATGCCGGCTGCATCACGGTAAACAAAACCGATCAGGCCGCTGCAATCAAACCCCGAGTCCGGCGTATTGCCGCCCCAGCGATAAGGCGTGCCCACCAGGCCCAGCGCACGAAAGAGCACGTCTTCGGCTGCCGGCGAGAAACTTTGGGTGGCGTAGGTGTTGAACACCGGCTTGGGCTTGACGGCCACGGGAGCAGGCGGAGGACGACTTGCGCAGGCGCTGAGCAGCGCGGCGCAAACGAGAAGAATTAGGCGGGCCGAGGTCGACATGGGCAGAACAATCCTGATCTGGATGCGGCTTTCGCTGCCGAACGTTGAAAAACAGAACGCGCAAGCAAAGCTCGCGCGATCGATTTACAACAATGTCCAGGGATTCTAGCGCTTACACGTCAAACTTCAAGTATCACTTTAACTTTACTTGCTGGCGGTAACGGTAGTCGGGGCCATCGCCAGGGCGCGCTTGGCTTCGATGAAGGTTTTGCTCCAGTAGCTGTCACCCAGGTTGTCGACTCGCACACCACCGCTGCGGCGGCTGCTGGAGTGGATAAACTGGTTGTCGCCCAGGTAGATACCGGCGTGACTGACACGACCACGGCCAGCCGTACTGAAGAAAAGCAGATCACCGGGCTTGAGGTTGTTCCGTGCGACCAACGGTGCATTAACGTTGATCATTTCGCGGGTGGAGCGCGGCAGGTTCATGCCGGCCTCCTCACGGAACAGGTAGCCGATGAAACCGCTGCAGTCGAAACCGGCTTCAGAGGTACCGCCGAAACGGTAACGGGTACCGATCAGGGACATGCCGCGTTCGAGAATGCTGTCGGCCAGAACTGGAAGCTGGTAAGGCTTGGCGCCGGCGAAATCGGCGAGTTCTTTTTCAGTTGCGATCTCTTCCTGATAAACAGTGGAAGACTGCGATGCAACGAATTTTGCCTGGGACTGTTGTGCCGGTTTTTGCTGCTCAGCCACGTTTTGAGTGTGGGTGGCGCAACCAAACAACAGGGTAACGAGTGCGAGAGGCACGAGGGGTGCGAAGCGATTTAGCATGGGCACGACCGTGGCTGATGTGTAAAGAAGCCGAGACTATGCCTTCTATCACATCGATTTGCAAATTCAATCGTGATCTATGTGACTTCTTGTTTGGACTATGACATCTAAGCCCTTAACACCCTATACAAGCCATTTGCGTGGCCAAAACGGCCCAAACGCAGGTTTTCTGGCGCCTGGAATTTGCCGAAAGCCCCGATTTTGAAGGGCTGGCTACCAGCCGAGGGTTTCTTTAAGGAAGGGAATGGTCAGCTTGCGCTGGGCCTGCAAGGAGGCCTGGTCGAGCTGTTCGAGCAAGTCGAACAGTGCGCTCATGCTACGGGTGCCACGGGTGAGAATAAAATGCCCGACTTCGTCGGTCAGGTGCAAGCCGCGACGGGAAGCACGCAACTGCAGGGCGCGCAATTTGTCTTCGTCGGACAAAGGGCGCATCTGGAAAATCAGCGCCAGGGTCAGTCGTGACTTGAGGTCGGCCAGCTTCACCGGCAACTCTCGGGGCGAGGTGGATGCGGCAATCAACAAACGCCGGCCGCTGTCACGCAAGCGGTTGAACAGGTGGAACAGCGCCTCTTCCCAATCCGCCCGCCCCGCTACCGCCTGCAAATCGTCCAGGCAGACCAGTTCGTATTGTTCAAGGTTGTCGAGGATCTCGATACCGCGGTCCAGCAGCTCCGCCAACGGCAGGTACACCGCCGGTTCGCCCATCTGCTCGAAACGCAGGCACGCGGCCTGCAACAAGTGGGTACGCCCCACGCCGTCCTTGCCCCAGAGATAGATCAGGCTTTCGGTCCACCCGGCGTCGGCTTCGCAGAGCCGCTCGACATAGCCGAGTGCAGCGGCATTGGCGCCTGGGTAGTAATTGATAAAGGTGGCGTCGTCACGCAGACGCACACCTAGGGGC
This sequence comes from Pseudomonas yamanorum, assembly GCF_013386765.1. GTDB lineage: Bacteria > Pseudomonadota > Gammaproteobacteria > Pseudomonadales > Pseudomonadaceae > Aquipseudomonas > Aquipseudomonas yamanorum_A. The sequence goes on from NZ_JACARE010000024.1 coordinate 73,733, forward strand.
AGCTGAATCGGTTTCATGCTGACTGAACGGTTCCAATCGAACCGTTAGTGGCCTCTGTGTAAAGTTTGCAAAGTTTATACCCGTGACGCCGGGCGCACAATGCAGCAGACCACAAGCAAAATCAAAGGTTTGCGTTAACTTGTTGGATTTGGTGAAGATTGTTTGACGCATCGGCAAAACGCCAGAGCCGTTAAATGACAAACCCGGCCTTGAGCCGGGTTTGTGATGCTGCGGTTATAACTCCGGTTCGTCTGTTCCGGCGTACATGTCCGAATCCTTGTACAAGTCGTGCACATGGCGCACCAGCACCATGATCACGGCCGCCACCGGCAGCGCCAGCAGGATGCCGGTAAAGCCGAACAGCTCGCCGCCCGCCAGGATCGCGAAGATCACCGCCACCGGGTGCAGGCCGATCCGGTCGCCCACCAGCAACGGCGTCAGCACCATGCCTTCCAGGGCCTGGCCAACCATGAACACCGCGACAATCCCGAGCATCGGGTACAGGTCGCCGTGGAACTGGAACAACCCAGCCACCAGTGCCGCACCAATCCCGATCACGAAGCCCATGTACGGCACGATGGCCGCCAGGCCGGCGATCAGGCCGATCAACAGACCCAGCTCCAGGCCGATAGCCATCAGCCCCGCCGCGTAGATAATCCCCAACGCCAGCATCACCAGCAACTGGCCACGGACGAACGCGCCGAGCACCTCATGACACTCCCCGGCCAGGGAAACCACACGCTCTTCGCGGTCGCGCGGCAGCAGGCTGCGGATTTTGGCCATCATGATGTCCCAGTCCCGCAGCAGGTAGAACGCCACCACCGGGATCAACACCAGGTTGGTCAGCCAGCCGATCAGCGCCAGGCTCGACGCCGTCGCCTGGCTCAGCACTACACCGACGATGTCAGTGGTCTGGCCCATATGCTCGCTGATGGCCGCTTTGACCTTGTCGAACTTCCAGAAGCCGTCTGCCAGCCCCAACTTGGCCTGCGCCCACGGCATGGCCGTGTGTTGCAGCCAGTCGAGCATCTGCGGCGCCAGTTCATAGAGCTTGAACAATTGCTTGGCCAGCATCGGCACCAGCACCAGCACCAACGCCGTGATGATCAACGTGAACAAGGCAAACACCGCCACCACGCCCCAGGTACGTGACAGGCCGAGCTTTTCCAGGCGATCCACCACGGGATCGAATAGATAGGCCAGCAGTAACGCAACCAGGAACGGCGTCAGGATCGAATGCAGCAGGAACACAAAAACGCACAGCAGGACAATCCCGCCAATCCACACCCAACGACGCGTATCCGCCATATACCACTCCGTCTGTTATTTGCTTCCTGCTTCTATATAAGGAGGAAGAACGCTTACCAATGAAAACGTAACTGCGGCGTCGGCTCGACCGGCGCCGGTTGTGCACCTTCCACCACCGGCTGCGGAGCCGGCGCTTCACCTGCCGGGACTTCCTGCAACTTGGCCAGGCTCAACTGGGTACGCAACTGCTCGGCGCTGCCATTCACGCGATAGACAATGCGAGTACCGTCCACGCGTACCGGCTGGGCGCCAAACGGCTCCAGCAGATGACCGAGGGCGGCGTAATGCTCCAGGTTCATGCCCTGCACTTCCAGCAACTGATCGCTGGTGGCAGCGCCGGCCTTGACCGCAAAGCGCGGCGCAAGGCGTTCGCTCACGGCCAGCAGCACGGCGTCGGCCAATGTGCCGGTGTCTGTGCCGGTGGCGGTGCCCTGCTCGCTTTTATCCCCCAGCCACAGGCGCCATTTCGCCGACCACTGGCCGCCGTCTTCGCGGGCGTGCACCGCCAGCAAGGCATCGGCGCCATAACGTTCGGAGGCGGCACGCAGCGGCGTGGCGTCGGGGCTTTCGAGATTCGGCGCGGTGGCGACGATTTGCTCGTCCAGGTCACCCAACGGCAGGCGCAACGGCAAGCCACGGTGCTGGGCCGCGCGGCGCAGCGGTTGGGCGACGGCTTGGCCATCGCCAATCAGGCTGCTGCCTTCGACGGAATCGTTCAGCCACCAACCGAGGATCGACGGCCGATTGCTGCCCCACAGCGCCAGGCCCGCGCCACGCAAGGCGCGATCAGTGCTCACGGGATCGAAATCCACCTGCAGGCTTTCCGGCGGGCCGGCGTCGTAGCCGTATTGGCTGATGATCTGCTGCGGGTCCTTGCGGATCGCCGCCAGGGCTGGGCCATCGGCGGCCTTTGCGTCGCCGGTCAGGCGGATCACCAGGGTTTGCAGGGCACGCTGGGTCGCCTGGTCACGCTCCTGAGGAGACTGACTGCTGACCGGTTCCAGCACTTGATAGAGGCCATTGAGGGTTTCGGCATGACTCGCCAGGCTGACCAACGACAAACAGCCCACAAAAAAATATTTACTCAGACCCATGAAAGAAGATTCCCGAACGGCAAAATAAGCGGTTGGAACAGACCGCGTGAACAGTGTTTAGCAAGGCTGTGACCACAGCGACCGGCAAAACATTCACAGGGCCTCGGCAAGTTTTTGTACTGTCATAACGATAGCGAGTTAAAGGCTATACCTTAATACGGCCCGTGACCGACTCGATTAGCGATTTTTTTAACAGCTATTGCCCCTGCCCGTCGGCCCGAGGATGGCCGCTGCCCCTCAAGCCTGATAAAATCGCGCGCCTTCGCAGACCGTCAATGGCAGGCCATGCTGAAACTTCAGGTTTCGGTATACCCGCCGCATTCGGTCGTTACCCAGAAATCCCCCCTAAAGGCCTGGATCATGAGCAAGCAACCCTCCCTGAGCTACAAGGACGCCGGTGTAGACATCGACGCCGGTGAAGCATTGGTCGAACGCATCAAGAGCGTCGCCAAGCGCACTGCGCGCCCCGAAGTCATGGGCGGCCTGGGCGGTTTTGGCGCCCTCTGCGAGATCCCGGCCGGCTACAAGCAGCCTGTACTGGTCTCCGGCACCGACGGTGTGGGCACCAAGCTGCGCCTGGCACTGAACCTGAACAAGCACGACAGCATCGGCATCGACCTGGTTGCCATGTGCGTGAACGACCTGGTGGTGTGCGGCGCCGAGCCGCTGTTCTTCCTTGACTACTACGCCACCGGCAAGCTCAACGTCGAGACCGCGACCCAAGTGGTTACCGGCATCGGCGCCGGCTGCGAATTGTCCGGCTGCTCCCTGGTCGGCGGCGAAACCGCTGAAATGCCAGGCATGTACGAAGGCGAAGACTACGACCTGGCCGGTTTCTGCGTCGGCGTTGTAGAGAAATCCGAAATCATCGACGGCTCCAAAGTCGCTGCCGGTGACGCCCTGCTGGCCCTGCCATCGTCCGGCCCGCACTCCAACGGCTACTCGCTGATCCGCAAGATCATCGAAGTGTCCGGCGCCGACATCGAAACCATCCAGCTCGACGGCAAGCCTCTGACCGACCTGCTGATGGCCCCGACCCGCATCTACGTGAAGCCGTTGCTCAAGCTGATCAAGGACACCGGCGCGGTCAAGGCCATGGCCCACATCACCGGTGGCGGCCTGCTGGACAACATCCCGCGCGTTCTGCCAAAAGGCGCCCAGGCCATCGTCGACGTGGCCAGCTGGCAGCGCCCTGCGGTATTCGACTGGCTGCAAGAGAAAGGCAACGTCAACGAAACCGAGATGCACCGCGTGCTGAACTGCGGCGTGGGCATGGTGATCTGCGTGGCTCAAGAGCACGTTGAAACCGCGCTGAACGTACTGCGTGAAGCCGGCGAGCAGCCTTGGGTCATCGGCCAGATCGCCACCGCTCCTGAAGGTGCGGCTCAGGTTGAACTGAAGAACCTTAAGGCGCACTGATGCCTGCAACCTGTGATGTCGTGGTGCTGCTCTCCGGCACCGGCAGTAACTTGCAGGCCCTGATCGACAGCACGCGCGCCGGCGACAGCCCGGTGCGCATCGCTGCGGTGATCTCCAACCGCAGCGACGCCTACGGCCTGCAACGCGCCAGGGACGCAGGTATCGACACCCGCTCCCTGGATCACAAGGCTTTCGAAGGCCGCGAGGCCTTCGACAGCGCCTTGATCGAACTGATCGACGCCTTCAATCCCAAACTCGTGGTACTGGCCGGCTTCATGCGCATTCTCAGCGCTGACTTCGTACGCCACTACAACGGGCGCCTGCTGAATATCCACCCGTCCCTGCTGCCAAAATACAAAGGGTTACACACCCACCAGCGTGCCCTGGAGGCCGGCGACACCGAGCACGGCTGCAGCGTGCACTTTGTTACCGAGGAACTCGATGGCGGGCCTCTGGTCGTACAGGCAGTAGTTCCGGTAGAGTCTGCGGACTCTGCGCAGACGCTTGCGCAACGGGTTCACACCCAGGAACACAGGATTTACCCGCTGGCTGTTCGCTGGTTCGCTGAGGGGCGGTTGATTCTTGGCGACCACGGTGCATTATTGGACGGTCAGTTACTTGCGGCCAGCGGCCACTTGATTCGAATCTAGGAGACTTTATGCGTCGCGCCCTGCTCTTCGCTTTTGCGCTGTTCGCCTTGCCTGCCGTGCAAGCGGCAGACCTTCACCCTTTCTCCGCCAGCTACACCGCCGACTGGAAACAGTTGCCCATGAGTGGTTCGGCAGAACGCAGCCTGACCAAGAATGACAACGGCACCTGGACCTTGAATTTCAAGGCTTCCATGATGATCGCCAGCCTGACCGAAACCAGCGTGATCCGCTTCGACAAGGACGCCCTGCAGCCGCAGAGCTACACCTTCGAACGCGGAGGCCTGGGCAAGGCGAAGAAGATCAACCTGGACTTCGACCGCACGGCCAACAAGGTCACCGGCTTCGAAAACAAGGACCCGGTCAATGTCGCCCTTGAAAGCGGCATGATGGACAAATCGACCTACCAGCTTGCCCTGCAGCGCGATGTCGCAGCCGGCAAGAAAAGCATGAGCTACCGCGTGGTCGAGGGTACTGATACCGATACCTACGACTTCCGCGTGATTGGCCCGGAAAAGGTCCAGACCAAAGCCGGCTCAATCGATGCGATCAAGGTCGAGCGCGTGCGTGACCCGACGCAAAGCAAGCGCATTACCCAAATGTGGTTTGCCAAGGACTGGGGCGGCATCCTGGTTGCCCTGCGTCAGGTCGAGACCGACGGCAAGGAATACAACATCATGCTGCAAGACGGTACCGTTGACGGCAAGGCTGTCAAAGGCAGCTGATCCGCTGCGCAATGAAAGAGCCTCGCTATTGCGGGGCTTTTTTTCGCCTGCCGACTGACGCCAACATGAAACTTTTGTCATAAAACTCAGCGCCCTGCGACGCAATGTCGCGGTTTACGGGGGCTCGGTGATTGTTCCAGCTTCTGTAAAGGTGTGTTGCAAATTCTGGTTATTTACTTAGCAAGCTAACAAATCATATAACAAAGGCCTGCGACGCCTTGCCGCAGATCAACCAGAGATTGGAGCAAGCAGATGACTGTAAAAGTAACTGAACGCGACGATGAACATATGTCCCATGAAGCAGTAGCCCACGGGATTCACATCTGGGATGTACACCAGCAAGACCTGCTGGTCGGCATGTTTCACGACGAGACCGAAGCTCATAATTATAAAAACGAGCTCGAGACCCTTGAGATGAAACGCCAGGCGCAAAGCTCCTGAAACTCTGAAATCCTTAGACACCCGGCCCCACGCAGCTGGAGTGTTTATAAACACAAACCCCGCCTTTTGAGCGGGGTTTGTGTTTTTTTGGGGGGCGGGGGGATTTTTGGGGGCGCTTCGCGCCCCAGCGGGAGCAAGCTCCCTCGCCACAGCAAGCTCCCTCGCCACAGCAAGCCCCCTTGCCACAGCAAGTTCACTCACCACAGCAAGCTCCCTTGGCACAATGTCGTTTCTACAGCCTTACCACATCAGGTCATCAGGGATCTGGTAGGCGGCGTATGGATCATCCTCATCCGGCACCTGGCTTTCGGTCAGGACGTTCATCTGCACGATGCGCTCCGGCGCCCGCTCCTGGATCTTCAGCGCTGCCTCGCGCGGGATCACCTCGTAACCGCCACCGTGATGGACGATTGCCAGGGAGCCGTTGCTCAGCTTGTTACGCATCAGGGTGTTGACCGACAGGCGCTTGACCTTCTTGTCGTCCACAAAGTTGTAGTAGTCCTCGGTGGTCAGCTTGGGCAGGCGCGAGGTTTCGATCAACTGCTTGACCTGGGCAACACGGGCCTTGGCCTCGGCTTTTTCCTGCTGCTGACGGTTCAGCTCCTGGTCACGCCGGACCTTCTCGGCATGGGCTTCAATGGCCAGGCGCGCCTGGCTGTCATCCGCTTCAGCCTGGCCTTTATGCACCAGACGCTGCTGTTTCTGTTTCTCTTTGCCGACCTGCTTGGCCTGCTTTTGATTGACCAGGCCTGCTTTGAGCAACTGGTCGCGAAGGGAAATGCTCATGGTGCTTACTCACTTGGGCAACGGCTCAGCCGCAGCTGGACAGATTCTTTTCCTGGCGTTTGGCTTCGCCCCACAGGGCGTCCAACTCTTCGAGGGTGCAATCTTCTATGGGACGATGGGTCTCGCGCAATGCCTGTTCGATAAATCGGAAACGTCGTTCGAATTTGGCGTTGGCTAAACGCAACGCAGCTTCCGGGTCGACCTGTAGATGACGGGCCAGGTTGACCGCCGCAAACAGCAGGTCACCCACCTCGTCGGCGATGGCTGCCGGGTCGTTGTCGGCCATGGCCTCGAGCACTTCATCCAGCTCTTCGCGCACGTTATCCACCACCGGCAATGCGGCAGGCCAATCAAAGCCGACCTGACTGGCGCGCTTTTGCAATTTGGCGGCACGGGACAACGAAGGCAGGGCTGTGGGCACATCGTCCAGTAAGGACAACTGCTCCGGCGCGTCGGATTTTTCCGCACGCTCCTCGGCCTTGATCTGCTCCCAGCGTTCCTTGACCTGTTCTTCGCTCAGTTGCGGGATATCCAGCGGCGCATACAAGTCGCCGGTGGGGAACACGTGGGGATGACGACGAATCAGCTTGCGGGTGATGCTGTCGATCACCCCGGCGAACTCGAAGCGCCCTTCTTCCCGCGCCAGTTGGCTGTAATACACCACCTGGAACAACAGGTCGCCCAGCTCACCTTGCAGGTGATCGAAATCCCCGCGCTCGATGGCGTCGGCGACTTCATAGGCTTCTTCCAGGGTGTGGGGCACGATGGTGGCGTAGGTTTGCTTGATGTCCCACGGGCACCCGTATTGCGGGTCGCGCAGGCGGTTCATCAGGTGCAGCAGGTCTTCAAGTGAATACATCGATCAATCTCTATCCGTGTTCTGTGGGAGCTGGCTTGCCTGCGATGGCATCGACTCAATACATCTGAAATACCGAGGCGTCTGCATCGCAGGCAAGCCAGCTCCCACACAAGCCCGGCTCCCACAAAAAAATGGGTTATGGCGTGCGATTGCGCCGGGTCTCAATGATGTTCGGCAACTGGGAAATACGCCCCAGCAACCGCCCCAACGCGTCCAGCCCCGGAATCTCGATGGTCAGGGACATCAACGCGGTGTTGTCCTCTTTGTTCGAGCGGGTGTTGACCGCCAGCACGTTGATCCGCTCATTGAGCAGCACCTGCGACACGTCACGCAGCAGGCCGGAACGGTCGTAGGCGCGGATGACGATATCCACCGGATAGGTCAACACCGGCACCGGGCCCCAGCTGACCTGGATGATCCGCTCCGGCTCGCGCCCGCCCAGTTGCAACACCGAGGCACAGTCCTGGCGGTGAATGCTCACCCCACGGCCTTGGGTGATGTAGCCGACGATGGCGTCCCCCGGCAATGGCTGGCAGCAGCCGGCCATCTGCGTCATCAGGTTGCCCACACCCTGGATCTGGATATCGCCACGCTTGCCCGGCTTGTAGCCGGTGGCCTTGCGTGGAATCAGTTCCAGTTGCTCGCTGCCGCGCTCCGGCTCCACCAGTTGCTGGGCCAGGTTGACCAACTGCGCCAGGCGCAGATCGCCAGCACCGAGGGCGGCAAACATGTCTTCGGCGATCTTCATGTTGGCCTTTTCGGCCAGCTTGTCGAAGTCCACCTGCGGCAGGCCAAGGCGCGCCAATTCGCGTTCGAGCAAGGTCTTGCCTGCGGCGACGTTCTGGTCGCGCGCCTGCAACTTGAACCAGTGGACAATCTTCGCCCGCGCCCGGGACGTGGTGATGTAGCCCAGGTTCGGGTTCAACCAGTCGCGGCTCGGCGTACCGTGCTTGCTGGTGATGATCTCGACCTGTTCACCGGTCTGCAGGCTGTAGTTGAGCGGCACGATGCGCCCGTTGATCTTCGCGCCACGGCAGTTGTGGCCGATCTCGGTGTGCACGCGGTAGGCGAAATCCAGTGGCGTGGAGCCCTTGGGCAGGTCGATCGCGTGGCCGTCGGGGGTGAAGATGTAGACCCGATCAGGTTCGATATCCACCCGCAACTGGTCGGCCAAACCGCCGATGTCACCCAGCTCTTCATGCCATTCCAGCACCTGGCGCAACCAGGAGATTTTCTCTTCGTACTGGTTGGACCCGGCCTTGACGTCGGTACCCTTGTAGCGCCAGTGGGCGCATACGCCCAGCTCCGCTTCCTCGTGCATGGCGTGGGTGCGGATCTGCACTTCCAGCACCTTGCCCTCGGGGCCGATCACTGCTGTATGCAATGAGCGGTAACCGTTTTCCTTGGGGTTGGCGATGTAGTCGTCAAATTCTTTCGGGATGTGCCGCCACAGCGTGTGGACGATCCCCAGCGCGGTGTAGCAGTCGCGCATCTCCGGCACCAGCACGCGCACGGCGCGCACGTCGTAGATCTGGCTGAAGGCCAGGCCCTTGCGCTGCATTTTGCGCCAGATGGAATAGATGTGCTTGGCCCGGCCACTGATGTCGGCTTCAACCCCGGTGGCCTGCAATTCCGTGCGCAGCTGGCTCATCACGTCGGCGATGAAACGCTCACGGTCCAGCCGCCGCTCATGGAGCAGCGTGGCAATCTGTTTGTATTGATCGGGTTCGAGGTAACGGAAGGACAAGTCCTCCAGCTCCCACTTGATATGGCCGATGCCCAGGCGGTGGGCCAGCGGCGCGTAGATGTCGAACACCTCGCGGGCGACACGGTTGCGCTTTTCGTCGTCGGCGGTTTTTACCGCACGAATCGCGCAGGTGCGCTCGGCCAGCTTGATCAGCGCGACGCGGACGTCGTCGACCATCGCCACCAGCATCTTGCGCAGGTTTTCCACCTGGCCCTGGGTGCCCAGCACCATGGACTGGCGCGGGCTGAGGCTGGCACTGATCGCCGCCATGCGCAGCACGCCGTCGATCAGCTTGGCCACCACGGTGCCGAAACGCTGGCTGACGGTGGGCAGTTGAATATGCCCTTCGCGCACGCCGCGATACAGCACCGCCGCGATCAGCGAATCCTGATCGAGCTTGAGATCGGCGAGGATCTCGGCGATCTCCAACCCGGTGCGAAAGCTTGAAGTGCCTTCGGCCCACAGGTTCTTGGCCGCATTGTCTTGCTGTTCAGACTCACGAGCGAACTCGCAGGCTGCTTTCAAGGCTTCACGGTCCAGTGCCGGGTCGACACTGATGGCATGATCCAGCCATGCCTCGAGATTGATACTGCCGTCGGTGTTGATCGGCTGGTGTGCTCTCACCTGTACCATCTTGCTTACCTTCCCTACGACGCACCTTTTAGTGCGTCAAAATCATCGCTGACCTGCTTTACAAAAAAGCTTGTGCACGCTCCCTGGCAGGTCACAGGCCCAGGAGATGCAGGCCAGTCGGATTAAACGGGCATCCTAGCCCGCTTCAAATAACGCCATGGCCTCGACATGGGCCGTCTGGGGAAACATGTCGAGGATCCCGGCACGTTTTAGCCGGTAGCCTTGCTTGACCAACTCGACCGTGTCCCGCGCCAGCGTTGCCGGATTGCAGGACACATACACCAGGCGATCGGCCCCCAGAGTGGCGAGCTTGCGCACAACCTCCAGGGCACCATCGCGGGGTGGGTCCAAGAGTACCGCAGAAAAGCCCTCTTTGGCCCATTCCGCGTCGGTCAAAGGCTGGGATAAATCGGCCTGAAAAAAATGCGCATTATGCAAATTATTGCTGGCGGCATTCTGTGCCGCCCGGTCCACCATGGCCTGTACACCCTCCACCGCCACCACTTCCCGCACCTGGCGGGCCAGCGGCAAGGCGAAGTTGCCCAAGCCACAAAACAAGTCCAGCACCCGCTCGTCGGGCTTTGGCGCCAGCCACTCCAGGGCCTGGGCGACCATCGCCTCGTTGACCCCGGCGTTGACCTGCACAAAGTCTCCCGGGCGGTACGCCAACTGCAGATCCCACTGTTCCAGACGATAGCCCAGGGCCTGGTCCGGTTCGAACGGTTGCGGCTGGTCCTCGCCATGCAGCCACAATTGCGCTTCATGGAAGGTACAAAATTCCTGCAGGATCGTCAGGTCCGCTTCGGACAACGGCGCCATGTGTCGCAACAACACGGCAATCGACGACCCGCTGAACAATTCCACATGGCCCAACGCCTGAGGTTTGCTCAAGCGCCGCAGCATGTTGGGCAACCGCTGCATGATCGGTTGCAAGGCCTGTACCAGCACCGGGCAATCGTCGATGGCGACGATGTCCTGGCTGGCCACGGCGCGAAAGCCCACCTCGAGTTTCTTCGCCCTGGCATCCCAGCGCACGGCCACGCGGGCACGCCGGCGATAGCCGAATTCCGGCCCGCTCAACGGCGCTGCCCACTCTTGGGGTTCGACACCCGCCACACGGGATAATTGCTCGGCGAGCATGCGCTGTTTCAGGGCGAGCTGTTCGTCATGGGGCAAGTGTTGCAGGCTGCAACCGCCACACCGGCCGGCGTGCACACAAGGTGCCGGGCGGCGCAGTGCGCTGGCGCTAAAGACGCGCTCGGTGCGCGCCTCCACCACTTTGCCGTGGGCGCCCAACACCCGCGCTTCAACCTCTTCGCCCGCCAGGGCACCCACCACAAACCAGGTGCGGCCTTCGAAGAACACGATGCCACGGCCGTCATTGGCCAGGCGTTCGATGGTCAGGCGTTGCTTCTTGCCTACTGGAATCTGTGGGGCCCGGCTGCCGCCCGTCGGTTGGAAGCGCAGGCCTCTCTCGTGCTTGGCCATCAGTTGGGCGCGTCGAAAATGCCGGTCGACAGGTAACGGTCGCCACGGTCACAGATGATCGCGACGATCACCGCGTTTTCCAATTCCTGGGACAAGCGCAACATCCCGGCAACAGCACCACCGGACGACACGCCGCAGAAGATGCCTTCTTCACGGGCCAGGCGGCGGGTGGTGTCTTCGGCTTCACGCTGGGCCATGTCGATGATGCGATCAACGCGGGCCGCGTTGTAGATCTTCGGCAAGTACTCTTCGGGCCAACGACGGATCCCCGGGATCGCCGCGCCTTCCATCGGTTGCAGGCCGACGATCTGGATCTCGGGATTCTGCTCCTTGAGGTAGCGCGAGTTGCCCATGATGGTGCCGGTGGTGCCCATCGAACTCACAAAGTGGGTGATGGTGCCCTGGGTCTGGCGCCAGATTTCCGGGCCGGTGGTGGTGTAGTGCGCCTCGGGGTTGTCGCCGTTGGCGAACTGGTCCAGCACCAGGCCACGGCCTTCGGCGGCCATGCGCTCGGCGAGGTCGCGGGCGCCCTCCATGCCTTCTTCCTGGGTGACCAGGATCAGCTCGGCGCCATAGGCCGTCATCGCCGCCTTGCGCTCGGCGCTGCCGTTGTCGGGCATGATCAGGACCATCTTGTAGCCCTTGATTGCCGCAGCCATGGCCAGGGCGATCCCGGTGTTACCGGAAGTGGCTTCGATCAGGGTGTCGCCAGGCTTGATCTGCCCACGCAACTCGGCACGGGTGATCATCGACAGCGCCGGGCGGTCTTTGACCGAGCCGGCCGGGTTGTTCCCTTCGAGCTTGAGCAACAAGGTGTTGCTGGTGTTACCCGGCAGGCGCTGCAAGCGGACCAGCGGGGTGTTGCCGACGCAATCGGCGATGGTGGGGTACTGCAAGGTCATGGCGTATTCGCAATCCAGACTGCGGGGGCGACCATCATACCGGGAAAGGCTGGCGGGCCATATCACGCAAAGTGCGGTGCTTATTACCTAAAGACATAAGCAACGAATCAACCCACCACGAAATTTTCCCATTCCTGCTGCGTGAGTCCCTCAATCAAGGTGTTTTTGGCCATTTGCCTCGCGCCTTGCAGCACCGTGATGTAGTTCAGGTACTCACCCTCTGTCATCAAGCCATTGGCAACTTTGTCTGTCGCTATTTCCAGGGCCCGGTCAAAGCGTTTGAGGACTGACTCGAATCGTGTCGTATATTTACGCTCCAGAAACGTCACCCAGTGGTGCGCTCTCTGAAGCCGCGCAGGCCAGTTGATTCCCGACTCTTGACGCAAAATCGCCCGACGCAGCGTGTCGACCGATTGCGCATCAGGGATCGCGGTGGAGGCACTAAAACGCTCCGGTAATACTTGAGGCAGATCGAGGCTGGTGGCTAACGCGATGCGATAACTCAAAATTCGCGTGCAGGCGTGCCCCGTGGATTGAGGGGCGAAGCGCTCGGCAATCAGCTGGTTCAAGGCATCAATCCGACGTAATGCCCGGTAATAATGCACAAAGGCCGGCCCGGTACTCTGTACGTTGGCGGCGAGCATTTGTTGCGGCAACCTGTGCAACTCAAGCTCATGCAAGCACAGCAGCCAGCCGTCGATACCACCACTCATGAATCGATACGCCGGCAAGTAGGCAATCATGTCCACGCCGTCATGAAATAGCGCTTCGTCGATCAACGCCCAAATGCGTCGTGTCACATTTTCTCGCTGTGCCCGATATTCAGGGTCAACAAACCCGGGAAACTTGGCGATGCTGCCCAGCAGCTCAAAAAAGTAGTCCGCCATCGGCTGCTCTTGAAGCGCCGCCCAATCACGTTCGCGCCCTTGCACTTCTGCGGGAGGAAGCAACGCCAGCCAACGGTTGGCGCGCTGGTCAAGCGAAGCCGCAGGCTCCCACAATCCGAAATCGATATCCGGCTGCCCCTGGCGCTCACCGAGGCGGCGCAGCATTTGCCTGGCCTGGAGGCTCAGTGGATTGCCCCTCAGATTGATCCCCCGATGCACGTGCGGATAGATGAACAGGTCCGTCTCGGCCAACTCGCTGATCTGGTTGTCACGCAGATCAAAGCTGCGCAGTGAACGCAGGGCTACCGCGCCCCGTGGCAAGCGGTTCAACCCGGCAGCACGCAAGCTCAACTCCTGCAAATTGGTCAAGCGATAGAACGACAATTGCCGCCCCTGCCCCAGCGGGTTGAACGACAAATCGAGCGACCTCAACCCGGTCAATGCTTCCAGTTCAAGCTCGCTCTGCAAGTCAAACTTCAGGCGGTTATGGGCCAGGTTGAGCACCGCCAGATAGGGAGCCCCCTCCAGCGATGGCAGCCGGGTTAGCCGGTTGCCGTTGAAATACAGGACACGAAGGCCTGGAAAGCTTCGCAGAAAGTGCGAAGGCAATTCGGTCAGGCGGTTGTTCTTCAAGCTCAACACCGTTACATGCCCGAAATGGGCACTTAATGTCGGCAAACTCGCCAGGTCGAGGCTGTCCAGGTTGAGTTCCTGGGCAACGCCCAACGTCAAGCCTTCCCTGGCCCAGCAACGCTGAATCCGTGTCACCGCCAAGGCGCGCAAGCCCGCCGAAATGCTGTCCGGGTCGCTTACCAACGCCTCGTCGTTCCAGCGCTGCAATGTTGTATTCAACGCGTTTCGCTCGCTGAACAGATGATCAATGATTAACTTGCGCTCCCCGAACGAATCGCCAGCGTCCAGCAGTAAATCCAACACTTCTGTATCTGTCAGGGAAGGAAACAACTCACGCATTCGCACCACTTGCGCGCGATCCATCGGCCTCAGTTCATCACCGCCACTGAGCGGATACCCGATACGACCATCGGCAATCCGCCGCGGCAGGATGCGCCAGGAGTTGCGCCCAATTTTGAGTAAGGCTTGCGAGGCCTCCCGGTTACGCTCCAGGTGATCGCCAATAATCAACGTCAGTTCCTCGACTCCGGACGCATGGGTGTAGCCAAGTACACGGCGCTCAAACTCCGGCAGCGCAGCTAACAGAGCGGGCAAAAAAGCCCCAAGGTTTCCTATCGGCTGCCGGCCGCCGTTCAGTTGGGGGATGTATGCCTGGTATTGACCGGCCACCGACTCTAATTCACGCTTGAGCGACCCGTCGACGGGGCCGATGCTGTCGATCAGTCGCCCCCTTTCCCACACCTCGACTCGCAAATGATTCGGCCAGCCGTCTATGTAGGGCAATGTATGCAGGATCAACTTGGAACTGTCTCCACTCGCCGCAGCAGGCAAGTGCACGCCCTCAAAAGCCCGAGCCTTTCGCAAATAATCGATCCACCAGCGCACGTACGGGGTGAGTGTCCAAGGCACACGGCCCGACTCCAGGAGCCGTGCCTCATCCGCATTGGTTTGACGCACCAGTTCTTCGGCGACGGCCGCCGTCAAACCAGGAAAATGCCGTTGCACCACCTGCGCCAAGGGGTCAGACGACAGTTCGCTCTTGTGAAGCAACGCCTTGAAAAAGTACCGCTCCATTGTTGGTGGGCTGAACAGGACTTTCTCCTCAAGCAGGGCGATCTGCTCGGCGCGACCGAGGCCCGCTCGACCAACGAGCGCATCGGCCCTGGCAGCCCCGACCTCAGCAAGCACCTCATCGAAAAAGTCCGCGCCAAGCTCCATGCCAGCCTTGACTCGCTGATGAACCTTGAAACGCTCGATGGTCTCCACCAGCACCGCCGGCGGGCGCTCGTTACGCACATGCATGCGCCGCAGGATGTCCGGGGAAACGCCACTGATCTGCTGAATCCGCATGATGTCATCCGGCGATAACGTGCTGACCAATGGCCCCAGGCGATGAAACGGTTTATGGCCGTCCCAGGTCAGCGGGTTCTCCCATTCATGATGCCAACTGCCTGCACTGTTGTGGCTCAACACCGGTGCATACGCGTCCTTCAGCACCGGGTGCTGGACGCGCCAGGGTTGAGGCGGCTCGCCCTGGACAACCTTGAGAAACGCACTGTCAAGAAACAGATAGCGATCCGCCCCCAGCCTGTAAAGGCCGAGAGCATCAGGCTGCGGCTCAAGACGAGCGGCATCGACGGCGCTGGCATAGTGCTCGATTGCGCGCTGGCAGGGATAAAACGAGCCATCAGAGACACGGTTGCTCAGCAGGGCCTGGGCGACCCGATAACGAAACCCGGTGATGGCCTGCTGCGTACTCACACCAAATCGGCGCTGATCATTCTCCGAGAGCTGGATGAGGACCGCTTGATAGAAGCTGTCTGCGCCGGTAAACATCGCCCCGACAAGGCCTTCACCCTGAAAAAATGGCGAAAATCGTCCACGGTTTTGATCGATCACCACAACGGTTTGATCCCCGGCCCGCCGCGAAACGTAGGGAACCGCCTGCTTCGCGGGGCTGACGACCAATGCCAGGCCAGTAACGTCGCGCAGTACGCCATCGGCGAACGCTGCGGCCCAGGCCTGAGTCTGCCGATTGAACCGCCGGGGATGGAAAACCCCATCAACGATGGCTGAACGGCGCGCAGCCTGAAGAGCAGCGCGCAAAGCGTCATAAAGCGCTTCGGGTTGCAGTTGCGAGTGCAACAACTGCGTTTGCTGATGCTCCGACAAGGGATGTTCGCGCAGCACTTCCAACAACCGCGCCTGACTCAGTTCGGGGTACAAGGCCCGCAGTTGGGTAATCACGGCAGGTACGGGATACTCGTGACCGATGCTGTCGGGTAATAACCTGCGCACTGAAGCACCGGCACCGCCTGGCACAGAACGACTGGCATCAGCGAACTGGGTAAGCGCCTCAAACAGATCGATTTTCAAGGCCTTTGCCAACGCCGCCAATTGCTGACGAAGCGGCTGTGTCCCACCCGCAAAAACCGCCGGCAACAATTCCGCGATTGCCTGTGGAAAATCGATGCTGATCCGGCGCGCAGTGGCATAAGCGAACTGATGATTTTCCAGCCGGGTGACCCTGATCACGTCCGTCGCCGGCGATGACGCCATCTTGCTATAGCGCCGGACTTCCAGGCCCTGTTGGTTTTCAATGCTCAAGGCCGTTTCCGCAGGCCAATTGTCCAGTTGGGTCAGCAACGGAGCCATGACCTCAACGGCCCCCACCAGCGATGGCACACCGGGATCAGCGCCTTGCGCAACCCACTCAATCAGCCTGTCGGCCCTGAACCGATTCACAGCCTCGGTCAGCGATGCAGAAGGACGCACGCCCTGCCAGACCTGGTTTAGCGTTTGTCGTGAAGTGGCACTTGAGTCGAGCAGAATATCCAGATCCCGGGCCGGAATATCCGGGGTGCCGAGCATTCTTTCCAGAACCTGTGGGTTGGTCAGCGCTTGATGATTGGAAGCGCCTGCGCGTGGCACGGACAGCCGCTGGAACAAGCGCTGATGCCGACGTTGCACGGAACGGTCCAATCGGGTGTGCAATCGACTGCCAATCAGCAGATCGGCCACGTCGACAAGCCCTTGAAGAAATTCGCCGGGCTCCCCTTGAAGCGCCAGGGCACCGCCCTCGACCAACGCCTGCTCCATAGCCACAAACATCGCCAAGGCCCGCACCCGCCCCAAACCTTTCAACGCCCCCGGCGCAGGGATCAACAGCACATCGAGAATCTCAGTGATCAAGGCCTGGAACAGTTCGATCAGAGTCGTCATGAAACCCGATGTTTCATTGGCCAGCTCCTGCAAGTTGGCACGGCTGCGTCTGACATAAAAATCGTACAAACTGACGATCGGCACTTTTTCCACTGGCGTGCGTACATAGCCGATCTGCTTGACACCATCGACCCTCGGAATGGCTTGAGCCAGCGAATAGAGGAGCTTGGCAAGCAACCCGGCGTCGGGAGGCGGAGTGACTTTGACGATTTGTTTCAACCGTGCGCAATCACGCAGCAACATCATCTGATACAACCAGTCGACATGACCCGAGCGATAGAACGCTTGGAACGCCACATGGAACTCCTGGCAGGCCTCTCGATGGCTGCCATGGTGGCGCAGAGACCCGCCAGGGCGGTTCGGAAAAAAGCTGAAGGCCCCATTGCAACCGCTGACGGAGAACACCAGATGAGGAATCGTCAGGCGATCGCCTGGCGGTGGGCCCACGTACTGCCCGGTCAGGCCCAAGGATTGAGGCACCCAACTGACGTTGTCCACACCATGCGGCACGAACAGCAGCATCTCTTCCATCGAGCCCCAACGCACCTCCCCCGTCAAAGCGCGTTTAACGTATTGGTACTTGTCCCGGTCGACTCGACTGGCCGTTGTGTTTTTCAGTGCCTCTATCAAGGCGAACTCAAACTCGGTCGTCGCCAGCCCCATGAGGCAACTTCCCAGGGCCGCGTTGGCCATCAACGCCTGGTCCAGACGGGTTTTGAGTTGACCGCCGATATCAAGCCTGCGCACCAACGCAATGAACTGTCCGGCGGTGGCATTGATACCTGCATCGAGATAACTGGCATCGGCCAGGCCGGTCCGGCCGGGATAGCTCCAGCCAGTCAGACCGTCGTAACTCATGCAGGCCGCGTCCCAAAAAGTAATGCTGGCGACCTCCACCGTTCCGCCGGCGCCCGAAGATGCCCGTCGCACACGGCTTGCCGGTTGCAGATAACGCGTATGGATACGCGCGACGCTGGGGTCGATGTCCTGGCCTGTCAGGATTTTCAGCTCGCTGCGCAATGAAGCCAGTGCCTGTTGCCGAAACGCGTCTGTGAGTTCAAGAACCGCCTGCTCCAGGGCTTTCTGCGCCTCCACCCATGCCCCTTGCAGGCGTACATACTCAAGCCGTTCTTCGTGGTTGAGCGCACCGAAAAAATCGTCGAACGACGCTCGCATGGCATCCAGTGCTTGCAACACCTGCCACTCTGGCTCAGCCATCAGCGGAGCGCGTTGCTGCATCATGAATTCGTACAGCGTGTCCGGGAGCGCTGCGGGGGTAATCGGGTCGGCCATTTCCGTGTTCCTGAAAAGGTCAGCCTATCCCGTCACCCGCCGCCTGCGCGGTATCTATGGCGCGTGCACCTCAACCATGGTTTTTCTCGAAAACCGCTGGCCCCATGGCAGCAATCTGACCGTCGATAAGGGCCTCGAACGGTTTCAGCAGCGGCTCAAATAACGCAGGCGCTTCGAGCGTCTGCAAGGCTTGAACGATGGCCTCCACCGTCGACAACGCTCCAGGGCCCGGCGCCTTGCGCAAGCGGTAGCGGGACACGGCACCTTCCGCCAGCGTCACCCGGGGCAACGCCGCCAGCAAGGGATTGAGGTGCAGCAACTTGCGCGCCTTGCGCCAAGTTCCGTCCGGCACCACCAACAACAACGGTTCGTCAGATGACGTGTAAGCCTGCAACGGTTGCGCACCCTCGGCAGGGAATAACAAACGCGCCTGGTAGCCCGGAGGGTTTAATAGCGTCTGCATGTCCTCAAAGACCTCCCCCACCACCAACTGCGCATTCACCAATCCCAGCGCCGCCAACCGCGCCGTATTCAAGGCGTGATTGACCTCACTCGGATGCTGCAACAGCAATACGCGGGTGCGGCTGTCCAGGCGGGGGATCAGCGCGCACAGGCAATGGGTGGTGGGGCGCAGGCAGCGGGAGCATTGGGGTCTGGACATGGTTTTCAGGCCTGGTTGAGCTGGGCTTTGAGTAAATCGCGGAAGGTCTGGATCAACGGCTCGCGGCTGCGGCCCCGGCGCATGATCATCGAGAACGGCGCCTGGTAACCAAAGGTCGCCGGCAGCAGCACCCGCAAATCGCCCTTGTCGGCCCAGGCCTGGGCGTAGTGTTCCGGCAAGTAGCCGATGTAGGCGCCGGACAGCACCAGGATCAATTGCGCCTCCATACTTTCCACCGTGGCGGCGCTGTGCTTGAAGCCATGGCGCGCCAGTTCGGCCTGGCTCCAGTAGCCGCGGCCAACCATGCGCTGCTGGGTGATGACTTGCTCAGGGATGCGCCGCTCGTTGAACAACGGGTGGCGGGTGCTGCAATACAGCCAGTGCTGTTCGCGGTAGAGCGGCATATAGATGAGCCCGCTCATGCGGTTGGAGAAGGCACCGATGGCCAGGTCCAGGCGATTGTCCTGGACCCCCAGCTGCAATTCGTACGGGCTCATCACCGAGAGGTGCAAATGCACCGCCGGGTGCTCCTGGCTGTAGGCACCGATCACTTCGGCAAACGGCAGGGCCTTGTCGCTGACGGTGGAGTCGAGCACGCCGAGCTTCAGGGTGCCGCGCAACTCGCCTTTGAGTGCAGCGGCGTATTGCTCGAAGCCTTCCAGTTCGCCCAACAGACGCAGGGTTTCCTGATGGAACAGCTCGCCCTTGCTGGTAAGGCTGAACCCGCCCCGCCCGCGATGGCACAGCACCAGGCCCAGCGCGGCTTCCAGCTGGCTCATATAGGTGCTGATGGCCGAGGTGGACAGGTTGAGTTCGTGCTGAGCATTGGCGAAACCCTGGTGCCGCACGACGCTGACGAAGATGCGCAGGAGTTTCAGGTCGGGCAAGGCGTTGGCCATAAGATCTCCAAGTAACACAAAACCTGTAGCAGCTTGCCGGCGATGGCATCCACTCGGTGCGCCTGGTACACCGAGGCGCCTGCATCGCTGGCAAGCCAGCGCCTACAGTTGCAGCCGAGTTTACCTTAAGCGTTAGTTTAGAAAAATCTGAACTAAGTATTTGCCCCTGCCGATTCTTCCCTTCCCGTGCATTTCGCAGAATCGGCTTCTAATAAACAAAACGATGAGGCAATCCCGTGGACAAGATTTTCCACCAACCACTGGGCGGCAACGAAATGCCGCGCTTCGCCGGCATCGCCACCATGATGCGTCTTCCCCATTTGCAATCGGCCAAGGGCCTGGATGCCGCCTTCGTCGGCGTGCCCCTGGACATCGGCACATCCCTGCGTGCCGGCACCCGTTTCGGGCCTCGGGAAATCCGCGCCGAATCGGTGATGATCCGCCCTTACAACATGGCCACCGGTGCCGCTCCGTTTGACTCGCTGTCGGTTGCCGACATCGGCGACGTGGCGATCAACACCTTCAACCTGCTGGACGCCGTGCGCATCATCGAAGAAGCCTACGACGAGATCCTCGAACACAACGTGATCCCGATGACCCTGGGTGGTGACCACACCATCACCCTGCCGATCCTGCGGGCGATCCACAAGAAACACGGCAAGGTCGGTCTGGTGCACATCGATGCCCACGCCGACGTCAACGACCACATGTTCGGCGAGAAAATCGCCCACGGCACCACCTTCCGCCGGGCGGTGGAAGAAGGCCTGCTGGATTGCGACCGCGTTGTTCAAATCGGCCTGCGGGCCCAGGGCTACACCGCCGAAGACTTTAACTGGAGCCGCAAGCAAGGCTTCCGTGTAGTGCAGGCTGAAGAATGCTGGCACCACTCGCTGGCACCCTTGATGGCTGAAGTACGCGAAAAAGTCGGCGGCGGCCCGGT
The DNA here is from genome assembly GCF_013386765.1 of Pseudomonas yamanorum. Taxonomy (GTDB): domain Bacteria; phylum Pseudomonadota; class Gammaproteobacteria; order Pseudomonadales; family Pseudomonadaceae; genus Aquipseudomonas; species Aquipseudomonas yamanorum_A. Next base: position 94,317 of record NZ_JACARE010000024.1, read on the forward strand.
GTACCTGAGCTTCGACATCGACGGCATCGACCCGGCCTGGGCGCCTGGCACCGGCACCCCGGAAATCGGTGGCTTGACCACGATCCAGGCGATTGAAATCATCCGCGGCTGCCAAGGCCTGGATCTGATTGGTTGCGACCTGGTAGAAGTTTCGCCGCCGTACGACACCACCGGCAACACCTCGCTGCTGGGCGCCAACCTGCTGTACGAAATGCTCTGCGTACTGCCTGGCGTGGCGCACCGCTGATGAACGACCAGGCCGAGGTATTAAAAGCCGCGGCCGACCTGGTGTCGGCCTTCGCCCGCAATGACCGCGAGGCTTACTTTGGTGCGTTCAGCGCCGACGCCAGCTTCGTGTTCTACACCCTCCCCCAGCCGCTGCTGAGTCGCGACGCCTACCAGGTGTTGTGGGACAGCTGGCGCCGGGACGAAGGATTCGAGGTGCTGTCCTGCACCTCAAGCAACGCATTCGTCAGCCTGCAAGGTGACGTCGCGGTATTTGTGCATGACGTGGCCACCGAGCTGCGCATGAACGGGGAGCAATTCTTTAGCCAGGAACGCGAGACCATTGTCTTCAAACGACAAGGTGATCGCACACAACAAAAAGAAGGCCTGTGGCTGGCCTGTCACGAACATTTGTCCGCTATGCCGGAAGGGCTGCCGCCCCCTTAGCCAATGTGATCGGAGCTGATCATGAATAATAAAAACAACGAAAATAGTATTCGCAACATAGAAACCAACGGCGTCGAACAGATCCCGGACCACGAACGTACCGCCGGGCCGAAGGATTTGTTTCGCCTGATTTTCGGCGGCGCCAACACCTTCGCCACCGCCGTGCTGGGGAGCTTTCCGGTGCTGTTTGGCCTGTCGTTCCAGGCCGGTGTCTGGGCGATTGTGCTGGGCGTGCTGGTGGGGGCGGTTATCCTCGCGCCCATGGGCCTGTTCGGCCCGATCAATGGCACCAACAACGCCGTGTCTTCCGGTGCGCACTTTGGGGTGCACGGGCGGATTGTCGGCTCGTTCCTGTCGCTGCTGACCGCTATCGCGTTCTTCTCACTGTCGGTGTGGAGTTCAGGCGATGCGCTGGTGGGCGGTGCGAAACGGCTGGTGGGCTTGCCGGAAACCGACCTGACCCTGGGCCTGGCCTACGGCGTGTTCGCCATTCTCGTACTGACGGTATGCATCTACGGCTTTCGCTTCATGCTGTGGGTCAACCGTATTGCAGTGTGGGCGGCGAGCCTGCTGTTCCTGCTGGGCATCTTCGCCTTCGCCCCCGCTTTCGACAGCCACTTCGCCGGCACCGTTGCCCTCGGCCAGACCGGCTTCTGGGCCGCGTTTATCGGTGCGGCACTGGTGGCCATGAGCAACCCGATTTCCTTCGGTGCGTTCCTCGGTGACTGGTCGCGCTATATCCCGCGGGAAACCTCGAAAGTACGGATCATGCTGGCGGTGGTGTTCGCGCAGATCGCCACCCTGATCCCGTTCCTGTTCGGCCTGGCCACGGCGACCATCGTGGCGGTCAAGGCACCGGACTATATCGCGGCCAACAACTACGTCGGCGGCCTGCTGGCGGTGGCACCGAGCTGGTTCTTCCTGCCGGTGTGCCTGATCGCGGTAATCGGCGGCATGTCCACCGGCACCACGTCGCTGTATGGCACCGGGCTGGACATGTCCAGCGTGTTTCCACGGCTGCTGTCACGGGTCAAGGCGACGCTGCTGATCGGGGTGATGTCGATTGCCTTCATCTTTATCGGACGTTTCGCCGCCAACCTGGTGCAGAGCGTGTCGACCTTCGCCGTGCTGATCATCACCTGCACCACGCCGTGGATGGTGATGATGATCATCGGGCTGATCGTACGCCGGGGTTACTACTGCCCGGACGACCTGCAAGTGTTCACCCGCGGTGAAACCGGCGGGCGCTACTGGTTCAGCCACGGCTGGAACTGGCGCGGCCTGGGGGCCTGGATCCCGAGTGCGCTGGTGGGCCTGTGCTTCGTCAACCTGCCGGGGCAGTTTGTCGGGCCGCTGGGCAACCTCGCCGACGGCATCGACATCAGCCTGCCGGTGACCCTTGGCCTGGCCTCGCTGGTGTACCTGACGCTGCTTCGCGTGTTCCCTGAGCCTGCCTCGGTCTACGGCCCGACTGTGGCGAGGGAGCTTGCTCCCGTTCGACTGCGCAGCAGTCGCGAGGCCGCCTGATGAATGGCGTGGAATGGATTGGGGCTGCTGCGCAGCCCAGCGGGAGCAAGCTCCCTCGCCACACAGCCCCCTTTAGCCCCACATAAAAAAGATAAATCGGAGACTCGCCGTCATGGCTTTAGATCTATTCGTCGTCCTCATCTACGCCGCCGGCATGCTGGTGCTCGGCTACTACGGCATGCGCCGCGCCAAGACCCATGAAGACTACCTGGTAGCCGGCCGCAACCTCGGCCCGACGCTGTACATGGGCACCATGGCTGCCACCGTGCTGGGCGGAGCGTCCACCGTCGGCACCGTGCGCCTGGGTTATGTGCATGGCATTTCCGGCTTCTGGCTGTGCGCCGCACTGGGTGCGGGGATCATTGCGCTGAACCTGTTCCTGGCCAAGCCGCTGCTGAAACTGAAAATCTTCACCGTGACCCAGGTCCTGGAAAAGCGCTACAACCCCATGGCCCGCCAGGCCAGTGCGGTGATCATGCTGGCCTACGCGCTGATGATCGGTGTGACCTCGATCCTGGCCATCGGCACCGTGCTGCAAGTGCTGTTCGGCCTGCCGTTCTGGATCTCGGTGCTGCTGGGCGGTGGCGTGGTAGTGGTGTACTCGACCATCGGCGGCATGTGGTCGCTGACCCTGACCGACATCGTGCAGTTCGTGATCAAGACCGTCGGCCTGATGTTTATCCTGCTGCCTATCTGCCTGTATCGCGTCGGCGGCTGGGATGAATTGGTGGCGAAGCTGCCCGCGTCGAATTTCAGCTTCACTGAAATTGGCTGGGACACCATCATCACCTACTTCATGATCTACTTCTTCGGCATCCTGATCGGCCAGGACATCTGGCAACGGGTGTTCACCGCCCGTGACGAAAAGGTCGCCAAGTACGCAGGCACTTTCGCCGGTTTCTACTGCATCCTCTACGGCCTGGCCTGTGCGCTGATCGGCATGGCCGCCCACGTGCTGATCCCGGACCTGGACAACGTCAACAATGCGTTTGCCGCCATCGTCAAAGTCTCGCTGCCGGACGGTATCCGCGGCCTGGTGATTGCTGCGGCACTGGCCGCAATGATGTCCACCGCCAGCGCCGGCCTGCTCGCCGCCTCCACCGTACTGACCGAAGACCTGCTGCCGCGCCTGCGGGGCGGCAAACAGTCGAGCCTTAAGATCAACCGCCTGTTTACCTTGCTGACGGGGATTGCCGTACTGGGTATCGCGCTGGTGGTGACCGACGTGATCAGCGCGCTGACCCTGGCTTACAACCTGTTGGTGGGCGGCATGCTGATTCCGCTGATCGGGGCGATTTTCTGGAAACGTGCAACCACTTCCGGGGCAATCACCTCCATGACCCTGGGCTTCGTGACGGCGCTGGTGTTCATGATCAAGGACGGTTTGGACGCCAATACCCCGATCTATTACAGCCTGGGCGTGGGCCTGGTGAGCTTTGTGGTGGTGAGTTTGCTGTCGCGCCGCCCGGAGGCGGTGGCGGCGCGGGCGGTCTGAACGAACATTTGAAAGCAGCTTTCTTCAGCGGGTGCGACGTCGGATGTCGCACCCGTTTTTTTTCATTCCCACATTGCCGAAACCGCAGGCGCTCTTGCCTGGATGACCTCTTGAACCAACGAGGCCCATACCATTCCCTGGGTTGTGCCTGCGGCATACGTTGCCCCCGCGACAATTCGGTTGTAGGCCGACCAATAAACGATTGAAAGTCCATCTGCGGTGCCGGGTCTCGCACACTCGATAATGTGCAAGTCGCCACTTTCGATCGCCCTGCGGTAGGACGTCGGAAAGTGCCGAGAAACAGCAGCCAGGCACGCCGCCAATATCTGCTCCTTGTCCTCCTGCGTCGAATCGGGCGGAACCTGCCCGCCGGAGACAAGAATGCAGTCCCCATCCAGGCGGCAATTCATGACGCCGATTGGCAAATCGTATTGCAACTTGAGCCCGCGCATTCCAGCACCTTCATTACCCACAGCACGCAGTTTGAAAAACCAGCCAGTGATCGCGATGACTTCTGCTTCCTCTACCCCCATGGCGGTGATGACGAAGTGTTCTCTGCTCAGGTCAGCAATTTGCACCGGACTCAGATATTGGGGCAGGAACTGCACACCGGAGCGCTGCAAAAGCCCCTCTATCTCATCCATGAGATGGACAAACTCCAGATCGTAGCCCGATACCTCAATAGACCGGCCGATCCCAGGGATTCCATGTTTCTCCTGGAATTGCCGCTGGCTGATCTCTACAGGTTCACGTCCCGGCTTGCCACTCGGCCAAGGCCTGTTTTCGATATCGCATTGCTCGCGGATCGCGGCATCTACGCCAATGGCATCCTCCACATAGGCTCGTACAATCCGCGATCGCGCGAATCGTGCCAGCGACGGGTTGTCGGCCAGGAGCTTTTCAAACAACTCGATGCCCGCACGATTGCACTCAAATGCCAAATACCGGTTTCCGCACGTCAGGTAATCGTTTTGCAGCGGCTTTGCAGTGGTCTCCGTCGCTGACAAATGGCGCATGTTCACCTGCTTGTGACTGGCTCCATCTGCCTGCTGATTTCCCCCATAAACCATGACTTGATAATTCGCCAAGCGGAACATCACGGCCTGGAGCAGGCCGTTGATACCCCGGCCGATAATCGAGACGCGCGGCGCCCCGGCATGCGCCTGCTGAGAAGGGATGATCAATGAGTGTGCAAGTTTGCGCCTGACAAGGCCGCGCAAGGCCACCAGGCTCAGTTGAACAGAGACCGCATAGTCAAGGTCTCCATTGCAGGCTTCGGTGGTTGCCGCCTGTGTAGTCAGTGTCGCCGGCTTGCGCCATGTGGAAACACCACAGCCGAGCGCTTGTGTACGCAGCCGAAACGCATCCAGTGTCCCGGGCCCGTAGTCCAATACAAGCTGAATGCCTTCAGCTGTTGCCAGGGCCTGCAAAGCATCGTCGCTGAAGACATCGGGCTTGGCGACACAGACCAGGCGAGCGTGTCTGTGCATATGCTGAATGAGGGCCTGATCAATGCGATGAACAGATTCAACATTCAGGGATAAGCAGAGGGCGACCGCCTTGGCCCCGTCCAGCGCCTCGAACCAGTCTTCGACAAATGACACCCTGCAATCGGAAAAGGCTTTCTCGACAGTGTCGGGAATCCGACCGCGTCGACACAACACCTTGATCCGAACCCCCGGGTCCAGTTCAAGCAATAACTTGACGAGTTCTTTTCCTACATTGCCGTATCCCAGTACACAGACATCACGAGGCAGGGAGCCATCGGCGAGTGTCAACCAGTGCGCAATATAAGCAGCAACATGCGGCGCATTAACTCCGGGCGTATGGATCACCCGAATGTTGTTGGATACGCACAAATCCAATCGCACCTTATCCAGGCTCGTACCTCTGCGAACTAAGTAAAGGTCTCCAAACGGGTGAGATATACGCCATTGCTCTATGACGTTTGCATCGATAGTTTGGTCTGCGACAATGATCGTTGTTGGACGCAAGAGTCCGATCTGTATGAGCAGAGCTTGCTTGGTTAATGATGGAGGGAAAAACACTACGTTACTGGGTGCATCGGCCTTCCAGCACCTCGACACAGGTGCGATATGCAAGATATTTCCGGTTGTGGCGATCAGTGACGCGGCGACTGGCGGGACGGAAGAAAGCATCATGGCTTTATCTCCAACAACTCTGACTTGCTCAAGGGGAGTTCAATAAAGTTGGGATGTTTGAAAACGCAAACGATACAAATCTTTTCCTAACGGAACTCAACCTACGCTTATCTTCAGAATTGAATAAGCCAGACACTTCTGACAAACAGGTAGTCCACTTCCGACACTTGAACGCCAAAGCCTGACTGGAGTGCACAGAATCGGACTACTTAGGTATTACCGTGAAACTATCAAATGGCTTGTTCGAAAAACTTCCTGACCGCAGCCTGTTTTTTGCAAGTGTACAAAACAAATGTGGGAGCGGGCCTGCTCGCGAATACGGTGCGTCAGTCAGTGTAAAGGTCACTGATACACAGTATTCGCGAGCAAGCCCGCTCCCACATAAAATTTATGCCGCTTCAGAACGCGCCCAAACACAGGGGTTTGAGCGCTTTTCAGGACTTACCTGCGACGCGGGCGACGCTGCTCGTCATCGGTGCGAATTGGCACCGGTTGCAGCGGTGGCTCGATCAAGCCGAGTGCGACGCCGAGGTCGTGCAGCCAGTTTTGCAGTTTCTCTTTCATGGTGCCCCCTTGGGGTAATGCCGAGCGGCTGGAATTCTGTGGCCGCTTCCTACAGATAGTAGTCTTAAGTCCTACGGATTGCTTGAACGAAACCACAACGAACTATTACTGAATTGATCAAAATCCTGACGGATCGTTCAAGCAATCGCTCTGGTTTCAGTGTCTGGTAGCACCTTGCCCTCTTGTTGCAGGTCAATCCATGCATTGAGGTTAGCGCCGAGCATGCCCTTGCGCCACATCAACCAGGTGGTGGCGCTGGCAAACGGCTCCGCCAGCGGATGAATGGACACGCTGTCCTTGCCCGGCAGGCTGTCGAGCATCGATTCAGACATCAATGCCACCCCGGAACCGGCGATCACACAGGCGAGCATGCCCTGATAGGACTCGATCTCGATGGCCCGGCCCATGGCCACGCGGTCGTGGGAAAACCAGGCTTCCAACCGTGCCCGGTAGGAACAGCTGCGTCGGAAAGTGAACACCGAGCGGCCGGCAACATCCTGCGGCCCACGCACGGGTGGGTGATCCGCCTCGCAGATCAGCAACAGGCGCTCTTCACACAGCGGCACGCCGTCAAGGGTGGCCAGCGTCAACGGCCCGTCCACCAACGCGGCGTCCAGGCGCCCGGTGATCAAGCCTTCCAGCAGCTCACCGCTGGGAGCCGACTGCACCTGCAGATTCACCATCGGATACGCCTTGTGGTAGCGCGCCAGCAGCTTGGGCAGATGAATCGCCGCTGTGCTGTACATGCTGCCGAGCACAAAGTCGCCGGCCGGTTGCCCGCCCTGCACCGCGCCATGGGCTTCGTCATGCAGGGCCAGCAGGCGTGCGCTGTAGTCCAGCAACACTTTGCCTGCGGGAGAAAGCTGCAAACGCTGGCGCTCACGTACGAACAGTTCGACACCCAGCTGTTCTTCCATCTGTTTAAGCCGGGTCGACAAGTTGGACGGCACCCGGTGCAAACGCTCGGCGGCGCGGGTGATGGAACCTTCCTCGGCCACGGCCTGGAAAATACGCAATTGACTGAACTCCATCACCATTCTCCAAAACTGAACAAGTTACTCACTATTATTCATTTTTACAGAAAGTCAATTCACTTTAGCCTGAGGGTCACTTGCTGCTCCCAGGAAAAACCACCATGTCACCGCTGATCCGCTTACTCGCCAGTTTTATCGCCTTGATGATGGCCATGGGCATTGGCCGCTTCGCACTGACCCCGCAAATGCCGCATCTGCTCAGCGAGGGCCAGATCGACCTGACCGGCGCCGGCCTGATCGCGGCAGCCAACTACCTGGGCTACTTCGTCGGCGCGGTGGATTCGATATTCGCCCGCAGCCATCACCATGTACGCGGGCGTTTGTATGGCGGGCTGTGGTTATGCGTGCTGTTGACCCTGGCGTCGTACTGGGCCCACGGGTTTTGGCCGCATCTGCTGCTGCGCTTTGGGACCGGTGTGGCGAGCGCATGGGCGCTGGTGATGATCACCAGCCTGAGCCAGCCGCTGGCCATTGCGGCCGGGCGCCCACGCCTGGGTGCGCTGGTATTTGCCGGGCCGGGGCTGGGGATTCTGTTGACCGGGTTGCTGGCCCTGGGCTCCAACCTGCTGGGGCAAGACTCTGCAACCTTGTGGCTGGTGTATGGCGTGGTCGCGCTGGTGATGCTGCTGGCCATCCTGCCCTTCCTGCCCAAGCCTTCCGCCGCCAGCTCACCCGTTGCCAGCCACACCGCCGTGGCCTGCAACGGCAGCATCACGCACCTGTGCTGGATCTACGTGCTGTACGGCCTGGGCTACATCATCCCGGCGACCTTCCTGTCACAGATGGCCAGCGCGCAATTCAAGGGTGCATGGCAGGCGGACTTGTTCTGGCCCTGCTTTGGCCTGGCCGCCGCGATTGGCGTGGTCGCCGCCAGCCTGCGCCGCAAGGACCCGGACACCACCCGCCGCTGGCTGATGACCACCCTTTGGCTGCAAGCGGCCGGGGTGTTTGCCTGCCTGTTGGGCAACGGTTGGGGGCTGGCGCTGGGGGTGTTGCTGTGCGGCGGGCCATTCCTGGCGTGCATGCAACTGGTGATGGCGCGCTTGCGTGAGGTCGCCCCCCACGGCTACCAGCGCAGCACCGGGTTGCTGACCGCCAGCTTTGCGATCGGCCAATTGAGCGGACCGTTGCTGGCATCGGTCAGCAGCCACCTCAGTGGTGGCCTGCAACCGGCGCTGGTGGTCGCTGGCGCCGGTTTGTTGGTGGCGGGATCGGTGCTGGTCAACCGGCAACCATCGGCACAGCTGCGCGAACCTGTTCACGCCGCGCCAACACCAGGAAAAACAGCCCACCCAGGAAGCAGCCGGTAAACCAGGCGAAGTTGGCCATGCCCTGCAACGCCGGGGTGAAAGTGATCGCGACGCCCACCAGCGTCGCGGGCACCAGCGCCTTGACCGCCGTCCAGTTCACGCCGCCGTCAAAGTAGTAGCGCCCGTTCGGGCTGTCATCGAACAGCGCGTCGACGTCGATCTTCTGCTTCTTCACCAAGTAGTAATCCACCAGCAGAATCCCGAACAACGGCCCGATAAACGCTGCGAGGATGTCGAGGGTGTAGTGGATCATCAACGGGTTGTTGAACAGGTTCCACGGGGTGATGAAGATCGAGGCCACCGCCGCAATCATCCCGCCGGCGCGCCAGCTGATCTTGCTCGGGGCCACGTTGGCGAAATCAAAGGCCGGTGAGACAAAGTTGGCGACGATATTGATGCCGATGGTCGCGGTGACAAAGGCGAACGCCCCCAGCAGCACGGCCATGTCGTTGTCTATGCGCGAGACGGTGGCGATCGGGTCGTGGAGCATTTCGCCGAACACCGGCAAGGTGCCCGAGACAATCACCACGGTGACCAGAGAGAACGCCAGGAAATTAACCGGCAAGCCCCAGAAATTTCCGCGACGTACGTCCTTCATCGTGCGGCAATAGCGACTGAAATCACCGAAGTTCAAAGTCGGGCCGGAGAAGTACGACACCACCAATGCGGTCGCCACGATGATTTGGCCAAAGGCCTGCCAGCCCGACAAGGATTTTTCCGCCAGGGTGAAGCTGATATTGGCCCAGCCTGCCTTCCAGACGATCCAGCCGGCCAGGGCAAACATCACTGCGTAGACGATCGGACCCGCCCAATCAATGAAGCGGCGGATAGATTCCATGCCGGTCCAGAACACCAGTGCCTGGAGCGTCCACAGGCTGAGGAAACCGAACCAGCCCAGATACGACAGGCCGGCGAAATGTGGCTCTGCGTATACCGCCATCTGTGGGAAAAACCGCAGCACCACGATGATCAGTGCGCTGGACGCCAGGTAAGTCTGAATCCCGTACCAGGCCACTGCGATCAAGCCGCGAATCACCGCGGGAATATTCGCCCCGAACACACCAAAGGCCAACCGACAGATCACCGGGTATGGCACCGCGGCCTGCTGGCTCGGCTTGGCCACCAGGTTGGCGATCAATTGCACAATGCAAATCCCGGCAAGCAAGGCGATCAGCACCTGCCAACTGGCCAGCCCCAGGGCAAACAGGCTGGCGGCAAACACGTAGCCGCCAACGCTGTGCACGTCGCTCATCCAGAAAGCGAAGATGTTGTACCAGTTCCATTTTTGCGGCAGCGGCCCCAGGTCCTGGTTGTACAGGCGCGGGCTGTAGCCTTTGGGCAATTGTTCGGTCATCGCAGGGCTCCTCGTAAATACCGGCCTGCCACCCGCGACGGGAGTGCGTACGGGAGGCGGCATGGTTTGTATACGAGTTGATGAGCAGAATGCGTGCCAATGGCGCGAAACCCGGCACAATCCCGCGCCAGGCCTGGATCTACAGGAGGCGTAAAGATGATTAAACGGTGCGGCTTCGCTCAGGGATGGTGCAGACCAATCCTGTACACAATCAATTGTGCACCTTGCGTGCACATTGATAGCCGAAGGTGCAGCAAACTGCACTGAGGAAGGTGCCCCAGGCAATGTCCATGACGGCCAACCCGGCGGACCAGCCCTGCAAGGTCGCCCAATTGCTCAGGTCATACGTGCCGTAGGCCACCAGGCCCAGCAACGCGCCAAGCCGCGCGGCGCGTTGCCAGCCGCCGCTCGTCAAAGCGGGCAGGACGACAAACACCACACAACCGAATACATAAAGAAGATAGAACGCCACGGCCGGGAACAGGCGCGGTTGATCGAGCATCAGCGGGCCAAGCAGGGCTTTGTAGGTCGGCCCCATGAACACGCCGAGCCAAAGGCCGTCGAGGATCAAAAAGGCGAGCAAGGTGCCGAGATAGGCGAAGAGGGTTTTTCTGGACATTCACATGATCCTGTAGGAGCTGGCTTGCCAGCGATGGCGTCAGAAGAATCGCCCAAGGCTCACGGGCCTTATCGCCGGCAAGCCGGCTCCTACAGAAGAGCAAACCGCGATCAGCTTAGTTCAATACGATCCGCGTGGATCACAATGCTGCCTTGCTTGTAGAGGGCACCGATGGCCTTCTTGAAGTTGCCTTTGCTGACACCGAACAAACTGCTGATCACTGCCGGGTCGCTTTTATCGCTGACCGGCAAGGTGCCGTTGTTCTCGCGCAACTTGGCAAGGATCTTCGAGTTCAGGCTGGACGCCGCTTCCTCACCCACCGGTTGCAGACTCAGGCTGATATTGCCGTCGGCACGGATTTCCTTGATGAAGCCTTTCTCTTCCTTGCCCGGGCGCAGGAACTTGAACACTTCGTTCTTGTGGATCAGGCCCCAGTGCTTGTTGTTGATAATGGCCTTGAAGCCCATGTCGGTGGCCTCGGCCACCAGCAAGTCAACTTCCTGGCCTACCTTGTAGGTGGCCGGGGTCTTGTCCAGGTAGCGGTCAAGGCGCGCGGTGGCGGTGATGCGCTTGGTGTGTTTGTCGAGGTAGACGTGCACCACGCAATATTCACCGGCGGTCAGCTGGCGCTTTTCTTCGGAGTAAGGCAGCAGCAGGTCCTTGGGCAATCCCCAATCGAGGAATACACCAATGCTGTTGACTTCAACTACTTTCAGACTGGCAAATTCACCCACCTGTACTTTTGGTTTTTCGGTGGTGGCGATAAGTTTGTCATCGCTGTCCAGATAAATAAAAACGTTGAGCCAGTCTTCATCTTCACTGGGAATATCTTTGGGGATATAACGATTGGGCAAGAGGATTTCGCCCTCTTGATCACCATCCAGGTACAAACCAAAGTTAGTGTGTTTAACCACTTGCAAGCTGTTGTAGCGCCCGACTAAAGCCATTTTCAATACCCTCATTGCGTGGGCGGCATTCTACCCGAGTTGACGGCGGCGGTCCCGCGTACCGGCGCACAGGCCTGAAAAATCATGGGTTTGCCGGCCACCAACCCGCTCGTCAGATCATCGGCCTGGATTCTGCCAGTGCACGCAGCCTTTTTTCCCCATGGGTTTCGAGTTAAAACAGCAAGTTAGGTGACTATTTCAATCATTAATTGTGGGCAATTCATAAGCCCGCCATTATTTCAGGAGGATATTTGCCAAGCAATTGTCAAGCATTTCATGTACGATGCATGGCCAAGTTAATTTTCTACAGGTTAGTGGCCGCCATGCGCGTAAAAGCATCCAACAGCAAAGCAAAGCCAGCTCCCGCCGTTGAAACCAGCGAATCGATCAACAACCAAATTGCTGCATTCCTCAAGCAGGGCGGCGAAATCCAGCAGATCGCCAAAGGCGTAAGCGGCCAGACTTTCGGCCCGTCCAAGCAGATCACCCTGGGTAAAAAGTAATACTCGCGCATTACACCTGGTCCCTATGCGCTTTGCCTTTCAAGGCGCTAGGACTAGAGCCCGCAACACCCCCTGATACGCCCCCTTTTGCACCAATCGACGAACGGGCTTCATCCGCGAACCATCGCCGGTATGCTTGCACACGTCTAGATCGGGCATTTGCCTGATATTCCCCGTTACTGCTCCTCGCTTTTCATGGAGTGAAGCATGCTCAAATCCTGTATTTTCCTGGCCGGCGCCCTGTTGGCCAGCCCCCTGGCCGAAGCGCAGGTTTTCCAGCGTGAACTGGGTGACTTCGACCTGAAATTGGGCACCACACCCAGTCGCAGCATGGCCCAAGGCCTGGTCAAACCCACTTCGCCCGGCAGCGACTCGTTCCACGGCGGGCTGGACCTGAGCCACGACAGCGGCCTGTACCTCGGCCAATTCTCACCGAGCATGGGGATTTCCCCGACCAGCAACCTGGAAGTCGACTCCTACCTGGGTTTCAAGCGTCCCTTTGACCAGACCCTGGGTTATGAACTGGGGATGATCCACTACAGCTATCCCAAGCTGAGCCCACTCGACAGCCAGGAGTTCTACGGCGGCCTGACCTTGCTGGGCAATCGTTTCGGCGCCTCCTTCAGCAACGACCCGGACCGACAGGACAGCACCCTGTTCGCCGACCTCGGCGGCACCAAGCCTTTCGGCATCGGCGTCAGCATGAAATACACCACCCACCAGTTGGGCACGCCGGTCTCGGTCGCCGATGGCAGCTCCATTCGCAGCTTCAGCGACTGGTCGGTGCAATTTTCCAGGCCGTGGATGGGCGTCGACCTGAACCTGATCTACAGCGACTCCAGCCTCAGCGGCGGCGATTGCTCGGCCTACTCCGGACACAACTCGCAATGCGACGGTCTCTTGACCCTGAAGGCCGAGCGGGCGTTTTATTGATGGGATGAACTGTCGCTGCATTGACGGGTTCAGATGCAATACTCTCGTCTGCGCAAGGACTCGCTCATGCTGCGTCGGTTAAAACTTCTTGTTGTATTGCTAACCGTCAGCCTGGTGCTTGCCGGCTGCAACCGGGTGGGCCTGGCCTATCGCAACCTGGATGTGATCATCCCCTGGACCCTCAGCGACTACCTGGACATGAACGCCGGGCAGAAGAGCTGGTTCAACGACAAACTCAAGGAACACCTGGCCTGGCATTGCACCACGCAACTGCCAGGCTACCTGGATTGGCTCGACCGCCTCCAACAGATGGTCGACGACAACCACGTGACCGACGCCGCCCTGCAAACCCGCACCGCCGAGGCCAAGCAAGCGATTGCCGAAAGCGCACGGGCGATCACACCCTCCGCCGTCGCATTATTGCAGGGGCTCGACGACCAGCAAGTGCAGGACATGGAGCAAGCGTTCGCCAAAGACCTGGGCAAGCGTCAGGATGAATACCTGAAACCGTCCCTCGAACAGCAGATCAAGGAACGCGCCGAGCGCATGAACAAGCGGCTGGACGCATGGCTCGGGCCGTTAAGCGCCAGCCAGCAGAATCGCGTCACCGCCTGGTCAATCGCCCTCGGAGAGCAGAACCAGCAGTGGATCGGTAACCGCGCTCACTGGCAGGCGCTGTTTATCTCGGCGGTAAAAGACCGCCACAGCAGCGATTTCCCACAGAAGATCGAGCAACTGCTGGTAGACCGCGAAAGCCTATGGACTGCGGAGTATCGCCAGGCCTACGCCCAGACCGAAACCGCCGCCCGCAGCCTGATCGTCGACCTGATGGCGCAGAGCACCGTGCAACAACGCCAGAAGCTGACGCAGAAGATCGACAAGGTGCGCAGCGACTTCAAGGCCCTCAAATGCCTGAAGGCTGGCACCCCGTAGTCATCAGGCAATCTGTGGTTTAGAGGCCAGTTCATCAAACGTCGCCGGATCCAGCGCATCCGCCTGCTCATCCAGCACCTGGCGCGGGTGATTATCGCCAGGGATGCAGCTGTCGATCAGGCTCAGCAGCTGTGAGCCGCGCGGGGTCAATTTGAAATTCTCGCCATTGCCACGCTCTTCCTCTGACCGCGACTCAATAAAGCCGCGCGTGAACAACAATCCCTCGTAATCCGCTGCAGTCTTTTTAAACTCATCGAGATTACCGATGGGCTCACCAGCGGCAGCCCTTTTGGCGGCTTCTTCCTCGGCATATTTGCGCGGGGCAAAGCTGCTGCCACCGTTCTGCACCTCATGCAGCAATCGTTCGATCAAATCCCAATCGTAAGTCGTCATCCTGATTCCTCCTGAAGGCACACGAATATAGGCCCTTCAAAGGTGTGACATGCCGGACCCATCGTCCGTTCAGCCTAGCGGACAGGCGCGATTTCGCTGAACTTTTCAGCGTTCGAAGCCCTCAACCGAATATCATCGCCAAGGAGGTCCGAACCATGAAAACCCTGCTGAATATCGCCGTCGCGGCCACGCTGCTAACCGCCCTGCCCGCCTGGGCCTGCACGCTGGAAGAAGCCACCGCCAAACGTGAGCAACTGGCCAAGGAGGTGACCAAGCTCACCCAACAGAACCCGCAGAAGGCCAAGGAGATCAACGAGGAATTGCAGAACATGAAGCTGGAAACCGCCAGCGCAGACCTGCCCGACAAGTGCCAACTGATCGACCAGCGCCTCAAGGAAATGGACGAAGCGGCCGCCAAAGCCAAAAACTGAGGCGAAAAAAAACCGGACATTGTCCGGTTTTTTTGTGGCTCAAGCCTTACTCGGCAGCCGGTGCTTCCGGCTTGCGGCGCTTCAGGGGAGCCATGCCGTCCTTGCTGACCAACGACAAGTTGTCGGTCTTTGGACGGTTGGCGATCTTGCGCTTGGTCGGCGACTTGGCGCCGGCCTTCTTCTTCTCGCCCTTGGCATCGACCTTTTTCTTCTTCACGCCAACGGCCTTGCCCGACGCCTTGACCTTTTTCGGCCCGCCGTAGGTGCCTTTGACTTCCTTGATGGTGCGGCGCTCGAACGACTGCTTCAAGTAGCGCTCGATGCTCGACATCAGGTTCCAGTCGCCATGGCAGATCAGCGAGATCGCCAGGCCATCGTTGCCGGCACGCCCGGTACGACCGATACGGTGCACGTATTCGTCGCCGCTGCGAGGCATGTCGAAGTTGATCACCATGTCCAGGCCGTCCACGTCCAGGCCGCGGGCGGCAACGTCGGTGGCCACCAGGATCTTCACGCCGCCTTGCTTGAGGCGGTCGATGGCCAGCTTGCGGTCCTTCTGGTCTTTCTCACCGTGCAGGACGAACGCCTTGTACTCCTGAGCCACCAGGCGACCGTAGATGCGGTCGGCCATGGCGCGGGTGTTGGTGAACACGATGGCCTTCTGATAGGTCTCGTTGGCCAGCAGCCAGTTGAGGATCTGCTCTTTATGCACGTTGTGGTCAGCGGTGATGATCTGCTGACGGGTGGTGGAGTTCAGGTCGCTGACGTTGTTGACCTGCAGGTGCTCCGGGTTGTTCAGGACCTTGGCGACCATCTCGCGCAAGGTCGAACCACCGGTGGTGGCCGAGAACAGCATGGTCTGCTGGCGGTTTACGCACTCTTGCACCAGGCGCTGCACGTCGTCGGCGAAGCCCATGTCGAGCATGCGGTCGGCTTCGTCGAGCACCAGCACTTCAACTTCCTTGAGGTCCAGGTTGCCGGCGTTCAGTTGCTCGATCATCCGGCCCGGGGTGCCGATCAGGATGTCCGGCACCTTGCGCAGCATGGCGGCCTGGACCTTGAAGTCTTCGCCGCCAGTGATCAGGCCGGACTTGATGAAGGTGAACTGCGAAAAGCGCTCCACTTCCTTCAAGGTCTGCTGGGCCAGCTCCCGGGTCGGCAGCAGGATCAGGGTCTTGATGCTGACACGGACTTTGGCCGGGCCGATCAGCCGGTTCAGAATCGGCAGTACGAAAGCGGCGGTCTTGCCACTCCCGGTTTGAGCCGTCACCCGCAGGTCACGCCCTTCGAGCGCGAGCGGGATGGCCGCTGCTTGCACAGGCGTTGGCTCGACAAATTTAAGCTCGGCCACGGCTTTGAGCAGGCGTTCGTGCAGGGCGAATTGGGAAAACACGGGTGCTACCTCGAAGAAATACAAAAAAACAGCTGCATAGGGTAACGGTTTCGGGCGCCGAGGCCGAGTTTCTTTACGCGTACTGCGTCAATCAGGCGCTTTTTTGTCAGCGAATTTGTCCACAACGACAACTTTGAAGGACTTAAATGCTCTAATCGCCCCGTCACGTCTTACAGAAGAATCGCGTTTACCCATGGATATCAAACAGCTCTGGCTCAACGCCCAAGACCTTTGGGGCACCCTCGACGAGCACCCGTTACTGCATTCCAGCCTGGCGCTGGTGGTGTTGCTGGTGGTGGCCTTGCTGCTCGGACGAGTGGCGCGGTACCTCATCCTGCACGCCGTCAAGCTGCTGGGCCGGCAACCCGCGCTGCATTGGCTCAACGACCTGCGGCACAACAAAGTCTTCCACCGCCTGGCACAGATGACGCCGTCGCTGGTGATCCAGTTCGGCCTGTACCTGGTGCCGGACCTGAGCAAGACCAGCGCCCTGTTCATCGGCAACGTAGCCCTGGCGTTCACCATCCTGTTCATGGTGCTGGCGATGAGCGCCCTGCTCAACGCCCTGCTGGATATCTACGCCCGTACCGAACACGCCCGCACCCGCTCGATCAAGGGCTACGTGCAGTTGGCAAAGATGGTACTGTTCGTGTTTGGCGCAATCATCATCGTCGCCACGCTGATCGACCGCTCGCCGCTATTGCTGCTTTCCGGCTTGGGTGCGATGTCGGCGGTGATCCTGTTGGTCTACAAGGACACCCTGCTGTCGTTCGTCGCCAGCGTACAACTGACCAGCAACGACATGCTGCGGGTCGGCGACTGGATCGAAATGCCTCAGGTGGGCGCCGATGGTGACGTGGTGGACATCACCCTGCACACCGTCAAAGTGCAGAATTTCGACAAGACCATCGTCTCGATTCCCACTTGGCGCCTGATGTCCGAGTCGTTCAAGAACTGGCGCGGCATGCAGGCCTCCGGTGGCCGGCGGATCAAGCGCAGCCTGTACATCGACGCCAGCGGCGTGCGCTTCATCCGCGACGACGAAGAGCTGAGACTCTCCCAGGTACACCTGCTGACCGACTACATGAGCCGCAAAAAGGCCGAACTCAAGGCCTGGAACGAAGCCCAGGGCAATGTCGCGGCGATGTCCGCCAACCGCCGGCGCATGACCAATATCGGCACCTTCCGCGCCTATGCGCTGGCCTATCTGAAAAGCCACCCGGAAATCCAGCCGAACATGACCTGCATGGTGCGGCAGATGCAGACCACGGCCCAGGGCATTCCGCTGGAGATCTACTGCTTTACCCGCACCACTGCGTGGGCCGATTACGAGCGCATCCAGGGCGATATCTTCGATTACCTGCTGGCGGTGCTGCCGGAATTTGGCTTGAGCCTGTACCAGCAGCCGAGTGGTGGAGACTTGCGGGCGGGGATGTTGCCGGCGGTGTTGGGCGCCAGTCATTTGCCGGCGCCCGAAAGCCGCGCGCTTTAAGCCACGGAGCGGCTGGGCGACTTGATGCCCAGCCGACTGATCCACACCGCCCCCAGAATCACCAACCCGCCCAGCAGCAACCTGCCCAGCGGCTCGTGCTGGTTCCAGATCAGCAGGTTGAGCAATAACCCCACCGGCACATGCAGGTTATTCATCACCGCCAGGGTGCCGCCATTGACCATGCATGCGCCCTTGTTCCACCAGTACATTCCCAGTGCCGTGCTGACCAGCCCCAGGAATACCAACACGCCCCATTGCAACGGTGCTTCCGGCAGGTAGTTGGCCTTGCCGAACATCAGGAACGCCGGCAACGCCACCGCCAATGCACCAAGGTAGAAGTAACCAAACCGCCGGTAATGCGGCAGATCGCTCGGATGACGAGCCACCAGATGCTTATAAAGCACTTGCCCGGCGGCGTAGGTGAAGTTGGCCAGTTGCAGCAGCAAAAAGCCCATGAAGAAGTTCGGGGTGATCTGGTCAAAGCGAATCACCGCCGCTCCTGTCACCGCCACCAACGCAGCCACCAGCGCCCACGGGTTGAAGCGGCGGTTCAGCGCGTCTTCGATCAAGGTCACGTGCAACGGCGTCAGGATGGTGAACAGCAGCACCTCCGGCACCGTCAGCACGCGGAAGCTCAGGTACAGGCACACGTAGGTCACGCCAAACTGCAGCGCGCCGATCAGCAGCATGCCGCGCATGAACGCCGGCTCCACCGAACGCCAGCGAGTCAGCGGGATAAACACCAGCCCGGCCAGCACCACGCGCACCAGCACCGCGAAGTAACTGTCGACGTGACCGGCCAGGTATTCGCCGATCAAGCTGAAGGAAAACGCCTGGATCAGCGTCACAACAAGTAGATAGCCCATGCTCGCCTCATTTTGAATGGGCGCGACATTAGCGGTTTTCGGCCCTTTACGAAACTCAAGGCAAAAAAAACCCGACCTCGCTAAAAGCGTCAGTCGGGCAGGAGCACTCAGGAGCAAAAAGTGCAAAGGGAGGTTCGATACGCGTACTTGAAGGGTTGCGTGGAGCTATCTAAACAGCGGGCGATTATCTGACGATTAACATCTCACGCCACTTGTGCCAGCAGTGCCTTGGCCTGGTTCACGCCCTTTTCCTGGAAATCACCGCCCAGGTTCACCCCTTCGGCGTGAATGAACGTGACGTCATGGATGCCGATAAAGCCCATGACCTGACGCAAGTACGGTTCCTGGTGGTCGGTGCTGCCACCGGCATGGATACCACCGCGAGCGGTCAGCACAAAGGCGCGCTTGTCAGTCAGCAGGCCCTGTGGACCGGTGGCGGTGTACTTGAAGGTCACGCCGGCACGCAGCACATGGTCGAGCCAGGCTTTGAGGGTGCTGGGAATCGCGAAGTTGTACATCGGCGCGGCCATTACCAATACATCGGCGGCCAGCAGTTCGTCGGTCAGTTCGTTGGAGCGGTCCAAAGAGGCCTGTTCGATTGCGGTGCGCTGCTCGGCAGGTTTCATCCAGCCACCCAACAGGTTGGCGTCCAGGTGCGGCACCGGGCTGACGGCCAGGTCACGCACGGTGATCTGATCCGCCGGGTGGGCGACTTTCCATTGGCTGATGAATTGTTGGGTCAGTTGGCGGGAGATTGAGTCCTGCTGACGGGCGCTGCTTTCGATGATCAGAACACGGGCCATGATTATGTAAGCTCCATCGGTGAATGCTGTAAGGCGATGGAGTGAAGGTTAATCAGGGCTCGTTCGATTAAAAAGCGTAAAAAACTGCTATAACCCATCTATAAATTTGTTTATAAGCGGAGTATTGCTGTATGCAATCTCCGCTTTTGCCTTATTTCGGTGCGCACGTCAGCTGGATACGCATCTTGATAATGGCACGGCTGAAATTGACCGTGGTGTTGGTGGTTTTCCCCGCAGCCACCGTGAGCTTGCGAGTACGCGGGGCTTCCGGGCCGTTGGTAAAGCGTACCTTGCACTCCGCATCATTGAGGCCGTAGTTGGTGAGTTGGATCGAACTGATATTGCTGTCGACGTCCGACGCGCTGTAATCGATCTTCACGCCCTGAATGTCTTTCGTAACGTCGGTAGTAAATGCAAACGCGCTCAACGGCAGCAGCGCCAGCATCACACAACAGAATTTTCTCATTCGGCAGTCTCCAATAAGGACCGCCAGCTTAGGACAAGAGGAGCTCATCTTGAAAGCGCCCCGCGTTACCCTCGATCAATGGCGCACTTTGCAAGCCGTGGTCGACCATGGCGGCTTCGCCCAGGCCGCCGAAGCCCTGCACCGTTCGCAATCCTCGGTGAGCTATACCGTGGCCCGCATGCAGGATCAGCTCGGCGTCCCGCTGCTACGCATCGACGGGCGCAAGGCGGTGCTCACCGAAGCCGGCGAAGTGCTGCTGCGCCGCTCGCGGCAACTGGTGAAAAACGCCAGCCAACTGGAAGACCTCGCCCACCATATGGAACAGGGTTGGGAAGCCGAGGTGCGGCTGGTGGTCGATGCGGCCTACCCCAACGCCCGCCTCGTGCGCGCCCTCACCGCTTTTATGCCGCAAAGCCGTGGTTGCCGGGTGCGACTGCGTGAAGAAGTGTTGTCCGGCGTCGAAGAGCTGTTGATGGACGGCATGGCCGACCTCGCCATCTGCGGCTTTATCATTCCGGGCTACCTGGGCACGGAAATGAGCGACGTTGAATTTGTCGCCGTGGCCCACCCCGATCACCCGTTGCATCGGTTGCACCGCGAACTGAGCTTCCAGGACCTGGAAAGCCACATGCAGGTAGTGATCCGCGACTCCGGCCGCCAGCAGCCACGGGATGTCGGCTGGCTCGGCGCCGAACAACGCTGGACCGTCGGCAGCCTGCCCACCGCCGCCACCTTCGTCAGCAGCGGCCTGGGCTTTGCCTGGTTGCCCCGGCACATGATCGAGCGCGAACTCAAGGAAGGCCTGCTCAAGCTGCTGCCCCTGGAACGGGGTGGCAGCCGCAACCCGACGTTCTATCTTTACTCGAACAAGGACAAACCCCTGGGCCCGGCCACGCAGATTCTTGTCGAGTTGTTGCGCACCTTCGACACGGCTCCGCTGGACGCACCTTTCGCCGCACCGCAACAAGCCTGAACAAGGAGTTCACATGGCCTATTTCGAACATGAAGGTTGCACCCTGCATTACGAGGAATATGGCCATGGCACGCCGCTGATCCTGATCCACGGCCTGGGCTCCAGCTGCCTGGACTGGGAGCTGCAAGTGCCGGTGCTGTCAAAACACTACTGGTTGATCGTGGTAGATGTGCGCGGTCACGGCCGCTCCGACAAACCCCGGGAACGCTACAGCATCGCGGGCTTCACCGCCGACCTGGTGGCCTTGATCGAACACCTGCAACTGCCGCCGGCCCATGTGGTCGGCCTGTCCATGGGCGGCATGATTGCGTTCCAATTGGCGGTGGACGAACCACAGAGGCTCAAGAGCCTGTGCATCGTCAACAGCGCGCCCCAGGTCAAGGTTCGCAGCGCCAGTGACTATTGGCAGTGGGCCAGGCGCTGGAGCCTGGCGCGCATCCTCAGCCTGAACACCATCGGCAAAGCCCTGGGCAGCATGCTGTTTCCCAAGCCCGAACAGGCCGAACTGCGCCGCAAGATGACCGAACGCTGGGCAAAAAACGACAAACGTGCTTACCTCGCCAGCTTCGACGCCATTGTTGGCTGGGGCGTACAGGAACAACTTTCGAGAATTTCCTGTCCAACCCTGGTCATCAGCGCCGACCACGACTACACCCCCGTGGCGCAGAAAGAAATCTATGTAAAACTGCTGCCCGATGCGCGGCTGGTGGTGATCGAGGATTCCCGCCATGCCACGCCGCTGGACCAACCCGAACACTTCAATAACACCCTGCTCGATTTTCTCAAGACAGTCGAAACCACAACCCAGGATCACTGACCCATGCTGAAAAAAATCGCCTTCTTTGCCGGTTCCGTACTGTTCGCTGCCAACCTGATGGCGGCCGAGCCTGCCAAGGCACCGCACGTATTGATCACTACCACCAATGGCGACATCGAAATCGAACTGGACCCGGTCAAGGCCCCGATCAGCACCAAGAACTTCCTGGCCTATGTCGACAAGGGCTTCTACACCAACACCATTTTTCACCGGGTAATCCCGGGGTTCATGGTGCAGGGCGGCGGTTTCACCTCGCAAATGTCGCAAAAGCCGACCGAAGCACCGATCAAGAACGAAGCCAGCAACGGCCTGCATAACGTGCGCGGTACCTTGTCGATGGCCCGTACCAACGACCCGAACTCCGCCACCAGCCAATTCTTCATCAACGTTGCGGACAATGCCTTCCTCGACCCGGGCCGCGATGCCGGTTACGCCGTGTTCGCCAAAGTGGTCAAGGGCATGGACGTGGTCGACATCATCGTCAACTCGCAAACCACCACCAAACAGGGCATGCAGAACGTGCCAATCGATCCTGTCCTGATCAAGTCGGCCAAGCGCATCGACTGAAGGCTACAGGGAGTTTCGCGCGGTGCCCAAAAGGCACCGTGCGCATTTGAACAGGAGAGCCCGCCGCGCGGGCGTCAGACCTAATGCTCTATCGTCGTTTTGAACAACTGATCGACATCTTCCGCGACGCTCCCAGCGCCGCTCCTCCCGATAAAGTCCTGCCCTTCTATATCTATTACCTGCGCCAGGTATGGCCATGCTTTGCCGCCTTGCTGGTGGTGGGCCTGATCGGCGCGCTGATCGAAGTGGCGTTGTTCAGCTACCTGAGCCGCATCATTGACCTGGCCCAGGGTACGCCACCCGCCAACTTCTTCCAGATCCACGCCACCGAGCTGATCTGGATGGCCGTGGTCGCCCTGCTGCTGCGCCCGATCTTCGGCGCCCTGCATGACCTGCTGGTGCACCAGACCATCAGCCCCGGCATGACCAGCCTGATCCGCTGGCAGAACCATAGCTATGTGCTCAAGCAGAGCCTGAATTTCTTCCAGAACGACTTCGCCGGGCGTATTGCCCAGCGCATCATGCAAACCGGCAACTCCCTGCGCGACTCTGCAGTGGCCGCCGTGGATGCGATCTGGCACGTGGCGATCTACGCCATCAGCGCCCTGGTGCTGTTCGCCGAAGCCGACTGGCGCCTGATGATCCCGCTGATTACCTGGATCGTCGCCTACAGCCTGGCCCTGCGTTACTTCGTGCCGCGGGTCAAGGAACGCTCGGTGATTTCCTCCGAGGCACGCTCCAAACTGATGGGGCGGATTGTCGACGGCTACACCAACATCACCACCTTGAAGCTGTTCGCTCACACGAATTTCGAGCAGAACTACGCCAAGGAAGCCATCGTCGAGCAGACCGAGAAAACCCAGATGGCCAGCCGTGTGGTGACCAGCATGGACATCGTGATCACCACCATGAACGGTCTGCTGATCGTCACCACCACCGGCCTTGCCCTGTGGCTGTGGACCCAGTCGCTGATTTCGGTGGGCGCCATCGCCCTGGCCACCGGCCTGGTGATTCGTATCGTCAACATGTCCGGCTGGATCATGTGGGTGGTCAACGGCATTTTCGAAAACATCGGCATGGTGCAGGACGGCCTGAAAACCATCGCCCAGCCGCTGGCGGTAACCGACCGGGAGAACGCCCCGCGCCTGGAAGTGCCCCATGGCGAAGTGCGGTTTGATCAGGTGGATTTCCACTACGGCAAGAAGAGCGGAATCATCAGCGGCCTGAACCTGGACATCAAGCCAGGTGAAAAAATCGGCCTGATCGGGCCGTCCGGCGCGGGTAAATCCACCCTGGTCAACCTGCTGCTGCGCCTGTACGACCTGCAAGGCGGACGCATCCTGATCGACGGCCAGAACATCGCCGAAGTCGCCCAGGAAACCCTGCGCGAACAGATCGGCATGATCACCCAGGACACCTCGCTGCTGCACCGTTCGATCCGCGACAACCTGCTGTATGGCAAGCCGGACGCCACCGATGAAGAACTCTGGGCTGCCGTGCACAAGGCCCGGGCCGACGAATTCATTCCGCTGCTGTCGGACGCCGAGGGCCGCACCGGCCTGGATGCTCACGTCGGCGAGCGCGGGGTCAAACTCTCCGGCGGGCAACGCCAGCGCATCGCCATTGCGCGGGTACTGCTCAAGGACGCGCCGATCCTGATCATGGACGAAGCCACCTCGGCGCTGGATTCGGAAGTCGAAGCGGCGATCCAGGAAAGCCTGGAAACCCTGATGCAGGGCAAGACGGTAATCGCCATCGCACACCGCCTTTCCACCATTGCCAGAATGGACAGGCTGGTAGTGCTGGAAAAAGGCCAGATTGCCGAGAGCGGCAGCCATGCTGAACTGCTCGCACATGGCGGTTTGTATGCGCGATTGTGGCAACACCAGACCGGCGGGTTCGTCGGAATAGACTGATTCCGTTGGTTAACGACTACCTCAATTCCGAACAATTCTGACAGTTTTCTCTATCCCGCTGGTCTCGCGACACAATCCTGCTGTACTCCAATCAGGCCCCAGGAGGGCCCTGATTTAAGGCAGCAGGGACGCATTACAGACCCGTTAATCAGATAGAGAAATCTACTAAGGATGTGTTCATGTCACTGTTCAAACGTTCAGTTACGGAAGGACTGGGTACGTTTTGGCTGGTGTTGGGCGGCTGTGGGAGTGCGGTGTTGGCCGCAGCGTTCCCCAACGTCGGGATCGGTCTGCTCGGTGTGGCCCTGGCGTTCGGGCTCACGGTGCTGACCATGGCATTTGCCATCGGGCATATCAGCGGCTGTCACCTGAACCCGGCAGTCTCGGTGGGGCTGGTAGTGGGCGGAAGATTTCCGGCCAGGGAGTTACCGGCGTACATCGTGTCCCAGGTGATCGGCGGCACCATCGCCGCCGCGCTGTTGTACTTCATCGCCAGCGGCAAGCCCGGGTTCGAACTGGCCTCGGGGCTCGCCAGCAACGGCTATGGCGAGCATTCGCCCGGTGGTTATTCGATGGCAGCGGGGTTTGTCTGTGAGCTGGTGATGACGGCGATGTTTGTGCTGATCATCCTCGGCGCCACCGACCGCCGTGCCCCGGCAGGCCTGGCGCCGATCGCCATCGGCCTGGCGCTGACACTGATCCACCTGATCTCGATCCCCGTCACCAACACCTCGGTCAACCCGGCCCGCAGTACCGGCCCGGCGCTGATTGTCGGCGGATGGGCGCTGCAGCAGTTGTGGATGTTCTGGCTGGCGCCGATCCTGGGTGCAGTGGTCGGCGGTTTCACCTATCGATGGCTGGGCAAGGAAGAAACAGCCTGAGCCAACCGGGTTCAGCCTTGCCGGTAAGGCAGGGCTGTTCTCGCCTCTTCGGCATACGCCAGAATCCCCACGCTTTCGCGCTCCAGGAAATCCGCCACCGCCGCCTTCAATCCCGGATGCCGCAGGTAGTGCCAGGAATGGGTGATCACCGGCTCAAACCCGCGAATCAACTTGTGCTCGCCCTGAGCGCCGGCGTCGAAACGCTGCAAGCCATGGGCAATCGCATAGTCCATGCCTTGATAGAAACACGTCTCGAAATGCAGCCGGTCGAACTCCGCCAGGCAGCCCCAATAACGTCCATAAAAACTGTCGCCGCCGATCAGGCTGAAGGCCATGGCCACCGGCCGTGAACCTTGCTTGGCCAGCACCACGCGAATGGCCTCGGGCATGCGTTCGGCCAGCAGGCTGAAAAACGCCCGGGTCAGGTAGGGCGATTGTCGGCGCACGGCGTAGGTATTGGCGTAACAGGCATAGACAAAATCCCACTGCGCCTCGCTCAACTCATGGCCTTGCAACCACTCGAACTCGATGCCCTGCCCCGCCACCTGTTCGCGCTCCTTGCGCATCTGTTTGCGCTTGCGTGAACTCAGGGCGTCGAGGAAGTCCTGGAAGTCACGGTAACCACGGTTCTGCCAATGAAACTGGCAACCCAGGCGCTGCAGCCAACCCGGCTGCTCAGCCAGTGCCGTGTCTGCCAAGGCATCGGTAAAGTTGATATGCGCGCTGGAAAGGCCTTCGATCTCCAGGTAACCGGGCAGGCTTTTAAGCAATTCGAAACCGTCCTGGGCGCTGGCCGCCAACAGGCGCGGACCGCTGACCGGACTGAAGGGCACAGCCGTCAGCAACTTCGGGTAGTAGTCGATACCCGCACGCTCGCAGGCATCGGCCCAACCGTGGTCGAACACATATTCGCCGTAGGAATGCCATTTACGATAGCTGGGCAACGCGGCAATCAGCCGGCCACCTTCGTAGTGCAGCAAATGCTCGGGCTGCCAGCCGGAATGCGGGCCAATACTGGCACTGTCTTCCAGGGCACTGAGAAACGCATGGCGCAGAAACGGCTGATCGACGGGGACCAACGCGTTCCATTCATCGGGCGCAATCTCGGACAGGTTATTCAAACGTTGTAACGGCATCCCATTCCCCGACGGTCACAGCTTTGTGTAGGAGCGAGCTTGCTCGCGATGGTCGTTAACGAAAACGCGACCATTCTGACAGAACGCGGTGGTCTCTGGTTCTTCGCGAGCAAGCTTGCTCCTACAAGGCTCGACGCAAAAAAAAGCCCCGCCAAACGGCAGGGCAAAACCAAATGAGGAGCGCTTTAACGGATGAAGAAAGAGCGCCTTGGAGCGGTGTTACAGGTTGCTTAGAACACGTATTGCACGCGGGCTACGATGGCGTCGCCGCTGTCGTCGCCATTGGCGTTCTGGATCTTGTCAGTGCTGACCTTGAGGTAGTTGGCAGAGATCTTCACCGCTTCGTTGGCGTACCAGTTGACGCCGATGGTGTTCAGGCTGGCCTTGGCGTCGCCCACTTCACGGGTCGCGCTGTTACGCACCACGTTTTTGTCGTCAACGCTGATGTTGTCGTAGCGGTAGAACACTTCCCACGCACCGAATTGCTTGTTCTGCGGCTTGATGGTGTCGAACTTGGCGCCGTCGAGTTTGTAGACCCGGGACTCGCCGGTCAGGGTGTAGGCCACCTGACCGTAGAAACCTGTGGCCTTCACGTCCTGATAAGCGGCGCTGTCGGCCTTCATCTTGCGATTCAGGTATTCGGCCTGCACAGACAGCGGGCCACGGGCGAAGGCAAATTCACCACCGAACACCGTGTCGGTGTCGTAGGCATCGTTCGCGGTCAGGTTGCCGGAGTCCAGCCCCACGCCGCCGCCGAACGTCGCACGGTTGCCGTTGGCGCCGGCATCGTTGCCGCCGTTGGTGGCAACGCCGCGAGCGTCCAGGCGAGGACGGATTCGTGAGTCGAACGAGGTGTCTTTCAGGTCTCGCACCGCCACGTCCACACCCAGGTGCAAGACGTTGCCGCTGTCGTGCATCGGCGCAAACACGGCACGGGCGTTGAACTGCTTCACGCCTTTTCCGTTCTTGTCGTTGATGTCCTTGGATGACACGCCGGAGGACAGGTAGGCCACGTCGGCCACCACAGCGCTGACTTGCAGCCCCATGCCGTTTTCATGGGAGTTGACCCAGTCGGCGACTTCATAACCCAGGTTACGCTCGATGGCGGTCACCCACTTGGAGCTGGTGGCTTTTTCCAGGCCGAAGTCCTGGTCGAAACGACCCGCGCGAATCACCACCGGCTTGAAGCCTACGTACGAGAAGGACGCTTCGTCGAAGTAGCCATCGTCGGCGTTACCGGAGTTGTGGGAGAAATCGTAGTTGATCTGGTATTTCCAATCCTTGTACACCGTGCCGCCCAATTCGAGGTAGGCGCGACGGAAGTACGTCGCGTCGGCCGAGTTGCCGTTCTTGGTGTAAAAGCCATCAAAGGTGCCGTAATCAGCCTGCAAGCGACCACCCAGCTTGAAGCTGAAATTCTGGTCGGTAGTTGCAACCTCAAGGCCGCCCTTGGTTTTGACAACGATATCGGCACCGTCAGTAGTGACAGTACCGGCGAAAGCCTGGGCGGTGACGGCCAGGGCCAGGACGCTGGCCGCGAAACCGGCGAAGTGCTTACGGATCATCGAAGAATTCCCCTAATTGATGGTCTTGTGCATTGGCAAAACACGCGGTTTAGAGCCGCTCGTGTTGGGGGGCGATCTTGGCGAGGGGATATTTCAGGCGGGTTGCTGGAACATAAAGATTTTGTTACTCGGGAACTTTTTAATAGCCAATCGAAATAAGCCAAAGGCCCCATACATCAAGGCTTCAGAGCGATAAAATGGTGAAAATGCCAGATGTTGCAAAATGTAAAAACACCCGAGAAAAATGAAATATTTTCCATATTGATTATTTTTTGAGCAAAAAAAAGCCCGCATCTTTTACCGATGCGGGCTTCGTTTCAGTGTGAAAAGTGACGGGTATTACTGGTCGCGGGAACGCTCGGCGGCCAGGCGTTCGGCCAACGCATCAATATCGGCGATTGGCGGCTCGGGCAGGATCTTCAGCGTCGCCTGCATCAAGCGCATCTGCCGGATAAAGCGCCGGCAGTTGGGGCAGAACATCAGGTGATGGCGCACCAGCAGACGTTCGCGAAAGGTCAGTTGCCCATCGAGAAAGTCACTGGAACGCGCCACTTGTTCCTTACAGGTCAACATTCGCCGGTTTCCTCAAAATGCTCCACCGTGGCGAAGACTTTAAGCCGTGCTCGATGCAGCAGCACACGAACATTGGAGAGCGATAGTGTCAGAAGATTACAAATCTCTTCCAATTCCAGGCCCTGACGCTCCCGCAGCAGCAACACACTGCCTTGCAGCTCGGAAAGACTGGCCAGGGTGTGCTCCAGGCATTCGCGCAGTTCGTCTTCGGTAAGCAGCGCTTCGGGTGTGTCCTGGTGCCAGGCAAACGGCGCGACGGCCCAGTGACCGTCATCCGGCACAAAGCGATCATCGCCGATGGTGCCGTGGGGTGACGGCAGGTCATCGAGCAGCACTTCCCGGCGACTTTGCTTGTAGCGGCCCTTGGCCGAGTTGGCCGTGATGGTCAGCAGCCAGGTCTTGAGGCTGGAGCGCCCCTCGAACTTTGCCAGGTTGCGCACTACCGAGAGCCAGGCGTCCTGCACCACTTCATCGGCATGGCGCTGGCCGACGATGGCATAGGCCACGGCGCGCATGGCGCTCTGGTAGGTGGTGACCATTTCCTTGTAGGCCCGCTGCTCGCCCTTGAGCAATCGTTCAAGCAGGTGCGCGTCGTCCGCTGCTGCCATTCAAGACCTCGATTTCAAAACATGATCAGCGTTTGCGCAGAATCACGCTACCAATCGAATACCCAGCGCCAAACGAGCTGAGCACGGCCACAGCCCCCTTGGGCAAGTCGTCCTGATAGGTGTGAAACGCAATCACCGAACCGGCCGAGCTGGTGTTGGCGTAAGTATCGAGGATCACCGGCGCTTCTTCCACCGAAGCCTCGCGGCCCAGCAGTTTCTTGACGATCAGGTGGTTCATGCTGAGATTGGCCTGATGCAGCCAGAAACGCTTCACATCGCCCACATTCAGCTGGTTTTCCGTCAGGTGCTTGCCGATCAACTCGGCGACCATCGGGCAGACATCACGGAAGACTTTGCGGCCTTCTTGCACGAACAGCTTGTCTGGAGCACCGATGCCCTCTTCCGCCGCGCGGTTGAGGAAACCGAAGTTATTGCGGATGTTGTTGGAGAACTTGGTCAGCAGCTTGGTGCTCACTACGTCGAATTGATGCTTCGATGTAGCAAGGTCCGCGCGCTCCAGAATCACCGCAGTGGCCGCGTCACCGAAGATGAAGTGGCTGTCACGGTCACGGAAGTTCAGGTGACCGGTGCAGATCTCCGGGTTGACCATCAGGATCGCCCGGGCCTGGCCGAGCTGGATGCTGTTGGCGGCGTTCTGGATGCCGAAGGTCGCCGACGAGCACGCCACGTTCATGTCAAAGCCGAAACCCTGGATGCCCAGCGCTTCCTGGACTTCGATGGCAATCGCCGGGTACGCCCGCTGCAGGTTGGAACAGGCGACGATCACGCCATCGATGTCGGCGGCGGTCTTGCCGGCACGCTGCAAGGCTTGCTCGGCAGCACCCACGGCCATCTGGCAGAGGATCGACCACTCGTCGTTGGAACGCTCGGGCAGGCGCGGTGCCATGCGCTGCGGGTCGAGAATGCCAGCCTTGTCCATGACAAAGCGGCTCTTGATGCCCGAGGCCTTTTCGATGAAGGCGGCGCTGGATTCGGTCAGGGCCTGAACCTCACCGCGTTCGATGGCGGCGGCGTTATCCAGGTTGAACTGTTGCACGTAAGCATTGAAAGACTGCACCAGCTCTTCGTTGGAGATGCTGTTGGCCGGGGTATACAGGCCTGTGCCGCTGATGACGACGTTATGCACGGTCGTTCCTCTAAATCTGTTCAGGCAGAAGGGTATTGGTACCGTCGTACCAAACCGTAAGTAGTTTTATGCCGCCCAGCGGCCTTCAAACTGGAAACGCTTTATTCCATCGCGCCACGGCTGCACCAGCCCAACTCGACGATCCCGGCATTTATAACCGCGAAGTTTGCCACAACATCGAGAACTTGGCGCCCTGTCCCGGACAAACACCTTTACCCCTGTGGCGAGCGACTGTGGCTTGCTCGCTCACCACAGTCGCTCGCCACAGTTGCTTGCCGCACGTCGGTCATGCTTCGACCAGGCTCCATTGTTTACTCAAACGCTTGTCGGAAATCGGCACCTTGGTACCCAACTGCTGGGCAAACAACGACACCCGATATTCCTCCAACCACCAGCGATAGAGCTCCAACTGAGGGTCGCGCTTGCCTTCCTGGGCGTGTTTGTTCAGGCGGTTCTGATACTGGCTCCACAGGCCGCCCAGTTCGGTACTCCAGACCCGATCCTTCTGCACCTGGCTCGGCAATTTCTCCAGGCGCAGTTCGATGGCCTTGAGGAAACGCGGCAGCTCCTTGAACCACTGAGCCGGGGTTTCCCGCACGAAACCGGGATACACCAGGTTGCTCAGTTGTTGCTTGATATCGTTCAGGGCCACGGCCTGGGCCAGGTCAATCTTGCCTTTGAAGCGTTTTTGCAGGCCATGCCACAGCTTCAGGATTTCGAGGGTCAAGCGTGCCTGGCGCTCGGCATGCTCGGTCCAGCTGCCGCGCTTGCGCTCGGCCAGGGCGGCCAGGCCTGCGCCGTCTCGCGGCAGGCTGGCCTCGCCTTCCAGCACGCAGCTGTCGAGGCTGGCCAGCAGAATGTCTTCCACCAGGGCTTCGATACGCCCCAGCTCGCGGTACATCAGCCCCAACTCGGTAAGGCCGGGCAA
The DNA here is from genome assembly GCF_013386765.1 of Pseudomonas yamanorum. Classification (GTDB taxonomy): domain Bacteria; phylum Pseudomonadota; class Gammaproteobacteria; order Pseudomonadales; family Pseudomonadaceae; genus Aquipseudomonas; species Aquipseudomonas yamanorum_A. The sequence goes on from NZ_JACARE010000024.1 coordinate 125,325, forward strand.
CTTGCCCCGCAGGAATTTTGCCGGTTCGGCCAATTGCTGCAACAGCAAGCGCTGCAATGCACGACGGTGCTGGAACTCGGCCTCGGCGGCAGTGGAGAAACGCCCCTCCTTCACCGTGCCATTTTCCTCCACCAATGCCGGATAAACCGTCATCGACAGGCCGGCGATGTTTTGCTGGGTTTTCTCGGCCACCGCCGCGAACACCTTGGCCTCCACCGGCTGCTGGCTTTTCGCAGTCTGCGGCACGGCCAACGCCGCCTGGCTGGCTTCGGCAAAACGCGCGGTCAGCTCGGCCAGGTCGCGGCCTTCACCGAGGAACTTGCCCTGGCCGTCGACCACTTCCAGGTTCATCTTCAGGTGGTTTTCCACCTGCTGCGCGGCCTCGGCCCAGGCTTCATCGCTGACCCGTGCCCCGGTCATGCGCAACAACTCACGCCCCAAGGCCTGGGGCAGCGAGCCTTGGCCGAACTCGATACGCTGCAACGCTGCCTTGACGAAATCCGGCACCGGCACGAAGTTCTTGCGCAGCGCTTTCGGCAGGTTACGCACCAGGGCTATGCACTTGGCCTCGATCACACCCGGCACCAGCCACTCCAGGCGCTCGGGAGGCAACGCCGGCAACAGAGGCGCCGGCACGCGCAAGGTCACGCCGTCCCGCGGGTGATTGGGCTCGAAGTGATAACTCAAGGCCAGGGCCAGGTCGCCCAGGTGCAAGGTGTCGGGGTAATGGGCGGCGGTGACTTCACTGGCCTCGCGGGCCAGTACGTCTTCCTCGCGCATGATCAACAGTTGCGGGTCTTTCTGGCTGTTGACCTTGTACCAGCTGTCGAAGGTCGCGGTCTGGTGAATCTCCGCCGGCAAGCGCGCGTCGTAGAACGCGTACAGGGTTTCTTCGTCCGCCAGGATGTCGCGCCGGCGGGCCTTGGCTTCCAGCTCGTCGAGCTGCTCCAGCAGTTGCTGGTTGGCCGTCAGGCAGCGGGCCCGGGACTGAATCTCGCCCCGCACCAGGCCTTCGCGGATAAACAGTTCGCGGGACGTCACCGGATCAATCGGCCCGTAGTGCACCGGCCGGCGACCGACGATGATCAACCCGAACAGGGTGATCTGCTCAAACGCCACCACCTGGCCGCGCTTCTTCTCCCAATGGGGTTCAAAGTGGTTTTTCTTGATCAGGTGCCCGGCCAACGGCTCGATCCAGTCGGCATCGATCTTGGCCACCATCCGCGCATACAGCTTGGTGGTCTCCACCAGTTCGGCGGTCATCAGCCATTGCGGGCGCTTCTTGCCGATGCCCGACGAAGGGTGAATCCAGAAACGCCGCTGACGCGCGCCGAGGTAATCGCCCTCTTCGGTCTTCTGGCCAATCTGGCTGAGCAGGCCGGACAGCACGGCTTTGTGCAGTTTCGGGAAGTCTGCTGGCTCTTTGTTGACGGTCAGCTGCATGTCGCGGCAGATCAGGCTCAACTGGCGGTGGGAATCACGCCATTCCCGCAGGCGCAGGTAATTCAGGAAATTCTTGCGGCACCAGTTACGCAGCGGGCTGGCGGTCAGCTCCTGGCGCTGTTCTTCAAAGCCGCGCCACAGATTCACCAGCCCGGCGAAATCGGAGTCGGCATCTTTCCACTGTGCGTGAGCCTGGTCGGCGGCCTGCTGGCGCTCCGGCGGGCGCTCGCGCGGATCCTGGATCGACATCGCACTGGCGACGATCAGCACTTCCTGCAAGCTGCCAAGCTTGGCGGCTTCCAGCAACATGCGGCCCATGCGCGGGTCCACCGGCAAGCGCGCCAGCTGGCGGCCCATCGGCGTCAGTTGGCTGTTGCGGTCGACGGCCGACAATTCTTGCAGCAGGTTGAAACCGTCGCTGATGGCCTTGCCATCCGGCGGCTCGATAAACGGGAAGTCGGTGATCTCGCCCAGACGCAGGTGCAACATCTGCAGGATCACGGCCGCGAGGTTGGTACGCAGAATCTCGGGGTCGGTAAATTCCGGGCGCCCGATAAAGTCTTCTTCGCTGTACAGGCGCACGCAGATGCCCGGCTCAACCCGCCCGCACCGGCCTTTACGCTGGTTGGCGCTGGCCTGGGAAATCGCCTCGATCGGCAAACGCTGGACCTTGGCCCGGTAGCTGTAGCGGCTGATGCGCGCGGTGCCGCTGTCGATCACATAGCGAATGCCCGGCACGGTCAGCGAGGTTTCCGCGACGTTGGTCGCCAGCACCACGCGGCGGCCCGGGTGGGACTGGAAGATCCGCTGCTGCTCGGCCGGCGACAGGCGCGCATACAGCGGCAGGATTTCGGTGTGCTTGAGCTGGGCCTTGCGCAGCATGTCGGCGGCATCGCGAATCTCGCGCTCGCCGGGCAGGAACACCAGCACATCGCCAGGGCTCTTGCGCTCGCTGCGTTCAAAGGCGGCGATCTCATCGAGGGTGGCAAGAATCGCCTGGTCGACGGTCAGGTCATCCTCGACACGGTTGCCTTCCTCATCCTGCTCCAGGGTCAGCGGGCGGTACCAGGTTTCCACCGGGAACGTGCGGCCCGACACCTCGACAATCGGCGCATCGTCGAAGTGCTTGGAAAAGCGCTCCAGGTCGATGGTGGCCGAGGTGATGATGACTTTGAGGTCCGGGCGCCGTGGCAGCAGGGTTTTCAGGTAACCCAGCAGGAAGTCGATGTTCAGGCTGCGTTCATGGGCCTCGTCGACGATGATCGTGTCGTAGCGTTCGAGGTAGCGGTCATTCTGGGTTTCGGCCAGCAGGATACCGTCGGTCATCAGCTTGATCAGGGTGTTGGAGTCACTCTGATCCTCAAACCGCACCTGATAACCCACCAGCGACCCCAGCGGCGTCGCCAGCTCTTCGGCAACCCGGCTGGCCACGCTGCGCGCCGCAATCCGCCGTGGCTGGGTGTGGCCGATCAGGCCGTATTGGCCACGGCCGATTTCCAGGCAGATTTTCGGCAACTGCGTGGTTTTACCCGAACCGGTCTCACCGGCAATGATCAGCACCTGATGCTTGAGCAGCGCCTCTTTGATCTCGTCGCGCTTGGCGGCGATCGGCAGGCTGTCGTCGTAACGAATCACCGGCAGGCTGGCACGCCGCGCCGTCACCTGGGCACAGGAGGCCTGCATCCGCGTCACCCACTGCGCAAGTTTTTCCTCATCGGGTTTCTTGCGCAGCTCAAGCAGCTGCCGCCGCAAGCGGTGGCGGTCGGCGAGCATGGCGTGATCGAGGTTTTTCAGCAGTTGGTCGATAGCGGGCGCTTGGTCAGTCATCAGATACGCAAAGGTCTTCTTAGTGAGGCAGGTGGGCCTGCGGTGACGTGATCGGCAAAATTCAGGGCCGCGATTGTCGCAGATTTCGGCGAACAAGGACGAGTCTGTCGCCGAATGCTCTTTCCTACGTCGTTGGTAAATAGATCACACGTCCCACTCAGAACAATCTTTACAGTTCAAATAGCGAGAGTCGTTCTAATGGGGCGTTGATGATCGCAGCCTTTGCGATACACAACGCCAGGGAGAAGTTCTTTATGCCCGCGGATGGGGCCTTTTTGAAAGAGGATTATCCTGATGCTGATCGGAAAGACACTGCATGACCCGCAGCCCCAAAGAGCCAATACCCTAACCCTCACATCACCCACAACGGGCAACCAGGCCGTCACCAACGCCGACAAACCACTTGATCCTCACCGGGTGCGCGACCTGACCTTTGTCGGTGTCGGCAGCAGCGTGGCCTATCTGGCCAACGAACTGAACGGGCGATTTTCCGCAGGTGACCAACAGCAACCCCTGCGGGGCAAAGTGAGCATTATCGGCCAGGAAGACCCTTGGTCGGCATCTGTTCGCGGCCAAGGCTACATCAATCACCAACATGAAATCATCGACCAGTGGGGCCCCAAGGCTCCCGCCTACAACCCCGGATACGCGGATCGGGCCGAGTTTGCAGCGAGTAACCAGCAGCAGCTGGATCGGGCACAAGCGCTTGGGGCAGAACACCTGCCGACACAGGTCAGCAGCATTCGCCAGCTGAAAAACGGCACCTATCAAATTCAGCTGGACAACGGCCAGACGTTAGACAGCCGCCAAGTCGTGCTCGGCATGGGCGCCGGGCCGCACACTCGCTTATGGAACAACGACGGCCCCCAGACATTGGCAGAAAAACGCCTGGATAACATCCAGCTGCACCAGCAGGAGGCCCTGCGCGGCAAGGTATTGGACCTGGACGAGTTCATGCGGGAAACCGACAGCCATCCTGAAAAATTCGCGGGTAAACACGTGGTAGTGCACGGCCCCAACGCCGGCATTGATGCGGTCGAGCGCGCGGGAGAACTGGGGGCCCATGTTGATTGGCTGATTCGGAGCACCCGACCGGTGCTGCTCGACGGTCATCAGCTGAAATTTGCGCCAGAGGTGGCGAACAACCACCTGGTCTCGGTGGATGCACTGGACATCCACCCGGCTACCACGCCTGGAGGTGCCCCTTTACGGCTGAGCTACAGTGCTCCCGGCGATAACCCACAGGCAACGCGCAAAACCCTGGACGCCGATTACTACGTGTACGCCCTGGGTCAGGATATCAATAAACCTGGAAGCGCCGGCGCAATACTGGGAGCCCTGCAGGGGACACTGGAACCAATCTACGACTACGATCAGATTTATAGCGACCAGCCCTACAAGACCGTCCTGGGCCTGCAAACACGCGGTAGCGACAGCAGTAACGGCCTGCTCATTGTCGGTGCCGCCGTGGCGCAACTGGCGGGGAATGTTCAGCACAGTTATCTGGACCATGCCGCCGAGCGTATTTTCCAGCAACTGGAGCACCTTCCTGGCGAACAGGCCGAGCGGTTGTCGCAGTTGATCTTGCAAGGCGCCAGCGCGACAGACATTCAGCAATACCAGCAGGCGTGGGCCGCAACCACGGTCTTCGCACCGGCAATGCAGGTATTGAAGCATCAGGTGACGGACTACCTGGCGGCCCGGGCTTATTTCCAACAGCAGGCGCTGGAGAAAAAAGGCCCACGTGGCGTTGCGGCAGAAGTGGAAAACCAGACATCGAGCCAGGTACCGTCGGTGGTCGTATCCCCTCAATTGGGCACGGTGAAGGCCTCAACGGCCGCCCTGTCGGGGCTCATGCCCGCCTATGTGGCCAAGGGTGAGAATAACTTTACGGCGGATGATCGCACCATGCTGCGTGCCGGAATCGCCGATCGATACCCGAATATCGACAATGCCGGCGCCAGTGCTTTCATTAATGAAGTGATCAACTTGCGCCACCTTGGCAGCCAGGCCTTTATTGAAAAGGCCATGGCCGAGGGAGCAAACACGCCTCCCGTGCACGCGCCCGTCGTGGGTGTACCGGCGCCGGTCAGGGAAGGCTATGAAGCACACCTGAAAGCCTTGAACGAGGGGGCCGATACCCCGCCGTTAAGTCGTCAGTGGCAGCCGCCTGCATAACAGGAGCTCAAGGGCAATGTTCCGCCCGTTGCCCTATTCGTTATCCAGCCCCTTGCGCCGGTAAGGAAACACATCGATCACCTTGCCGGCGCGAATCGCCTCTTGCAGGCTTTTCCAATAGTCGGCGTTGTACAACTCGCCATGCAGTTCATCGAATAGCCTGCGCTGGCCGGAATCGGCAAACAGGAACGGCGGAAATTCCTCCGGGAACACATCCAGCGGGCCGATGGAATACCAGGGCTCGGAGGCCATTTCATCTTCCGGGGTGCGCGGCGCCGGGATATGCCGGAAGTTGGCCTCGGTCAGGAAGCATATTTCGTCGTAGTCGTAGAACACCACGCGGCCGTGACGGGTGACGCCAAAATTCTTCAGCAGCATGTCGCCGGGGAAAATATTCGCCGCCGCCAGTTGTTTGATCGCCAGGCCGTAGTCTTCCAGCGCTTCGCGCACCTGAGCTTCGTTGGCGTTTTCCAGGTAGAGGTTGAGCGGAGTCATGCGCCGCTCGGTCCAGCAGTGGCGGATCAGCACGGTATCGCCTTCCACCTCGACAGTGCCGGCGGCGACTTCAAGCAGCTCAGCCAGGCATTCGGGCTCGAACTTGCTCAGCGGAAAACGGAAGTCGGCGAACTCCTGGGTGTCAGCCATGCGCCCTACCCGGTCGACACTTTTCACCAGCCGGTACTTCTCGATCACGGTGGCGCGGTTGACGTTTTTCGACGGTGAAAACCGGTCCTTGATGATCTTGAACACCGTGTTGAAGCCCGGCAGGGTAAACACGCTCATGACCATGCCGCGCACGCCCGGCGCCATGATGAACTGGTCGTCGGTGGTGGCAAGGTGGTTGATCAACGCCCGGTAGAACTCGGATTTGCCGTGTTTGTAGAAGCCGATGGAGGTGTACAGCTCGGCGATGTGCTTGCCCGGCAGGATGCGCTTGAGGAAGCCGATAAACTCGGCCGGCACCGGCACATCCACCATGAAATAGGAACGGGTGAACGAGAAGATGATCGACACATCGGCCTCGTCGGTGATCAGTGCATCGATCTGGATGCCGCGGCCTTCCCGGTGCAGCAGCGGAATCACCAGCGGCCATTGCTCATCGCGGGTGTAGATACGCCCTACGAGGTACGCGCCTTTGTTGCGGTACAACACCGAGGAAAACAGTTCGACGTTGAGGTCCGGGTCTTTGCACACCCAGTCCGGCAGGTTTTCCCGCAGTTGCGCTTCCAGGCGGCGCAGGTCAGCGGGCAGGTCGGCGTAAGGCTCGCTGAAGCGGTAGTCGGTGAACATCTGTTCCAGCATGCCCGCCAGCTTGCCGCCGGGCTTGTAGGTGCGGGTTTGCGCAGCACGGGCGCGACGCAGGCTGGGCCGGGTGGTGTGAATGAACATGCAGCCGTCACTGATCAGGTCATGGCTGAACAGGCCGCAGAACGTCGAGTTGTACCAGGTCTCGGACAGCTCATCGTCAAACCGCAGGTCGATCAGGCTGATGTAGGCGCTTTTCACCAGCGGCCAGAGGCCAATGTCGAGTAATACGGCCTCATCAAAGGCTTCCCGCAACCGCGCCGTGACTTCGCTGACCTTGTCTTCATACAGATTGATGCGTGCAGCCGAAGCCGCCTGCCCTTGCTGCCACTGCGCCTTTTCGAAACGTTCCCGGGCGCCGTCGGTGATCTGGCGGAAGTGCTCGCGGTAGTCGTCGAAGCCGTCGAGGATCATCTGCGCAATGTCGAGGGCTGGCGTTTGCTGCGGCATTTGGGAAACCTCTGCGGGCATCTGGAGTGAGCTGAGCTTAGCCAGTGTACGAGAACAGGAGAAGGGTCATTTTTCATACAGCCTTGTACAAGATTGTTCATTTCGTACATTTATTTACTGTTTATTTAATTCGACCAATCGGTCAGTAAAAGCATCACTCAGTCACTCTTTCGCCATTAAACGTTTCACCTGCAGGCCTTGAGCGGCGTGCCTTGCCCGCGAGCGCCCGGGTAAATGAGAGTTTTTGCTCTACCGCGCCTGACCTCAGTTACCAAGCGAGCATTGGATCCAACGTAAGGGAAACCCTGATTACAAGAGTGATGGCTCTTTGCTATATAGCGCGCCCTCTCCCACCCTAACAAGGTCAGAAGACCGATCCGGGAACAGGTTCTAATCGCCCAAGGAGCATTGAGATGTCATTGAGGAATATGGGGATCGGTCTGCGTGCCAGTCTGAGTTTTGGGGTTTTGGCCAGTCTGTTGATCCTGGTCGGCCTGTTTGGCCTGGGCCAGATGGCCAAGCTGCGGGAAAGCGCGCTGATCATCGAAGAATCATGGATGCCGAGCATTGAGAACATCCACGACAGCGCCGCCTATGTCGCCAGCATCCGCCTGGAAGCGTTGCGCTTGCTGACCACTGATGAATCCAGAGTGCGGGACAACAGCAAAAACCTGATCACCCGCCAAGGCGCTGACCTTGAAGAATTGCTTAAGCGCCACGAAGCCCTGCTGAACAACGAGCAAGAACACGACATGCTCAAGCAGTTGAAAGCCAACGTTGCGAGCTACATGACGATCGTCGCCCAGATGATTCAATTGGTCGACCAGGACCAACAGCAAAACGCCATGGACCTGCTCAACAGCCGCCTGGCGCCCCAGGGCACGGTCCTCAATAAAAGCCTGGAAGACATGATCACCTTCAACCAGAAAGGTGTGGAGGACGCAGCAGAATCAGCGGCCCGGATGTACACCAGCGCCCAGTGGGTAGTGGGCACCATTATCCTTACCGCCCTGCTGGCCACCTTGTTGCTGGCCTGGCTCCTGACCCGCAGCATCACCACGCCCATCGGCCAGGCACTGACAGTGGCCCGCACCATCGCGTCCGGCGACCTGAGCCGGCCGATCATCGTGGAGGGCAAGGATGAAGCGGCCCAACTGCTCACCGCCCTGGCCACCATGCAGGCCAACCTGCAGGAAACCATCCGTGGCATCAGCGAGTCCTCGCAACAGCTGGCATCGGCGGCGGAAGAGATGAGTTCGGTGATGGAACAGAGCACCCGCGGCCTGCAGGCGCAGAACGACGAGATCGAACAGGCGGCCACCGCCGTGACGCAGATGAGTGCGGCAGTCGACGAAGTGGCAGGCAATGCGGTGTCCAGCGCCGAAGCCTCAAAGGCCTCCGACGAAGACAGCAAACACGGCCACTACCAGATCAGCGAAACCATCAGCTCGATCCAGAACCTGGTGGACGAAGTGCTCGGCGCCTCGACCAAAGCCGAAGGCCTGGCGGCGCAGGCCCAGGACATCAGCAAGGTACTGGAAGTGATTCGCGGGATCGCCGGGCAGACCAACCTGCTGGCACTCAACGCAGCGATTGAGGCGGCCCGCGCAGGCGAGGCCGGTCGTGGTTTTGCGGTGGTGGCGGACGAAGTGCGCTCCCTGGCACAACGCACCCAGGACTCCACCGAAGAAATCGAGCAGATGATCAACGGTATCCAGCAAGGTACCCTGGACACCGTCGGCGCCCTGAACAGCAGCGCCGAACACGCCGGCCAGACCTTGCAACGGGCCAATAGCGCCGGCAGCGCGCTGGAGAAAATCACCGCGGCGATCTCGCAGATCAGCCAGCGCAACCTGGTGATCGCCAGTGCCGCCGAGCAGCAGGCGTTGGTGGCCCGTGAAGTGGACCGCAGCCTGGTGAACATTCGGGATCTGTCGACACAAACCGCAGCCGGAGCCACCCAGACCTCGGCGGCCAGCCAGGAGCTGTCGCGGCTGGCGGTGGACCTCAATGGCTTGGTGACCCGTTTCGTGCTGTAAAAACATGTATTAGCGATTGTGTCAGGCAGGCCCGTGGGCAACACTTCCGCCCTTATCGAGTAGGAGTTTTTCCGTGAGACCTGTCGACACCCTGCACCTGTTGGTGCTGGCCGCTATCTGGGGCGCGAGTTTTCTGTTCATGCGGATTATCGCGCCGGAAATCGGCATCCTTCCTACTGCGTTTTTCCGGGTGTCGATTGCCGCCACCGGGCTGTTGGTGATCCTCGCCTTGATGCGGGTGAGTTGGGATTTCCAAGGCAAGTTCAAGACGGTGCTGTTGCTGGGCGTGATCAACTCGGGCATTCCCGCCACTATGTATTCGGTGGCGGCCCAAGTGCTGCCGGCCGGTTACTCGGCGATCTTCAATGCCACGACGCCTCTGATGGGCGTGCTGATTGGCGGGCTGTTTTTCAGTGAGCGCCTGACTCCGTCAAAAATTGCCGGCGTGTGCCTGGGTTTGTTCGGTGTGGGCATCCTGACCCGCGCGGGGCCGGTGGCCTTCGATATGGAATTGCTGATGGGCGCGCTGGCGTGCCTGTTGGCGACCACCTGTTATGGCTTCGCGGGCTTTTTGGCGCGGCGCTGGCTCGATCAACGGGGCGGCCTGGACAGTCGCCTCGCGGCCTTGGGCAGCATGCTGGGGGCCACGCTGTTTCTGCTGCCGCTGTTTGCCTGGAGTGCCATCAGCCATCCACCGGTCAGTTGGGGTGGTTGGCCTGTGTGGCTGTCGCTGCTGGGATTGGGGCTGGTGTGTACGGCGTTTGCCTACATCCTGTACTTCCGCCTGCTGACGTCCATCGGCCCGGTGAAGTCGATGACCGTGACCTTCATGATTCCGCCGTTCGGGGTGTTGTGGGGCGCGTTGCTGCTGGATGAGCCGCTGTCCATGGCGCATCTGTATGGCGGGTTGTTGATTGCGGGGGCGTTGTGGCTGGTGCTTCGGCCAGGGAAATTGGCCAAATCCTTGTAGGAGCGAGCTTGCTAGCGAAAAACGAAAGATCAACGCGGGGGGTCAGGCTTCCCGCGTTATCGTTGACGTCCTTCGCGAGCAAGCTCGCTCCTACAGGGGGGGTTGATCAGCTCTTACGGAACACAAAAGCCAATCCGACAATGATCAAGCCCATCCCCAGCAAGCTCAGCATTGCCAGGCGGTTGCCGAAGATCAGGTAGTCCATCACCGCCGTCACTGCCGGCACCAGGTAGAACAGACTGGTGACATTCACCAGATTGCCCCGGGCGATCAGCCGGTACAGCAACAGTGTCGCCAGCAGTGACACCACCAGCCCCATCCACAGCACCGGCACGAAAAAGCCGATGCTGTGTTCGAAGTGAAACGGCTGGAACGGCACAAACACCGAGCACAGGACCAGGCCGGCCAGGTACTGCACCGGCAGCGTACCCAACGGGTTATCGGTGATGCGTTTCTGCATGATCGAGCCGAAGGTCATGCTGGCCAGGGCCAGCAAGCCGAAGAGCATCCCCGCCAGGGACATACCGGACATGCCGATGCCCTGATACACCACCATGATCAACCCCACCAACCCCAGCGCCAGGCCGAACATCCGGCTCCAGGAACGCCGGCGCTCCATCAACACCACGGTAAGGATGGGTTGCACGCCCATGATGGTCGCCATCATGCCCGGCGTCACTTTGAGGTCCAGGGCCAGCAGATAGAAAATCTGGTAAGCCCCCAACAGCACCAGGCCGGTGGCCGCCGCGTAGAGCATCGGCTTGCCGGGGCGTGGCAATTTCAGTTTGAGGACCGGCACCAGAATCACCAGCCCCGCCAGGGCGATGGCAAAACGGATCAGCAGAAACGCAAAGGGTGAGGCGTGGGCCAGGCCCCATTTGGAGAAAATTGCCCCGCTGCTCCACAGCAAGACAAACAGGCTCGTCGAGGCCGCCGCGGCCACGGATTGTTTCGAAAGAACAGACATGGATACCACCTGTGATCAGGCAAAAAGCCAACTCAGCAACAGCTGAAATTCAGTAGGTTTTTTTCAGGCGGGCACAGGGGAACAGCAATCAGCTGATCAGCCCGAAATGCCAACACCCGGCGGTGATACGACTGCGTACACCGGCGTGCTACTGACAGGTGGGGGGTAGTGACTGATCTGCGCAGGCTGCTGGTTCCCGCACGGCACGACCGCAGCGTTGACCGCTGAATCGACTACCGCTATGCGCAGGGAAGCTGGCATGTGCTGATCTTTTTTGAGGGGATGAATACGGTGTCTGAAAACACCAGTGGCCGACTATAACCAGCAGGGGACATGCTTTGCAATGAGTTTGCCAAAAGGCCAGTAAGGACAGCTTGAGTCAACGCCACTAGCCTTGGGAAAAACCAATCCGCTCCGGATCCGGGGGCTTTCAACTCATGATGACCAATGCCAAAAAAACGCGACTCTCTGCGATATCAGCTATACCGCTCCACGGCTCTGCACCTTGCGAAAGCCTCTACCTGGCAGTGGTACGAGGCCCTCAAACAGGATGAAAGCAACGACGTCGATTTGACCAAGGTGCGATTTGAGCCGATTAACACCGAGGCATTGACTGCCTATCAAGATTGGGATGAAGCCCCGCACTTTTACTGGGAGGAGATTGCAGCGTGGAAAGCACATGAGCCACTGGCCTTTGACCTGTCCATTTGGTTCGACGTCGAATTATGTGGATTGTGCTTTGCCAACCCAAATCAAAGTCGGCTGCGGATAAGAATAATCCGACTAGAAGGAAAACCCGGAAAAACACATCCCCTGAAAAGCCGTATCGCCGCGCTGACGATGATCGCTGTTGATCATTACGCACAGATCATTGGCAGTCAGTGGATAGAGATTCAAGAGCCCGCGCCTGGTGCAATTCCCCTCTATAAGAATCTGGGCTTTGATTTCGACTCCCAGGGGAGGCTTGTGATAGCAGTAGAGAAGGCATAGCATCGCAAACATGCTCAATTAATGATCAATAGTGGAGGCTGATATGGGAGCAGTTCCTAAAAACTCCGTCACCCAGAAAGCGTCATCGAAGGTAATAAAAGAGTTCAGGGCCTCAGCACTTACAGCTAATCAACGCCGTTTTCTCAGTGCTGCAATGACCATCAGCGTTGAAGAGCCCAGCCTTTTGGCTGGCAGCCCAGAGAAATCAAAAGCATAAAAAAACCGCTCATCCGAGCGGTTTTTTTATGCCTGCAAAAGCCCTAACCAAACAACCAATACCCCAACGCCGTCAGCACCACCACCGCCAGCACCGGCCGCAGGATGCGATACGCCTTCGGATGCTTGCGTTTCCACTGTTTGACCACACCGCTGAAGCTGTCGCTGAAGCGCTTGCTCCAGGCATACGCCTGGTTGATTCCGCCAACGCGTTCGTCGTCCAGGTTCTGTGGCGCGGTAGCACGGCCCAGTTGGGCGCTGACCCAACGGTTGATGCGGGTCATCAGGCGGCTGCTCAGCGGGCGTTCGATGTCGCAGAACAGAATCACCCGGGTGTGCTCGGTTTCGTTCTTCACCCAATGCACGTAGGTTTCGTCGAACATCACGTCTTCACCGTCGCGCCAGGCATACACCTGGCCGTCGACGAAGATGCGGCAGTCGTCGGAGTTGGGCGTAGACAGCCCCAGGTGGTAACGCAGGGAACCGGCAAACGGGTCGCGGTGCGGGTTGAGGTGGCTGCCACCGGGCAACAGGGCAAACATCGCGCCCTTGACGTTGGGAATGCTGCTGACCAGGGCCACGGTTTTCGGGCACAGCAGCTCAGCCGATGGCAACGGTTTGTCGTACCACTTGAGGTAGAAACGCTTCCAGCCCTTCTTGAAGAAAGAACCGAAACCGGCGTCATTATTCTTCTCGGCGGCGCGGATGTAGCCCTCGTCGAACAGATGCATGGCCTCTTCGCGAATCACTTCCCAGTTGTCCTTGAGCACATCCAGCTCCGGGAACTTGCTGCGGTCCAGGTACGGCTTGGACGGCACGGCAGAGAAGATATACATCAAGGCGTTATACGGGGCGAACAGCGCCGAATGGTTGACGAACTGACGCAACATCGGCAAACGGGCCTTGCCACGCAAATGCACATACAGCGTGCTGCCGATAAACAGCAGCAACACCGACAGTTTGGCGGCCAAAGAAAAGGTCATGCAGCAACTCCTGGAAATAGGCGTCTGGCCATTAGCCTCCCTTTATCGGGAAACCAGACGTAGCAGCCGGCCATGATAAACACTCCGGGCCTCGGGAAAAACCCGCGCACTCCAACAATAAGCATCCTGCGGTGCGCGATGATGGGCCAATTATGCATAAGGCCCGTGCCATCGCGCTGATTTGAATCAAGCCTGGTTTTCCTGATCGGTAAACAAATCGGCGAACAGCATGCTCGACAGGTAGCGTTCACCGGAGTCCGGCAGCACCACGACGATGGTCTTGCCCTGCATTTCCGGCTTCTCTGCCAGGCGCACCGCCACGGCCATCGCCGCGCCACAAGAGATACCGCACAGAATCCCCTCCTCCTGCATCAGGCGCAAGGCCATGGCCTTGGACTCTTCGTCGCTGACCAGTTCGACCCGGTCGACCATCGACAGGTCGAGGTTTTTCGGCACAAAACCGGCGCCGATGCCCTGGATCTTGTGGGGGCTGGGCTTGATCTCTTCACCGGCCAGCGCCTGGGTAATCACCGGCGAGCTGATGGGCTCCACCGCCACCGACAGAATCGGCTTGCCCTGGATGTTCTTGATGTAGCGCGACACCCCGGTGATGGTGCCGCCGGTGCCCACGCCCGCCACCAGCACGTCCACGGCACCATCGGTGTCATTCCAGATTTCCGGACCGGTGGTTTTCTCGTGGATCGCCGGGTTGGCCGGGTTTTCGAATTGGGCCGGCATGAAGTACTTGGCCGGGTCGCTGGCGAGGATTTCGCCGGCTTTTTCAATGGCGCCCTTCATGCCCTTGGCCGGCTCGGTCAACACCAGTTCGGCGCCGAGGGCCTTGAGCACCTTGCGGCGCTCGATGCTCATGGATGCGGGCATGGTCAGCAACAGTTTGTAACCACGGGCGGCGGCGACAAACGCCAGGCCGATCCCGGTATTGCCGGACGTTGGCTCGACAATGGTCATGCCCGGCTTGAGTTTGCCGCTGCCTTCAGCGTCCCAGATCATGTTCGCGCCAATCCGGCACTTCACCGAATACCCCGGGTTACGCCCCTCAATCTTGGCCAGGATGGTCACGCCACGGGGGGCGATGCGGTTGATCTGAACCAGGGGCGTGTTACCGATGGAGTGCGCGTTGTCTGCAAAAATGCGGCTCATGACGGGTCCTTAAGGCAATTTCAGGAAGGCCCCAAGGGTATGCCTCGTGTTGCAACGCGTCCAGTCAAGCGAACGTCCGGCGGCGCCCGCAGTCAATCGCCTACACGGATGGAGAAAATTCCCATGAAACGTCGCTACAGTTGGCCGCTCTGGACCCTCGTCGGGGTCGTGGTACTGCTGGTCGTCCTGGATATCGCCCTGCCCTATCTGGTGCGCAATTACCTGAATGACAAACTCGCCGACATGGGCGATTACCGTGGCCAGGTCACCGACGTTGACCTCGCGTTATGGCGCGGGGCCTATCGAATCAACGGTTTGCAGATCGTCAAGGTCGACGGCAAGGTGCCGGTACCGTTCGTCAAGGCGCCGGTGATAGACCTGTCGGTCAGTTGGCACTCGCTGTGGTACGACCACGCAGTAGTGGCCGAGGCACAGTTCATCAAGCCGGAGCTGAACTTCGTCGATGGTGGCACCAACAAACAGGCGTCCCAGACCGGTCAGGGCACCGACTGGCGGGCGCAACTGGGCAAACTGTTGCCAATCACCCTCAACGAGGTGCGCATCGACGACGGGAAGATCGCCTTTCATAACTTCAGCTCGAAACCGCCGGTCAATCTGTACGCCACCCAGGTCAACGCCAGCTTCTACAACCTGACCAATGTGGTGGATGTAAAAGGCCAGCGCGACGCGCGCTTCGACGGCAAGGCGCTGTTCCTGGGCCAGGCACCGTTGGAAGCCACCGCCACGTTCGACCCCTTGAGCAATTTCGAAAACTTCGAATTCCGTTTCCGGGCCAAGGATATCGAGCTCAAACGCATGAATGACTTCGCCTCGGCCTACGGCAAGTTCGACTTCAATGCCGGCACCGGCGACCTCGTGGTGGAGGCCCAGGCCGAAAAAGCCCAGTTGACGGGCTACATCAAGCCCTTGCTGCGCAACGTCGAGGTGTTCAACTGGCAACAGGACGTGGAGAACAAGGACAAGGGCATCTTCCGTTCGATCTGGGAGGCGGTGGTGGGCGCCAGCGAGACCGTGCTGAAAAACCAGAACAAAAACCAGTTTGCCACCCGCGTGGAGCTGAGCGGCAACGTACACCAGCAAGATATCAGCGCGTTCCAGGCGTTTTTGCAGATTTTGCGCAATGGTTTTGTCCAGGCCTTCAACGCCCGTTATGAACAGCCCAAGCCCTCGACAGATTGATATTCAACGTGACTGCCCATTCAGAGACTGAATAGCCCGTCTGCGTTCACAGTCGCCGGGGCTGCGCGGTATAGTCGGGCAAAGCTGATTACTCGCCCGCTTCGGTGCTGCACCGTTCGGCGTCACGTTCGAGGATTGATAGATGAAGTTCGAAGGCACCCAGGCCTACGTTGCCACCGATGACCTGAAACTGGCCGTCAACGCCGCCATCACACTGGAGCGGCCACTGCTGGTCAAGGGTGAACCGGGCACCGGCAAGACCATGCTCGCCGAACAACTGGCCGAGTCCTTTGGTGCCAAGCTGATCACCTGGCACATCAAGTCCACCACCAAGGCCCACCAGGGCCTCTACGAGTACGACGCGGTGAGCCGCCTGCGGGACTCGCAACTGGGCGTGGACAAGGTGCATGACGTTCGCAACTACCTGAAAAAGGGCAAGCTCTGGGAGGCTTTCGAGTCCGAGGAGCGGGTGATTCTGCTGATCGACGAAATCGACAAGGCCGACATCGAATTTCCCAATGACCTGCTGCAGGAACTCGACAAGATGGAGTTCTACGTCTACGAAATCGACGAGACCATCAAGGCCAAGAAACGCCCGATCATCATCATTACCTCCAACAACGAAAAAGAGCTGCCGGATGCGTTCCTGCGCCGCTGCTTCTTCCACTACATCGCCTTCCCGGACCGCACCACCCTGCAAAAGATCGTCGACGTGCACTACCCGGACATCAAGAAAGACCTGGTCAGCGAAGCCCTCGACGTGTTCTTCGACGTGCGCAAGGTACCGGGCCTGAAGAAAAAACCGTCCACCTCCGAACTGGTGGACTGGCTCAAACTGCTGATGGCCGACAACATCGGCGAAGCGGTGCTGCGCGAGCGTGACCCCACCAAGGCCATCCCGCCCCTGGCCGGTGCCCTGGTGAAAAACGAGCAAGACGTGCAGTTGCTGGAACGCCTGGCGTTCATGAGCCGTCGCGGTAACCGATAAGGGCGATTGCCATGCTGCTCAATCTGTTCAATGAAATGCGTGCAGCCAAGGTGCCGGTCTCGGTGCGCGAGCTGCTGGACCTGATCAACGCGCTGAAACAGCGCGTGACCTTCGCCGACATGGACGAGTTCTACTACTTGGCCCGGGCGATCCTGGTGAAGGACGAACGGCATTTCGACAAGTTCGACCGGGCCTTTGGCGCCTATTTCAATGGCCTGGAAAAACTTGACGATCACCTGCAGGCGCTGATCCCCGAAGACTGGCTGCGCAAGGAGTTCGAGCGTTCGCTGACCGACGAAGAGCGCGCGCAGATCCAGTCCCTTGGCGGCCTCGACAAGCTGATCGAAGAATTCAAGAAACGCCTGGAAGAACAGAAAGAACGCCACGCCGGCGGCAACAAGTGGATCGGCACCGGCGGCACCAGCCCGTTCGGTTCCGGCGGTTTCAACCCCGAAGGCATTCGCGTGGGTGACGCCGGCAAGCGCCAGGGCAAGGCGGTCAAGGTCTGGGACCAGCGCGAGTACAAGAACCTCGATGACTCGGTGGAACTGGGCACGCGCAACATCAAGATCGCCCTGCGCCGCCTGCGCAAGTTCGCGCGCCAGGGTGCGGCCGAAGAGCTGGACATCGACGGCACCATCGACCACACGGCCCGGGATGCCGGGTTGCTGAATATCCAGATGCGCCCGGAGCGGCGCAACACCATCAAGCTGCTGTTGTTGTTCGACATCGGCGGTTCGATGGATGCCCACGTGAAGACCTGCGAAGAGCTGTTCTCCGCGTGCAAGACCGAGTTCAAGCACCTGGAGTACTTCTACTTCCACAACTTCATTTATGAATCGGTGTGGAAGAACAACATGCGCCGCACCTCCGAGCGCACATCGACCCAGGACTTGCTGCACAAGTACGGCGCCGACTACAAAGTGATCTTTATCGGCGATGCGGCCATGGCACCGTATGAAATCACCCAGGCCGGCGGCAGCGTCGAGCACTGGAATGAAGAGCCCGGGTACGTGTGGATGCAGCGGTTCATGGAGAAGTACAAGAAGCTGATCTGGATTAATCCGTATCCGAAAGATACCTGGGGCTATACGGCCTCTACCGGAATTGTTCGGGATTTGATCGAGGACCAGATGTTTCCGTTGACGTTGCGGGGGCTTGAGGAAGGGATGCGCTTTCTTTCCAAATAGGCGGAGCACTCACCGACGTCATCGCAGGCAAGCCAGCTCCCACAGGGAAATGCATTCCAAACTGTGGGAGCTGGCTTGCCTGCGATGCTTTCAGCGGTTCATAAAGCGGCGCAAATACTCCACTTGCTGTCGATGCGCCGTCTCCTGCACCACCGGCGCCAAACGCACTTTCTCCCCCGGTAAACACTGCGCCAGCCGCGCCAGTGCCAATGGCGTCAACGCGCCCAATCGCGGGTAGCCGCCAATGGTCTGCCGGTCATTGAGCAACACGATCGGCTGCCCGTCCGGCGGCACCTGGATAGCCCCCAGCGGGATGCCTTCCGAGATCAGCGATGGCCCCTGATACTCCAGCGGCGTGCCCAGCAAGCGCATGCCCATGCGGTCGGCGCGGCTGTCGAGGGTCCATTCGCTGTTGAACACATCAAACAGGCTCTGCCCGCCAAACTGGCCGATCTGCGCGCCGAGGATCACCTCCAGTGGCGCCTTCGTGTCCAGTTTCGGCAACTGCCCGGCGGACAACTCCCGCATTGCACCGCCCGTGCCTGAATACGTCAGCTGCGCACCTTCAGCCAGCGCCCGGCCAAAACCATCCAGCCCGCCCAGCTCCTCACGGCCCACCGTGGCGCAACTGCCCAGCACCTGTGGCGCATCAAAACCGCCCGGCGCTGCCAGGTAAGCCCGTGCGCCGCTGAAGGGCTGGGTAAAACGCAGACGCTGGCCTTTTTGCAGAATAAAGCTGCGCCCCGGGCTGATCGCTCTTTCATCGACATAAGCGCCCAAGTCCGCCCCGGCCAGTGCCAGCAGGCAGTAATCCTCGGCCTGCACCGTCAAGCCACCCAGGGTGATTTCCACCACCGGTGCATCCAGGGCGTTACCCAGCAACCAGTTGGCCCACGACATCGACACCCAATCCAGCGCGCCGCCCTGGGTGACGCCCAAATGCCTTACGCCAAAACGTCCAGCGTCCTGCAACAGGCACAACGGTGTGCTGGCCTCGATCAGCAAGCGGCTCATACCTGTGCCTCCAACGGCGTGTCATCACCGCCCAGGTTGATGAATTCACGATGACTGACCGCTGCGTAACGCACGGTGTCCCCCGGTTGCATCAGGCTGTAGCCCTCGCGCTCGCGGTCAAACAGCTTGGCCGGCGTGCGGCCGATCAGGTTCCAGCCACCCGGCGACACCACCGGATAGGCCGCTGTCTGCCGTTCGGCGATCCCCACGCTGCCCGCTGCCACTCGCTTGCGCGGGGTACTGAGCCGAGGCGTCGCGAGCAATTCGTCCACCAGGCCCATAAAGGCAAACCCCGGGGCAAAGCCCAAGGCGAAAACCTGGTACTCGTGCTGACTGTGGCGACGAATCACCTCCTCCACCGCCAACCCACTGCGCTGGGCGAGTAATGTCAGTTCGGGGCCGACACTCAGGTCATACCAGACCGGCAACACATGGCACTGCCCGCTGCCCTTGGGTTCTGGCTGCAAGTCTTCGAGCGCCTGATTGATCAGCTCCCGCGCCTGGCCTGGGTCGAGCGCCAGCAGGTCGTAGTGCACCATCAGGGTCGTGTAGGACGGCACCAGGTCCACCAGTGCCGGGCCAAAACTCTCCCGCAAACGCCGGGTGGCGGCGAGCATCCAAGGCATGTTGTCTTCGGCGATCACCTCAAACAGGCGCACCATCAGGCAGTCGATGGCCACCACTTCAATCTGTGGCTTCATGCTGGGGTCAACGCCTCGCGGATGCGCTGCACGGCGGCCACCGAACTGGTGTTATCGCCATGCACGCACAAGGTATTGGCTTGCAGGTGCAACGGGCTGCCATCACTGGCGACCAGCTGTTCACCGCGGGCGATGATCAAGGCCTGCTGGATGATCTTTTCCGGATCGTGGTGCACCGCGCCCGGCAACTGCCGGGAGACCAGATGGCCAGCGCTGTCATAGGCCCGGTCGGCGAAGGCTTCGAACCACAGGGTCACGCCATATTCGTCACCCAGGGCCTGGGCGGCGCTGTTGTCGCGCGTGGCCATCAGCATCAAGGGCAGGCTGGCGTCGTAGGCCGCCACGGCCTGGATCACCGCGCGCAATTGCGCGGGCTTGGCCATCATGTCGTTGTACATCGCGCCATGGGGTTTGACGTAGCTGACCCGCCCGCCCTGGGCCCGGCAAATGCCGTCGAGGGCGCCGATCTGGTAGTGCAACAGGTCCTGGATTTCCTGCGGGGTGTAGGCCATGGAACGGCGGCCGAAACCCTGCAGGTCCTGGTACGCCGGGTGCGCCCCCACCTGCACGCCATGCTGGAAGGCCAGGCTGACGGTCTTGCGCATGATGCTCGGGTCGCCGGCGTGGAAGCCGCAGGCAACGTTGGCGCAATCAATGAACGGCATCACCTCGGCGTCCAGACCCAAGGTCCAGTTGCCAAAGCTTTCGCCGATGTCGCAGTTCAATAGCAGGCGGCTCACGGTGAGGGCTCCTGTAGTCTTTATATTTTTCTAGTGTGGGACCTTTCTTCAAGATCCCGCAACGTTCAGGTTACTGTGCTTCCAGCTGCTTGCCACGGGTTTCCGGCAGGCTCAGCGCCGCCAGGATCACCACGCCGTAGGACACCGCCGCAAACCCGCCAATGCCCATGCTCAGCGGCACCTTCTGGCTCAGCAGGCCAATCAGCAGCGGGAAAAACGCCGCGAGTGCCCGGCCGATGTTGTAGCAGAAGCCCTGGCCGGAACCGCGAATCCGCGTGGGGAACAGCTCGGTGAGAAACGCGCCCATGCCGCTGAAAATCCCCGAGGCAAAGAAGCCCAGCGGGAAGCCCAGCCACAGCATGACCTGGTTGCTGACCTGCAATTGGGTGTAGAGCACAACGATGATGAACGAGCCGACGGCGAATAAAATAAAGTTCTTTTTTCGCCCGAGCAGGTCGGTCATGTAGGCACTGATCACGTAACCGACGTAGGAACCCACGATCACCATCGCCAGATAACCACCGGTACCGAGAACGCTCAGGCCTCGCTCGTTTTTCAGAAAAGTCGGCAACCAGGAGGTGATGGCGTAATACCCGCCCAGCGCGCCGGTGGTCAGCAACGAAGCGCGAATCGTCGTGCTGAGCATGCCGGGGGCAAAAATCTCGTAGAACTTCGCCGGGTTGCTCGGCGCTTCCTTGGCCTTGGCTTCGCGATAAATCTCCGGGTCCTTGACCAGCCGACGCACAAAAATCACGAAGATCGCCGGCAGCAGGCCCAACATGAACAGCGCGCGCCAGGCGTCTTCCGGTGGCAACCAGGAGTAGAGCAATGCGTAGAGAATCGCCGTGATGCCCCAGCCCAGCGCCCAGCCGGATTGCACCATGCCCACCGCCTTGCCGCGGTCCTTGGCGCGAATCACCTCGCCCATCAGCACTGCGCCGGCGGTCCATTCACCGCCAAACCCAAAGCCCATCAAGGTACGGGCCACCAGCAACTGGTCGTAGCTTTGCGCCAGGCCACACAGGAAGGTGAAGACCGCAAACCACAGCACCGTCAGTTGCAGGGTGAGCACGCGGCCAATACGGTCCGACAGGATGCCGGCGATCCAGCCGCCCAGCGCCGAGGCGATCAGGGTGCTGGTGTGGATCAAGCCTGCCTGGCCAGTGGTAATGCCCCACATCGCAATCAGCGTGGGGACCACAAAGCTCAGCATCTGGGTGTCCATGCCATCCAGGCCGTAGCCGATCTTGCAGCTCCAGAACGTACGACGCTCCTGCTGGTTGATATTGCGGTACCAGTCAAAAGGTCCGGCGCGGCGTTCGGGCTTGGCCACCTCCAGGGTATCGGGCGCACTCATGGCGGATCTCCACGTGAATATTATTGGTATTGTTCTGGGCCCCTACGACGCTTATCGTGAGACGGGCCGATTTTTGGCGTGCGACCCCTGCTACGTCCAACTAATAAAAACCGCCCCAATGCATAAGAAAAAGTTGATCCCATGAATTTGAAGTTCCTTGAAACCTTCGTCTGGGTGGCCAAGCTCAAGAGCTTTCGCCTCACCGCCGAAAAGCTCTTCACCACCCAGGCGTCGATTTCCAGCCGCATCGCGGTGCTGGAAAGTGAACTGGGGGTGAAACTGTTCCTGCGCGATTCCCGCGGCGTGAGCCTGACGCCGGAAGGCGTGAAGGTGCTCGATTACGCCGAGCAGATGATGGCCACCATGCAAGGGCTGAAGCAGTCCCTGGAAACCACCAGCAGCCAGGTCGGACGGATCCGCATCGGTGCAATGGACACGGTGATCCATACCTGGCTCAGCCCGCTGGTGACCGAGCTGATGGAGCGCTTTCCGCGGGTGGAGATCGAACTGGTGGCCGACACCTCGTTCAACCTCATCGATCAGCTGCAAAAAGGCTTTCTGGACCTGATCCTGCAAACCGACCTGCTGCGCCAGGAAACCCTGCGCAGCCTGGAACTGGGCAGCCACCCCATGGGCTGGATCGTCGCCAGCGATTCGATCCACAACCGCGACTACGCCTCCCTCGCCGAACTGGCCCAGGAGCGCATCATCACCTACTCGAAAAACTCTTGCCCGCACCAGGACGTGCTCAGCCTGATGCAGGCCAACGGCGTGGCCGCGCCCCGGATGAACTGCGTGAATTCGGTGTCGGCGATCACCCGCTTGCTACGCGACGGGTTCGGGATTGGCGCATTGCCGCCGGTGCTGGTCAGGGAAGAATTGGCGCGGGGCGAGATGACCTTGCTGGCCATGGAGCAACGCCCGCCGAACCTGCAGGTGGTGGTGTCGTGGCGGGTCGGGGTGGAGTTGGTGGAGGAGATTGTGGCGCTGTGCCAGATCGTGGTGGGGCGGTATGCGCAGAAAGTGGGCGAGGATTTGATGGTGCTGAGCAAGCCCATTCCACTGAAGGAACCGATTTAAAACTGTGGGAGCGGGATTATGTGGGAGCCGGGCTTGCCCGCGATGCAGTCAACTCGGTCTGTCAGTTACACCGAGGTGATGCTATCGCAGGCAAGCCAGCTCCCACATTTTAAAGTCCTTTGAGGTCGCGCTCTTCAATCGGCCGGCTCTGGCGCAGGCGCTTGCCGCCCAACACCACCCAGTCGATCAGGCGGAACAGGCATTCGATGCCAAACGACAACAGCATCGCCCCGCCCAAGCCCCACCCCATGGCTTCCGGAGTCAGCAACAGCATGTAGCTGTAGCCGTTCCAGGTTTCCTGGCGAATCGCCGGGTCGGCGGCCACGGCCACTTGCAGCGCGCGGATGTACCACGGGCCCTGCATCGCCTGGAATTGCTTATCCAGCGCTACCTGACGGTCAAGCAAAGTGCCCAGGCTGTTGGCATCACTGCGAAACACAGGATCGTCACTGGCCCGGTAATGGGCCACCAGCGCCTGCAAGTCACCGTTGAAGAACTGCCGCGCCGTGGCGTCGAAGCCGAGCAAACCGGTCTGGGCCTCGATCAAATGGGCTTCGACGCGCTTGGCGTAGTCGCTGATAAACCCCGGCACCTGTACACCCACCAACAGGCCCACAGCAAACAGCACCAGTCGCAAATAGCTGAGCAACATATTCGGCGTCCTTACTCGGTTGTACCTTGGGACACGCATTCGCCGCGTCGCCACAGGCTCCACTGGCCCGGTTCGTAGCGGGTCCAGGTCTCGTTTTCGGTCAGGGGTTCGGTGGCAATCACCGTCACCACATCATTTGGCGTGGTTTCGGCCTGAAAATCGACGATCACGTCGACATCTTTCAAGCGCGCAGGGCCAAACGGCGCGCGCCGGGTGATCTGCGCCAGTTTGGTCGAGCAATAGCAGAACAGCCAGTCGCCGTCGCTCAGCAGGCAGTTGAACACGCCTTTGCTGCGGTATTCGCTGCAGGCGGCAATCAGGTCCGGCAGCACCTGTTCGATGTCCACCGGCTCCGGGAAGGCTTCACGTACACGGTTGAGCAAATCGCAGAACGCCGCTTCGCTGTCGGTATCGCCCACCGGGCGGTAGAACGTGGCGCGGGGATTGAAGTCCGCCAGTTGGCCGTTATGGGCGAAACACCAGTTGCGGCCCCACAGTTCACGCACGAACGGGTGGGTATTGGACAGGCACACCTTGCCCACATTGGCCTGGCGGATATGGCCGATCACCACTTCACTCTTGATGGGATAACGCTGCACCAGCAGCGCGACTTCCGATTCGCTGCTGGCCGCCGGGTCCTGGAACAACCGCAGGCCGCGGCCCTCGTAGAAGGCGATGCCCCAACCGTCGCGGTGGGGACCGGTACGTCCGCCACGCTGCATCAGCCCGGTAAAGCTGAACACGATATCGGTCGGTACGTTGGCACTCATGCCCAATAATTCACACATGCCAGGCTTCTCGATTGCTGAGCGTACGACGTTAAAGGCGCGGTTCGACCCGCATGCCGCCGACAGGTGCCGGACGACCATAGCGTTCATCGGCGAAGGGTTCGTCGTCCTCCGGCTCAGCCGCCGCAGCCGCGGCGGCTGCCGCTTTGTGCTCACGGCGAGCCTTGGCGGCACGTTCGATGGGCCAGCGGATCAGCACAAACACCAGGTACACACCGAACGCGATCATGGAATACATGAACAAATCGGAAATCGCCCGCCAGGCGTTGTTGCCGACCTTGAGCACCAGGTCCAGGGCGGTGATGGCCACGGCCGGGGCAAACTGGGTCTTCACCGGGTCGACAATGGTCGGACTGAACAGCAGCACCGCCATCAGCAGCCGCAACGGCTCGCGCAGCCAGCGCCACATCCAGCGGGTCATGGCAAACCACACCAACAGGCAACCCAGGGCTGCGAAGGCGTAGAGGCCCCAAGCGATCAGATAGTCGTTCTCGGTCATGGTGTCCATGGCAAGGTAGGCAAACAGGCCGCTATGATAACGGCTTTTCAGTGCCGAGGCTGCAATGCCGTCGGCCAACCGCCAGACAGAGAGTGATCCATGCCCCCATCGACCCACATCACTGCCGCCCCGATCGCCCGCAAGGCCCTGGGCACCGACCCGTACGCCTGGCTGCAAGAGCGCGACAGCACCGAGGTGCTCGATTACCTCAAGGCGGAAAATGCCTGGCAAGAAGCAGAATTGTCCGACCAGCAGGCCCTGCGCGAAACCCTGTTCGAGGAGATCAAGGGCCGCATCCTCGAAACCGACCTGTCGCTGCCCTCCCCCTGGGGCCCGTACCTGTATTACACCCGCACCACCGCCGGCGACGAGTACGCCCGCCATTACCGCTGCCCGCGCCCGGCCGATGACAGCCAACAGGTCGACGAAAGCGCGGAAGAGTTGCTGCTGGACCCGAACGAACTGGCCAACGGCGGCTTTTTCTCCCTCGGCGCATTCAGCATCAGCCCCGACCACCAGCGCCTGGCCTACAGCCTGGACACCAGCGGTGAAGAGATTTACACCCTCTACGTGAAGGAATTGGCCACCGGCAAGGTCAGCGAACTGGAGTTCGAAGACTGCGACGGCAGCATGACCTGGGCCAACGACAGCTTGACCCTGTTCTTCAGCGAACTGGACGACACCCACCGCCCGCACAAGCTGTATCGCTATCGCCTGGACGGCACCGCCGCCGAAGAAGTGTTCCACGAGCCCGACGGTCGTTTCTTCCTGCACTGCTACCGCTCAAGCTCCGAGCGCCAGTTGCTGCTGGCCCTGGGCAGCAAGACCACCAGCGAGATCTGGACCCTGGACGCCGAGCAGCCGCAGCAGGCGTTTACCTGCATGGCGCCACGGGTCGAAGGCCATGAATATGACGTGGACCACGGCAAGCTGGACGACCAGTGGGCCTGGTTTATCCGCAGCAACCGCGACGGCATCAACTTCGCGCTGTTCCAGGCCGCCGACACCGGCAGCGTGCCGACCCAGGACGACTGGCAGAACCTGATCCCCCACGACGACGCGGTGATGCTCGATGGCGTGAGCCTCAATGCCCGAGCCATGACCCTGAGCTTGCGCATCGGCGGCCTGCCGATCATCGAAGTGCACCCGCAAGGCCAAGCGCCTTATCGGGTGGAACTCCCGGACGCGGCCTACAGCCTCTATGTGCAAAACAGCCTGGAATTTGTCAGCGACAAGATTCGCCTGCGCTATGAAGCGCTGAACCGCCCGGCCCAGGTTCGCCAGCTGGAACTGGCCAGCGGCGCCCAGCAGGTGCTCAAGGAAACCCCGGTGCTGGGGGTGTTCAATGCCGACGACTACGTCAGCCAGCGGTTGTGGGCGACCTCGGCCGATGGCACCCAGGTGCCGATCAGCCTGGTGGTCCGCCGCGACCAGTTGGGCAAGCCGACCCCGCTTTACCTGTACGGCTACGGCGCCTATGGCCATAGCCTCGACCCGTGGTTCTCCCACGCGCGCCTGAGTTTGCTGGACCGTGGCGTGGCCTTCGCCATTGCCCATGTCCGCGGCGGCGGCGAGCTGGGTGAAGCCTGGTACCGCGCCGGCAAGCAGGAGCACAAGCAAAACACCTTCAGCGACTTTATCGCCTGCGCCGAACACCTGATCGCCCAGGGCCTGACCACCTCCAAGCAACTGGCCATCAGCGGCGGCAGCGCCGGCGGCCTGTTGATCGGCGCGGTGCTCAATCAACGCCCGGAGCTGTTCCAGGCGGCGATTGCCGAAGTGCCGTTCGTCGACGTGCTCAACACCATGCTCGACCCGGAGCTGCCGCTGACCATCACCGAGTACGACGAATGGGGCAACCCTGAAGAGCCCGAGGTGTATGAGCGAATCAAGGCCTATGCACCGTACGAAAACGTCAGCGCCCAGGCCTACCCGGCCACGCTGGTGATCGCCGGCTACAACGACAGCCGCGTGCAGTATTGGGAAGCTGCCAAGTGGGTGGCCAAGCTGCGAGACACCAAGACCGACGAAAACCTGCTGCTGCTCAAGACCGAGCTGGGCGCCGGTCATGGCGGCATGAGTGGTCGTTACCAGGGATTACGTGACGTAGCACTCGAATATGCATTTGTTTTCAAGGCGCTGGGGCTGATTTAAGGAACTCCGCTCGGCGGGCGGGTCTGAACACCTGACCGCCGGGCGCGCGCCCTGCACGATTTATGGACAAAGACTGTAAGCCTCATGCCAGAACCGACCTTACTCAATAACGAAATCCGCGACATGCTGATGGATTGCGGCCTGTTCGACCCGTTGCTGCCGGAAGACTTCCATGTGGCGGCGGGCTATTTCAACATCAGCAGCATCGCCCGCGATGAGGTGATTTTCCTCGAGGGCGACGCCGGCACGTTCATGTGCATCATTCACAGCGGCCAGGTGGCGGTGCAGAAGACCAACCATGAAGGCCAGCGGCTGACCATCGCCACCTTGCGCAGCGGGCGTGCCTTTGGCGAGATGGCGGTACTCGATGGCGAGCGCCGTTCCGCCAGCTGTGTGGCGGCCAGCGATTGCGTGCTGTTGAACCTGGGCAAGGATTCCCTGGAAAAAATGCTCAACGACGCGCCGAAAATCGCGGCCAAGATCATCCGTGCGATTGCGATCGCCCTGTCCAAACGCCTGCGCATGGCGGACGGGCAATTGCTGTCCCAGCAGTTTTAACCGCCCGGGGACTTGGGCTTGATGTCGTTCTGCTGCAAGACGGGGATCGTCTGGTCCTTCGGCGGCGTCGGCAACACGATAGGCGCCAGCATCGGTTCACCGCCGCCGGAGGTCTTGGGCGTCGCCGGTGGCGTGACTTGCGGGTAAGGTGTGGGCGTTGCAGTACCCGGCGAACCCGCAGCGGGTGCGGGCGTAATCGGCACGGTTTGCGACTCCTGGGCCCCGGCCGCACCGCTAAGGGTGAGCGCGCCCCATACAATGACCGTTAGAATGCTGCACTTCATCGATGGCTCCATGGCCTGACCGTAAAGTCGTAAGGCTACTCCCAACCGCGCAAGAATGCCCTTCCCAATGAGATTTCCATGAAACGTTTCGTTCTGCTGGACACCACTCCGATCCCCGACAACGGCGGTGCCTTGTGCCTGTTCGAATACGGTGAGGATTTTGTCATCAAGATTCAGGGCGGTGACGGTGGCCAGTTGATGAACACGCGCATGCACGGTTCCGAAGACGCGCTGGCGGAGATTCCGTGCCGCAAGGTCGCCGGCCGGCCCGGTTCCCGGGTATTGATTGGCGGCCTGGGCATGGGCTTTACCCTGGCGGCGGCGCTCAAGCACTTGGGCAAGACCGCTGAAGTGGTGGTCGCCGAGCTGGTGCCCGGCGTGGTGGAGTGGAACCGTGGGCCGCTGGGGGAAAAGTCCGGCCGCCCGCTGTTGGACCCGCGCACAGTAATCCGCCTGGAAGACGTGGCCAAGGTGTTGCAGGCCGAGCCCCAGGGGTTTGACGCGATCATGCTGGACGTCGACAACGGCCCCGAAGGTCTGACCCAAAAAGCCAACAGTTGGCTGTATTCCGCCGGTGGCCTCAGCGCCTGCGCCAAGGCCCTGCGGCCCAAGGGCGTGCTGGCGGTGTGGTCGGCCAGCGCCGACAAGCAGTTCAGCGACAAGCTGCGCAAGGCCGGCTTCAAGGCCGAGGAAGTGCAGGTGTTTGCCCATGGCAACAAGGGCACGCGGCATACCATCTGGATTGCCGAAAAACTGAAAGGCTAGCGGTTGCGCACCACCTCGATTGAATTCTGACACTCCTCACCGGCATGCCCTGCGGCTGAAAAAGCCGGAGGTTTATTGGCCCGCAAGCAGCTAGAATCAACGCTATCCGTGATCCACTAAAAGACAGGAGCCATGATGAGCTCGACCAACCCGCCCTCCCACACCGCCAAGCTGGACCGCATCCTCGCCGATGCCCAGCGCGACCGGGAAATGGGCTACCGCGACAAAGCCCTGAAGATGTACCCCCATGTGTGCGGCCGCTGCGCCCGTGAATTCGCCGGCAAGCGCCTGAGCGAACTGACCGTGCACCACCGCAACCACAACCATGACGACAACCCCCAGGACGGCTCCAACTGGGAGTTGCTGTGCCTGTATTGCCACGACAACGAGCACTCGCGGTATACCGACCAGCAGTATTTCGGCGAAGGCTCCACCAGCAGCCCGACGATTGCCAAAGCGACGCACAACCCGTTTGCGGCGTTGGCCGGGTTGATGAAGAAGGACGACTGAAGCAATGTGATGAACGACTTGCTGTGGGAGGAGGCTTGCTGTGGCGAGGGAGCTTGCTCCCGCTGGAGTGCGAAGCGCTCCCAAAAATCTTGGGGCCGCTACGCAGCCCAGCGGGAGCAAGCTCCCTCGCCACAGCAAGCTCCCTCGCCACAGTGTTGCACCCCATGCGGTTCAAACTGACCGCCTTTCGAGCAATCCCCGTATAATCGCCGTTTTTCTCGAAGGCACCCTCTCCCGTGGGCAATAAACGCTACAGCTGCATCGGTCTGTATAACCCCAAATCCCCCGAAAACGTCGGCTCGGTGATGCGCGCCGCCGGCTGCTACGGCGTGGCCTCGGTGTTCTACACCGGCAAGCGCTACGAGCGGGCCCGGGACTTTATTACCGACACCAAGAAGGTCCACCACGACATTCCGCTGATCGGCATCGACGACCTGAAAAAGATCCTGCCCCTGGGCTGCATCCCGGTCGCCGTCGAGCTGGTTGAAGGCGCCCGCCCTCTCCCCGAGTACACCCACCCGGACCGCGCGCTGTATATCTTCGGACCGGAAGACGGCTCCCTGGACAAGGAGATTCGCGACTGGTGTGAAGACGTGATCTACATCCCGACCACCGGTTGCATGAACCTCGCTGCCACCGTCAACGTGGTGCTTTACGACCGCCTGGCCAAGGGCAACAACACCCGCTCGGGTCCCAAGTACTGATTTTTTGGGAACATCCACGGCCTGTGCGCAGTCAGCTGCATATCACTAAGCCCTTGTTGGAGACAGATCATGAGCGACAGCAAAACCCTGCGACCCGTTATCCGGTCCACGCCGTTCGAGCCTCAACCCACGCAAAACGTCCAGGGCTGGGAACGCATCGGCTCCCTGGCCGGTGGCGTGGTGATGATGGGCAAAGGCCTGCGCCGTGGTGGCTTTTTCGGTTTGATTCAGGTGGCGATTGGCGGCGTGGCGCTGGCGCGCGGGATCAGCGGGCACAGCTCGGCGAAAGAGTTGCTGGAACGCAGCCGTCAGGAAATGAATACCGTACGGACCAAGATTGAACGCGCTGGTGAGGAACTGAAAAACCTCAAGACCAAGGCTGAAGTGGCGGCAGAGAACGCCAGCAAAACCACAGGTTGAACCCGATCCTGTAGGAGCCCGGCTTGCCGGCGATGGCGTCCTCAAGGGCCTCATCGCCGGCAAGCCGGGCTCCTGCAGGGATCAGCGCAGCAGCTTGCTGTCGAGCACCACCGACGACTCCCCGATAATGCTCTCCCCCAGCTGCACAAACTCCTTCGTGCTGATGCTGTTCATGCGCATCACCGCCTGGGTCAGGTCATCCAGCGAACGTTTGTTGTGGGTTTTCACACGAATCTCGCGGTCCAGCTCCTGCAACAACACCACCGCCCGTGCCACCGTCGCGCTGTTGGCGTGTTCGACCCGCAGGCTGGTCACGTCCTTGCCTTCCTGGGCCAGCTTGGCCTGGATAGCGGCGTAACGATCGTCACTGATCCCGCCGGCACGACGCATCAATTCAATGGCGTAATACTGCGCCAAGCCCTCGCTGATCCAGTCGCTGCCCTGATGGTCGTTGAAGCGACCGATGGCCTGCACCACTTCACGGAGCAACGGGCTGCTGCCGTTTTCGCTGACCAGCGGCGTGCGGCTGTTGAGGTAGATCGAATCCCGCGCCGAGAACGCACCGCGACGCATCGGATCACTGGCGCCCACCACCAACAGTTTCGCCGGATGCCGCGGGAAGGCCGCTTGCATTTGAGGCCAGACAAACGTCAGCAAGGTCAGCACGTCCATGCGGTGCATGCCCTGCCCCTTGGGTGACGCCACGGTGATTTCAGTCTCGCCCAGGCGCATCCTGCGGCTGCCCAGGTTGCCGGCGAGCATCCAGCCAGTGGGCCGGTCAAACAGGCGGGACACGTTGTCGATGCGGAATTTATTCTTGCCGACGCGCGGCCAGGCCGTCTCGACGCTTTTCCAGCCGGTGGGCAGTTCAAACACCAGGCGTGACACCAGCTCAATGCCGTCCTGCTGGTCGAGACGCGCAGCGGGCACCAGGTCCTCACCGCGAAACAGCGCCCAGCTCGGGGTCATGCGGGCTTCGTAGACGCCCTTCTTGCGCGCATGGCTCAGGCGTACGCGGTAGGTCAGGCTGGCCTTGTCGGCGCTGGGTTGCCACAGGCCACGGCTGTCACCCGGCGTATTGCCCGGCAGCACTTGCCACTGGCCATCGGCCTTGAAGTCGCTGTAGTCACCGTCGCGGCCCAGGTCGAAGTTGAGGCTGCGCACCGCCGAGCCCTGGGACAGGCTCAGGCGTACTTCAGCCTGATCACTTTGGGGCAACAGCTTGACGTGATAGTCCAGGTCGACTTTCTTCGCCCACGCCGACGTACTCAATGCCAACAACAGCAGGCTTGCCGCCAGCCTGGCTCCAACCGTCATACACACTCCTTCTCAACCTGCGCGAAAAATCAGGTAATCCTCCCAGTCATCCTCGGGCACGCTGCCTTCGGCCAGCATGCGCCCGGACTGGGAAATGCGTTCGTGGTGCACCGCGTCGCGATCGCCGCACACCAGGTGGTGCCACAGCGGCAAGTCCTTGCGCTCGCTGACCAGCCGGTAGCCGCAGGTAGGCGGCAGCCATTTGAACTGGTCGGCCTGGCCCGGGGTGAGCTGGATGCAATCGGGCACCGAGTCCCGACGGTTGGGGTAATCGGTGCACTGGCAGGTTTTGAGGTCGAGCAGTTTGCAGGCGATGCGCGTGTAATAGACGCTGTTGTCGTCTTCATCCTCGAGCTTTTGCAAGCAGCACAGGCCGCAGCCGTCGCACAACGACTCCCACTCATCCTGGTCGAGTTGTTCGAGGGTTTTACGGATCCAGAAAGGTTCGACTTTGGCGGCCATGGCTCTACATCAATATCGGTATGTTAAAAGGCCGCCAGTCTAGTGCCCATGGCCGCCGGGGCCAAGCGCTTACGACTGTCGGTAGAACAAGACTTGTCAGCCACCCGGCGGCGCAGTAGCTTTGAGCCCCGGTTTTTTCATCAGGATCAGCCCA
This sequence comes from Pseudomonas yamanorum, assembly GCF_013386765.1. Classification (GTDB taxonomy): domain Bacteria; phylum Pseudomonadota; class Gammaproteobacteria; order Pseudomonadales; family Pseudomonadaceae; genus Aquipseudomonas; species Aquipseudomonas yamanorum_A. The sequence continues at coordinate 157,391 of NZ_JACARE010000024.1, forward strand.
ATGAGCAGCAACCCACGCGTCGCCGACTACCCGATCCACCCACAATTCACCGACCGCTGGTCGCCGCGCGCCTTCACCGGCGAGAGCATTCCGGTGGACACCCTGTTGAGCTTCTTCGAAGCGGCCCGCTGGTCGCCGTCGGCCTACAACTCGCAGCCGTGGCGTTTTCTCTACGCACGCCGTGACACGCCGAACTGGGAGCGCTTCCTGGGCCTGCTGAACGAATTCAACCGTGGCTGGGCGCAGCATGCGTCGGCCCTGGTGATCGTGGCATCGAAGACCGACTTCCAGGTGCCCGGCGCCGCCGAAGAAACCCCGGCCCTGTGGCACACCTTTGACACGGGTTCCGCCTGGGGTCACCTGGCATTGCAAGCCAGCCTCAGCGGCTGGCACACCCACGGCATGGCCGGTTTCGACCAGGAGCTGACCCGCAAGGAGCTGAAGATCCCCGAAGGCTACGCCCTGCACGCGGCCGTGGCGATCGGCAAGCTGGGAGACAAGTCGACCCTGGCTGATTACCTGCAAGCCCGGGAAACTCCGAGCCCGCGCAAGCCGTTGAGCGAGTTGGTGGCCGAAGGCGATTTCAGCCTCTAGGCAGAGCCTGGGAGTTACCGGGTCCTGGACAGACGCCGGTAACTCGCAAACACCCCGCTACCTGACAAGCAAACCGAAGTCCCTGAGCAACTCTTTCTTTCTACTGTTGTACGTCTTCATCTCCCACTCATACAGACCATCACCGGGCACCATGTCTTCAAGGGACAACGACTGGATATCCACCGGGTAAACTCTTTTATCCGCCGCGGAATACAGAAAGTTCTTAAGCTGCAAGTCCTGATGGCGTATGCCCTTTTCCTCCATCCCCTTCAATGCGTCATCCAGCCAGGTTCGTGCCTCTGGCGTCAAGCTGCGCCGTTCGACCGTGGCCAGGTTGACCCCATCCAGTTTGCCCATCTTGATATAAGCCCGGCCGTTCTCGACGACTGCCGTCGCGAAACCCTCGCCATAATATTTATTCAGGCAGTCCCGCTCCTGCGTTACATAATCGGGAATGCGCGTGGCGTTTGTAGTGTTGAAGTCTTTATAGACGCTTTTGCCATCCAGGCTTTCGTAGACCACGCCCTCACCGCCCCGGCCAATTTCAGGCCCAAGGTCAGAGGCGACCGACTGCGGGCTACCACCCCGGGCGCCAAATCGTTGCCACTGATCACCCTGAACATGCTGGACCAACACCGGCGTCTGCCGGTTGTTGTGATAAATCCGCGCCTGGACCACGCCGTCGGCGGTTCGGGTCGCCTCCCGCACCTCATAGACGGCGCTTTGGCCGGTACTGTCGGTATGGCGTATATGCGACACGTGCCCGTCTGCGGCCACATAGAGCCCCTGGCTGTTACGTGAAAGCCCGGCGATTTTCGATTCAGGCACCTTGAATTCAGTCAGCAGTCGATTGCCTAGCTCAGTGCCCTCCATCGTCGCTGCGCCGCCCCGGCGTATCAGCCGGGCGCCCCCCAGCACCAGATCGTCCAGGCCATTGAGCGGATTGAATTCGCGGACAAGCGTGGTGCCAATAATCCTCGATACCTTAGCCGCCTTGGCAGCCGTGCCGGCAAGCCGGGTTCCGGCCTTCGCCACTTTCCCCGCAACCCCCGCCCCGGCAGTGAGGAAACCAAAGGCATCCATGGCCAGGTCCATTGCGCCGTCGACATAGTTACCGTTCTGAAAATTGACGATGGCGGACCGAAGCGGAACCAGGTCCAGAAAGAAATTCGTAACCTTCCACTCCTGTTCCCTTTGTCGGTCCAGGGGAGTGATTCCCTTGGCCTGCTTCACCACGTCCTGGTTGTCGATATTCAGGTGCTCGACAAATACATCGGCAATGGCCTTGGTACGCGCCGTGGTAAAGCTTGACGGTGGCAATGAACCCTGCGGCTGCCCTCGACCCAGGTCCGAAGTACCGGCCTTGGTCGGCGTAAAGGTTTCTGTCTTGTAAGTCTTGTTGGCATTACGCGGTATCTGCTCCGTCAACACTGAGGTGGGTACCGTGGTTATCTCTGCATTTTTCAGATCGATTTTATAAACGACAACACCGTTGGCACCCGAGGCTTTCAGCAGCAGGCTTTCATCGGTGTGATGCAGGGTTTTAGACGTGAAATCCGTCCCCAGTGCGTAGGTCTTTTTTTGAAAGAACTCAAGCTGGCCCTGTTCAAGCTTTCGCCTGTCGGCCAACGGAAGCTTGGCCACCATGTGTTTGATGGTGGTCGCAATCCCTTGCTTGCGTGAGTCGATGGCCTCGCTGAACTGTGCGTCGAAGGTTTTATTCACCTCCGGTTTCAGCGGAGCATTTATCGCCGCAACAGGAATGCGCCGGTCGCTGGTTTTCCAGCGGTAGCCATTCAGTTCCATCATGGCGATATCCAGGATCGAATAAAGCCCGGCGGGTGCGCGGTTTGGGTTGTAAAGCGGCTCGATGCCCGGCTGCCGTGGATCATCGACTTTCAGGAGTTTTTCTTCAAATGGCAGATCGTTCCCAAACTGCTCTTTGAGCTTGGCCAATGCAATGTCTTGGCGACTCGGGATTTCTACCTCCAATAACCGCGAGGCGACTATCCGTTCCTTTTGCTGCTGATTGAACGCAGTCCTTGCACGCTCCACTTCATCAAGGCTGTAGTGATCATCGGCTTTTCCCGGGACAATCCCGTTGACCACGCCCCAGTCAATCAGCGCCGCCACTTGGGCCTGCTCGGTCACCGCACGATCATCCAGGCCAGCACTTTCAGCGGCCGACATCACTTGGGCGAAGGTCATGTTCGGCACCTTCCCCGGCGCCTTGGCTTCAATGGTCGCCGCCGCGATGGCCAGGCTGACCCAGGCGGGGCTGCCGTAGGTAACGCTGTCGGGGATGTCCTTGATCAGAAACACCGGGGCCTTTCTGGCCAGCAGCAGGTAAGCGCCGGTCGCGGCCATTGCCGGGCTGGTCTTGCCGTTGCTGCTCAGGTGCTCGCTCAAGGCCGCCAGCACCGCCGAAGCCGGCTTGCCCCAGTGGTCCGGGTGCGCCAGGTTGAATCCTGCCACCCGGTTTCGCAGGGGCTGGGCGATGGATTCCGGGTCCAGCGTCAGATTGATGGCGGCCAGTGTGTATTCATTCACACTGGTATCGGTGGCGAGGCCATTCAGTTCGGTTTGAATTACCTGGCCCAGCGCCCGCCCGCGTGCGGAGTTAACTAGGGCTTCCAGGGTGCTGGCCGGGTCATCGAGTGGCGGTTGATTGCGGTGCAGATACTCCAGCACCCCGAGGCTTGCGCCGATCTGTGGCGGGTTCGGGTTCTGGCTGCCATGGCGCAACGCGGCGGCGAGAGCCTTGCGCTGATCATCGGCATGCATCGGGACCGGCCAGGACAAAGCGCCACCGAAATTGCCCAGGGGATGCTCAAGGGCCTTGAAGCCGGAATGTGCGCTGACCACCGGGGCATCCTGCGTCAAGGGCATGTTTGCGGCCGACACCGTTGCACGATCAGTGGGCAGTAACGGAATAACGCGGGCAGGTGCAGCGCCAGTATGAAAATTCAACATCGGACCAGTTCCATTGGAAAGAAGGGTCCAAGCCTCACATAGGCACTGCCAGGGGAGAATTGCAGGAGTGTTTACAGAGATTTGTCAGGGCCAGTCATCAGGCCCTGCCGAGCCGCTCCAGAGAACCCGGAACTGCTCGCCAAGCCTCGTATTTTCAGTAGCCGCGCTCGAAACTCACTTCGCCGCGCAACACTTCGTTTGCCTGGTACGCCCGTAAATTTTCGACAAACAACTGCACCATCATCCCCGGTGAGGTCGGCGCCGAGCTGTGACCGGTCAGCAGCAAACCCCAGGCGGTCCAGAACGGATGGCGCTGTGGCAACGGCTCCTGACGGCAAACGTCGATCACCGCGCCCGCCAGATGCCCTTCCTTCAAGGCTTCCACCAGGTCCGCATCCACCACTGCCACCCCGCGCCCGACGTTGATAAACAACCCGGTCGGCTTGAATTGCTTGAACAGCGCCGCATCATACAAGTCATGGGTATTGGGCGTGTTAGGCAGCAGGTTGACCACGTAGTCCACCTCGCCCACCAGGCGCGGCAACTCGTCGAGCCCGGCCACTTCGATAAACGGCGCCTGTTCGCGGGCTTCACTGGCGATGCCATACAGCTCAACGCCAAACGGCTGCAAAAACTGCGCAACGCTACGGCCGATATCACCGGTGCCGACGATCAGCACCTTGCGCCCCGCCAGGCTCTGGCCCATGCGGTTGTCCCACTTGCGCTCGACCTGGCTGACCAGCCGCGCCAGTACTTCTCGCTCATGGCCAAGCATGTAGGTGAGCACGTATTCAGCCATCACCTGGCCAAAAATGCCCACGGCGCGGGTCAGGCGGTAATCCCGCGGCAGGCCTTCAGCCAACAATGGCGTGATGCCAGCCCAGGTGGATTGCAGCCATTGTGGCTGGTGGCCCTGGCGCAACAAGGTGGCCAGCAGGTCCGGTTGGCCCAGCCACACCGGGCAATCGGCCGCCAGGCGCGACAATTCAGCGGAGTCGCCGCTGGTCATGACCTCAAGGTCCGGCGCCGCTTCGCGCAGCAGTCGGGCGTACAGCGGGTGATCGTGTTCAGCAATCAGAACGCGCATGGTTCAAACCTTTCAAAAACACTGCAGGCGGCCGCCGGCCCAATTCACTGTCCGTTGCGGCCACCGCCAAAAATTGAATTCCATTGATGAATGTGCCCCGGACGGGGCACTGACCGATCACATCGGGTCATTACGTCGCAGCAGCTCTTCGGGCAAGTGTTCGATGTACTCGTCCTCGGCCGGCGGCATCTGCAGGTGGTAGCCCTGCTTCTCGAGGTTGTCCAGGACCACGGTGATGTCCTCGCGGGACAGCTTGCGCTCCGGGCTCAACACCAGGTCAAAGGCGTGGTGCGGCTTGCCGAAGGCGGCCAGCAGGCTTTCCGGCACGCGCTCCAGTGCATCGCTTTTCAGCACGTAGAGGTACATCTCGTTGCGTTTGAGGCTGCGATAGATGGAGCAAATACGTTTCAAGGCTGTTCTCCGGCAGTGGCCAGGCTGTCCAGCAGCGCCTGGCCCATCAATTCGCGGCGCCAGCCACGCAGCGAATCTGGCAATTTGTAAGGCCCCTCGGGGTAGCCGCTCTTGACCAGGGCTTCGAGGGTTTTCTTGCGCAGCATCAGTTCCGGCGCCATGTCCAGGCGCTCAGCCTCGGCCTGGCCCAGGGCGCGCAGTTGCTTGATCAGCGTGGCGGCGTCCACCGGCAATGGCTCGGCAACTGCCGGCGGCCATTGGTCCATGGAGACGCTGCCGGCACGCTTGATCAGGCCCAGGAGGAACTCGCCATCCTGGCGCACGGTGCGCGGGTGCATGTCTTCGATCTTGCCCAGCGCGGCGAGGTTATCCGGCTGGGATTTGGCCAGGGGCCATAACGAGTGTTCACGAATGATCCGGTTGCGCGGCAGGTCGCGGGCACGGGCCTGCTGCTCGCGCCAGGCGCACAGTTCACGCAATACGGCGAGCTGGGCACGGGACAGTTTCCAGGCCAGCTTGGCGTCGCGATAGACCTCGTACGGGTCGACTTCGCGGCGCAGGTTGGCCACCAACTCGGCACCGTCTTCCAGGACCCAGGCGTATTTGTCGTCGGAAAGTTTCGGGCGCAGGCGTATGTAGACTTCCGCCAGGTGCACCGCGTCTTCGGCGGCGTAGCTGACTTGCGTCTCGGACAATGGCCGCTGCAGCCAGTCCGAGCGGGTCTCGCCCTTGGGCAGCTCGATATCGAGCACGGCTTGCACCAAGCGCGAATAGCCCATGGAAAAACCGTGGTTGAGGTAGGCCGCCGCCAGTTGCGTGTCGAACAACGGCACCGGCAGGCTGCCGGTCAGGCGCAGCAACACTTCCAGGTCTTCGCTGCAGGCGTGCACCACCTTGATCACGCCTGGGTTTTCCAGCAAGGCGGCCAAGGGTTGCCAGTTGTCGATGGTCAGGGGGTCGATCAGGTAAGCGCGAACGCCATCACCAATCTGGATCAGCCCGGCAATGGGATAAAAGGTGTCGACCCGCATGAATTCGGTGTCGAGGGCGACGAATGGCAACTGCTGCCATTCGGCGCAATGCTGGCCGAGGCTATCGTTGTCGCAGATCCAGTGAATATCGATGGCCACACGGCTCTCCCTTGAAGAATGGCGCGCAGTATATATCGCGAAAGGGAGTTGCGAGCATTCGCAGTGCACCTGCGACCATGAAAACTCCTATAGGCTCTGAAGAATAGTCCGACAGGCGGGACTTATCCTCTCTTACGCAGGACGTAGACCCGCCACATGGCTGAGCCGGGCATGAATTCCTGTTGGTTGAGGACCTTGAAACCGGCCTGGCGAAACTCCGCCTCCACCTGTAACCGATGGCTGGCAACCGCCGCCAGGGCCGGCTGCGCAGCGCGGTAGCCGCTGTCGCTGTTGACCGAGACGATCACCGTGTCGCGGCTCACCCGGTGAAACTCCCCGAGCAGCGCCAGGCGCCCTTCTGCCGTCGGCACATGACGAAACAACTCCAGGCAAAAAATGCAGTCCACCGCGTTGGCCGACAGGCCGATGGAAAAGGCCGAGCCCTGGAAGGTCTTGATCCGCTTGAGCAAGCCCGGCGCATGGTGGGTGCGCGCGTGGTCGAGCATGTCCTGGGAGTTGTCGGACGCGAGGATCACCCGGTTGCTGTGCTCGGCCAGCACCGGCCAGAAGCGCCCCGAGCCGCACGCCAGGTCGAGGATCAGCCCCGGTTCGCCGGCGATTTTCAGCGCACGGCGTACCAGTCGCTCATCACGCCACAGCGCCAGGCGCCGCAGCAACTTGGGCGGGCGCGTGTCAGCACAGACCCGGGCATGCTCCTGGCCTGCACGTTCGGCAAATTCAATCTCGATGGAAGACGGCAGTTGCGACGGCATCACACGACTCAGTTAATGGATCAGACATTCGCAGCTTAACCACCGTCTCGTGAAAAAAAGGTCGAAGGATTGTTTACCGCGCATGCAGGGCCAGTATCCGGCGCACAGCCTGTCGGTTAACTGTCTGTGATCAAGGCTTCATCTTCAGGCCTGGTGCAAATACCAGCGCCAGTCCTGCTCCCCCACTTCACCCATGAACTGGCGATACTCGGCCCGCTTGACCGCCAGGTACACGCCGAGGAATTCACCACCAAAGGCTTCCCGGGCCCAGGAGGAGCCTTCTAGGGCGCGCAGGGTGGTCAGCCAATCGGTGGGCAGTAACTCCTTGGCCTGGGCGTAACCGTTGCCTTCCACCGGCGCGCCGGGGTCGCGCTGTTCGCGGATGCCCCGGTGAATACCCGCCAGGATCGCCGCCGCCGCAAGGTAGGGATTGGCGTCGGCGCCGCAGATACGGTGTTCGATATGCCGGGAAAACGCCGGCCCGCCGGGCACCCGCAACGTCACCGTGCGGTTGTCCACGCCCCAGGTGGCGGCCAGCGGCGCATAGCTGTTGGTCTGGAAGCGCCGGTAAGAGTTGGCGTTCGGGCAGAACATCAGCAACGAGTCGAGCAAGGTGCTGAGCATGCCGCCCACCGCATGGCGCAGCAGCGGCGTGCCGTCGGGTGCTTCGCTGGCAAACAGGTTGTTGCCGTCGCGGTCCGCCAGGCTGACGTGCATGTGCATGCCGGTGCCGGCCAGGTCGTCGAAAGGCTTGGCCATGAAGCATGCGGTCATCCCGTGCTTGTGGGCCACGCCCTTGACCAGGCGTTTGTAACGCACTGCTTCGTCCATGGCTTGCAGGGCATCACTGCGGTGCTCCAGGGTGATTTCCACCTGGCCCGGGGCGTATTCGGAAATCGCCGTGCGCGCCGGTATGCCCTGGAGTTTGCAGGCGCTGTAGAGGTCGGCGAGGAAAGGTTCGATCTGCTCCAGTTCCCGCAAGCCGTAGACCTGAGTCGAGCGCGGGCGACCACCATCCACATCCCGCGCTGGTTGCGGGCGGCCGTTGCTGTCGGGTTTCTGGTCGAGCAGATAAAACTCCAGCTCCGCCGCCATCACCGGGTAATAGCCATCGGCCTTGAGGTCGTCGATCACCTTGGCCAGCAGGTGTCGCGGGTCGGCCACGGTGGCGGGCATGCCTTCGGTGGGGTGCATGCTGACCTGCACCGCCGCCGTCGGGATCAGGCGCCACGGCATGCGCTGCAAACTGCCGCTGACCGGGTAGGCGCGGCAGTCGATATCGCCGACTTCCCAGACCAGCCCGGAGTTCTCCACGTCGTCGCCATTGATGGTCAGGCCGAGGATGGTACTCGGCAGCGGCCGGCCACTTTCGTAGACCGCCAACAGCTCATCGCGGTGCAACAACTTGCCCCGGGGCACTCCGTTGTTGTCGAGGATGAACAGCTCGAACATCTCGATATCCGGGTTCTGGGCAAGAAAGGATTGGGCTTCGTGCAGGGTGGCAAAGGGCGTGCTCATGGGCATTCTCATACGTTCGCTTCAGGCAGGCGCGTGGGCGCTGCCAGGCAGATGCGCGGGGCATCCGGTTGGGCAAATCAACGTGTGAGAACGATGTCCGGTGGGCGCGCGTGGCGGCAGTGCCAGAGCGCCCAGAAGGCGAGTTCGGAGGGAAGTGCATCAGCGGTGATCCGACGACGGTCCGGACGGCTGGACGCGTTGGCGCCTGGCGATGTCTCAGGGTGTGTGTCGGGGGAACCGTCCATGCGGGAATCACAGTAAAGAGATGCCGGGCAGCCTCACACGCAAGGTTAAGCCGTTAAATCCAGTCTTGACGGAGTTTGGTTGTGCCACGGCTAAACATTTGCAAATAATGGCGGCCCTGCTCATGCCCAAGGACCCGACCGCATGAAAGCTTTGCTGACCCTTTCCCTGCTGGCCGGCCTGTCGACCCAGGCCCTGGCCGACAGCCCCGTATCGCGCCTGGATGAAGTGCTCCAGCGCGGTGAAATGAGCGTGTGCACCACCGGCGACTACAAGCCCTACAGCTATTTGCGCCCGGACGGCAGCTACGAAGGCATCGATATCGCCATGGCCCAGTCCCTGGCCAAGAGCCTTGGGGTGCAGGTGAAATGGGTGCCCACCACCTGGAAAACCCTGATGCCGGACTTCCTGGCCCAGCGCTGTGACATTGCCCTCGGCGGTATTTCGGTGTCGCTGGAACGGCAGAAGAAGGCGTTTTTCAGCCAGCCATTGGGCGTCGACGGCAAGATCCCGCTGGTGCGCTGCGCCGACGTGCAGCGCTATCAGACCGTGGAGCAGATCAACCAGCCGCAGGTGCGAGTGATCGAGCCTGCGGGCGGTACCAATGAAGTGTTTGCGCGGGCACATCTGGGCAAGGCGCAACTGACGCTGTTCCCGGACAACGTGACGATTTTTGAAGAACTGCTGGCCAACAAGGCCGACGTGATGATCACCGACGCCAGCGAGGCCCGCTACCAGCAGAAGCTCAAGCCGGGGCTGTGTGCGGTCAATCCAGAACGCTACATGCAGTACAGCGAGAAGGCGTTCTTGCTGCCTCGGGATGATGTGGCCTGGAAGAGCTACGTGGACCAATGGCTGCACTTGAGCACGGTGAGCGGTGTGTATGACGGCATCATCAACCAGTGGCTGGCTGCGCCCTGACCAGTTCGACAAACGCCCGGCACGCCGCGCTGCGATAACCTCCCTTGCGACTGAGCAGCGCGGCCGTGCGTTGCGGCAACGGCGGGCTCAGCGGCACCGCCTGCAAGCCTGTCTGCACCCGGGCAATCGCGCTGGGCAGGATGGTCGCCAACTGAGTGTTCCGTACGATTTCGATAATCGCGCTGATGGAATTGGCCTCCATGGTGATCAGAGGCTTCGCCGCCTGGCTGCGAAAATACTCATCGATATAGCGGCGAGTGGCGAAGCCTGAGTTCAACAGCACCCATGGCTGCTGAAGCCACGACTGTTGGCCAATACCCGGATGGCCGTCACTCACCACCACGCTCAGCGCCTCGACAAACACCCCTTCACACTCGATATCCGGCAAATGCTCGCCGGTGAAACCGATGCCGATATCCAGCAAATCCTCGGTCAGCGCCGCCTCGATGCGGTCCTGCGTCAGTTCCTCGACGCTGACGGTTATTCCCGGATACAAGCCGCTGAACCGCGCCAGCAGCGGCCCGATCAGGTAGGCAGTAAATGTCGGTGTCATGGCCAGGCGCACGCTGCCGCGGCTCAGGTCCTGCACGTCATGCATGGCCCGGGTGCCGGCCTGCAAATCCTGCAAGGCCAGGCGCGCAAACCGCACATAGGCCTCACCCGCGTCGGTGAGGCTGACGCTTCTGCCGGAGCGATCCAGCAACGCTGCGCCGAGGGTGTCTTCCAGTTGCCTGATCTGCTGCGACAAGGTCGGCTGCGACACATGCAGTGCCTCGGCCGCCCGGGTGAAATTGCGGTGCTCGGCAACAGCCAACAGGTAGCGGATATGACGCAGCAACATGAAGGACGCTCCAACTATAGGCATGACTTATAGAAACCATAATAAGCCGGTCTTGGACGCTATAACTGAAAACTTCCATCCTTGCCCCATCAGCGACGCAAGGAGAACCACCATGCAAGATCTCATCGACGGCTTTCGCAAGTTCCAGGGTGAAGCCTTCACCCAACGAAGCGATCTGTTCAAGCACCTGGCCACCACGCAAAACCCCGGCACGCTGTTCGTGTCCTGTTCCGACAGCCGCGTAGTCCCGGAACTGCTGACCCAGCAGGAACCCGGTGACCTGTTTGTGATCCGTAACGCCGGCAACATCGTGCCGTCCTACGGGCCGGAGCCTGGCGGCGTGTCGGCCACCGTCGAATACGCAGTAGCCGTTCTCGGCGTCAGCGACATCGTGATCTGCGGCCACTCCGACTGCGGCGCCATGACCGCGATTTCCACCTGCAAATGCCTGGATCACTTGCCTGCCGTGGCCAACTGGCTGCGCCACGCCGAGTCGGCCAAGGTGATCAACGCCGCCCGCACTCACGCATCAGACGCCGACCGGTTGAACTCACTGGTACGGGAAAACGTGGTCGCACAACTGGCCAATCTCAAGACTCACCCGTCAGTAGCACTGGCCCTGGAACAAGGCCGGTTGAGCCTGCACGGCTGGGTCTACGACATCGAAAGCGGCGGCATCGACGCCCTTGACGGCCGCAGCGGGCGCTTCGTCTCGCTGCTGGACAACCCGAACACCCGCGCCCACGCCGCCTGAAACCTATCAAACCCCAAGAGGAAATCACCATGCTGCAATCCCAATTTGCCCAAACCCCACGCCTGGCCCTGGCCGACACCGTTATCGACATCAAGGCGCGCAAGAACCTGTCGTGGCAGGACCTCACCGACGGCACCGGCCTGAGCCTGGCGTTCGTCACTGCTGCCCTGCTCGGCCAGCATCCGTTGCCGAAAGACGCTGCCGACGTGGTCTGCGACAAGCTCGGCCTCGACCAGGACGCCAGCCGCCTGCTGCAAACCGTGCCCCTGCGCGGCAGCTTCCCCGGTGGTGTGCCGACGGACCCGACCATGTACCGCTTCTATGAAATGCTGCAGGTCTACGGTTCCACCCTCAAGGCCCTGGTGCACGAGCAGTTTGGCGACGGCATCATCAGCGCCATCAACTTCAAGCTGGACATCAAGAAGGTCGAAGACCCGGACGGCGGTTCCCGCGCGGTGATCACCCTGGACGGTAAATACCTGCCGACCAAACCGTTCTGATTTGCCGGCAAACCGTCTACGCTCTTGGCACACCAACAAGAACGAGGGACGGGTAATGAAAGGACTGCTCCGAGCCACCTGGCTATTGCTGTTGTGCCTTGGCCAGGCGCACGCCGCGACCACTCAGGATGAGGACGCCCAAGCCGCCAAGGCCCTGCTGGAAAGGGCCTTGGCGTATTACCAGAGCAATGGCGACAAGGCCTTTGCGGCATTCAGCCGCCAGGGTGATTTCGTCGACCAGGACCGCTACGTATTCGTGGTCGACACCAAGGGCGTGCTGCTGGCAAGTGGCGGGCCCTCTTCGGCATTGATCGGGCGCAATGTGTCCGAGGTGCTCGGGCCGGATCTGAAGAAGTCGTTCAAGGACGCGCTGGCGGTGCCGGAAGGCAGTGGCATCCAGCAGGCCGAGTACCGGTGGCAGAACTGGAATGACGGCAAGGTCGAGCGCAAGCACGTGTATTACCAGCGCGTCGGGCAGCGGATCCTGGCCGTGGGTTATTACTTGCCACGGGCGACCCCGGAGCATGCCAGGGCCCTGCGCAATAAAGCGGTCAAGGCGCTGGAGAAGGACCCGGTCGGGACACTCAAGGCGATCAACGACATGCAGGGTGGTTTTCTGCAGGACGACCTGTATGTGTTTGTGGTTGACCTCGACACCCACCGCTATGTGGCCCATGGCACGACTGCGCGCTTGGTGAATACGGATTTCAGCAAGATCAAGGATCCCGACGGGAAGCCGGTGGGTGAGCCGATCCTGGCGGTGATGGCGGAGCAGGATCAGGGGGAATACAAGTACCGCTGGAAAAACCCGGTGACCGGAAAGGTCGAGAACAAGCATGCGTATTTGCGTAAAGCTGGGCATTTCATGGTGGCGGTGGGGTATTACAGTCCTTGAGGCCTCGGCGTAGCGATCTGTTTTTTTAGCCCGAGAGCTTCTTTTGCCGACCGAATAGTATTTTTCTTATCCGCTTTCGCCTGTAGCGAAGCTCGATAAACTTTCCACGCATTTCCCGGTGACGCCTGCTGTTAAGTATCAGCAGGCCCAATAACGGCCAAAATAGACTTTCTGCGTAAATGAACTTATTGGGAGAGAACTGAATTGTCGGCAGTGCCGTCAACAGACAAACAATAAAGTAGACCACTAGAGCCCACACCCACTTGGATCGCCCATATAAAACCATGAAGTTGCTGAGCGTAATAACCACGCTCAAAGCCATACACACTCCAAACTCCACCCAGGCGCCAGTTTCTAAAGGCACAGCCCGAAAATAAGTGCTCCCAGCCAACGAAACGGTTGCTGTACCTGCGACAAAGGCTACATAAATCCCTGCCATCAGGACCGGAAGGTAACGCGCTAGAAAAGGACGAAGGGAAAGCAACAGAATCACTCTGGCATCTCCTCATAGAGTCCAACTGCGATGATCCTGATATTTCCAGCCAAGGCGCTACTGGCTATCCCGAGCCCAGCCCCCAACGCCTCCTGCATCTGGATAAACGTGCCACGCCTGATTTCAGTGGGTGTATGCCGCTTGGGCATACCTCCCGTCATTTGCTTGAGCTTGATCATTCTGCGAGTCATTTCGGGATGCTTAACGCTCAGCAGCTCAGTAGTCAGCCTTGCGCGTTCTTGACGGTTAAGCCCTTTGAGAACCTGGCGCGGCGTTTTACCTGTCGATGTTTTGGCCACGTTCACCAATCTGACGGTGGTCAACAAAGAGGCCCCTGCCCCCAGTAATGAAACAGAATCCAGTCCGATCATTACGTTCTGATACCACTCTTCGCTATCCAAGTAGTCATTACGGGCGGGATCAACCAATTCGTTACGAACTCGGAAGAACCCGTTAATGCATTGAGCACCACTTGCCAGCCCGGCTGAAACACCAATGGCAGCGACCACGCCCGAGGCACCGCCACTGAATGGAATCAGTGAAGCGCCACTCATCGCAACCCTCCAACTAATCCATGCCGCCGTGCAGGCCAGCGCCATATTCACCAACTCAAACACCACCTGCGATTCCCGCGGCTCATGCTCCAGCCGCCGAATAAACTCCACTCTCCCGACAGACCGCGGTGCCTCGCGCAAAATCACCTTCTTGGGCACGATGCTGCAAATCGGCTGGAACTCACGCAACACAACCGCCCGTAAATTCCCATCGAGATACACCACCCCGGCCCCGACAATGGCGGGGTCGGCGTCGATGGCAGCAAACAGGCGGCGCACGTCGATACTGCTTTCCACCCGCTGCCGGGTAGTGAGATGGGCACTGGGAAAGCCGTCTTTCATTACGCTGGAAGTCATCCCTTTACTCCTTGGTCTTAAAGAGCGCAGAGCGTAAAGATTGAATCCCCTCGAAGAATGTCAGAAAACTCCTCTTTTCCAGACAGGCACTTCCTGATCACGTCCCACGGTCTTGTGGGCAATATCCGAATAAGAAAAGGTACGTCCCCCCGCCACTACCGGCGAAACATAAGAGAGGGAACGACGATGGCAACTGATATGTTTTTGAAGCTGGGAGACATCAAGGGAGAGTCAAGGGACCAGGTCCATCGCGACGAGATCGATATCACCGAGTGGAACTGGGGCATGTCCCAATCAGGGTCCATGCATACCGGCAGTGGTGGCGGTGCCGGCAAGGTCAACATCGATAACCTGATGATCACCAAGCGCATGGATAAATCCTCGCCCAACCTGATGATGGCCTGCTCCACCGGCAAGCATTATCCCGAGGCCAGGCTGGTAGCACGCAAGGCAGGGGGCGACAGCGCCGTAGAGTATCTGGTGATCACCTTGAAGGAAGTCATGGTCACCTCCTACCAAGCCGATGCAACGCAAACGGCGGATGTACTGACCGAGGTTATCGGCCTGAATTTCGCCAAGGTCGAAGTCGGCTATCAACCGCAAAAGGCCGACGGCGGCAAGGATGGCGGCGCCGTCAAGTACGGCTGGAATATCCGCGAGAACATCAAAATGTGACCGAATGTGGGAGCGGGCTTGCTCCCACATTCAATCTTCATTGCTCCAACTATTTCGCCTTGTCTTCCCGCCCCCGCAGCACGCGGTTAGGCATCGCAATCGCGGCCGCCAAGCCCAGCAACGATACCCCGGCACTGACCATCAGCAAATGCCGGAACGTGATCAGCAACTCCCCCCGCAACGCGTCCTGCGCCGGGCCAGGCGCTGCATTCAAACCATCCAGCAGCACATTCCCCGAACTCCCCTCCGCCACCAGCGCCCCGCTGGCCAGGTGCGCAAAGCTGGAGTCCTGCAACAACGCCAACAACAGCGCCGACATGCACGCCACCCCGACCGCACCACCCAGGGAACGAAACAGATTGGTGGTGCTGGTCGCCACGCCGATGTCCCGCTGCTCCACCGAGTTCTGCGTACCCACCAGGGAAGTCGGAAACTGCATCCCTGCGGCAATCCCGCAGAGCAACATGAACAGACTGGTAACCGCCACAGCCTGGGGCGCACTGAGGGCCATGCCCAGAATCGCGATCGGGCTCAGCAAGGCGCCAATCAGGATCATCGGTTTATAGCGGCCGGTCACCGACGTCATGCGCCCGGCGAAATACGCACCCATCGGCAAGCCAATCGCCAGCGGCAACAAGTGCAAGGCAGCGCTGTCGGCACCCGAGCCGGTAACGGTCTGGTAACGCAGCGGCATCAATACCGTGAGGGAAATCGCCTGGAAACTGGTAAAGAAAATCGTGCACCAGCACAACACCGCGCTGCGGTTGGCGAACAGGTGCATCGGCAACAACGGCTCCCGCGCCCGGCGTTCGTGCCACACAAACAGCGTCAATGCCACCAGCGCACAGGCCAGCAGCCCCAGCACTTCATCGTCACGCCAATGATGGCCCTGGCCGATCTCGGTGATGCCCAGCAACAACGCAGTCAAGCCGACGATCATCAGCACGGTGCCGAGGTAGTCGATCACCGGCTTGCGCTGCGGCACCGGCAGCCCCACCAGCGTGCGATGGGCCACCCACCAGGCGCCCGCGCCCAATGGCAGGTTGATCAGGAACACCCAGCGCCACGACAGGTACTCGGTCATGTAGCCACCCAACACCGGGCCGGCCACGCTGGCCACTGCGTACATGCTGCTGAAATAACCCTGGTAACGCCCACGCTCACGGGGCGGGATGATGTCGCCGATAATCGCCTGGCTGACCGAAATCATCCCGCCGGCACCGATGCCCTGGAGGATCCGCGCCAGCACCAGTTGCTCCATGCTCTGGGCCATGCCGCAAAACAGCGAAGCAACGGTGAACAGGCCCATGCCGATCAGCATCATCGGCCGGCGCCCGTACAGGTCGCCGAGCTTGCCGTAGATCGGCACCGCCACGGTCATCGCCACCATATAGCCCGAGATTACCCAGGCCAGCAGGTTGACGTCGTGGAACTGGGCAGAAATGGCCGGCATGGACACGGCGACGATGGTCTGGTCCAGCGCCCCGAGAAAGATCGCCATCATCAAGGCGACAAGGACACTGCGAACGGCGGGTGTGGCGGGCTGATTGAGGTTGGTCACGGCAGAACCTGCGAGCAAGGGCCCACGGGAAAAGGAGGCCCGCGGGAATGCTCGTCAGTGTACTAGATAGCTGGCTATTCGATAGCCTCGTAAGGAAGTCCGACGTAATTTTCTGCAATGGTTTTACGCCCGGCTTCGGAGTCGACGAAGTACTCCAGTTCGCTCTGGGCGATGCGCTGGCTGAAGCCATCCGCCTCCGGAAATTGGTGCAACATCGAAGTCATCCACCAGGAAAACCGTTCGGCCTTCCAGATCCGCC
Organism: Pseudomonas yamanorum; assembly: GCF_013386765.1. GTDB lineage: Bacteria > Pseudomonadota > Gammaproteobacteria > Pseudomonadales > Pseudomonadaceae > Aquipseudomonas > Aquipseudomonas yamanorum_A. The sequence goes on from NZ_JACARE010000024.1 coordinate 173,930, forward strand.
GCAGGCAAATCTGTGAGTATTTTTCCAGCAACTCCACCCGGCCTTCGCGGTACACCTTGAGCAGGATGTTGAACAAGGTGCTGACATCGCTGGCCGCCAGGTTCAAGCCCTTGGCGCCGGTGGGCGGCACGATATGGGCGGCATCGCCGAGCAGAAACAGGCGGCCGTACTGCATCGGCTCCACCACGAAGCTGCGCAGGGGCGCGATACTTTTTTCAATCGACGGGCCGGTTATCAGTTGCTCGCTGAGTGCCGTGGGCAAGCGGGTTTTCAGTTCGTCCCAGAAGCGCTCATCGGACCAGTCCTGCACCGATTCATCGGCCGGCACTTGCAGGTAATAACGGCTGCGGGTCGGTGAGCGCATGCTGCACAGGGCAAAACCGCGCTCGTGCTTGGCGTACACCAGCTCATCATGGATCGGCGGGGTGTCGGCAAGGATGCCCAACCAGCCAAACGGATAGACCCGCTCAAAGATTTTCAGCGCCTCAACGGGAATCGACTGACGCGCCACACCGTGAAAACCGTCACAACCGGCGATGTAGTCGCAGTCCAGGCGATACTGCTCGCCTTCATGCTCAAAACTCAGCCACGGCTCTGCGCGTTTCAAATCATGGGGCTGTACGTTACTGGCTTCGTAGAAAGTGACAGCACCGCTGGCCTGGCGCGCGGCCATCAGGTCGCGGGTGACTTCGGTCTGGCCGTAGATCATCACCGTCTTGCCGCCGGTCAACGCCTTGAGGTCGATGTGGGTCAGTTGCCCGTTCAACGCCAGCTCAAAACCCTCATGCACCAAACCTTCGGCATCCATCCGCGCACTCACGCCGGCCTGGCGCAACAGGTCGACCATGCCTTGCTCCAGCACCCCGGCCCGGATGCGCCCTTGCACGTAATCCGGCGTCTGGCGCTCAAGAATCAGGGTTTCAATCCCGGCGTTGTGCAGCAGTTGGCCGAGCAATAGTCCCGAGGGACCGGCGCCAATGATGGCGACTTGGGTTTTCAGCGTTTTCATTATTTTTATGGCCCGCAAGCTTCACCGAACGTATTCGGTGAAAGAGTTGTCATTGATGGTGTTGCTGGCATTTTTCACTTGAGTGCCCGGCATAAGAAGGTGAAAACTGAGCCCAAAGCTGCGCTTTTCGCCAATTGGGGCGATTACCGCACAACTCTCCCGAAGTATCGGATGAAGCCATGACCAAAACTGCCAGTGCCGTGATTCCAGTGTTCAAACTCTACGGAGAGAGCCAGCAATGGCCGACCCCGGATTTGTTGCACTGTGAAACCATCTCCCGGCGCAGCCGTGAGTACCAGTGGGAAATCCAGCCCCACCGGCATGCGGACTTGTGCCAGTTGCTGTACGTGCACAAGGGCCAGGCGCAACTGGAGATCGAAGGCCAGCGCAGTACCCTGAGCGAATCGACGCTGCAGGTGCTGCCGCCGTTATGCGTACATGGTTTTCGGTTTTCCGAAGACGTCGAAGGGTTCGTGGTCACCCTGGCCGCACCGCTGATGGCGCATTTGCAGGGGCAACTGGGCGCGGCGCTGGATGGCTTGAACGCCCTGGGCAGCTACCCCGCCGGCAAGGACAGTGACTACCTCAACAGTTTGTTCGCCCGGTTGCAGGAGGAGTACGCCAGCGACCAACCGGCACGGGACATGATGATGCACGCGCTGGTCAGCGTGCTGCTGGTGTGGATCAGCCGCCAGGCGACCCAGCGTCGCCATCCCCGCGCGCCGCGAGGCCGCGAATACTTCCGCCGGTTCACCCAGTTGGTGGAGCAGCATTACCGCGAACACCCGAAAATCGAAGACCTGGCCCACAAGCTCGGGATCTCGGTCTCACACCTGAACGGGACATGTCGGGAATTGGGCGGGCAGCCCGCCTTGCAGATCATGCACGACCGCCAATTGCTGGAAGCCAAGCGCCTGCTGACTTACACCAGCATGACCATCAACGAGATGTCGGAAGTGTTGGGGTTTTCCGACCCGACCAACTTCTCGCGGCTGTTTCGCCGGCGCGTCGGGTTTTCCCCGAAAGCGTTTCGGGAGCAGTTGAAAGCCGATCAGGACGTTAGCGCAACGAGCTGAAGGCGGCCATGTGGCCAACGCATTGGCCGTGATTGCAGCTGGCGGCGTAGCTCGGCTGCATGCGGGCCTGTTCAACGCGGTAGGCGGCAGTGCCATAGAGCGCTGTAGCGGCGGCGCACAGGGTGAAAATCATCAGGTACTTTCTTGTTTTGATCGACATGATGCTGACCTCTGATCGGATCAAGAAGGTGCTTGTATAAGCATAGGTCAGCGTGGGCATGTCGCCATTATCGGGCGCCATTCAATCTGTTTATGTCGGCTTAGAGACCGACGTCCCATTCAGGCTCTTCCGGAAACCTCAGCACCAGGAAATCCAGCAGGCTGCGCAGTGCCGCCGGCATGTGCTTGCGCGAGGCGTACACCGCATAGATGTTCATCTGCTGCGGCTCGGCCTCGGGCAGCAGGCGGATCAGCTCGCCACTGCGGATGTAGTCGCCGGCCTGATAACTCGGCAGCCGCGACACCCCCGCCCCCGCCAGCGTCACCCGCAACAAGGTACTCGCCTCATTGGCGCTGATATTGCCCTGCACCGGCACCGACACCGGCTCGCCGTTTTCCACGAAATGCCACAGGCTTTTGCCGAAGTAGGAATGGGTCAGGCAGTTGTGCCGGGCCAGGTCCTGCACGCGCCGGGGTTGCGGGTGCTCGTGCAGATAGGCGGGCGATGCACAGATCACCGAACGGCACAGCGTGAGCCGGCGGGCGATCAGGTTCGGGTCCAGTTCATAGCTGGTGCGGATCGCCAGGTCGATGCGTTCATCCACCAGGTTCACCGTGCGGTCGAGCATCTGCATGTCGATACTGACCAACGGGTAGCGCTTGACGTATTCGGCGATGGCATCGGCCAACTGGGCCTGGCCAAACGAGGTGCTGACACTCAGGCGCAGCAGGCCGCGGGGCGCTTCGTCGGGTTCGCTGACGGCGGCCTGCATGTCGCTGCACAACTCCAGCATCTGCCGGCAACGGGGCAAGGTTTCACTGCCGGCGGCGGTCAGGCTGAGCTTGCGGGTGGTGCGGTGCATCAGCCGCGCGCCGACCCAGTCCTCCAGCTCTGCCAGATAGCGCGACACCACCGGCCGCGACAGGTCCAGGTGGTCGGCCGCCGCTGACTGGCTGCCCAGGTCCACCACAGCCACGAACACGCGCATTGCTTGAAGACGATCCATGATTTGCCCGCTTTCAGAAACAAACTATGTCCCAGCATCGCATTTTTTGTAGCGTTTGGTGCAACTAAGCTCTGTCCACACCTTAGCGATGACTGGAGCTGCACATGTTTGGATTCTCCCCGCTCAAGCGCGTGGCCCTGGCCGCCGCTACCCTGGCCTTTACCGCCCACGCCGCGGCTGCCGACTTGACCCTGGACGCCTACAACCCGGGCGAAACCGCGATGATGCCGGTCACTTCGGTACTGGTCAGCGGCGACAAGGACGCGATCCTGGTGGACGCCCAGTTCGGCAACACCCAGGCCGAACAACTGGTGCAGAAAATCCGCGCCAGCGGCAAGCGCCTGACCACCATCTACATCAGCCACGGCGACCCGGACTACTACTTCGGCCTCGACACCCTGACCGCCGCCTTCCCCCAGGCCAAGGTCGTGGCACCGCAGCCGGTGGTGGACCATATCAAGGCCACCGTTGAGCACAAACTGGCGTTCTGGGGCCCGAAACTGGGGGCCGACAAACCTGCCAAAGCCGTCATCCCCCAAGTGCTTGAGGGCCACAGCCTGACCCTCGAAGGCAAGCAGCTGGAAGTGATCGGTCTCGACGGCGCGCAACCGGACCGCACCTTTGTGTGGATCCCGTCGATCAAGGCGGTGGTGGGTGGTGTGGTCGTCTCCGAGAACATTCATGTGTGGATGGCCGATACCCAGACCGCCAAATCCCACACCGATTGGCTGGCAACGCTACAACGTATTCAGGATCTGAAACCGCGCACCGTGATTCCGGGCCACTACCTGGGCACGCCGTCGCTCACATCCGTGGCGTTCACCGCCGACTACATCAAGGCGTTTGACGAAGAAACCGCCAAGGCCAAGGACTCTGCCGCGCTGATCAGCGCAATGAAAAAACGTTACCCGACCCTGGGCGACGCAAGCACCCTGGAACTGGGCGCCAAAGTCGCCAAGGGCGAAATGCAGTGGTGAGTTGATTCAACCCTTAACCGTACTGGAGAACGTCATGAGCAAGATCGCAATCATTGGTGCCACCGGTCGTGCCGGTAGCCAACTGCTGGAAGAAGCCTTGCGTCGCGGGCATACCGTGACCGCCATCGCCCGCAATACCGACAAGATCGGCGTACGCCCCGGCGTCACCGCCAAGCAAGTGGATGCGCTGGATGCCGAGGCGCTGGAACAGGCCATTCGCGGCAACGACGTGGTGATCAGTGCGGCGCACTTCGCCACGCTGCCGGCAGACGCGGTGATCAATCCGGTGAAAAAGGCCGGTGTGAAACGCCTGCTGGTCGTGGGCGGTGCCGGTTCGCTGCTGTTGTCGGGCGGTAGCCGGGTGATCGACAGCCCCGGCTTCCCCGAGGAATACAAAACCGAAGCCAGCGCCGGCAGCGTGTTCCTCGACACCCTGCGCCAGGAAAAAGACCTGGACTGGACCTTCCTTTCGCCCTCGGCGGAATTCACCGAAACCGCCCGCACCGGCAAATTCCGCCTGGGCCAGGATGAGTTGCTGGTGAGCGAGGAAGGCCGCAGCTGGATCAGCTTTGCCGACTTTGCAATTGCGCTGATTGATGAAGTGGAAACACCGAAGCATTCGCGCCAGCGGTTTACGGTCGGATACTAAAACACACTGCAGAACCCGTGTGGGAGCTGGCTTGCCTGCGATAGCGGAGGTTCAGCAATACAGATGCTGGCTGATGCACCGCCATCGCAGGCAAGCCAGCTCCCACATTTTGATCTTCATTGTGGCGGCTGTTGCGCTTGGCTGACCAACCAATTCATCAGCGCTTCCAACCCCGCCGAGGGCTCCGTCCCCGGCGGGTACACCAGGTAATAACCCATCCCCGTCGGCACCCGCAGTTCAAACGGCGTCGCCAGCCGCCCCGCTTTGAGATCTTCGCCAATCAGCGCGCTGTCGCCAATCGCCACGCCGGACCCCTGGGACGCCACCGTCATCGCCAGGTCCAGCGTTTCAAAATGATGCCCCTGAGCCAGATTGCTCAAACGCGTATCCGCCGCCTTCAACCACAACGCCCAATCCCGTTCATCCCGCGTGGGGTGCAACAGCACCTGTTGCTGCAAATCCGTTGGCGTGTGCAAACCACCGAGCAACGCCGGTGCGCACACCGGCGTCAGGCGCTCATCAAACAGGTGCCGTGCCTCGCACGACTGCTCGGCAATCGGTGCATAGATCACCGCTGCATCGAACTGCTCACGGCGAAAATCGACGGTGTAGGCCACGGTAGTCGTGAGTTCCACCGGCACGTCCGGGCGTTCCTGCTGCCACTGCATCAGCCGTGGCAACAGCCAGCGCATCACGCAGGTGGAGGCCTTGAGCTGCAAGGTTTCGCGGCGGGTGCCGATCTGCTCCACCGCCTCACCGATCAAACCAAATACCTGCTGCACCCGCAGCGACCATTCGCGGCCCTCCTCCGTCAGGCTCAAACCCCGGGCCCGGCGCTGGAACAGCGCATAACCCAGGTGACTTTCCAGCCCGGCAATCTGCCGGCTCACCGCGCCCTGGGTGATGTGCAATTGCTCGGCGGCACGGGTGAAGTTGCAGCACTGGGCCGTGACCCAAAAGGTGTGCAAGGCGGGCAACGGCGGTAGGCGTTTCATAAGGGCGCAGCCATGACGTGAGGACATGGCTAGTATGACTTTTTATCGATTGTTGCCGCTACGGGCCAGCCGTTCCAATACCGGCCTTTATCAACAATAAGAGCGACGACAATGGCGACCTGCGGCGAAGTATTGGTCAACCTGCTGGAAGGCTACGGCGTGGACCAGGTGTTCGGTATCCCCGGCGTGCACACCGTGGAACTCTATCGGGGCCTGGCGCGCTCCAGCATCCGCCATGTCACCCCGCGCCACGAACAGGGCGCCGGCTTCATGGCCGACGGCTATGCGCGCACCAGCGGCAAACCCGGTGTGTGTTTCATCATCACCGGCCCCGGCATGACCAATATCACCACCGCCATGGGCCAGGCCTACGCCGACTCGATCCCGATGCTGGTGATTTCCAGCGTGCAGTCCCGCAGCCAGCTGGGCGGCGGGCGCGGCAAGCTCCACGAGTTGCCGAACCAGGGCGCGATGATCGCGGGCGTGGCGGCGTTCTCCCACACCTTGATGTCGGCGGCCGAGTTGCCCGGTGTGCTGGCCCGGGCGTTTGCACTGTTCCAGGCCGGGCGACCGCGCCCGGTACACATCGAGATCCCGCTGGATGTGCTGGTGGAAAACGCCGATGCGTTGCTCGGCAGCGAGCCGGTCAGCGTGTCCCGCGCCGGTGCTGCGCCGTCGGCGGTCAAGCAGATGAGCCGGTTGCTGGCGGCCGCCAAACGCCCGCTGATTCTCGCCGGTGGCGGTGCCATCGACGCCGCGCCCGAGCTGACGCAATTGGCCGAAACCCTCGGTGCCCCGGTCGCCCTGACCATCAACGCCAAGGGCATGCTGGCCTCCCACCATCCGCTGCTGATCGGCTCGACCCAAACCCTGGTCGCCACCCGCGCCCTGGTGGCCGAGGCCGACGTAGTGCTGGCGATCGGCACCGAGTTGGCAGAGACCGACTACGACGTGACCTTCGCCGGCGGCTTCGAAATTCCCGGTGCCCTGCTGCGCATCGACATCGATTCCGACCAGACCGTACGCAATTACCCACCGCAAGTCGCGCTGGTGGCTGACGCGCAAATCGCTACCCAGGCATTGCTCGCCGAACTGGGCAACACGCCCTTGGCCGCCCGCGACAGCGGCTGGGGCGCCCACCGCGTCGCCCGCCTATGGAGCGAACTGGAACCGACCTGGGACGCCGCCACCCGTGCGCAAACCCTGTTCCTCAACACCATACTGGAAGAGCTGCCCGACGCCGTACTGGTGGGCGACTCCACCCAACCGGTGTACACCGGCAACCTGACCCTGAACCTCGACCAGCCGCGCCGCTGGTTCAACTCCTCCACCGGCTACGGCACCCTCGGCTACGCCTTGCCGGCGGCCATCGGCGCATGGCTGGGGCGTGGCAACGGTGCGCCGGTGGTGTGCCTGATCGGCGACGGCGGCCTGCAATTCACCCTGCCGGAACTGGCCAGCGCCGTGGAAGTACGCACCCCGGTGATCGTGCTGCTGTGGAATAACCAGGGCTATGAAGAGATCAAGAAATACATGGTCAACCGCGCCATCGAGCCGGTGGGCGTCGACATCTACACCCCGGACTTTATCGGCGTGGCCAAGGCCCTTGGCGCGGCCGCCCAGCGCATCCAGGGTGTCGAGGAATTGCGCAGCGCATTGCGTGCTGCCACTGATCGCCAGGGGCCGACGCTGATTGAAATCGACCAGGGGCTTTGGATGAAAGAGGTGGCGGTATGAGCACGGTAGTGAACGGGCTGTATATCAATGGCGTGTGGCGTGCGGGCCATGAGGTGCTGGACGTGATCAACCCGGCGACCGAGGCCACGTTGGCCCAGGTGAATGTGGGTGATGCCGGCGCAGTGACCGAGGCCGTCGGTGCCGCCAGCGCGGCCTTCCCGGACTGGTCCAGAAGCACCGGCCGTGATCGCGCCGCGCTGCTGCGCAAAATCGCCGAGGGCGTCAGCACCCATCGCGAACACCTGATGCACCTGCAATCGAGCAACAACGGCAAGCCGCTGTTCGAGGCCGGGATTGATGTGGATGACGTGATCGCCACCTTCACCTATTACGCCGGTTTGGCCGACGACATGGACGCCACCCAGGATCGTTCGGTGGCACTGCCCACTGAGGATTTCAGCGCCCGTGTACGCCGTGAACCGTGCGGCGTGGTGGGCCTGATCGTGCCGTGGAATTTCCCGATGGTGACCACCGCCTGGAAGCTCGCCCCGGCGCTGGCTGCCGGCTGCTGCGTGGTGCTCAAGCCTTCGGAAGTCACGCCGCTGGCGGAACTGGAACTGGCCAGGATCATCGCCTCGGTGGGGTTGCCTGCCGGCGTGTTCAACGTGGTCTGCGGCACGGGCCTGGCGGTGGGCGCGCCACTGGCGGCGGACCCGCGAGTAGCAAAAATCTCCTTCACCGGCAGCAATGCCGTGGGTGTGCAGGTGATGCAGCGCGCCGCCGAAACGGTGAAGGGCGTGAGCCTGGAGTTGGGCGGCAAATCTTCCTTGTTGGTGCTGGCGGACGCCGACCTCGACCTGGCCGTGGAGCTGGCCTGTGGCGGTGGTTTCTTCAACGCCGGGCAGATGTGTTCCGCCACCAGCCGGGTGTTGGTGGCCGACGAGTTGGCGGACGAGTTCCTGACCCGTTTGCAGGCCAGGGCCGAGAGTATTCACGTGGCGGACCCGTTTGCCGACGACGTGGAAATGGGCGCGCTGGTCAACCGTGCGCAGTACCAGCGGGTGCTGGGGCATATCGAACGTGGCGTGCAAGCCGGTGCGAAATTGCTGTGTGGCGGCGCACGCCCGGCGGACTTGCCTCACGGTTACTTCATTCGCCCGACGGTGTTTACCGAAGTGCCGCTGGACAGCGCGTTGTGGAACGAAGAAATCTTCGGCCCGGTGCTGTGTGTGCGCAGTTTTGCCAATGAAGCCGAGGCGGTGGCGCTGGCCAATGACAGCGAGTTCGGCCTGGTGGCCAGTGTGCTGAGCAGCGACCTGGAAGCGGCTGAACGGGTGGCCAATGCGTTGCAGGTGGGCCTGGTGTGGATCAACGCGCCGCAGGTGATCTTCCCGCAGACGGCGTGGGGGGGTTACAAGCAGAGCAGCATTGGCCGGGAACTGGGGCCGTGGGGGTTGCAGGCGTTTCAGGAGATCAAGCATGTGATTCGGGCGGTCTGAAACCATCAGACAATACAGTCCCTGTGGCGAGGGAGCTTTTGTGGCGAGGGAGCTTGCTCCCGCTGGAGTGCGAAGCGCTCCCAAAATTCTTGGGGCCGCTACGCAGCCCAGCGGGAGCAAGCTCCCTCGCCACAGCAAGCTCCCTCGCCACAACAACCCCACCCGCATTTTTTCAATAGCCCCAACGACTTTCTCATTTGCCGCCCTCCCCCACGCCCGGCCTAATGCTGCCCTTGTCAGCTTAAGGCCCGCCCATGGAAAACGTCCGCGCAAAACCCGCCACCGCCGTTTGGCTGATGATCAGCGTGGTGCTGGTCGCCCTCAACCTGCGCCCGTCGATGGCCGCCGTCGGTCCGTTGTTGTCGTCAATTCGCGCTGATGTGCCGTTGAGTTTCAGCACCGCCTCCCTGCTGACCATGTTGCCGGTCATGGCCATGGGCCTGGCGATGTTTTTTGGCATGGGCGTGGCCAAGCGCTTCGGCGAGCATCGCAGCATTGTGCTGTCGCTGGTGGTGATCGGCCTGGCCACCGTGTCACGCTTGTTTCTCGACTCGGCGGCTGAGCTGATCCTCAGCGCCATCGCCGCCGGCATCGGGATCGCGATGATCCAGGCGTTGATGCCCGCGTTGATCAAGTCGCGCTTCAGCGACAACGTTTCCCTGTTCATGGGCCTGTACGTCACCGCGATCATGGGCGGCGCGGCCCTCGCCGCTTCGTTCTCGCCGTTTGTCCAGGTGCACACCGGCAGTTGGCGCATCGGCCTGGCAATCTGGGCGGTGCTGGCCGTATTGGCGCTGGTGTTCTGGTACGCCCAATGCTCGGTGTTGCCGCCTCTGCCCCAAGCCGGCACCGGCCCGCAGGAGTCGTTCTTCGGCAATCGCCGCGCGTGGTTGCTGGCGCTGTTTTTCGGCCTCGGCACGGCGTCCTACACCTGTGTGCTGGCCTGGCTCGCGCCGTACTACGTGGAACTGGGCTGGAGCGAACAGAATGCCGGCCTGTTGCTGGGCTTTTTGACCGCCATGGAAGTGGTCTCCGGCCTGGTCACCCCGGCCATCGCCAACCGCCGCCAGGACAAGCGCGGCGTGGTCGCGGTGCTGCTGGTGCTGATCATCGCCGGCTTCTGCGGCCTGATCCTCAGCCCGCAACACCTCAGCCTGCTGTGGCCATGCCTGCTGGGCCTGGGGATTGGCGGGTTGTTTCCGATGAGCCTGATCCTGTCCCTCGACCACCTGGACAACCCCCGCCGCGCCGGTGGCCTGACGGCCTTTGTGCAGGGCATCGGCTACCTGATCGCCGGTTTGTCGCCGCTGATCGCCGGGATGATCCGCGACCAACTGGGCAGTTTCGAATGGGCCTGGTGGTCACTGACGGCGGTCGTGGTGGTGATGCTGCTGATCGTACTGCGCTTCGACCCACGGCATTACGCGCGGCATATTCGCTGAGGTCGTGTTGTAAACATTATTTGTCCCACCTCAAACAGAGAAAGGTCCGACAGAGCTTTCTATTGGCACGAACGTTCCGTTAACATTTTGTATTGTCTTGTACCGAGCTCGGTACAAACGATTTGCGGACGGAATGGATGCTAAACAGCAACTTGCTTAGAAAGCTCGATATGCAGGACCTGATGGTGTTTGTCGCTGTTTACGATCAAAGCAGCGTCACCGAGGTCTCTGAAACCCTGTTCGTCAGCCAGTCCACCGTGAGCTACAGCCTGAAGAAGCTGCGCACCAGCTTTGAGGATGAGCTGTTTATCAACACCCGGGCGGGCATGCGTCCTACGTACAAAGCCACGAGCATGTACGGCCATGTGCAGAAAATCCTCGAGAGCATCAACCTGTGCCACGCCGGCAGCCAGGCTTTCGACCCCACCCAGAAGGCCGTGGCCTTCAACGTCTGCGCCCCTGAATATTTCGAACAGTTGATCCTGCCGCGGCTGCTGAAAACCTTCGACCACGCCGACCTGCCGGTGATCGTCAATGTGCACAAGCTGGAAACCGACATTCCGGCCGACGCCTTGCGCGACGGTCGCCTGGACCTGGTGATCTGCTTCGGCCCGCATTTTCATCGGGCGCACAAGGACTTCAAGACCCAGATGCTGCTGGAAGATGACCTGGTGTGCGTCTTCGACAAACACTCGGCCCCCCGGGAGCCGGCGTTCAGCCTGCAATCCTTCGTCGAGCGGCGCCACGTGTTCCCCACGCCCTGGAGTTCGGACACCAACATGATCGACGGCTGGCTGGCGCGCCAGTCCCGCAAGCGCCAGGTGATCGCCCGGGCTAACAGCTACAGTGCGGCGCTGAAGATGATCACCGGCACCGACTTTATCGTCACCCTGCCCCGTCGGGTGCAGAAGCTGCTGGCGGACCAAACCCTGTTCGGCCATTGCGATGCGCCGAACGGGTTGCCGGGGTTTACCCTGGATATGCAATGGAACGAACACAGCGAGCAGGACAGCGCCAACACGTGGTTCAGGGAGCAGGTGGTGAAGGTGTGTGCGGATCAGGGGTTGCTATAACCTTTTTTTGTAGGAGCGAGCTTGCTCGCGAAGAACGTTAACGATAACGCGGGCATTCAGGATTCCCGCGTCGCCTGTCAGTTCTTCGCGAGCAAGCTCGCTCCTACAGTGGTTAGCCGATGGTGACTTTGCTGTAGGACTCGCGATCCATGTCCACCAGCAACACACTGAGCTGCACCTGCAAGTCCGCAGGCCAATCGCCCAAATCCTGCAGCGCCGCCAACAGGCTCTCCGACAACTGCTTCTTGACCTGCGGCGATCGCCCGCTGAGCAATGACAGTTTCACCGCGATAAACGCCCGCGGGCTCAAGGAAGTGCCGACCTGGAACGTCTCGACCTTCTGCGCCCGACTTTTGATATCGAACTCGGAACCGAACTGCCCGGACGCCATCAGCACGTTGTTGAGCCGCAACAGGGTTTTCTCAACGGCCAGCTCTGTGAGGTTGGCGGTGTATTCCAGATGCAGGTGCGGCATGAAAGGCTCCGAGTTGTTGTAGGAAAAGAGTCATACATATAGCACGGTGCCGCGCAGAATCAGACCGCTTTCAATGTGAAACTTCGGTCACGCTGCGCAACGCACGATTTTCCCAAATGGCCACCACCACCAACACGGCCGACGTCAGTGCGCCCAGCACCAGCGCCGAAAACATCTGCTGCAAGCCCAGCGGCAACAACACCAGTAACAGCAACAACCCGCCCAGGTGCGAGAGCGGTGGCAATGGCCGGTCGCTCATCACCCACTTGAACAACGCACTGCCCAGCAGGAACAACCAAGGGCCGGCGATGATCGCCACCACGCCCGCCTGGCTGGCGTGCCCCGGGTGCACCAGCACCAGTTCGTCGGCCACCGCACTGACAATGATCCCAGCCACGATCAACACATGCAGGTAGGTGTAGGCGATCCGCGCCTGGCGTCCCGGGTCGGCGGAGCTGGCGATGCGGTGGTGGGCGCGCTCGGCGCCGCTGTCGAAATAGATCCACCACAGGGCGATGCTGCCCACCACCGCCACCAGAAACGCCGCCAGGCCTTCCCCGCTCCAGGGCAATTCGGCGAAGGTGGCGCCGGTCACCAGCAACGACTCACCGAGGGCAATGATCACAAACAGGCCGCAGCGCTCGGCCATGTGGTTGCCTTCCACATTCCAGTCCGAAAGCGTCGAGCCCCCAAGCCCCGGCACCCAGAAATACACCGACGGCGAAATCAGCTCGATCAACAGCGCCAGGGCCCAGAAGGCCAAACGCTGCTCGCCCTCAAGCAGCGCACCGGTGATCCAGAACACCCCGGAAAACAGCATCCACGCCAGGATCCGCTGGAAATTGCGGGTCATGTTCAGCGACTCGCCACGCACCGCCCACAACGCAAACAAAGTGCGCCCGGCCTGCATGAATACGTAGGCGCCGGCGAACAACAGGCCACGGTCGGTAAACGCCTTGGGAATCGACGAAGACAACAGCAGGCCCGCCACCATCAAGCCGAACAGGCCGATGCGGATCGGGATTTTTTCCGGGTCGAGCCAGTTGGTGACCCACGAGGTGAAGATCCACACCCACCACACCGCCACCATCATCAGCGCCACCTGCACCGCACCGCCGATGGACAGGTGCGCAAGCAGCGAATGGGACAACTGGGTCACGGCGAACACGAACACCAGGTCGAAAAACAGCTCGACCATGCCAACCTTGCCGCTGTCATGACTGCCGCGACCACGCAGCAAGGAACGGGATGGGGTCATGGGTGGATCTCCCTGAAGGTGTTATCTCAAGATTTTGGCGTTACCACCGCCAGCATGTCCCGCTCACTCATGAACGCCTCCAGGCGCGAGCGCATCCAGCGTTCCGCCGGGTCGGTGTCGACGTGGCTGAGCCAGACCATCGACAAGTCCAGGGTCGGAGTTTCGAACGGGAACGGCTCACAGAACAGATTCCCGCCGGCGGCCATGGCCTGGGCAGTGTAGTCCGGCAGGCTGGCGATCATGTCGGTGCCGGCGAGCAACGCCGGCAGCGCGCTGTATTGCGGCACCGACAGCACCACATGGCGCTTGCGACCGATCTCCGCCAGCCACTCATCGGCAAACCCGGACACGTTGGCAGTGTGGGACACCAGCACATGGGGCCGTGCGCAATATTCGTCGAGGGTCAGGGGGTTGTCCGAGGCGTCCGCCCGCAACAGGCACGGGCGGATATGCCGCAATAACTTGCGCTTGGCATTGGCCGGCAGGCCGCGGGTCTGGGTGATGCCGACGGTGATATCACCGGAGGCCAGCAGGTCCGGGATTCGCCAGTAATCCACATGCTGCACCACGAACACCACCTGCGGCGCTTCCTGGCGCAAAGCGCGCAGCAGCGGCGGCAGCAGGCCGAACTCGACGTCGTCGGACAGGCCGATGCGAAAGGTCATGGTGCTGATGGACGGGTCGAAATCGTGGGTCAGGCTCAGGGCCGACGACAAGGAATCGAGGGCCGGCGACAGGTGCTTGATGATCTCCTCGGCCCGCGCCGTGGGTTCCATGCGATGGCCGACGCGAATGAACAGCGGGTCATTGAACAGCGTGCGCAGGCGGTTGAGGGCGGAACTGATGGTGGGCTGGCCGAGAAACAGCTTCTCGGCCACCCGGGTCACATTGCGTTCGAGCATCAAGGTTTCAAAGACCACCATCAGGTTGATGTCGGCCTTGCGTAATTCATTGCGATTCATCGGCGCTCGCCCCACTGCCCTGGATAGGAGGCAGTTTAGGAACTCCCGGGGCCCTGCGTCTATGCGCACACTGTTCAACGCGGGCCTTTGAGACTATAAAACAGCTTCCGAGGCTTGCGAGAACACAATCGTGCTGGTCATTTCTGCCTTGAGCGTCCTGGTTGCCGGGATTTTGCTCTGGGCCATCAAATTTATCGCTCACCCCACCGCCAGGACATTGTTGCGGGTTTTCGTCGGTTTATGCCTGGCGGCAGTCGTCGCTTACCTGGTGCTGGCTTCGGGGTTTCCCACCTCATTGCTGGTGTGATCGGCCTCCTGGCCCTGGCGCAAACGCAGTGCGGCCAAGGCGGCCACCACCAGCACCACGGCAATCACTTTCAAGCCGTTCATGGCATTGCCGGTGCTCATCTCGATTGCGCCCATCACCGACGGCCCGACAAACCCGCCGAGCAATCCGCAGGCATTGACGAAGCCCAGCCCGCCCGCCAGCGCCACGCCTTTGAGGCGCGAAGCCGGGTACAGAAAGATGATCGACTGCACCACAAAGAACATCACCGCCGACACACAGAAACCCAACAGGCTGAACACCGGCCCCGACACCGAGGCAATGCCCAGCCCCGCCGCCATGGTCAGCAGGCCGGTAATCAACAGCCGCCGGGCACGGGTGGGTGTGGTCGCAAACCGCGGCAGCAACACCGCCCCCGCCGCCGCGGCAATCCACGGCAATGAGGTCAGCAGGCCGACGCTCATGGTGCTCAGTTCACCGTATTTGCTGATGATGCTCGGCAGGAAAAAGATCACGGTGTAGATGGTGATCTGATGGCAAAAATACACAAAGATCGCCAGCAGGATCTGCGGGGTCAGCCAGTTTTTCAGCGAATGCCAGCCCTCGCCTGCGCCCTCTTCGGTCTCCATCGCGATGCGCTGTTCAATCCCCCGCGCCTCTTCGGCCGAGAGCCACGGCGCCTTGCTCGGACGGTCCGGCAGCTTGCGCCACACCACCCAGGCAAACGCCACGGCTGGCAAGCCTTCGAGCAGGAACATCCACTGCCAGCCGTGCCAGCCGAGCATCCCGTCCATGCGCATCAACGCCGCGCCCACCGGGCCGCCGATGATGTTGGCAAAACACACGCCCAGCAGGAAATACCCGGTGGCCCGCGCCCGCTGCTCGCGGTTGAACCAGTAGGTGAGGTACAGCATCACCCCGGGAAACAGGCCGGCTTCGGCAATGCCCAGCAGCAGGCGCAGGACATAGAACGAGGTCTCGCCCTGAACGAACGCCATGGCCGCCGAAATCAGGCCCCAGGTCACCATGATCCGGGCGATCCAGAAGCGCGCGCCGACCTTGTGCATGATCAGGTTGCTGGGGATTTCCGACAGTGCGTAGGTCAGGAAAAACAGCCCCGCGCCCAGGCCGTAGGCGGCAGCGGAGATTCCCAGGTCAACGTCCAGGTGATGCTTGGCCAGGGCAATGTTGGTGCGGTCCAGGAAGCTCAGCACGTAGGCGATGATCAGCAAGGGCATCAGCTTGACGAACATCAGTTTGTTCAACTCCCGTGGCTCACGGGCGGTAGTGGCAGTCTTCATCGAGCAAGTCCTCTTGGCGCCCCGCCAGCACACTGGCTGGGGGACGCATCGGTGTTGTTCTAGGGTTCGAGTTGCGCAACCAGCGCCGGCGGGCGATGGGAAAACAATTGCAGCAGCGCCCCGCCCAGGGCACAGCCGGCCATCACGAAGAAGCACACCGTGTAGCCGTGCAAGGTGGTCCAGCCGCCACCCATGGCAATCAGGCTGCCCATCAGCACCGGCGCCAGGCCGCCGCCGATAAACATCGCGGTGGTGATGATGCCGTTGGCAGTGGAGGTCGCCGACGGCTCGGCCGAGTCGCAGGCCACCGCGTAGTAGATCGGCCACACCGCGTTGGCCACCAGGCCGAACAGCAGCTGCACGACGATGATCAGGGTCAGGGTGTTGGCGAAGTAAAACGCGCCGACACTGGCGGCCATCCACACCCCGCAGATGATCAGGGTGACACGCCGGCCAATGATGTCCGACAGCGATGGCCACACCAGTTGCCCGAGAATTCCGGTGAGGGTGAACACCACGCTCATCCCCGCCGACTCCGCCAGGGACAGCCCGGCAATGTTGTACAGGTAGGCCGGCAGCACGATGTTGACGCCCATGTACACCACCTGGGTCAGCATCGTATTACCCGCTGTCAGGGCGATATTGCGGTTGCGCAAGGTGGCGATAAACGTGCGCCAGGCGTGGCCTTTTACCTGGCTGGCCGGCGCGTTGTCCGGCGGGGTCATGCCCTTGGCGGCGATGTCGACGTACAGCGCGGTGATGCGTTCGGCGGTGGAGTATCGCGCCCAGAAAATCATCAACGGCAACGCCACCACAAACGCGAAGAAAAACACGTAGCGCCAGTTGTCTTCCCCAAAGGTGCTGATGACAAAACTGGCGACGATGCCACTGAGCATGGCGCCAATCGGGTAACCCGTGTGGTGCGCGCCCAGGGCAAAACCGCGGCGCTCCACCGGCCACCACTCGGCGGTGTTGCTCACGCCCACCGGCTCGCCCCAGCCTGCGCCGAGGTTGACGCCCACCCGCAGCGCAATAAAGGTTGCGAGGTTGCCGCTCAGGGCCTTGAACCCGGACAGAAACGAAATCGCGGTGTAGCCCAGCACCAGCGGCACCTGGAACCGCGCGCGCTTCCAGCCACCGCCGTAGCGGTCGCTCCACATCGATCCGGGAATATCCAGCAGGGCCAGGGCGAGCATGATCACCGTGGCCATGGTGCCCCACTGATCGGCCGACAAATCGAAGTGCTTGGAAATGGTCGGCCCCAGGCGCAGCACGATCTCACGGTCGTAGGCGTTGAGGATCCAGATCATCCAGCACACCAGCAGCGACACCCAGGAGTGCCGGTGAATGCTGCGCAGCGAGGCTTTTTTCAAGATTGCCATGGGTTTCTCCAGGCGCGCGAGGGCGCGCACTGACACAAGGTTGCGGAAGGAAAGTGCCTTGTTGAAAAAAACGCGCTAGCTGGCGAACCGTCGCTCGGCTATTCCTTGCACGCCTAGCCCGGTGATCGCAAAAAGCGCCCCGCGCTGCTGACCGTCGGCCGGGAAACGCGGCAACGGCGGCTTGGCCATGGAAGTCACGAACAGGGTGTCCAGGTTCGGCCCGCCAAAGGTCAGGCTGGTGACCTTTTTCACCGGCATCTGGATGATCCGGTCGACCTGGCCATCGGGTGTGTAGCGCACCAGTTGCCCGGCGTAGACCAGCGCCTGCCACAGGCAGCCTTCGGCATCCACGGTGCAGCCGTCGGCGGCGCCACCACCGCTGGTGTCGACCTTGGCGAAGGTGCGTCGATTGCTCACGGCGCCGCTGGCCTGGTCGTAGTCATAGGCCCAGATCTCGCCGGACCAGGTGTCGCAAAAATAGAATGTGTCGCCCGACGGGCTCCAGCACGGGCCGTTGGACACGATGATGCCTTCGTCCAGGGTGTGCAGGCTCAGGTCTGCGTCCAGGCGGTAGAGTTTGGCGCTGGCGCTGTCTTCAAGAGTGTCCATGGAGCCGAAGACAAAGCGGCCCTGACGGTCGACCTTGCCGTCGTTGAGGCGGTTGTTGGGCAGCGCGGGTTCCGGGTCGATCACCAGGGCCAGTTCGCCGCTGCTGAGGTCGAGGGTGTGCACGCCGTTTTGCAGGGCGACGATGGCTTGCTCGCCACTGTGACGCAGGGCCATGGAGCCGATTTTCTGGCCCACGTCCCAGGCGCGCAGCTCGCGACCGTCATCGGTGCAGCGCAGGATCCGGCCGTCGGCGCTGTCGATCCAGTACAACCGTTGTTGCAGGACGTCCCACACCGGGCCTTCGCCCAGGGTGGTCTTGACGTCCACAAGCACTTCGATACGCATGGTGTTATCCCTTTTTTGTTGTTGTGCGGGATGGGCATGGCCGCGCCGTGACGCGGCCGGTTTATCACTTAGAAGTTGACCTGGTCGCGCCCCTTCAGCCCGAGGATTTCCCGCGCTTCATCCGGCGTGGCAACCCGGTGGCCGAGGGCTTCGATCACCGTGCGAATGCGCCGTACCTGGTCGGCGTTGGACGCGGCCAGTTTGCCCGGGCCATCCCACAGCGAATCCTCCAGGCCGACCCGGGCGTTGCTGCCCATGGACAGGCCCATGGTGGCCAGCGGAATCTGCCCACGGCCGGCGCCGAGGATCGACCACACGTAGTCGTCGCCAAACAGCCGGTCGGCGGTACGACGCATGTGCGCCAAATCTTCCGGGTGGCCGCCGATGCCGCCGCGCAAACCGAATACCGACTGGATAAACAGCGGCGGCTTGAGCAGGCCGCGTTCCAGGAAATGGGCGGCGGTGTACAGGTGGCCGATGTCGTAGCACTCGATTTCGAAACGCGTGCGGTTCTCGGCGCAGGAATTGAGGATGTGGGTGATGTCGCGGAAGGTGTTGCGAAAGATCCGGTCGTCGCTTTCTTCCAGGTACGGGCGCTCCCAGTCGTGCTTGAACTCGGTAAAGCGGTTGAGCATTTCGTACAGGCCGAAGTTCATCGAGCCCATGTTCAGCGAGGCCAGTTCCGGCTTGAACTGCATTACCGGTTGCAGGCGCTCTTCGACGCCCATGGTCGGTGCGCCACCGGTGGTGATGTTGATCACCACGTCGCTGGCGGCCTTGATGTGCGGCAGGAATTCGGCGAACAGCGCGGGGTCCTGGCTGGGACGGCCATCGATGGGATCACGGGCATGCAGGTGAACAATCGCGGCGCCGGCTTCGGCGGCACCGATGGCGGCGTCGGCAATTTCCTGCGCGGTGATCGGCAAATGCGGCGACATCGACGGCGTATGGATGGCACCGGTGACAGCGCAGGTAATGATGACAGGACGTTTTTTGGACATGACGATTCTCCGACTTTTATTCTTATGAAAAAAATCCCGGGTGCTGCGTGTGTGTTCTTCCTTGGCGGACTGCTGGCGCGGCCTACAGGTACTCGACGTTACCGTCGACACTGATCGCTTGGCCGGTGACATTGCGGGCGGCGGGCGAACAGAGAAACAAGGCCATGGCCGCGACGTCTTCGGCGGTGACCATGCGCTTGAGAGAGATCTTGTTGAGGTATTCCTGGCGCATCTCGGCTTCCGGTACACCGACCTGTTCGGCACGGGCGCGGATCACGCCGTCCATGCGCGGGCCTTCGACGATGCCGGGCAGCAAGGCGTTGACGCGGATGTCGCTTTCGCCCAACTCCGAGGCCAGGGATTTCATCAGGCCGACGATGGCCCATTTGGTCGCGGCATACGGCGTGCGCCAGGCGTAGCCGAGACGCCCGGCAACCGAGGCGATATGCAGCAGATGGCCGTGGGACGATTCCTTGAGCATCGGCACTGCGTGGTGGGCAAAGCGGTATTGCGCCGTGAGGTTGATATTGATCGTGGCTTGCCACTCGGCGTCGCTGATGGCATCGATGCCACCGGTGGGCCCGGCAATCCCGGCGTTGTTGACCAATACATCCAGCCCGCCGAACTGCTCGCGCTGCACCTGGAACACCGCCTCGATCTGCGCGGCATCACTCACGTCGGCACGGGTGGCGACAGTGCCCGGGTACTTGTCGCGAAACGCCGCCAGGGCCGGTTCGCTGACATCACACACATGCACCTTGGCACCCGCCTCCAGATAGGCCGCGGCCAACACTTCACCGATACCGGCAGCCCCGCCGGAAATCAACACACGTAACCCAGGATAGGGCTGCAGCCGTTGTAGGACACTCATGCACGTTTACCTCCTGAAACAGACGACCGCGAACGGTCGTTCTTGACGAGCAGGCGCGCCAGGGAATCGGCGGCCTGCATGATGTCATCGGTCACCGCAGCGCGGGCGCCAGCGCCATCGCGGGCGGCCAGGGCTTCGACGATGCGCGTATGCGCCTCCATCGAACGCTGCAAGTGAGCTTTATCGGGAGCGACCAGGGCAAAACACGGGCCCATGTGCAGCCAGAAGTTTTCCACGGCGGCCATGGTCAACTCGGCCTGGGCGACGGCATAGATCCGACGGTGAAAGGCGAAGTTGGTCCACAGGTAACGGGAAACGTCGACTTCGTCGGCGGCCTGTTGCATCTGCTGGCAGAGGTCGGAGATTTCGTCGAGGTCGGCCTTTTCCAGGAGCAGCACGGCCTTTTCCGCGAGCAAACCTTCCAGGGCGACCCGCGCATCGCGAATCTCCCGCAGGCGTTCGACCGTCATCATGCGGACCCGCAAACGAGAGGTTTCGGTGACTTCAAAGGCGTTTTCGGCGCTCAGGCGCTGGAGGGCTTCGCGCACCGGCATGGGGCTGGAGCCGAGGGCTTCGGCGAGGCCGCGGATGGTGAGTTTCTGGCCGGGCTGGAAACGACCACTCATCAAGGCTTCGCGGATCTGGCGATAGACCTGGTCTTGCAAGGTATCGCGGGACACCTGGCGCAAGGTGGGAAGGAGAAGCGGGCCATCTGTCATGAGTCAAAACCTGTGTTGTCGTTCTTATGGCTCCAATATGTGATCACAAATCAAATATGTCAAATAGTTTCCCGTTGACCGTGAGTGCGACGCTGACTTAAATGGCCTCTCTCTCAAGCAAGGACCGCTGAACCATGAAATTTGCCTACACCATCGTCTACGTCCCGGACGTCGCCGCATCGCTGCAATTTTTCGAAAAAGCCTTCGGCTTCAGTCGCCGTTTCCTGCATGAATCGGGGACGTATGGCGAGTTGGATACGGGCGGTACTACTCTCTCCTTCGCGGCGCATGAGTTGGTCGAGATGAATTTCGAGGGCGGGCACGTGGAGGCGCATGCTTCACAGCAACCGCTGGGGATGGAGCTGGGGTTTGTGACTGAGGATGTGCCAAAGGCCCACGCCAGAGCGCTGGCGGAGGGTGCGACAGAGCTCTCGACGCCGAGCACCAAGCCTTGGGGGCAGGTTGTTTCTTACGTGCGATGCCCGGATGGCACGCTGGTGGAGTTGTGTACGCCGATTCAGTGAATCGTAATGTGGCGAGGGAGCTTGCTGTGGCGAGGGAGCTTGCTCCCGCTGGAGTGCGTAGCGCTCCCGCTTTTTTTGGGGCCGCTGCGCAGCCCAGCGGGAGCAAGCTCCCTCGCCACAGCAAGCTCCCTCGCCACAGCAAGCTCCATCCCCACAGCAAGCTCCCTCGCCACAATGAAATGCCTGCATCAAGGCCTGAGCGGGCGCTCCTGATCGCGCTCGGACAGCTCCGTGCCATCGTCCGGATGCTTCCAGGTCTGGGGTTTTTCTTCCTCGCGAAGCTTTCTGGCCCGCTCCCGCTCCAACTCCTCGCGCTGCTTCTGCTCGTTACTCATACCCACCTCCCATCCGTAAGATTTGGACACACTGGGCAAGCATAGATGAGGGAGCGGTTTTGTGTAGCTCAGCCAATTGATAACCAAGACGCATCAATGCATGTAAACAACTCACTTATCATTTCTAAATGTGTCAGCCACTATCCGCGGTCTTAAGCGAAACAAGCACTTTAAAAAGAACGCTGGAGACACAAAAAAATGCAAAACCCTTCACCGCCTGACTCTGCCCGCTCCAAAGTCGGCGCGGTCTTTCGCGTCACCTCCGGCAACTTTCTCGAACAGTTCGACTTCTTTCTGTTCGGCTTCTATGCCACCTATATCGCTGCCGCCTTCTTCCCCGCTGCCAATGAATTTGCGTCATTAATGATGACCTTCGCCGTGTTCGGCGCAGGCTTTTTGATGCGTCCGCTGGGGGCCATCATCCTCGGCGCGTACATCGATGATGTGGGCCGTCGCAAAGGCTTGATCGTGACCCTGGCGATCATGGCCAGCGGCACCCTGCTGATCGTGCTGGTGCCGGGCTATCACACCATCGGTTTGTGGGCACCGCTGCTGGTGCTGATGGGCCGTCTGTTGCAAGGCTTCTCGGCCGGCGCGGAACTGGGCGGCGTGTCGGTATACCTGGCCGAAATGGCCACCCCGGGCCGCAAGGGTTTCTACACCAGCTGGCAATCGGGCAGCCAGCAGATCTCCATCGTGGTCGCGGCCGCCCTGGGTTATGGCCTGAACCAGTGGATGGAACCGGCCGTAGTTGCCGATTGGGGCTGGCGCATTCCGTTCGCCATCGGCTGCGTGATCATCCCGTTCATCTTCGTGCTGCGTCGTAACCTGCAGGAAACCGAAGAGTTCGCCAACCGCAAGCACCGCCCAACCATGCGCGAAGTGTTGGCCACCCTGGTGACGAACTGGACCGTGGTGATCGGCGGCATGATGATGGTGGCGATGACCACCACCGCGTTCTACCTGATCACCGTCTACGCGCCGACCTTCGGCAAAACCGTGCTCAACCTGACCACCTCCGACGCCCTGCTGGTGACCTTGCTGGTGGCCGTGTCGAACTTCATCTGGCTGCCCATCGGCGGCACCCTGAGTGACCGTTTTGGCCGCAAGCCGGTGCTGGTCGCGATGACCGTTCTGACCGTGCTGACCGCCTACCCGGCACTTTCCTACGTGGTCAATGCACCCAGCTTCGCGCACATGCTGGAAACCCTGCTGTGGTTCTCCTTCCTCTATGGCATGTACAACGGCGCGATGATCCCGGCCCTGACCGAAATCATGCCGGTGGAAGTGCGCGTGGCCGGTTTCTCCCTGGCCTACAGCCTGGCGACCGCGATCTTCGGCGGTTTTACCCCGGCGATTTCCACCTGGTTTATCCATGTGACTGAAGACAAGGCATCCCCGGCCTACTGGCTGATGTTTGCCGCGCTGTGCGCCTTGTGCGCGACCCTGGCGCTGTATCGCAGCGCCAAAGCCCGCACGCAACTCGCCTGAGGATCATGCCGATGAAAGTCCTGATGAAAACCCTGTCGGCGCTGGCGCTCGGTTCACTGGCAATGGCCGCACACGCGGAACAGCTGAAGGTCATGACCTCCGGCGGTTTCACCGCGGCGTATAAATTGCTGGGCCCGCAATACACCACCCAGAGCGGCGACACCCTCGACACCATTCTCGGCCCGTCGATGGGCAAGGCGCCGGAAGCGATTCCCAACCGCCTGGCCCGTGGCGAACACGCCGACGTGGTGATCATGGTCGGCTACGCCCTGGATGAGTTGATCAAGCAAGGCAAGGTCGACAAGGGGTCCCGCGTTGAGCTGGCGGATTCACGCATCGGCCTGGTGGTCAAGGAAGGCGCGGCCAAGCCCTCGATTGCCACCGATGCCGAACTGAAGGCGGTACTGACCAAGGCCAAATCCGTGGCGTATTCCGACAGTGCCAGCGGCGTCTACGTCGAGAAGGAACTGTTCAAGAAGCTCGGCATGCCGTCCAAGGGCACCATGATCGAACGCATTCCGGTGGCCTCCCAGGTGGCCAAGGGTGACTACGAAGTCGGCTTGCAGCAGGTCTCCGAACTGCTGCCGATCCCGGGCGTGACCTACGTCGGAAAGATCCCTGAAGACGTGCAGTCCGTCACCCGTTTTGCCGCAGGCATTCCGGTGAACGCCGAACACCCCGAGCAGGCGAAAAAGCTCCTGCAATTCCTCGCCTCGCCCCAGGCGCAACCGGTGGTGCAATCCACCGGCCTGGACTCGGTTTCACACTGACCGAAACGGCATCTCCCGCGTCAACCGCTCCAGTTCCAGTGCCGCCGGCGTCAACGTACGCCCGCGGCGCTTGATCAACCCCACGTTGCGCACCACCTCCGGCTCCACCAACGGCACACTCATCAGAATCGGGTGCTTGCCGGCCGGCATCGCAATCGACGGCACCATCGCCACCCCGAGTCCCGCCTCCACCAGCCCGATCATCGTGGTCACGTGGTGGGTTTCACAGATACTTTGCTTCTTCACCCGCACCCCGCGCAGGGCCTGGTCCAGCAAGAAGCGATTGCCTGAGGTCTTGTCCACGGTGATGTAGTCGTGCTCGTAGGCCTCGGCCCACGTCACACTGGCCCGGTCCGCCAATGGATGCTCCCGGCGACAGGCCAGCACATAGCGCTCCTGCAACAACAGCTCGAACTCCACCCCGTCTGCCAGGCTGCCGCTGAAACTCACGCCGAAATCCGCCTCGCCACTTTCCACCGCCGCACACACCTCGCCGGCACTCGCGTCCAACACCCGCAGGCGAATCTTCGGATAGAGCTTGTGGAATTCGGAGATCACGTGGGGCATGAAGTAGTACGCGGTGGACGGCACACAGGCGATGGTGACATTGCCCATACGGGTTGAGGCCACGTTGCTGATGCCCATCAGGGCGATGTCCAGGTCATCGAGCATGCGCTCGACTTGCGGCAGGAAAGCACGGCCGACCATGGTCAGGCTGACCCGGCGGGTGGTGCGTTCGAAAAGTTTGACGTCCAGGGCGGACTCGAGCTTTTCAATGCGCCGGCTGAGGGCCGGCTGGGAGATACGGATGGCTTCGGCCGCCGCACGGAAACTGCCCTTGTCTACCACGGCGCGGAAGGCTTGGAGGTCGTTGAGGTCGAAGTTGATGATCATCGAGTGGGCCGTTGTCTGGTCGCGGGTGACATCATTATGGGGGACAGTGGCTTGTCATCGGCGATACCCGATTGAAAAAAGCAGGGTGATGTTGACTCCTGTGCTTGGTACGGTGGCGGACACATGCAAATCCTCTTCACAAATACCTATCGGCAGTCATCAATGGATAAAACAATAAAAAGGACTTCAAGCCCAGCCTCTCTCTATCGCGTGCTTCGACCGGGGTTGTGGCTACTGGGCTTGCTCTGCTTTGCAGCTTTGGGCTTCTTCGCCTGGCAAAGCTTCTACCCGGTCAGCGCTGCCGATGACTGGAGTGTTCAAGTCATCCACCGCGATGTGGAAAAGGCCGCATCGCTGATGCCGATGCCCGACGGTTCACTGATGGTCAGCCAGGAATTAAGCGACGGGCTTGGCAGTATCGTGCGCATCTTGCCCGGCGGAAAACGCGAACTGGTTGTAGGAAATCTGTCCAAACCGGATGGGATGGTCGCCACTCAGGGCGGTTGGGTGTTCAGCCAGGAAGTGGACGGTGCGCCGGTCAGCTTCCTCAAGGATGGCGTCGTCACCGAGCTGTTCAAGGGAGAAAGCGTGCAAGGGCTGTGGGACGACGGCGAGTACCTCTACGCCATCGAAGACCGCAAGGTCGGGGCCCGGATCCTGCGCTATCACTGGAGCGACAAGACGTTGAGCGTCGTGCGTGACCAGCTCAGCGAAGGTGAGTCGATCGTTCGCTGCACGGATGGGCGCATGCTCTATACGGAAAAGAAGAAGGGCGTGGTCCGCGAGTTGACTGAAGACGGCAGCGACCCGGTGGTACTGAGCCAGTTGAACAAACCCACCTTCCTGATGTGCGATGAACGCGGGTTATGGATCAATGAGGATTCAACACACAGGGCCCGCTTGTTGTTGATCGACAAGCAAGGGCGACAGCAGACGATTCTGTCTTTCCTGAAGGCCCCGCAGTCGATTGTGCGTACGACGAAGGGAACGTACCTGGTGGCCGAAGGTGGCCGTAACCGTGTGTTGGAATTGGTGCCGTCCCTGGCACAGGTAGACCCCGTTACAGCTGAAACCGCGCCACCGCCTCATTGAGCGACACGGCCAAACGCGCCAGCTCATGGCTCGATCCGTTGATCTGCCCCGCTCCGGAGGATGATTGCGCAGACAGGTCACGAATGTTGACGATGTTGCGGTCCACTTCCTTGGCCACCTGGGCCTGCTCCTCGGCGGCGCTGGCGATGACCAGGTTGCGCTGGTGAATCTGGTCGATGGAGTCGGTGATCTGGCTCAATGCGCCACCGGCCCCTTCGGCCAGGATCAAGGTTTCGCTGGCGCGCTGGGTGCTCGATTGCATTGAGGTCAATGCCTCGCTGGAACCCGTGCGCATGGCGCTGACCATCTGGTCGATCTCCAGGGTCGATTGCTGGGTGCGATGGGCCAGCGCACGCACTTCGTCGGCCACCACCGCAAAACCACGCCCGGACTCACCGGCCCGCGCCGCCTCGATAGCGGCGTTCAGGGCCAGCAGGTTGGTCTGCTCGGCGATGGAGCGAATCACGTCCAGCACCTTGCCGATATCCCGCGACTGATCGGCGAGGTTCTGCACCAGGCTCGAAGTTTCACCGATGTTGGTACTCAGTGCCTGAATCGCGCTGACTGTTTCACCGACGCGCTGCTGGCCGTCGCGGGCCGTTTCATTGGAGAGCCGGGTGGACTCGGAGGTGGAGACAGCATTGCGTGCCACCTCATCGGCGGCCGAAGTCATCTCGTTGACTGCGGTGGCGGCTTGCTCGATTTCAGCGGTCTGCTTCTGCAGGCTGCGGCTGCTCTGGTCGGTGATGCCATTAAGGTCGGTGGCCGATGCCGCCATCTGGCCGGCCGACTGGCGAATCAGTTGCAGGGTACTGCGCAGGCTGCCTTGCATGGTCTGCAGTGCCACGAGCAGGCGGGTCACTTCGTCATCGCCGGTGACTTCAACATTTTGGGTCAGGTCGCCTTGGGCGACGTTTTCTGCGGCCCGCACCGCATGGCTCAGCGGACCGACGATGCTGCGCGTCAGCAACCAGGCCAGGGCCACGGTGCTCAACGCCGCCAGAAGCACGAAGCCAAACACCATCGTGCGCGAGCGGCTGTACTGTGATTCGGCCGTCTGGCCTTGCAGGTTTATCTGGGCGTTGTAGTAGTCAGCCAGGGCATTGAGCTGATTGCCGGAACCGTCGACCACGGTTTTCATGTCCACCAGCAGCAACTTGTTCAGCTCGGCGGCCTGCTGCTTGTCGGCAAGGACGAATGACTGGGCAAGACCTTGCTGATACTGACGCAGGGAAACCTGGAACTGATCGTAGAGATTGCGCACCTCGGGCGTGTCGATAACGGCATTCAGGTCGGCGAGTTTTTTCGTCAGGTCCTGGCTGCGGGTGTCCATCTGGCTGCGGTACTGCGAGATGCCGGCCGGATTGGGATCAAGGGCCATGCGCAAGGAAATGGTGCGGATGCGCAGCATGATTTCGCGAATATCCGACACCAGGCGCATTTTCGGCACCAGGCCGCTTTCAACCTGCACGGCGCTTTCGCGGATGCTCGCCATGTTCGAGAGCGCAAAGAACCCCAGCAGCGCCACGAGCAAGGCAATCAAGGCAAAACCGAGACCCGCGCGGCGGGCGATGGACAGATTGCGGAGCGACATGGCGATTCTTCTCATTATTGGTATACGACATCGTATGACAGCGTTTCGGCCAGGCGGGGCAGGACTTGAGGGAGATTCGTGGGAAGTTAGCGGATATAAATCAATGACGAAAAAGCCCGCTGGCTTTTAGCTACAGCGGGCTTTGCGGGGCGTCGGAGGCGGTCACAGATTGGCGGGGTTATCAGCCGCAAATTGACGGTCAAGTACCGAGTCCACCAACGCCTGAGCATTCTCGATCAACTGGGCCAGGCCCATGGTCAGGCGGTAGTGAATGCTGTCTTGGCCATCGGCGCAGCGGTAGGCCGTTTCCAAGGCTGAGGACAGGATTTCGGTGGCGTTGGCCAGTGCTTCTTCGGTGCCTACATCCGCACCTACGCTGAAAATCCTGCGAGGTGGGCGCTCGTCGGATTGCTCGGGTTCAGGCGCAGGTTCGCGCAAGTAATGGTCGAGTGCCCGTTGTGCCGCGTCTGACATTTTGCCGTCGGTGAGTTTGTTGCGCGCACGGGCGCCAAAGGAATCAGGGGGATTGGGGGTGATCTTTTTCATGGTGTAGCTCCTGTATGTAATTGGAGCTGCCATTCCCCTGCTGTCAAACAGGATTGGGTGGCAGCTGTACGCGGGTTGACAGACCGGTATACAGGACCCGGCGCACCCGAAGATGCCCCACGTACAGCCGCCATAAAACGACGTCACAGCCAAGCAGCCTGTAATCGTATGGAGGTTGTACACCTGTATATCGGTCTGTCAAAACCGGCCGCCATGAGGGCGACGGCGCGAAGGTTACCGCCGCCTTCCAGGCAGCGCAACCCTGCATAGTTCGCTCAATAAGCAAGCCACAGACATACCTTGAATGCACCTCCCGGACGACCCGGTTTCTTTATTCCATCAGCGCTGTTGCCCACGCCCGCGCACTTCCAAAAAACGCCTGCGCATTACTGTCCAGCGTCTCCAGGTGATACCCGCCTTCCTGCACGATCACACACGGCAGCCCCAACCCACGAATACACTCACCCAACCGCGCAAACCCTTCCCGCGTCACCGCCACTTTGCTCTGCGGGTCCAGTTCGTAGATATCGAACCCCAGCGACAACACCAGCACATCCGCCGAGAAGTCCTTCACCGCTTTTAACGCCAGCTCCAGCTTTTCAAAGAACACCGCCTCACTGGCGCCATGGGCCATCGGCAAATTGAGGTTGAAGCCCTCCCCCGCCGCCGCACCGCGCTCCTCGGCAAAGCCTGCAACGCCGGGATAGAAGTTGGTCGGGTCGCCATGAATCGACACATAAAGCACATCGTCACGGTCGTAGAAAATCTCCTGGATGCCTTGCCCGTGGTGCATGTCGGTATCGAGCACGGCAACGCGTTCGAAGCCATCGCGCAACGCCTGCGCCGCAACCGCCGCATTGTTGATATAGCAAAACCCACCGGCGGCATCAAAGCGGGCGTGGTGACCCGGTGGACGGCACAACGCATAGGCGGCGGGCGCACCGTCGAGAATGTCCTGGGCGGCGGCCACGGCGCTTTGGGCGGACCAGTACGCCGAGCGCCAGGTGAGTTCGCCAATCGGGCAACTGCCGTCGGCGAGGTAGCGCGCCGCCTGGGCAAGGATGCCGCGCAGGGCGTTGGGCTCGCGCACGAAGATGTTGGACATGACTTCGTCGCCCCAGTCTTCGGGGATATCTTTCCAGCGCGGGTAGGCTTCCTGGAGAAAGGTCAGGTAGGCCGCGCCGTGTACGGCCAGCAGTGGGTCAAGGCCGTGGTCGCGGGGTTGCTGGATGTCGAAGCCCAGGGTTTGCGCGGCCAGCAGCAGGTTGCGGGCACGCTCGGGGACTTCCTGCGGGGTGCGCATCTGGCCGCGTGAGTAGTAACTGCGGGGATGGTGCAGGAGTTGTTCGGGATGGAAAAAGGTACGCATGGGATTTCTCCTGATGGGCACACATCTGCGGTTGAACACCGGACCTGTAGGAGCTGGCTTGCCTGCGATTGCGGTGGCTCAGATACACACTTGTTGCCTGAACCACCGCTATCGCAGGCAAGCCAGCTCCTACATTTTGATCGTGTTCAACCTTGCAGAAATGTTTCGTTAATTAGCCTGGCCGGCGCGTTTCAGCACGGCATTGAGCAATACATCGGTGCCCTGGCGAACATCCTCGGGCAGCACATCTTCGGCTTCGTTATGACTCAAGCCGCCCACGCACGGGATGAACACCATCGCCGTGGGGCAGAACCGCGCCAAGTGGATGGCGTCGTGGCCGGCGCCGCTGACGATGGATTGCTGGGCATAACCCAACGCATCCACCGCCGACTGCACACACGCCACACACTCGGCATCAAACGGCGTCGCCGGGCTGACCCAGTGCGGGCTGACGGTGACGCTCAGGCCACGCTGGGCGGCGATGTCCTGCAAACGCGCGCGCACGTGTTGCTCCATGGCTTCAATGTCGGCGTCGCGGTGGTGGCGCAGGTCGACGGTGAAATTCAGCAGGCCAGGAATGGTGTTGCGCGACGACTTGGCGATGCTCAATTCACCCACCGTGGTCAGGCCTTGCGGCGCAAAGTCGGCCGCCAGGTTTTCCAGCGCCTGGATCATCTGCGCGGCGCCGTACAGGGCGTCCTTGCGCAGTGGCATCGGCGTGGTGCCAGCATGGGCGGCCATGCCTTCCACGCGCACGTCGAGCCAGCGAATCGCCTGGCCACCGGTGACCACGCCGATGCTCTTGGCGTTGTCTTCCAGGATAGGACCTTGCTCGATGTGCGCTTCAAAATACGCATCCACCGCGCTACCCAATGGGCGCTCGCCGTTGTAGCCCGTGCTGCGCAACGCATCCGCGACACTGACACCGTCGACATCCTGAGTGGCCAACGCCTTGTCCAATGCCAGGGTCCCGGTGAACACCGCCGAGCCGAGCATGGCCGGGGTAAAACGGGCGCCCTCCTCGTTGGTCCACACCGCGATTTCCAGTGGCTTGCGGGTTTTGATGCCGTGGTCGTCAAGGCTGCGGATTACCTCCAATCCGGCCAGCACACCATAGACGCCATCAAAGCGCCCACCTTCGGGCTGGGTGTCGAGGTGGCTGCCCATCATCACCGGCGCAGCCTCGTGGTCGGTACCCGCCCGGCGGGCGAACAGGTTGCCGATGGCATCCACACTCAAGGTCAGCCCGGCGTCTTCACACCAGCGGCTGAACAGTGCGCGGCCGGCCTGGTCCTCGGCGCTCAACGCCAGCCGGCAACTGCCGCCGCGCGCCGTGGCGCCGATCTCGGCCATGGCCATCAGGCTGGCCCACAGGCGCTCACCCTTAATCTTCAACATACAAACGCTCCAATAAAACTCATCAAGCCATTTCAAGACGGTGGGCTGTGGCGTGGCGGCGGGACAACGCGAGTACACACACCAGCGACACCGCCGCAATCGCGCTGTAGAACACAGCCATCGGCCACCACTGGCCCTGGTATTCATGGGCCAGCCAGGTGCCGATCAACGGCGTGAGGCCACCGGCCAGCGCGCCACACACTTGGTAGGCCAGGGAGATGGCGGTGTAGCGCACGCGGGTTTCGAACAAGCCGCTGACGAAGCCGGCGATCACCGCATAAAACGAGGCCATGCACACCACGGCCAGGGCGATGCCGAGGATGATCAACGGTGCCTGGCCGCTGCTGACCAGGACGAACATCGGGTACGGCGACGCCATTGCCAGCAGCGTCATGGCACACAGAAAGCGCGTCGCGCCGACCTTCTCCGCCACCCAGGCCGCCAGCGGCTGCACGCAGAACTGGATGATGGCCACGACAAACAGGCATTCCAGAATCAACGAGCGCGGCAGGTTAAGTTGCTGGGTGGTGTAGGCAATCATGAAGGTGTTGGTGAAATACACCCCGGCAATCCCCAGGGTGTTAGCGCCGATGCACAGCAGCAGCGGGCGCCAGGCCGTCTTCAGCACTTCAATCACCGGGGCCTGGTCCTGGGTGATGGCCCGGGCTTTTTCCGCCTTGGCTTTGTCTTCCAGGAACTCGGGGGATTCGTTGACGCCCAGGCGGATCGCCAAGCCGACGATCAACAGCAACGCACTGGCAAGGAACGGCACGCGCCAGCCCCAACTGAGCAGGTCGGCTTCCGGCAGACGGGTCACCGCGCTGAAGGCCAGCAGCGACAGAATCAAACCCGCCGGGCTGCCCAACTGGGCAAAGGAGGCAAAGAAGTTGCGACGGCCCTTGGGCGCATGTTCGCCGGCCATCAGCACCGCCCCGCCCCACTCGCCGCCTACGGCAATGCCTTGCACCACGCGCAGCAGTACCAGCAACACCGGCGCCGCGACACCGATCTGCGCGTAGGTCGGCAACAGCCCGATGCACACCGTCACCACGCCCATCATCACCAGGGTGATCACCAGGGATTTCTTGCGGCCGATGCGGTCGCCGATATGCCCAAACACGATGCCGCCCAACGGCCGGGCGAAGAAGCCCACGGCAAAGGTGCCGAACGCGGCCATGGTGCTGAACAGTTTGTCGTCGGAAGGGAAAAACAGCTGACCGAACACCAGCGCGGCGGCGGTGGCGTAGATGTAAAAGTCGTACCACTCGATCATGGTGCCGATAAAGGCGGCGGCCGCGGCACGGCGAGGCTGCGGCGAAGCGGAAGGCTTCATGGGGTTGGCTCCTTTGGTTATTTTTTTGGCAGGAGAAAGGTCTGGCGCATGCGCTCTGATGGCGCTGAGTGAGGGTGATTTTTCGTCTCGGCGCTATGATTAGTCAATTTTCTATTTATTATTCCAATTATAAATCCTGCTTATTATCGAGCCGTCGCCATGTCTGAAAACCGCCGCGATTTTCACCCGCTGCTCAATGACCGCCTGGACTGGAACCTGCTGCGCACCTTCCGGGTGATCGGCCAGGAATTGAGCATCAGCCGCGCCGCCGCGCGCCTGCACCTGACCCAACCGGCCATCAGCCAGGCACTCAAGCGCCTGGAAGAACAGCTCGACTGCCAGCTGATTGCCCGGCGCGGCCCGCGCTTTGTGCTGACCGAAGCCGGCGAGCAGATCTTCGCGATTGCCGGCGAGATGTACGGCCAGGTCTCGCAGATGAGCAACGCCCTGCAAAAGCCTGGCGACGAGGTGATCGGCAAGGTGCGCTTGCTGATGATCAGCCGGATCAACTCCGACACCTTTGATGACTTCCTGGCCGACTTCCATCGCCAGCATCCCAGGGTCGATCTGGACGTTGAGGTGATGCGCAGCTCCGACATCGTCGCCGCCTTGCTGGAAAAAACCGCGACCTTGGGCCTGAGCCTCAATCGCCGGCCGCAACCGCGCCTGGAGCAGCACCTGTTTCTGCGCCAGCGTTATGCGTTTTTTTGCGGGCGGCATCACCCGTTGTTTGGTCGCACCGGTTTGGCGGAGGGGGATTTGCAGTCGGAAAATTTCGTGAGTTTCACCAGCGACCAGATCGGCGGGATGCTCTCGCCGTTGACGATCTTTCGCGACCAGCAGGGCTTCAGCGGGCGCATCGTGGCGTCGTCCTCCAGCCTGGAAGAGGTACGCCGGTTGGTGATTGCCGGGTTTGGCCTGGGCTGCCTGCCGATTCATGTGGTGGCCGAGGATGTGAAGAATGGATTGCTGTGGCGCCTGCCGCCGGACGAAGGCATTACCGACGTGGATATCCACCTGCTGTGGAACCGCGAGCAGAAGATGAGCCGGGCGGAAACGGTGTTTATCGAAAGCCTGTCGGCGCGACTGGCCGC
The DNA here is from genome assembly GCF_013386765.1 of Pseudomonas yamanorum. Taxonomy (GTDB): domain Bacteria; phylum Pseudomonadota; class Gammaproteobacteria; order Pseudomonadales; family Pseudomonadaceae; genus Aquipseudomonas; species Aquipseudomonas yamanorum_A. The sequence continues at coordinate 207,142 of NZ_JACARE010000024.1, forward strand.
GGAATAAATGGCGTAAGTTGCAAGTCACTTGGCGCCCTCTTGCTAGTGTATGAAAAGGGCTCGTCCACCATCATTCGTTCACAGGTTGCTCCCGCTGTCTCAAAACGAAGAGGTGTTCGAATGTCCAGAATATGGTTTATCACCGGCAGTTCCCGCGGCCTCGGTCGCTCGATTACCGTAGCCGCCCTGCGCGCCGGTGATCGCGTAGTCGCCACCGCCCGTAACCCCAAGCAGTTGGATGACCTGGTGGCCGAATACGGTGAGGCGGTTTATCCCGTCGCGCTGGATGTCACCAACAACCAGCAGGTGCTGGAAGCGGTGGATGCCGCGGTGAAACATTTTGGCCGCCTGGATGTGGTAGTCAATAACGCCGGCTACGGTGATCTGGCTTCGGTGGAAGACGTGACGCTGGAGGATTTTTCGGCGCAGATCGACACCAACTTCTATGGTGTGGTGCACGTCAGCAAGGCGGTGGTGCCGGTGTTGCGGGCCCAGGGCAGTGGTCATATCTTCCAGGTGTCGTCGCTGGGTGGCCGCATCGGCATGGCCGGCCTGGCCGCGTATCAGAGTGCGAAATGGGCAGTCGGTGGATTTTCCACAGTGCTGGCACAGGAAGTCACGCCACTGGGCATCCAGGTGACCGTTCTGGAGCCGGGCGGCATGCGCACGGACTGGTCGGGCAGTTCCATGACGATTCCGGCCATCAGTGAGCCCTACCAGCAAACGGTCGGCGCCCTGGTTGAATTGCTCAACTCACCCGGCATCCTGCCGACGGGTCCGGACCGGGTTGCCGAAATCGTGCTGGAGCTGGCACTGAACAAAGACGCCCCGCTACGCTTGCTGATCGGCAGCGATGCCGTGCAATACGCCGCCCGGGCAGCGGCAGACTTGGCCGAGTCGGATAAAAAGTGGCACGACCTCAGTGTGTCAGCCTCGGATTAATCTCACGGTTTGGAAAAAGGTGCTGCATGTCTGACGCGACCCAACCCCGTTTCAACATACCGGATGTGTTCTGGCAGGCGCTGAAGAACGTCGGCCTGGAGCCATCGGAGGTGTTGCGTCAGGCACGCTTGCCCATGACCTTGCACCTGCGCGAGCGGCGAGACCGGCGGCAGGTGACAACGCTGGAATACTTTCGCTTGTGGGAGGCGGTTCGTACGCTTAATCCCGATCCGGCTGTCGGCATCTTGCTGGTGACGCAGCTGGAGATCGCCGCGCTTGCGCCCTCCAGCTTTGCCGCCTTTGTCGCCCGGGATTATCGCGATGGCCTGCACCGCCTCGCCCGCTTCAAGCAACTGTGCACGCCCGAGCGCCTGCTGGTTGCCGAGGATGGCCGCACCTGCACGGTGACCATCGACTGGTTGCACACGCCCGAGTTGCCGCCTGCACGCTTGATAGACGCGGCGTTTGCCACGTTTGTCGAGTTGGGCCGGCGGGGCTCCCGCGCACAGGTTATTCCTCTGAAAGTCGAACTGGCTCGCCCGGACGAAGGTAGCCGTGCACTGGCCGAGTTTTTTGGCTGCCCCGTGAGGTTTGGTGCCGGGCGCAATGCGTTGGTGCTGGATGCCGCGGACCTTGATCGATCCTTTCCGGGATACAACCCACAGATGCTGGACATGCTGAACCCCTGCCTGGTAGCGGCGCTGGCCGAGGCATCGGCCCCCGTCAGCATCAGCCATCAGGTGAAGATCACCCTCAAGCGGATCCTGGCCAGTGGCCGGCCCGAGATGGTGGAGGTCGCACGGGAACTGGGCATGAGCGAACGCACGTTGCAACGGCGCATTACCGAGGCCGGCACCAGTTTCAGGCAACTGATGCTGGAGACGCGCCAGGAAGTGGTGCGCCACCTGCTGACCGAACCGACGATCGAAATAGACGAGATCGCCTGCCTGGTCGGTTATGAAGACACCAATTCGTTTTATCGGGCGTTTCGCGCCTGGGAAGGCACGACGCCAGCGCGTTGGCGGGCGTTGTTGGAGAAAACTTGAAGTATGCGAAAAGGTAGCGAAGCCATTACCGCCAGCTAAATGAAGATTTGCCCGACGGCGTTATCAGCCTCGTCCTTCCGCCAAGCTCTTGAGCGGCTATCAAGCCAATCGATATAGTCCCTTTCCTCGGCCCATCAAGCCTGCGGTTTGCTCGGCTATCACTATTCACATAAGCTGAACGCTATGAACACACTTCCTTCGGAGGCTCCGATGGCCACCACCAAAAAGACCGAGAAGCCGCGCAAAAAGGCCGTCAGCGGAGAGCTGAGCTTCCTTGATGTACGGCAAGCCGCGCGTGATGGACAAAAAGCTTTCGACACCTTTGTGATCAGCGGCAAGCTTCCAATCTCCAAGTAGGATTGAATGCCCGCTGTCAAAATCTCCCCCCTGTTTCAAAAAGTCAGTAACTGGGAAAATTTCGCCGCGCACTTTTTCAACTACAAAGTGTGCGGTGAGCTGCCGCTTATTTTTGGCAGGGATGAACGCCTTGATCTCAGCGATCTGTATCACATTCATCTGGCCGGCACCTCTCAGACTCAGGTTCAATGGGCAAAAATCAAACGCCAGTATTACCGTACTACCCTCCTGAATGACCCGGATAATGACTTCTGGCTAATTTACGCTCACGACTCCTACTGTGATGCCTATCTGTTACTGACCGTGATCGGACCTGATGCCCACAGTCGTACCGAGTGGGGCTCATTTCTGCGCACGGTTCATAGCGATATGGTTGCGCCCTGGATACTCGGGAGAGTCATCTATCCCGATATTGATGATTGAGTGTCGTATTTTTAAGTGGACAAAGCCTTCTCGGCACTGCGCGCCATGATCTGTAAATCCTCAAACGGGTTTCTGCCAATCAACATGAAGGCATGGGTTGGGCTGGACCAAAACACCACGTTCAGGCCACGGCGCTGCTCGGTGGCCATGGCCACAGCACCTTTTTTTGCGGCCGTGATGCACAGCGCCAGCGGGCAGTGGCGCGGGTCGAGGTAGGTCAACTGGCCGATCAGTACGCCGTCATAATCGAGGATTTGTGCGCGCCTGAATTCAGCGCCGGGCAGGCTTATCGCCGCCGGGCTCAGCGGCAGGCCGAGTTGGCGCCCTACCAAGCCCAGTTGGGCGATATGCGACTCAGGGTCAGTGCTGAGGTTTTCCAGGGTCTGGGGCGTATACAGCGCCATATATTCCGCGACCGAAGCACGCCAGCCCGAACCGGGCTCAGGCCGGGGCCACGTCATGAACAGCCGATCAGCGACCACGCCGGCCACCGCGAAGCTGGCCGCCACCGCGAGAAACCTGCGTCGGCTCAGGGCCGGTGCCGGGGCCGGTGGCAAGGCATCAAGCATCGCCTGCAAGCGCGCGGTGGGGGCTTGATCGAGCACCGAATCGAACGCGGCTTTGAACGGCAGGTGACCGCGATTGAGCTGCTCGACGCGGGCCGTCACGGCGGGGTCAATTCCCAACAGATTATCGATAAGCTGGCGCTGGCTGGGGTCCAGCTCGCCATCGAGATAAGCCACCAGCAGTTCATCCGACGGTGGGGTATTTTGAGTCATCGTCGTTCTCCGCTCGATTTATCCAGCAAGCCACTTGAATGCGCCGTTTCAGCCAGCTTCAAGCGCGCAGCAGCCAGTCGGCTCATCACCGTTCCCACCGGGATGTGCAGGACCTCGGCAATTTCCTTGTATGAAAGCCCTTCGACGTAGGCCAGGAAAACCGTCTCCCGCTGGGCTTCGGGCAGCGCATTGACGCGCTTGATCACCTGCGCGGCCAACACGTGGTCCTGGGCCAGGGTTTCGCCGTCGAATGACAATGCCTGCTCGGCATCGACAAACCCCTGCCCTTGCCGCACGCGCTGCGAGCGCAGTTCGTTAAGCCATATCGAATGCATGATCGTCAGCAACCAGCGGTCCAGCCGCGTGCCGGCCACGAACTGGCCTGCACGCTCCAGTGCCCGCACGCAGGTGGCCTGCACCAGGTCATCCGCCACATGCTTTTGTCGCGACAGCACCCAGCCGTATCGCCATAAACGCGGCAACAGTTGGCTTAACTCACGGCGTAACTCGGCGTCTCTGGTGATGGCGGTCTCCCGTTTAAGCCTGAGGCGCAGCGGCTATGGCTTCGGCCAGGTCTTCGTACTCTTCACAGGTGGTGCCGCACAGGGTTTTGATTTTCACCAACTGCTCTTGGGCCAGGTCTACACGGCCCTTGATGACGTAAGCCTCACCCAGGTACTCACGGACTTGTGCATAGCCAGGGTCCAGTGCCACGGATTTGAGGTAGTAGCTGATGCCTTCATCGGTGCGACCCAGCTTGCGGGTGGCGTAGCCGCGGTAGTTCAGGGCCTTGGCGGTGTTCGGATCTTGCAGCGTGTCGAGCAGTGACAGGGCTTCGTCGTAGCGCCCGTCCTTGGCCAGGCGATAGGCGTAATCAGTGCGGTCGGCGTCCGACGTGGCTTTGCTGGTTTGCAGCACGCACTTGCCGGTCTTGGTATCCCAGACCTGCCCTTTGGGGCAGTTGGGCTTGGGCGGCGCCGACTCATCACCGGAAGCATGGGCCTGGCCGGCCAGTAGCGCGGCGGCCATACAGGCACCGAAGAACAGAGCGGTGCGGTAACCAACGGCGTGTTCGTGACGACTCTTCATGGCGTTAATGCTCCGTAACGATAGGGAAAGTACAGCAGCAAACTCAGTGTTGAAGATCGCCCCGAGGGCCGGGCAGCATGCGGCGCAGCGTGCTGTCGCGCCGGATGTAGTGATGCCACAGCGCAGCGCAGGCATGTAGCCCGGCGAGTACGATGATCGCCCAGGCGACATTGTTGTGCAGGCCACCCAAGGTGCCACGCAACTCGTGATCGATCACAAACGGCGCGGGCACCGGGAACAGTCCGAAGAAGTTGAAGGGTTCACCTTGGGCCCAGCGGAACAGGAAGCCCAGGATTACCTGCGTGACTAGTAACAGGTATAGACAGCCGTGGGCGATTTTGGCGGTCACGTTCAGCCCCGGGTGGCTGTCGCTCTTTGGGTGATTGCCACCGAACAGGCGCCAGAGGATACGTGCAGCAATCAGTACCGCCATGGCGATGCCCAGGGAGATATGGACTGATTGCAGGCCTTTGCGCAGTGGCGTGCCTTTTTCCAGGTTTTCCCAGATGTGCGCGCTGGCGAACATGAAGATCACCAGGGCGGCGGTCAGCCAGTGGAAGGTGCGGGTCAGGCGGTCGTAGCGGTCGGTTGGGGTGTTCATGGGCGTTTCCTGGGTGGTCTGTGTGGTGAACACCGCAACAAGGAAACTTATTCAGAGGGAGGGGAGAATTTTACAGATCAGACCTGTTTACTTTCCAAACCTGCATCCTTGATCAAAATATGCGAACTGAATGCCAGAAAATCACCAAGGTGTTTCGTGATGATCGCAACGGTAATCGGCAATTGAAGCGTCTGGTACTCGTGAACAGCAATGTTACGGAACCCGACCATGTTTTTCAGGTTGGTCAGCAACGCAGGATTGACCCAACCGCCCTGACATAACAACTCAAACACATCACGGGCTCCTTGTGGAACGCCCAAGCGCTCACGACGAATCAGGTGCTGGCCCATGTCCAGCGCGGCTTCACACGCTCGCTGAATATTCAGGATCGCCGCATCCTGGCGCGTGAAATCGGTAGCGAAGCTGGTGGGATCTTTATCGTATTCCTGACGGGCGCGAGCAACGCAACGTTCAATGCTGGCTGCTTTATTGATGAGAACATCATCGACCATACACATTCCCTTCCTTCTGGATATCCGCCAACAACTCGGCTCTTGCCGTGTCCAACGCGGTTTTTTCGCTCAGGACGTAGCTCTCGAAGAGACCTGCCTGGATACTCCCGGACCATAGCCGACGTCCGGTGGTCAATACCTGGTATTGCATCACTGTTGAGGCTGCGCGCAAATCAAGCAAGTCGACTGGAACGCCAACTATATCGGCTAATTCCCCGGAAAGCCGCCATAGCGATAAAGGCTCGACCACTCCCGCAGAAAGAACGGCAACATCCAGGTCGCTCTCACTGCCAGCCTCACCAGTCACTTGGCTACCGAACACATACACAGCCAGTAGACCTGGGACTTCAACCTGTAGGTGCGCCAGTACTTTTTCAAAATTCATGACTGATGTCCGAATCGCCAATTAACGAAGACCGTAGCAGAATTCATTATGTAATTTCTGACTGAAAGCAAAAAACCCCTGACAACATTGAAGTTATCAGGGGTTTTTCGTTTTTCAATAATGGCGGAGAGATAGGGATTCGAACCCTAGGTACCGGTGAAGGTACAACGGATTTCGAATCCGTCCCATTCGGCCACTCTGGCATCTCTCCAACGGCGCGCATCATAACAGCCTGTTTCGTGGAAGCAAAGCGCCTGAGCGATTTTTTTCCGTGCTATCAGATGCTTGCGTCGATTACAGCGGTACGCCGAGACGGTTGGCGACTTCTTCGTAGGCTTCGATAACGTCACCGAGGCCCTGGCGGAAGCGGTCTTTGTCCATCTTCTTGCGGGTGTCTTTGTCCCACAGGCGGCAGCCGTCCGGGCTGAACTCGTCGCCCAGGACGATGGAGCCGTCGTGGAACACGCCGAATTCGAGTTTGAAGTCCACCAGCAGCAGGCCGGCGTCATCGAACAGTTTGCTCAGGACGTCGTTGACCTTCAGCGACAGTTCTTTCATGCGAGCCAGTTGCTCAGCGGTGCCCCAACCGAATGCCACTACGTGGGATTCGTTGATGAACGGGTCGCCCTTGGCGTCGTCCTTCAGGAACAGTTCGAAGGTGTAAGGATTGAGCTTGAGGCCCTCTTCCACGCCCAAACGCTTCACCAGGCTGCCGGCGGCATAGTTACGCACGACGCACTCGACCGGGATCATGTCGAGTTTTTTCACCAGGCATTCGTTGTCGCCCAGCAGTTTGTCGAATTGGGTCGGAATGCCGGCCGCTTCGAGTTTCTGCATGATGAAGGCGTTGAACTTGTTGTTCACCATGCCTTTGCGGTCGAGCTGTTCGATGCGCTTGCCGTCGAACGCCGAGGTGTCGTTGCGAAACAGCAGGATCAGGCGGTTGGCGTCGTCGGTCTTGTAAACCGATTTGGCTTTGCCGCGGTAGAGTTCTTCACGTTTTTCCATGATGGGCTCCGCATTACGTTAGGTGGGCTAGGCGATGTGTCGCCAGTCGAGCCCTGAATCTTGATCGGCCAGTTGCAGCCAGTCCGGGTCGCACCCAAGGGTGTCGACAAAACATTGCCGGGCAAGCGTCGGCAGGTTGTTCTTGCTGCTCAGGTGGGCCAGCACCAGATGTTGCAGGTCTTGCCAGCCCAACTCATACACCAGGTACGCCGCCTGGTGGTTGTTCAAATGTCCAAACTGCCCGCCGACCCGCTGCTTGAGAAAAGCCGGGTAGTGACCACGGGCAAGCAGGTCACGGCAGTGGTTGGACTCGATCATCAATGCATCGAGGTCGCGATAACCGTCCAGCACCTTGGCGCAGTAGGAACCCAGGTCGGTGAGCAGGCCGAAACGTCGCTCACCGTCACTGAATACGTATTGCGTCGGTTCCTGGGCATCGTGGGCCACTTCAATCACATCAATGCTCAAGGCACCGATCTGCAATTGCTCGCCACCGGCCAGCAAACCTGCGGGTTCAATCGGTTTGCGCATCCCGCGCAAGGTACCGCGACTCAGGTACACCGGAAGATTGTAGCGCCGAGACAGCAAACCCACGCCATGCACGTGGTCGGCATGTTCGTGGGTCACCAGAATCGCGCTCAACTGCGTGGGGTGAACCCCCAGGCGCAGCAGGCGCCGCTCGGTTTCCCGCAGGGAGAAACCACAATCCACCAGGACGTACGTGTCGTCATGGGCTACAAGCGTGCCGTTCCCTTGGCTACCGCTGCCGAGAACGGCAAAACGCATCGGATCAGCCCAGGTTGTCCTGAATCACGCCCAACACTTTGCGCGCCACATCGGCCGGCGCCACGGTGTTGATGTTTTTCTCGACGGTGACTTGCACGCTGTCGCCTACCTTGCTCAAACGAACCTGGTAACGCTCGGCACGAGTTTCGATCTCTTCCTTGGTCGGCTTGCTGCCGAACAATTTGCTGAAGAAACCAGGCTCATCGTCTTTCTTCTCGGCTTTTTCGGCCAGGTTGATGTAGTACAGGCCCAGGCTGCGGTTGATGTCTTCAACGCGCCATTCGCCGTGTTCCAGCGCGCGGCCGACACTCGACCAGGCGCGATCCAGGTCTTCACCCAGGTTGAGCACGACGTTGCCGCTGCCGTCTTCGCTGAGGCTGACGCGGCTAGGCGTGTCAAAGCTGCCGGCGGCGAGCAGGGAGACGGAACCGCCCTTCTCGGAGATACGGCTCATGCTGGCGAGCATTTCGTCGACCAGGGCCGCGTCCACGCCGGTGTTGACCGAGCGCGGGGTGAAGTCGACGTTGGCGGTGCTGCCGGCAGGACGCTCGGCGCTGACCACATAGACTTCACTGGTATTACGCTGCACGCCTGGCTCGATACGCACGCGGATGCGGGCTTCGCTGTCATTGGCTACGCCGCCGGCTTGCAGGCGCTTGGCCATGGAGGCCGACAGTTCGCTGGTGTGCTGCCACGCGGTGGTGAATTCACCGGTCTGCGGGCGTTGCTCGTCAATGCGGAAACCGTTGTCCTGGAAGAACTGCACGGCCACCGGCCAGACTTCGGCAGGTGGGCGCTGGGCCATGACCCAGCGGGTGTCGCCGCTCTTTTGCAGGCTGTAGTCGCTGGCATCGGCCACGGCCGACAACGGCTGCGGACGTGGCACTTCGTACTCACCCTTGAAGGTGTCGTCGGCCACGTTGCGCGGGATCGGCAGCAGCGGGTCAAGGCGCTTGGCGACATTGACGTCCGACGGCAATTTCATCGGGGCGGTTTGTTGGGCTTCCAGGTAATCGCTACCGCGGTCGCGGAAGTAGCCTTCCGGGCCCCAGATCCAACCGCAGCCACTGGTGCTGGAGATAATCAAGGCAAGTGCGGAAAGTCCGGCCAATCGCTTCATGCGTAGTGCTTCCTCAATTAAACCAGGACGCCGGACTGGCGCAGGGCCTGTCGCAGCGGTTCGTGACAGGCTTCGCTGAGCCAGGTGAGCGGCAGACGGATACCGTCCGGCATCAGGCCCATCTCATGCAGCGCCCATTTCACGGGGATAGGGTTGGATTCGATAAACAGGGTTTTGTTGAGCGGTGCCAATTGCTCGTGGATCGCCCGGGCCTTGACCGCATCACCGGCAATGGCAGCGGCGCACAGTTCGCTCATGGCGCGCGGTGCGACGTTGGCAGTCACCGAGATGTTGCCTTTACCGCCCAGCAGGATCAGCTCCACAGCCGTGGCGTCGTCACCGGAATACACCAGGAAGTCGCTGCTGACGCCGGCCAGGATGTCCTTGGCGCGTTGCAGGTCACCGGTGGCTTCCTTGATACCGATGATGTTCGGTACGGTGGACAGTCGGATCACGGTCTCGGCCTTCATGTCGCAGGCGGTGCGACCGGGCACGTTGTAGAGGATCTGCGGGATATCGACCGCTTCGGCGACGGAGCGAAAGTGCAGGTACAGGCCTTCCTGGGTCGGCTTGTTGTAGTACGGCGTCACCAGCAGGCAGGCATCGGCGCCGGCTTTCTTGGCGTTCTTGGTCAATTCGATCGCTTCGCGGGTCGAATTGGCGCCCGTGCCGGCGATGACAGCAATACGCCCTGCAACGCGCTTGACCACGAACTCGATCACTTCGATGTGTTCTTCCACATCAAGTGTGGCCGATTCACCCGTGGTGCCGACCGCCACGATGGCGTTGGTGCCCTCTTGCAGGTGGAAGTCCACCAGTTTGCCCAGGCTGTCCCAGTCGAGATTACCTTGTGCATCCATGGGTGTGACCAGTGCCACCATACTGCCCGCAATCATGCAACCGCTCCTGCCGGAAAAAGAGAGCGGTAATGGTACTGGCGCCAAGATGCTTGTACAAGCGAAGTACCGCCTGAGGATGCGTTCTGGATCAACTTAGTTCGCAGCAACGCCATCATTGGGCCAAAGCAGGGTTTGATGAAGCTGATTACGTAATGAAAACGCCACCTCCTAGCCCTTGGCGATGGTTTTCGCTACCCTTCATCCTTTGATTGATACCGCTTTCATCGTATCGACCGCTCATCGCTTTAGGAAGGCTGCATGTCCACCCCCACAGTCCGCGAACAATTCCTTGTCATCAGTGCCCTTGGCGCCAACCCCATGGAGCTGACTAACGTCCTGTGCCGCGCCAGCCATGAAAACCGCTGCGCCGTCGTGACCTCCCGCCTGACCCGCCATGGCGAGTGCAGCGCGCTGGTCCTGCAGATTTCCGGAACCTGGGACGCCCTGGCCCGCCTCGAAACCGGCTTGCCGGGTTTGGCCAAGAAGCATGACTTCACGGTCAACGTGGTGCGCAGCGCCGCCCTGGAGAACCGTCCCCAGGCCCTGCCCTACGTGGCCTATGTCAGCTCGGCCTACCGTTCGGACATCGTTAACGAGCTGTGCCAGTTTTTTATCGACCACAACGTCGAACTGGAAAACCTGACCTGCGACACCTATCAGGCCCCACAGACCGGCGGCACCATGCTCAACGCTACCTTTACCGTGACCTTGCCGGCCGGCGTGCAGATCAGTTGGCTGCGCGACCAGTTCCTGGATTTCGCCGATGCCTTGAACCTCGACGCGCTGATCGAGCCTTGGCGCCCACAGAACCCAATGTAAGGAAGTTTTCATGGCAGTAGTCATCGACAAACCGGTAGACGATTTCGAAGCCCAGGCCACCAGTGGGCAGACCTTCAGCCTTGCCGGGCTCAAGGGCAAGCAAGTGGTGATCTACTTCTACCCTAAAGACAGCACGCCGGGCTGCACCACCGAAGGCCAGGGCTTTCGTGACGAGCACGCCGCGTTCAAGGCCGCCAACACCGAAGTATTTGGCGTGTCCCGGGACAGCGTGAAGTCCCACGAGAACTTCAAGGCCAAGCAGGAATTCCCCTTTGAGCTGATCAGCGACAAGGACGAAGCGGTTTGCCAGCTGTTTGATGTGATCAAACTGAAGAAGCTGTATGGCAAGGAATACCTGGGTGTCGACCGCAGCACCTTCCTGATCGACAAGGATGGCGTGCTGCGTCAGGAATGGCGTGGTGTGAAGGTGCCAGGCCATGTGGATGCCGTGCTGGCAGCGGCGCAGGCGCTGAACAAGGCTTGATTCACTTGCTGGCTTTGGAATAGCTATCGCAGGCAAGCCAGCTCCCACATGTGATCGTTGCTCGACATGACAACTCAGTCAATGTGGGAGCCGGGCTTGCCCGCGATGAGGCCTGCACCGGCAGCACAAATATCAGAGTAATGGCGCTACAACCGGTTCCTGCCGGGGCCAGGCGTCCAGCACCGCCTTGAACAGCGTCGCCAGGGGAATCGCGAAGAACACCCCCCAGAAACCCCACAACCCGCCAAACAACAATACCGCACAGATGATCGCCACCGGATGCAGGTTCACCGCCTCGGAGAACAGCAGCGGCACCAGCACGTTGCCGTCCAGCACCTGGATGATGCCGTACACCGCCATCAGGTAGATGAACTGATCACTCCAGCCCCACTGGAACACCGCGATCAACATCACCGGCACCGTCACCACCACCGCGCCGACGTAAGGCACCACCACTGAAACCCCCACCAGCAGCGCCAGCAGGGCTGCATAGTTCAGGCCCAGCGCGACAAAACCGATGTAAGTGACCCCACCGCAGATAAAGATCTCGATAACCTTGCCACGGATATAGTTGGCAATCTGCCGGTTCATTTCCTCGGCCACCCGGGTAATCAGCGCCCGTTCACGCGGCAAGTAGCCACGCACCCAACGACCGATCATCTCGCGGTCCTTGAGGAAGAAAAACACCAGGATCGGCACCAGTACCAGGTAGATCATGATGTTGACCAGCAGCGGCAAGCTCGAAAGGGAAAAGGTCAGCGCCCATTGCCCGAACTTTCCGATTTCACCGCGGGCCACTTCAATGGCCTGCAGCACCTGCTCGTCCGACACCAGGTGCGGATAGCGCTCGGGCAGCAGCAAGAGCAGCGACTGCCATTTGGCAAGCATGCCCGGCAGTTCGTTGAACAAGGTGATCAACTGATGCCACAACAAAGGCACCACAATCACGATAAACACCAGCAAAAGCCCCATGAACAAGGCAAATACCAGGCCCACCGCAGCCCCGCCCGGCAAACGCAGGCGCTCCAGGATGGAGACCAGGCCTTGCATCAGGTACGCCAACACCATGCCTGCCAACACCGGCGCCAACATGCCGCCCAAGGTGAGCACCGCCGTAAAGGCGAGAAATAGCAGGACGGCCAACACCACGGCTTCCTCATCAGAGAAGTAGCGCTGAATCCAGTCACGTAACACTTTGAACATCAATTAACCTCAGGCGATAAGGACAGCATATTCAAGCGATTCAGGCCTTGCGCAACCAGTAACGATAGACGCCCGCTTCGTCTTCTTCATGCAGCAGGGTGTGACCGGCCAGCTTGGCAAACGTACGGAAATCCCGCTGGGAACCCGCGTCCGTGGCGATCACCTTGAGCACCGCGCCGCTGGCCAGCCGGTTGAGTTCCAACTTGGCCTTGAGCAAGGGCAGCGGGCAGTTAAGGCCACTGGCATCCAGTTCGGCATCGAAGGCTACAGCGTCGGTCATGGTTTTGCTCCGGGTGGGCGTCGGGGGCGCTTAGAATATCTGGTCCGAAGCTCAGTGTCCGGCTACAGTAAGCTCTTTGTCGAAAGGCTTTGTGCATGACTTTTTTGCGCCCTACCCTGCTGACGCTGGCTTGCCTGCTGGCCTCTCCAGGCTTCGCCGACGACCTGCCGTCACTTGGCGACGCCAGTTCTGCCATTGTCTCGCCAAAACAGGAATACGATTTGGGCCGGGCATGGCTGGCCTACCTGCGTGGCCAGGTCTCGCAACTCAACGACCCGCAGCTCAAGGACTATGTCGAAAGCAGCGTTTACAAGCTGGTGGAAACCAGCCAGGTCAATGACCGGCGCCTGGAATTCATTCTGATCAACAGCCCGCAACTGAACGCCTTTGCCGCACCGGGTGGCATCGTCGGGGTCAACGGCGGCCTGTTCCTCAATGCCCAGACCGAAGGCGAATATGCCTCGGTACTGGCCCACGAATTGGCTCACTTGTCCCAACGCCACTTCGCACGAGGCGTGGAAGCCCAGCAACGCATGCAGATCCCGATGATGGCCGCGCTGCTCGGCGGCATCATCGCCGCCGCTGCTGGCGCAGGCGATGCGGGCATTGCCGCGATTGCCGGCAGCCAGGCCGCCGCGATCCAGGAGCAACGCCGCTTTTCCCGGCAAAACGAGCAAGAGGCTGACCGTATCGGCATTCTCAACCTGGAGAAAGCCGGCTACGACCCGCGCTCCATGCCAACCATGTTCGAACGCCTGATGCGCCAGTACCGTTTTGACGCCAAGCCACCAGAATTCCTGCTGACTCACCCGGTCACCGAATCGCGGATCGCCGACACCCGTAACCGCGCAGAGCAAGCCAAGCCGGGCGGCATTGAAGACAGCCTGCGCTACCAACTGATCCGCGCGCGCGTGCAGCTGTACTACGAAGACACTCCGGGCTTGGCGGCCAAGCGCTTCCAGGCCCAGCTGGATGAAAACCCGAAAAATGATGTGGCGCGTTATGGCTTGGCCATCGCCCAGATCAAAGGCGCCCAGTTCAACCTGGCCCGGGAAAACCTGAAGCCGCTGCTGGCCAAGGCGCCCAACGACATTACCTACAACCTGGCGCAGATCGAGTTGGACATGAGCAACAATCGCCTGCCGGATGCCCAGCAGCGTACGGACCGGATGTTGACGCAATATCCAGGCAACTACCCGCTGAATCAGGTTCGGGTGGATCTGCTGCTCAAGCAAAGCCGCACCGCTGACGCGGAAAAAGCCCTCGAAGGCCTGCTTAAATCACGCACGGACGATCCGGATGTCTGGTACCAGGTCGCGGAAACCCGTGGTTTGTCGGGCAACATCATCGGCCTGCATCAGGCTCGCGCCGAGTACTTTGCGCTGGTAGGGGACTTCAAACAGGCCATTCAACAACTGGACTTCGCCAAGCGTCGCGCCGGAAGCAACTTCCCGCTTTCGTCACGTATCGATGCACGCCAACGTGAACTGATCGACCAGGAACGCATGATCAAAGACATGATGGGCTAAACCTCGCAGCCACAAAAAAGCCCCGCTCTCGTGTATCGAGAGCGGGGCTTTTTATTGGACTAGCGGATTACTCGGCCAGCTTGAAGGTAATGAAGCTGGCGCGGCCCTGACGCAGGACACGCATCGACACCGAGCGGTTCTTCGGCAGCGCCTTGGCGATGTCGGTGAACTCTTTGGTGGAGTTGATGGCCTGGTTGTTCAGGTGAGTAATGACATCACCCGGCTGCAGGCCGATCAGGGAGGCAGGACCGTCCTGGACTTCCTTGATCACTACGCCACTTTTAAGGTCGAAGCTTTTCTTCTGCTCGTCGGTCAACTCGACCACGGCAATGCCCAGGCGGTTGCTGCTGCGTTCGGCACCCGGCTTGGTGTTGCCCAGCGCATCCAACGTCGCGCCTTCTTCCGGGATTGCGCCGACAGTCAGCTCAACGTTCTGGCGCTTGCCGTCGCGAATCACTTCCAGCTTGGCCTTGCTGCCCGCCTTGAGCGCACCCACCAGATGCGGCAAGTCTGCAGACATGACGATCGGCTGGCCGTTCATGCTCAGGATCACGTCGCCGACTTGCAAACCACCTTTGGCTGCCGGGCCATCGTCCTGGATTTGCGCAACCAGGGCACCGGCCGGCTTGTCGAGACCGAAGGACTCAGCCAGGTCCTTGTTCACTTCCTGGATCACCACGCCCAACCAGCCGCGACTGACTTTGCCACCGGTTTTCAGCTGGTTGGAAACGTCCATGGCCACGTCGATCGGAATCGCGAACGACACGCCCATGAAACCACCGGAGCGGGTGTAGATCTGCGAGTTGATCCCGACCACTTCGCCGGCCAGGTTGAACAGTGGGCCACCGGAGTTACCCGGGTTGATCGGCACGTCGGTCTGGATGAACGGCACGTAGTTTTCGTTCGGCAGGCTGCGGCCGATGGCGCTGACAATGCCTTGGGTCACAGTGTGGTCAAAACCAAACGGCGAACCGATGGCGACTACCCATTGCCCGGCTTTCAGGTCCTGGGATTTACCCAGCTTGAGCACCGGCAGGTCCTTGCCCTCAATCTTCAGCAGGGCTACGTCGGAACGTGGGTCTGTGCCTACCAGCTTGGCTTTCAACTCGCTGCGATCAGCCAGGCGTACGAGAATTTCGTCGGCATCGGCAATCACATGGTTGTTGGTCAGGATGTAGCCATCAGGCGAGATGATGAAACCCGAACCCAGAGACTGGGCCTCACGTTGGCCACCACCGCCACGCGGCGTGCGCGGCTGGGGCATGCCGCGCTCGAAGAATTCGCGCAGCATCGGCGGCAGGCCTTCCAGGTCCGGCATCTGCTGGTTGGAGACTTTGCGATCCGGCAGTTTCTGGGTAGTACTGATGTTCACCACGGCAGGCGACGCCTGCTCCACCAGTTGGGTGAAATCAGGCAGCTCGGCCGCTTGCGCGGTAACGGCCTGACCCAGCACCAGCACCGTGGCGACTATGGATAGGTAAGACTTCAAACGTGGTATCGACATACAGCTCCCGTTACGACGAGCAGGGTTGAGCGACAGGGTTCAATAAACGCCGAAAAAACTGCGATCGACATTTTTGTTCCGCGAACAAAACAAGGCCAGGGCCGTTAAGCCCTGACCTATAAAAAACATAGGGGATTTTAGCAAGTGAAAATAACGATCCAGACATTTCATGCTCTCGACAGAGGCAGGCATGGACTTTCTCCTGCGCAACATTGAAATATCAGGATGAACATAGGATTAACAACTCACGGCTTGGCGGGGGTCGTGGCGCTGCGTACAGAGAGCGCAATTCGCTCGGCGGTACCAATCGGGATTTCGCCGACGACGGTCACCATCACCTCGCCTTCCAGCGTATTCACACGCCGCGATACAGCGACTGTCGGGCCCAACTGCGTGCGTGTCTCGGTCACCGTCGCGCCGTTGAGCGGCTCCAGAAACACCGAGAAACGCGCCAGGCCATCGTCATACATCAGGCTGCTGACGGTTATCTTGGTGTGGGAATCTTTGTGGGCGCTGCTGTTGACCATCTGGAAGCCTGGCGGCAACCAATCGAGGCGCCAATCCTGAGGGACTTCGACCTCCGGGGCCTTGGCGCTGGTAACGGCGACCGGCGTACATTCACCGCTGGGCTGCAGATCCCGATCGTCAGGCACCGACGTTTTGAGCTGGGTGAACTGGAATCGCTCCAGCAACTGACCCTGATCGTTAAGCAACAACGACTTCAGTGGCAGCGCGGTTTCGCGATCCAGGTGCAGCTCAAAGCCATAACGGTATTGATCACGGGGCGTGACAGAAACGATGACCGCATTTCGACCGGCCACGCGCGATTTGCCAATAACGGCCAGATCGTAGAAGGCTTTGAGTTTTTGCGGATCAAGGGCGCGTGAAGGAGAGTCGGGGGAATCCCCAAGCCCGGCAACCAATGTGCCGCTCACGCATTGAGTACGACCATCTACACGCACGACTTCCTGGGCAGAACCATCGAGCTGCAAAAGCCGCTCACGGACTTGACCATTCTGGACGCGATGCCAGATGTCATGGGTAGAAAAACTACCGTTACGCTCGTAGATGAAAGTGCCCTGAAAGCTTTGTTGCTGCTCCGCCCGCCCAAGACGCGTCAGCCAGTCTTGGGCTTCGTCGGCATGGGCGGGGACTGCAAACCAGCCACTGAGCAACAGCGTAAGGAGCGGTATGGCGCGCATAAAGCTCCTTGGCGGTCTAGCGGTTTTCCAGGCTTGCAGCGCGAGCGTATGGCAGAGCGCTTTCAGTGCCTTTCAAGGCCGATTCCTGTGCGTGTTGGCGCAGGTAGCCTGGAAGACGCTGATCCTGCCAGCCGGATTGCCCTTGAAGTACACCGTTGGCCATAGGCCCGGTGGTATCTGCGCTTTCCTTGTAGCCGGCCAGTACAGCTGGACCCTTGACCTGCGGACCGGCCATGACCGGTTGCTGGGTCTGCTGGGCCAGTTCGGCGCCGGCAATTTCGTCCTGGTTGTACAGGCGAACACCTGCCAACACGGCCACAGTCACCGAAGCAGCGACTGCCAGACGACCCAGGCTACGCCAAGGACCGCGAGCAGCTTTTGCCGGAACGGCTTCATCAGCCAGCGCAGCAGAAACGGCCGCAGCAATATCCAGACGAGGGATTAGAAGATCCTTGTGCATCACCGCCCGAGCGACTTGGTAACGAGACCAGGTATCACGGGTTTCGGCATCATCAAATGCATTGAGCACTCGACGAAGTTCCAGTTCATCCGCTTCGTTATCCATCACTGCGGACAGCGATTCCTGCAGGGCATCACGACTCATGGCGGTTCCTCTCTTGGCTGTCGCCGCTGTCTCAGTTTTCCTGCAACAACGGCTGCAGGGCTTTATCGATGGCTTCCCGAGCCCGGAAAATCCGGGAACGTACGGTACCCACCGGACATTGCATGACGGCCGCAATGTCCTCGTAACTCAGACCATCGAATTCACGTAAAGTTAACGCCGTACGCAAATCTTCTGGCAGTTGCTGAATTGTTCGATGGACGGTTCCTTCGATCTCGTCGCGCAGCAATGCACGCTCCGGCGACTCGAGATCCTTGAGGCCGTGATCACCATCATAAAATTCAGCATCTTCCGAACTAACATCACTATCCGGTGGGCGGCGACCGCGAGAAACCAGATAGTTCTTCGCCGTGTTAATGGCGATGCGGTAAAGCCACGTATAAAACGCACTATCACCGCGAAAATTACCGAGTGCACGGTACGCCTTGATAAAGGCTTCCTGTGCAACGTCCTGCGCTTCATGGGTGTCGTGCACAAACCGCACGATCAACCCGAGAATTTTGTGCTGGTATTTCAGCACTAGCAGATCAAATGCCCGCTTGTCGCCGCGTTGAACGCGCTCGACCAGCTGCTGATCCTCTTCCTGGGTTAGCATGAACACTCCTCGTTGTACTTGAAGGAGGCTTGCATAACTAATCGATCAGGCTTGCAAACATAGACTCGGACTTTTCGCAAAAGTTCTCCCCCTCCAAGCAAGTTTCCGGCGCGCACTGATTTGGCACACACGAAAAACGCAGCTCGGGCAATGCCGGCTGCGCGAATAATCTGTCGCCAGTTTCCTGACGCGCCTGACAGAGACGCGGCTCAGTAAATCCAGCGTGTTCCCAGCTTTCGGGCATCCTGCTATTGAGTCGGGGCTTATGCAAAAAGTTCCCATCCCAATCGCTGTCCGTTTCATGAAAGCCGTGCAGTTCGTTGACCGTAGTCTCACAATGCCACGAATGCCCGGCTATTGTGCCGCTCCCCCCCTCTATATACTAGTGGGCCGTGTGACCCTTTGATTCGCCGATCCAGGCGTCCTGTTTGCGCCCCCTTCGGATCGCTTTTTGCGGAATCCTTCAAATGAGCCAACAGTTTCAACACGATGTCCTGGTGATTGGCAGCGGCGCCGCGGGCTTGAGCCTCGCATTGACGCTACCGAGCCACCTGCGCATAGCCGTACTGAGCAAAGGCGACCTGGCCAATGGCTCGACATTCTGGGCCCAGGGCGGTGTCGCCGCCGTACTGGACGACACCGACACCGTTCAATCCCACGTCGAAGACACCCTGAATGCCGGCGGCGGCCTGTGCAATGAAGAGGCAGTGCGCTTTACCGTCGAACACAGCCGCGAAGCCATCCAATGGCTGATCGACCAGGGCGTGCCCTTCACTCGCGATGAACATTCCGGCACCGACGACGGCGGTTTCGAGTTCCACCTGACCCGTGAAGGCGGCCACAGCCATCGGCGCATCATCCATGCCGCCGACGCCACCGGCGCCGCGATCTTCAAGACTCTGCTCGAGCAGGCCCGGCAACGTCCGAACATTGAACTGCTGGAACAGCGGGTTGCCGTCGACCTGATCACCGAAAAACGCCTGGGCCTGCCGGGCGAACGCTGCCTCGGCGCCTACGTGCTCAACCGCGCCAGCGGCGAAGTCGACACCTACGGCGCGCGCTTCACGATTCTCGCCTCGGGCGGCGCGGCGAAGGTCTACCTCTATACCAGCAACCCCGACGGCGCCTGCGGTGACGGCATCGCCATGGCCTGGCGTTCGGGCTGCCGGGTGGCGAACCTGGAGTTCAATCAGTTCCACCCCACGTGCCTGTATCACCCGCAGGCCAAGAGCTTCCTGATCACCGAAGCCCTGCGCGGCGAAGGCGCACACCTGAAGCTGCCCAATGGCGAACGTTTCATGCAACGCTTCGACCCACGGGCCGAGCTTGCCCCGCGCGATATCGTCGCCCGGGCCATCGACCATGAAATGAAGCGCCTGGGCATCGACTGCGTCTACCTCGACATCAGTCACAAGCCCGAAGCCTTCATCAAGACCCACTTCCCGACGGTCTACGAGCGCTGCCTGGCGTTCAACATTGACATCACCAAAGGCCCCATCCCGGTCGTGCCGGCGGCGCACTACACCTGCGGCGGCGTGATGGTCGACCAGCACGGCCGCACCGACGTGCCCGGCCTGTACGCCATCGGCGAAACCAGCTTCACCGGCCTGCACGGCGCCAACCGCATGGCCAGCAACTCGCTGCTGGAATGCTTCGTGTACGCCCGCTCCGCCGCCGCCGACATCCTTGAACAACTGCCGCGCATCCCCGTGCCGGCCGCCCTACCCCGCTGGGATGCCAGCCAAGTGACCGACTCGGACGAAGACGTGATCATTGCCCACAACTGGGACGAGCTGCGGCGCTTCATGTGGGACTACGTGGGGATCGTGCGCACCAACAAACGCCTGGCACGGGCACAGCACCGGGTTCGGCTGCTGCTGGATGAGATCGACGAGTTCTACAGCAACTATAAAGTCAGCCGCGACCTGATCGAGTTGCGCAACCTGGCCCAGGTGGCGGAACTGATGATCCGCTCAGCCATGGAGCGCAAGGAGAGCCGGGGCCTGCATTACACCCTCGACTACCCGCAAATGCTGCCCGAGGCGCTCGACACTATCCTGGTGCCAACCACCTACGGCGGCTGAACTTCAAACGCACCCGCAGGCGCCGATGCACATCGGTGGCCTGCGAATCACGCGGCACACAGATCGAACGCACCCGCCAATCACCCTGCACCCGAAAGCGCAGCACCACGATCAACGGCAACGCCAGGCTGTCGGGGCGCAGTTGCACGCTGTGCCAGCCACGCGCGGCGCTCCACAACTGCCAGCCGTCCTCATCGCGGCGCAGGCCACGGATCGACGAACGGTGAGTCAGCAGAATATGACGCGGCAGCACCCAACCGGCATGCGCCAGGCACAGTAAGGCGCCAAAGGCTGCCATCCACGGGGACACATCGAGAAACCACAACGCACCCAATGCGAACGCCTGGGCGAAAAGATAAGCCGCCAGCAACTGCCCGGAGGCGTGCCAGCGGCATTCAAACGTATTACTTGGGCTGGACACGATCCAGGATCATCCGAACCATGCGCTGCAGCTCCGGATCTTCCGATTCGGCGCGTTCCATGAACCAGCCGAACATGTCCTGATCTTCGCATTCCAGCAGCTTGCGGTAGCAGTCGCGGTCAACGTCGTTGAGGTGCGGGTAGACCTCCCTGACGAACGGTACCAGCAACACGTCCAGCTCAAGCATGCCGCGGCGGCTGTGCCAGTAGAGGCGATTGAGTTCTACATCTTCGACCATGGAGCGCTCCTCAAATAGAGCGCAAGTATACAGGCCGAAGCTGCCTGGAACAGTCGGCTTTGGTCGGCCATACGGAAACTATCCATTTGCCGGGCGCCCCTCTATGATGCACTCATGACTTTTTAACCTGCGATGACCCATGGCTGACTCTGCTTTCTTCTGCTCCCTGTCCCACGAAGGCGTCCTCGCCGTCCGCGGTTCCGACGCTGCCAAGTTCCTCCAGGGACAACTGACCTGCAACCTCAACTACCTGAGTGACACCCAGGCCAGCCTCGGCGCGCGCTGCACCCAAAAAGGGCGCATGCAATCGAGCTTCCGTATCCTGCTGCAGGGCGATGGCGTGCTGTTGGCCATGGCCACCGAGTTGCTGGAGCCGCAACTGGCGGACCTGAAGAAGTACGCCGTGTTCTCCAAATCCAAACTCACCGACGAAAGCGCCGCCTGGGTGCGTTTCGGTGTGTCGCAAGCCGATCAGGTCTTGGCCAGCCTCGGCCTTGAGCTGCCTGCCGAGACCGATAGCGTTGTGCGCAGCGACGAGTTGATCGCGATCCGCGTATCGCCGGGCCGTGCCGAGCTGTGGGCCCCTGCCGCCCAAGCCGATACCCTGCGCAGCCAACTCGCCGCGCAATTGAACGAAGATGAACTGAATCAATGGCTGCTGGGCCAGATCCGTGCGGGCATCGGCCAGGTCATGCCCCAGACCCGCGAACTGTTCATCCCGCAGATGCTCAACCTGCAAGCCGTCGGCGGCGTGAGCTTCAAGAAAGGCTGCTACACCGGCCAGGAAATCGTCGCGCGCATGCAGTACCTGGGCAAACTCAAGCGTCGCCTGTATCGCCTGAGCCTGAATGCCAGCGAACTGCCAGAGCCTGGCACCCCCTTGTTTTCCCCGACGCACAACAGCGCCATCGGCGAGGTGGTGATTGCCGCCCGGGCCGGCGAGGCGATTGAACTTCTAGCGGTGCTGCAAGCCGAAGCAGCAGAGAGTGGCGATGTGCATGTAGGTACGCTGGAAGGCCCGGGTCTTCAGCTGCTCGACCTGCCTTACCAGCTGGACCGTGATCGCGAGATCCAGCGCTGATCGTCGTACCTTTTTGCAACACCCTAGAGATCATGAATGAACAAGCTGGCGGAAAAAGTCCAACAGGCGTTGGTTGTGGCCATCGATAATGATGACCTGGTCCTGCCCACGCTACCGGAAGTGGCCCTGAAGATTCGTCACGCCGCCGAAGACCCGGACATCAGCATCAGCCATCTGAGCAAAGTCATCGGCCGCGACACCGCCCTGTCGGCGCGGCTGATCAAAGTGGTCAACAGCCCGCTGCTGCGCGCCACTCAGGAAGTCACCGACCTGCACACCGCCATCACCCGGCTGGGCACCAACTACAGCAGCAACCTGGCGATCGGCTTGGTGATGGAACAGATCTTCCACGCCCGCTCCGAAGTGGTCGAACAGAAGATGCGCGATGTGTGGCGCCGCAGCCTGGAAGTGGCGGGCGTGAGCTATGCACTGTGCCGCAACCACAGCCAGCTGAAACCAGACCAGGCGGCCCTCGGCGGCCTGGTGCACCAGATTGGCGTGCTGCCGATCCTGACCTATGCCGAAGATCACTATGAGCTGCTGTCCGACCCGGTCAGCCTCAACCACGTGATTGAAAGCATCCACCCGTTGCTGGGCGCCAAGCTGCTGCGACGCTGGGACTTCCCGGAAATGCTGGTGAACCTGCCGGCGCATTACATGGACCTGGAGCGCGACTCCGAGCGCCTGGACTATATCGATCTGGTGCAGGTCGCCGTGCTGTATTGCCATCGCAACACCGACCACCCGCTGGCCAGCGTGCCGGTATCGACGTTGCCTGCGATCCAGAAACTGCGGATCGACCCCTACAACGACACCTTGCGCGCCGAGTTGGACGCAGCGCGGTCGATGTTTTACTGATTAGCCTGCGATAAAACTGACCCGCACCTTCAACCCCGCCAGCTCACCGTCATGCAAACTGATCTGCGCCAGATGCGCCCGGCAGATCTCGCCGACAATCGCCAACCCCAAGCCCGACCCCAAACCCTGCTGGCTGCGCCGATAGAAGCGCTCGAACACCCGGTCGCGCTCATCCAGCGGGATGCCCGGGCCGTCGTCCTCCACCTCCAGTACCGCCGGCGCCGTGACCCGCAGAATCACGTTGCCGCCCGGCGGTGTGTGGGCCAGAGCGTTGTCCACCAGGTTACTCAGCAACTCGTTCAACAAGGTCGGTTCGCCCCGCAGCCACACGGGCTCATCTGCCTCCAGCGCCAGGGCCACGCCCCGCGCATGGGCCAGCGGCGCCATGGCCATGCCCAGCTCGCGAGCCAGCTGGCTCAAGTCCAGCAGTTGCGCACCGCCTTCGGCAATCGCCCGGGCGCCGTTTTCGATGCGGGCCAGCGACAGCAGTTGATTGGCCAGGTGAGTCAGGCGATCCGTGCCCTGGGCGGCGGTTTCCAGGGTGGTGCGCCAGGTGGCCGGGTCTTCGGCGCGCAGGCCGAGTTCCAAGCGTGCCTTGAGCGCCGCTAGTGGTGTGCGGAGTTCATGGGCGGCATCGGCAATAAACTGCGCCTGGCGCTCGAACTGCCCGCGCAGGCGTTCGGTGAAATGGTTGAGCGCCCGTACCAGCGGGCCCAACTCATGCTGCACTTCCACCAACGGCAACGGCCGCAGGTCATCCGGCTGACGCTCTTCCACGGCCGTGCGCAAGCGCTCCAATGGCCGCAGCGCCGCACTCACCGCGAAAAACACCAACAACAATGCACCAACGGCCAGCATGCCCAGGCGCAGCAAGGTATCGGCCATCAGGCTGCGGGCCATGGCGACGCGCGCCTCATCGGTTTCGGCCACGCGGATTTCCGCCATGCCGTTCATGTTCGGCTCGGAGACCGCCTTGAGCAGGCTCACCACCCGCACGTTCTGGCCCTGATACTTGGCGTTATAAAACCGCGCCAGCGCCGGATAGTCATCGGTGCGCGGCGTACCCGGCGGCGGGCCGGGCAGGTTTTCGTAGCCGGAAATCAGCTTCTGGTGGATATCGTTGACCTGGTAGTAAATCCGCCCGGCGCTGTCGTAGGCGAACGTATCCAGGGCGACGTAGGGCACGTCGGCGCTCAAAGTGCCGTCGCGATGTGACAGGCCCGCTGCAATGGTCCGCGCCGAGGCCAGCAGCGTGCGGTCGTAAGCCGTGTCCGCCGCCTCGCGTCCGTTCCAGTAAGCGCTCAAGCCGCTGGCGATCATCAACACCACCAGCAACACCGCCAGGTTCCACAGCAGGCGCCAGCGCAGGCTGCTGGGCTTATGCATCGCGGGCTTCCAGCAGGTACCCCAGGCCACGGAAGGTAACAATTGCAACAGGCTGCCCATCGAGCTTCTTGCGCAGGCGGTGCACGTAGATTTCGATGGCATCGGGGCTGGCTTCTTCATCCAGGCCGAACACCTGGGAGGCCAACTGCTCCTTGCTCATCACGCGGCCGGGACGTGCAATCAGCGCCTCAAGCACCGCCTGCTCGCGGGAGGTCAGGGTCAGCAGTTCGCCGCCCAGGGTGAAGCGTCGTGTATCCAGGTCGTAAATCAGCACGCCACACGCCTGCTGCCGCTCACCACCCAGCACGCTGCGGCGCAGCAGGGCCTTGACCCGTGCTTCCAGCTCCGTCAGTTCAAACGGCTTGGCCAGGTAGTCATCTGCGCCGAGGTTGAGGCCATGCACGCGGTCTTTCACGTCGCTGCGGGCAGTCAACATCAACACAGGCAGATTTTTCCCACGGGCCCGCAAGCGTGCCAACACCTCGAAACCGTCCATGCGCGGCAGGCCCACATCGAGGATCGCCACCGCGTATTCCTCGCTGCTCAAGGCCAGGTCCGCCGCCACGCCATCGTGCAGCACATCGACGGTCAAACCCGTGCTCTTGAGCGCCTGGGCGACACTTTCGGCTAGCTGCAAATGGTCTTCGACCAGAAGGACACGCATGGGTTTTTACCTCGTTCGGGGGTGGTCGGCGCCACGCTTTGCCGGGGAGTTTACAGGCGCCACCTTTGCTGTGAAGCCCGAAAACATTGAAAGGCGACTGAAAGGTTAGTGAAAGCTTCGCCCTTTAGCATCCAGCCACGGTGGGTTTCGCCTGCCGAGCTATTTCACCTGTAGCGCCCGAAAAACGCCTCGAAGCGTTTTCGTCAAAATAAGAACAATAACGGAGTACACCCACGATGCTGCGCACACAGCCGCCTGCTCGTTCTTCTCGTATCACCCAGACCGCCCTCGCCAGTGCCGCCGCCATTGCCGGCTTTTCGCCCGTAGGCCAAGCCGCCTTTATCGAGGACAGCACCGCCACCCTCGAAACCCGCAACATGTACTTCAATCGCGACTTTCGCGACGGTACCAGTGCACAGCAATCCAAGCGCGACGAATGGGCCCAGGGCTTCATGCTCAACCTGCAATCGGGCTACACCGACGGCACCGTCGGCTTTGGCGTGGATGCGCTGGGCATGCTTGGGGTCAAGCTCGACTCCAGCCCCGACCGCACCGGCACCGGCCTGCTGCCGACCCACGATGACGGCCGCGCCGCCAATGAATACTCCAAGCTCGGCCTGACCGGCAAAGTGAAGATATCTGCCACCGAACTGAAAATCGGCGCGTTGATCCCCGAGCTGCCGATCCTCAAGCCCAACGACGGGCGCATCCTGCCGCAGACGTTTGAAGGTGGCCTGTTGAGTTCCAAGGAGTTCAAGAACCTGGTGTTCACCGGCGGGCGCCTGAACAAGGCCAAGGACCGCGACGACACCAACTACGAAGACATCGGCCTCAACAACAAGAACAGCCGCTTCCTCAGCGGCGCCACCGGCAAGCATTTCGACTTCGGTGGCGTGGACTACAAGTTCGCCGACAAGATCACCGGCAGCTACCACTTCGCCCAACTCGACGACGTATACCGCCAGCACTTCCTCGGCCTGGTAGCCTCGCGCCCGATGGGCCCCGGCACCTTCGGCGCCGACCTGCGCCTGGCCGTCAGTGACGACACCGGTGCAGCCCGTGGCGGCAAGATCGACAACACGTCACTCAACGGCCTCTTCAGCTATGCCCTCAATGGCCATAAGCTCAGCGCCGGCTACCAGCACATGTCGGGCGACAGCGCCTTTCCCTATGTGGATGGCAGCGATCCTTACCTTGTCAACTTCGTGCAGATCAACGACTTTGCCGGCGCCGAAGAACGCTCCTGGCAAGCCCGCTACGACTACGACTTCGCCAAGCTGGGGATTCCCGGACTGAGCTTCATGAGCCGTTACCTGTCGGGTGACAACATCAAGCTCAAGAACGGCGAGACCGGCAAGGAGTGGGAACGCAACAGCGAGATCCGCTACGTGGTGCAAAGCGGCACCTTCAAGGATGTGGCCGTGCGCCTGCGCAATGCCACCTACCGCTCCAACTATTCGGCCCGTGATGCGGATGAAGTGCGCCTGCTGGTGAGCTACAGCGTCGCCCTTTGGTAGTAGCAACCTCATAACAACAATGATGGAGATGAACATGACCCTTTCACTGCGTAAATTTGCCCTGACGGCCAGCTGCATGCTGTTCGCCAGCCAACTGCTGGCCGCCGAACCCAAGCGCCCGGAATGCATCGCCCCGGCGTCCCCGGGCGGTGGTTTTGACCTGACCTGCAAACTGGCGCAGAGCGCGCTGGTCAACCAGAAGCTGTTGAGCAAGCCGATGCGCGTGACCTACATGCCCGGCGGCGTGGGCGCGGTGGCCTACAACGCCGTCGTGGCCCAGCGCCCGGCAGACGCCGGCACGCTGGTGGCGTGGTCCAGCGGCTCGCTGCTGAACCTGGCCCAGGGCAAATTTGGCCGCTTCGATGAAAGCGCTGTGCGCTGGCTCGCCGCGGTCGGCACCAGCTACGGTGCCATCGCGGTGAAAAGCGATTCGCCCTACAAAAACCTCGACGATCTGGTCAAGGCCCTGAAGAAAGATCCGGGCAGCGTGGTGATCGGTTCCGGTGGCACCGTCGGCAGCCAGGACTGGATGCAAACCGCACTGATCGCCAAGGCCGCCGGGATCAACCCCCGCGACCTGCGTTACGTGGCACTGGAAGGCGGCGGTGAAATCGCCACCGCGCTGCTCGGCGGGCACATTCAGGTGGGCAGTACCGACATCTCCGACTCCATGCCGCACATCCTCAGCGGTGACATGCGCCTGCTGGCCGTGTTCTCCGACGAGCGCCTGGACGAGCCGGAAATGAAGAACATTCCCACCGCCAAGGAACAAGGCTACGACATCGTCTGGCCAGTGGTACGTGGCTTCTACCTCGGGCCAAAAGTCAGCGACGAAGACTACGCCTGGTGGAAAGACGCGTTCGACAAACTGCTGGCCTCCGAAGAGTTCGCCAAGCTGCGTGACCAGCGCGAGTTGTTCCCGTTCGCCATGACCGGCCCGGAGCTGGACACCTACGTGAAGAAACAGGTGGCTGACTACAAAGTGCTGGCCAAAGAGTTCGGCCTGATCCAGTAATCGCCCCTTGTTCGCGCGGCCACGCCCTTGCGCATCAGGGGTGTGGCCCAGGAGTTTTGCATGCTCTTACAACGCATTTTTGCCTCGTTCATGTTGCTGGTCTGCGCCGCCCTGGCACTGATGGCCTGGCCGTATCAGGCATCGTTTTCCTATGAGCCGGTAGGACCTCGCGCCTACCCGCTGCTGATGCTCGGGCTGATGAGCCTGGGCCTGATCTACATGCTGTTTCGCCCGCAGCCCACCAGGCACACCGAGGAAGAACCGGCGCTGGACCGCGAAACCCTGGTCAAGATCGCTGTCTGCGTCACGCTGTTGATCATCTTCGCCGGCACCTTCGAACCCCTGGGTTTCATCCTCAGCAGCATCCTGATCGGCATTCCGATGGCGCGCCTGTATGGCGGCCGCTGGCTGCCCAGCGCGGTGATCGTGACCTTGATGAGCATCGGTCTTTATCTGTTGTTCGATAAGGCCATGGATGTACCGCTGCCGCTCGGCCTGCTTGAAGTTCTGGAGAACTGATATGGATACGTTCAGCTATTTGGGCCAGGGCTTCGGCGTTGCACTGACCCCTTACAACCTGATCACCGCGCTGTGCGGCACCTTGATCGGCACCGTGGTGGGCCTTCTGCCAGGCCTGGGCCCGATCAACGGCGTGGCGCTGTTGATCCCCATCGCGTTCGCCCTCGGGCTGCCGCCTGAGTCGGCGCTGATCCTGCTGGCCGCCGTGTACCTGGGTTGCGAATACGGCGGGCGTATCAGCTCGATCCTGTTGAACATCCCGGGCGAAGCGTCCACCGTGATGACCACCCTCGACGGCTACCCGATGGCCCGTAAAGGCCTGGCGGGCGTGGCGTTGTCGCTGTCGGCATGGAGTTCGTTCATCGGCGCGTTTATCGCCACCTGCGGCATGGTGCTGTTTGCCCCGCTGCTGGCCAAATGGGCGATTGCCTTCGGCCCGGCGGAATATTTCGTACTGATGGTGTTTGCCATCGTCTGCCTGGGCGGCATGGCCGGTGACAAACCGCTGAAGACCTTTGTCGCCGCACTGATCGGCCTGTTTCTGTCAGCGGTGGGTATCGACGCCAACAGCGGCGTGTACCGTTTCACCGGCGATAACATCCACCTGACTGACGGCATCCAATTTGTGGTGCTGGTGCTGGGCCTGTTCTCCATCAGCGAGATCCTGTTGCTGCTGGAAAAAACCCACCGTGGCCAGGAAGCGGTAAAAGCCACCGGACGGATGATGTTCAACCTGAAGGAAGCTTCCGCCGTATTCGTGGTGAATATTCGCTGCGGCCTGTTGGGCTTCATCATGGGCGTACTGCCCGGCGCGGGTGCCACACTGGCCTCTGCCGTGGCCTACATGACCGAAAAACGCCTGGCCGGTGCCAGCGGTAAATTCGGCCAGGGCGACATGCGCGGCCTGGCCGCTCCGGAAACCGCGATCGGCGCTTCCGCCTGCGGCGCCCTGGTGCCAATGCTCACCCTCGGCGTACCCGGCTCGGGCACCACGGCCGTGATGATTGGCGCCCTGTCGCTGTACAACATCACACCCGGCCCGCTGCTGTTCCAACAGCAACCGGACATCGTCTGGGGCCTGATCGCCTCGTTGTTCATCGCCAACATCATGCTGGTGATCCTCAACATCCCGATGATCCGCATCTTCACCCGCATCCTCGCCGTACCGAACTGGGCGCTGGTGCCGGTGATCGCCATCATCACCGCGATCGGTGTGTACGCGGTTCACGCCACCACCTTCGACCTGTTCCTGATGGTGGGCATCGGCATCTTCGGCTACATCCTGCGCAAGCTGGACTTCCCGCTGTCGCCCGTGCTGCTGGGCTTTATCCTCGGCGGCTTGATGGAGCAGAACCTGCGCCGGGCGCTGTCGATTTCCAACGGTGAATTGCAGATCCTCTGGTCCAGCCCGATCACCTTCGGTGTGTGGGTGCTGACCGCGTTGATGCTGCTGTTCCCGCTGGTGCGCATCTGGCGCAAGCGTTCCCTGCAGCGTCGTGCTGTGGCCGATGTCTGAGGCCACGTTCAGAAACTGGTGGGCGACACCGCTGGTCGGTCTGCTGGGCGGGTACCTCGCCAGCCAGATCGGCTGGCCACTGCCGTACATGGTCGGCTCGTTGCTGGCGATCATCCTCGTGCGCTGCCTCACCCCCTGGCAGCTGGCAGAAATCCCCGGCGGCCGCAAATGCGGCCAATGGGTGGTGGGCATCGGCATCGGCCTGCACTTCACCCCGGTGGTGATCGAGCAGGTGATGAGCCACTTCGGCCTGATCTTCTTCGGTGCGCTGGTCACCAGCCTCTCCAGCATTGTGGGGGTGTGGTTGATGCGCCGCAGCGGTGAAGACCGCGCCACGGCGTTTTTCTCCAGCATGCCGGGCGGTTCCGGCGAGATGGTTAACCTCGGCGCGCGCAATGGCGCGGTGCTCAGCCGTGTCGCGGCGGGCCAAAGTCTGCGGGTGCTGGTGGTGGTGCTGTGTGTGCCGGCAGCGTTCAAGTATTTGCTGGGGGAAGGTGCGCCGCAGTTTCATCCGGCGACCGTCGACTGGACCTGGCTGGCGGTGCTCTTCCCCATCGGCGCATTAGTGGCCTGGGGATGGCAGCGTTTGCGTCAGCCGAACCCTTGGCTGTTCGGGCCGCTGCTGGTCAGCGCCATCGTGAGTATCACCTGGGACCTGCACATCGGCCTGCCCGACGGTGGCAGCCAGATAGGCCAGTGGCTGATCGGCAGCGGCTTGGGTTGCCACTTCAACCGGCAATTCTTCCGGCGTGCGCCGTTGTTCATGGGCCGCACTTTGATCGGTACGGCGTTGACCATGTTGATCGCGACGCTGGCGGCGGTAGGCTTGAGTGCCCTGACACATCTGGATCTGCGCTCGTTGACGCTGGGCATGATGCCCGGTGGCATTGCCGAAATGAGCCTGACGGCGGAAACCCTGCAATTGTCAGTGCCGCTGGTGACCGCAATGCAGGTGATGCGTTTGTTGTTTGTGTTGTTTCTGGCGGAGCCATTGTTCCGGCACTGGAACCGGCAGCCGTAATCTGCACTCCCGGAGTGACCCGCCCTGGGTCACTACCATTCGTCGCCACTGTCACTTCTCACAGCTATCCCCCTTTCTGTCTGAAGCGCTCAATCGCTACAGCGACGCTCACCCCTTCCTGGCCTGAGCGTACCCTCAACGAGCAGACAGGATTGTGATCATGACTCAAGATCTCGACACCCCGCACGATGACTCCGTCCCTTCATTACCACTGCTGCCAAGCGACACCACGGTTGAGTCCGCACCCTTGCGCCCGGGCGGCTTTACCCTGCCGCAACCGCCCGATAGCGTGCTGACCGCCCAGTCCTTCAGCAACGAGCCCTTCAGCAACCTGCCCCTGTACATTCCGACCCTGACCACCCCGGTCGTCGGCTACAGCGGCGGCCTGAACAGGGCCGCGCTGAACGTCAGCCCGGCCGGCGTGTTATTCATCCTGCTGCCCTACCTTGACCAGGCCGACGGTGACTTCATCGAGCTACAGCTCAACGGGTTCAGGGTTGCGTTCCATACCGTCACCGCCGACGAGGCTCTTAACGGCACGCAAATCGTCTTGTATGTGGAAAGCTCGCGTTTTATTCGCGAGGCCGGCAATACCGTGCAAGCTTTTATCACCCGTATCAGCGGCGGTACCGATCAGACCCAGTTGTTCAATATCTATGTCGATGACGTGCTGCCCGGGGGCCGCAATCCGGTGGCCAGCACCTCGGAAAACGAAAACCTGCCCAAGCCGCTATTTCCCCAAAACATTATCGACTTTGGTGTCAGCCAGGACGATGCCAACCGAGGCGTGCCGGTGACCATCGGCTACTACCCGGTCGACACCAGCCTGCCCGCCGTGAATCACCGCAAGACGCGCGATGTGATTCGCCTGAGCATCGGCGGGGTGATCATCCAGCATACCGTCACCGAGTTTGAAGCGGCGGGCCGCGACCCCATCATCATCACGGTCTACGCCGGCACCTGGGCCGAGGTGGGCAGCGGTGTACGCGTGTGTGAATACGATGTGGTCGACGAGGTGGGTAACCGCTCCGATGGTTTCTCGCCGGCGCAACTGCTGACCGTGCGGATCGGCACGGGCACCGAACCGCTGTTGCCGGCACCCTACGTCCTTGAATCCGTCGACCTGCCGGACGGCACGCAACTGCTCGATGCCGATGCGCTTAATGGCGAAAACGCCACCCTCGTGGTCGATGTCGCCGGCCAGGGATACGTGCTGGGGGACGTCATTCGGGCAACCGTCGTCGGGCTGACGGTGGACGGGGTACGCGTGACCTACACCTACAACCACACCATCACCTCGACCACCCGCGTCCAGTACATCGACTGGCCAAACGCCGATGTACTGAGCCTGGTCAACGGGCGCCTGCTGCTGACCTACCAACGTATTCGCATCGGCGTACCGGCACGCGACTCGGAAGGCTCGCTTGTCAATATCATCGGCACTCCTGTCGACACCAGCCTGGCAGCACCGCAAGTACCCGACGCGGTGGGCGGCTCACTGCCACCCACCACCAACCCTGTATTCGTGGTGATCCCGTCCTATACCGGCCAGAACAGCAACGACCGCATCACGCTGGTACTGGAAGGCACCTATGCCAATGGCCGTTCCTATTACGCCGAGTACAGCACCCGCGCCGGCAGCGGCGATATTCTCTTCGACCTGGCCAACGGGCCCGACGGCGAGATCGCCCAACTGGAAGGCGGTTCGTTGCGGCTCTACTACACCGTCAATGATTCCCGCGACCGGCCGCCATCGCGCACCCTGAGCCTGACGATCGGCGCAATAAGGGCGATCCTGCGGCCGCCCACCACCCGCGAAGCGGTGCCGCCTGATTATGTCTTCGACCCGGAAATCAACCGCGGCAACTTGAATGTCACCGTGCCGGCGAGCCCGGCCTTTACCCTCGGCGCCACGGTGTTCCTGCACGCCGACGGCAGTTCCCCCGGCGGCAGCGCCCCACCGGATGCTTTCCCGATCGACGTCAACTGGGTCGGTGCCGCCCTGCCCTTCACCGTGCCTCGCGGCTTTGTGACCGCCAACCTGAACGGTTCCCTGACCCTGTACTACACCGTGGTCAGGCCGGGGCAGCCCACCCTGACGTCCGAGGCGTTGGTCATCCGGGTCGGCTCGGCGCTGAACCTGCCGGTGCCCGAAGTGCTGGAAGGCACGGTGATCAACCCGACCCTGACCCGCCTTAACCCGCTGCACGTGCTGCCGCCGCGCCCGGAAGTGGTGACGATTCGTGTGCGCTACGCGCCGATGTTGCCAACGGATGACATCAAGGTGCACATCATCGGCAAACCGGACGTGGGCACACCGGATATTCCGGCGAAACCCGGCATTCCCAATTCTGGTAGCGACTTTGTCGACTTCACGGTTTCCAGTGCATTCGTCGCGGCTTACCTGGGCGAGAGCTGCCAGGTGTATTACGAAGTCATTCGGGGCGGGGCGAGTACTCAGTCCAAGACCCTGACCCTGGAGGTGGAAGCCCTGGCATCGCAGGAATGGGACCTGGTGAGTATTCCTGAGGCCACAGGCGGGGTGATTGAAACCAGCGGTGCCTACACCGTCCGGATTGATGCCTGGCCGTTCATGGTGGCCGGGCAACTGTTGACCGTATTCCTGCGGGGCACCACCGATACCCTGCTGTTCAGCAGGCCGGTGACCGCTGCTGAAGTGACCGCCGGGCGTGTCACTGCGCCTATCCCGGCGGACTATCTGCGGACACTGGCAGCGGACAGCACCCTGAGGGTAGAAGCCAATGTGTCGCTGGATGGCAGTGGCAACCAGGCTACAGCCCAGGCGTTTGAGGTAGTTCGTTATGACGTCAGAAGGTCTGCGGGGATCGTGGAAACCATTACGGTGGGCAATACGCCTTCGATCCTGGCCCTCAGTCCGAATAACCAGAAACTCTATGTGGCCAACAACACGAGCAACATGATCCACGTAATCGATACAGGGACCAACACCGTTGTACATATCATCACGATGCCGGTGAGAGCAACCGCAATGGTTGTGAGTTCGGACAGTTCACTCTTGTATGTGGGAACGCTTTCATCACCGTATAAAATATATGAAGTCGAAACAACCTTCTATACGATTAAAAGAGAGAGCTACAACGGATATTACGGCAGCGCGCTCAGTCTCAATTCAAACGGCTCAAGATTGTATGCATCCTACAACGCAGGAAACTATGTCCTATCCATTGACACCGTCACGTTAAACGAAGTATCTCCACGCTTCATTTTTAACGCTACCAACAGATACGTCAACGACAACCTTATAAGCCGAGACGGCACTCGCATGTACGTTTCAAATACTTATGGCGTAGCTATTTATGCCAGTAACGGGGTCTTGATAAAAGATCTGGAGACAACTCCCCCCTTTGGTTTAACCAAACTCGCGTTAACCCCAAATACGGCCAGACTGTATTCAACTTCAAATGCCAGTATCGTAATTATTGATACAACCACTAATGACGTAGCCAAGATATTGACCAATATCTCACCAACAAACTTGGCCATCAACGCCAACACGGCGATCTATCGCGCCTTCGTCACGGAGAGCACCGCTAATTCCGTGAGAATCATCGATACACAAACCGAGGAGCCCATGGGCAGTATTCCAGGCTTCGACCACCCCACCGCCATTGTCTGCAACCCGCATAACAACACGCTCTACGTTGCCAATAACGGCACCAACACCATTGCGGTGGTCAGCACATAAGCAACAGCGAGGTCAAAAAAATGCCCCGTATCCTTCGATACGGGGCATTTGTCGTTATGCAAAAGTCCTGGGGTTCAATTCATCGCTTAGCACAACGTACTGCTCATCCCACCCTTAGAAGTCGTAACGCACACCCACGTTAACGCCCCAAGGCTGGTCGATGCTACGGCCCTGGCTGCGCTCCACGTCCGCATGCACCTTGAAGTTCTTCGACACCGACATCGCCACCCCGGCCCCGACTTCGATGCGTGTGCCCGACAGGTCGTTGTTGAACTTGTTGTCGTTCACGAACACCTTGTTGCTCTGGTTGAACTCATGGGCCACGGCGGTGCGCAAGTAGGGTTGCAGGATGCTGCCACTGTCGAGTTGGATATTACGCCCGGCGGTCACACCGGCCTTGCCCACTACAGAAGCGGTACGGTCGCCCTTGGCATGCAGGCCGTTGTCCAGGTCGTAGCTTTGACGCTGGATGAATGCCGTCGCCAACTGCCCGTAAGGCTCTACGAAGTAACCGTCATCCAACTTGATATGACGACCAAACTCAGCAGAGGCACTCACCGCGTTTTGAGTGAAGTCGCCCTTGGCCTTCTTACCGTCACTCATGGCCACCTTGGACTCGTTGTGCAACCGGTTGAACTTCATCACGCCATCGAAGTAGAAGCCGCTCTCGGCATCCAGCCAGGTGGCATAACCACCGACGTAGTAGCTGTTGATCGTCGCGCTGCTGCCACGCTTCAAGTCCAGGTCCGAGGTGCTGTGACCGGCCATGAAACCGGCCAGCCACTGGCCGTCGCCGCCGGAAAGTGGCACGTCGGCACCCAGGGTAAAACCACGTTGGGTCTGGTTGTAATCAATGCCCTTGTTCTTGTTGGACACTTCGTACTTGTTGCCATAGGCACGGCTCCACAGGCCCGACGACTTGCCGTCGCTGAGGCGCAGTTCGCCCATGCGCGTACGCAGGTTTGTCATCTCGCCGTACAGCACGCTGGGTGCGGCGTTGGCCAGGGCCAGCACCGAGTGGGTGCTTGGGCTGATGACCTTGCTGCTTGGGTCCAGCAACCAGTCCTTTTGGTCATTTTCGTTAATCAGGCTGTAGGAGTAGGTACCTACGTCAACGCGATCATTGACCAGGCTGAACTGAGCGCCGCCGTCTTCGGTATGCACGACATGCAAACGATCATCGGACAACGGGTCGGCACCGCTGCTGGCGATCAACAGCTTGTGGTCGCCTGACGACGTCCCGGTGACATTCAGGAAGTCCCCCGTCAGGGTCGCGAAATCAGCGGTCATGATAAAGGTGCCGTTGCCCGACAGGTTCGCCACGTCCAACTGATAGAAGGTACCTGGCTCGCCGAACTTGATGTTGCCGTTGTTCAGGGACAGATCACCCACCTGCTGGTTGTCGACCATGACCCAGGTGGCGTCGCTGTTGATCGCCAGCGCGTCGACGTTTTCCAGGCGCCCGGTCAGCACCGAACCATTGTTCAAGCCCACATTGGCGGTGCCACCGGAATTGATCACATCGCCGGTCATCGACGCACCGTCCAGGCTCAGGTCCAGCACGCTGGCTGCGCCCACCTGGATATTACCGGCCAGCGCCGTGTTGCTGACGCGCATGTCGGCCGAGCCGCCATTGGTCAGCTCCAGCATGTTGCCGTTGCCACCTACGAGGGTAGAGCCATTGTTGACGTTGATTTGAGTGCCACCCGGGGCACCCACCAGGATCGCCGCACCGGTTTCACCCACCACCTCGGTTTGGTCGAGGGTAAATACCGACGGGTTATCCTGGGTCGGCAAACGGTAAATCACCATGCCATTAGTGCCGCCGCTGATACGGCTGTTGTTGGCGCTCAGTTGGCCATCGAACGAAATCAGGCCGGCCTCGACGCCCTGCACCTGAGTGCCGATCAACGTCAGCGAGCTGTCGCCGGCCAGCGATACACCGTTGACGCCTTCGATCAGGCTGTTGCTGACCACAGCGGAGGAACCCTGGGTGCCCTCGAAGCCGACGACCAGTCCATTAGCCGCGCCGCTGTGAATGTACGCATCATTGATTGTGCCTTGGCTGCCATACAGCGCAACGCCAATTTCACCGGGTGCTGTGCCAAATATCCTGCCTCCGTTCAAATTAACGGTCGAATGATAAGCCTGTACACCTACAATATTGGCGCCATTGGACGTCAGTGTTGCTCCCGTCACTTTGTAACGATCAACGCGTGAATCGGCATCTAAGATAACGTGTTGGCCCGGGTGAACATCAAGCGCCAGCGCTTCTGTCACTGCGACAGAAAACGGCATGAGCGCGAGCATTTTAATTGCAACGGATAACCGGGAAGGGGTGAAGCTGGTTTCTTTAGTCACGGGTAATTCCTCTAGTCGGGTGACTGAACAAGCCAAGCGATTACAGGACTCATCGACTCAGGCTTTCAGAGGCGCAGAGAGTACGTACCCATGAGGGAGTTTCATGTAGGACTTATCCCAAGAGGAAGAAAGTCGGCTCCGCAAAGCTGCATTTCGCCCTACCAGGCGGATATCCATTGACAACGATCCAGTTGATTCAGTACCAACAAATGCCAGAACAAAAAAGCACGAACCGTCGACGTTTTACCGCCGGCGGTCCGTGCTTGATTCAACTACGGGTCTAGAGGTGATTACCCACAGACTGAGTTGTCCGCCCTGCGGCGATTCATATAGACAAAATTGGGATCGGACTCACCCGTCGTTACGCCATCCGCCTTGAGTACTGTGTAATACGCCTCGATACGACCGGTGGTAACCGGCTGGATAAAGACAGGGAAGGGCACCGTGAACAACTCCCCCGGGTGGCCTGGAACATTGTGATCACCTGTCACAGTGACTTCAGGCAATACCTCGTCTACAACAACCGTTGTGGACGTCAGACTGTCGGGACCATAGACAACCCAATGCATCGTGATCCTGTCACCGGTACGAAGGTTGTCTGGATCAAGAATCCTGGTTCTGATGCCATTCGGTATGCCTTGGTCGCAGGTAATAATGAAGATGCCCGCACCGATTGAACGCGCATCAAGCAACTCAATGAGCGTCAGGTTTTCCACTACCGCAGCGTTCACCTGAACCGGTGTTTCCAACGACGAGATAACGTTAGTGTTGATGCCGTTATTGAGTTCATACCAGACCGGAACAAGACCATTTTGCCCCGCTGCGATCACGCTGGCCGGAATGATAAGTTCGAACTGAGCGGCTGTTTCATCAGCGACCGTGACTGTGTAAGGAGGTGCCAGGGCCGGAAGGCCTTTCCAATAGATTTGAATTCTATGCCCCGCCGTAGCCCCTGTGTAGACATCAAAACGGGCGATGGCATCACCCGTGTCGCCAGGCCCGATCTCGTCTATCAACCCTTCGGCAGACTCCACTTCGATCGTATCCAGAAGCGGATTTACAGGGCCCGGATCCTCTGGCCGCCCACCTGCCGAGCGCAGGTCCACGTCGACGGGGATCGTGGCCGATGGTCCGAAGGAGCTCCCGTCGCGGACGACTCTATAGCTGACATCAGCCGTATACGGCGCGTCCAACCCGCCCGCTCTCAATACATCCCAGGTGATTTCCACTCTCTGTGGCCATGTGAGAGAGGTAATGGTATGGATGAGAAAAATACCGTTAAATTCAACCAGAATATCATCGCCTATGGCCGGATTGGTGTATGCATCAATGAACACTTCAGCCCGGCGCAACTGCGCGTCAGTCAGGTCAATAGGGGCTTCAGGAACACGTGGGGGCAACAGCCCGGCCGGCGAAGGCGAAGTAATAACGATCACTCTTCTGACGTCCCCGGGCCAAGTGGTATTGTTGCCTGCGCGATCCGTATATCGGTAGGCGATGTATTTCATCCCTCCGCCTTGCGCCACAATTTGCGCGGTGGTCAAGGTAAAAGGGACAGGTGCATTGGATCGGGGCAAGTTGTCCATCATGAAAATAGGAACGGCGTCCAGCATGTTCCAGTACACCAGCAGTCTGTCGCCGACCTGCGGGTCGATACGGCCGGGAATGGTGACTATCAACTGATTCCCATTACTCGCCAGGCCTTCCAGCGTCAAGGTTTCACCGACCCATGCCTCCAACTCCGCGGGATCATTCAACAGCCTGGCATTGGGGTCGAGACGATCGATGGTGACCGGTGTGGGTGTAGAAGGACGGTCACTCCCAATAGTGCCACCGAAGAAAAACACTTCATAGCTAATGTTTTTCACCCCATGCTCACCAATATCCTGCTCAGGCACCGCAAAGGAATACGGCCATGTAAGCGCACTCAAGGGATGGCTGAACGCCACACGATCCCCATAAGGGACATTATTGATATAAATCTGCAATTCGTCGTCTAAAACGCCGGGAAATGGTGCAAGATCGCCCCATTCAGGAATGGTACACATGACACCCTGTGTATAGAGCGTACGGATATCCATCAAGTTAGGCTGGCCACCAGCGACATCGGGCAACGCATTCACGGCATTCAATTGATCAAGAACAAGAGGCCCTCCGGGTGAATATCCCCGTGGTCGCCGAGTCGTTAAAATATCTGTGGATTGGGGTGTGGCGTTATTACTTTTGTTGGAGTTCGTCATTGTCATGCACTCTGAAGGATTAAGACTGTTCTCGCTCATCACCACATCACTGGAACAAGGACAGGCTAATTAGATCGACTTTCTCCGAGATGCACAGCCTGTCAAATTTCACAGCTGCATCGGAAGTAAAAATGTGCTCCAAACCAACAACAAGCAATTAGCGGTGTTTTAATAGCCTGACGACCTATAAATAAACTTGTTAACACCACTCGGTCTAAACTCTGATGAATTAAAAACACCCACTGTGCCGTTGGTCCTGAAGTTTTTATATAAAAAAAGAGGGCTTACGCCCTCTTGATCCAGCCTCTATCTGAATGCCACGCTACTCGACCGCTATCGGCCCAAGACAGGTGCCCCCGCCGGGTCTTTTCAAATCGACATAGACCAACTTGCGCGACGATACCCCGGTCGGCCCCGTGGCCTTGAATAACCGGTAAGAAACGACGGCTGACCCCCACGTTTCAACCAGCCCCGGGCGCGTAATCAACGGATTGAATGGCAAGATTGCAATGGGCACCTGCCCGATATCACGATGGTCTGTCGTGAGCACCTGATCAAACCATACGTCGGTTCCATCAAAGTGTGCACCACTGCCGTTTTTCGACGGGTAGCTCTTCCAATACAGCCGAACGGTATCACCTACCTCGAAATGCACCGTGTTCCAATCGATGCCCATGAACACCCCGGTCCAGGGCTCAGGCTGGGTATCGCAGGCAATAAAGTCACGTGGGCTGTCGTTCAACAACCGGGGCGCTTGTAGACCGGTCAGCGTGTCGAACTCCACCCGTACCGGAGTGAAAGGGCTGCGCTGGCGATTGACGCCGTTATCGGTCCAGTAATAAACCGGCAAGGCCAGGCTTGAACCAATCGAAATCACTGACCAATGCACCTGGAACGTCACTGTCTGACCGGCGACATCGCCCGGTAGAACTTGATAGTCATCGGCAAAAACCGCGTCCGAGCCCCAATACAACTCCAACGACTCTCCTGGAACAGGATTGATATACAGTGGCACTTCAACGGCGACCGGCCCGGGAAAGTCCACATTGGTCACTACGTCATCACCGGTGGCGCCTTTGACCACGACCCTCGCCAAACCTGGATTGATGGGGTCCGGCCCAATCGGATCGGGACCAGCAACCGTCAAATCGACCTCATAAAAGCTATTGGGCGAGTCTTTCGTCGCAGCGCCACGCTGGAACACATAGTGCACGCGCACGGGGTAACGAGTATCGAAGCCGCCGACCGTGAGAACGGGCCAAGGCACCGTCACCGGAATCGGCCAGTTTTGGACCGCACCTATCGTAACGGGCGCCAGGGCCTGGCCATTCCAAAAGGTGAAGATCCTGTCGCCAGGGTCCGCGTCGAAAATCTGAGGCAGTGACACCGTCACCGTTTGGCGCGCATCGTCCAGGTTTATCAGGCCATCAGCCTCGGCCAATGGCACCTGAGGGCGCGGCAGGTCGGGCAAGCTCACCAAGGACACCTCGACCGACACCGAAGCCGAGAAGGGTCCGACGACGCCTGCCCGGTCGGTAAGGGTATAGGAGGCAAACCTTGGGCCTTCACCGGAGGCCCGCACAACAGCTGCCGGAAAGAATACAAAAATGGGCGCACCTTCGACCTGTGCCCGTTCAATAACCACGGTGTCCACTTCGTCGACATTGGGAATATCTCCCCAGTAAAACGTCACCGTATCTTCCGTTTTAATGTCCGGCCAACGAACGAGCTCCGCCCTGACCCCGCCATGCGTATTCAGGTAGTCCTCGGTCACACCATCGCGCTGGACCTGCTCATCAAATACCAGTTGCGGGCCGGGGTTGCCAAAATTGGGAGCAGTCTTGTCGACATTGACAAAGGTTGGGAACGACTGGGTCAATGGCAAAAAAACCGAGCTGACCTCATAAGTCAACCTACGAATGCCACCCGTGGACAAGATCCTCGCTGGCAGCTCTTCGATCAGAGGAAAAACCAGATCAGGGTCGTACGGTCCGACAATTTCGCGTACATGCTCGCTTACCCCCTGCCAGAAGTACTCCACACGTGTGACTTGCAGGGGATTGTCAGCGAAATTGACCGGCCACACGCGCTCAATCGTCACCTGCAACGGCTGGTCTTGCAGAGCCAGCGGAAGGGTGTAGGCCGCTTCATCCCACAAGAGAGGCAGTGCCTGGGTAGGGATCGGGTTATCCAGAGTCAGAATTGATGGCCCATCACCCCGTGGGCGACGTGCCGGCTGGGCAGCCGATTGCTCCGGGTCAATAGGCAGCGGATCTGAGGGCAAGTTCGAATGAGACATGGTCACTCTCCTTGAGCAATCTATCGATAATCGACCGTTGAATACCGCCCTGGCGCTGGCCAGACCGACAAGGTCAGGGAGATGATTAAATGCCCAAAAAAAAGCGCCGGATACTGTCGGAAATAACAGGTAGCCGTGAGTTTCAAGCTGTGCTCAAGGGTATGAAAAGCCTGAAAATGTCGAACGAAATCAGGTACACCTAGGAATGCAGGGTGCTGGGCAGCATTGCGCTGCCCCCACTTTATTCAGACCGGCGGTAACAGCCAATTAATCGGCGCTTCACCGTTCTGCTCAAGAAACTTGTTGGCGCGACTGAAGTGCCCGCAGCCAATAAACCCTCTATACGCCGACAACGGCGACGGATGCACCGACGTCAGCACCAGGTGCTTGGTGGCGTCGATCAGCTTCTGCTTGCCCTGCGCGTGGGCGCCCCACAGCAGGAACACCAGATGCGGCTGATGCTCGCTCACCAGCTCGATAATCCGATCGGTAAAAAACTGCCAGCCCTTGCCCG
This sequence comes from Pseudomonas yamanorum, assembly GCF_013386765.1. GTDB lineage: Bacteria > Pseudomonadota > Gammaproteobacteria > Pseudomonadales > Pseudomonadaceae > Aquipseudomonas > Aquipseudomonas yamanorum_A. The sequence goes on from NZ_JACARE010000024.1 coordinate 248,788, forward strand.
CGTGGGCGTTGGCATTCGCGCGCTCCACCGTCATGGTGGTGTTGAGCATCAGCACGCCCTGGTCGGCCCAGCTTTGCAGGTAGCCGTGGTTGGGGATGTCGATGTTCAAGTCGCGCTTGAGTTCTTTATAGATATTGACCAGCGACGGCGGCGCCGGCACGCCCGGTTGCACCGAGAAGCACAGGCCATGGGCCTGGCCCGGGCCGTGGTATGGGTCCTGGCCGAGGATCACCACCTTGACCTTGTCCAGGGGCGTTGAGTTGAGTGCGTTGAAGATCATCGGGCCCGGCGGGTAGATCTCCTTGCCAGCGGCGTGCTCTTGGCGCAGGAATTCGCGCAACTGGGCCATGTACGGCTGGTCGAACTCGTCACGCAGGGCGTGTTTCCAGCTGGGTTCGAGTTTGATACGGTCGTCGGTGGTCATGGTTGTATCCAGAAAAAACAATGGTGCGAACCCTAGGAAAGCCCACCCTGCTTGTCAATTGATCTGACGCAGAACCGGCACTTTCCCGCGAAGCGATCATACTGAACCTTCACTTTCTCGATTGAGGTCATGATGAACCTGCACTTCGAAGAGCTGATTGGCACGGGCGGCGCCCGCGTCGGCGTCGCCAGTCTGGACGCTGAGAAATCCCTCAACGCCCTGTCCCTGCCGATGATCCTGGCCCTGGCCGAACGCCTGGATGCCTGGGCCAAAGACCCGCACATCGTCTGCGTGTTGTTGCGGGGCAATGGCCCCAAGTCCTTTTGCGCCGGCGGTGAAGTGCGCAGCCTGGCCCAGGCCTGCCGTGAACATCCCGGTGAAGTTCCGGCGCTGGCCGCGCAGTTTTTCGCCGCGGAATACCGTCTCGACTACCGCCTGCACACCTACCCCAAACCACTGATCTGCTGGGGCCACGGCTATGTGCTGGGCGGCGGCATGGGCTTGCTGCAAAGCGCCGCGGTGCGCATCGTCACCCCGAGCAGCCGCCTGGCCATGCCGGAAATCAGCATCGGCCTGTACCCGGATGTGGGCGCCAGTTGGTTCCTGTCACGCCTGCCCGGCAAGCTGGGTTTGTTCCTGGGCCTCACCGGCGCTCACATGAACGGCCGCGACGCCCTGGACCTGGGCCTGGCCGACCGTTTCCTGCTGGATGAACAACAGGACGAACTGCTCGAAGGCCTGCTGCAGTTGAACTGGCAGGAACAGACCGAGATGCAACTCAACAGCCTGCTCAAGGCCCTGGCCCAGGAAGCCACCGGCCAGTTGCCCGAAGCCCAATGGCTGCCGCGCCGGGCGCAGATCGACGAATGGCTGGATGTGGGAGATGTGCGCTGTGCGTGGCGCGCCTTGAGCCAATTGCGCGACCACGCAGACCCGCTGTTCAACCGCGCCGGCAAGACCCTGAGCGAAGGCTGCCCGCTGACCGCGCACCTGGTGTGGGAGCAGATCCAGCGGGCGCGGCATCTGTCCCTGGCCCAGGTGTTCCAGATGGAATACACCCTGAGCCTGAACTGCTGCCGCCACCCGGAATTCAGCGAAGGGGTGCGGGCGCGGCTGATTGACAAGGATCAACAGCCTCACTGGCACTGGCCGGATATCAACTTGATCCCCGAGGCGGTGGTGCAGGCGCACTTCCACAAGGTGTGGGAGGGGCGGCATCCGCTGGCGGATTTGTCTGACTATTAAGTAAGCGCTCGTCAGCGCGTTGAGCCTTCCAGCGTGAAGGCGCAATTATCGGGCTGACGGTCGTCGCACTGAAATATCTGTTGCCCGAAAACGTCAGTGCCGGGTCGCCAGTGCGTGGTATCTGCCAGCGACATCGTCCCTGCGCTGCGGACCGAGCCGTACCTCAAGGCGACCATATTCTCCCTTGCCGTTTTATAAAGGCACTTTTCCAGATAGCCATTCTTGCGTTCACCCGGCTCCCTTGGAATAAAAATCGCCCCCACGAATGTTTCCACGAAGTCCTGGCCGTCCATTGGCGGGCTTACCCATGGGGAGTCTTTGGCAGTTCCCTGAAAGTGCCCATCAACGTACCGGATGGCACTCGGATACGGGCAGGCTTGCGCTGCTGCTAACGTGTTAATGCCGAAAAAACCAAAAAATAACAAATAGAGCGTACTGGCTCTCATCCCATGGGCTCCGTCAATCGATGTTGAAAACGACACGTCAAATAGACGACCGCCTCCAACTAACAACAGCCGTGCCCCCTAGTCTAGCTGTCAAATATGACAGTACCGACCAGCGGTATAAAAAACGGCGCCTGAGCGCCGCTTTTCCAACAAATACGATCAGCGATGCCCGCCACGGCCTCCGCCCTGATTGCCGCCGCCCTGGCCACGGCCACCGCCATTACCCCAGTGGCTCCCCCAACCCTGGTTGGGGTAAGGCCGGTAACCGGCTCGCGGCCCGGCAGGGTAGTAACGAGGTGCGGGCTGGTAATACCGCGGCGACGGGTAGTAACGCTGCGGTGGCGGATAGTAACCCTGGCGATAATGGTAGTAAGGCCCGCCACCGTAGTAATACGCCGGCGCAGGCGCCGTGTAGACCTCGGTACCGTAGTAGGCCTGCCCGCCACCGTAATAGGGCGCACACGCAGAAAGGGTCAAGCCGAGCAAAGCGATGAGAAGCAGTCGACGATACATGGCGGCCTCCTGGACCGCGGAAGAGCACACCCAGCGACGCTGGGGGGCGGCAAACAGCTTTCACTGATTGACGAAATATCTGACATCAAAATCTGAATCTGGTGCGATTTCGACATAGATTGATACATCTGATCGTCGCCTCATTGCAGTGCAACCCCGCACCAGCACAACGCACATTCTACGAGCCCTGCGCCCTCCTCCTCGCGCCAACCCGCGCCGTTGCTGCGCCGGTGCCACTTGGCACGACTCTCGCTTTACCTCTCCCGTGCAGGAGTCATCACAGGTTCGCGGCACCACAATTTGCAATGGCTGACTAGGGTTCCGGCTCGCTAAGGCGAGTGGCTGGTCCGAGAGTCGGCGACCTCCAGTTGAGGTTACACGGCGGGATAAAAGCCCGGGAGACAAGCCACCGTTCACGGTGCCGCGTTGCTCCTGCTCGCCCTTGATCAACTGGAGAAGCATCCATGCCCTCGATACGTTTACCCGCCCTGCTCGCCGCCGCCTTCGCCGCCGTGGTGAGCTTTTCCGCCCAGGCCGCCCCCAAAGACCATTTCAGCGTGTGCTGGACGATTTATGCCGGCTGGATGCCGTGGGAGTACGCCGGCAGCCAAGGCATCCTCGACAAGTGGGCCAAGAAGTACGGCATCAAGATCGACATGGTGCAGCTCAATGACTACGTCGAGTCCATCAACCAGTACACCGCCGGCCAGTTCGACGGCTGCACCATGACCAACATGGACGCCCTGACCATCCCCGCCGCCGGTGGCGTGGACAGCACCGCGCTGGTGGTCAGCGACTTCTCCAACGGCAACGACGGTGTGGTCATCAAGGGCGAAGGCAAGACCGTCGCCGACCTCAAGGGCATGAACGTCAACCTGGTGGAACTCTCCGTGTCCCACTACCTGCTGGCTCGCGCACTGGAGTCGGCCGGCCTCACCGAAAAAGACCTGAAAGTGGTCAACACCTCCGACGCCGACATCGCCGCCGCCTTCAACACCGATCAGGTCAAGGCCGTCACCACCTGGAACCCGATGCTGTCGGAGATCAAGGCCAAGCCCGGCGTCACCGAAGTGTTCGACTCCAGCAAAGTGCCCGGCGAAATCATGGACATGATGGTGGTCAACACCCAGACCCTCAAAGACAACCCCAAGCTGGGCAAGGCCCTGACCGGCGCCTGGTTTGAAGTGGTCGCGCTGATGAACGCGAAAAACGCCGCCAGCACCGACGCCCTGGAACACATGGCCAAGGCTTCCGGCACCGACCTCAAGGGCTTCCAGTCGCAACTGGACACCACCAGGCTGTTCGCCACGCCCAAGGAAGCCCTGGCCTTCGCCACCAGCGCGCAGTTGCCGGCCACCATGGGCAAAGTCGCCGAGTTCTCGTTTAAACACGGCCTGCTGGGTGAAGGTGCCAAGGACACCAACGCCGTGGGCATGAGCTTCGCCAATGGCGTGACCCGCGGCGACACCGCCAACCTCAAGCTGCATTTCGACCCCAGCTACGTACAGATGGCCGCCGACGGCACGCTGTAAGAGGACCCGGCCATGCGCCTGATCAACCGTCACCCGGAACGCTCCAGCCGCCTGTTGTTGGTGCTGCTGCCCTTCGCGTTGCTGCTGTTCGCCTACTTCGTGGGCTCGGCCGAACGCCTGGCAGACAACCCCAACGACAAGCTGCTGCCCAGCGCCGTGCAAATGGGCGACGCGGTGAAACGCCTGGCCTTCAGCGCAGACGCTCGCACCGGCGAATACGTACTGTGGCAAGACAGCGCATCGAGCTTGCGCCGCCTGGCGATTGGCCTGGGCATCAGCGCCCTCGCCGGCCTGTGCCTGGGCATCGCCGCCGGTACCTTGCCGCTGTTCGGCGCACCGTTGTCGCCATTGCTGACGGTGCTGTCGATGGTGCCGCCGCTGGCGATCCTGCCGATCCTGTTCATCGTGTTCGGGCTTGGGGAATTGTCGAAAGTGATGTTGATCGTGATCGGCATCACCCCGGCCCTGGCGCGGGACCTGGAACAGCGAGCGCGGGAAATTCCCGTGGAGTTGCTGGTGAAGGCGCAGACCCTCGGCGCCTCCACCTGGACCCTGATGCTGCGGGTGGTGTTGCCGCAATTGCTGCCGCGCCTGCTGATCTCCCTGCGCTTGATGCTGGGCTCGGCGTGGCTGTTCCTGATTGCGGCAGAAGCCATCGCCTCCACTGACGGTTTGGGTTACCGGATATTCCTGGTGCGCCGCTACCTGGCGATGGACGTGATCCTGCCCTACGTGGTGTGGATCACCCTGCTGGCCTGGCTGATGGACTGGGGCCTCAAGGCCCTGACCCGGCGTGCGTTCCCCTGGTACGAAGGAGCGCGGGCATGAGTTTTATCAGCGTCAACAATGTGTGGCAGCGCTATGGCGACCAGGTGGTGCTGGAGCGCCTGAACCTGCACGTGGCCGAAGGCGAGTTCTGCACCCTGGTCGGGACTTCCGGCTGCGGTAAATCGACCTTCCTGCGCCTGCTGCTGGGCCAGGAAACCGCCAGCCACGGCGAGATCCTGCTGGACGGTAAACCATTGGCCGCCGAGCCCGACGCCAGCCGTGGCGTGGTGTTCCAGCGCTACTCGGTGTTCCCGCACCTGACGGTGCTGGACAACGTTGCGCTGGGCCTTGAATTGCCGCGCTCACCCTTGCTCGGCCGGCTGTTCGGCAACGCGAAAAAACAGGCGCGGGAACAGGCAGCGGCGCTGCTGCATAAAGTCGGTTTGGGCCACGCCCTGGACAAGTACCCGGCGCAGCTCTCCGGCGGCATGCAACAGCGCCTGGCCATCGCCCAGGCGCTGATCATGAAGCCGCGCATATTGCTGCTGGACGAACCCTTCGGCGCCCTCGACCCGGGCATTCGCAAAGACATGCACCTGCTGTTGCTGGAGCTGTGGCGCGAAACCAGGCTGACGGTGTTCATGGTCACCCACGACCTGAGCGAAGGCTTCAGCCTTGGCACCCGCTTGCTGGTGTTCGACAAGGTGCGCCTCGACCCGCACGCCCCGGGCGCGTATGGCGCCCGCATCACCTACGACATCCCTTTGAACAGCGAGCGCCGCAAGGCGATCGCCGCCGAACTTGGAGCCACTTCCAAATGACCGACTCAACCCAATTGTTCCCACCCTTCGCCGAGGAAATGCTCCCCGGCGGCGGCCACCGTTCCTTCGTGCTCAAGCGCGGCCAACTGCTGCGCCTCACCGACATTCGCGGCGGCGCCAACGTCAGCCTGACCCTGCTCAATGCCAATGAAAAAACCGAGCGCCTGAACCTGCCCGACAGCCTCAAGTGCCAACACACCGCCAAGCTCACCAGTGGCCATTGCCTGTACTCGGACATGGGCCGCGTGCTGGCCGCGATCACCGCCGACACCTGCGGCTGGAGCGACAGCATCGGCGGTGTGTTATGCGCCTCCGAGGTCGCCGAAAAATATGGCAAGGGCCGCTATCAAGAGCTGCGCAACGGCTTCTACCGCAACGGCACCGACAACCTGCTGGTGGAACTGGGCAAGTGGGGCCTGGGGCTTTCCGATCTGCTGATGACCCTCAACCTGTTCAGCAAAGTCACGGTGGATGACGCCGGCGGCCTGCACTTTGCGGCCGGTCATTCCAAGGCCGGCGACTACATCGAACTCTATGCACCGATGGACACGCTGGTGGTGCTCACCGCCTTGCAACATCCCATGGACCCCAACCCCGAATACGCGCCGCAACCGCTGAAACTCAGCTGGATGAACGCCGACAAAAGCGTCGCCGAACACTGCCGCACCTCGCGCCCGGAGAACGAGCGCGGCTTTATCAACACCGACCGTCTGTTCGCCTGAGGACCTGCCATGTCTATCGCACTCGCCAAACAACCGGACGCGGCCGTGTACCGCGCGACCATTCCCGCCGGCGAACCCTGGCTGATGGAAGTCAAGGCCGGCCAGACGCTGCGCATCCTCGACCTTGAGGGCAACCAGGCCGTCGACACGCTGTTCTACAGCCTGAAAAACCCCAGGGAACGCTACGACGTGCAGCGCACCTTGCGCCGGCAAAACAGCGTGTACCTGGGCACCGGCAGTGTGCTGTATTCCAACCTCGGGCAGCCGATGCTGACCATCGTCGACGACACCTGCGGGCGCCACGACACCCTTGGCGGCGCCTGCGCCCAGGAGAGCAACACCGTGCGCTACGCCCTGGAAAAACGCTACATGCACAGCTGCCGCGACAATTACCTGCGGGCCTGCGCCCACGATGGCCGGCTGGGTAAAGGCGACATCGGGCCGAACATCAATTTCTTCATGAATGTGCCGGTGACGGCCGATGGCGGGCTGACGTTTGAAGACGGCATTTCCGCCCCGGGCAAGTACGTCGACCTGCGGGCCGAGATGGACGTGATCGTATTGATCTCCAACTGCCCGCAACTGAACAACCCGTGCAACGGCTACAACCCGACCCCTGCGGAGTTACTGGTATGGAACTGAAAATCAAGCGGTTACGTCAGTGGTTGTTCGCCCTCTGCCAATCCCGGGCCGGGCAGTGCCTCCAAAAACACTGAAGATCAATTGTAGGAGCTGGCTTGCCTGCGATAGCGGTGGATCAGCCAACACATGGGGTGACTGACCCACCGCCATCGCGGGCAAGCCCGGCTCCCACAGTTGATCTGCATTGGTGTTGAAATTTGCGCTTCGGACGACCGCAGCGCCATCCACATTTGCGGGACGGCCCGCATCCCAGGACAAGGCCGAACACACATCGGCCTGCGGGGTTTTGCCATGTTCGAAAAACTGTTGATCGCCAACCGTGGCGCCATCGCCTGCCGCATCCTGCGCACCTTGCGCGAGCTTTCGGTCAGGGGCGTTGCGGTGTATTCCGAGGCCGATGCCGCCAGCCTGCATATCCAGCAGGCGGATGAGGCCTACAGCCTGGGCGAAGGCGCGGCGGCCGGCACGTATCTGTCGGTAGAGAAAATCCTCGCCACGGCCAAGGCCTGTGGCGCCACGGCGATTCATCCCGGCTACGGCTTTCTCTCGGAAAACGCCGCCTTTGCCGAAGCCTGCGAAACAGCCGGCATCGCCTTCGTCGGCCCTACACCGGAACAGCTGCGAGTGTTCGGTCTCAAGCACACCGCCCGCGCGCTGGCCAAGCAGCACAACATCCCCTTGCTGGAAGGCACCGAGTTGCTCAACAGCCTCGACGCAGCCCTGCTGGCCGGGGAAACCGTGGGCTATCCCATCATGCTCAAAAGCACCGCAGGCGGTGGCGGTATCGGCATGCGCGTGTGCAACAGCGCCGATGAATTGCGCGACTGTTTCGAGGCGGTCAAACGCCTGGGCCAGAACAATTTCAGCGACGCAGGTGTGTTTATCGAGAAGTACATCCAGCACGCCCGGCATCTGGAAGTGCAGGTGTTTGGCGATGGGCGCGGCGAGGTGATCGCCCTCGGCGTGCGTGACTGTTCGGTACAGCGGCGCAACCAGAAAGTGCTGGAAGAAACCCCGGCACCGAACCTGCCCGAAGGGATGGCCGATGAGCTTTGCCGAGCAGCAATCACCTTGGCCAAAGCGGTGAACTACCGCAGTGCCGGCACCGTGGAATTTATCTTTGATAGCGCCGATGGCCGCTTCTATTTTCTGGAAGTGAACACCCGGTTGCAGGTGGAGCATGGCGTCACCGAGCAGGTATGGAACGTGGACCTGGTGCGCTGGATGGTGCAGTTGGCCGCCGGGGAATTGCCGCCGCTGCGGGAGCTGGAGTTGAAGCCCCACGGCCACGCGATTCAAGCACGCCTGTATGCCGAAGACCCGGGCCGGGATTTTCAGCCGAGCCCGGGGTTGTTGACCTGTGTGGATTTCCCCGCCGCTGAAGGCCTGCGCATCGACACGTGGGTGGAGGCCGGTTGCGAGATCCCGCCGTACTTCGACCCGATGATCGCCAAGCTCATCACCTGGGCACCGACTCGCGAACAGGCACGCCTGGACCTGCATCAAGCATTGAGCAACAGTCAGTTGTATGGCGTGGAAACCAACCGGGATTACCTGCGCCAGATTCTGCTGGCCGCACCGTTCGCCAGCGGCCAGCCATGGACCCGCTGCCTGGAAGATCTGGTGTACCGCGCCGATACGTTTGAAGTGCTGAGCGCCGGCACGCAAACCAGTGTTCAGGATTACCCGGGGCGCCTCGGTTACTGGGCCGTGGGCGTACCGCCGTCGGGGCCGATGGACAGCCGCGCGCTGCGGTTGGGCAATCGCCTGCTGGGCAATGCCGAGGGTGCTGCGGCGCTTGAGATCACCATGAGCGGGCCGTTGTTGCGCTTCAATTGTGCGGCGGTGGTAGCGGTGACCGGCGCGGACATTGCGCTGCGGTTGAATGATGAAACGGTGCCGATGAACACCGCACTGCTGATCCCGGCGGGCGCGACCTTGAGCCTGGGCACCATCGCCGGGGCCGGTGCGCGCAGCTACCTGTGCGTGCGCGGCGGGTTGCAGGTTCCGGATTATCTGGGCAGCAAAAGTACCTTCACCCTGGGCCAGTTTGGTGGGCATGGCGGGCGGGCTTTGCGAGCGGGGGATGTGTTGCATCTGCTGCCGCTTTCGGACGTTAGCGCGGGCCAACAACTGGTACCCGAGCCCCTTGCCGAGGTGCGAACACTGCGGGTGATCTACGGCCCCCACGGCGCACCGGAATACTTCAAGCCCGAGTACATCGACACCTTCTTCGCGACCCAGTGGGAAGTGCATTTCAACTCCAGCCGCACGGGTGTGCGGCTGATCGGGCCGAAGCCATTGTGGGCGCGTACCGATGGTGGCGAGGCGGGGCTGCATCCGTCGAATATCCATGACAATCCCTATGCCATTGGTGCGGTGGATTTTACCGGAGACATGCCGGTGATCCTCGGCCCCGACGGCCCGAGCCTGGGTGGGTTTGTGTGCCCGGTGACGGTGATCGAGGCGGACTTGTGGCAGTTGGGCCAGCTCAAGGCCGGTGACAAAATCTGCTTCACCCCGGTCGACATTAAGACCGCCCGCGACCTCGCCCTGAAATGGGATCACTGTAGGAGCAAGCTTGCTCGCGATGCAGGCACCTCGGTACATCCGGAACACCGCATTGATACCATCGCCGGCAAGCCGGGCTCCTACAATTCACCTGTGGTTCTGGATATCGGCACACAGGACACCCGCCTGGTCGCCCGCCTCGCCGGCGACACCCACCTGCTCCTGGAAATCGGCGCTCCGGAACTCGACCTGGTGCTGCGCTTCCGTGCCCACGCCCTGATGCAAGCCCTCGAAGCACAGGCCCTGCATGGCGTCATCGACCTGACTCCCGGCATCCGTTCCCTGCAAATCCACTACCAGCCCGAACAACTGCCACTCGCCGATCTCCTGGCGTTGATCACTACCGAATGGCACACCGTCTGCGCCAGCCAAAACCTGCAGGTGCCCTCGCGCATCGTCCACCTGCCACTCTCCTGGGACGACCCGGCCTGCCAACTGGCCATCGAAAAATACATGACCACCGTGCGCAAGGACGCCCCCTGGTGCCCGAGCAACCTGGAGTTCATCCGCCGCATCAACGACCTGGCCAACCTCGACGAAGTGCGCCACACCGTGTTCGATGCCAGCTACCTGGTGATGGGCCTGGGCGACGTCTACCTCGGCGCACCGGTGGCCACGCCGCTGGACCCGCGCCACCGCCTGGTCACCACCAAGTACAACCCGGCACGCACCTGGACCGCTGAAAACTCCGTGGGCATCGGCGGCGCTTACCTGTGCGTGTACGGCATGGAAGGCCCCGGCGGCTATCAGTTCGTCGGGCGTACCTTGCAGATGTGGAACCGCTATCGGGAAGTGGCCGCGTTCGATGGCAAACCGTGGTTGCTGCGCTTCTTCGACCAGATCCGCTTTTACCCGGTAAGCGCGGACGAGCTAGTGCAGATTCGCCGGGATTTCCCCCTCGGGCGCTTTGAGTTGAGCATCGAACACAGCCAACTGAACCTGACGGATTACCAGGCCTTTCTCACCCGGGAAGCCGAGAGCATCGGCGCATTTCGCGGGCAACAACAGCGCGCGTTCAACGCCGAACGCGAACGCTGGATCGCCAGCGGCCAGGCGCATTTCGACAGTGAGGAACTCGCCCCGGCATTGGGCGAAGACACGCCGTTGCAGGCCAACGAATACAGCATCGACAGCCACATCGCCGGTAATCTCTGGCAGGTTCAGGTGGCCGTCGGCGAACCCGTCGCGGCAGGCGATGTGCTGGTGATCCTGGAGTCGATGAAAATGGAAATCCCGGTGCTCGCGCCGTTCGCCGGCACCGTGCGCGAAATTCCCGTGCAGCCTGGCAGCGGCATTGGCGCCGGGCAACGGGTGGTCGTACTGGAGCGTGATTTGCAATAACGCGGCGGGGCTGTATCGTGCAAGGCACACCGGGTTTCACCGGGACCTTGTCCGATACAGCCTGAACCGACCGATGACCACGCCAACCCTCTGCCCCGCCTGCGGCGCCCGCAACGACTGCGCCCTGGCCGACCCGCGCACGGCCGACCAGGCCTGCTGGTGCTACTCCGTCAGCATCGACCCCGCGGTGCTTGAAGCCTTGCCGCCGGAGCTGCGCAACAAAGCCTGCCTGTGCCCGCGCTGTGCCCAGGTGGACGAGCAACTGCGCGGGAACGAGCGGTCTTAATGCGCGTAGACCGCTTCCTCAGCAACCTGCCCCGTTTCAACCGCAAGCAGGTTCGCCTGTTGCTGGTGGAACGACGGATCACCGTCGACGGCCGGGCCGTCAGCGATCCTCATCACCCGGTGAGCGAGTTCAGCCGTGTGTTGCTGGATGACGAGGTGCTGCAAGCCGGCAAACCCGCGCGCTACTTCATGCTGCACAAACCCCAGGGCTGCGTGAGCGCCACATCAGACCCACAGCACCCCACCGTGCTCGACCTGTTGGATGAACCGGACAAGCACGAACTGCACATCGCCGGTCGTCTGGATTTCAACACCACCGGTCTGCTGCTGATCACCAACGACGGCCAATGGTCGCGCCGCCTGACCCAGCCGCAAACCAAATTGCCCAAGGTTTACTACGTCGAGACCGAGCAGGAGATTGGGCCGCAATACGCGGCCACCTTCGCCGCCGGCCTGTACTTCGCCTTCGAAGACCTCACCACCCAGCCGGCGGAGTTGGAGCTATTGGGCCCCAGAACGGCGCGCCTGAGCATCATTGAAGGGCGTTATCACCAGGTGAAGCGCATGTTCGGGCACTTCGACAACAAAGTGACGCGCCTGCACCGCGAGCGCATGGGGCCGCTGGAATTGGACCCGGCCCTCGCCCCAGGGCAGTACCGGGCGCTGACGGCCGCTGAAACCCAACAGGTCTGATGACCGTTCAGCCGATGATGGCAAAAAACCACGCCTGTGACTGGCGAACTGGCATCCCTGATGCTTGAATCAACCCAGCCAGCCGCAATCTGACTGGCGAGTCACCCCTACCTACAAGAAACACTTTGCCCGTCCGCACGCTTGATCTGCGGGCCTCTAACGGCAAATTGCCCGCCATAACAACACCCGTCGGCCAGCCAGTTTCGGATCGACATGGGCCCTCACTTCCAGGCGTATGCCTACCTGTCACAAAGCTCGTGCAGAGTGATCTGCGCGCATTACCCGCTTGCCAGGAGTCTTATGACATGAGGCCAGAAATCGCTGTGCTGGATATACAGGGTCAGTATCGGGTTTACACGGAGTTCTATCGCGCGGACGCAGCCGCCAAGACCATCATCCTGGTCAACGGCTCAATGGCCACCACCGCGTCTTTCGCTCAGACCGTGAAAAGCCTGCACCCAACGTTCAACGTGGTTTTGTACGACCAGCCCTACGCCGGTCGCTCAAAAATCCACAACCGCCACGAGCATATGCTGACGAAAGAAGTCGAAGGCCAGATTCTTCTGGAACTCATCGACCACTTCGCCGCCGAACACGTGCTGTCCTTTTCCTGGGGCGGCGCTGCGACCCTCGTCGCCCTCGCCCACCGGCCGCGCCGTGTGGAAAAGGCCGTGATCAGCTCGTTCTCCCCGGTGATCAACGCCCCCATGCGCGACTACCTGGAGCGCGGCGTCGACTACCTCGGCAACCTCGACCGCGACCGCGTGGGCCACCTGGTCAACAGCACCATCGGCAAACACCTGCCGTCGCTGTTCAAGCGCTACAACTACAAACACGTGAGCGGCCTGGCCGAGCATGAGTATGGGCAGATGCACTTTCACATCAGCCACGTGCTGAACAGCGACCGGCTGTGCTACCTCAAGGCGGCGAAGCAGATTGATATACCGGTGCTGTTCTTGAACGGCGAATGGGACGAGTACACCAGCGCCCAGGATGCGAAGCTGTTTGGGCAACATATTGCGAAAAGCAGCTTCGGGACGATCCAGGCGACCGGGCACTTTTTGGACATGGAGCACAAGGCTGCATGCCGGGATAGCCGGGAGGCATTGATGGGCTTTTTGAGGCCGGAGCAGCAACCAAGCCGGTTGCGATACCACGCGTCGCAGCCACAGCATGCCTTTGCCGTATGAGCGACGGGGTTGTGGGTGGGCTGGATTCCCCTGGGGATTCGCCTGCCCACGACCGACCGTTGGCACGTAAAACACAGATTTTTCGAAGAAAAACTTCAAATCCGCGAGCACATCTGGTACAAAGTCAGCCGTTCTGAGCGGGTATAGTTTAGTGGTAGAACGAAAGCTTCCCAAGCTTTAGATGAGGGTTCGATTCCCTCTACCCGCTCCACTCAGATTTTGGTCTCACGTCAGGATGGTTTTGACGGGAGATGTGTAAAAAAACCGGCTCTTGGTGGCCGGTTTTTTTATGGGTGACGTTTAAGTCCGCTGCTACCTACTGATAGCTGACGTTAAGGACGCTGTACGCAATAATCGCGGCCCCTCCGTCAGGGTCAGCGGTCTGGTTGTAATTCCCGGCCTTGAAATACAGATTAATGCCCTGCCAACCCGATGGCGGAATATCAAACTCCCGGCTGGATTGCCTGCCATTCGCCGCAGCCGAAACCACCAGGACCATGCCGACCTCGGAGCCCTTTACTTCAATCTTGTAATTGAGCTTGTCGTTAAGCTTCAGCCCCGTCAGCAAGACCGTCCTTTGCTCCTTATGCCCATAGCGTGTCTTGGTCCCGGCGACGATTGAGCCATCCTCCCAGCGAAGCTTCAGCAGTTCCGATCCTCCCGCCTTGTCGCCATGTATCTGGGCAAAAATGATGGATTGGGTGCTTGGGTTTTGCACCACATAAAGCTCGCCGGACTGGGCGTTATCAAACACCTCGCCTGCGGTGAACTCTCTTTTTGCCCGCAGCTCAACCCGGGGATAGTGACTGTTGGGCGTCGCGTTAAGGCCCGAGGGTGTGTTGAATACCACCGCTCCTTCCGGCACGCCTTGATGGCATCCCAATGAGCGATAACAGTTTGTGTAGAAATAGGCGTTCTGAAGATTTTCGCCGATCGCTATTTCTTCAGGCGTACCTTGTGCATTGAAGTCCTGAAGCACGTACGCACGGCTCAGGTTTGGCAGGTTGCTGCCTGGGGATTTTGTGGCATCCAGGGCAAAGGCATTTGCACCGTCAAAAATCGCTCCAATGGCCAATACCGACACCGCGATGAATCTAGCGCCAAACACTTTAAATTCGTGCATCACCGTCACCGATTATTCGTCAAAGCCCCAACTCCAGCGCCAGCAAATCCGACAGCGGTTGCGGGCGTCGAATCAATTTCCCCTGCCCGTGCTCGATCAACACTTCCGGCAGCAGCGGGCGGCTATTGTAATTGGACGACATGGCGGCGCCATACGCGCCGGTATCGTGTATCACCAACAAATCGCCCACCCGCGCTTGCGGCAACATGCGGGGCGTGATGCCCTGTTCATCCTGCGTGAAAATATCGCCGGCCTCGCATAACGGGCCGCCCACTACGCACAGGTGCTCCGGCCGGCTGACCGGCACACCTTGGGCGTCCAGCAATGTCATGTGGTGATAGGCACCATAGAGGGCGGGCCGCATCAGGTCGTTGAAGCCGGCGTCCACCAGGATGAAGTTCCTGCTGCCGACTTTTTTTACCGCGCGAACTTCGGTGACCAGATAGCCCGACTCCGCGACCAGGAAGCGGCCCGGCTCGATTTCCATGCGTACCGGATGACCGAGCCAGGCCTCAATCTCCTGTTTGGCCTGACGCCATGTGCTCGCGTAACTCTGGATATCCACCGGTTCATCTTGCGCACGATAAGGCGTGGCAAGCCCCCCGCCGATGGAAAATGCCTCGATATCGTGGTCCAGTGCTTTCACCACCGAGACCATCGCACAGCCCACTTGCTCAAGGTGCGCGTAATCCACGCCGGAGCCGATATGCATGTGCACGCCCACCAGCTTCAGGCCAAATTGCCGGATCACGTTGAGCGCGTCCTGGACCTGCTCGTGCCAGATTCCGTGCTTGCTGTTTTCACCACCGGTGTTGGTCTTGCGGCTGTGACCGTGACCAAACCCCGGATTGATCCGCAGCCAAACCCGGTGACCGGGCGACCGCTGACCCAGTTGTCGCAGCATATCAATCGAGCCGGTGTTCACTTCCAGCTGCAGTTCCACCACACGGCGCAACGTCGCTTCATCGAATAAATCACAGGTAAAAACAATGCCCGCCGGGTCACCGTCAGGGCTGAATCCAGCCAGCAGGGCCCGCTCGATTTCCCCCAGCGATACCGCATCGATCCGCACGCCTTGTTCGCGAATCAACCGAAGAATATGCAGGTTGGAACAGGCTTTCTGAGCGTATCGAATGACGTCGAAACCCTGCAGTTGATTGATGCGGGCCCTGATGGTCTCGGCCTCATAACACCAGAGCGGGGTACCGTGCTGTCTTGCAGACTCGGTCAATGACTGGAAAACGGAGGTGTTGGGCATGGCGTTTTTCTTTCTTAAATAAGTAGAGAAACCAGCATGCCCGGCGCCCGTCATTCAATAAAATACCTATTCTTTGCCGCTCGATTCAGTTTTGATATGGTTTTGGCTAATTGGGTAGAGGTCAGGGATGGAAGTCTCCATACGGCATATCGAGGTGTTCCGGGCCATCATGCAGGCCGGCAGCGTCACGGGAGCGGCGCAGTTGCTATTTACTTCCCAACCGACGGTCAGCCGTGAGCTGGCGCGACTGGAAAAACTCTCTGGCCTGCGACTCTTTGATCGCGCGGGTGGGAGGCTGGCACCGACAGCCCAGGCGATCATGCTGTTCGAGGAGGTTGAGCGTTCCTACATCGGCCTGGAACGAATCAACAGCGTTGCACAGTCAATTCGTCGCTTCGAACATGGCCAACTGAGCGTCACATGTCTTCCGCTGTTTTCCCAGACGCTTTTGCCCAAGGTCTACAAGCGCTTTCAGCAACAGCATGGCGGTATCGGCTTGAGCATTGCGGCACAGGAAACGCCCCTGCTGGAAGAATCACTCAGCGCCCAGCGTTACGACCTCGGATTGACCGAAGGTGAACATGCGCCTCAGGGCACTCAAGGGAAATTACTCTTTTGTTCCGACATGGTGTGCGTACTGCCGGACGGTGATCCTTTGTTGGCTAAACCGTTGCTGACACTGGAAGACTTTCAGGGGGTGAATTTCATCAACCTGTCGGGCCTGGATATCTATCGTCAAACCCTTGATGAGCATTTCCGCCGGGCCGGTGTCGACCGGCATATTGTCGTCGAAACAACCAACGCTGCGTCGGTGTGTGCCATGGTCAGGCAACAACTGGGAGTGGCAATTATCAACCCGTTGACGGCGGTGGCGGAGGCCGGTGACGGGCTGGCCATTCGGCCGATCAGCGTATCGATTCCGTATCGGGTCATGCTGATCAGGCCCGATTATCGACCGTCCTCTCTCTTCGTCGACGCGTTCTGTGACGCGCTGATTGAAGAGGCAGCGAGTCTCGCAGACCGTTTGGATTTGAGGCGGGAACGTTCGAGCTAACAGAAATTTGGCTTCCTTCCCCTTGGTATGGGCGGCCTGGGAAGGCAAGCCTGTTACAGGATGCCTAGGCGACTGAGTCCACGCGGTCTTGTGCCGCCTCCACCAGCATCAGGCCCAACTCGATGGTTTGCTGAATCGCCAAGGCCAGACAGCGATGCTCGTCTGGCAGGTTATCTGCAAATTCGTTGGTCATGGCGCCAGCGCCGGCAATGGTTTCGTAGGCGTTGGCGAGTAATGCATCGGTGCCGATTTCGGGACGTACGCTGAATATTCTTACGGGTGAATTATACGAGTCAGTACACATCTGTTGATCCTCAAGAAGGACCACCACCCAGTACTACAGAAATAGGGTGGCAGCTGTACGCAGGTTAGTAGACCGGGAAGTTTCAGAACCGGCGCGCCCGAAGACGCCCTGCGCACAGCTACCATTAGGCACAGGCAATAAGATGCCTGACCGACAGAACAGCCGTACGCCAAAACTTCACAGGGCTACTAAACCCGACCGCTGATGGGCAGCGGCTGACGAACCTTAAAGAGGTCGCCCAAGGCGTACAACCGGGACGATTCTGATGGTTGTGTAGGCAAAGCAGCAAGATTCATCAATGCTTGCTCGCCCAAATCAGCCCGCAATCTCTGGCAACAAGAAAGCAGCCGCGAGCGTTTGAACTCGCCACCCCACTCAGATCATTCTCCTGAATCTCACCGCATCGACCGGCTAAGAAACAGGCACCGAAGGATTGATCATGAACCAAACACTTACGGCATTTGATATGACGGCACTGCTGGGCACTGACGAAGCCATCAACGAGTACGCTTCTCAGGTTTTGGCTGACGGTGACAAAGGGGAATTTCTCAGAGCGGTCAGCTATGTGACCGAGGGCTACAAAAAAACAGAAGCCTTCCATATTTCCAGGTTTGAACCATGAAAGACGAATACGATTTCAGCACTGGCAAACGTGGTGCTATCGCCAGCAACGCGGGCAAGAAACAGATAACAATCATGCTGGACGAGGCAGTGATTGAAGCTATCCGCAAACGCGCTGAAAGCTCTGGAACCGGAGATCAAACGGTGATCAACGCCCTTCTGCGGCAAGCGCTTATTCCTCCGGATGGGCAGTGATTTCTCGTGATAATCAGGCAGGGCCATCATGCTGATGGCCTGTCCTAAATCCACTGCAACTCATCCTTCAATTCCCTCCAACTGCGCAAGATTCGCAAGCAACCCCGGCCCCACCGGCTCCCATCCCAACGTCCTGCGAGTAACCACACTGGACGCTGGCATATCGTGAGCGGTAAACATCGACAACCACCCAAAAAAACCTTGAGCCTCTTCCGCCGAAATGGATTTAACCGGCAACCCTAGCCGCGTCCCCAACACCTCGGCTATCTCCCGCTGCGACACACCCTCCTCCGCCACCGCGTGATACCTCGCGCCCGGCTCAGCCGTTTCAATCGCCAGCCTGTAGAGCCGCGCCACATCCAGAATATGTGCCGCCGGCCAACGGTTTTTCCCGTCTGCGATGTAGGCGCAAACGCCCTTCTCGCGATACAACTCGATCACCGGGCTGACCAGCCCCTGCCTGAAGGTGTCGTGTACTTGAGGCAAACGCATTACCGATACATTCACACCCGTCTCGGCTACAGCGTTGGCCGCTTCTTCCGACGCTGCACGGGGAATCTGCGCTGAGGTCACCACCGCACCATCCTCCGTTGCCAACTGCCCCGGCACGGTGCTCGCGATTCCGACGCCGGAGGTGATGATCAGCGGTCGATCCGACCCGACAAGCGCCTCTCCCAGCGCCTGGATAACCCGGCGGTCATCCTCGCAGTTCGCGACGAATGTCGAGAAGTCATGATTGAACGCCAGGTGAATCACGCCATCCGCTTGGGCGGCCCCGGCCTTGAGGCTTGCCAGGTCCTCAAGCGACCCACGGTGCACTTGGGCACCGGCCGCCTCCAGCGCTGCCACCTTGTCGTCCGACCGGCACAAACCCAGCACTTCATGGCCCGCCGAGATCAGCTCCTTGACGACCGCCGACCCGATAAACCCGCTGGCACCCGTGATAAATATGCGCATGAACCGTATCTCCGTGTGTATTCAGAGACTAATCTGTGCGCTTGCCCTATACGGGTAAAGTAGTGAAGTTATCAGGGTATAGAGGCTAACAGGCTATGAGCGGGAATCTGCTGGGCAACTATCTGAAAGACCGACGTACCCGGCTTGACCCGGCGGCGTTCGGCTTCTCATCGGCACGCCGCCGTACGCCCGGGTTACGCCGTGAAGAGGTGGCCCAACGCGCGAATATCAGCCCCACCTGGTACACCTGGCTGGAACAGGGCCGTGGCGGCGCGCCGTCGGTGGAAGTGCTGGAACGCATTGCCCAGGCGTTGATGCTGACGGATATCGAGCGTGAGCATCTGTTTCTGCTGGCCTTCGGACGCCCGCCAGAGGTGCGCTACCAGCAAAACGAAACTGTAACGCCACGCCTGCAACGGGTGCTGGATGCCTTGAACCCCAGCGCCGCGATCCTGCGCACGGCGACCTGGGATGTGGTGGCCTGGAACGAGGCGGCGACGGTGATGTTGATGGACTACGGATCGCTGCCGCCGGAACAGCGAAATATCCTGCGGTTCATGTTCCTGGATCCCAATTCCCGCGCGGCTCAATACGATTGGGAAAGCGTGGCGCGGTTTGTGTTGGGCGCCTTCCGGATTGATACGGCGCGCTCAGGTGCGGCAGAGCAGGTGCAGCCGATGGTAGATGAGCTGTGTCGGCGCAGTCCTGAGTTTAAGGCGATGTGGAGTGAGAACGACGTACAGGGTGCCCATGGTGATGGCATCAAGCGAATACGCCATTCGGTGCTGGGGCCGATTGAATTTGAGTATTCGGTGTTTGCGGTCGATGGGCGCAAGGATCTGAATATGGTGGTGTATAACCCGGCGACGCCTGAGGATGCGCAGCGGATCGCATCTCTGATGAGATAGGTTTTCGGTTGGGTCAACTGGCATCAATGTTTGCAGTGCGGGCCCCATCGCAGCCTCGCTAAAGCTCGACAGCTCCCACATTAGAGCAGTATCGCTCCAAAATTTGGAACGCACGTCCTGTGGGAGCCGGGCTTGCCCGCGATGCAGGCGGCGCGGTCTGCCAGGTATACCGTAGCGATCCCATCGCAGCCTCGCCAAGGCTCGACAGCTCCCACAGGGAACTGAGTTCACCATCCGAAAAGACGGCTATCTCTCGAGCACCACTCCCCGCTGCACCACCCACGCCAACGGCAATGTCAGCAGCAACATCCCCGCCAACACCATCACCGCCACCGGCACGCCCATCGAGTCCCCCAGCCCGCCAAACAGCACCGGCGCCAGCGCGCCACCGCCGATGGTGCCGGTGTAGAACACGGCAAACGCCTGCTCACGTTTGCCCGCGCCCGCCAGGTCCGGCACCGCGCCGTACAGCACCGACGACGTGCCATTCAACGCCAGCCCCAACACCGGCAACATCACCATCAAACCGGTCAACGGCAGGTACACCGCAGCAACGATCAACACCGCCGTGCTGGTCTCCGTCAGCCATACGGTTTTCATCATGCCGATGCGTGCGCCGAGGTAGCCGCAGAGCAATTTCCCGAAGGCGCCGCCGATAAACAGCATGGTCAGCGCCAGCCCGATACCCACAGTGCCGGCGCCTTTGGCTTGCAGCAGAAACGGCAGAAACGTGAGAAAGCCCATCCGTACAGCACTGTCCAGAGTGCCCGTGACGATCAGCGCGCGCAGGCCGCTGACGGAGCCGCTTCCTACCAGTGTCTTGGCGGTTTTCCCTGAAGTGGATGCCGCGGCCTGCGTGGGGATCAGCCACCAGAGCAACCCCGCCGCCGCCAATCCCAGCAGGCCCAACAGCGTAACGCTCGCGCGCCAACTGATAACTGTCAGCAACAGTCCCACCAGCCCGGGAACCAGGGTTTTGCCGATGTCTCCGGAGAAGTTGTATTGCGACAGCGCTTCCTTGACCCCGCCGCCGCCCTCATAGGTGTCGGTGATCATCGAGGACGCCAGCGGATGCTGGGTGCTCGCGCCCAGCCCGCCCAACAACAGCGCCAGCAATAACATGCCCAACCCGGTCGCCTGCCCCACCAACAGATAGGCAACACCGGCAAGCGCCGTCCCGCCCACCAGCATCGGCGTGCGCCCCCAACGTTTGGCAGCACGGCTGGCCATCAGTTGGAACACCGCCATCATCCCGGAGTAGGCGCCACGCAGCAGGCCGATCTGGGCGTAGGTCATGCCGAATTGCGCTTGCCAGATCGGCAGCAGCACGTAGATCACATCGGTCAGGCCATCATGAATCGCGTGGGCGCTGCAGCCGGCGATCAACGAGCGGCGACGGGCGGAAGTCTCGGGTACGGGCACGGCAACGGCGTCGGTCATGAGGTCTTGCTCAGTTCAGGTTGGAGGGGCTTCCAGCCCGCCAGGGCGATCAGCAGCGACAGTAGCTGGAAACCAATGATCAGCGCCACACAGCCCATCCAACCCCAACGCTCCCAGATCAGCGCCGGGACGATGGCGCCGAAGCTGCCGCCCAGGTAATAGCAGGTGAGGTACAGGCCCACGGCTCCGGCTTTGTTGTGGCGGGCGGTGGCGGTGGTGAAAGCACTGGCAGCGGCCTGGGCGAGGAATACGCCGGTGGAGCTGAGGGCCAGCCCCAGCACGATGCACCACAGGGACGGCAATAAGGTCAGGGCCGAGCCGCAGACGCCAAGCGCCGCAGCAGCGGTCAGCAATTCGGATTGCGGGCGCGATTTGCTCAGGCGACCGGCGACGGGGATCACCACCAGTGCCAGCAGGAACACCATGTAGATCGTGCCCAGCGCCGCCGGGCCCAAGTCGAATGGGGCTTGGCTGAGATATAGGCCGGCGTAGGTAAACGTCGCCACTTGGGAGAACAGCACGCAAAATCCTACTGCGTACGCAGCCAACAGCGGAGTGCCGAGCACATCGCTCCAGGTGGTTGAAGGTCGTGCAACGCGGGGTGGATTGTCCGGCAGCAGAAACTGGATAAACCCGCCCACCATCAGGCTCAACACCGCCAACAGTTCAAAGGCTTCACGCCAGCCGACATACTCGGTCATCACGCCGGTGACGAAGCGTCCGGCAAACCCGCCCAGCACAGTGCCGGCCACGTAGAGGCTGGTGACTTCGGTCACGGTGCCGCCGCGCCAGCGATCCCCGATGTAGGCCACGCTGGTGGCGAACACCACCGGGATCAGCATCCCTTCGATAAAGCGCCACACCAACAACTCGGCCAAGCTGTTGGCATAGGCAGTCATCAGCGCCGGCACGGCCAGCAACAGCGCAGCAACGGAGATCACCGTGCGCTGCTCAAAATGCCCGGTCAGGCGGCTGACAAAGGGCGCGGTCAGCGCCACCGCCAAGGTGGTGACGGTAATGCTCCAACCGGCCGCCCTGGCGCTCACCTGAAAGCTGGTAGCGAAGGTCTGCAAAATACTCTGGGTGGCGTAGAGGTTGAGAAACGCCGCGCAGCCACACAGGAACAGGGCAAGACGGGCACAATGCAGACGCGGTTTCATGAAACCTCTCGTTTTATTATCAGAGGCCTTTATAGAATGACCCGCGCACCCGAGACCAATACCGATTTCGGACCGATCAATACCCTGGGGCCAGGATGCTCGACCTACGCAAGCTGCGTTACTTTCTGACCGTCGCCGAAGAATTGCACTTCGGCCGCGCCGCCCTGCGCCTGCACCTGGCCCAGCCACCGTTGACCCGGCAGATTTCCGCGCTGGAGGCTGAACTGGGGTTTCGCCTGTTCGACCGCACCAGCCGTACGGTTTCGCTCACTGCCCAGGGTCGTTCGTTCCTGCCCTACGCCCGGGCGGTGCTGGAGCAGGTCGACCTCGCCGAAGTCATCGCCGGCAAACTCGCAGCAGGTGCCGCCGGGCAACTGGCGCTGGGTTACGTCAGTTCGATTGCCCTGTCGGACTTGTTCAGCCAGGCGATTCAAGCCTTTGCCCAACGCTTTCCCGATGTGCAATTGACGCTGGTGGAGTGCGCCTCCGGCAGCCTGGGCGCGCAGGTGGCTGATGGCCGCCTGGATATCGGCCTGAGCCGCTTGCTGCCCCAGGAGGGCCAGACGCACGTGCAGGCGTTGTCGTTGGGCGAGGAGCGGCTGATGGCGGCGGTGTCCAGCGACAGCCCGTTAGCCAGCCAGGCCGAGGTCAGCCTGGCGCAACTGAGTGGGTATCCGCTGATTCTGTTTCCCGCCGATTACGGCTCGGGGCTTAACCAATCCATTGAGCAGCTTTACCGGCGTAATGGGTTGCCATTGCGTGCCGGGCCAACGGGACGGCAGATCACTTCGATCATTGCGTTGGTGGCGGCAGGGCAAGGTGTGGCGCTGGTGCCGGCATGCACCCAGAGTTTGATGAACAAGGGCGTGACGTATCGGCCGTTGGTAGATCCGGATGCGTATGCACAGTTGCTTATGCTTACGCGTACTGATGGGCGCAGCTTGATGGTCACGGCATTCCTGACAGTGATTGATGAGTTGTTGCAGGCTCGCAAAGACGCCTAAAAACCCGTCACGAAGTGACTCGTACAATTCCTACACATCAGCGCGAAAAGTCGGCTCTCTCAAATGGTAGGTACGGTGTTGATAACTCAATATTGGTAGTTATAGTGAATACCCTTTTGAGGGCCCCAAAATGCTGTACCCAATCGCAATTTCAACCGGTGACGAAGACCACGCCTGGGGTGTAGAAGTCCCGGACATTCCCGGTTGCTTCTCGGCCGGAGACGACCTCGACGATGCCATGGCCATGGCCCGTGAAGCGATCGAGGGCCACTTCAAGATCCTCGCAGAAGACGGTGCGCCCATTCCTGCTGCGCAGAAAGTCACCCTCCACGCAGCCAATCCGCAATACGCCGGCTGCACCTGGACGGTGGTGGATATTGACGTCACCAAGTACCTGGGCAAGGCACAGAAACTCAACATCACGTTGCCCGGCTACCTGCTGAACCGCATTGACGAATACGTCCTGCATCACCCGGAAGAAAAAAGCCGGTCGGGGTTTCTTGCTTCTGCGGCGCTCAAGGTGTTGCAACAGGACCGCTAACCTCAGCACCTGAATTCAACCGCAAGAAACGTAGTTCCACCATGGACCGGCGGATTTACAGTAACGCCATACCCCCTCAAGGAGCCCGACCATGTCCTGTGAATACACGCTCATGCCCTCCCCCGTCGGCCAGTTGACCCTCGTGGCCCGTGGCGGAAAACTCACTGCCATCCTGTGGGAAAAAGAGCGTCCCAACCGTGTCCGGCTGGGCGCCCTGCAAGAAGCCAACGACAGCCCGGTATTGCAGGAAACCGAGCGCCAGTTGAAGGAGTACTTCGCCGGTACCCGCAACCGTTTCGAGCTGGAACTGGACTTTGCCGGCACCGACTTCCAGAAGAAGGTCTGGCAGGCGTTGTTGACCATTCCGTTCGGAGAAACCCGTAGCTACAGCCAGATCGCTGCACAGATCGGCAACCCCAAAGCAGTGCGTGCGGTAGGCGCCGCCAACGGGCGCAACCCGATTTCGATTGTCGCGCCGTGCCATCGGGTGATCGGCGCCTCGGGCGGGTTGACCGGGTTCGCTGGCGGCCTTGAGGCCAAGCAGTATTTGTTGGAGCTGGAGAACGGCGACGCGGCAAACGTCACTCTCTGATCACGCCTGGACCACAGGACCACGCACGAACGCCTGGTTCCCGAACAACCCTTTGAACCCCAGCTTGCGATAAAGCGACACACCTTCCGGCGCTGCCTCAAGAAAGCAGCGTCGGGCGCCCAGGGCCTGGGCGTGAGCCAGTGCGGTGTGAATCAATTGCGTGGCATAACCTTTACCGCGGTCGGCGATATCGGTGCCGATATCGTTGAGCCTGGCCAACCCGTCGCACATCGACAACGTCAACGAACACACCACAATGGCGTTGACTGACAGTGTGAAGTGGTAAAGGCTTTCATCGCTGTCCAGGGCTCGCTGATGCCGGGCCTGGTAGTTTGCGATAGCATCCTCTGTCAGCCTGAATGCGTTGCCTACCGGGCCGGCCCAGTCGCTCAAATGCCGTGTCAGGTTGATCTGCAAGTGGCTGCCTGACACCGAAGGGGTAAACGTCGACAGATCAAGGACCATCGCCGTGGTCCTGTCGAGCGCAACAAAGCTCAGCCCCGTCAGCGCCTCCTGGAGGCCTTCGACCTGATCGTCATGAATCACCACACGTATACCCAACGAGGTCCGGCGGATCAAGGCCAGCGGTTCCACCATTGCTTCGTCCAACACGGCACTGCCCACCCGGATAATCAACAGGTTCCACGGGACAGGATCCACATCGATAAAATAGGCATTTACACCGGCGCTGTAGCGGCGGTGCAACGGACAGACCGCCGCAAAAAAATGCTCGTCGGTCTGGTGATAGAGCGTGGCCAAGTCGCAGGCTGCGGTGAGGTGCATAGGGAAGTCCGGAAAAAAACCAAGTCTTCCCCGCGCCGCGTCAGGCCACCGTAGGATCACTCCGAAAGCCCCTGCAGAAAATGTACAATTTTGTTCAAACAACCAATTGTAAAAAGAAATTTCAGAGCACCTCTGCGGTCAGTATTTTCATCACCCACCTTAAAAGGAAAACGGTCATGAAATTCTCCGCCATCTCACAGTCCCTGTCCCGCTGGGCAGGCAGTGCCCGCACGTTCTACGCGGCCGTGGGATTGATCCTCCTATGGAGCTTGAGCGGGCCGTATTTCCACTACAACGACACCTGGCAGCTGATCATCAACACCTCCACGACCATCATCACGTTCCTGATGGTGTTTTTGATCCAGAACACCCAAAACCGCGACAACGACATTTTGCATATCAAGATCGACGAACTGCTGCGCGCCACCAAGGACGCGCAAAACGCCGTGTTGAGCCTGGACGGCCTGGATCGCAAGCAGCTTGAGAAATTGCGCAAGGAATACAAGACCATGGGCGACAACGAAACCATCACCGTCACCACGCTGACGACTGAAGGTGAACAGCCCAAAACCGACCTGAACCAGGCATAAAAAAACGGCGACTGGAGTGATCCAGTCGCCGTTTTTTATAGCGTACTCAAGGCAATCAACCGTCGCCTTGGTGACCTTTTCCGTAAGTCGACGCCAGCGCGCGGGCTTTCTCCAGGCGTTCTTCCAACTTCGGCAGGGTCTCGTCCACCAGGGCCTTTATTTCCGGGATATCAGACTCGGCGCCTTCCTGCTTGAACAAGGCGATCGCGTCTTCATTGGCCTTGATCTGCTGGGCGGTGTAGGCAGCGTCAAAGGAGTCGCCGTCCTTGAGCTCCGGCATCAGCGACTCGGCCTTGTCGACGATCTTGTCCCGAGGGGCCACCGGCAAATCGAGCTTCTTGGCAATGGCGGCCAGATGCTGATTGGCCAGGGTGCGTTCATTGATGACTTCGATGGTGTAGTCCTTGATCTCCTGGGACGAAGTCTTGGCGTGTGCCATGCGGCTGGTCTCGATATCGGCCATGCCCTTGGCCGAAGCCTGTTCGATGAAATCGGCAGGCGACTGGGCGAAAGCATTGCTGGCGCCGAGGCCCAGCAGCATCGCGAAACTGGCGGTGCGTAACCGGATAGCCATGCGGCTCATGATGGGTTCCTCCAGGTAATAAACAGGTGCAGGGAAACGAGCCCCGCTCTGAATCTGAATTTTGAAGGCGGTAAAGGTTTAGAAAAAACTTGTTAGTGCGACGAACGGTAGTCAGGTCTTGCTTCCAAACGGGTAAGACAATACTCCCTGCACCTGCCCATTCAGCCATTGCAACGCCGGGTCCCCATCCCGACGCGAATGCCACGCCAACACAAACGCAAACGACGGAATATGAAACGGCGGCGGCACCGTCAGCAGTTGCTCGTGATCCATGTTGAGCAGCCCGCGCGACGACACGGTAAGGATCAGGTCCGTGCCCTGGATCAACTGCGGCGCTACACCCCAGTGGGGCAAGCTGATAGCCACGTGCCGGCGCTCACGAATCGCCGTCAGCGCCCGTTCGATTTCCGGGGTGCCGCTGCCGCGCATTTCCAGCAACACGTGGGGCCGTGCCAGGTAGGTCGGCAGGTCGAGCACGCCGCTTTTCGGCAGGCTGTCACGATCCACCAGGCACACGTAATGCTCTTCAAATAACGGCGTGCTGCGCAGTTCGGCGGGCATGTCGGGAAACACCCCGGCTGCCAGGTCAATGTCGCCGTTGAGCACGCCATCCAGCATGCCTTCGCGACTGGCCTGGATAATCTGCAAATCAATCCCCGGCGCTTCCCGGCGCAAGGTGCGCACCAGCCCCGGCAGGAAAATCGCCGCGCTGTAGTCCGACATGGCCACCCGAAAGGTGCGTTTGGCCGAGGCCGGATCGAAGCGATTCGGCGCCAGCAGCGCCTGTACCTGGGCCAATGCTTGCGCCAGCGGCATCGTCAGTTCCAGCGCGCGGGTGGTGGGCACCAGCGAACTGCCCTGGCGCACCAGCAACGGGTCCCCGAGCAAATCCCGCAGCCGCGCCAGGGCGTGGCTCACCGCCGGCTGGCTCAGGTGCAGGCGCTCGGCGGCGCGGGTCACGTGTTGCTCGGTCAGCAAGGCGTCGAGGATCACCAGCAGATTAAGGTCGATGCGTCGAAGATCATTCATTAGCTGCATGTTCTGCATAAGAACTTGGAATTTAAATTTGCGCGACGAATAGCCTAGAGTCCAGCAAAACCTCTGGGAGATGAATCATGACAACCTTGCATTGGGTGGGTTTATTGCTGCTGGCGGCGTTCGCCGGGGCGGTGGTGCCGTTTCAAAGTGCGATCAACGCCAACCTGGGGCGCGGCCTCGGCCATCCGCTGTGGGCCACCCTCGCCTCGCTGCTGGTGAGCATCATCGTGCTACTGCCGGTGATCCTGGCCCTGCGCCTGCCGCTGCCCAACCTGGGCTTTATCACCAAGGCGCCGCTGTGGATGTGGAGCGGCGGTGCGTTCGGCGTGTGCTTTATTTCGCTGGCGTTGATCCTGATGCCCAAGCTTGGCGCTTCGGGGTTTATCGCCCTGGCGATGGCCGGGCAGATCATCGCGTCGTTGATGCTGGACCACTTCGGCCTGTTCGGGCTGGTGGAACGGCAATTGACCGCGTCCCGGTTGATCGGGGCGTTGATGTTGATCGGCGGGGTGGCACTGATTCAACTCAGCGCCACGCCCACCCGGTCACTGGTGACTGCGGGCTGATCAGCGCTTGTCGAGGGTGCGCAATTTTTGCGGCAAGCCCCACAGCAACAGCGCCGCCGCAATCAGCGCACACACGCCGATGACATACAGCGCCGGCGTGGTGCTGCCGGTCAGGTCCTTGATCCGGCCGACCATCACCGGGCTGACAATGCCGCCGAACTGGCCGAGGGTATTGATCACCGCGATCCCGCCCGCCGCGCCTGCACCGGCACCGGCCAACAACTTCGGCGGCAAGGTCCAGAAGGTCGGAATCGAGGCGATGATCCCGGCGCCCAGCAGGCTCAGGGCGACGATCAGGAACGTGGTGTGATCAGCAAAAATACCGGCACAGAAGAACCCTACCGCGCCCAGTGCGACCAAGCCGCTGACGAACTTGCGGCGCTCGCCGGTAGCGTCGGACAAACGCCCGATCACCACCATGCTGATGGCGCCGCAGACGTAGGGAATCGCCGTCAGCAGACCGATCATCACCGGGCTCTGGGTACCGGCGCTGCGGATCAGTTGCGGCGCCCAGAAGTTGAGGCCGTAGGACGCCACCTGGATCAGGAAGTAGATAAAGCCAAGCATCAGGAACCCGGGAATACGCAGCGCTGCCAGCAATGAGCCGCCGCTCTTGTGGGGTTCATGCACGGCGATGCGGCTGGCCAGCAAGGTCTTCTCCGCCGAGGTCAGCCAGTGGGCGTCCTCGATACGGTCCTTGAGCAGCTTGAGCACCATGAATCCCAGGCCCACACAGGGCAAGCCACCGAGCAAGAACAACCAGTGCCAGCCGCGCATTTGCAGCACGCCATCGAGGTGTTCCAGCACCAGCCCGGAGAACGGCGCGCCCACCAACCCGGCAAACGCCGACGCCAGAAACAGCATCGACGTGATGCGCCCACGGTAGTGCTGCGGGAACCATAGGGTCAGGTAATACAACACGCCCGGGGCAAAGCCTGCCTCCATCGCACCGATGATGAAACGCAGCGCGTAGAACTGCCATTCGGCCGTGACAAAGACCATGGCCGCCGTCGCCAGCCCCCACGACATCATGATGCGCGCGATCCAGCGGCGGGCGCCGACCTTGTACAGCATCATGTTGCTCGGCACTTCGAAGATCACATAGCCGACCACGAACAGCCCGGCGCCGAGGCCGTAGGCGGTGTCGCTCAGGCTCAGGTCGGTCTGCAACTGGAACTTGGCGAAGCTGATGTTGATGCGGTCAAAAAACGCGAACAGATAGCAGACCATGATCAGCGGCATCAGGCGCCAGGCGACCTTGCTGACCAGGGCTTTTTCGGCATCGTGTTCAGCGGCCGGGCGCACGCCGGCCTCCAACGTATTAAGGCTCATTGTTTCTCTCCAGCGGACTGCTCGCAGGCGTCCGATTGTTTTTGTTGTCTGGTTACGGCTTACAAAGTGGCGATGTAGGCCGGTGGCGGATGCAGGTCGCAGTTGCGCCCGGCCTTGGCCACCTGGCCCGGCAGTTCATGGCCCAGCAGGGCCGGCAATTGCCGCGACATCTGCAGCAAGTGCGGCAGGTCGATACCGGTGTGAATCCCGACCTCCTCGCACAGGTTGACCAGGTCTTCGGTGCAGATATTGCCCGACGCGCCGGGAGCAAACGGGCAGCCACCGAGGCCGCCCAATGCCGCATCAAACCGGCGGGCACCGGCCTCGTAGGCAGCCAGCACATTGCACAAACCCAGGCCGCGGGTGTTGTGGAAATGCAGGGTCAAATCGCTGGCCGGAACGTGCTCCAACACGCGCTTGACCAGGCGCTCCACCTGACGTGGATTGGCCATGCCGGTGGTGTCCGCCAGGCTGATGCCCTGGATGCCCAGCTCGCGGTAGGCATCGACTAATTGCAGCACGCGGTCTTCGTCGATCTTGCCTTCGAACGGGCAACCGAAGGTGGTGGCGATGCTGCCGTTGAGGCGCACCGGAAAGTCAGCAGCAAAGCTCACGATATCGCTGAATGCGGCCAACGAGGCCTCGCAACGCATGCGCATATTGGCCAGGTTGTGGGTCTGGCTGGCGGACATCACCAGGTTCAACTCATCGGCCCGGGATTCAATGGCACGCTGGGCGCCCTTGAGGTTGGGGATCAAGGCCACGTAGACAATCCCGGGGCGGCGAGTGATGCCCTGGAACACCTGCTCACCATCGCGCAAGGCGGGAATGGCCTTGGGCGACACGAACGAACCCGCTTCGATCCGGGAAAAACCGGCCAGGGACAACTGATCGATCAGGGCGATCTTGTCGGCGGTCTCGACCCAGGTCGGCTCGATTTGCAGGCCGTCCCGGGGTGAGACTTCCTGCACGACCAGGGCATCGGAATAGTTTTTCATTGCACCACTCCTGAAGTTTTCAGGCGTTGAATATCGGCACCGCTCAAGCCCAGGTCGCCGAGGATCGAGTCGGTGTGCTGGCCCAGGCTCGGGCCCTGCCAATTAACGGCGCCGGGGGTTTCCGACAGTTTGGGCACGATGCCGGGCATCTTCACCGTGAGGCCGCCGGGCAGGTCGGCACTGAGCAGCATGTCCCGGGCCTGGTAGTGCGGGTCGGCGACGATATCGGCCACTGAATAGATGCGCCCCGCCGGTACTTCGGCGGCTTCCAGGGCGCTGAGCACCTGGTCGATGGGCTGGCTGCTGGTCCAGTGAGTGATGGCGGCGTCGAGCAGGCCGCTCTTGGCGGCGCGGCCGTCGTTGTGGGCGAACTCGGGGGCTTCGGCCAGGTCGGCGCGGCCGATGGTGGTCATCAGGCGCTTGTAGATCGGGTCGCTGTTGCCGGCGATCACCACGTAGGCGCCATCGGCGGTCAGGTAGGTGTTGGACGGAGCGATGCCTGGCAAGGCGCCGCCGCTGCGCTCACGCACATGGCCGAGCATGTCGTATTCGGGCACCAGGCTTTCCATCAGGTTGAACACACTTTCGGCCAGGGACACGTCGACGATCTGGCCGTCGCCCTGGCCGGTCTTGACCCGCAGCAGCGACATCAGCGCGCCGATCACGCCGTGCAACGAGGCCAGGGAATCACCCAGGCTCACACCGACCCGCGCCGGTGGCGAATCCGGGTTGCCAGTGGTGTAGCGAATCCCGCCCATGGCCTCGCCGATGGCACCAAAGCCGGGGCGGTCGCGGTAGGGGCCGGTCTGGCCGTAGCCGGAGATGCGCACCAGGGTCAGCTTGGGGTTGAGGGCGTGCAGCACGTCCCAGCCCAGGCCAAGTTTTTCCAGGCCGCCGGGGCGCAGGTTTTCGATCAGCACGTCGGCGTCGCCCAGCAGTTGCTTGACCAGGTCCAGGCCTTCGGCGGACTTGAGGTCCAGGGCCAGGGACTTCTTGTTGCGCGATTGCAGGTACCACCACAGCGACGTGCCTTCATGCAGCTTTCGCCATTTGCGAAGCGGATCGCCCTGGCCCATGGCTTCGATCTTGATCACCTCGGCGCCAAACTCGGCCATCAGCCGGGCGGCGAACGGCGCGGCAATCAGGGTGCCGATCTCGATCACCTTGATACCGCTCAGGGGAGCCGTCATGGGGTGTACCTCTTGTTCTTGGAATGTGGGCCAAGGCTAGAGGACAGGGGCAGCAGAAATCCAACCGTCAGTTGGCAACGAGCGTTCGCGAAATGCGAAGGCTTGGGGATTTTGGGCGCTCTTTAAATCGCCATCGCGGGCAAGCCCGGCTCCCACAGGGGATCGATTTTCCCCCAAACAACTCGGTCAACTGTGGGAGCCGGGCTTGCCCGCGATGAGGCCAGCAGCGTTTCGCTTAACTCGGCTCCCGACGCAAATAATCGAACAACAACCGACTCACCGGCGACAGCTGCGCCTCATCACGCACCACCAGAATCAGGCTGCGGTCCGACCAGGCATCCGTCAGCGGCACCGCATGCAACCCCAGCGCCCGGCCAAACAGTTCATAGGCCTTTTGCGGGAGGATGCCGATGCCCATGTTGGCCTGGACCATCCGGCACATCGCATCAAAACCCGGCACATGGATCCGCAGGCGCAGCACCTTGCCCGCCTCCCGTGCCGCAGCGTGGGTGCGCATGTTGATCGAACTGGCGGAATGCAGCCCCACGTAGTCGCTGTCCAGCGTCTCGACAAAAGCCACTGCCTTGCGCGCCGCCAACGGGTGATCCGCCGGCATCAACACCACCAGTTTGTCCCGGCGATAGGTCACGCCGGGCAGGCCTTTGGTATCGGTGTCACTGGAGCAGATGCCCAGGTCCGCAACCCCATCGATCACACCCTGGACCACGCCATTGCTGGGCCGCTCTTCCAGGTCGGCTTTCACCTGTGGGTGCAGCGCGGAAAAGTCACGCAAATCCTCAGGCAGGAATTGAATGATCGCCGAGAGATTCGCCAGCATCCGCACATAACCGCGCACGCCATGGCTGTGTTCGCCCAGCTCCAGGCCCATCTTCTCGACGTTGAACAGCATCTGCCGGGCATGGTGCAGCAAGGTCTCGCCGGCGGCCGTGAGGTGCATGCCCTTGGCCTGGCGCACAAACAGGCTCACGCCCAACACCTGTTCCAGCTCCATCAAACGCTTGCTCGCTGCCGAGACCGCGATGGCCTCACGGGCGGCGGCGCGGGTCAGGGTGCCTTCTTCATGCACCGCGACGAACAGCTGCAGGGTGATCAAGTCAAGGCGGCGAACCAGGCTTTTGTGCAGCATCTAGGCGCGCTCGTTGGCCAGGCGGTTGATGTCGGCCTGCTCCACCACCGGTTGCGGTGCACCATGCCGGACGGCCGAGAGCATCGCACGGCCGACGGTTTCCGTGCTCACTACCCAGGCCGGGCGAACATGGCGCAGCAACGACAACAACGGGCCGGTCACGGTGTAGAGGGATTGGTAGAGCGGGGTCTTCGAACGCACGCCGTGCAGCGGCTGGATCACCCCGGGGCGGAACAGATACACCGCCTTGAACGGCAGGCGCAGCAAGGCGTTCTCGGTCTTGCCCTTGATCCGCGCCCACATGGTTTTGCCGGTTTCGCTGCTGTCGGTACCGGCGCCGGACACGTAGATAAAGGTCATCTGCGGGTTAAGCCGGGCCAGGGTGCTGGCGGCCACCAGGGTCAGGTCGTAGCTCAGGTGGGTGTACTTGACTTCGTCCATGCCCACCGAGGACACGCCCAGGCAAAAGAAGCAGGCATCGAAGCCTTGCAGCAGATGCTCCAGGGGCTGGAAATCCAACATATCGGCATGCAGCACCTGGTGCAGCTTGCCGTGTTCCTGGGTCAGCGCGGTACGGCCGACGGCGACGACTTCCTGCACATCACTGGCCAGCAGGCACTCGCGTAGCACGCCTTGGCCGACCATGCCGGTGGCGCCGAATAATAGAACTCTCATAAGGTTGGTTCCTAAGCGACAAGCGGTTAGCTTCAGGCGGCTAGTTAGAGACAAACACACTAGCAACTTGTAGCTTGCGGCTTGCAGCTTACTGCTCAACAGGATCTTTTGCCCCTTGAAAAGCACCACCACCCTCGCCATCGCCTGCAGCGCGGCCTTTCTGTCCCAGGTTGGCATCAGCAGTTACCTACCCGCCGTACCGGCGATTGCTCGAGCATTGCCTGCCGCCGAGGACCAGGTGGCGCTGGCCCTGGCGGTGTATTTGATCGGCATGGCGTTGCCGATGCTGCTATGGGGCAGCCTCGGTGAGCGGGTTGGCAGAAAGCCGGTGCTGTTGGCGGCGTTGGCGCTGTATGCACTGGCGAGTGCGGCGATTCCGTCCGCCTACAACCTCGAATCCTTTCTTGGCCTGCGGCTGGTGCAAGGGCTCGGCGCGGGCGGTGTGTCGGTGATGGCGCGGGTGCTGGTTCGCGACAGTTTCAGCGGTGCGCTGTTGGCCAAGGGGCTGTCGTGGCTGGGCATGACGTTCGTGATCGCGTTGGGCATCGGGCAGTTTGTGGGCTCGCTGTTGCAGGTGGCGTTTGGCTGGGAAGCGATCTTTTATGGGCTGGCGATAGCGGCTGCCGGCTTGATGATTGCGCTGCAACGGGTGGTGTTTCCGACACTGGAAAAAGCCGCCGGGCACGTCTCGGCCTGGCGCATCTACGGCACGATCCTGCGCCATCCGGCGTTCCTGCGCCCTGCGTTGGCGGGCGGTTTGGGTTACGGGGTGATCATCGCCTTCAACACCTGCGCACCCTTGATCTTGCAGGGCCATTTCCAGTGGAGCGCGGCGCAATATGGCTGGCTCGGCTGGCCGATCAGCGGGGCGTATCTGGCGGGGGCGTTGATGGTCAATCGCCTGGTCGCCCGCACTGGGCGCCTGTCGATGATGAGTTGGGGCGTGGCGTTGGTGATGTGCGGCAGCGCAACGATGTTGCTGGGCAGCCTGTTTGCCAACGGCTTGGCGATTCTATTGTGGTTGCCTTACTGCCTGGCGGTGTTCGGGCAGTCGATGAGTTATCCCATCAGCCTGTCACTGGCCAATGATGAGTCGCCGGTGAGCGGCTCCTACGCCATGGCCTTGAGCGGCTTTATGCATCAGTTGATGGCGGCGGTGATCGGCGGTGTGGCCAGCCTGCTGGCGAGTCAGCAGGCCTGGCCGTTGGCGGTGTTGTGCGTGGTGCTGGCGGGAGGCGCACTGCTGAGCGTCGCCCTGATCAGAGCCGATCAAAACGCGCTGCGAAAGATCTCCTCAATCTGACGCTGATCCGCCCGCCGTGGGTTGGTCAGGCCGCAGGCATCCTTCAGTGCGTTGCTCGCCAGCAGCGGGATGTCCTGCAACTTGGCACCCAGTTCACGCAGGCCGGCGGGAATTTCCACATCCTGGGACAGGCTGCGAATCGCCGCGATGGCGGCCTGGGCGCCCTCTTCCGGCGACGTGCCTTTGATGTCTGCACCTAGCGCCCGGGCCACATGGCTCAGGCGCTCGGCGCTGACGCTGGCGTTGAAACTTTGCACATGGGGCAACAGCACCGCATTGCACACGCCGTGGGGCAAGTCGTACAGGCCGCCCAACTGGTGGGCCATGGCGTGCACGAACCCCAGGGACGCATTGTTGAAGGCCATGCCGGCAAGGAACTGTGCATACGCCATGTTCTCCCGGGCGGCCATGTCTTTACCGTCGCGCACCGCGATCCGCAGATTGGCGCTGATCAGTTCGATGGCCTTGATCGCGCAGGCGTCGGTGATCGGGTTGGCCGCAGTGGACACGTAGGCTTCGATGGCGTGGGTGAGCGCGTCCATGCCGGTGGCGGCGGTCAGGCCCTTGGGCATGCCGACCATCAACGCCGGGTCGTTGACCGACAGCAGCGGCGTGACGTTGCGGTCGACGATGGCCATTTTCACGTGGCGGGTTTCGTCGGTGATGATGCAGAAGCGCGTCATCTCGCTGGCGGTGCCGGCGGTGGTGTTGATGGCCACCAGCGGCAGTTGCGGCTTGGCCGACTGGTCGACGCCTTCGTAGTCACCGATGTGCCCGCCGTTGGTCGCACACAGGGCAATGCCCTTGGCGCAGTCATGGGGTGAGCCACCGCCCAGGGACACCACAAAATCGCAGGCGCTCTGTTTCAGCAATGCCAGGCCTTTTTCAACGTTTTCGACATTCGGGTTGGGCTTGGCGCCGTCGTAGATCACCGAGTCGATGTCTTGCATCGCGAGTTTCTCGGCGATCATGCTGGCGACACCGGCCTTGGCCATCCCGGCGTCGGTCACGATCAGTGCCTTGCGAAAACCGTAGTTGCGAATCGCGATCATGGCTTCGTCGAGGCAGTCGATGCCCATGATGTTGACGGCGGGAATGAAGAAGGTGCTGCTCATGGTGGCGAATCCTCGAAAGTCGTTATGCCTACAGCATCGACCTCGATTGCCTGCGGCATCTTGACCAGGATCAACGCCCGCTCGTGATAAAGTCACCGCCCAGCCGATTTTGAGTAGACCCGCCGCAATGAAGGATTCCCAGGATTTTGATGCCCACCTTGAAGACTGGAACGCCTTGCGCAGCAGTACCGCCTTCAGCGGGATCCTGATCGGCAACGGCGCCAGCCGCGCAGTGTGGGAAGACTTTGCCTACGACTCACTGTTTGAAAACGCCCGCACCGTGGAAGAAAAACCCCTGAGCCAGTCCGAACTCAGCGTGTTTGACGCGATGCAGACCCGCAGTTTCGAGCAGGTGCTGGGCGCGCTGAAAACCACCAGCCGGGTGAACAAGGCCCTGGCCGTGAGCTCGGCGGCGCCGCGTAATCGCTACTACGCGATCAAGGAAGCGCTGATCAACACGATCCACAGCGTGCACATTCCGTGGCGCCTGGTGAAGCCTTCGACGTTGGCGACCCTTCATCAAGAGCTGGCGAGTTACCCCACGGTGTTCACCAGCAATTATGACCTGCTGAACTACTGGGCGATCCTGCATGCGCCTGGGATCGACGATCTGTTTCGCAGTGCCGATGCGAGCTTTGACCTGCGCAATACAGCGACCGATACCACGCGCATCCTGTACCTGCATGGTGGCCTGCATCTGGTGCGTAACCTTGATGGTACGGCGCGTAAATTGCCGACCACAGACAGCACGTTGCTCAGCAGTTTTGCGATCAACAATACGATCAAGACGCTGGATGATGTGCCGTTGTTTGTCAGCGAAGGGAAGGTTGAGGAGAAGCTCAAGACCATTCGCAGTTCTGACTATTTGTCGTTCTGTTATGAGCAGCTGTTGAGCCATGAGGGTGGGCTTTGCATTTTCGGGCATCACCTCGGCGTGCAGGATGTGCATCTTGTGCAGG
Organism: Pseudomonas yamanorum; assembly: GCF_013386765.1. Classification (GTDB taxonomy): domain Bacteria; phylum Pseudomonadota; class Gammaproteobacteria; order Pseudomonadales; family Pseudomonadaceae; genus Aquipseudomonas; species Aquipseudomonas yamanorum_A. Next base: position 285,417 of record NZ_JACARE010000024.1, read on the forward strand.
CGATTCGGCAGGCGAAAGTCAGCACTTTGGCGATTTCGGTGTTTGGTCGTAGTGCGGGGTTTATCCAGCAGCAGAAGCGGCGTTTTGCCGAGCTGTTTGAGGGGATGGATGTGGAGTTGCGGTTTTTTGATGCGCGTAGTCATGCGCTTGGGAATTCGGGGCTTTCGGTGCCGGTGGAGCGGTGATGGGCATATCCGTTATTTAGGTAACGGCCGCCTATGGTTTCGCTCTTACAGCGAGTCACTTTGCAAAAGCGGCAAAGTAACCAAAACGCTCTGCCCCGCCTGTCGGC
>NZ_JACARE010000025.1 GCF_013386765.1 Pseudomonas yamanorum
CCCACAGTAGAACGTGCCCGCTGTAGCTTTAGATTTTGATTTTGCCTTTGCTTCACCACACTCAAGCCGGCCTGTAGGCCGCTGTGCTTTGCTTTTGATCTGCTTTTGATCTTGATCTTAGGCGCCCCGTTAAACCACGCTGGCCGAACGCAGGTAGTACGGAGCGGGTAAACCGGCAGGACGCCGGTTTAGCCGCGACGGGGCAGGGACGCCCCGTCGCGGCGGCCCGCTTCGTGCTGCCGGAGTGCGGGCACACCGAGCCTAAGCGAGGTGCCGAGTGGTGGGGCAAGAGCGTTTTGCTTACTTTTGCGCTTTTCAAAAGTGAGCCGCTGTAAGAGCGGAACCCATAGCGGCCGTTACAAAAACAACGGATATGTACACCTCTACTAAGGATCCAACACCCCCCCGCTGTAACTGTCAGACACCCGCGAACCGGTAAACTTGGCCACCACCGCCCCCTGGGACACCAACCGCTCCCGATGCCCGGTCACCATGCGCCCGGTTTGCGCCGCATACAGCACCACTTCGGAAGCCGGATCCCCAGGCCGCCGGATAATCCGTGCAAACCGCTCCCCCTCTTCCACCTGCTCGCCCAGGCCTTTCTCAAACACCAACACCCCGGCACACGGCGCCAGAATGGTCTCCATACACCCCATGTCCACCACCTGCCCCCGCCAATCGGCAATCACCGGGGCTTCGTCGATCACCCCGCTTGCACAGAGCCAGGCCCAGATACCATCGCCATCCTGCCCGGCCAGGGCGTCACTCACATCCGCCTGCCCGCGCAATTCAATGGTCGCCGCCATTCGGGGGTTGGCGTGATTGATGATGGTTTCCTCAAACGACCCGTCGCCGCCCTCGTCCCAGACAATCACCACATCCACCTGCAACGCCGCCGCCAATGCCCGGCCCTCGGGCCAAAAACTGCGGTGGATATACAGGTACGGCAGCGCTTCATCATCCGTGTGCAGGTCCAGCACCAACTCGGCATCGGCCGCCAGTTGCACCAGGCTTTTCTGCCATTGCGCCAGGTTGCTGGCCGGGCGCTCCATCGCCAATGAATGATCGAATGCCCGGTTAAAATTTTGCCCGGTGGCTTCGTGAAAACGCCCCAGCAACCGCCCCTGGCGAAACTGGCCAATGCCGAACGGGTTGGCCTGGGGCACCACCGTCACCGTGCCTTTGAGCCGCCCCTGCTCCTGGCACGCCTGCAAACGCGGCAACAGTTGGTGCAGCACCAGCATCCCGGCGATCTCGTCGGCGTGCACACCGGCTTGCAGGTGCACCCGCGGACCGCTACCGTCTCCCTCGAAGCGCCAGGCGCCGATGTGCAAGGTGTTCCCGGAATCGCCCGGGACTTGCCACGAAAGGTCTTTTGCCATGCCGTTGCCCTCCTCTTGTTGGATCTGTGGGTATATATTGAACACACGTTCAACCATGTATCTTGACCAAGGGTGTGCCTGTGACCGAAGACCGTCGCGACCTGTTGATTGCCGCCACCCTCACCAGCCTCGCCCGGGACGGGCATGCCGGCATTTCCGTGCGGCGCATCGCCGCTGAAGCCGGGGTTTCGGTGGGGTTGCTCAATCACCATTTCGGCAGCATCGATGCCCTGATCGCCGAGACCTACCACAAGCTCGCCAGCGAACTGACCACCGCCCTGTGGCAGGAAGTCGATCAGGCCCAAGGCCCGGCGGCGCGGCTGGATGCATTCCTCGCCGGGTCGTTTTCCTCACGGGTCATGGACCCGAAATTGCTCGGTGTGTGGGTGGTGTTCTGGAGCCTGATCCGCCATTCGGACCACGTGAACGACTCCCACGAAAAAAGCTACCGCGCCTACCTCGAACTGATTCGCCAATTGCTCGACGACCTGGCCGCGAGCGAAGGCTTTGTGATCCACGACACGCGCCTGGCGGCCATCGGCTTATCGGCGATGCTCGACGGACTCTGGCTCGAGTGGTGCCTCAACCCCGGCACCTTCAGCCCCGCCAACGGGCTGCACATCTGCCGCTGCTGGATACAGGGGCTGCGTCACGGAGCATTCGGCGCCGACCACGTCCTGTGACACGGGATGCCGGGCACTGAGCATGGCCAGGGTGCCGCTGATGGCGATCAGCACCGCGCCGAAGATCAGCGACACGTCCATCACCGTGCCCCACACCAGGCTCGACAGCAGGAACGCCCAGATCAACCCGGTGTACTCAAACGGTGCTAACAGCGTCGCCGTGGCCCGGCGGAAACTCGCAAACAGCAGGAACTGGCCAATGCCACCCACCAGCCCGGCGCCGAGCATACCCAGCCACGCCGGTGTGGGTGACGGTGTATGCGTCCAGGGCAGCGTCACCGCCATGCAGATCACAAACACCACGTTGGTGATCAGCATCTGTTCCAGCACTGAAGTGTTGTCGTCTACCTGGCGCAGCTGGATATAGGTAAACGCCCAGCACAGCGCCGCCGCCAGCGTCAGGCCGATAGGCAGCGGGTCGACCATGCTGCTGGGACGACAGGCGATCACCACGCCCACAAAGCCGATGATCAGCGAAAGCCACTGGCCACGACTGGCGCGCTCCTTGAGGATCAGCGCTGCCAGCAAGGTGACCATGATCGGCGCGGAAAAATACAGGGTGGTCATTTCCGCCAGGGTCAGGTCCTTGGCCGCGGTGTAGTAAAGCAACCAGGCCAGCAGCGACAGCAGGCCGCGGATGATCAACAGCTTGCGGCTGACCGAATTCCAGGCCCGCTTGAGCAGGCCAAGGCGCCCGGCGATCACGCACGCGGTGACCACCACCAGGCTGCGCCAGAACAGGATGGTGAACACTGAATAGTCGGCCACCAGCCATTTGATTCCGGCGTCCTGCAATGCCAGGAACGCATAGGCCAGCGAGCACAGGGCAATCCCTTGCAACGAGCGATCGGTTTTCATCCGGCCGACCTGCGCAACGGTGTGCCACGCCGCTCGGCAATCGCGTACAGGGCTTCAATCAGGAACGTCAGGCACAGGTAAACCCCGGCCACCAACAGCAGCGGCTGATAGATCTGCAAGGTCTGGGCACGCACCACGTTGGCGGCGCCGAGCAGGTCGACCACCGCGATGGTGGACGCCAGTGCCGTGGACTTGAGCAACATCACCGTCTCCCCCGCGAGTGTCGGCAGCAACAGGCGCATCGCTCGTGGCAAGCGCACCCGCAACAGTGCCTGGCGTGGCGTCATGCCGAACGCCGAGGCGGCTTCCATTTCGCCCTTGGGCACCGCCAGCAGGCCGCCGCGAATCACTTCACCGACGTAGGCGCCTACCGAGAGCACCAGGGCGAACACAATGTACCAGTAGCCGTCCCGCAGGAACGGCCACAGGAAGCTTGCGCGAATCATCGGGAACTGGGCAAACAGGCTGCCCAGGCCGTAGTAAAAGATGTAGATCTGGATCAGCAACGGCGTGCCCCGCAGCACGCTGGTGTACCCCAGCGCACAACGGGCCAGCCACTTGCGCCGCGACAGCCGCGCCAACGCCACCAGCACCGCCAGGGCGAAGCCCAACAGTGCCGAGATCACCAACAGCGACAGGGTCGTCTGCAAGCCCTTGGCGATCAGTCCTGCGTAATAACTTATCCACTCAGGCATGTGCGGCTCACTCGACAACCGGCATCCAGCGACGAATACGTCGTTCCAGGCGCCCGGACAGGTAGTTGGAGGCCAATGTCACCAGGTAATACAAGGCGGCGGCCGTGAGGTAGAACAACAGGTAATGCCGGGTCGAGCCCGCGGCCTGCTTGGCGGTGTACAGCAGTTCGTTGGTGCCCACCACGCTGATCAGCGCGCTGTCCTTGATCAGGTTGATCCACAGGTTGGACATGCCGGCCAGCGCGTATGGCGCCATGATCGGCAGGGTCACCCGGCGGAACAGGCCAAAGCCGCTCAAGCCAAAGGCCCGTGCCGCTTCGATCTGCCCGTGGGGAATCGCCAGGATCGCCGCGCGGAAAATCTCCGAGGCGTATGCGCCTTGCACCAGGCCCAGCACCAGGATCGCCACCAGCGGCCCGCTGATATTGAACTGCTCGAACCCCAGCCACAGCATCAATGCGTTGAGAGCCATGGAGCCTGCGTAATACAACAACAGGATCAGCAGCAACTCGGGCACCGCGCGGAACACCGTGGTGTAGCCGCGCATCAGCATGGCAATCGGGCGCGGCGCACTGAGCTTGGCACAGGCCACCACCAGGCCGATCAGCAGCCCCACCGCAAACGAGCCGGCGGAGATCTGCAGGGTCATCCATAACCCTTTGAGCAGTGCGTTGCCCCAGCCTTGCTCGCTGAAGTTGAGTAGATCGAACATCGGCGCTCCCTATTTCTATGACAAGCAATGACCCTCTGGCGAGGGAGCTTGCTGTTGCGACGGAGCTTTTGTGGCTAGGGTGTTGCTGTGGTGAGGGAGCTGTTGTGGCGAGGGAGCTTGCTCCCGCTGGACTGCGTAGCAGGCCCATTTTTTGGGGGCGCTTCGCACCCCAGCGGGAGCAAGCTCCCTCGCCACAACAGCTCCCTCATCACAAGAGCTCTCTCATTACAGCAAGCTCCCTCACCACAAAAGCGCCCCCCTCTACCGGGTTAGTTTGTGTAGGGGCTGTCACATACTTTGCTGATGTAGGCTGGCGTGTCGGCGCGCTTGCACGGGCTCACCGACACACCAAACACACTCTGCGACAGGTCAGCGTAGTCCTTGCTCACCAGCAACTCACCGATGGCCTTGTCCAGACGGGCCTTGAGTTCAGTGTCTTCCTTGCGCAGGCCAGCGCCCACGCCACGGCCGATGATCGGGTCGTAAGGCACTTCGGCGATCTCGGCCAGCCCCTGGGCTTCAGGAGTTTTCACCATCATGGCGATGGCGACACCGTCGGCCATCATCAAGTCGGTGCGCCCGGCAATCAGGTCGGCGTTGGCCGATTCCTGGGTGTCGTAGTACTTCAGGTCAGCAATTTTCTCGTAGTACTTCTTCAGGTAGTTGGCACTGACCGTGGAGATCTGCACGCCGATGATCTTGCCCTTCAGCCCTGCCGGCGAAACCTCGACAGTCGTGCCCTTCGGCCCAGCAATGCCCAGCAGCGAATCGTAGTAGGCGCGGCTGAACGCGATCTGTTTTTCACGCTCTTCGGTGACCGACATCGAGGAGAAGATCACGTCGATTTTCTTCGCCAGCAACGACGGAATAATCCCGTCCCACGCCACTTCCTTGATCTGGCACTCGGCTTTCATCAAGCCGCAGAGCTTGTGGATCAGGTCCACCTCAAAGCCCGTCCACTCGCCGTTACCGCCCTTTACCGTAAACGGTGGGTAAGGTTCTGCCGCTACCGCGAACACGATGGGTTTCTCCGCCGCCAACGCAGTACCTGCCGCCAGCATCAACACTGCACTGCTCAACCACTTTGCCAAACGTTTGGATTTCATGATCTTGCCCCGTCTTTTTTTGGAGTTAGCGAGTTTGATGCGCGTTGACGAACTGCCGGCAACGTTCACTGCGTGGGTCGATAAACACTGAGTCCGGCGAGCCGGTTTCCTCGATCAGGCCTTGGTGCAAAAACGCGACTTTGGATGACACATCCCGGGCGAACGCCATTTCATGGGTGACCAGGATCATGGTGCGGCCTTCCTCGGCCAGGGAACGAATCACCCGCAGCACTTCGCCCACCAGTTCCGGGTCCAGGGCCGAGGTGGGTTCGTCGAACAACATGACTTTGGGGCGCATGGCCAGGGCGCGGGCGATGGCCACCCGCTGCTGCTGGCCGCCGGAGAGGAACGCCGGGTATTCGTTGCGCTTGGCGGCCAGGCCGACCCGGTCGAGCAAGGCCTCGGCGCGTTCGATGGCTTCGGCACGGCTTTCCCGCAGCACCTGGATCGGCGCTTCGATCAGGTTTTCCAGCACGGTGCGATGGGGCCACAGGTTGAAGTTCTGGAACACCATGCCCAGCGTCGAGCGGATCCGTACCAGCTGTTTGGCGTCGGCCACCAGCGGTGCGCCGGGGCGGCCGTAGTTGAGTTTGATGCTTTCACCGTCCACATGAATGCTGCCCTGGTCCGGCACTTCGAGCATGTTGATGCACCGCAGCAGGGTGCTTTTGCCCGAGCCGCTGGCGCCGATCAGCGAGATCACCTCGCCTTCGTGGGCCGTCAGGGAAATGCCCTTGAGCACTTCGATATTGCCGAAGCGTTTGTGCAGGTCGAGCACCTCGATCATCTTTTTCGCGACCACCGGCTGCACGCTGATGATTTTTGCCGCAGGTTCTATGCGTGGCTCGCCGGCGAGCTTGGCGACGAAGCGGCTGATGCGCTCGCAGGCCTCGGCCAGTCGCGCTTCACCCAGGGTGAATGACAACCGCACAAAGCCCTGTGCCGGCTCACCGAAAGCGGCAGCATCCAGTACGGAAACCCCCGCTTCGCGGAACAGCCGCCAGGCGAAGTCCAGGGAACTGAGGCCGGTGTCCCGCACATCCACCAGCACGAACATGCCGGCTTGCGGGGCGCGGACATGAATGCCCGGGCAACCGGCGAGGCCGGTCACCACCAGGTCGCGGCGACGACGGTAGGTCTCACGCATGCCATGGGTGACTTCATCGTGGGCCAGCACGGCGGCGGTCGCGGCTTGCATCACAAACCCCGGCAAGCCGTACAGCATGCTCAACACCAGGGTTTCGGCGTGGGCCACCATGGCAGGTTCTGCGACGATCCAGCCGATGCGCCAGCCGGTCATGGCGTGGGATTTGGACAGGCTGCCAATCACGATGCAACGCTCGGCCATGCCCGGCAGCGCGGCCAGGCTGTGGTACTCACCGTCGAACACCAGGCTTTCGTAGACCTCGTCCACCACGACCCACAGTTCATGCTCGATCGCCAGGTCGGCAATCGCTTGCAGCTCCTGGGGGGTGAGCACCACGCCTGTGGGGTTATTGGGGTTGGAGAAGAAAATCGCCCGGGTGCGCGGCGTGATGGCGGCGGCCAGCAGCGCCGGGTCAAGACGAAAACCCGAGTCGGCGGAACACGGCACCCGCACCAGCGTTGCGCCGCTGGCCTTGAGGGTAGCTTCATAGGTGACATACATCGGGTCGAGGACGATCACTTCATCACCGGCCTGCAACAGGCACAGCGAGGTGACGAACAAGGCGTTTTGCGCACCGGCCACGGTGATGACGTTTTCAGCGCTCAGCGGTCGGGCCAGGGATTTGCTGTAACGGGCGGCAATCGCATCCCGCAGCGCCGGGCGGCCGGGAATTTCGGTGTAGTGGGTGTCGCCCTGGCGCAGGGCTTCGACGGCGGCGTCGGTGATGAACGAAGGTGTGGCGAAATCCGGGTCGCCGACACTCAGGATAATGATGTCTTCACCTTTGCTGCTGGCCTGGAACGCGGCGTGGTGGATGTCCCAGGCGGCTACGCCCTGCCCTGCAATTCGCTCAACAAAGGGTGAAAACCGCATGCCAGTGCCTCTCGTTCAATCAGAAAAAGCGCAAGCCCGCTTGTTGGCAAGCGGGGGGTTGCAGCCAACATAATTGAAACTGAACACTCGTTCAACGGCAAAATCAGCGGATGTCGTTAACAGCTAAAACAGGTCGTTGTGGTGGTTTGCCCATCAGGTTGCACTGGTGGTCTTGCAGCTCCTCGGCAGACGCCAGGTTCCACTCCTTGAGGGTCAGCCGGGTGGTCAACAGCACGAAGTTGCCATCTGCCTCGGGTGCCAGCAACAGGCTGTAGCTGGCCATGGCGTCGCCCTGGGCCTGTACGTACTCATTCAGGATGGCGAGCGGGTCACGCAGGTCGAAGTCTGCCGCCGACAGGGTACGGGCACTGTAGGTGTGCCCCTGCAGTTTCACCGGCAGGGTTTGCCAGTGCTCGTCGAGGGTCGCGGCGCGTTCGTTGAGGGTGTTGAACACATCGGGGCGCAGGCAGGCGATATGGATATGCAGCTGGTTTTGCGAGCGGCCATACCGGGAGTTGATCGCCAGCGACACATAGCGGTCGGCAATCGGCGCAGGCAGGCCGCTGGACAGTACCGCGTGGTTCTTCCAGGCCTGGGCGAAGTAATGCGGCAGCAAATCCCGGGTCAGGGCAATGTCTTCGATGCCGGTGACCTTGTCGGTGGGGATCAACAAGTCCTGATACGGGCCGTTGAGGTCCTTGAGCAGCACGAAGCCCTTGTCCGGGTCCACCTTGAGGCATGGGCTGGGGTTTTGGTGCTGGTTCTGGTCGGGCACGCATTGGCGGCTGACGATCTGCCACAGCACATCGGGGTTGCCCCGCCATTTCAAGGCGCCCGCCAACGCCGCCACACACAACAAGCCACCGATAAGCGTAAATACGGTACCGCGCTTCATGCCAAAAACCTCGACGCCAAAGGGATGTCTATTGTTGTTTTGCAACTGCCGGACATCCCTGTCGCAAAGGTTAACGTGTGGCCGGGGCCATAAATTCCGGCCCAACCGGATCTTTTATCGTGTTGGCCAGAATACGGTCGATATGTTGCAGGTCATCGGCGGTCAGTTGCCAGCCGAAGGCGTCCTCGATGCCTTTGAGTTGCTCGGGGCGGCGGGCGCCCCACAGCGCCACCGTCGGGCCCTGGTCCAGTACCCAGCGCAACGCCAGGGCCAGCACGGACTTGCCGTGGCATTCGCGGGCATACACATCCAGCGCCGCGACCGCTGCCAGGTATTGCTCAAAGCGTGGCGCCTTGAATTTCGGGTCGAGCTTGCGCACATCATCCCCGGTAAAGCGCGTGGCGGCGTGCATGCTACCGGTCAACAGGCCCCGGCACAGGGAACCGTAGGCCAGTACCACCAAGGAATTTTGCTTGGCGTACGGCAGGATGTCGCTGTCGATCGCCCGTTCGAACAGGTTGTAGGGCGGCTGCACCGTGTCCAGGTGGGTGTACTGGCGGAAGTCGTCCATTTGCGCAGGGGCGTAATTGCTCACGCCCACGGCGAGAATCTTGCCTTCGCGGCGCAATTTTTCCAGCTCGCCGGCGGTCTCTTCCTGGGCCACCAGCGGGTCGGGCCAGTGGATCTGGTAGAGGTCGATGTAGTCGGTTTCGAGGCGCAGCAGCGAGTCTTCGATTTCCTTGCGGATGCGCTGGGCCGTGGCGTTGCGGCGCACGGTGCCGTCGTCCCATTGCAGGCCGGCCTTGGTGGCGATCACCGCGGTATGACGCACGCCGCGCAGGGCCCGGCCAATCAGTTCTTCAGACAAACCGAGGCCGTACACCGGCGCACTGTCGATAAAGTTGATGCCGCTGGCCAGCGCATGGCGGATGGTCTTGATCGACACCTCACTGTCGGCACCGCCCCACATCGAACCGCCCATGGACCAGGTGCCCAAGGCAATCCGCGAGACTGCCTTGTCGATCCCCGGGATCTTGATGGTTTCGATACTCATTAAAAAAGCCTCCGCCAGAAACATTCAGTAAAAAAACGATTACTCTAGATCATCCGAGGTTGAATCGGGCTCAACGCCGCGTGAAACCCAAACCCTACAAAAGGTGCTTGATATGGCAGCGTTCAACCGCTCCGAGTTGGCCGACCTGAATGTGTTCATGGCGATCATCCGTCGCCGTAGTTTCCGGCATGCCGCCCACGAACTGGGCGTCACCACCTCGGCCCTGAGCCACACCATGCGCAACCTGGAAACCCGCCTGGGCGTCAAGCTGCTCTACCGCACCAGCCGTGCCGTGGAACCTACCGATGCCGGCGTGGTGCTGGCGGAAAAACTCAGTGCCGGCTTCGCGACGATCCAGGATGGCCTCGACACCCTTGAGCTGTACCGCGAGGCGCCGATTGGCCGGCTGCGCCTGAACGTACCCCGGGACGCGGCCGTGTTGCTGATCTCGCCGGTGCTGGGGGAATTCACCCGCACCTACCCGCAACTGCGCCTGGACGTGATGATCGAAGACCGCATGCTCGACATCGTCGCCGAAGGCTACGACGCGGGCATCCGCTATGGCGCCACGGTACCCCAGGACATGGTGGCCGTGCCGCTCACCGGCGAGTTGCGCTGGATCATGGTCGCCTCCCCTGCCTACCTGGCAACCGCCGGAACGCCCAAGGTGCCCAAAGACCTGCTCGCGCATTCCTGTGTGCGCATGTACCTGGGCGACAAGACCACCTACAAGTGGGAGCTGGGCAACGGCGCCCGCCAACAGCGCCTGGACGTGCCCGGCCACTTCAGCGCGGCCGACACCCAGACCATCGTCGATGCCGCGCTGCAAGGCGTGGGTATCGCCTACTGCCTGGAAAATCGCGTGCTATCGGAACTGGCAGACGGCGGCCTGGTGGAAGTGCTGCCCGACTGGGCCTGCATCGGCGCGCCGCTGTGCATGTACTACCCCAGTCGCCGGCAGTCGCAGCCGGGGTTGCGCCAGCTGATCGACATGATCCGCCTGAAAACCATCGGTTCGCAGTTGCTGGAATCACATTGAACCTGCACCGGGCCGCACTCCTCAAACCTGCATAGACCACGGCCTGGTGCACACCCTATGACGTTTATTCTGTGGATGGCCGTACTGGGTGCCGTCTTGCTCACCCTCGCCCTCACCTCCTCCTACCTGCGCTGGATGCCGGTCACCACGTCGGCTGTATGCCTGCTGCTGGGTATCGGCATCGGCCCGCTGGGCATGGACCTGCTGCACCTGGACATAAAGGGTTCCGCCCGCTGGATGGAGCATCTGACGGAAGTCGCGGTGCTGTTCTCGCTGTTTGTCAGCGGGCTGAAATTGCGCCTGCCACTCAAGCATCGCACCTGGCGTATCGCGTTTGGCATGGCCGGCCCGGTAATGCTCTTGACCATCCTCGGGACGTGCCTGGTGCTGCATTGGCTGCTGGGTTTGTCGTGGGGCGTTTCGCTGTTGGTGGGGGCGATTCTCGCGCCCACCGACCCGGTGCTGGCGGGCCTGGTGCAGGTCAACAACGCCCAGGACTATGACGCGCTGCGTTTCGGCCTCTCCGGTGAGGCGGGCTTGAACGATGGTACCGCCTTCCCGTTTGTGATCTTTGCGCTGATCTTCATGCAGCACGGCGGGTTCGACGGTGACTGGCTGGGCGGCTGGGTCCTGAAGAACCTGCTCTGGGCAGTACCTGCCGGGTTGCTTGTAGGGTACTGGATGGGCCGTGGCATCGGCCAGGTCACCCTCAAGATGCGTATCACCAATGCCGACAGCACCCTGTCACCCAATGATTACCTGACCCTGGCCTTGATCGCCCTCGCCTATGTAGTGGCCGAAGCCATCGGCGGCTATGGCTTTCTTTCGGTGTTTGCCGCCGGCCTCGGGCTGCGGCAGGCCGAGTTCAAGTCCACGGGCAACGCTCAAACCCCTGCCGAGCATTTGGCGCAACCGGTGGTCGGTCACATGGAGGTTGAGCCGGAGAACGCATTGCATGGGGATGTCGGGCAGTTACAGGACACGCAGATCGCCGCCGGGGTGATGATGGGCGACATGCTCGCCTTCGGCAGCCTGGTGGAACGTTCGATGGAAGTGTTCCTGGTCACGCTGCTGGGCGTGGTGCTGGCCAGCCATTGGGATTGGCGAGCGCTGGTGGTAGGCGCGGTGCTGTTTTGCGTGATTCGCCCGCTCAGTGTGCTGTCGATACCCTGGGGCACCCTGCTGGATCGCAATCAACGCGGGCTGGTGGGCTGGTTCGGGATTCGCGGGATCGGCAGCATCTACTACCTGTTCTACGCCATCAACCATGGGCTGGTGGGCACCAGCAGCACCGTGGCGGTGAACCTGACGCTGTCGGTCATTGCCCTGAGCATCATCGTTCATGGCCTCAGCACACAGCCGATGCTGGTGTGGTATGAACGACGTGCCCAGGCACAACGATGAGGGCTATTCCTGGTTTTCGGTGTTGCCGACGTCGGCGGCATCATCCAGGTCGTTAAGCGGTACTTCGGCATCATCCATCAACGAGCCCGGGTCTTCATTGCCCGGGTCATTGAGTTCATCGTCATCTTCCAGGTCTACAGACATGACCGTCTCCTCTAACCGCCTTGGGTATCGATATCGGCATCGGTTTCAGGCTTGGGCTCGCGCTCGGGCTTGAAGTCTGGACTGTAGTCGTTTTCTTTGGCTTTTGGGTCGGTGGCAGGCGCTGGGTCTTTGGGCGCGTCTGCGCCTGTGCCCGGTGCCGGCTCGCCGCGGTCGATGGCCGGGTCGTTACGGTTGCTGACTTGGGGATCGTTGTCTGTGCTCATGGCTCACCTCTGTTGAAAAACGCAGACTGCGTAAAGGTAAGGTCGTGCGCCGTGGGATGAAGTTCCCGTAAGTTATGAACCCGGGTTGTCCACCTGGATATAGAACGCATAGGCCCCCAGGATTACCCAGAACACCATGAACAGCCACGGCGCACGCATCGAGAACAGCAGCGACTTGCGATAGCCCTTGTGGGACGACTCCATTTCACTGAACAGCGGCGATTCATCATAGGCCAGGCCCATGACCGGCTCGCTGCGCAGCAGTTCGCTCTGCTTGTAGTGCCAGTGATCGATGATGTCGTACGCCGCCCGAATGCCCGGCCAGGCGTTCAGGGAACTGAGGATGCCGAGCATCGCCAGGAATACCGGCACCACCAGGGTGAACAGCTTGCCCCATTCCGGGTTGAGGTTGCCCATGCCGGAAACGAAGGCGATCACCAGGAACGACTGCGCCGTGAGGTAGGCGTCGGTGCGGTTGGCCAGGATGCTGGTTTCGTACTGGATCTCGCGCCGGTAGAAATCGAGACGGTCCTTGGGCGAACCGAAAATCTTCGCGTTGTGTTCGCTGTGGTCGGTCTGGTTCGACTCCGGAGTGTCGGGTGAAATGATTCTGGGCACATCCGTGCTCCGTGCTGGCATTTGAAGCAGTTTAGAAGAACCGGGCTGGTGCAAAGTTCAAGTAATCAGTGCACCGTTTTGAGGCGATAGAGCTACATCTGTGGCGAGGGAGCTTGCTCCCGCTGGACCGGGACAGCGCTCCAGTGCACAGCGCTCTCATTCCTTTTTGGGGCCGCTGCGCAGCCCAGCGGGAGCAAGCTCCCTCGCCACAAGGTGGATGGCACAGGCATTGCTTTATTGATTCATCTGCCCGGATACAGGAGCAATCGTTACCCCCCGACCCAGAGCCCACCCCAAAAGAAAGTAAGGACCAGGTCTGCTGGCACCATCAGCCACGGGCTCATAAAAAAATGCGTTTTCTAAAGCGGCAGTGCCAAAGCGCAGTTAGTCCCGGCACTGACAAGGTAATTGGAATGGCTCGATCTTTCTTTGATGAAATGAATGACGCACAAGGCGTTTGCCGTGCGCACTATCAGGAATTCTCCCGCTGGCTGGCCAATACGCCGCCAGAACTGCTGGCCCAGCGCCGCCGTGAAGCCGACCTGCTGTTTCACCGCGCCGGGATCACTTTCACCCTGTATGGCGACGAGCAAGACACCGAGCGCCTGATCCCCTTCGACATCATCCCCCGCAGCATTCCCGCCAGTGAGTGGAGCGTCATCGAGCGCGGCTGTATCCAGCGGGTGAACGCACTGAACATGTTCCTTGCCGACATCTACCACGACCAGCGCATCATCAAGGCCGGGATCATCCCCGCCGACCAGGTGCTGGGCAACGAGGGTTACCAGAAGGCGATGGTCGGGCTGGACCTGCACCGCGATATCTACTCGCACATCTCCGGGGTCGACCTGGTACGCGACGGCGACGGCACCTACTACGTGCTCGAAGACAACCTGCGCACCCCCAGCGGCGTGAGCTATATGCTCGAAGACCGCAAGATGATGATGCGGTTGTTCCCCGAGGTGTTCGCCAAGCAGCGCATCGCCCCGGTGGACCACTACCCCAACCTGCTGCTCAAGACCCTGAAAAGCTCCAGCCGCCTGGACAACCCGAATGTGGTGGTGCTGACGCCGGGGCGCTTCAACAGCGCGTTTTTTGAACATGCGTTCCTGGCCCGGGAAATGGGCGTGGAGCTGGTGGAAGGCGCCGACCTGTTCGTGCACGACCTCAAGGTGTTCATGCGCACCACCGACGGCCCCAAGGCCGTGGATGTGATCTACCGCCGAATCGACGACGCGTTCCTCGACCCGCAAGCCTTCAACCCCGACTCGATGCTCGGCGTGCCCGGCCTGGTGGCGGCCTACTGCGCAGGCAATGTGGTGCTGGCGAATGCCATCGGTACCGGCGTGGCGGACGACAAGTCGATCTACCCATACGTGCCGGAAATGATCCGGTTCTACCTGGATGAAGAGCCGGTGCTGCAAAACGTGCCGACCTTCCAGTGTCGCAAGCCGGATGAGCTGTCCCACGTCCTCGCGCACCTGCCGGAACTGGTGGTCAAGGAAACCCAGGGCTCCGGCGGCTACGGCATGCTGGTGGGCCCCGCCTCCACCGCTGCCGAGATCGAAGACTTCCGTCAACGCATCAAGGCCCGCCCCCACGCCTACATCGCCCAACCGACCTTGAGCTTGTCCACCTGCCCGACCTTTGTCGAAAACGGCATCGCGCCACGGCATATCGACCTGCGGCCGTTCGTGCTGTCGGGCAAGGAAACCCGCCTGGTACCCGGCGGCCTCACCCGCGTGGCACTGCGTGAAGGCTCATTGATCGTCAACTCGTCGCAAGGCGGCGGAACCAAGGACACCTGGGTGGTGGAGGGCTGAGTATGCTGAGTAGAACCGCCGCAGATCTGTATTGGATGTCCCGTTACCTGGAGCGTGCCGAGAACCTGGCGCGCATGCTGGAAGTCAGTTATTCGCTGTCATTGATGCCCCAGGCCGGGCGCAGTGACGGGCTGGATGAGTTGGCCATGTCGTTGCTCAGCAGCGGCACCCTGGACAGTTACCTCGAACGTCATCAGCAACTGGATGCCGAGCGCATGTTGCACTTCTTCGCCCTGGATGAGGAAAACCCCGCGAGTATCTACAACTGCCTGCGGGCCGCCCGGGGCAACGCCCATGCGGTGCGCGGCCGGATCACCGCCGACATGTGGGAAAACCTCAACGCCACCTGGCTGGAGATGCGCAGCATTGCGGCCGGTGGGCTGGCGCGCCATGGCATCAGCCACTTTTGTGACTGGGTGAAGCAGCGTTCGCACCTGTTTCGCGGGGCGACGTCCGGGACGATCATGCGCAATGACGCGTATCGGTTTATTCGCCTGGGCACGTTTGTCGAGCGGGCGGATAACACCTTGAGGCTGCTGGACGCACGGTATGAGATGTTTGGGGAAGAGTCCGAAGAGGTCAGTGATCTTTCGGCGCGTGGGTATTACCAGTGGAGCGCGTTGTTGCGGGCCCTGTCGTCGTTTGAGGCGTACACGGAGCTGTATCCGAATGCGCTGAATGCACGGTCGGTGTCGGAGCTGTTGCTGTTGCGCAGTGATGTGCCGCGGTCGTTGCATGCGTGTATTGAGGAATTGAGCCATATCCTGGCGGACTTGCCCGGGAGTTATGGGCGTACGGCGCAGCGTTTGGCGGCGGAGTTTGAGGCGCGGCTGAGGTATACCGGGATTGATGAGATTCTGGAGGATGGGCTGCATAGCCGGCTGACGGAGTTTATCGACACCGTGCGGGAGTTGGCGCGGGCGATTCATAGTTCGTATCTGGAGGTGGTCTGAACACCGGTGCAGAACCCATGTGGGAGCTGGCAAGCCAGCTCCCACCTTTGAAATGTGCTGGGGTTGGGTTATTGGTTTTTCACCAGTACGGGCTCGGCGCGGTATTGGTCGGGGAACAGTTTTTTCAGCTGTTTCACCTTGGGCAGGTCGTTGATCACGATGTACGGGTAGGACGGGTTTTCCGTCAGGAAGTCCTGGTGGTACGACTCGGCCGGGTAGAAGGCTTTGCCCATCTCGATCCTGGTCACGATCGGCTTGTCGAAGGATTTGGCCGCGTCGAGCTGGGCGATGTAGGCCTGGGCGACTTTTTGCTGTTCGGCATTCTGGGCAAAGATCGCCGAGCGGTACTGGGTGCCGCTGTCCGGGCCCTGGCGGTTGAGTTCCGTGGGGTTGTGGGCCACTGAGAAGTAGATCTGCAGCAGCTTGCCGTAGCTGACCTTGCTCGGGTCGTAGGTCACGGAGACGGACTCGGCATGGCCGGTGTCGCCGCCGCTGACGCTTTCGTACTGGGCGGTGCTGGCCGCGCCGCCGTCATAGCCGGAGACGGCGTTTTTCACGCCCTGTACGTGTTGGAACACGCCCTGCACGCCCCAGAAGCAGCCGCCGGCAAACACGGCGGTTTGCAGGTTGCTGCCGTCTGCCGGCAGGTCCATGGCCGGGGGCGCGATGGCTACGGCGTCGTCGGATGGGCCGAAGGAGAAGGCCGAGCTGTGGCCAACGAAGGCGGCGAATGCCAGCGCTGGTAAATATTTGAATAGCTTCATAAGGTTCACTCCAAAAAAGGCTGATCAAACCCGGTCAACTGTGGGGGCTGGCTTGCCTGCGATGGCGGCGGTGAATTCAACACCGCTATCGCAGGCAAGCCAGCTCCCACATTGATCGGGTTTCCACTCCAGGATTTCGCTGTTGGCTTAGCCGAAGGTGAAGGCGTAGGCCGCCACTTGCGGGTCAATAAATTCGATGGTGAATGTCCGGTCCTTGACGGCGCCCGGCTGGCGCACCAACTGGTACAAGCGTTGTTCGGTCACGGTGCCGCTGCCATCCGGGGCGACGTCGGTGCCGTGGGCATCCCCCGGCGCCTGGCCGTCGACGGTGACTTTGAAGCGCACCGGCTTGCCGTCGGCGCCAGGGCCCAGCACCAGGTGCAGGTCTCGGGCGTGGAAGCGGTAGACGATCTTGCCGTTGGCCGCCGCGAGGGTGGCTTGCTGGCCGCCCACGTTCCATTGGCCTTCCAGGGTCCAGTCATTCAGGGCCAGGTTGCCGGCCGCCGGGTAATTCACGACCTTGTCGGTACCCAGGGTGGCGGTGGACACGAAGTTCTCGGCGCGCTGGAAGCCCAGGTAGGTTTCCGGCGATTGCACTTCGTTCATGTCCGGTGCGGCCTGGATGCCTTTGGCGTCTGCTTCGATCAAGCCTCCCGCCACCTTGGTCGCGCCGGCTTCACGCAGCAGCTGCTGGATAACCCGTTCGGACTCGGCGTAGTCACCCTCGCCAAAATGGTGGTAGCGGATCTGGCCCTTGGCGTCGGCAAAGTAATGCGCCGGCCAGTACTGGTTGTTGAAGGCGCGCCAGATCTTGTAGTTGTTGTCGATGGCCACCGGGTAGGTGATGCCCAGGTCCTTCATGGCCTTGGTGACGTTGTTCACGTCACGCTCGAAGGCGAATTCCGGGGCGTGCACACCGATCACTACGAGGCCTTGATCGCGGTACTTCTCGGCCCAGGCCTTGACGTACGGCAAGGTGCGCAGGCAGTTGATGCAGGAGTAGGTCCAGAAATCCACCAGCACTACCTTGCCTTTCAATGCCTCGGCGGTCAGGGGCTCGGAGTTCAGCCATTGCACGGCGCCGTCCAGCGGCGGCAACTGGCCTTCCACCGGCAGTGCGTCGCTATGGTTGGCAGACATCATCATCGCGCCACCGGCCATCATCGCCCCGCTCTTCTGTTCGGGCTTGGCGCCGAGTTTCTCCACCAGGCTTTGTTCCAGGCCACCGGTGGACGCCGTCGACAGGCGCGCCAGGATCCCGGTGTCCAGGCCCAGGGCGATCGCCGCCACACCGGCCAGCATCAACGCACCCAAGCCGCGACGCAGCCATTCACCGGCGCCCAGGGAGCGCTTCATGAAACCGAAGACTTTACCGCCGACCAGCAACGCCAGGGCCAGGGAGGTGGCAGCGCCGGCCGCGTAGGCCAGCAAGAGCAAGGTAGTGCCGATACTGGCGCCCTGCAGCGCGGCGCCCGTCAGCACCAGCCCCAGGATCGGCCCGGCGCACGGCGCCCACAGCAGCCCGGTGGCCACGCCGATCAGGAATGAGGCGCCTGGACGCGGCCGCGAATCGGCCCCGGCGGCTTCCGACAGGCGACTGCCTGCGGCCACCAGTGGCCGGGTCAGGCGCTCGGACAGGCTGGGCAGCAGCAGCGTCAGCCCGAATAGCGCAACAAACAGCAACGCGAGCCAGCGACCGTACTGATTGACTTGTACCACCCAACCGCCGCCCACCGCCGCGAGTGAGGCGACCAGGGCGAAGGTCATCGCCATCCCCAGCAACAGCGGCAAGCCACTGCGCAAAAACGGCTGGCCGGTGCGAGCGAAGACAAAAGGCAGAACCGGCAGGATGCACGGGCTGACAATCGTCAGCACGCCGCCCAGATATGCGAGAACCAAAAGCCACATGGGGTAGACCCTTATAGGAAGACATTGAATTAAGCCGCGGTGAACGTCATGGCTGCGCCGTTCATGCAGTAGCGCAGGCCGGTGGGGGCTGGGCCGTCATCGAACACGTGGCCCTGATGGCCGCCACAGCGGCGGCAGTGGATTTCCTTGCGTACCACGCCGAAGGAGGTGTCGACGTGGCTGGCCACGGCGTTTTCCAGGGGTTGCCAGAAACTTGGCCAACCGGTGTGGCTTTCGAATTTGGTGGCTGAGGAATACAGGGGCAGTGCGCAACCGGCGCAGGCGAAGGTGCCGTTGCGGTGTTCGTCATTGAGGGCGCTGCTGTAGGGGCGTTCGGTGCCCTCCTCCCGCAGGATCGCGTATTGCTCGGCGCTCAGCAGGGTGCGCCATTCGGCGTCGGTGTGGCTGACTTCGAAGTTTTCGGCGGCTTCGGCTTCTGCGATCAGGGCGGGGCCGGCGTTGATTTTTTGCAGCAGGCCGCCGGCGGTGACTGCAAGGCCGAGGCCGCCGCCGGCGAGCAGGATCTGTCGACGTGAATACATGAGTTTCTCCTAAGCTCCAACTCTATATGGCCGGCAAATGACCCTGTGGCTGGAACTGTGGCGAGGGAGCTTGCTCCCGCTGGGGCGCGTAGCGGCCCCAAAAAACCGGGAGCGCTACGCACTCCAGCGGGAGCAAGCTCCCTCGCCACAATGATTGGGTTGTGTATTTTTGCCATTGCGAGGGTGAAGGTTAGGCCTGCTGTGGTCGCGGAATCCTCACGCAGAGTTAAACAATTCGTGATAACTACACTGTTGCAAAAGCCGCACAATGCGCGAATCAAGAAGACAGGTTTTTATCAATGGATCAGCCCAAACGTGTCCTGGTGGTCGAGGACGATGCCCATATTGCCGATTTGATCTGCCTGCACTTGCGGGACGAGCAGTTCGAGGTGGTCCACAGTGCCGACGGCGATGAAGGCCTGCGCCTGCTGGAACAAGGCGGCTGGGATGCGCTGATCCTCGACCTGATGTTGCCCGGCGTCGACGGCCTGGAAATCTGCCGGCGCGCCCGGGCCATGACGCGCTACACGCCGATCATTATCACCAGTGCCCGTTCCAGCGAGCTGCATCGCATCCTGGGCCTGGAGCTGGGGGCCGATGATTACCTGGCCAAGCCGTTTTCCATGCCGGAGCTGGTGGCGCGGGTCAAGGCGCTGTTGCGCCGGGTCGACGCCATGGCACGCAACCTGAAGATGGACGCCGGCAGCCTCGACCTCGGCCAGTTGTTCATCAACCCGCTGACCCGTGACGCCACCCTGCAAGGCCAGCGGCTGGATCTCACGCCCCGGGAGTTCGACCTGCTGTATTTTTTCGCCCGTCAGCCGGGCAAGGTGTTTTCGCGCATGGACCTGCTCAACGCCGTGTGGGGCTACAGCCACGAAGGCTATGAACACACGGTCAACACCCACATCAACCGCCTGCGGGCCAAGGTCGAGGCCGACCCGGCCAACCCGGCGCGCATCCTCACGGTGTGGGGCCGTGGCTACAAATTTGCCGAGCAGTCGGCATGAGGCTGACCCTTACCCAACGCCTGTCCCTGGTGTTCGCCCTGCTGCTGCTGATTTGCAGCGGCACCTCGGCGTGGCTGCAAGTGCGCTCCAACCACATGCATGAACTGGAAGTGGTGCAAGGCCTGTCCCGCGACCTGGCCGCACACATCGCCCGTGATACCCAACTGATGGACGCCGATGGGCTCAAGCCGGACGCGGTGCGCAACCTGTTCAGCCAGTTGATGCTGGTGAACCCGAGTGTCGAGGTGTACCTGCTGGACATCAACGGCCGCGTGGTCGGCAATGCCGCCCCCAGCGGCCACCTGCGCCGGGACCAGGTCAACCTGGAACCGGTGCGCCGTTTCCTCAGCGGCGCGATGCTGCCGATCCTCGGCGACGACCCGCGCAGCGTCGACGGCCTCAAGGTGTTCAGCGCCGCGCCGCTGCGGGTCAACGGCCAGCAAGCCGGCTACTTGTATGTGGTGCTGCTGGGCGAAGCCCATGATGTGTTCGACGCCAGGGACGCCACCGGCATGGCCTTGAACATCGCCCTGTGGTCCATCGCCCTGGTGGCATTGCTGTGCCTGTTGGCGGGCTTGACCGCATTTGCCTGGATCACCCGGCCGCTGCGGCAGTTGACCGAAAAGATCGGCCAGTTCGATATCAATGGCGCACCGAAAGTCCTGCAAGCTGTGGCCCCGGAGGTTACCAGCCAGGATGAAATCGCCGTGCTCGACCACGCCTTTGTACAGATGGAGAACCGCCTGGGCGAACAATGGCGCGCCATCACCCATCAAGAGCAGGAACGCCGGGAGATGGTCGCGAATATTTCCCATGACCTGCGTACTCCATTGGCCTCCTTGCATGGCTACCTGGAAACCCTGTCCCTGAAAGACGCCAGCCTGACCCCACAGGAGCGCCGGCGCTACCTGGGCATCGCCCTGGACCAAAGCCGCAAGGTGGGCGGCCTGGCCCAGTCGCTGCTGGAACTGGTACGCCTGGAGCACGGTTTTGTGCAGCCGGTGATCGAAGGGTTCTCGTTGCCCGACCTGGTGCAGGACATCTTCCAGAAATTCGAACTCACGGCCGAAGCCCGCAGCATCACCCTCACCGCCAGCCTGCCGCCTGTGGTACCTACCGTATTGGCGGACCTGGGCCTGATCGAACGGGTGCTCACCAACCTGTTGGATAACGCCCTGCGCCACACGCCGCTCAATGGCAACGTTGAAGTGACACTGGCGCCCAGGGCCGGTCTTGTTGAAGTGACCGTCAGCGACAGCGGCCCGGGGATCGCGGCGGATTTGCGCGAAGGCCTGTTCCTGCGCGCGTTCACCATTGGCGGCGCCCGTCGTGATGGCGGGCTGGGCTTGCGCATCGTGCACCGGATTTTGCAATTGCACGGCCAGGAAATCCGCCTGATTGATGTAGCTGGGCGCGGCGCGACCTTCACGTTCGCCCTAGAAACCCGGCCAGCAGTTCGTTGACCTTGGCCCCCTGCTCGTTCTGAATCCAGTGGCCGCAGTTGGCCAGGACGGCTTGTTGCAGATTCGGCACGGATTCGGGCATGCGCTTGAGGGTGTGGGCTTCGAACACGCCCACCGGGTCGCGGTCGCCAATCAGGAACAGCGTCGGTTGCAGCACCTGCTTGCCGGCGAGAAACTCGGTGCGTTGCCAGTTGCGCTCGAAGTTGCGGTACCAGTTCAGCGGGCCGCGGAAGCCGTCGCCGGCGAAGGTCTGTACATACACGTCGAGGTCCTGCTGGCGACACCACGCCGGGAGCTTGCCCGGCAGTGAAACACCTTCCAGCAAGGTGGCGCTGGCGGGTTTCTTCTGCAGGAACACATCCTGGTCCTGCATGAACAAGCGCAAGGTCCGCTCGATATCGGCATCCAGTTCCTTTTCGGCCACACCCGGCGTCTGGAAGTACAGGATGTAATTGAAGCGATCGGCATACAGCTCACGCATGATTTCGATCACCGGCCTGCGGGAGCGCCCGGCAAAAGGCACCGACATCGTCACCAGCCGGGTGACGCGCTCAGGCTCCAGCAACGCCAGGTGCCAGGCCACCACGGCGCCCCAGTCATGCCCGACCATGACGACCTGGCGATGCCCGAACAGGTCCATGGCGCCCTGGATATCGGCGCACAGCGTCAGCAGATCATAGTCGGCCACTTCCGGCGGCGCGCTGGATTGTCCATAGCCGCGCATTTCCGGGACAAACACCCGATAACCCTGGGCCACCAGCGCCGGAATCTGCTCGCGCCAGGAGTGCCAGCACTCGGGAAACCCATGCAGCAACCACACCGGCGGGCCGCCCTCGGGCCCTGCGATGTGCACGTTCAGTTCAATGCCGTTGACCTTGACCTTCTGCTGCTGGATATCGCTCATCACGGGGTTCCTTGTGTGGGGTACGCTCGCGGTATTCCCGGGGAGAACAGGCCATCACGCGCTTGAAAGCATTGCTGAAGGCGCTGTCTGACTGATAACCCAGGGCCTGGCCGATCGTGGACACGCTGTTGTCGCTGGCTTTCAACGCCTGCACTGCCAGGTGCATGCGCCAACCGGTCAGGTACTCCTGCGGTGCCAACCCCACCCGTTGCTTGAAGTGCAAGGCAAAGGTGGAGCGGGATTGACTCGCCACATCGGCCATTTCACTCAATGTCCATCGGCGGGCCGGCGCGGCGTGAATTTCCCGCAACACCGGGGCCAGCCTCGGATCGTTAAGCGCCGCCAACCAGCCGGTAGTACTGGCGCCCATGGAAGATTGATAGAGCCGCAGGATTTGCACCAGCATCATTTGCGCCAAATGCTCGGTCATCAATGCCGCGCCTTGCAACGGGCTGGCGTATTCCCGGGCCAGGCGCATCGGCACCGCGAGCCCTTCCACCTCCAGCCAGCAACTGCCCTCCACCACCGCGTTGAACTTGATGCCGTCCGGCGCCGCGAAATTGATGGCCCAGGTGCCGCCAGCCTTCAGGCCGGCGAAGGTCGAGCGATGGCTTTTTAGCAGTGCCAGCACATCGGAAAGGGTATCCATAAAAGCTCCGGACGATCGCGACAGAAACACGGACTCTAGGGCATTCCGCGTCCGGGCTCCAGCGGGGAACCTAGGCTTCCCATAAGGAGATTTTTCATGACTGAAAAACAAACCCCAATCGACAGCGGCTGCAACATCACGTTGTAGTCCAGGGCTCTAGTGTTCATATTTGGCAGCCCTGCACTGCCAAAGAGTGAGCCTGACCCATGCAGCCGCCTGCCCGACACCTTGTGCCCCTTGCCGCCGCCCTTTGCGCCACCCTCGCCTGCGCCGACAGCCCGGACCCGCTGCTCACCAAGCGCGTGGATGCGGTGGTCGACAGTGCCATTGCCGACAAACGCCTGGTGGGCGCAGTGGTGCTGGTGCTGCGGGACGGGCAGCTGGTTTACCACCGTGCTGCCGGCTTGGCGGACCGCGAAGCCGGGCGCCCGATGACCGAAGACACGATCTTTCGCCTGGCATCGGTCACCAAGCCATTGGTTTCGGCCGCCGCAATGCACCTGGTGGACCAAGGCCGTTTGCGCCTGGACGATCCGGTCAGCCGCTGGCTGCCCGACTTCAAGCCCAAGCTGGCCGATGGCACCACCCCGGTGATTACCGTCAGCCAGTTGCTCAACCATACCGCCGGCCTCAGCTACGGATTCCTGGAAAGCCCGCACGGCCCGTACCGCACCGCCGGGGTTTCCGATGGTTTGGGCGAGCCGGAGATCGGCTTTGCCGAAAACCTGAAACGCATCGCCAGCGTGCCCCTGAGTTACCCGCCGGGCAAAGGCTGGCGGTATTCGATGGCCACCGATGTGCTGGGTGCGGTGCTGGAAAAGGCGTCCGGCCAGAGCTTGCCAGCATTGGTCCGCGAATCGGTGACCGAACCGCTTGGGTTGCGCGATACCGGGTTTGCCGTGACGGATCTCAAGCGCCTGTCCGCCGCCTATCAGGATGGTTCACCGCAGCCGCTACGGGTGGTCGACAAGGCCACCATCACCTCGGGCGACAGCACCGCACTGTTTGATGTGCGGCGGATTCTCGATCCTAAGGCCTACCCTTCCGGCGGTGCCGGCATGGCCGGGACGGCAGGTGATATTGCGCGGTTCCTGGAAACCATTCGCAGGGGCGGCGCACCGATCCTGTCGGCGCACAGTGTGCAGTTGATGGTCACCGATTCGGTGGGCGCCAACCCTCCAACCCAAGACCCAGGCTGGGGGTTCGGTTATGGCTGGGCGGTGCTGGATGACCCTGCGCTGACGGGCACACCGCAATCGCGGGGCACCTTTGAATGGGGCGGCGCCTACGGTCACAGCTGGTTTGTCGACCCGCTGCAAAAGCTCACGGTGGTTGCACTGACCAATACGGCTTACGAAGGCATGTCCGGCCTGTTCACCCATCAGTTGCGGGATGCTGTGTATCCGCCGCAGTGATCGACCACCAGCGCGGCAACAACTGCCGTACCCGGGCTTCACCAAAACGGTCATCGATCAGCATCACCACGCCGCGGTCCTGCTGGCTGCGAATCACCCGGCCCGCGGCCTGCACCACCTTCTGGATACCCGGGTACAGATAGGTGTAGTCGTAACCGGCACCAAAAATCGCGCCCATCCGCAGTTTGAGCTGCTCATTCACCGGGTTCAGTTGGGCCAGGCCCAGGGTGGCGATGAATGCGCCGATCAGCCGGGTGCCCGGCAGGTCGATGCCTTCGCCGAAAGCCCCGCCCAGTACCGCAAAACCGATGCCCTGGCTGTGCTGGGTGAACTGGTCGAGAAACCCCTGGCGCTCGGCCTCGGCCATGCCCCGTGACTGGTGCCACAACGGGATGTGCGGGTGCCGCTCGGCGAGCAATTGCGCCACTTGCTGCAAATAATCGAAGCTGCTGAAGAACGCCAGGTAGTTGCCCGGCGCCTGGGCAAACTGGGTGGCGATCAGCTCGACGATGGGTTCCAGGGACGCCTGGCGGTGGACGAACCGGGTGGAGATCCGGTCGACGATATGCACCTGCAGCTGTTCGGCCTTGAACGGTGATTCCACGTCGACCCAGGCGGTGTCGGGCGGCATTCCCAGCAGGTCTGCGTAGTAATGGCGCGGGCTCAGGGTCGCGGAAAACAGCACGCTGCTGCGGGCCGCCGTCAAGCGGGGGCGGATGAATTCGGCGGGCACCACGTTGCGCAGGCACAGGGTCGATGAGCTGCGTTTGCCGCTGAGTTCGCGCTTGCTGATGTCGAAGATGAAGTGTTCGTTGAACAGCTCGGCGACCTTGGCAAATTGCAACGCCTCGAAGTAGAAGGCTTGCAGGTCGCCATTCAGGGCTTCGGGATGGTCGTTGAAATATTCGCCCATGGCGCTGGTGCACAGGCTCAGGGCTTGCAGCAGTTTGTCGGGCTTGCGGGCGTAAGCCTGATACGGCGCGACTTGCTCCTTGTGCAGGGCGTTCCATTCACGGTTCAGGCGCTGCAAGGATTTCTTCAGCGGTTGCGGAGCGGTGTCGCGCAAGGTCTTGAGGCTGTACTGATCGAGGGCGGCGCTGTACATCGAGCGGCCGCGCTCCACGAGGTTATGGGCCTCGTCCACCAGCACCGCGACCCGCCACTGGTTGAGCTGGGCCAGGCCGAACAACGTGGCGCCGAAGTCGAAGTAGTAGTTGTAGTCGGCGATCACCACGTCGGCCCAGCGCGCCATTTCCTGGCTCAGGTAGTAAGGGCACACGTCATGGGCCAGGGCGACTTCCCGCAAATTGCGCTGGTCCAGCAGGCGTACCCTGGACGCGGCTTCGCGGGCGGCGGGCAGGCGGTCGTAAAAGCCCTTGGCCAACGGGCACGAATCGCCGTGACAGGCTTTGTCCAGGTGTTCGCAGGCCTTGTCCCGCGCGACCAGTTCCAGCACCCGCAGCGGCAATCCCGGGCTGCTGTCGTACAGCACCTGCGCCGCATCCAGCGCCAGTTTTCGGCCCGGGGTCTTGGCGGTCAGGAAGAACACCTTGTCCAGTTGCTGGGGCGCCAGGGCCTTGAGCATCGGGAAGATCGTGCCCACGGTCTTGCCGATACCGGTGGGCGCCTGGGCCATCAGGCAACGGCCGGTGCTGACGGCCTTGTAGACGGTTTCCGCCAGGGAGCGCTGGCCCGGGCGAAACGCCGCATGGGGAAAGCCCAGGGCGGCCGCTGCGGCGTTGCGGGCTTCACGCTGATGCATTTCCTGTTCGGCCCAGCCGAGGAACAGGGCGCATTGCTGATTGAAGAAGTGTTCCAGGTCGGCGGCCTGGAAGGATTGGCTCAATAGGGTTTCGTGCTCGCCGACAATGTCGAAGTACACCAGCGCCAATACAATCTCCGACAACCCGAGCTTCCGGCACATCAGCCAGCCGTAGACCTTGACCTGGGCCCAGTGCAGTTGCCGGTGGTTGGCCGGCTGCTTGGCCAGGTCGCCGCGATAGGTTTTCACCTCTTCCAGCTGGTTGCGGTCCGGGTCGTAGCCATCCGCCCTGCCCCGGACTTTCAACTGAAGGTATTCGCCCTCAAGGGCCACTTCGTTCTGGTAGTGGGCACTGCGCCGCGACGCCACGGTGCGGTGGCCGACAATCCCTTCCTGGGCGCTGGGGGATGGCGTAAAACGCAGGTCGAGGTCGCCGACCTTGGCGGTGAATTCACATAACGCACGCACCGCAACGCTGTAGCTCAAGCCACCTGCTCCGCCCAGCGCACATAACACACGGTCACGGGCATCTGGTGTTCGCCGCAGAATTCCAGCCAGCGCAGTTGGTTGTCTTGCAGGCGGTCACCGGGGCCTTTGACTTCGATCATGCGGTAGGTTTTTTCTTCGGGCCAGAACTGGATCAGGTCAGGCATGCCGGCGCGGTTGGCGCGGATATCCAGCAGCAGGCGCTCGAACCAGTGGCGCAGGTGCACGGCGGGCAGGCAATCCAGGGCCTGGTCGAGCAGTTCTTCGCTGAGGACGTTCCAGAACACGAAGGGCGACTGAATGCCCCATTTGTCCACGTAGCGCTGGCGGATCGTGGCCTTGTAGCGCTCGTCGCCGAGTTGGTCCAGGCATTCGGCAAACAGCTCGGCCCGCCGCTGATGAAAGTCCTCACTGTGCAGGTCCACCGGACCGCGCTGGAATGGGTGGAAAAACGACCCCGGCAACGGCGCGAAAATCGCCGGCCAGCACAGCAAGCCGAACAACGAGTTGATCAGGCTGTTCTCGACGTAATGCACCGGCGCGCCGTGGTCGCTCAGGTGCGCCTGCACGCAATACTCCACCGACATCAGCGGCTCGGGGGCCGGCAGTTCAAGGTCCAGGCGCACGATCTCGCGGGGTTTTACCCTGGGCACCGCCGGTTCACCCAGTTTGCGCCCCAGCCTGGGTATGACCCGCAACAGATGCTGCTGCTCGGCGGCGCTTTCCGGTGCCAACTGCGCCTCACGGGCCAGGCGCATCGCCTGGGCAAAGTCCTCCTGGCGCTCCAGCACCCGGATCAGCCGCGCCCGGGCGCCGGGATAGGTGCAGCCCCGGTAGATCGCCTCGGCCAGGGCCAGCTCGGCGCTGCGCTCACAGTATTGGCCCACTTGAAACAACAGCTTGGCCCGACGCTTTTCCAGCCAGGGGTTGTCGGTGTGCAAGGTGGCGATATTTTCCAGCACCACCTCCAGCGGCTCGCCCGCCTCAAAGGCTTGCTGGCACTGGTGCAGGAACAGGAAGCCATGCACATCGTCACGGCTGCGCAGACCGCGGGACTCGGCGCAGAACTCGACTTTCTCGTAAGTGAAAATCCCCAGGTCCGCCAGCACAAACTCCGACCAGTCCTGATAGAGATTGCCGAAGAACATCAGCCGCAAGCGGTCGCACAGGTCCATCACGGTCAGGCTGTAGAGCTGGTCGGCGAGGTCCGGACACCACGCCTGAAAGCAGCGCGCTTCGCAGAACTGCGCTGATAGCTCCTCGAGCCAGTCAGCCTTTTTCGCCTTGGGCTGCTCGATCCAGGGTTTGAACGTCGCGAGGATTTCGGCTTTCTGCAACAGGCCGAACAGTTCGTCGAACGACAGCAGGCACTGATCCGTCACCCAACCCTGTTCCAGCAAAGGCACGACCGCCTCCTGTGCTGCACCGATCTCGGCATAGTTGAGTTTGCCAGCGCGAAAATGCATGCCCTTGCGCATCACCATACGTACCAGCAAGGCCTGGGACGCCTGGGGCAAGCTGTCAAATTGCTGAATGAAATGCGCTTCTTCCGGGGCCAGTAAATCGGCATAACGCTGCCCCAGCCAGTCGAGCACCTGGCGGAAGTTGTGCAGGTAATACAGCGGGTTTTCAAGGGGATTGGGCATTTCACGCACTGAATCAAACACTGGTTATGCATACAGAGTGCCGTCCCTGAGCGGCTGTTGCAATCGGTAATAGATCAAAGGCACACGCAACTTTTTGCGTAATAATGATCAGATGGCTGTCAGCCACATTAAATGTGTCTCCCCCCGACTGCTCAGGCACGGGGTTTTCGAAGGGTCAGGGTAAGGGTTATGAGCATGAAGAATTTAGGTCTGGCACTGGGTATGTTGACGATGCTGGTATTGGCCGGTTGCTCCACGCAAACCGTGGTGACGTTGCAGAACGGTACCCAATATTTGACCAAGGACGTACCGAACGCGAAGACCGCGGATGGTTTCTACGAGTTCACCGACATCGCCGGCAAGCATGTACGGGTCAAGGCCGCCGACGTTGCGACCGTGATCAAAGAGAAATAAAGCAGTAATCCGCCCTCGGGCAGCGCAAAAAATAAACAGATTTTCACCGAAGGATTTTCCCCGTCGCCGCGTTTAACCGATCAACCACCTTCAACTTCGAGGGTGGTACGACGGAGAACCATGGCCATGACATTCATGTCCCGAGCGGTGCGCGCTCTGCTATTCATTCCCTTGATGTGGGCTGCGCTGGCGAGTACGCCGGTGTTTGCCGACACCATAATCATCCGCCAGGCGCCCTCGCGCGTGGTGATCGTGCAACCCCCTCCTCCCGGCTACTACGGCCACTGGGGTTATGGCTACGGCCCGCGAGGCTACTGGCCACACGGTCATTACTACGGCTACGGCTACGGCCAACCCCATCGCCCGTACTGGAACCACGGCCACTACTGGCGATAACCCAACGCCCAAACCCTGAATAACCCGGTGCTGACTAACCCTATGCTGATTAACCCTAGCTGACTAACCCTGTGGCGAGGGAGCTTGCTCCCGCTGGGGCGCGAAGCGGCCCCAAAAAAAGGGCCTGCTACGCAGTCCAGCGGGAGCAAGCTCCCTCGCCACAACAGCAGCGCTATTTAGCCGATGGAAATTCCATCGCCCCAAACCCCGCCCAGCCCAACCCCCACCAGCGTCACCGAATCCGCGCCAAAACTCAGCACCGTATCGCCACCCACCACCTTGGCGTGATCACGCCAGTCGGCACTGCCCTCCACGTCCCGGAACACCAGCTTGTCAGTGGACTGATACCCGATCACCCGATCCTGCCCAAACTGCCCGCTGAACAGAAAAGTGTTATGCCCACTGTTATCGCGGATCGTGTCATTGCCCTTGCCGCCCTCGATAAAGTCCACGCCCTTGCCCCCCTGGATCAGGTCATCACCGTCACTGCCAATGATGAACGTATTGCCCTTGTGAGGCTCGGCATTGCGGTTGAGGTCCTGCACCCAGGTATTGGCCCGGGCCGGGTCTGACAGGTTGGCCACGATAATCGTCGAATCCCGGCTGGTCAGGTCGTAGAACGCCGAGTCCAGCACCCGGCTCATGCCATCCCCGTAGGCCGTGGGCAAATGGGAAATCCAGGTCGGCACATTGACGATGGAAAACGGCAGCACATTCCACAGCGTCGACGCATAGTGATCGTTGAAGCTGACGATATTGTCGGTGGTCGACTCATGGGGCTTGTCGTGCACCCCCAGTGACGAAAAGTTGAACGACGAACCGTCCAGCGCCCGAAATACCGGGTCATTTTCATAGCCGATGTTCAGCACTTTGTCGCCGCTGCTCTGGGTCGGCGAGGCGTAGGCCACGTAGTTGGAATCCTTGTAGAACCCCGACCATTTATTGCCGCTCAAGTCGGCCATGCTGTTGACCGCCAGGCCACCCAGGCTGTGGCCGCTGACCACCACATCCTTGCCCGTGAGCCCTTGGCTGGCGGCATACGCCGCGACATCCTTGAGCAAGGTGCCAAACGCCTCGCCCGCGTAGTTTTTCGCGTAATCCTTCGGCCCCAGCGCCGCCAGCAAATCACTGACCAAATCGCCAATCGAGTCGCTGATCAGGGTTTCCCGAGGCCCGGAAGTCCCGCGAAAACCGATGCCGATTTCCAGCAACTTGCCGTCGCCATCGTACTTGCCCAACACTTCGACCTGAGCCGTGGTGTAGCCGGCCTTTTCACCGAAAAACGTGCCCCGGGCATCGACCTTGCCGCCGTAGCCCAGGGTGCTGGCACTGATGGGCGTCCAGCCGGCCTTGTTGACGGCGTCGAGGGCGGCCTTTTCCGAATCGAGGTTCCAGGGAATCCCCGGAATCACCCCCTGGGAATCGGTACTGCCCAGCAACGCGCCCACCAGCGTCGCCGGCAGGCCCAGGCCAAACCCGTTGTGTTGATAGCCCACGGCAAAGCCGTTATCCAGGTTGTGATAGGAGTACAACGTGATCGCCATGGCATCGGCGAACAACGCTTTGGAGCCCTCGGCCCCGAGGTTTTTATAGTCAAAGACACCCATGGTATTGCCTCTCTTTTGTTGGAATTGTCGAGAAAGCCACATCTGCACAAATTGACGATTGGAACAGAGTCCATGTGGGAGCGGGCTTGCCCGCGATGAGGCCGTATCAGTCGATGCATCGTTGACTGACCCGACGCTATCGCGGGCAAGCCCGCTCCCACAGGTGTTTAGAACGCCCAGTCGAGGCTCAAGCCGACGCCATGGACTTTCTCCTTGCTGGCCAGCAGGCCGTTGTAATCTAGATTCACCTTCGCGTCCTTGCTCAGCGCCAGGCTGACCCGCGCGCCCACCAGGGCCGCATCACGCACCATCGGCGAACTTTCCACGGAGAACGACGAGCCGCCCGACGCAAACGCCAGGTGCCGCTCGGAGTCGACGCTGCTCAGGTTGTGCTGCCAGCCCAACGTGCCGGAAAGCTCCAGTTGCTGGTGATCGCTCACATTCAGGGTTTTCAACGCCCGCACACCCAGGGTGCTCAAGACCACGTCGCGACTGTCATCCCCGCCCTTCAGCGCTGCCGCATCACCCTTCTCGGTAAACCCGTCGGCATCCAGGTGCACATACGCCAGGTTGGCGAACGGCTCCACGGCCAGCGGTTGCAGGTTCAGGCGATACGCCGCTTCGGTAAACACCTGGGTGCTGCGGGCATCCACCTTGGCTTTCTGCTTGCCGGCGACTTCACCGTATTGCAGCTCGCGCTTCACATCGGCGCGGTGCCAGCTGTAGGTTGCGCCACCGCTCAAACGCAAGGCGCCGATCTCGTGGCCGGCATACGCACCCAGGTGATAGCTATCGACCGATGCGCGGGAGTGGGTGTCACTGCCCATGTTCAGCGAGGTGTCGCTGTAGCCCGCCACCAGGCCCAAACGGGTGTCTTCATCCAGCGCGCCGTCCACACCCGCCAGCATGCCGCCGATGGAGGTGGTGTAGCCCGCTGTGTCGCTACGGCTGTCGGTCTTGCCCCAGGCGCCGAGGGCCTTGACCCAAACGTTGCCGCGGCTGTCGATAGTCTCGGTCGATGCGCCCATTTCGCCTTGCTGCAAACGCTCACCCACGGCTTCGCGCAGGTAGCGGTTGTCATTGACCAGCGCGGTTTCCAGCGCCGGGTAGATTTCCCCGGACAGCTGCTGGAACGCACCCTGGGCCGACGCCGCATTCGGCGACGACAACAGGCTTTCATACACCGCGTTACCGGCGCCCAGCTGTTCAGCGGCCGCTGCCACCGAGCGTTGATTCGGGGTAGCCGCCACGCTGGCGAAGGTGTTGGCGTTGCGCGCCACGTCCAGTTGCACGCCGTTGGCGGCGTAGTTCAGGGTGCCGCCGAGAAACAGGTAGTTGGGCAGTACCGAACCGAAGCTGCCAGTAATGCCGCCGGCGGCCTGAAGGATGTTGTACTGCCGACCGATCAAGCTTTCGGCCTGGGTCTGGGTCAGCAGTGTCGGGCTGTTTTCCAGGGCCAGGGTCACGGTGCCGCCGCTGAGGGTGGCCTTGCCACCGGCGACGATGCGATCACTGTTGGTCGCCGACAGCTCCACCGCATAGGTAGAGCCCGCCGCAAAGTTCACATCCCCCGCCACATTCAGGGTGCCGATGGAATTGCCCGGCGCCACGGTACCGCCGCTGTTGGCGGTGAGTGAACCAATGTGCCCGGAACCGCCCACTACCCCGCTGCTGCCCACGGTGACGTCGGAGGTGATCGAGCCATTGACCGCCAGCAACCCTTGATTGACCAGGGTCGGGCCGCTGTAGGTGTTGGTGCCGGTCAGCACCAGCGCGCCAATACCCTGCTTGGTCAGGCCGCCATGCCCGGAGATGTCGTTGCTCCACACATCCAGCCCGCAATGCACGTCGGTGCAAAGACGCTGGGTCGGTTTACCGGCATCCACCACGGCGCCAATCCCTGGCAGGTCCGCGACGAATTGGCCGGAGCCGTAGGCGCCGTCGATACGAAACTCGGCTGGAATATCCTCAGCCGTCACAAACATCCCCGGGCCGTTGATGGCCTTGCCCAGATTGATCATGCCCCAGCCGTACAGCGAGTCGATGCCCGGTGCGCCGAGGTCGGTCGCGGTGGTTTTGAGCAGCGTGGAAATCTGGTCGCCGCTCATGTACGGGAAGCGCTCCATCAACACCGCCGCGCTGCCGGCCACATGCGGCGCGGCCATGGAGGTGCCGTTGAAGTTGGCGTAGTCGGTGGTCAGGTTTTCCAGGGTGGTGCCGTTGATCACCGAGCTGTAGATCTTGGTGCCGGGCGCCGCGACGCAAAAGCTCGCGGCATAACCGCAGCGTGAGGAGAAGGTGCTGATCACGTACGGGTCGGCACTGGCGGTGTCGGGGTTCTGCTGCAAGGCCGCCACCGACAACCAGTTGGGTGCGATCTCCGGCACGAAGTACGCCAGGCCCGAAATCGCATCCGGGTTGTTGCGGTTGTAGTCGTTGCCGGCGGCAAAGATCGTCAGCACGCCGCTGCGGGCCGCATCGATCGCGCCTTGATAAGCGCCGCCTGCGATCGTGCCAAGGATCGGACGGATGTTATTGAACTGCGCCTGGGCTTCATTGACCGTGAAGTTGGGGAACGCCGGATCACGCCCGCCCTTGGCGTACTGGTCACCGATCCCAATGCCCCAGCTGTTGTTGATGATGCGCGCACCGCCGGCCACCAACGCGTCCCAACCGGCTTTGTAGACCGCGCCGTCGTTGCCCAGGATGATCCCGTCTTCGGGGCCTGGGTCGCCGTTTTCGGCGCTGATGATTTGCGCATCGAACGCCACGCCATGCATCGGCCCGCCATCGCGATTACCCGCAGCAATGCCGCCCACATGGGTGCCGTGGTTGCCGAGCTTGCCGTTGGAGCCCAGGGACGGCGTGCCGTCATAGCGAAAGGCATCCCCGGCCTTCACCGGGATGTACGGGTCGGTGTATTGGCGGATGCCCTCGGTCACGATCGTGACCACTTTGCCGGGGCTGGCGAACTCCGGATGCTGGGCGTACACCGGCTGGTCGAAGATCCCCAGTTTCACGCCCTTGCCGGTGTAGCCGGCGGCGTAGGCGGCGTCTGCATGCACGGCGCCCAGCCCCCAGTCGGCCTTGAACTCATTGCTGCGCCAACTGGCAGCGTCCCCCAGTTTCCCGGTTTCGACGTAGGGTGCGGCCTGGGCGGTACCCAGGCTGGCCAGGCAACACAGCAACGCGCCGTATGGCACGCAACTCCTGGCCTTGAGCGGGTAGCCCGGGCCTGTTGGGATGGCGGATTGAAACCTTCGTTTTTTTGTTTTCACGGTGGACTTCCTTGTAGGAGCGAGCTTGCTCGCGATGATCGTTAACGATGACTCGGGCTGCGGTGCCTTCACGTTTTTCGCGAGCAAGCTCGCTCCTGCATGAAGAGGCGCAGCGTTTAGAACTGCCAGTCCAGGCTCAACCCCACGCCCTGGATTTTTTCCCGGCCAGCCAATTGGCCGGTGTAGTCGAGGTTGACCCGTGTGCTTTTGCTCAACGCCAGGCTCGCCTGCACGCCCACCAATGCCGCATCGCGCATCAGCGGCGAGCTTTGCACCGCAAACGACGGCCCACCGGCGACAAACGCCAGGTGCTCTTCGGACTCGACGGCACTCAAGCTGTGCTGCCAGCCCAACGAACCGGAAACGTCCAGTTGCTGCCGGTCATTGAGGGCCAGGGTTTTCGACGCCCGCAGGCCCAGGGTGCTCAGCACCGCGTCGCGGCTGTCACTGCCACGCGCCAGGGCGGCGGCGTCGCCTTTCTCGTGAAAGCGTTCGTTGTCCAGATGCACGTAAGCCAGGTTGGCGAACGGCTCAAGCGCTACGGATGGCAGGTTCAAGCGGTAGGCGGCCTCGGTAAATACCTGGGCGCTGCGTGCATCCAGCTTGGCCTTCTGCTTGCCGCTGACCTCGCCGTACTGCAAGTCACGTTTCACGTCGCCGCGATGCCAGCTGTAGGCGCCGCCGACGCTCAAGCGCCAGTTACCCAGCTCATGCCCGGCATAGGCGCCGAGGTGGTAGCTGTCGATGGACGCCGAGGAGTGAGTGCCACTGCCCATGTTCAGCGAGCTGTCGCTGTAACCGGCCACCAGCCCGGCACGGGTCTGCTCGTCCAGGGCGCCGTCGACACCGGCCAGCATGCCGCCCAGGGAGCTGGTGTAGCCCGCGGTTTCGCTGCGGCTGTCGGTCTTGCCCCAGCTGCCGAGCGCCTTGACCCACACGTTGCTTTCACCGGCCACCGGCGTATGGCGCAGGCGATCGCCCACGGCGTCACGCACTTGGCGGCTGTCATTGATCAACATCGTGCCAATGGCCGGGTAGATTTCCCCGGACAGTTGCCGCAAGCCCTGTTGCGCTGTGGCCAGTGAGTCCGAGCGCAGGATGCTTTCATACACCGGGTTGCCGGCGCCCAGTTGCTCGGCAGCCGCCGCCACCGAACGCTGGTTACGGGTGGCGCCGACACTGGCAAAACTCGCGTCACTGCGGGCAATGGCCAGTTGCACTCCGTTGGCGGCATAGTCCAGCGTGCCGCCCAGGAACAGGTAGTTGGGCAACACGGCACCGAACTGTCCCTGGATTCCGCCCGCCGCCTGCAGGATGGTGTACTGGCGCCCCACCAGGCTCTCGGCCTGCTGCTGGCTGAGCAGGGTCGGACTGTTTTCCAGGGCCAGGGTCACGGTGCCGCCGCCGAGGGTAGCCTTGCCGGTGGCGATGATCTGGTCGCTGCTGGTGGGGGTGAGTTCGACTGCGTAGGTGGAGCCGGCGGCGAGGTTCACATCCCCGGCCACCTGCAGGGTGCCCACGGAATTGCCCGGCGCCACGGTGCCGCCGTTATTCACCTGCAAGGCCGCGATGCGACCGGAACCGCCCAAGGTGCCGCTGTCATTGACCGTCACGGCAGAGGTCAGTGAACCGTTCACCGCCAAACGGCCGCCGTTCACGGTGGTGGGGCCACGGTAGGTGTTATCACCCGTCAGGATCAGGCTGCCCGCGCCGGACTTGATCAGGCTGCCTTCGTAGATACGCTGGGCCGCTGCCGCCGCCCGGGCTGTACCGACGGCGTAGTCGGTCTGGTCCTGCTGACTCGCACCCGCCCCCACGCCGTTTTCCCAGCCCTTGTCGCGCAGGGTTTGCTGCCAGGCCAGGGTTTCCACACTGTCTTCGGCCTGACGCTGGATCAGCGCCTTGTCGGAGATCGCGTTACTCCACACATCGCCCTGCCCGGCCGCCAGCGTGACCGTCATGGGGCCCAGCAGTTGCCCAGGCCCATGCATCGCCCGGCCCAGGTCCGGCACGCCCCAGCCGACCTGGGTGGTGGGTGCGTCAGTGACCGCGCCATTAAGCTGGGTGGCCGTGGTCAACAACACCTGCAAGGCCTGTTCGTTGTTCAGGTACGGGTAGCGTTCCATCACCAGCGCCAGTGCACCGGTGGCATGGGGTGCCGACATGGATGTGCCGGATTTCACCCCGTAGCCGCCCTCGGGAATGGTGCTGTTGATCAACGCTCCCGGCGTGGAAATGCACCAGTACTTGGCGATGCCGCACTGGTTGTATTTCTGGTTATTCGCCTTGTCCAGGCCCGACACCGCCAGCCAGTGACCTTCCAGTTCCGGCTGGAAATACGGCAAGGCCGAACGCACGCTGGCGTTGGCGTAGCCGCTGTTGCCGGCGCTGAACACGTTGATCACCCCGGCCCTGGCCACATCGGCGGCGGCGTCGAGCCAGGTGTTCTGGTTGTAATGCTGGGCATAGGCCGCGTGCAGGTCGCCCAGGGTCTGGTAGCTGACATCCTTGGGCTGGCTGCCCCAGCTGTTGTTGATCGCGCGCACGCCGGAATCCACCAGGGCGCTGTACACCGCCTGGAAGTACTTGGGGTCCGGTGTGGGGCCAAACAGGAAACTGTCGTTGGCGTTGGTGTTGCCGACGTAGATCTGCGCGTTGTACGCCACGCCGTGCATGCCCACGCCATCCCGGGCCGCGCCCATGGTGCCGGTCACATGGGTGCCGTGGGAGTCGTTGTTGGGGTTGAGGGCGCCGGTGGTGTTGAACGGGCTGCCATCGACGTAGGTACCGCTGGCGGTGACCGCGTGATAGCGGTCCTTTGAGGCTTCGGGATGATCGGGGTCAAAACCCGAGTCCAGCGCGCCGATCTTCACGCCACTGCCGGTGATGCCAGCCGCGTAGGCCTCATTGGCTTTCATCCGGTCCAGACCCCAGTCGCTCTGGAACTCGGCCGAACGCCAACTGGCGGGATCGCCCGGTTTGCCGGTTTCGAGGTACTGCCCGTGGGCCGCCACGGACAGCAGCAGCAAGGAGCCTGCGGTGAAGGGTTTGAAGCGAGGTGAATCGGTGATCATGAAGAGTCCTTTTTCTTATTGTTGAAATACCTGTGGTGAGGGCGCGCCCTGTGAGAAGGGAGCTTGTTGTGGTGGGGGGGCTTGCAGTGGCGAGGGAGCTTGCTGTGGCGAGGGAGCTTGCTCCCGCTGGAGTGCGCAGCGCTCCCAAAGATTCTGGGGCCGCTACGCAGCCCAGCGGGAGCAAGCTCCCTCGCCACAGCAAGCTCCCCGCCACAGCAAGCTCCCCACCACTGCAAGCTTCCCCACCACTGCAAGCTCCGCCACCACAACAAACTTCCCCACCACAGAAGCCCCCTTGCACCAGGCAATACTCATCCAGGCATCAGCGGCTCATAGGCCCGAACGCCTCATCCACCTTCGCCAGGTCGGTATCGCGCAAATTGCCCGCGTAGTAATGCAACTTGGTCCAGGCCATCAGGTAGTCGTAGCGCGCCTGGGCCAGGTCGCGACGGGTGCTGTACAGCTGCTGCTCAGCGTTCAGCGCATCAAGGTTGACCCGCTCGCCGCCGAGGATGCTTTGCTTGGTCGACACCACCAGCGCTTCGGCCGAGGTCAGTGCCTTTTGGTAGGCGCGCAACTTGCTGACGCCCGACAGGCAAGCGCTGAACTGGCGCCGCAGTTCGATCAGGGTCTCGCGGGTCTTGCCTTCCAGCTCGTACTCGGCCTGCTCCATGGCGCGGCTGGCCTGGCGGGTGGAGGCCGAGACGCCGCCACCGGCATACAACGGCATGCTGACCTCGATGCCGATGGTGTTGGTGTCGTAGCGCTGGTTGTAGGTGTTGCCGCTGTCGGATTCCTGCTGCCGCGAACTGGCATAGGCCGTGACCCGCGGCAGGTGCCCCGAACGGTTGCGCTCCACTTCATAACGCGCCACTTCCACGGACTGGCGTTGCGAGGCCAGGTTGGGGTTGTTGGTCAGCGCGAGTTCGTGCCAGGTGTCGTAGTTGGCCGGGGTCAGGGTGAAGGCGGCAAACCCCGGGTTCAGCGGCGCCAGGTCGGTGATGTTGACGCTCTGCACGCCAATCAGCGCCCCCAGTTCCCGCAACGAAGCGTCTTGCTCATCCAGCGCCTGGATTTCCTCGGCGGTGGCCAACTCGTAACGGGACTCGGCTTCCAGGATGTCGGTGCGGGTGCCTTCGCCCTGCTGGAACAAATGCTGGTTCTGCTGGAACTGTTGCTCGTACGCCTTCTTCTTGGCGCGGGCAATATCGATCTGGTCCTGGGCGAACAGCGCCTGGGTGTAATAGGTCAGCACCCGCACCAGCAGCGCCTGGCTCTTGTCGCGAAAACTCTCGTCGGCAAACAGCGCCTGGGCCACGCCCTTGCGGTAGTTGGCATAGGCTTCGTAGTCGAACAGCGGCTGTTGCAGGGTGAAGGTGGAGCCGTAGCTGTTGTAGTTGCGGTCATCGTGATAATTGCCGCCGCGCCCGTCGGGCAAGGTGGCCTGGGAGTTGTTGCGGCCCTTGTTGTAGTTGTACGACAGCTTGGGCAGCAGGCCGGCGCGGCCGATGGTGCGGTTCTCCAGGCCGGCGTCGCGTTCCTTGATGGCGCCAAGGAACACCGGGTCGTTGCGCAGGGCTTGCTCGTAGACATCGAACGGGCCCATGGCCGCCTGGGCGCTGCCGCAGGTGAGTAACAAGGCGATGAACATCGGCTTCATGTTCATTCCTCGGTCAACGCCGAGCCGGCGCGGTCCAGCAGCGGCTTGAACAGGTAGTTGAGCAAGGAGCGCTCGCCGGTGCGGATGAACATCTCGGCGGGCATCCCCGGCTTGATCACCAGGCCATGGAGTTTTTCCAGGGCGCTGCTGCCGACCGTGGTGCGCAGCACGTAGTAAGGCATGCCGGTTTTTTCGTCGAGCATCTGGTCGGCGGAGATCAGGCTCACCTCCCCCGGCACCCGCGGCGTGCGGCTTTGGTTGAAGGCAGTGAACAGAATGTCCACCGGCAAGTGAGTGCCGACTTTGTCCACCAGGTGCACCGGCAAGCGCCCTTCCACTTCCAGCCGGGTGTCCTGGGGCACGATTTCCAGCAGGGTTTCACCGGCACGCACCACGGCGCCCTCGGTGTGCACGCTCAGGTTGACCGCGATGCCATCGGCCGGGGCGTTGATCTCGCTGTGCTGCAGGTCGAAACCGGCGGAGGTCAGTTGCTGTTCCAGGGTCAGGCTGCGCAGTTGCGCGTCGGCCAGCTGGCTGCGGACTTCCTTCTGGTACTCCTCGCTGTGCTGCTGCAGCTTGAGGCGCGATTCGAGGATCCCCTGCTCCACCCGCCCACTTTCGCCGGTGTTCTGCGCCAGGTCCTGTTGCACCTGGGACAGTTGCCGCTGGTATTCCATCAAGCGGTTGCGCGGGATGTAGCCGTTGTCGGCCAGGGGTTGCAGGTTGTTCAGTTGGTCGCGCAGGGATTGGGCCTGGGCGGTCAGGTCGCTGCGGGCGCGGCGCATGCCGTTGAGTTGCGCGGTGGCGCCTTCGATACTCGCGCGAATCCCGGCCTGTTCCCGGGCGAAGGCTTCGCGGCGGCTGCTGAACAGTTGGCGTTGGCCTTCCAGCACCAAGGCCAGGGCTGGATCCGGGTTACCGCTCAGCTGCGCCGGAAAAGTGATGATCGATTGGTTGTCACGCTCGCTCTGCCAGCGCGCCACGCTGGCCCAGGCCATGCGGTACTGGGCTTGCAGGGAGTGCACGTCAGCCTGGTTTTGGGTCTGGTCGAGCTGGAACAGTGGCTGGCCTTGCTTCACCGCTTCGCCTTCACGCACCAGAATCCGGCTGACCACGCCGGGGCTCAGGGTTTGCACGGCCTTGCGTTTGCCCGAGACCACCACCGTGCCTTGCACCGGAATCCCCTGGTCCAGCGGCGCCAGGCTGGCCCACAGGAAAAAACCGCCGGCGCCGATCACTGTCAGCAGCCAGCCCATGCGGGCAAAAAAACGTGCGTCGTGCTCGGGGTGAGTCTGTTCGTAATCGCGGTTGATTTGAATGCTGCTGTCGCTGCTCATGCGCCTGATCCTTGCGGCTTGATGAAAAACTGTAGGAGCGAGCTTGCTCGCGAAAAGCCCGAGGGCGCCGTGTTGATTCAGGCTGCCCACGTCATCGTTAACGACCTTCGCGAGCAAGCTCGCTCCTACCGCTGGGCTGTTCTCGCTGGCCGGACAGCGCCCGCAGCACGTCCTGGCTGGGACCGAAGGCCTGCATGCGGCCTTCGTTTAGCACCAGCAGCTTGTCAGCCTGGGCCAACGCCGAGGAGCGGTGAGTCACCAGCACCACCGTGCTGCCCTGGGCTTTCATCTGCATGATCGCGCTGGCCAGGGCCGCTTCGCCCACGGTATCGAGGTTGGAGTTGGGCTCATCCAGCACGATCAGGCGCGGGCCGCCGTACAGGGCACGGGCCAGGGCCACCCGCTGTTTCTGGCCACCGGACAGGCCGCTGCCCTCGTCACCGAGCACGGTGTCGTAGCCATGGGGCAAGCGCAGGATCAGTTCGTGCACGCCGGCTTGCTGGGCGGCCTGCACTACTAACTGCGGGTCGGCTTCGCGAAAGCGTGCGATGTTGTCGGCGATGCTGCCGCTGAACAGTTCGATGTCCTGAGGCAGATAGCCGATATGCGGGCCGAGGTCGTCGCGGTCCCAGCGATGGATATCCGCGCCATCCAGGCGCACGGTGCCGGCCAGGGTTGGCCATACGCCCACCAGTACGCGGGCCAAAGTCGATTTGCCGGAGCCAGACGCGCCCAACACACCGAGGACTTCGCCGGCAGCCAGGTTGAAGCTGACCTGATGCAAGGTCGGCATACGCCGCCCCGGCGGCCCCGCGCTGACCTGCTCAAAACTCACATTACCCTTGGGCGCCGGCAAGGCCATCTGCTCGCACTGGGGCGGGAACTCGCGCATCAGGTTATCGAGGCGCTGGTAGGCCAGCTTGGCCGAGCTCCATTGCTTCCACACGGCAATCAACTGGTCGATGGGACTCAACACCCGGCCCATCAGGATGGAACCTGCGATCATCATCCCGGCCGTCATGTCGCCCTTGATCAC
Source organism: Pseudomonas yamanorum (assembly GCF_013386765.1). Lineage (GTDB taxonomy): Bacteria > Pseudomonadota > Gammaproteobacteria > Pseudomonadales > Pseudomonadaceae > Aquipseudomonas > Aquipseudomonas yamanorum_A. The sequence continues at coordinate 40,962 of NZ_JACARE010000025.1, forward strand.
CAGCAACGCCCCCAGGCCCAGCACCAACGATTGCAGGCACAGGCGCAGGGATTTACTCAGGGAACTGATGATCGAACCCGTGTCGCTGGCCTTGTTCTGCAAACCGAGAAACTGCGAATGCACCTTGAACCAGCGCTTGCGCAACGCCCCCAGCATGCCCATGGCCTGGATGGTCTCGGCGTTGTGCAGGTGGCTGGTGGCCAATTGCGTGGATTGCTGGGAATACCCGCTGGCTTCACCCAGAGGTTTTTTGGTCAGGTATTCGTTGAGGCACGCCAGCCCGATCAGCAGCACCGCGCCTGCGCTGGCCAACACCCCGAGCCACACGTTGAACAGGAAGATCACAAACAGATAGATCGGAAACCACGGCGCATCGAAAAACGCGAACAGCGCAGGCCCTGTAATGAACTGGCGGATATGGGTCAAATCCCCCAGGGATTGCCCGCCGTGGCCTTCACCCCGTTGCAGGTTGCGTTCGAAAGCGGCCTTGTACACCCGCAGGTTGAAGCGTCGTTCCAGTTGGCTGCCGATGCGGATCACGATAAAGCTGCGGATCACTTCCAGCACGCCGATAAACGCAAAGAAGCCCACCACCATCAGCGTCAACATCACCAGGGTGGTTTCGTTCTGTGAAGACAGCACGCGGTCGTAGACTTGCAACATATAAATCGACGGCACCAGCATCAGTACGTTAATCAATGCCGTGAAACAGCCAATACTGATCAGAATGCTTTTGTAATCGCCAAGTGCTTTAAATAGTGGTGCAACGGGAGTGGTCTTCGCCATGTTGCCTGATCTTCCCTGAGCCTGATGACGCGCAATAGTTTGCCCAGCGCCCCAATAAGGCGCGAGCAAACATTAAAATCGGGTTATAGCGTTATAACGAACTCTTAGGGTGCGCGTTGTAATAACAACACGGCGCCGGATTTGGAACGGCCCTCATATTCGCCTTCTTTCTGGCGATTCAAGTGAGTAATGCCCGTGCCCTCGGCATTCATCAACCAAATACCATCGGGAGTCGGCGTCCAACTAACGGGGGCTTCTCCCAGCCATTGCCCGGCGCACGCGACATCGCCGCCCAATGCATTGGCCTGTTCAATCAAATCCAGCGCGCACACCTGTTCCTGCTGGTGCAGCGCCCAATGCCCGGCCAGTTGCGCGGACGTAGGTAAAACCAGACTGCTTGCCATTGCTGAGGCTCCTGCCGACATAAGCAATACCTGGAAACACCAGGCCACTGTAGTGCGAAATAACGTCATCACCATCGCCCGTTCAAGGGGTGGATGCAAGGGCAGAGGGCAGCGCGTGTGCGCCGCCCTCCTTTACACGTGTATCAAGCCACTATGTCGCTGACGGCTGCCTGGCCAACGGTGGTGACGAGGAAATCCGCCACGCCGTGCCCGGAGAAGTCTACGGCCAGGGTGCCCAGGTTGGTACCCGAGGCGTAGGACAACACCGCATCGCCGGCATGCCCGGTAAATGCATTGACGAAGGTCAGGCCTGCACCTTTGGTGATGCCGCTAAGGTCGATCTTGTCCGAACCCGAGGTGAAGTCGAAGATCTTGTCGGATGCGCCTGGCTTGGAGTCCGAGCTGGCACCGAACACGAAGGTGTCCGAGCCTGCGCCGCCCCACAGCTGGTCTGCACCGCCGCCGCCGTAGATGATGTCGTTGCCGGCACCGCCTTTGAGGACGTTGGCTGCAGCGTTACCGATCAGCAGGTCGTTGCCCGAGCCGCCGATGGCGTTCTCCACGGTCACACCCTGGGCGATGGAAACGTTGCCCACCAGGCCGCCAACGTCGGAGAACGAGCCTGCATTGAGGTTGATCTTCTGGTTCTGGGTAAAACCGGAGAAGTCCAGGGTGTCGTTGCCACCACCGTCCCACACCGAGAACACCAGCTTGTCGGCCGATGACGTGGCGCTGAGGAAATCACGCCCGGTGTTGGAGTTGAAACCGTAGGTGGTGTCGCCGGCGCGGGTGTTGTAGTTGGCGCCGTAGAGTTTCTGGATCGCGGCAATGTCGTCGATCAGCGGGCCGGAAGAGTAAGCCTCTACCCCGCCTTTGCTGAAGTTCTGGTTGGTGTTGCTCTCGCTCCAGTAACTCATGACGCTGTAGCCACGCGTGTCCTGTCCATAGTCCGCGTCTTTGTACGAAGGGTTGCCGGTCCCGGCGTTGTAGTCGCCAGGGTGATCCAGGCCCAGGGTGTGGCCGATTTCGTGAGTCAGGGTCTGGCGGCCATAGTTGTTCAGGTCTGGCGTTTTGTTCGGCGTGTAGCTGCTGTTGGTCAGGTACCAGGAGGTGCCGTCAAGGCCGCTTTCGTTGTACTTGGCGTTGGTGCCCGGCAGGTACGCAAAGGCTGCCGCGCCGTCCTGGCCGCCGCTGTAGTTGCCGAAGGTCATGTGGAAGTCACCGCCCGAGGCTTTCTCGGTGAAGGTCACGTTGGCCACATCGGCCCAGGATTGCATGGCCAGTACGGCCTGTGCTTTCTGCTGGGTGTTGAACTGGCTGAACCCGGTGATCCCATGCTTGTTCATGGTCGCGTTCGAGGCCGAAGTCAGGAAGGTGTAGGTGAGGTCGATCTTGCCGTTGCCATCCACGTCCCGGTACGCGGCGTTCTCACGCAGCAGGTGGTCAGCAGCCTGGTCAACGGTGAACGAAGGTTTGCCATTGACCGTGAGGTTACCGCCACGATCATATTGATGGCTAAAGCTATCGATTTGCGTATAGGCAGTACTTGCTTGAGCCGCCGACACAATAGCTTTGTCTTTTACTTTTGACATAAACGTACTTCCTTGTTTGCAAGTGGAACAGTTTTTGTCCGATAGAACCCACTCTGGCGAGTAAGTCCTATCACTCGCCCCTTTTGAAGGCGAAAGAAAACTGACACAACTTGAAATCATTCGTCCAGCGCTATTTTTGCCGGGCAAAACATGGCGCAGTGAACAATTCCTGCAAACGCTGGCTAGTCGCGGCTTATAAAAAGACCACTATTTAAATATTAAATATCGCTAAAGCGGTTTTATATGGAATGGATCCAAAGTATTGACTGGGGTGCACTAAGAAAGTGTCACCGTGTCATAGTTAGTATTAACTGGCCACTATCTAAGTCTTGTCCCGTATTACCGGGACAAGACTTAAAGTATTTATTGGCCCTTCCACCCTGTTTGGCGCAATGCCTGCAAGAGTGCCTGCGAGTCCAGCGCCGGCACCCGCACACCGTGGTCGGTGGTCATCTCTTCACCGGCCACGATGGCATTGATGATCGCTTCTTCTACCGCCTCTGCCGCCGCACTGAACAACGGCGAAATGTGGTCGTTATTGACCATTTGCAGCGGCGTACTGAACGGCACGCCCTTGCGCCCATAGTCGGCCACCGGCAAATCCTGGTTGCCAGTGGCGAACGCCAGGAACAGGTCCCCGCTGGAATCCTCGGTGCCGCCGCCCGTGCGCGCAATGCCGATGGAGGCCCGCTGCGCCAGGCGCTTGCACTGGTGCGGCAGCAACGGTGCATCGGTAGCGATGATCACCACGATGGAGCCCATGCCGGGGGTGCCGCGATCGGCGAACGGTGACGGGATGTCCATCAGCTTGCGCCCTACCGGATAACCATCCACCCGCAATTCCTGGCGCTTGCCATGGTTGGCCTGCACCAGCACGCCCACGGTCCAGCCGCCCTGCTCCGCCGGAAGCCGCCGCGACGCCGTACCGATGCCGCCCTTGAACTCATGGCAGATCATCCCGGTGCCGCCACCCACGGCGCCCTCCGCCACCGGCCCGGATTCGGCGTTGGCCAGCGCCTCACGCACATGTTCCGGGCCGACATGCTGGCCCCAGATGTCGTTGAGCAAGCCGTCGTAAGTCTCCATCACCACCGGCATGCACCAGTACACCGCCGGGTCGGCCAGGCTTTCGCGCTCCAGGGCGATCAGGGTGTCGCGCACAATGCCGATGCTGTGGGTGTTGGTGATGGCCAGCGGCGTGGTCAGCAACCCCGATTCGCTGATCCATTCCAGGCCGGTCGCATCGCCATTGCCATTGAGCACGTGGTAGCCGGCAAAGCACGGTTGATACCGCGCGGCACCGGCCCGCGGCTGGATCGCCGTCACGCCGGTACGCACCTGCTTGCCGTCGATGCGGGTGTTGATGGTGCTATGGCCGACCCGAACCCCAGGAACGTCGGTGATGGCATTCAACTCACCGGGCGTGCCCAGTCCCAACGTGATGCCCAATTGCCGTGCGCGCATAACCACTCCTTACAATTTCTGAAACGCCGGACTCAACCGGCCACTGATGCAATACAGGATCACCGACAGCGCCAACAGGCCGATGATAATCATGATGTCGCGACCCGAGGCGGCAATCGCCAGGGTCACCAACAGGTAGCCGGCGCCCAGTACCGCCAGCAACGCCGGCACCGGCCACAACGGCATGCGATACGGGTGCTCACGGTCACGCAGCAATACCCGGCTCATCAACGCACTCAGCGCGACGATCAGGTACACCAGCATGATCAGCAGCACGCTGAAGGACGTGAGGTCCGCCAGGTTGGAGCTGAAGCTGAGCAACGCCGAAGGGATCGCCAGGAACAGCGTAGCCAGCCACGGTGAATCCCAGCGCGGATGAATCCGCGTGAACAGTTTGTTGATGGTCGGCGTCCACAGCGCATCGCGGCCGCTGCTGAACACCACCCGGCCAATCTGGATCACGATGGCGACGATGGCGTTGAACACCGACAGGAAGATCCCGGCACTCACCAGTCGTGACAGGGTTTCATTGCCGTGACTGGTCAGCAGATAGCCGATGGGATCGGGGCTGCTGATCATCGCGCTGAGGGATGGCGCGCCGATCAGCAGCGCGGTGATGGGCACCAGCTCGATCACCACCACCAGGCCCAGGGACCACAGCACCGCCTTGTGCACGCCCTTGCCGCCGCACTTCATGTCTTCCGCCAGCAGCACCGCCGGGCCGTAGCCATTGAACGAGAACAGGCCGATGCCCACCGCACCGATCACCAGCGCCCAGGGAGCCAGGTGCAGCACACCGTTTTCGACAATCTGCGGCTGCAGCAGCACGCTGACCGGCTGCACCGGGTTGCCGAAGCCGATAAACACGATCACCAGCAACGCCGCCACTTCCAGCAGCAGGCAGGTGCCGGTGATCCAGGCATTCAGCTTGATATTCAGGATGCCCAGGGCGTAACTGCACACCACGATGACCAGGGCCACGGTCTGTGAATCGAATGTTGTGCCCAGGGCGTTATTCAGGTACGTCGCCGCCCCGGTTGCCAACACCGGCGGGATAAACAGCAACATCACCAATACCGTGAGAAACGTCGCGTAGCCGGCCATGCCGCCGAACACCCGCTTGGCGTACACGTATTCGCCGCCGGCGCTGTTGTGGGCGCGGCCGAGTTCGGCGTAGCAAAAGGCAAACATCAGCGCGAGCAGCCCGGCCATCACAAACGCCAGGAACACCCCGCTGCCGGCCTGCTGGATGGCAAACGGCGCAATCACGAAAACGGAACTGGCCGGGGTCACCGCCGAGACGGTGATGGCCACTACATCGAACACGCTCAAGGTGGGTTTCAGCACGCCGTCGGGCGTGGAAGGAGCACTCATATCGTTATCCTCTTGATTGTTCTTGGTTTGAGGCAGAAACGAAAAGGCAAAGCGACGCAGGGTATGTTCCCCGCTGACTGACGGCCAACTTAAACGCTGCGCACAGAGCGGCCAATTCCCCTATTGGAGTACTCCCCTTGACGCCGCCGGGCAAAAGTCGAACCCTTGCGGCCTAATCCTTTGCGTGGAGCTGCACATGAGCCTGTTCAGGGAAGTCGGCATGCACGCAGGGCTGGGCCGTACCGTCGCGCAGATCGGCACCGAACGCTTCTGGAAGCAACTGGTGCTGTTGCTGCACCAGTGCGTGCCTTTCGATAATGCCCTGGCGATCTTCTACCCCGCCGATGGCCCGCCCCAGGCGCTGGAGGAATACGACGCGCAACCGAGCAGTAAACCGGCGTCGATGCTGGTTTATCTCAATGGCCTGTACTTGCTCGATCCGTTTTTCCAGGCGTGTCGCGAAGGCTATGCCAGCGGCGTGTACCGGCTTGAAGAAGTGGCGCCGGACCATTTTCGCCAGAGTGAGTACTTCCTCAATTACTTCCACGACAACGTGCTGGAGGACGAAGTGCAATTCATCCTGCAACTGCCCGGCGCGGGGACGTTGTCGCTGTCGTTGGGCATGCAGCGATTGTTTAGCGGTGAGGAAACCGGGTTGATGACGACGTTGGCGGCCTGGGTGCTGCCGTTGATGCAACAGCATTGGCAGCAAAGTACTCAGCGGGTGGCAGCCCCTGCGCAAATGGCCAGCCAGATTCGCGATGCGCTGAGTCATTTTGGGAGTGGGGTGTTGTCGGAGCGGGAGCTGGAGATTGCGCGGTTGGTGCTGCGCGGGTTTTCTTCGAAAGCCATGGCCGAGCGGCTGAGTATTTCACCGGACACGGTCAAGGTTCATCGTCGGCACCTGTATGCCAAGCTGGATATCTCGTCGCAGCCGGAGCTGTTTTCGTTGTTTATCCAGTCGTTGGGGCATGATCTGGAAAACCCTTAGGTTCGGCGGTGTGGCTACGCAGCCTCGCTTGGGCTCGACAGCTGCTACGCGGGGTGAGCCGTAGCAGCTGTCGAGCTTTAGCGAGGCTGCGTGAGGCCCTCAAAGCCACCAAACATCCCAAAGCGGATAATCATGCACGCGCCTCACCAACCCCGCGCGAATCGGATTAAACACCACATAACGGGCGAAATCCTTCAGATCCTCCTCACGCCGCACACCTCTATCGTGATAGCCCTTCTGCCAGAGTCGGCCACGACGCCCAAGCGCACGATTGACCGTCAAACTGCTGCGCGATTTTATTCGGCACATCAACTCGGCCAACGACTTGTCGTGCAGTTGAACCAACCAGTGAAAATGATCCGGCATCACCACAAACGCGAGTGAATTCGCCCACTGATCTTCATGTGCCTGCCGAAACTCTTTGACGAGCAGCCGCCCGACTTGCCAATCGCTGAAGATCGGCAAGCGCTGGTCGACCACGGCCGTCAGCAGATACACACCGCCAATCTCTGAGGCCCTTCCAATCCGCAAACGTCCAGACTTGTTTGATACAGGCATTCCTTGCCTCCGAATCAACATTAGGAGGCAAGGAATTTAGAGGGCGCAGGGCTTAAAGGCAGCCATTGATGATCGACGAAATGTTGCCAATCAACGGCCGGTACGAATGGTGTTCCACACCCGCGTACGAATCCGGTCGATGTTCAGCGGCATCGCTTCCAGTGCAAACAGCTTGCCCATCATTTCCGGGCTTGGGTACACCTTGGTGTCGCTCTTGATCGCCGGGTCTACCAGGCTGTCTGCCGCTGCGTTGCCGTTGGCGTAGTGCACGTAGTTGGTGATGCTGGCCATCACTTCCGGGCGCAGCAGGTAGTTCATGAACGCATAACCGGCCTTCTCATCCGGTGCGTCGGCGGGCATGGCGACCATGTCGAACCAGATGGCGGCGCCTTCCTTGGGAATGTTGTAGCCGATGTTCACGCCGTTCTTGGCTTCCTTGGCACGGCTTTCGGCCTGGAGGATGTCGCCGGAGAAGCCGACGGCCACGCAGATGTCGCCGTTGGCCAGGTCAGCGGTGTATTTCGAGGAGTGGAAGTACGCCACGTATGGCCGTACTTTCATCAGCAGGTCCTCGGCCTTTTTGTAGTCTTCGGCCTTCTTGCTGTGGTGCGGCAGCCCCAGGTAGTTGAGCGCCGCCGGCAGCAGTTCCGGGCCGTTGTCGAGGATCGCCACGCCACATTTCTGCAGCTTTTGCATGTTTTCGGGCTTGAAGATCAGGTCCCAGGAATCCACCGGGGCGTTGTCGCCCAGCACGGCCTTGACCTTGTCGATGTTGTAGCCGATGCCGGTGCTGCCCCACAGGTACGGGAAGCCATGGGCGTTGCCCGGGTCGTTGTTTTCCAGGGCCTTGAGCAGCACCGGGTTGAGGTTCTTCCAGTTGGGCAGCTGGCTCTTGTCGAGTTTCTTCAGCGCCCCGCCCTGGATCTGCCGGGCCATGAAGTGGTTGGAGGGAAACACCACGTCGTAGCCGGATTTACCGGTCATCAACTTGCCGTCGAGGGTTTCGTTGCTGTCGTACACGTCGTAGGTGAAGCCGATGCCGGTTTCTTTCTGGAAATTCTTGGTGGTGTCGGGGGCAATGTAGTCCGACCAGTTGTAGATCTTCACCGTCTCGGCGGCTTGGCTGAGGGTGGCGACAAATACCAGCGGCAACAGGGCAATGGGTCTCATGGTTCGATTTCCTGGCGGTTTTAGGGCTGTTTTTATGGCAGGCGATCAAAGATCAAAGAATCAGAGGATCAATACATAGGTCTTGCGCACGGTTTCCTGGATGTCCCAGATACCGGTGCTGTTGGCCGGCAACATCAGTGCGTCGCCGGCTTCTATGTGGAGCATTTCCCCGTTGTCGGGGGTGAAGGTGCAGCGTCCCTGGATAAAGTGGCAAAACTCCTGGGCTACGATCTGCCGGCGCCAGCGCCCGGGCGTGCACTCCCAGATGCCGGTTTCCACGCCGTCACTGCGCTCCACGCTCAGGGTCGAGGCCACCGCCACCGGTGTGCCCAACGGCACGGCGACGGGCGAGGAATCCGGCAAATGGGCGCTGAGTGTGTCTTTGAACTGGGTAATGCTCATGTTCATACCTGTGGTGATTGAAACGACTTAGTGCATGAAACCTTCCATGAACCCGGCGACGCCGCTGGCCAGCTTGCGGCGCCACGGCGCGGTGTTGGGGTTGGCCAGCACCTGGTCTTCGTGGACAAAGCTGCGAATGATTGCGTTGTAACCCAGCCAGCGGCAGGGTTCCGGTTCCCAGGCCTTGAGCCCGTCCAGCCGGCCCGGCTGGATGACCCACGGCTGCTGTACCAGGGGCGTATCGAGCCCCAGGATCAAGTCCGCCAAGGTGCGGCCGCCCAGATTGCTGGCCCCTACGCCCTCGCCGCCGTAACCACCGGCCAGCGCAATGCCTGCCGCGTGATCGCAAAGCATGTGTGGTTTGAAGCGTCGGGACATGCCCAGGTTGCCGCCCCACGCGTGGGTGATTCGGACTTTTTTAAGCTGCGGAAATAGCTCGCCGAACAGGTAGCGACGCAGCTCGATTTCGCCCTCGGTGAGCTCGAAGTTGTGCCGCAACTTGCCGGCAAACTGATAACCGCCACGAGCACCGAACACCAGGCGGTTGTCTGCCGAGCGCTGGCCGTAGGTGACCTGGCGGCTGCTTTCGCCGAAGGCCTGGCCCCGGCTCAAGCCAATCTCATCCCAGGTACTGGCCGGCAACGGCTCGGTGGCGACGATCAAGCTCTGCACCGGCAACTGATAGCGGCCCAGCGGAGCCAGGGTGGTGGCATACCCTTCAACCGCCGGCACCACCCAGGAGGCGCGCACCGAGGCTTTTGCCGTGCGCAAGCTGCCGGACTGCCAGTGGGTAACGGGGCTGTTTTCGTAGATCCTGACGCCCATCTGCTCCACCACACGGGCCAGGCCGCGCACCAGCTTGGCCGGGTGAATCGTGGCGACGTGGGGGGCATAGATGCCGCCGTAGGGCTTGGCAATGCGGATTTGTTCGGCCAACTGCTGCGGGCCGAGCCAACGGTAATCGTCCTCGGTCAGGCCCTGGCTGTGGAGTTTGGCCAGGTACGCCCGCAGGGTGGTTTCCTGTTCGGGATAACGCGCGGCGCAATACAGCACGCCGCCCTTGCGGTAGTCGCAGTCGATGCCTTCACGCTCGATCACCTGGGCCACTTCATCGGGAATCGCGTGCAGCAGGTCGAACGAGGCCCGGCGCTGCTCCGGGGACAAGCCGGCCAGCAGCCGGTCTTCCCCCAGCAGGTTGCCCATCAGCCAGCCGCCGTTACGGCCTGAGGCGCCAAACCCGGCGGTTTGCGCCTCGATGATGGCGATCTTCAGCTCGGGAGACTGGCGCTTCAGGTAATACGCAGTCCACAGCCCGGTGTAGCCGGCGCCGATAATGGCCACGTTGACGTCCAGGTCCTGTTCCAGGGACGGCCGCGCCACCAGCGGCTCGTCCAGCTGGTCCATCCATAAACTGATATTGCGCCATGCAGGCATGCCAAGCTCCACCACCACACTTCGATGGCGGTGATCCTAGAGCCTGGCCTCAGGGACTGTCTTGCGCGCGTGCACGCAGGGAAATTTGTTTGACGTAGGCCTTGGGCGACTGGCCGGTGTGCTGGCGGAAACAGCTATAGAACGCTGACGTTGAATTGAAACCGGCAGCAAACGCCAGTTCGTCAATGCGGATCGGCGGCGTGGCCTTGTCCAGTGCCGCCAGCAGGTGCTGGAGACGCGCCTGGTTGACGTAGCGATAGAAACTTTGGCCCAGCACCTGGTTCAACAGGTAGGAAATCTGGTTGCGGCTGTACCCGCACTCCTTCGCCACTCGCTGCAAATCCAGCTCGGGGTCCAGGTACGGTTGCTGGCGCTGGAAGTACTGCTGCAAGTCATTGGCCATGTAGCTCAATTGCTGGGGCGACAGGCCCAGGCGGCTGACGGTCGGGCGTGTGGTCTCGCTGCGGCTGGAGGACTGCTCGTGCACCAAAGACGCGTATTCGTTGACCCGCCAGATCAGGCCGTCGCGCACGGTGATGGCTTCGCTGGTACGAAACGACACCAGGCCCTGGCCACCGCGCAAGGTGATGCGGTACTGGATGAACGCCGTATCGCCGTCGGCGCGAATGCGGTCGGTGTGCTCGATCGCTTCATCCGCACCACGGGGCATGCTGGCTTGCAGGTACTCACGCAGTTCGCCTGCCCCTACGACCCGGTTCTGGAAGAAATCGTGGTACTGGATGTCCGGGTGGTAGTACGACATCACGCCGTCCAGGTCCCGGTGTTTCCAGCACAAATGATGGCGCAGCACCAGCTCTCCGGTGGCTTGGGTCTGCAGTGAATCATCCGGGACGAAGTCGGGCATGGGGCGCTCAAAGGCTGGTGGAACCAGCGAGCTTGCCGAACTTTCCAGGTGGCTTCAATGGCCAATTGACAGTTCTGACTAATGGCCTTTCGCCCACTAATGCGTAGGACATGACCCACATCAACTTTCTTGAAAACAACCGCCGAACGGGACAAAAAAACTCCCCTGCCGGATGCGAACGAATGCTATTTTTAGAGCTCAAGACGGCCATGACCAGTGACGGTGATGGCGCCCCTGCAGCGAGCTAAAGGAAGCGCTCAATGAACAAGGTGGGCAACATGAATAAAGTGACGTTCCCCAACGCCTGCCAGCTGATGCGCTGGCATTTTCATCCCATGGGCTTTGAGGCGAGCATGGACGCTCCCGGCAGTATGATCGCCCGCCTGTTCGACCGCGCCAGCGGAGAAACCCTGATCGCCATTGCCGGCATTCCCTGCGCCACCGTCATGAACGCTGCCGACGTGGAGCGGATCATCGAAGCCGTGGAGGATGAGCTGGAGTCGTTTGTGCTGCCGTTGTCGTTGCGGGCTTAATCTGGCGGCGCGAGTACCCTGTGGCGAGGGAGCTTGCTCCCGCTGGACCGGGCTGGCGCTCCAGTGCGAAGCGCTCCCAGGATTTTGGGGCCGCTTCGCAGCCCAGCGGGAGCAAGCTCCCTCGCCACAGCAGTTTGATGTCACTGCTTATGAATTCTGGGTGCGCTGGTCATCAAAAAACGCTTTGTCCCCGGCCACCCGGTCCGACGCCTTTGGCACATTCACCCCTTGGCCATCCTGGCTTTCGACATACCAATAGCAATGGCTCACCGCCCGGGTAATCCCCACATAGGCCAGCCGCAGCACTTCGTCTTTTTGCGCGCTGTCGTAAGGCTCGGTGTCGCCGTCCTTGCCCAGGCCCGCCAGGCGGTACACCTGGTTTTTGTAAGGCGAACAGGTCAAGTGCTGGCAATCTCCCAGCAGGAATACCGCATCCGCTTGCAGGCCCTTGGCACTGTGATAGGTCAGTTGCTTGAGCCGGCGGGCGTCATACGGCAAGCTAGAATCCACATTAACAACAGACTGAATATGCTCTTGTATCAATAGCTTATCGCTGCTTTTTCGATACAGCATTAATATCGAGTCACCCTTTTGGTAGTGCGCCAGCAGTTGCTGGCCCAACGCCGCGTCGTCACGATCACGCACCGTGACAGGCACCAATGCTTTCGGGGTTCCACTCGCCTTGGCTTTCTTGCCGCTGATGGCCGGGGCAGCACGCACGATGTGTTCGGCCGCGTCGATAACGTGCTGGTGGCTGCGGTAGTTCTCGCCCAGCATCACCCGCGTGGTCGCCGGTGACGGGAATTCCTTGTTGAACTCCATGAAGTACTTGGGCGAACTGCCCCGCCAGCCATAAATCGACTGCCAGTCATCCCCCACGCACAACAGCGAAGAACGCTGGGCGCCACGGCCCACATGCATGGCCGGCCCGCGACTGCGGATCTCCCGCAGGCTGGCGCGGATCCACGAGACGATCTGCGGGGATACGTCCTGGAACTCGTCGATCATCAGGTGCGACATCGGCCGCAGCAGCGGGTCGCTGAGCAGCTTGAGGTTTTCCGGGGTGTTTTCGCCGAACAGCGAGAACATCCGGTTGTAGGTCATGACCGGTGGTGACTGGTCCAGCAGATGGTCTTCCAGGGCCTTCCAGAAAATGCTCAGGGCTTCGAAGTAAAAACGGTCCGGGTCGTCCTTGGCAAAGCTCATCTTGCCGACGGCGGTGGGCACGTCCAGCCCGAGGTTTTCGATAAACCCGGCGGCGGCGACAAAGCTGTCCAGCAGCGGCGCTGAACCCAGTTCGCCCTTGACCTTGTAATCGAAGCCCGGGCCCGCTGTGGCATCGCCCGCCAAACTGCTCAGAAGTCTCTTGGATGATTCGTAACTCTCAAACCATATCAACGGCTTACGGCAGAAAGCTTGAAACAGAGTGCGCTTGACGGCCCACTCTGCGCGTACCGAGAGCTTCGAACCGGGACGGCTGACCTGGGCGTTTTCCCGCGGGTCGAAACCCAGCACTACCCAGGCATCCAGCTCGGCAATGTAACCATGGCAGTGAAACTGTGCGCCGTTTATGTCGAAGGTCTGGCGATTGGGCTCGATGCCCTTGATCGGCCAGGCGCCGGCGCGAAACCACAGGTCTTCGATCACATCGCAGAGTTCTTCATCGCGCTTGGCCGCCAGTTCGGTCACCGCCACGCGCTTCTGCACGTCCGGATGGTCCCGTTCCAGTTCCTTGAGTTGCAGGGCATGCCGCGCCAAAGGGGCAATCAGCTCGCGAAAGCGCGCGTGGCGGCCATGCAACTGGTGATAGCAGGCATTGAGCTGCTGGCGCTGGGCCTCGTTGATCCGCAGTTCAAAGGGGTTGCTGTCGGCTTCATCAAAGCCCGCTTCGGTGCGGGTATTGAGGTTCTCAAAAGCTTGCAGCCGCTCAAGGCCCGGCAGGCTGCGCACCATCGGCAGAATGCGCGAGTGAAAGGTGCGCACCACCGCTTGCGCCTCTTTCATACCAAGGGGTTGGCCCCACAAGGCGAGAATTTCCATGAGCTTGTTGATGAAGTCCTTGCGCGACTCGCGGGTGAAAGTCACCACGGTCATCGAGCTCAGCTCAAAGCCCAGGTAATGGGTCAGCAGCAGGATACGCAGCACCAGCGAGGTCGATTTACCCGCGCCGGCGCCCGCGATCACTGAGGTGGACGGCGTATCACTGAAGATCATCTTCCATTGGGCCACGCTCGGCTGGGCATGGGCCGGCAGCAGGCGTGCCACGTCGGCCTTGATGCGTTTCTTCAATTCGGCGGTCAATGGCAGGCGCCAGTCGTCGAACAGGTCGTCGTCGACACCCGGCGCAGTGTGTTCATCCGGCCGAAAGTCGCGAATCAGCAGGACCTGACGGCCCTCTTCGATGCCGTCCGCCTTGCCTTCCTGATAACCGTACTCCACGCCTGCCGTATGGCCGCTGCGAAAGCCGTCGGCCTGGCCATGCAGCCAGGAGAATCGATGCTGGGCGCGCAGGCGCGTGAGGCCGTGGCCGAATAATCGGGCGGCCAGCCGTTTCAACAGGGGCATTTCGGCCAGTGGCCGCAGTTCGGGAGGCAGATCGGGGGTGTGTTGCGGCACGCGGACTCCTGCGATGCTTTAACTCGGACAAGAGCCCTATGTTCGCCGCAAATGCCCCTCAGTTCCAGCCAATTGCTTTGGGCTCATGCAGTTAGGCGATGAAGTGAAGATAAGCTCTGAGCATCGGCATCGAAGCATTCGATAGGAATCCTGCATTTTTTACGCTTTTTATCGATCTGGCGCTGATGGATCATGGCCCCCATCCACAGGAGACGATCATGCTCGAACTTCGACCTTTCAACACCCTGGGCGGCGCCAACCATGGTTGGCTGGACGCTCACCACCACTTTTCCTTCGCCGAATACCACGACCCCAAGCGTATGCACTGGGGCAACCTGCGCGTCTGGAACGATGACCTTATCGCGCCAGGCACCGGCTTTCCACAGCACCCGCACCGGGACATGGAAATCATCACTTATGTGCGTGAAGGCGCCATCAGCCATGCCGACAACCTGGGCAACAAGGGCCGTACCGAGGCCGGCGACGTGCAGGTGATGAGCGCAGGCACCGGGATCGCCCACAGCGAATACAACCTGGAAGCCACGCCGACCAAGATTTTCCAGATATGGATCATTCCCAACGAGGCCGGTTTACCGCCGTCGTGGGGCGCCAAGCCGTTTCCGAAGGGTGACCGCGAGGGTTTTGTGACCTTGGCCAGTGGCAAGGCCGGAGACAGCGAAAGCCTGCGTATTCGTGCTGACGCACGGCTGGTGGCGGCGAACTTGAAAGCCGGTGAAAGTGCCGAGTATCGGCTGGACAGCGGGCGCCGGGCGTATCTGGTGCCGGCCACCGGGGTGATTGAAGTCAATGGCTTGCGTGCACAGGCTCGAGACGGTGTGGCGGTTGAAGATGAGCCGGTGCTGCGGGTGACGGCGGTTGAAGACAGCGAGATCGTGTTGGTCGACCTGGCTTGACTGAATTTAAATGTGGCGAGGGAGCTTGCTCCCGCTGGAGCGCGTAGCGCTCCCAAGATTTTGGGGCCGCTTCGCAGCCCAGCGGGAGCAAGCTCCCTCGCCACACAAGCTCCCTGCCACAGGTTAATCAGTCACAGGTGCAATTGGGGTGTCAGTTAGACGAGATCGCCCCGTCCACCAACACCTGCGCCTCTTCCACCAGTTGCTTGAGGTGATCCTCACCCATAAAGCTCTCGGCGTAGATCTTGTAGATGTCCTCGGTGCCCGATGGCCGTGCGGCAAACCAGCCGTTTTCGGTCATGACTTTCAGCCCGCCAATCGCCTGGTCGTTACCCGGCGCATGGCTGAGGATCTGCTGGATGCTTTCCCCCGCCAATTGCTTGGACGTTACCTGGTCCGGCGACAGCTTGCCCAGCAAGGCTTTCTGCGCCGGGGTGGCCTTGGCGTCGACGCGGATTGCGAAGGGTTCACCCAGCGCGTCAGTCAGCCCACGGTAGATCTGGCTCGGGTCCTGGCCTTTGCGCGAGGTCATCTCTGCCGCCAGCAATGCCGGGATCAGGCCGTCCTTGTCGGTGCTCCAGACGCTGCCGTCCTTGCGCAGGAATGAGGCCCCGGCGCTTTCTTCGCCGCCAAAACCCAGGGAGCCATCGAACAGGCCATCGGCAAACCACTTGAAGCCCACCGGCACTTCGTACAGGCGGCGGCCAATGCGCTTGGCGACGCGATCGATCAAACCGCTGCTGACCACGGTCTTGCCCACGGCCGCATCCGCACGCCACTCAGGACGGTTCTGGAACAGGTAGTCGATGGACACCGCGAGGTAGTTGTTCGGCGCCAGCAAGCCACCGGACGGTGTCACGATGCCGTGGCGGTCGTGGTCCGGGTCGCAGGCAAAGGCCACGTCGTAACGGTCCTTGAGGCCGATCAAGCCTTGCATGGCGTAGCTGGAGGACGGGTCCATGCGGATCTGGCCGTCCCAGTCGACGCTCATGAAGCGGAAGGTCGAATCGACTTCGGTGTTCACCACGTCGAGGTTCAGGCGGTGATGCTCGGCGATGGCCGACCAATAACGCACCCCTGCTCCACCCAGTGGATCAACGCCCAGGCGCAGGCCAGCGCTGCGGATCGCATCAAAGTCGATGACGTTGACCAGGTCGGCCACGTAGGTGTTGAGGTAGTCGTGGCGATGGGTGGTGTCGGCCTTCAGCGCCTGGGCGTGGGTGATGCGCTTGACCCCGGCCAGCTTGTTGCCCAGCAGTTCGTTGGCCTTTGCTTCGATCCACTTGGTGATGTGGGTATCGGCCGGGCCGCCGTTGGGCGGGTTGTATTTGTAGCCGCCGCTTTGTGGCGGGTTATGGGACGGCGTGATCACGATGCCGTCGGCCAGGCCGCTGGTGCGGCCGCGGTTGTAGCAAATAATGGCGTGGGAAATCGCCGGTGTCGGGGTGTACTCATCGCCTTCGGCGAGCATCACGTGCACGCCATTGGCGGCCAGCACTTCCAGGGCGCTGGCGCCGGCTGGCGTGGACAGCGCGTGGGTGTCCAGACCGACGAACAACGGGCCGTCGATGCCCTGGGCTTCACGGTAAAGGCAAATCGCCTGGCTGATGGCAAGCACGTGCCATTCATTGAAGCTCAGGTCGAACGAGCTGCCCCGGTGCCCGGAGGTACCAAAGGCGACGCGTTGGGTGGAGATCGCTGCATCAGGCTGGCCGGTGTAATAGGCCGTTACCAGTCGCGGGATGTCTACCAGCAGTTGAGCTGGTGCCGGCTTGCCCGCAAAAGGACTGAGAGTCATGCATAAACCTCTGAAAGAGAAGGATTCGGAAAAAGAGTGCAGTTTACTGGGAGTTGGACTGCTCCGCGACGTTATAAATCCTACAACAATCAGCGAAATTTCATTCTTATTCGGTCTGCGCCTGCTTCAACGCCAGGGCCAGGTCACCCAGAGCATTCCCCAGGTTATGCGCCCCGTCGAAGGTATGGCTAAGCCGCAGATGCTGGCAGTGCAGACCGCTGATGCTGAATAACTCCCCCGGCGCGATCACCACCTGCCGGCCCAGCAGCCGCTGAAACACCTGGCGCATGTCCACCGCCGCCCGCGAGCGCAACCAGAAGGTCGCGCCAGCCGCCGGCATCCGGTAGGTCACCTGATCCCCCAGGTGCTCATCCAGGCGCAGGCTCATCAGCCGGGCCTGCTCCTTGAGTTGCGGTCGCAAGTCCCGCAGGTGCTGGTCGATCCGCCCGCTTTGATAAAGCCGCGCAATCGCCCGCTGGCGGATAGGCGACAGGCAGAATGCGCGCAGCAGGAACTGGCGTTGCAACTCACTGCTGAGATGACTCGACAGCAAGTAGCCAAAGGGCGCCTCCGGGCCGAGCATTTTCTCGAAGGTGGAAAACACCATCAGCCGCTCGGGGTTGGCCAGGTCTCGCAGTGGGCTGATCGGCTGCTCGAAGCCCAGTTCGCCATAGCTGTCATTTTCTAACAGCCAACAGCCATGCCGGTTCAGTAACCCCACCAACTGCATGCGGTCAGGGTTGGGCAGCGCGATCCCTGACGGCAGGCTCACGCCCGACGACAACAGCGCCAATTGCACCGGCTCGTGGGTCAGCAATTGTTCTAGCAGCATCAGGTCCAGGCCGCCCTGCGCCGTAAAAGGCAGTTCGATGATCCTTACGCCCGCCCCCTGCAACAGCCGCAGAATCAGCCAATCACAGGGTGACTCGACGATGACGGCGGCGCCTTTGAGCCCGAGCACCTCAATCAGGATTTCGAGCACCCCGCGCAGATCGGCACCGATATACACCTCGTCCGCCTGCCAACAGCGCGTCGGCGACGAGGTGTAGCGGGCCGCGAGGGCCGCGCGCAGTTCCCAGACGCCACACGGCTGCGACCAGGGCTGCAAATGGCGCGGGTAGTGACGCAACAATTCACGCTCCAGCAGCAACAGTGCCCCGTCCAGAGACGCCCCCAGTGCCGGTTCATCGGCGCTGAGCACCAGCATGCCCGGGCGGCGCGCACTGGCGTAGAGACGCTCCAGCAGGTCGCCACCGTTGCTGCCTGGCGGTTTATTCAACACCGGCCAGGCGTAATAGCCCGACTTGGCCACCGAATACACCCGGCCTTCCTTCTCCAGCAGCGAATACGCGTATTGAATGGTCGAGATCGACACATTCAGGCGCACCGACAGCTGGCGCAATGAGGGCAATTTCACCCGGGCCTCGGCGCCGACCTCGCTGATGAGGTTGATCATGTAGCGATACACCGCCTGGTAGGCGAACTCGGTTTGCCGGTCGTCCTTGAGGCTCATCGCGCTTCGCCCGCCGTTACACTCGGCGCCACCCCCTTAACGCCCTGACAGCTGGCAGGTTGCCATGGCCGGCGTGTCCGACTGCGGCACCATAGTGGCGGATCGCTTGCGATAGAGATGTTGGAGCAAGTCGAGCGGTAGCCCGCTGACGTCGGTCACCCATTGCGCCAACATATCGGCCACCGGCTTGCCTTGCAGTGCCTTGTGCAGCTCAGGGAGTGCCACCAGCATGCCGGGATGGCATTGGCGCAAAAAGCTTTCGAGGCGCTCGCCGTGCCGGATAAACGGCGAGAACATCAGGCAATTCAGCTGGCTTTCCTCCAGCCCAAACAACTCGTGGGCGTACCCGGCAGACAAGGCGCGACCCTCGGCAGTGGCTGCCCGGGCAATCAGGTGTTCGCTAATCTGCTTGCGTCGCATGAACGGCGTGGCCTGCTGTACAAACCCCAGGACGCCCTCCTCATAGTCCAGTTCCCGCAGGGACTCTGCCTGCAGGCCCCGCAGGTGGGCCATCAGCAGCGGGTTCACGTGGCTCGGGTGGCTGAAATGAAAGCCAAACTCGTCCGTCTGATAGGCCAGGAACTGCCGCAGCAACGGCCCGGACGCGTAGTCGACCGCCTCCATCAGGTCCGCAACGCAGATGTAGGCGAGATGGCGGTGGCTGTCCTTGTCTTCAGGGGTACCGTCGGCGTAGTGCTCGCCGTACAGGTCTCGGTAATACCCGTCGCTCCACTCATCCATGCGCGCGAACAGTCCGCTGAGCACCCGGGGTTGCCGCGCGGGCACCACAACGCTGGCCGACAGCGCCGCCTTCTTCAGCCACGCCAGGTACGCCCGTTGCTTGCGTGAGGAATCACCGCTGACCAGCGCATGCACCCCGCCGTTCCATGTGGTCACGCGCTGGTAAAAGTCGCCGAGGGCCAGGTAAGCGTCACTGCACAGCGTCTGGCCAAGGTCCGCCGACGTCATATGCCCCACCATCAACAGGTTGCGCCGGCTGCTGTCGCGCGCTGTAGCGGCTGCCGGTCGCAGGTGGTTGAACGGCAACACCTCCTGATTCTCCACCATCAGCAGTTCCACCCGAGGGTCATCATGCAGGAACAGCGCGCTGTAGCCGCGATGCAGGGTGTCCAGCGCGGTTTGCGTCATGCCGGCATGGCGCAAGGTGGCGACGCGCAATTGAAAGGTCCGGGGCGTGCGGCCCGCGAGTGTCAGTTGTGCCGCACGCAGCAAGGTCAGGACGTAGCTGCTGCCGGGGCCGGTGCCGTGGGCGACCAACACCCTGTACTCACCGAGCCGCTCAATGCCGCCTGCCGCCACGACGATTCGTTGAATCAACAATTGCAGCGAAGTGCGCTCTGTTCGAGAGAAATGCCCTACCAAGCGTTGCAGTACTTGTTGATAGACATAGTTCATGGCTTGCTCGTGAATTGCGCTCATAGTTCTACTACCTGAGTTGAAATATCAGTTTCGGGCAACCGTTAACGGTATTTGCCAGACCTGTTGTTTCCATAGGGGGTGTTGTCTATTGCAACATGTGACATTTAATCGAGATTAGCACCGGACCATGCCCGCCAATCGGCGTATCGGGGCTTCCAGTCCCGGACAAGCGCCAAGCAGTCGAGGCGCAGAGCTCAAGCGGGCGGTCTTAGGAAGGCTCTTACAACTTCCTACCCTGTTTTAACTTACAAACTAAAGAAGCATCTGACGCAACCAACTTTAATAATGCTTTTCCGCATGAGCGGGCATACGAAACGTTATTGGGCTTAACGGATGCGCGGAGTAGTTTCAGATATTCAATCATTGCTCAATCCTTGAGATGAAAGTGACGGGGCAATTATCAGCGCTTGAATAATGATTAACAGATACAGAACCTGGGCTAAAACCAGTGCAGATGAGCACGCGCCAAGGGTCGGGATCGTCCAGACACGACAACGCCGCGCTGGGATTCAGGGCGGCGTCAGGGGGAAGCGGGTGATTTACCGGGCTCAAGGCCTTGAATCCCGGGTCAAACAGTCGGCAGGTTAAATCCTGTCAAATGGCGCATTTACCCCATGCGCCCGGGGGCAGGAAGACTCGCTTGAGAATATTCCCACAGATCAAACAGCTTCTACCTGCAAGGCAACCCGCTCACGGCATGGACATTCGTCCATGTAACGGTGCGCTTCGACGAACTGGCTGAACGGAAATACCGTGGTTTTCAGCGGTACCAGTACCTTGTCGGCCGTCAGTTGGTTGATGTCACGCAGGGCACGCTGCAAGGCCACCTGGTCCTGGATGATGCCCAGTTCCGGTTTGCCGGTGAAGTTACCGATGCAGTGCACAAAGAACTGAATGTTCTTCTGGAAGGCTGCGCAGGCCGGGAATGGCGTCTGGTTACCACCTTGCAGGCCATACAGCACCAGGCTGCCACGGGGCGCCAACACATCACCCAGCAACGACATCTGCGGGCCACCCAAGCCATCGAACACCACGTCCACGCCGCGGTTGTCGGTGAACTTGTTGACTTGCATCAGCAGGTCCTGTTCTTCGGTGACGATAACCTTCTCCGCCCCCAGGGACAGCAGGTATTCACGCTCGTCGCTGGTCTTGGTTGCAGCAATCACCCGCACACCCAGGGCTTTGCCCAGTTGCACGAACGAGGGGCCGGCGCAGTGGCTGGCGTCCGTCACCAGGGCGAATTGCCCGGGTTTGACTCGTGCCAGGTCCATGTACGCAAAGTAGGCAATCAGCAGCGGCGTGTAGTGCACGCTGGCTTCGATCGGGCTCAGGACATCCGGGTACCGGGTCAGGGCCGAGCGCGGCAGGACGATCTGTTCGCCGTACACCGGGTAATCATTCGGGCTCTCGGCCGGGAAACTGGCGACCTTGTCACCTACATTCAGGTCGTCAACGCCTTCGCCAACGGCCACAACCACGCCGGCCATTTCATGACCCAGGCCTGATGGCAGGCGGGCATGGGACGACGCCAGGTTCTGGCGCCACAGAATGTCGTACCAGCTGATGCCAATCGCCTCGACGCGCACCTGCACTTCGCCCGGTGCGGGCTTAGCGGCTGCATGCTCTTCGCATTTGAGCACCTCGGCCGGACCAAACTTGTGAAAACGGATCGTGCGGGACATCGCAAACCTCGTCAAAGTAACCTCTATTGCCATGAACTCTATCTGGGCTTTCGGAGCAAGACCACCGGTCGCCGTTAATAGTCGACATGCCTGTCATTGATTCCGCACATACGGAAAACGTACCAAGCCATGTAGGAAAACTGAATTAGCCGGTGCAGAGTACCAGCCTTTCCCCGTAAGATTCATGCCGGTCATTGTTCTTATATGACCGCTCCCGTCAAGTTTACTGACGCCGCCTGGGACACAAGATGAACCGTAACGACCTGCGTCGTGTCGACCTCAACCTGTTGATCGTATTCGAAACCTTGATGCATGAGCGCAGTGTGACCCGCGCTGCCGAGAAATTGTTCCTGGGCCAGCCGGCCATCAGCGCCGCGTTGTCGCGCCTGCGGGGCCTGTTCGACGACCCGTTGTTTGTGCGTACCGGGCGCAGCATGGAGCCATCGGCCCGTGCGGTAGAAATCTTCGCCCTGCTCTCCCCGGCCCTGGACTCGATCTCCACGGCCGTCAGCCGCGCGTCCGAGTTCGACCCGGCCACCAGCACCGCCGTATTCCGCATCGGCCTGTCGGACGACGTCGAATTCGCCCTGCTGCCCCTGCTGCTCAAACGCCTGCGGGCCGAAGCTCCCGGCATCGTGCTGGTGGTGCGTCGCGTCAACTACATCCTGATGCCGGGCCTGCTGGCCTCCGGCGAAATCTCGATTGGCGTGAGCTACACCACCGACTTGCCGGCCAACGCCAAGCGCAAGGTACTGCGCCGCAGCAAGCCGATGCTGCTGCGGGCCGACAGCATGCCCGGCTCCATGAGCCTGGACGACTTCTGTGCTCGGCCCCATGCCCTGGTGTCGTTCGCCGGGGATTTGAGCGGGTTTCTGGATGAAGAACTGGAGAAACTGGGCCGCAAGCGCCATGTGGTGCTGGCAGTGCCGCAGTTCAACGGGTTGGGCACGTTGCTGGCGGGTACCGATATTGTCGCGACCGTGCCGGACTATGCCGCAGAAGCGCTGACCTCTGCAGGTGGTTTGCGGGCCGAGGAGCCGCCACTGCCGGTGCGCACGTTTGAGTTGCACATGGCGTGGCGTGGGTCACAGGACAATGATCCGGGGGAGCGTTGGTTAAGGTCGCGGATTCAGATGTTTTTTGGGGATCCTGACAGTCTTTAGGGGGGCGTCTGGCAGACTGTTCGGCTGATCATTTCTGCCTTTCCACAAACCACGGAGCTCCATTCACTTCCAGTGGATTGCTACGTTGGGGGCACATTTGAGGGCATGCTTTGGATGGTTTGAAAAGGATGCCCCCAGCCTTGGGCCAAGTGGGCTATTGATGAGGATGGATACACTAAGGGAGATGTGGATCCTCGCCCCTACCCATATCAATGACCGAGCCCTAGTGAACGCACCACCCACCACGCTGAACAAATGCGTGCAAATGTAAAAAATTATGATGGCATAATGCCTTGGCAACCGGCAAAATCCACACGTTCCCAACGGACTTGAAGGACCGGTTCCGATGACATGGCCAGTCACGCTGAAACTCGACAGCGCAGCCTACCCGCTCAGCGTGGTGCAACGCGCCGCTTACTCCCTGGCCGACACTGTCGCGATCCAGGTCGGTATTGAAGCCAATCAGATAAGCCTCACGGCCCGCCCCGCTGAAGTTAGGCTAACGCTTTCCCCGGAGCAGGCTCACTCGCTGATCCTCCAGCATCTGAACGACTTCGCCCTCCGCGACCATATCAACCGCGAAACTACAGGGTTGCGCGAAGTACTGGCTCGAGCCGCGCTCGCTGGATGTGGGATTTCGCAGTGACACTAATTGCGACAGATTCCAAGCACTACCGCTTGCTGCCTTTTCGATTCATGCGCATGAACACGGGACATGACCGTGACATCCTGCTCACCTCCGATACCGGTGAGTACATGCACGTGAACGACGCTCAATTACGAGCCCTCAGTTACTTCGAAGTTCAAGCAAGTACGCCTTTTTACAAGGACCTGCTGGCCCGCCACTTCATCTATGAACCAGGCCGCCACGACCCGTTCCCGGAAATGGCCGCGCAGTATCGCAGCCGCAAGGACTTCCTCTTCCAGGGCCCTGCACTGCACTTGTTCGTGGTTACATTGCGCTGCAACCACACCTGCCAGTACTGCCAGGTGTCGCGGGCCCCTCTGGGAGGATCCGGCCACGACCTGTCGGAAACGGATGCACAGGCGGCGGTCGATCGCCTATTCGAATCGAACGCTCCCGCCCTGACTGTGGAGTTTCAGGGTGGCGAGCCGCTTCTGGCCTTCGAGCGCGTCCGCCAGATTGTCGAATGGGTCGTCGAACGGAACGTGGTCGAACAACGGGATATCCAGTTCGTCATCACCACCACACTGCACCACCTGACGGAGGAAATACTCGACTTCGCAGAAGAATATCGCATCCAGTTTTCGACCTCGCTCGATGGGCCGGCGCCCTTGCACAATGCCAACCGCCCTACCCCGTCACGAGACTCCTACGAGCGCACTGTAAAAGGCATCCAGTGGGTCCGTGAACGCTTTGGCCATGATGCAGTTTCCGCGCTGACCACGCTGACTTCAAGAAGCCTCGAACAGCCTGAAGCGATCATCGATGAGTATGTAAGCCAGGGCTTCTCCAGCATCTCGCTTCGACCTCTGAGCCCTTATGGGTTTGCCACCAAGAGTGCCCATCGACTTGATTACCCTATTGAGCGATACCTAGCCTTCTACAAGAAGGCACTGGCCTATTTGCTGCATATCAACCAACAGGGCGTATACCTCTCAGAGAGTTATACGAGCCTGTTGCTGAAGAATATCCTGACACCCTTCTCCTCCGGCTATGTAGACCTCCGCTCCCCTGCTGGCGCTGGCACTGCGGCGCTGGTTTACAACTATGACGGTTACGTCTATCCAGCGGACGAAGCCCGAATGTTGCTGGAGATGGGTGAAGAAGGCTTTAGGCTCGGCACCGTACACCAACCCTTGTCTGAATTACTCGCATCGCCCGTTATGAATGCGTTGCTCGCCAGTGGTGTAGCAGAGGCGCTGCCGGGCTGCTCCGACTGCGCACTTGTCCCGTACTGTGGTGCCGACCCTATCGAACACTATGCCCGCCAAGCCGACCCGATCGGACACCGAGTGTTCAGCAGCTTCTGCAAAAAGAACATGGGGCTGCTGAAACATCTTTTCGGCCTGCTTTGCGATGGCGACGACAACGTCCAAAGGGTGCTGCTGTCTTGGTTGAACAGGCGCTCTTACAACGATGTTCGATTTCCGGGTTACAGGGGCTGATGGCGATGCTACGCAAAGATACCCACTTCGAAATCCATCATCTTAATGAGCCGAAACTGCTCAAGGTCATCACTCTGGATGAGTTCATCGAACAAGGCTTGGCTGTTTGTGCCGGAAACGCTGACTTCGGTGATCTGCTACTTTGGCTACCAAACCAAGAAAGGCTAAGAAGCCCGAACTTGCTTTCATTGCCAGTGGGTGGATTCCTGACCCCAGAGCCATTGATTGGCGACTTCGATAGCGCGCAGCTACACCTGCACACACCCAAAGATGCGGATGTCGTGCAGCCCGGCGATGTCATTGCCATCACACCCGGCAACGCTTTGGTGCGAGTGCTCTATCGACGAGGCTCGGACAGCAACCTGCTGTTTATGACCGATCGTTGCAATAGCCTCTGTCTAATGTGCTCGCAGCCGCCCAAAGATATTGATGACCGTTGGCATATCGAGGAGAACCTACGGCTAATCGACCTGATGGACCAGGGCGAGGAAAATGTGGGAATCAGCGGCGGAGAACCAACGCTTTATCGCGATGGCCTGCTCGAAATTCTGGCCAAGTGCAAAGCCGTTTTGCCGCAGAAATCCATTCATGTGCTCAGTAACGGGCGTCTGTTCCAAGCCCCGAGCTGGATCGCTGCGCTTTCTTCCATCGGTCACCCTCAGTTGAGCTGGGGCATCCCGCTGTATGCCGACAATGCCGAAGACCATGACCATGTGGTGCAGGCTCCCGGCGCGTTTAGCGAAACCCTGCAAGGCCTTTACAACCTGGCGCGCGCCAACCAGATCATCGAGATACGCGTGGTGCTCAATCGCCTGACCGCGCCACGCTTGCCAGAGCTCGCCCACTACGTGTTCAGGAACCTGTCCTTCGTGCGGCATGTTGCGCTGATGGGTATCGAAAGCACCGGCCTGGCCAGGAAAAACTACGAAGATCTGTGGATTGACCCGCTGGACTATCAGGAGTCGTTGAGCCAGGCCGTGTATTTCCTGTTCAACCGCGGAGTGCCGGTTTCGATCTACAACCTGCCCCTGTGCCTGATCCCGGCCCACCTCTCGCGTTTCGCCCGGCAGAGCATCTCGGACTGGAAGAACCTGTTCATCGATACCTGCCAGCATTGCGCAGCCGTCAAACATTGCTCCGGCTTCTTCAAATCCCACACCGACCGCTGGCAGAGCCGCGGCGTACGACAACTATCGACAGAGGCCTTTAGCGCCTACGCAAGGAGTGCACAGTGAAATTGCTTGACCGCTGGAAAGTCCTGATCAGTGGGATCACCCTGCTGCCGATGGCAGGTACCACCCTGGCACAGGCAGGCAATATGTCGCTCGCCGATGCGAACTGGCAGCCTTCCGACAAGCTGCAACCCCCGGTATTTGCCGATACGCTCAATGTGCCAGACGCCGTGAACATCTATGCGGCACATCGCTCGCACAGTTCACATAGCTCCCACAGCTCGCACAGTTCTCACTACAGCGGCTCGGGTGGCTATAGCGCACCTCGCTACTACAGCCCACCCGCTACCAGCACCCGAAGCTACAGCGCGCCGAGTGCTTCGAGCAGCACCCCAAGCAGCAACAGCCTTTATCAGTCGTCTGGCACTACCAGCGGGACAAGTTCGAGCACGCCTAAGAGCCGCGCGACCAATGAGCAGAAAAGCAACCTGGTCACCCGTGTGCAGACCGCGCTGATGGTGCGCCAGTATTACCAAGGCACCATTGATGGGGTGATGGGCAAGACGACACGTGGTGCGTTGATGGCCTTTCAGATGGACAGTGGGCTGACCGTGAATGGCCGGATGGATACTCCATCGCTGAATGCGTTGGGTATCAAGATTCCATAAGTCGCCTCAGGTTAAAGCTAGCGTCCGTTCAGCAACGAAGGAATTTATCCCATGCAGCACATAATTCAAGTCGACAACACTCTCTGGGCATTGATCAGCCGCCTGCAGGGCAAGGAGCTGCAAACACCGTCGCGTAGCGCCCGTTTCCGTATTACGACCGTTGATGCAAATCGCGTTATGATTGAGACCGGATCGGAAGACTCGCAGTTGGCGCTGACTCGAGCAGCTTTCCAGCAAACGTTGGACTACCTCGCCGGAAACAATCATTTCGGCCAAGCACAAGCGGTGGAAATCAGCTCTAACCATACGTACGAAAAAGCCGGCCCACTTTGCCAGGCTGCTCGTTACCGAGCAGAAGGCAAGCCGGGGCGTACCAACATCACCTACATTCTGCCGATTCTGGAACAATGCCATGCAGTCGGAATCCGTTCAACCACCCCAAACAGCACTTGGTTACTGCCCTGAGCCAGGTTATATGCCTCCTTTAAGGCCTAAACTTGGTCGACCTAAGATAACAGCCGTAGTTGGTTAACAAGCTATGTAAACTGAATCGCCCCTGGTTTCGTAGACACCTCTTTGCCTTAAACTGAGGCCAATTAGGAGGTGTCATGAGCAACCCGCGTTACCCCGAAGAATTCAAAACCCAAGCGGTCAATCAAGTGACTGAAAAGAAGCTGCCTGTCGCTGATGTAGCGGCACGTCTTGGCGTGTCGACGCATAGCCTCTATGCCTGGATAAAGCGCTACAGCAAACCTCAAGAGGAGCGGCAGCAGGACGATGATCAGCACGCTGAACTGCGTCGTCTGCGAGCGGAACTCAAGCGGGTCACTGAAGAGCGAGACATCTTAAAAAGGCCGCCGCGTACTTTGCCAAGGAGTGCGGCTGAAGTACGCCTTTATCAAGCAGCGAGCAGGCGACTATTCCATACGACGGCTTTGCCTGACGCTGAAAGTCCACCCCAGTGGTTATTACGCTTGGTTGTCTGAGCCGCAATCTGCACGCGCTAAAGACGACCAGCGATTGCTGGGTTTGATCAAGCATTCATGGCTGGAGAGCGGCGGAGTTTATGGCTAGCGCAAAATTCATGACGATCTGCGCGAGGTCGGTGAAGATTGTGGTCGGCATCGTGTGGCGAGGCTGATGCGTCTTGAGGGTCTGCGCTCTCAGACAGGGTATCGACGACGCCCTGGAAAGTACGGCGGTAAGCCAGCGGTTGCCTCACCCAATTTGCTGAAGCGCCAGTTCGATGTCGTAGAACCCAATAAGGTTTGGGTCACCGACATCACCTACATTCGTACTTATGAGGGCTGGCTGTATTTGGCTGTGGTCCTGGATCTGTTTTCTCGTCAGGTCGTTGGCTGGTCAATGAAGTCGCAAATGACCAGTGATTTGGCCATTGATGCGTTATTGATGGCGGTTTGGAGGCGTAAACCGAAACAGGAGGTGATGGTTCACTCCGACCAAGGCAGCCAGTACAGCAGCACCGATTGGCGCAGCTTTTTGAAGGCGAACAATTTAGTTGCCAGCATGAGTCGCCGAGGCAACTGTCATGACAACGCCGTGGCCGAGAGCTTTTTCCAGCTTCTAAAGCGGGAACGAATCAAGCGGAAAATCTACACCACGCGGGAAGATGCTCGTAGTGATGTGTTCGATTACATCGAGATGTTCTACAACGCAAAACGCCGGCATGGTTTCAACAATCAGCTGTCACCGATAGAGTTTGAAAAGCGTTACGCAATGAGCTTGAAAGGTGTCTAGAAAATCCGGGGCGATTCAAGATGTGTCAAATGGAAGGACGATTTTCACTTGGGAAGAGGACGGGTATTCAGGACAATAGCCTCACGCCGCTTCGCGATACGCCCGATGTATGCCATGTTGTGCAAAATTGGTGATGGTCAGCCCTATGACACTGCAACAGCTCAACTACTTTCTCGCCGCTATCGAGCACGGTACGTTTTCCAAGGCCGCCGAGAGCCTGCACATTTCCCAACCCTCACTCTCCGAGCAGATCCTGCGGCTGGAGGAGCACTTGGGCACCCATGTGTTTATCCGCACCAACCGCCGGTTGATGTTGACCGAGGCCGGCAGGCGTCTGCAGCCGTTTGCGCAGGGCATGGTGACCTCGGCCCGCCAGGGGTATGAGGCCGTGCAGGCCGTGCGGGAATTGTCTGGCGGGGTGGCCAGCTTCGGCACCTTTGGCACCGCGCATCACTATTTTCTCACCGACTTGATCGAAGAATTCCGCACGCTGCACCCGGACATGCGCATCAAGATTGTCGGCTACAACTCGTCGGAGATCGCCGAGCTGGTCAGCCAGGGCGAGATTGAAGCCGGCCTGGTGATGCTGCCGATCAAGCAGCAGAACCTGACGGTCAGCGAGCCGGTGTGGTCGGCCCAGGTGGGGTATATCAGCGCCGACCCGGAACGGCTCAAAGGCCCCAAGACCATCAATGACCTGGCCGTGGCGCCGCTGATTCTCACCGAAGCACGCTGGCGCTCGGCCGACCCGATTCGCCGCCTGCTGGCGCAACTGGCGGCCAAGGGCGGCGAAGTGCTCGACCCGATCATCGAGGTCGAGCACCAGATCACCGGTTTCGAGCTGGCCGCGCGCGGGCTCGGTGATGTGATTGCAACGCGGCCGATCCTGCACCACCTGGGCTTCAACGACCGCCTCGGCTGGGTGCCGATCACCCCGGCGATCTTCGAGGTGTTTGGCTTCATTCACCGCCACGACACGCCCATCTCGCCGCCGACCCGCGTGCTGCTCAACCTGATGCGCACGCACCTGAGCCGTATCCAGAACCGCTACGCACACCTGGAGTCGTTCTAGCTATAGGCGATCCCTATAGGACGCACATGACTTGCCCCATTCATCCGCTCAGCCCTTGACCGGATACTCATTCCACGGACGCCAACAATAGGCGCTTCCAACGTTCGAGTAATGGGGAGTCATAATGTCCAATCAACCACGCTACTGCATCATCGGTGCCGGCGCCGCAGGCCTCGCCGCCTTGAAGACCATGACCGACGCGGGCTTTCAGGTGGACTGTTTTGAAAAGTCCGCACAGATCGGCGGCCACTGGAACACCGACTACGATGCCTTGCACCTGATCACGCCCAAAAGCAGCTCGTTTTTCGACGGTTTCCCCATGCCCGCCGACTACCCGGTGTACCCGAGCCGCGACCAGATCAAGACCTACATGAACGCCTACACCGACCAGTTCGGCCTGCGTGAAAAAATCACCTTCAACACTGCGGTCAGCGCCATCAAGCCTTTGGGCGACAACGGTGAAGCCGGTTGGGACGTGACCCTGGCCGACGGCACCACCAAGCGCTACGCCGGCGTGCTGGTCGCCAACGGGCATTTGTGGGACTGCAAGGTGCCGGAAGTCGGCAAGCGGTTTACCGGAATTTCGATTCACTCCGGCGAATACCGCAACGTGCAGCAGATCAAAGGCAAGGTGCTGGTGGTGGGCTTCGGCAACTCCGGCTGCGACCTCGCCGTGGATGCTGCACAGGCGCGCCTGGACACCACCATCGCGATCCGCCGTGGCCAGTTGTTCCAACCCAAGACCGTGTTCGGCCTGCCCCGTGGCGAGTTGCCGTTGCTCGGCCAACTGGCGCCGGAACAACAGAACATGATCATGAACATGCTGATCATGGCCAGCGTCGGCACCCACAAGAATTACCCTGGCCTGCCAGCCCCGGAAACCTATGACCTGGACGCGCAGCCACCGGTGGTCAACACCCTGTTGCTGTACTGGATTCAGCACGGTCGCATCAAGGTCGCGCCAGGCATCGACACCATTGAAGGCAAGACCGTGACCTTCACCGATGGCAGCCAGGCCGACTACGACACCATCCTCTGGGCCACCGGCTTCAACACGCGTTTGCCGTTCCTCGATGAGAGCCTGCTGCAATGGCGTGACGGCGCCCCGCTGCGCACCGCCGCGATGACCCTGCCGACTAACCTTGAAGGGCTGTTCTACATCGGCCTGGGCGCGCCACGTGGCCCGCAATGGCCGGTGTATTGCGAGCAGACCAAGCTGGTGATGCGCTTCCTCAAGCTGCGCGCCTCAGGCATGAAAGGCCTCGCCGCCAAGTTCGCCCAGCTGCAAACCGCCGACTCGCGCATCGACATCGTCAAACGTGAATGGCTGGCCAACTACCAGGAAACCCAGAACCAACTGGACGTCCTCGAATTGGCCCTGCCCGCTCCTGCCCCACAACCTCAACTCGCCTGATCGGATACCCACTATGAACAATGCACCGAACGCCAGCGTCATCATCACGGGCACTTCCTCAGGCATGGGCCAGGCCGTCGCACAACGCTTCCAGGATGAAGGCTGGCATGTGGTCGCCGTCGATGTGACCCCCAGCAAACAAGCCGCCAGCGCACTGTTTTCCCCGGTAGTCGGCGACATCACTCGCGAAGACACCCTGACCGATGCCATTGACGCCGCCCTCGACAGCAAGGCGCCCTTGCGGGCCGTGATCAACGCCGCCGGGATCTTCCCTACCTCGTCCCTGGACAGCTTCAACGAAGCGCTGTACCGCAAGATTTTCGACATCAACGTGCTCGGTTCGCTGAACATTGCGCGCATCGGCAGCCGTCACCTTAAAGCCGCGGGCGGCGGCGCCATCGTGTTTTTTGCGTCGGTGGATGCCTTTACCGTGTCCAAAAACCAACTGCTGTATAGCGCCTCCAAGGCGGCCGTGGTGGCGATGACGCGCTCGCTGGCCATTGAGTTGGCCGACGACAACATCGTGGTCAACGCCCTGGCCCCGGGCTGGGTCGACACCGAAGGCACCCGCGCCGGTGGCCGTATCGAAGCCGCTGTCGCTTCCATCCCGCTCAAGCGTGCCGCCAAAGTTGAAGAAATCGCCGACTGGGTCTGGCAACTGAGCGCCAAGCCAGGTTATGTAACCGGTGAATCGCTGTGCATCGCCGGTGGTGTGTTTATGCGCTGACCCGCTGCCTTGCAGGCCCCACGCGCCAGACGTGGGCCTGACTCCCTATTGACTGCTGCCTCACTACAATTATTCCAGAGGGCAATATCATGGGCGAAGTTTACGCTTCCTCGTCTCACCCCGATTTTTCAGCCGCGCGTGCGCCGGCCCAACCCGCTCCCAAGCGCCTGACCAAAGCCGTGGTCGGTGTGACACTGGGTAATATGGTCGAATGGTTCGACTTTGCGCTGTACTCCTCCCTGGCGGGCATCATTGGCAAAACCTTTTTCCACGACGACAACCCCACCACGCAGTTGCTGGCGATCTACGCCACCTTCGCCGCCGGCTTCCTGATTCGCCCCCTGGGCAGCCTGGTGTTCGGCCCGATTGGCGATAAATACGGGCGCCGCACGGCACTGTCGCTGAGCATTAGCCTGATGGCCATCGCCACGTTTGCGATTGCGCTTATCCCCAGCCATGACAGCATCGGCATCTTCGCGCCGATCCTGCTGATTTTGATGCGCCTGCTCCAAGGCCTGTCTACCGGTGGCGAATACGGCGGTTCCTGCACCTTCATCGCCGAACACGCGCCAGATAAACGCCGTGGTTTTTTCACCAGTTGGCTGGAGTTCGGCAATATCTCCGGCTTCCTGCTCGGCGGTGCAGTGGTCAGTCTCTTTACCCTGGGTTTGGGTGACGAGGTGATGCAGGCTTGGGGCTGGCGCGTGCCGTTTGCGATTGGCGGCCTGCTCGGCCTGATCGCGCTGTACCTGCGCCTGGGCCTGGAAGAAACGCCGGTGTTCAAGGAGATCCAGGCCAGCGAAAAACTCAACAAAGCCAACACGCCCAAGCAAAGCCTATTCAGCCTGTTGGTCAATGAGTGGCCGAAAATCCTGCAGTGCATGGGCCTGGTCACCGTGTTCAACGTGACCTACTACATCATCCTCGGCTACATCCCCGGCTACCTGGAAAACGTGCTGGGCTACAGCAAGTCGTTTGCCATGTCCCTGGGCATGACCGCGACGCTGTTCATGCTCGTTCTGATCCCCGTGTCCGGCCTGCTCGCCGACCGCCTCGGGCGCAATCGGATGATCATCAGCGGTTGTGTGTTGCTCATCGTGATGGCGTTTCCCTGCTTCATGCTGCTGCACACCGGCAACGCTGCATTCCTGCTCGCGGCGCTGCTGATTCTCACGCTGTCGCAGTTGTTCTTCGAAGGCGCGATGCCGGCGACCATGACGTCATTGTTCTCCGCACGGGTGCGCTTCAGCGCCCTGGCCCTGAGCTACAACGTCGCGGTGTCGCTGTTCGGCGGCACTGCACCCTTGATCAATACCTGGCTGATTTCCACCACCGGCAACCAGATGATCCCCGCCTGGTACCTGATTGCGGGTGCTGTGGTCGGCCTGGTGTCGATCCTGTTCGTCAAAGATTCCACCGGCAAACCCCTCCCAAAATGAGAGCTACCATGACCAGCAAAACCGCAACTCGCCAGAACATTTCCTCCGGCGGCCAGTATGAATCCGTATTCGGTTACTCCCGCGCCGTGCGAGTGGGCAACCACCTGCATATCTCCGGCACGTGCGCGTCGCCGGACTACGAGCACAGCAATGCCTACGAGCAAACCCAGGCCATCCTGGTGACCGTGAACAAGGTGTTGGCCGAAGCCGGCATGAGCGCCGAGGACGTAGTGCGCACCGTGGTTTACCTGCGCGACATCAACGATGCAACGCCGGTGGCGAAGGCCCACAGCGAAGTGTTCGACAGCATCCGCCCGGCCAGCAGCCTGATCCAGGTGGACTCGATGCTGCGCCCTTGGCAGAAAGTCGAGATTGAAACCTACGCGATCGTCGCCGACTGAACCGAGCTCACGCTCATAGAGTGTAAGAAACACCTGTGGGAGGGGGCTTGCTCCCGATAGCGNNNCGCTATCGGGAGCAAGCCCCCTCGCACATTTTTTATGCGTGGCGTTTCTGGCGAAACAGCTTGGGCGAGATGCCTGCGTGGCGTTTGAAAAACCGTGTGAAATACGCTGGGTCATCAAAGCCCAGTTCATCGGCCACCTGGCTGATGGTCAGGGTGGTGTAGATCAGCAGACGTCGGGCTTCGAGCATCAAGCGCTCATGCAGGATGTGCAATGCATTGCTGCCAGTCAGGCGCTGGCAAACCTGGTTCAGGTAAGTGCCGGTAATGCCCAACTCATTGGCCAGGGCTTCGATACCCAAGTGTTGTTTGAAGCACTGCTCGACGCGCTTCTGAAAACGCTGCAAGTGGTGATGGCCCTTGCTCTCACACGCTCGCTGCGGCGTATCACCGACGCCGACCAGGCGCGCAATCTGCACCGCCAACACTTGGGTCAAGCCCTGCAGAGCAGCATCCCGCCCCACACCCGGCTCGCTGTATTCGGCGTGCAACAGGCTGAACAAGCTGTCGAGTAAGGCCGCCTGGGGTTGCCCTGCGAGAGGGTGATGGCGGCCGCGCTCGAAGGGTTCGCCAGGCGGTGTGAGTTCATCAAGGAAGGTTTTGTGCACCGCCACCGAGTAGCCATCCGCACCCGGTTCCAGGTCAAAACCATGGATGGCCATCACCGGCACCACGATCAATGCCGGCCCGTTCAACGCATGCCGCGCCGCTTCCAATTGCAGCACCAGTGCGCCACTGCGCAAGTACACAAAGTGCACCAGGTCGGCGTGGCGATGGTTGGGGATATGCCAATCCAGGCGCCCGCTGCGCTCGCTGATCAACTCGCTGTGCAACGGCTCGGGCGTGGCCCACGGCAATATCTCGCCGTACAGCTTGAAGGTCGGTACCGTGCGCTGCAAGGCATCGGGCAGCGCCCTCATACCAAACCCAACGCCTTGCGCGCCTGGGCGATGGACGCAGCATCGATACCGGCGAACAGGTTTGCCGCGCTCTTCACCACGCCGGTGCAGTGAGCAATGCCCACCATGGCTTCCAAGTACTTGAGGGCCACGGTCGAAGAATCCACAACCGGCACGTTGGTCCCCGTGACCTGGCAATAGCCGATGCGACGCAGCAAGGGGCCGTAGTAGGCGCAGCCCACCAGGATCACATCGGCGCCCTCGGCGATGCACTGCTGCGCCACCGCTTCTAGCCGGGGAATAAACGTTGCGTCGGGCGAATGGGTCGCTTCCAGCAGCAGGTCAGCCGTGGAGTACGGCTTGATCGTGCGCACTGGCTGGCGAATGCAGCGATCGGTCAGGCCGTAGCCAACAATGTCGCGCTCGATGGCTGCTGCGGTTTTATCCGAGACGGTGATCACCGCAAAACGCTGGCCCATGGCGAGCGCTGCCAGCATCGACTGCTCGCCCACCGAGGCCACCGGGATATCGAGCATTTCACGCGCTTCCCATAACGGGTCATTCCAGCAACCGAGGAATACACCGTCGTAACCGTTAGCCTGGGCCTGGATCGCCGCTTCCACCATCAACACCGAATTCAGGTGCTCGGCGTATAGCGAGCGGGTAAAGCCGCCGCTGTTGTCGAGAAAACGGAAGTCCAGTTGCACACCCTGGGCCACAGCGCTGCCAACGGTTTCATGGATGGTGTTCCACAACGGTTCAAGGGCCGCGTTACGGCCCGTGGGGTGAATCCAGCAGAGTTTCATCGCGCGTCATCCTGTGGGCGAAAAAAAACCGGCGAACCGAGTCGCCGGCAACGAGGAAACAGCTTCAGGGCATCGGTTTACCGGTGCGGTCTTCGGTCATCAGGATAGCGACCAATCCCACCACAGCGGCGCCGATCAGGTAGTACGCGGGGATCATGGTGTTGCCGGTCTGGCCAATCAACCAAGTGTTGACCAACGGCGCGGTACCACCGAACAACGACACCGACAGGTTGTAGCTCAAGGCCAGGGCACTGAAGCGCACCGGCGCCTTGAACAGCGACACCAGGGTGGCGCCCATCGCCCCTTCAAACAGGAGCTGGGCAACCAGCAGGCCGAGCACCGCGACATACACCAGCACCACGTTGTGGGTCTGCAGCATGGTGAACGCCGGGATCGAGAACACGATCAGCAGGATGCAACCCAGAGCGATCAGGCGCTTGCGCCCTACCCGATCCGCCAGCAACCCGGAGAACGGCACCAGCAGCAACATGCTCAGGGTCCCGACCATGCCCAGCACGCTGCCGAAGCTGGCGGAGTAGCCCAGCTCGTTGGTCAGGTAGCCCGGGATGTAGCCCAGCACCACGTAGTAGCAAACGTTATAGATCGCCACCAGGCCCATGCTCTTGACCAGGTTGGGCCATTCTTCCACCAGCATCGACATCAGGCTGCGCTTGTTGGCCACCTGCTTGCGTTCGTTCTCTTGCAGCTCCTTGAAAATGGGTGTTTCTTCCAGGTTCAGGCGCAGGTACAAGGCGATCATGCCCAGCAAGCCGCCGATCACAAACGGCACACGCCAGCCCCAGGCCCGCATGGTTTCTTCGCCCAGGGCGAGCATCAACGCACTGACCACCACACCGCCAAGCAGGAAGCCGGACAAGATGCCGACCTCCAGCCAACTGGTGAGGAAACTGCGGCTCTTGTCCGGGGCATGTTCGGCAATAAAAATCACCGAGCCGCCGTACTCGCCGCCGGTGGACAGCCCCTGCAACATGCGCATCGCCACCAACAATATGGGCGCCGCGATGCCAATGCTTTCATAGGAGGGGATGAGGGCAATGCAGAAGGTTGCCACCGCCATGAGCGCGATGCTGAGGGTGAGCGCCGCGCGGCGCCCATAGCGGTCGCCGATGGGGCCGAACACTAGGCTGCCCAATGGCCGCATCAGGAAGCCGGCGGCAAAGGTGGCATAGATCGCAATCAATTGCGTGGTGCGGCTTTCGCTGTGAAAGAAGATGTCGCCGATCAATACCGCCATCGACGAATACAGCGCGAAGTCGAACCACTCCACCATATTGCCCAGCGTCACGCCGAGCACGGCTTTATTCAAGGGCTTGCTGTTGGACTTGCTCTGTTGCGCATGGGGGTCACTACCCGCCTGCCCTTCGATCAGGCCGGGGGCTGCTGTCGATGTACCGTTCATGGTGCACGCCTCTGAAATTATTGTAGTTCGTGGCAGAGTGGTGGACGGGTCAATCACTCAAGGAGCGGCACGGCAGGATCGAGTCTTGGCTGCGATCTTCTGCAATGTGGCCGGCCCATGGGTACAGAGTGATCAGGAGCCCGTGGCGCATTGTTGCGCCCTTTTTGCGGGGGAATGAACGGGGCGAATCCAGTGGACTGTATAGGCAAGCCCTATACCTGACGATGCAGTCAAGCGGCGCTGTAACGACCGCGCAACAGCGTCTATTCCGTGGGCGTTCTGCCGCGAAGTGTGGGCTGCAGTTATCCAGCCGCAGTTAGGAAAAGTGCAATTTTGCGCAGGTTTCTGCCCTTATCTTCGCCGGCTGACTCATGAAGACTACAGGCGTCCTTTTCGGGTTTTTTCGCGATCAACCTCAGGAGATTCAACAATGACAACGCCCTCCTCCACCCACACCGATTGGCTTGGCATTGCCGGCAAGGTCTGTGTCGTCAACGGTGCCGCCAGTGGTATCGGCGCCTCGATCGCCAGTGCACTGGCAGAAAGCGGCGCCCATGTGGTGCTGCTCGATCGCAACCTGCAGGGCTGTGAAGCGTTGCAACACACGTTGAACGCTTACTCTGGCCGTACGTTGAGCATCGCCTGCGATATCGCCGATGAATTCCAGGTCAAGGCTGCAGCCGAACGTGTCGCCCAAGAGTTTGGTGGGTGTGATGCGCTGGTCAACGCTGCGGGCATCCTGCGTGCGGCCAACCTGGCCGATATCGAACTGGCCGACTGGAATACCCTGCTGTCGGTCAACCTCAATGGCTACCTGCTCTGCGCCCGGGAGTTCGGGCGCCAGATGCGTGAGGCCGGTGCCGGCAGCATCGTGCATATCAGCTCGATCTCAGCGCAAATTCCCCAGCCCTACAGCGGTGCGTACTCGCCGAGCAAGGCCGCCGTGGAGGCGCTCTCCAAGCAGCTCGCAGTTGAATGGGGGCCGTACGGCATTCGCAGTAATTGCGTTGCGCCGGGGATGATTCGTACAGCGCTTACGGCTGCGTATTACGACCACCCAGGCATCACCGAAGCACGCGAAGCCTTTACGGCGACGCAACGCATCGGCACGCCCGAAGACATCGCCAACGCCGTGCTGTTTTTGCTCAGTGAGCGCTCGTCCTACATCAGCGGCACCGAGGTCGATGTGAATGGCGGGCTGTCCTGCATGTTGATGGGCAAGATCCCACGGCCAGGGTTTGCGGCGACCGCTAAATAACTCTGGCTCACGTAGGAAACCGGCCCGTTGCAGGCCGGTTTTTTTATTCGACGGCTTTGACCATGTCTTCGATGACCTTCTTGGCGTCACCAAAGACCATCATGGTCTTGTCCAGGTAGAACAGCTCGTTATCCAGCCCGGCATAACCACTGGCCATCGAGCGCTTGTTGACGATGATGGTCTTGGCCTTGAACGCTTCGAGGATCGGCATGCCGGCAATCGGCGAATTTGGATCGTTCTTGGCGGCCGGGTTGACCACGTCGTTCGCGCCGAGCACCAGGACTACGTCGGCCTGGCCGAACTCCGAGTTGATGTCTTCCATCTCGAACACCTGGTCGTAAGGCACTTCCGCCTCGGCCAGTAGGACGTTCATATGGCCAGGCATACGGCCCGCCACCGGGTGGATCGCGTACTTCACGGTCACGCCGCGATGGGTCAGCTTCTCTGTCAGCTCTTTCAGTGCGTGTTGTGCGCGTGCCACCGCCAAGCCGTAGCCCGGGACGATAATCACGGTGTCGGCGTTGGTCAGCAGGAAGGTTGCATCATCAGCCGAACCGGATTTGACCGGGCGCGCTTCTTTAGAGCCTGCAGCAGCACCGGCATCCGGCGCATTACCGAAACCGCCGAGCAGTACATTAAAGAAGGAGCGGTTCATCGCCTTGCACATGATGTACGACAGGATCGCGCCGCTGGAGCCTACGAGCGAACCGGCGATGATCAGCATCGAGTTGTTCAGCGAGAAGCCGATACCCGCCGCTGCCCAGCCGGAATAGCTGTTGAGCATCGAGACGACTACCGGCATGTCGGCGCCGCCAATCGGGATGATGATCAGCACGCCCAGCACGAAGGCCAGGGCCAGCATCACGGCGAAGGCCGTGAGGTTGCCGGTGAGCATGAACGCCAGACCCAGGCCCAGCGTCAGCAGCCCAAGCACCAGGTTCAGCTTGTGCTGCCCACCGAACTGTACCGGTGCGCCCTGGAACAGGCGGAACTTGTACTTGCCCGACAGCTTGCCGAACGCGATCACCGAACCGGAGAAGGTGATGGCACCGATGGCGGCACCAAGGAACAGTTCCAGGCGGTTGCCCGCAGGGATCGCGTCGCCCAGGTGTTTGACGATACCGAGGGACTGCGGCTCGACCACTGCAGCGATGGCGATAAACACCGCAGCCAGGCCGATCATGCTGTGCATGAACGCTACCAGCTCGGGCATCTTGGTCATTTCCACGCGCTTGGCCATGATCGAACCGGCGGTGCCGCCGACCAGCAGGCCGACGATCACGTAGCCGATGCCGGCAGTCGCCAGCTCAGCACCAAGCTTATAGATGAGGCCCACGGTGGTAAGCACCGCCAGCGCCATGCCGAGCATGCCGAACAGGTTGCCGCGTCGCGACGTGGTGGGGTGCGAAAGGCCTTTGAGGGCCTGGATAAAGCAGATCGACGCGATCAGGTAGAGCGTCGTGACCAGATTCATGCTCATTACTTCGGCGCCTCTTCTTTTACTTTCGGGGCTTTCTTCTTGAACATCTCCAGCATCCTGCGCGTCACCAGGAAACCGCCAAACACGTTGACCGCCGCCAGGGCCACGGCCAGCGTGCCCATGGTCTTGCCCAGTGGCGTCACGGTGAGTGCCGCAGCGAGCATGGCGCCGACGATCACAATCGCCGAAATCGCGTTGGTCACCGCCATCAATGGGGTGTGCAGCGCGGGTGTAACGTTCCAGACCACGTGGTAACCGACATAGATCGCCAGCACAAAGATGATCAGGTTGTAGATACCGGGGGAGATAAGCTCTTCCATCGTCTGAATCCCTGCTTAGGCGTTTTTGCGGATGACTTGGCCGTCGCGGCACATCAGGCACGCGGCGACGATGTCGTCTTCGAGGTTGAGTTCAAACTGCCCTTCCTTGTTGAAGACCAGCTTCAGGAAGTCCAGCAGGTTGCGTGCGTACAAGGCCGACGCGTCGGCGGCGACGGCGCCGGCGAGGTTGGTCGGGCCGCAGATGATCACGCCGTTTTCCACGATGGTTTCATCGGCCACGGTCAGCGGGCAGTTGCCACCTTGGGCTGCAGCGAGGTCGATGACCACCGAGCCGGGCTTCATCTGCGCGACGGTTTCGGCGCTGAGCAGGGTCGGTGCCTTGCGGCCCGGGATCAGCGCGGTGGTGATCACGATGTCGGCCTGCTTGGCGCGTTCGTGCACGGCCAGGGCCTGGCGCTGCATCCAGCTGGTAGGCATGGGGCGCGCGTAGCCGCCAACACCGACGGCGCATTCGCGTTCTTCGTCGGTCTCGTAGGGCACGTCGACGAACTTGGCGCCGAGGGATTCGATCTGCTCTTTTACTGCCGGGCGCACGTCAGACGCTTCGATCACGGCACCCAGACGTTTCGCCGTTGCGATGGCCTGCAGGCCAGCAACGCCGGCGCCGAGAATCAACACACGCGCAGCCTTAACGGTACCGGCAGCGGTCATCAGCATCGGCATGAAACGTGGGTAGTGATGGGCGGCGAGCAGCACGGCTTTGTAACCGGCAATGTTGGCCTGGGACGACAGCACGTCGAGGCTCTGGGCCCGCGAGGTGCGCGGCGCGGCTTCGAGTGCAAAGGCGGTGATGCCCTGCCCGGCCAGCTTGGCAATGGTTTCGTTGCTGAACGGATTGAGCATGCCCACCAACACGGTGCCGCTATTGATCAGCGACAACTCGCTGTCGCTGGGCGCCACCACCTTGAGAATCAGCTCGGCGCCAAACGCATCGCTGGCGCTGCCAATGGTTGCGCCTGCCGCTTCATAGGCACTGTCGACAACGCTGGCCTTGATGCCAGCGCCGCTTTGAACAGTGACCTTGTGGCCCTGGCCGATCAGCTTCTTGATGGTTTCCGGGGTGGCAGCCACCCGCGTTTCACCGGTACTTGTTTCGAGCGGTATTGCGATGTGCACTTTCTTATTCTCCTGCCCCATGACTATCAGCAGGGGATTATCCACGGCGCTATCGGCCGGATGAAGACTGCTTATACGGTGCCAACCATAGGCGATGGCTATGGTCAGTGCAGCGGGTTTCACCCGCGCGCACTGCGCATACCGGTTTCACTCCAATAACGGTTCATCACGCTGGCCAGGAAGCCGCCAATAACACCCAGTGACAATGCCACGGCCAGATCCAGCAACGTCGAGAGCGAGGGCGGCAGGTGTGATGCGAAATAGCAGACAGTCCCCAGGAAGTAGCCCAGCACGTTATTGAACACGGGCACCCACTTCAGCGCTAACACCAACAAGGTGACCCCCAGCGCAACCGGGATAACCGTCAACGCGCCCAGGCTGGACGCCATGAGTTCACTCGCCAAACCGGCCGTGACACCTATGCTCAGCCCTCCCAGGACGCAGCCCCAATTAACCACCCCCTCGCGCGCAGAAGGCCCACGGGTAAAAAACGTGATCCAGCCGATAAACATCGCCCACACCGGTACATGAATCAGCAGTGCACAGAGCGTAGCGATGAGACAGGCCAACACCGACTCACCCACGATCGCCTTGATGGGATTGATCGATACACAGAGGCGCATAACCCTCACTTCTCGCTAACGTAAAAAAAGCCCATTGGGCTGAAAAAGCACGACGGCCATGTGCATGGATGCGCCAGGCACATGGCCGTCAGCAAGCTGATCGCGATCAGACCGATGAACGCACTAAGGCCTCATCAGAAAATCTGAATCGGATAATCCACAAACACACGCAGCTCGTTGCCACTGCTGTTGTAATCGGAGGACTTGTTGGAAACGCGCAGGATCGAACTTCGCAGTTTTACACTCAGGTTTTTTGCCGGCCCACTTTGCACCACATATTTGAACTGGTTAAAAATTTCGCGCTCGCTACCTTCCGAAGTCGTGGCCGTCGAAATATTATCGCCCCGCACATACGCGACATTGTAGGTAAGACCTGGAACACCCAGCGCAGCAAAATCAAACCCATAACCCAACTGCCAGCTGCGCTCGTCCTTGGCGTTGAAATCCGACCAGAAGGAATTGGCCAGCGCGACCGTGTTACCCCCATCCCCAACGCCGCCACCGCTCTGATAGCGGCCATAGGGATAACCGAGGTTACTGTCACCCGTGCTGCGTTGATGGGCGACGGTGAACGCGTGTGGACCGGTTGCGAACGTGGCGGCCAGGCTCCAGATCTTGTTGTCGTCACCCTCGGCACCGCTTTGGCTTGCATAGGCGTCGTCCAGTTTGGTGCGGTAGCCATTGAAGTCGAAGGTCAGGGACTGGCCGGGGTTCAGCGCCAGCGCGTAATTGAGGTTGACGTATTGTTTCGTCAACACGTCTTCCACATCGGATGCATACAGCGCTACCTTGAATCGCTCGGTAAATTGGTAACTGCCGCCCACTACATTGATCGCCTTCAAATCACCGCTATCACGACCTTGTGCACTCTTGCGCGTTTCGGCGGTAAAGTGCCCGGCATTCAACTCCAGCCCCTGGACCTCCCTCGAAGTGATCAAGGTACCGGTATAGCTTTCCGGGAGCAGCCTTGAATTGTTGTAATTCAGCACCGGGAGGCTCGGCATCTGGTCGCCAACGGTGAACACCGTGCTGGAGAGACGGAATTTGATCGCCGCACCGCCCTTGGACAGGCTATCCGCCGCATCCCCGCTATCGCCCTGCTTGAAGAAGTCGATGCCACCCCCGCCACTGCGACCTTTACCGCCATCCAATCGAAGCGCATACAGACCAAACGCATCCACGCCCACTCCAACGACACCTTGGGTGAAACCGGACGAGAAGGTGCCGATGGCAGCCTGGCCCCATTCCGCCTTATCCGTCTCGCCATTTTTGTAGTCGCGGCTGATGTAGGCGTTACGCAGTAGCAGGTTGAGGCTGCTGTCTTCGACAAAGCCCTTTGCCGCCTCCTGATCCCCCGCCATCGCGTGGGCGGTAACTACCGCACCCACTGCAATCAGACAAACATGCTTTTTCAACATTTTATTTTCCTTATTATTAAGTTGACCACATTCAATTCATACGCCCACACACCACCACTCCACGGCACTTCTCCAACAAGCGGAAAGTTGCCACAAACCTGAATAACGGAAACAGGTGTACCTACTGGCTTACCCCTTCACGGGACAAGCCAACTTATGACGTTCAGTTAGTTAAACTTAGACGCTCTGCGCGCCATCTTCCTGCAGTGCACGAATATGCATATACACGGTATTCTTGGAGACACCCAAAACTTCAGCCACTGCCACCACGGCCCCTTTCAACTTGAAAACGCCTTGCTCTTCAAGAATAGCGATAAGCGTTTTGTTGTAGGCGTTCGGTGATGCCAACGTCATTTCAGCGACTTTCTTCTTGGCGGCCTCCAGCGCCGTCATGATCGTATCCTGGACATCCACCGCAAAGTTTTCGGAAACACCATTGCCGTTCGCGGTACCCATCTGCACGAAGTTGGCAAGTATGTCCTGCAACGGTGTATTCAAATGAAAGTTGATGCACAGCAATCCAATCGGCAGATTTTGGCTGCCGCGAATAATGATAGTGGTCGACTTCAACGGCTCGCCTTTTCGGGTTTTACCAAAATAGCTGATGCCTTCGACGCCCTCTTCATCATTGATTTTCCCCAGCATTCCCAGCGCCAAGTCGGTAATCGGCGCCCCCGCCGTTCGGCCTGTGTGGTGACCGTTTATGATCTTGATGACGGAAGCGTCGAGATTTTCCAAACTGTGCAGCACAAATTCATAGCCCCCCCCCAAGTACTCCGCGAGCCCGTCCAGCACTTTTGCGTGAGACTCCAGAATCACTCGGTCAGTGGCAGTCAACTTAACGGGACCCGCACCTGGTTTTGTTTTTTTATTGGTCGACATAACGTGGAAGCGGACCCCGCACAGAGAATTTAATAGGCTTCAAACGCCGCCAGTATACGGTTCAAACCCTCCCTCAAGGTAGCCTGCGGGCAAGCCAGGTTCATGCGGATGTGGCCCTCACCGCCCTGGCCCAACAGGTGGCCGAAGGTCACGATGATATTGGCATGTTCCTCGAAAAAATCCTGCAACTGAGGACGGGGCAACGCCCATCCGGAACAATCAATCCAGGCGAAATAGGTGGATTCCGGCCGGCAAACGTACACATCGGGAAAGTGAATGCCGAAGAACTCATAGAGAGACTCGAAATTGGCGGCCACATGCGCCATGAGCTCAGCCCGCCACAGGTCGCATTCCCTGAACGCAGTTTCAGTGGCGACTTGGCCAAACAGTGAACCGCCGTAATACATATTGCTGCGCTGCTGCTCCTTGGCGATTGCCTGCCTGATGGCCTCGTTCTCGGTAACCATCAGCGAATGTTTGAGCCCCGTCAGGTTGAACGTCTTGCTCGCCGACAGCAGCGTGACCGTATTCAGCGACGCACTGGCGGATAGCGATGCCATCGGGGTAAAACGCACACCCTCGTACAGCAGGCCGTTGTAGACCTCATCCGAGACAACACGGATTGCGTGACGACTGCAGATGTCGTGTAAGCGACCGAGCTCTTCAGGGGTCCAGACTCGCCCAACCGGGTTATGGGGATTGCACAACAGGAGGATCCTGGTCTTGGCCGTAATCACTTGCTCTAGCTGGTCGAAATCGAACCTGTATGTTTCCCCGTCAAACAACAAAGGATTGGCCACTGCCACGCGCTGGTTCGCACTGATCAGTTCGGCAAAGATGTGATGCACCGGCGGCTGGAATATCACCTCGTCGCCGGCCTCACTCAACGCCTCGATCACCGGCTGCATGGAGGCATACACCCCCGTGGAAAACTGCACCCACTCAGGGTTGATGGCCCACTGAAAGTTGCGCTGCAAATAGCCCACCACCGCCTCATGGTAGGGCTGCTGCTTGTACGGATAGCCGAAGTGGCCTTGCTGGGCCGTCGCCACTAACGCTGATACCACCTCGGGGGCTGAGGCAAAGTCCATGTCCGCGGTGCCAAAGGACAACAGAGTATCCCGCCCTTTGCGCTCGAACTCGAACTCCCACTTCGAGCGGCTCAGGCCTGTTGGGTTAAT
This sequence comes from Pseudomonas yamanorum, assembly GCF_013386765.1. GTDB lineage: Bacteria > Pseudomonadota > Gammaproteobacteria > Pseudomonadales > Pseudomonadaceae > Aquipseudomonas > Aquipseudomonas yamanorum_A. The sequence continues at coordinate 85,928 of NZ_JACARE010000025.1, forward strand.
CGGCGTCTCAAAATCGTAATGCTTGTTCATTCTCACGTCTCTTTTCAAACCGCTGCGGCGCGCAATACCAAAGGACGGATTTTTTGCTCGCGACGAAACACGCCAATCCCCAGATAGCCGCAGATAACGGAAATCACAGGCGTCATATAGGCAATGAAGGTGTAGGGGCCATAGTCGAACATACTGACGCCCAGCACCGAAGCATAGAACACGGCGGAGACGTCCCAGGGAATCACGGCGCCGACCATGGTGCCGCTGTCTTCCATGGTTCTGGACAACACACTGGAATGAACATCGCGGTCCTCGAACGCCTCACGGAAGGCCACGCCCGGCAAGGTGAGCGTGCAGTACTGCCCCGCCCCGCCCAGCATCAAGGCCAGACAGGCAACAGTGGTCGACAAAATCAGCCCACCGATGCTGGTGGCGTAGCGCAACAGGCCGTTCATCAACACGGACAGGATGCCCTGACGGTCCAGAATCCCGCTGATAATACCGGCGCACAGGCACAGGTAAACCGTGAACGCCATGCTCAGCGCGCCGCCCCGGGTCAGCAGTTTATCCACGGCCTCGAGGCCGGTCTTGCTGACAAAGCCATTCATGCCACTGGAAAGCACATGGGAAAAGCCCGAGCCCTGGAACACCAATGCACACACGATGCCCAGCACGATGCCACCCACAAACACTGGAATCGCGGGCTTGCGCAGGGCACTGAACACCAGCACAAACAGCGGCGGCGCGAGCAACAGTGGGTTAATTGTGAAATGTTCCTTCAACCCATCGGTCAGCATCAGGACCGTATGAATATCGGATGAAGTCGCGGCGTGCACATGGCCCAGGTAGGTAAACAACACCAGGCTGATCACCGTGGCCGGTATCGTGGTGTTCATCATCGACAGAATATGATCAATGAGATTGGTGCCGGTACTCGCTGCCGTCAGGATGGTCGTTGACGAGATAGGCGAAAGTTTTTCCCCCACCAAGGCCCCGGAAATAATCGCACCGGCGGTAATTGCCAGAGGAATGCCCAAGCCTTCGGACACGCCCATCAATGCCAACCCGACAGTGCCAGCCGTGCCCCAGGATGTACCGGTAGTCAGGCACGTCAGCAGGCAGACAAGGAAAGTCAGCGGCAGAAAATAAGCCGGGTTAATCAGCTTTATGCCGTAGTACAACAGGGTTGGAACACTGCCCGCCTCGATCCATACCGCGATCATGATCCCGACAAGAATCATCATGAAGGTCGCGGGGAAAACCCGGTTTATCCCTTGTAAGGCTGAAGCCTGTATATCAACCCATTTATAGCCCAGGTACAAACTGAACAAACTGCTGACACACAGGGCTGCCATCAATGCCATGACGATTGGGACATCGTTCATCACCAGTGTGATGACGCAAGCCAGTGGCAAGAAAAAGCCGACCGCGGCTTTTGTTAATGTCATCGGCTGCCGTGTGACCGGCGCATCAGAACTGTTACGCATACTTTCACCTGTTTTTTATATTGTAGTTATGGTTAAAGCGGCTACTGATTGCGGCGGCTCTTAATCAAGCACGGCAATCGCCTCGATCTCAACGAGCACTCCTTTCGGCAACGCCTTTGCGGCGATGCAGGACCGGGCGGGTTTGGAAACAAAGTACTGTTCGTAGAGCGCATTGAAGACGGCGAAGTCGGCCATATCGCTGAGGAAGCACGTGGTCTTGATGACATTGCCGTAGTGAGTGCCGGCTTCGGTGAGGATCGCCTCGAGGTTCTTCATCACTTGCAGCGACTGAACTTGAATATCAGTGCCGACGACCTCGTTTGTCACAGGGTCCAACGGAATCTGCCCGGAAACGAACAGCATGTCGCCATGAGCCTTCGCTTGTGAATAAGGGCCAATTGCTGCTGGGGCCAGAGGGGTGTTGATGGTTTGCAAAATCCAGACTCCTGAAAACACTCACGCCAAGGGAAATTTGGCTTGAGCGGATCTTAGACTGAACATTTGTTTATCGGCAATACTTTTTTTCACTCTTAAAAATAAAACCGTACGTAGTGTTGCGATGTGAGATCAATGCGTGCCGACCGAACACCTCTGTGAGCGTGTTTGGCTGATCGAGAAAAGCTGCAGGATGAACCAGCCCAGAATTTGATGGCCGGCGTCACGCAGCACTGCAAGCCTTTCGGGGAAGCGATCGGATTCGAATAGCAGGAAGTCGAAATCAAACGTCGGCACCACAAACACACCAAAACCGGCCTAGCTCAGCGTGTCAATCTTGCGTCCAGCTCGTTTCCAGAAGGTGAGGATTCCACCGAGAGCCAGCCTTTCTGTAGGCGAAAAAATGTGAAAATAAAAAAGGGGGCGCGAGATAAAATCTCGCATCCCCTTGAATTATATGGTCGGGACGGAGTGATTCGAACACTCGACCCCTAGCACCCCATGCAAGGGGTGTTTTCGGCACCTCTGACAATATCAGCTCAATGCATTTTTCGACCTACTGGAAACGCAACACGCCAAAGGGCACCGGCACCAGGGCTCTGGCCATTCCACCCGGCGATTGCAGCCCGAGGGTGGTGTCGGTTTCCGGTCCATCTCGGCATCACGATCTTGGCGATAGTGGACGGCGCCATCATCATGTGGCCGAGCGCGGCAAGTTGCGGCTTGCGCAAACCAAGCGTCCGGGTTTCCCGAGCGGCCAAGTTGAAATTGAATTAATGCAACTGCCAGCGAACGACGGAAGCGGTGTAGTCCTACCAGGCGCTTGGTGCCCTGCCCTGGGCAACTAATCTTCGAGGCATCCCCGTGCAAGCCGAGCCTGACGTACACTGAAAGCCATCGACGACCACCCTGCTCCGCCTCAGAGATCGCCAATCTCGATCGCCCGCATATCCCCGCGCTACTGGGGGCAAAACTGGGGGCATATTTTAGTTTTTCCGCCCTGAAAATACTGCGCTAGAGCCCAGTCAAAATGTTTTTCGGGGATCCTGACAGTCTCTAGGCTGCGTGAAGTTAGCGTAACCCACGCAGGCACACGCCATCGCTCCCCCACTGAAGCGTGGGAGCGATCAACCCGAAACTTCCCCCATGCACGACTATAAATGAGAAGAATTGTATAAAAAGCTACTCTCTGACCTCAGAAAACGTAACCACTGGACCGTATTCCTGATCAGATATTATCGCTTGCACGCAAAACTTCCTTTCTGGAAATTTACTCAGCAACACCATCCTCCATGACTGGGCAACAATCCTGCACAGCTGTTCATACACAGCTTCATCCACCCTGTCAGTGCAGCCGCCAAACACGTCATACAGATGCATATGGTTCAAAAGTTTCTCAACCGCCACCACATCGTTATTACAATTTTTCATCCACCTGGAGTACGCCTCAACAGTAAATCCACTTTCCAGAAACACACCCGACTCATGAAAAACAAAATCTGGAAACAAGACCTTGCAAAACATCAAGGCATCTTCAGGGTGTACAACATCACTGATATAAGACAACCCATCCAGCTCGGACTGATCCCGCCACTGGCTTTTCCACTGCTCGTACTTTGGAGAGCTGACAGAATCTATACTGTTAATTATTTTCATGGAATTTCCTCTGCGCTAACGCTCCGTGGAGGTTTTTTACTTGACGGTGATTGTGCCCTGAGCGATCCATCTGGCAAATCGTTGCGACCATAGTCACTAGATGCTCTCGCTGACATCAATTTGTATGGGCACTATCACCCTGTCGACAAGGCTGGAGCCCGATACCGCGGCGACCAGAGCGTTCACCGCCTGCTCTGCCACCGCCACCACCGGATGAGAGAGCACCGCCTGCACCAGATCAGCTTTCAGCGCTTCCCGGGTCAGCGGCGTCAGGTCATGACACACCACCACCGGAAGCCTGATCTTCTGCTGCTTGAGTTCGCGCAATGCACGCAGCACCCCTGCGACACCACCGCCGGCCACGTACAAGGCGGCGAGGTCGGGCTCCCCGCTCAGCAAATCCAGCGCGTTGCCATAGGCGAAATCATCGTCCTCAAGGGTCAGGCGTGAGGCGAGTAACTCCCAATCCGGTGAATGATTGGACAGGTAGCTGCGAAAGCTCAGCTCACACAACTCCTGGCACTGGAAACGCTGACTGCTGACCATCACCGCTGCCGAGCCCGGCTGCCTTGCCAATCGGGTGACGAACCAGCCCGCTGTGCGTCCCATCAACCGATTATCGAGGCCGACGTACGCTGGGCCGGCCAGTTCCGAAATCAACGCGACCACAGCAACGCCCGCGTCCTGCAGGCGGGCGATGGCCTCCCGCACCAGCGGATGATCGACCGCCACCACCCCAACGCCGTCGACTTGTTCACCCATAGCCTGGATGCGCTGCGCCACCGTTGCCGGATCAAGGTCGTCCAGGTAACCGATGACCACACGGATGCGCGCCCGCGCAAACGTGGCCGAGGCGTTGGACAGCGCTTGTGCGAGCCCTTGGTAGAACGCCACGCCGCTCTTCTGCAACAGGAACCCCAGCCGCACCGTCGGCTTGTCATTCAGGACCCGTTGTTCGATGACCCCTTTGGCATGGAAGCCCAGGCGTGCCGCCGCCGTGGCAATGCGATGCGCCGTGTCGGTACGCACGTCTGCACGCAGATTCAGCACACGGTCGACGGTGGAGAGGCTGACGCCGGCTTCACGCGCGACATCCGCCATGGTGGGGCGCAGTTTTCGACGAGGCTCTTCTGACATGTTTTGACATCTCTTTTTCGCAATCATGAAGGGTTTTGACAGAGTTATCCAGCCTCCCGTAGCGGTGCTCCACCCCCCTGAAATAGCATCGTCACAGGCTGAACAGTCCACTCATAACAAAAACACCGGAGTGTATCGATGACCATCCACATCTCTACGGCGCCCTGCTGCTGGGGCGTCGACGATGTAAAAAATCCTTATCTGCCAGCGTGGCGCGACGTGCTCGGTGAGGCCAATGAAGCGGGCTATCGCGGGATTGAGTTAGGCCCCTATGGTTACTTGCCGCTTGACGCAACGGTGGTGGCAACAGCCCTTGGCGAAAACCGCCTGCATGTGGTGGCCGGGACGATTTTCGATGATCTGGTAAACCCCGCGAACCTGCCGTCGCTGCTCAGGCAAACCCGCGATATCTGCGAATTGCTCAAGCAACTGCCGCCCATCGACAAGGAGCCCGGCCAGCGCTTTGCCGGTCCTTACCTGGTGATCATCGATTGGGGCCATGAGGACCGTGACTACGCTGCCGGCCATTCAGAGCTGGCTGAACGCCTGGATGATGGCGCATGGCAAACCATGGTGGAGCACATCCGGGCCATCTGTCAGATCGCCTGGCATGACTACGGCATTCGCCCGGTTATTCACCCGCACGCCGGGGGTTACATCGAGTTTGCCGACGAATTGGCGCGGCTGGTCGAGGACATTCCCGACGACGTCGCCGGGCTCTGCCTGGATACCGGGCACCTCTACTACGCGGGCATGGACCCGGCGGCTGCCTTGCGCGCTTACGCCGACCGGCTGGATTACATCCATTTCAAAGACATTGACCAAGGCGTTTTTGACGACGTGATGAAGCAGCGCATCAAGTTCTTCGACGCCTGTGCCAGGGGCGTGATGTGCCCCATCGGTCGCGGCGTTATCGATTACCCGGACCTGTATCGTCTTATCCAAACCCTGGGCTACGAGGGCTACATCACGGTCGAGCAGGAACGCGACCCTCGAAACGCCAATGGCAGCCTGGAAGATGTCCGATCCAGCCGCACCTACCTGGCAACCGTCGGTTTCTGACCCCACACGAGGTACACCCCATGATCAACGGCAGCAAACGAATCCCCCAACCCATCCGCTGGGCCATGGTCGGCGGCGGCAGCCAGAGCCAGATCGGCTACATCCACCGCTGCGCCGCACTGCGTGACAACAGCTTCGCACTGGTGGCGGGCGCATTCGATATCGATGCGGCGCGCGGCCGCGAATTCGGCGAGCAACTGGGGGTCGAGCCCGAACGCTGTTACGCCGATTACCTGAGCCTGTTCGAACAGGAAGCCCAACGGCCAGACGGCATTCAAGCGGTGTCGATCGCCACCCCCAACGGTACGCACTACGCCATCACCAAGGCAGCGCTGGAAGCCGGGCTGCACGTGGTGTGTGAAAAACCCCTGTGTTTTACCGTCGAGCAGGCCGAAACCCTGCGTGAACTGTCGCATAAGCAAAACCGCATCGTCGGCGTGACCTACGGGTATGCCGGCCATCAACTGATCGAGCAAGCCCGGCAAATGATCGCCGCCGGTGAACTGGGCGACGTGCGCATGGTGCACATGCAGTTCGCCCACGGTTTCCATAGCGCGCCGGTAGAGGCCCAGAGCCAGGCGACGCAATGGCGTGTCGATCCGCGTCAGGCGGGCCCGAGCTACGTGCTGGGTGACGTCGGGACGCACCCGCTGTACCTGTCGGAAGTGATGCTGCCTGACCTTAAAATCAAACGCCTGATGTGCAGTCGGCAAAGTTTCGTCGCCAGCCGCGCGCCCCTGGAAGACAACGCCTACACCTTGATGGAATACGAAGGCGGCGCGATGGGCATGGTCTGGTCGAGCGCGGTCAATGCCGGCTCCATGCACGGCCAGAAAATCCGCGTCATCGGCTCTCGCGCCAGTCTCGAATGGTGGGATGAGCGCCCTAACCAATTGAGCTTCGAGGTCCAAGGGCAGCCCGCACAAATACTCGAGCGCGGCATGGGTTACCTGCACCCCGATGCACTGATCGACGATCGCATTGGCGGCGGGCATCCGGAAGGTTTGTTCGAAGCCTGGGCCAATCTCTATTACCGCTTTGCCCTGGCCATGGATGCGACTGACCGCGCCGATACCCAGGCCCTCAGCGCGGTGCGTTACCCAGGCATCGACGCTGGCGTCGAAGGCGTGCGGTGGGTCGAGCGCTGCGTGCTGTCGGCCGACAACGACTCCGCCTGGGTCGTCTACTAAGGCGGTATGGACCGAGTACGGGGCGGACATGTTCACCAAAGCATGATTCGCCCCCTGCCCCGACCGTTTATGCCTGGGCAATCGCCTCGCGAACGAAGTCTTCATAGGTGCGCAATGGGTGCCCAATGATGGCCTCCAATCGCTCCACTGTTCCGTCAGCGGCTTGCATGCCGAACACCTGGATACCCGCCATCATCAGGCGCATGTCATACGCCAGCCAGGCCGGACCGTACGAAGCCAACTGCCCCTCGAAAGCGGCTACATCATCACCGCCATAGGCAACCTCACGCCCCAGGGCTGCGCTCCAGGTCTTTGCCACGTAGGCGCCAGTCAGTGCTTTCGGCCCGACCAACTCCAGCGTTACACGATCGAGAGCAGAAGATGCGTTGTCGCGTCTCAGCAGTTCTGCCACGGCGACATCGGCAATATCGCGCGCATCGATCATCGAGACGCCGGCCGAGCCGATTGGCATCGGGTACACCGAGTAGTTCTGGATCGTCTGCCGGACCATGAGGTCGTTTTGCATAAAGTAAGCGGGACGCAGAATAGTCGCGGGAATGTCGAGGCTTTCGATCATGCGCTCAACGGTATGCTTGCCGGTGAAGTGCGGAACATTGGTGAACTTGTCGGCATGAATCACCGACAGGTAGACAATGCGTTCGATGCCAGCTTCCTGGGCGAGGTTCAGCGTGATCAGGGCTTGCGTCACCTCATCGGGCGTCACGGCGTTGAGCAGGAACAGCGTGCGCACCGACGACAGCGCGACGCGCATCGACGCGACATCGGTGAGGTCTGCAACCACCTCAGTGACGCCGGCCGGAAATTCGCGTTTACCGGGTTGGCGCACCAGGGCTTTGACCTCGGCCCCCGCGCCGGCAAGCCCCTGAGTGATGAGTGAACCAATGGTGCCCGTGGCGCCGATAACAAGAATGCTCATGTTTGAATCTCCTGCGATGGATAGTTAGGGTGAGTCAGCGAGAGAAGTCGGCCACGACCTTGCCGGTTCCTGAGGCGCTGCGATTGCGTTCGATGGCTTGCGGGATGTCACTGAATCCGACGACCTCGCCAATCCGGGACTGCAGCGTGCCGCTGGCGATTTCCTGGGCCAGCGTCTCCAGCAATGCCGGATCTGGCTTGTTCATGAACCAGAGGCCGCGGCGATTTGCCGGTGTGCGCGCCAGAATGTCGGGGGATGAGGTGCCAACAATCACGCCGTTTTCCGCCAACACTTGCCACGAGCGATCCAGTACCTCTCCCCCGACGTAGTCGAGCACCAGGTCGATGCCCTGGATGACGTCCTCGAAACGCTGGGATCGATAGTCAATGACGTGGTCCGCGCCCAGGCGGCGCACATACTCCAGGTCGGCCGTACCGGCCGTTACGAAGACTTCAGCGGCGGCGCGCTTGGCGTATTGCACGGCATAGGCGCCCAGTGCGCCCGCCGCGCCGTGAATGAGGATTTTCTGGCCGGGGTGAATCGGCCCGGCGTGGTGAAGACTCTTCCAGGCGGCGACGGCGGCGACGGGAATCGCCGCAGCCTGGACGTCGTCCAGGGTTTCAGGCGTCAAGGAAAGACTCGCTTCGCTGACGGTCACTAATTCGGCGTACGCGCCCAGCCCACCCATCGCGCCCATGACTCGGTCGCCAACACGAAAGCGCGTGACACCGGCACCGACCGCCTCGATGACGCCCGCCATTTCGGCGCCGAGGACGATGGGCAGTGGCAGCGTAAAGGCACTTCGCACCAGGCCTTCACGGACCTTCCAATCGATGCCGTTCACGCCGGCGGCTCGAACGCGAACCAGCACCTGGCCTTGTGCTGGTTCAGGCTTTTCGATCTCGGTCACTTGCGCGGCGTCAGCGCCGCCGTAGGCTCGGATCAATACAGCGCGTTGCAGTGTGTTCATTGCAATTCCTCGTCTTGCGTTGCGATGACGAGAAGATAGGCTGTTGCACAGATAAAGCAGAGACACCAAAATGCAGACACTTCGTTTCAAAAATGGAACACCATGAACCTGAACGCGCTGATCGATTTCATGCTCGTCGCAACGAATGAGGGGCTGGGGAAGGCAAGCCGTGCGAGCGGTATCTCGAAAGCCACCTTGTCGCGACGAATCGCCGACCTGGAAGAGCAACTGGGCGTGAGGCTGATCGAGCGCAGCGCTCGCGGCTTGAAGCTCACCGAAGCCGGCGAAAGCCTGATGGCCCGCACAGAAGGCCCGTTGGGCGAGGTGGCCGAAGCGATGAAGGCCGCCCGTGAGGGCTTATCGATACCTCGCGGACGCCTGCGTGTGGCCTCCCCGGTGCTGTTCTCCCAGCTTGCGATGGGCCGTATCGGCGTCGAATTCTGTAGCGCCTACCCAGAGGTCGAAATCGAAGTCGTGGCAGAGGATCGCCTGGTCGACCTGGTCGAGGAACACTATGACGTCGCGATTCGGGTCAACCCGAGCCCGGACAGCCGTTTGGTCGGCCGCTGCTTCGCCAAGGACCGGCTGGTGGTTGTGGCGGCGCCTGAAGTGCCCAAGCCTATGCCCGGCGCAATCAGGCCCGTGCCCTGCGTCGTAATGTCGAGTTTTCAGCCCACCCACTGGAGCCTCGATGGAGGGCAGTTGATCCTGGATCCGATCCCGAAGCTGCGGTTCTCTTCGTTACTGATGGTTCGCGATGCGGCTATCGCGGGCGGTGGCGCAGCGTTGATCCCCCAGTCCATCGCCTGGAACCAGCTTGCCCGTGGCGAGTTGGTGCAGTGGGGCACGGTCTCTGGTGAAGAGCCGGCACTCTGGGTATTGCATACATCCAGGCGCCTTGCTGCGCCGAAAGTTCGCGCTTTCGTCGACTTCATGTGTGCGAAATATCCGGACATGTCGTTGGTTCTGAAGGGCTAGAGGGCCGGAACCAGGGTGTGCCTCATTCGGTAGGTGGGCTCCATATTTGCGAAACTATTGGAGTGTCCGCTTTTGGCCAAGCGCTGTAAGTACGTCTGCTCGATCTCGCTGTAATCCTCAAAGAGCCCGTGATAACTCCCGCACAAACCAACTAATTCTTTCGGTTAACTAGCGAGTCTGGATTTTGCTGCTAGCTTAAAACGACATGTCCTACAAACAAGTTCGAATAGGGGCAGCCCCTTAGCCTTCATCAATGCGCTATCGGGTTTATTTCCAGGGAATTGGGGAGCCACCATGCTCAGGTCACCGTCTGCCCCGGCAATTTTGCTGGCGGCTTCAGTGTTGCCCGCGTCCTGGGCGTGGGCCGATAACGCCGACACGGCCAACAAGAGCAACAACCCGCTGAACCTCGCGCCGGGTGCGAATCTGCAGGATTACTACAGCCCCAGGCTCTTCGACACCAATGCCCACACCAATGACCTGTTGCTGCGGGGCACATTGCCTATAGCGCCGTCGGATGTCCTGGGCGTACCCCAACTGTTGCGCGCTACCCTGCCCGTCAGCACCCGGCCCGATCCCCACAGCGGCTACAGCACCGGGATTGGCGACCTGAACCTGTTCGATATCTTCCTGCTCAAGACTGAAGGCGTGCAACTGGGCATCGGCCCGCAAATCACCGCGCCCACCGCCGAGCACGACGAACTGGGCACCGGCAAATGGCAGGCCGGCCTGGCCGCCGTCGCCATCGATGCTTCCCCAAGAGGACTGCTCGGTGCGCTGGTGCAGTACCAAAGTTCGTTCGCCGGCGACCGCGGCCGGCCCCATGTCGAAAGCGCCACGTTCCAGCCGTTCATCATGCATAACCTGCCCAAGGGCTGGTACCTGCGCTCCACCGGCACCTGGACCTTCGACCTGAAAAACGACACTCACTACATTCCCATCGGTTTCGGTGCCGGCAAGGCCTGGAAAGCCGGCGGCAATATCTTCAACGCGTTTTTAGAACCGCAATGGACCGTCGCCCGCAAGGGTGATGACTTGCCCCAATTCACGCTGTTCGCCGGGATCAACGTGACGTTTGGAAAATAAGGACTGTTTAAGCGTGCTGGTATTTAGAAGGAGTAGAGCCATGGCTTCACGTAGTCAACTGAGTGCGTTAACGGCCGCCACGCTGGCACTCTTGCCAGGAATAGGGTTTGCCGACAATGCCAGGGATTGGCAGAACACCCCGACGGACCTGAACATGGTGTTCGGCTACTACAACCGGATCGACACCAACACCCCGATCGACACCACGCTGCCGATCACCGGCCTGTCGTTGAATGCCGACCTTTACCTGTTCCGTTTCGCCCGTTCGTTCGGCATCGACGGGCGCAGCAGCGCCATCCAGTTTGTCCAACCCTATGCCGACGTGTCGGCCTCCTTCGACAATGCGCAGTACTTCAGCGGTACCAAGCGCAACGGCGGCATGGGCGACACGCAGATCGTGTTCGCCCATAACATCTTCGGCGGCCCGGCACTGACGGCCCAGGAGTTCGCCAGCTGGAAACCCGAGACGTTCCTCACCGGCGCGCTGTGGATGACCATGCCCACCGGTGACTACGATAAAGACCGTGTCATCAACATCGGTTCCAACCGTTGGGTGTTCAAGCCGGAGCTGGGCTTCGGCACGCCCATCGGCCCGACCTGGCTTGAAATCAACACCTACGTCTCGCTGTTCGGCGACAACAAGGACTACCACGGCGACAGCAAGCTGGAGCAAAAACCGCTGTACGCCATCGAGGGTCACTACAGCTACACCATCAACCGCGCGCTCTGGGTCTCGCTGGACGCCACCTACAACCGGGGCGGCGAAAGCCGGATCGACGGCGACTGGCAAGACAACAAACAGGAAAACGGCCTGCTGGGCGCCAGCCTGGGGTTCATGCTGTCACCGCAATTTGGCGGCCTGATTGCCTATAACGATACGGTTTCGGAGCGCACCGGGTCGCCGGATGTGAACACCTGGACGTTCCGCCTGCAGTACGTCTGGTGAGAGCCACTTTCATGGAATGAACGGAGTGCGCCATGTCCCGTATGCATCTCGCGCGTTTATTGCTGACAGGCCTGCTGGTGAACGCCCACACCGTCTGGGCCGACGAACTGGAACCCAAGGCTCTCACAGCCTTGGAGCAGATGGGCGGCTACCTGCGCAGCCTGCAGCAGTTTCGCATCGACGCCCACAGCCACACCGACCAGGTGCTGGATAACGGCCAGACCATCGAATTCAGCCACCAGACCCGCCTCGCGGCGATGCAGCCGGACAAGCTGCAAGTCTCGGTGGAAAGCGACGGTGAGCGCCGCAGCCTGTTCTACAACGGCAAACGCTTCACCCTGTACGACAGCCGCAGCGGCTACTTCGCCAACCAGGCCGCGCCGGCGAACATTGGCGGTCTGCTCGACCAGTTGAGCGAACGTTATGGCATCGAGTTGCCCCTGGCCGACCTGTTCCGCTGGAACCCCGGCACCGCCCAGGAGGTGGGCATCAGCAACGCCGTGTTGATCGGCAGCGAAACCATCGACGGCCAGACCTGCACCCATTACGCCTACCGCCAGCCGGACATCGACTGGCAATTGTGGATCCGCCAGGGCGCGCAACCCTTGCCGTGCCGGCTGGTGATCAGTCGCCGCGACACCGCCGAACATCCCCGGCACAGCGTCAATTACCTGTGGCAACTCAACAGCCCACCCGCGCCCAAGGACTTTGAGTTCACGCCCCCGGCCGGCGCCCGCGCGGTGCCCTTGCAGCAGTTGGAGCCCCACGGAGAGCAGCCATGAAAAGCACTTCGGCGCTACTGACCGCGAGTTTGCTGCTGATGCTGTTCGACCCGCTGGCTGCCCAGGCCTGGCAACTGCGTGGAGGTGGTGGTGCACGCACGTTCGTGGTGCCCCGTGGCGGCGGTGGCGGTTACCGCCCGCCGATGCCTGCGCCGCACCCGATGCCCGCACCCCGGCCGATGCCGCCAATGCCTGCGCCACACCCGCAGCCCCATCCTAAACCAGGGCCGCATCCCGAGCCTGGCCCGCATCCGTATCCAGGGCCACAACCGGGGCCGCATCCGATGCCACCTCCTCCGCCGCCATCCCACGGAGATGACTGGTACCACCCATGGGCCGCCGCTGCCGTCGTCGGCGCAACCACGGCGACCATCCTCGCCATCGGCACCCGGGTCACCACGGTGCCGGTGGATTGCGTCTCGGTGGTCGCCAATGGCGTGGCCTACCAGCACTGCGGGCCCACCTGGTACCAGCCGCAATACGTCGGCAGTTCCGTGCAGTACATCGTGGTCGCCGCGCCCTGGTGACCCACCGTTTCAAGGAAGACTGTGATGACAGCGCTCAATGATTTAACCGCCCTGCAAGCCAGCATCGCCGAGAGCGTGCTGGGCCAGGACCAGGTGATCCGCCAGATCCTGATCGGCCTGCTGGCCAACGGTCACCTGCTGCTGGAAAGCCTCCCGGGGCTGGCCAAGACCCGCACGGTCAAGGCCCTGGCCCGGCACCTGGACGCGAAGATGAGCCGCATCCAGTTCACCCCCGACCTGCTGCCCTCGGACATCACCGGCGCCGAGGTGCTGCACCAGGTGGACGGCCAGAACCAGATCCGCTTCCAGCCAGGCCCGCTGTTCGGCAACCTGATCCTCGCCGATGAAATCAACCGCGCCCCGGCCAAGGTCCAGGCGGCTTTGCTCGAAGCCATGGAAGAACGCCAGATCACCGTGGCCGGCGCCAGCCACCCGCTGCCCGAGTTGTTTATCGTGGTCGCGACTCAAAACCCCATCGAACAGGAAGGCACCTACCCGCTGCCGGAAGCGCAGATGGACCGATTCCTGATGAAAGTCCTGCTGGACTACCCCAGCGCCGAAAACGAAAGCCAGGTGCTGCGCCTGTTGCGCGAAGAAGAGCAGCACGCCGCCAGCGCGACGACCCAAGGCTTCACCCTGGCGCCCGAGGTGATCTTCGCCGCCCGCCAGGAAGTCAGCGCGATCCAGGTGTCCCCCGCCATCGACCGCTACCTGATCGACCTGATCAACGCCACCCGCCATCCCGCCGACTACGACGCCGACCTGGCGCGCTGGATCAGCCTCGGCGCCAGTCCCCGTGGCGGCATCGGCCTGGACCGCGCCGCCCGCGCCGATGCCTGGTTGCAAGGCCAGGCCTTCGTTACCCCGCAAAACGTGCAGGCCGTGGTGCACCCGGTGCTGCGTCACCGCCTGCAATTGAGCTACGACGCCGTAGCCGATGGCGTCACGGCTGACCAGGTGCTGGACCGCCTGCTGGGCAACGTGGCGATCCCGGCATGAACGCCGACGGCCTGGTCTACGTGTCCCTGGGGCAGTTGATGGCCCTGCAGTTCCAGGCCCGTGGCCTGAGCTTTGTGGCGCGCCAGCCCCAGGGCAGCATCCTCGCCGGCAACCACGCCTCGCGGCTGCGCGGGCGCGGCTTGAACTTCGATGAGCTGCGGCGCTACCAGCCCGGCGATGACCTGCGCCACCTGGACTGGCGTGCCTCGCTGCGTACCGGCAAGCCGGTGGTTCGTACCTTTACCGAGGAGCGCGATCGCCCGGCGCTGATTGTGGTCGACCAGCGCATGTCGATGTTTTTCGGCTCGGTGCGCAGCTTCAAATCCGCCGTCGCCGCCGAGTTGGCGGCATTGGCAGCGTGGATGGTGTTCAACGCAGGCGACCGGGTCGGCGGCCTGGTATTCAACGATGAGCGTATCGACAGCGTGGCGCCGCTGCGCAGCCGCAAGCGCGTCGAAACCCTGTGCAGCCGGATCGTCCAGCAGAACACCGCGCTGAGCGCCGGCAATCCGGACCATGAGGCCGACGGCCAGCTCGACAAGGTGCTGCAACAATGCCTGGCACTGGCCGGGCATGATCATTTGATCTGCATCGTCAGTGACTTTGCCGGTGCTGGCGAGCGCACCCTGCAATTGATGCGGCAACTGTCGGCCCACAACGATGTGATCGCCCTGCAAGTCTACGACCCACTGGCGCTGAACGTGCCCGACACCGGGCACCTGATGGTCACCCAGGGCCAATTGCAGGTCGAGCTGGCGGTACAGAAACGCCAGGTGCGCCAGCCCCTGGGAGACTTTCTCGGCGGCCGCCTCAAGGACGTCGCCAGCCTGTTGCGCCGCAGCCAGGTACCGCTGCTGATGATCAGCACCGCGCGGCCTGCGGTTGACCAACTGCGCGACGAATTGGGCAGGCGCCGTTGAACGCCAACGTCCCCAGCATTGAACAGCTCAAGGAGTTGGGCCTGCCCGCGCCGGTCAGTTACTGGCCGCAGACATGGGGCTGGTGGGTGCTGCTTGGGATACTCGCCATTGTGCTGCTGGCGCTGGGCATCCGCGCCTGGCTGCACTGGCGGCGCAATGCCTATCGCCGCGAAGCCTTGGCGCACCTTGATGCGATCGAAGACCTGCGGGAGTTGCCGGCACTGCTCAAACGCGTGGCCCTGTCGATGCCCCTTGCGCCTGAAGAACACCAGCGCGTGCCAACCTTGAGCGGCACCGCCTGGCAGGCCTTCCTGCTGCGCCATGCCCGCACGCCGCTGCCGGAGGATTTCAGCCGTCAACTGGCGAGCCTGGCGTACGGACCAGCCGATATTTCCAGCGCACAACGGGAACAGCTGTTGGCCCAGTGCAAAGCCTGGGTGGAGCATCATCATGTGGCAGCTTGATTACCCCTGGCTGTTACTCGGGCTGCCGCTGCCGTGGCTGGCCTACCGATACCTGCCGGAATACCGCGAAGCCCGCAGCGCCGTGCGCGTGCCGTTTTTTGCCAGCCTCAGCCGGGCGGTGGGACAGACGCCGGCGGCCAGCGGCATCCGCACCAACCGTCTGCAACTGCTGCTGAATCTGCTGGTCTGGGCGCTGTTGGTAGTGGCCATTGCCCGCCCGGTGTGGATCGAAAAACCCATCGAACGCCAACAGCCGGTGCGCGACCTGATGCTGGCCATCGACATCTCGCAGTCCATGGAAACCCAGGACTTTACCGACGCCAACGGCCAGAAGATCAACCGCCTGGCGGCGGTAAAACAGGTGGTGCACGGGTTTATCCAGCGCCGCCGGGACGACCGTATAGGCCTGATCCTGTTTGGCAGCGGCGCCTATCCCCAGGCGCCGTTGACCCTGGACCACGCCAGCCTGTCCCTGCTGCTGGATGACAGCGGCATCGGCATGGCCGGGCCCAATACGGCGATTGGCGATGCCATCGGCCTGAGCCTGAAACTGCTGGACCAGGCCCACGAGCAGGAGAAGGTGCTGATCCTGCTCACCGACGGCAACGACACCAGCAGCGCGATCCCGCCCGACCACGCGGCATCGATGGCGGCGGCCAAGGGCGTGGTGGTTCATACCATCGGCATTGGCGACCCTGGCGCCTCGGGTGAGGCCAAGGTCAACCTCAGCGCCCTGCAACAGATTGCCGAGGCCACCGGCGGGCGGTATTTCCGGGCCGAAAACCGCGACACCCTGGACCAGGTCTACGCCACCCTCGACCAGATCACCCCGCACCAGGTGAAGACCCTGAGCCACCAACCCAAGCGCGACCTGTTCTGGATGCCCCTGGCGGCGGCGATCAGTGTGTTGGCGCTGTATCACCTGGTCGCCGCGTTGTGGCCGCACCTGAGACGGCAACGGCGGGAGGTCCGCGATGGAACTCAACCTCAGTGACTTCCACTTCCTGCGTCCGGCCTGGCTGTTGCTGGCGGTGCCTGGCTTGTTGCTGCCGTTGCTGTGGCGGCGCAGCAAGGACCTGCAACGCCGGCTGCGGGGCAATATCGCGCCGCACCTGTTGCCGCATTTACTGCTGACGCCTAAGGATTCCCATCGCCTGAGGCCAGTGCATCTGGTCAGCGCCTTGCTGGTCCTCGGCGCGCTGGCCAGCGCCGGGCCTACCTGGGAACAGGACCGTCCCGACTTCCTGGAGAACCGTGCGCCGCTGATCATCGCCCTCGACCTGTCGCCGTCGATGGACACCGCCGACGTGCCGCCTACCCGCCTGCAAGCCGCCAAACACAAGTTGCAGGACCTGGTGCAGCGTCGCCAGGGTGCGCGCACCGCGTTGATCGTGTACGCCGGCAGCGCGCACCTGGTGTTGCCGCCGACGGACGACCCGGCGCTGCTGGACAGTTTTATCCAGGCCCTGGCCACCGACCTGCTCAGCAAACCCGGGCGCGATGTGGCCGGGGTGATCGACCAGGCCAAACGCCTGCTGGCAGCTGAAAAAGCCCCCGGCAGCCTGTTGCTGATCACCGACGGCGCCGATCCTGCCCAACTGCCGCAGCTCAAGCAGCACCTGGCGGACAGCCCGTTGCAGGTGCTGGTACTGGCGGTCGGCGTCAACTTCGATGCCGGCGCCTTGAAGCAACTGGCGTCCGCCACCGACGCGCCACTGGGCAGCCTGACCCTCAACGATGACGATCTGGACTGGGTGGAGCTGCACGCCCAGCAGCATTTCCAGAATGCCGACGAGCAACAGCGCAACCTGCAATGGAAAGACGCCGGTTACTGGCTGTGCTGGCCGCTGCTGCTGTTTGCGTTGTTCAGCGTGCGCCGGGGCTGGAGCCTGAACTGGATGGCGGTGCTGGTGCTGGGGGTGTTCCTGCAACCTGCACCGGCCGAAGCCAATGCCCTGACCGATGCATTTTTCACCCGCGATCAACAGGGCCGCTGGGCCTTCGAGCACCACCACTACCCCGCCGCCGCCGGGCTGTTTGTAGACCCGTACTGGAAAGGCATCGCCGCATACAACGCCGCCGACTATGACCTGGCCCTGGCGACGTTTTCCCAACTCGACACGGCCCAGGCCGCGTTTTACCGGGGCAATATTCAGGTACGCCGCTTCAAGTTCGACGACGCTATCGCCGCCTATCAACAAGCCTTGCAGCTACAGCCACAATTCCCCGAGGCCAGCGCGAACCTGGCCCTGGCCCTGGCGCTGAAGAAGGACACCGAAAACGCCTCGGACAACGCCCCCGAGGTCAAGCCGGATGCGATCAAGTTCGACAAGGCCGCCGGCAAGGGCAAAAGCAAGGCGATCGAGACGGAGCAGGCGAGCAACGATGCGTTGTGGCTGCAGAACCTGACGACCTCCCCGGCAAACTTCCTGCGGCGCAAGTTCAGCCTGCAGGACCAGGGAGCGCAGCCATGAACCGTCTCTGCTGGCTGTTACTGCTGGTGACGGGCCCGTTATGGGCGGTCGAGCCGCAACTGCGGGTGCAGGCACAACTGGTGCCCGGCAATGACGTCGTAGTGGGCGAGCAGGTGCAACTGCAGGTCGATGTGTTGACCGACAGCTGGTTTACCGCCGCCGCCAACCTGCCGCCCTTGCAGCTCCCCGGTGCACGAGTGCAGGCACCGGACGGTGAGGCTGAACACCTGAACCAGGTGATCGAGGGCAAGACCTTCTACGGCATGCGCTACCGTTACCGCATCACGCCTGCGGTGGCCCGGACCTTTGAGATTCCGGCGCTGACGGTGCAGGCCCAGCCCGGTCAAGCCACTGCGCCGTTGAGTGCGCAGACGGCACCGCTGTCATTCCAGGCCACCCAGCCGCCGGGGTTCGATCCCGGAGAAACCGTATTGGTGGCCGATGGTTTGCGCCTGACCCAAACCCTCACCCCCACACCGCTCAAGGTCGGCGACACCCTCACCCGCACTCTCACCCTGCAAGCCGACAACACCCCTGGCCTGTCCTTGCCACCGCCTGACCAGGCCCAGGTGAAAGGCCTGCGCCGCTACCCGCAATCGCCCATCATCAGCAACCTGGATGATGGACGCGGCCACATCAGCGGCGGCCAACGCATCGACCGCCAGGTGTACCGCGTCGAGCAAGCCGGCCATTACCAACTGCCCGCCATCAGCGTGAAATGGTGGGACAGCCGCAACCATCGCCTGCAAGTCACACGAGTGCCCGAGGTCAGCGTCGAGGCACAAGCGGCGAGCGCCTACACCCCGGCATTTTCCATTGCCGAAGACCTCAAGCAACTCGGGCAACACAGCCGCTGGCAGTTATCGCGGCACGGGTTGGCGTGGGGCACTGCCGTGGTGGTGTCGGTGCTGGCGGCGTACCTCGTGCATGGCATCTGGCCACGTATTCCGCCGCTGTGGCGACGTGGCTGCGGGGCGTTGCGCTGGCTGTTTCGTCGGCTACGCTTGCTACCACTGAACCCTCGTCGCGAAAAGGATTTCCCATGACGTCTCTCCGTTCTGTCCTGCCCCTTCTCCTGCTGTTCAGCCTGCCGGCCCTGGCCGCCGACCCACTGCCGTCGTGGAACGAAGGCCCGAGCAAAAAACACATCATCGAATTCGTCCAGGCCGTGACGGCCGAAGGCTCCAGGGACTACGTAAAACCCGCCGAGCGCATTGCCGTATTCGATAACGACGGCACCCTGTGGACCGAGCAGCCGGCCTACTTCGAGGTGCTGTTTGCCTTCGACGAAATCAAACGCCTGGCGCCGCAGCACCCGGAGTGGAAAACCACCCAACCGTTCAAGGCGGTCCTCGAAAACGACCATCAGGCCCTGGCCCAAAGCGGCATGGACGGCCTGCTGAAAATCATCGGCGCAACTCACACCGGCCTTACCACCGACGCCTTTATCGACAACGCCAAGACCTGGCTCACCCAGGCCCGCCACCCGAAAACCGGCAAGCCCTACACCGAGATGATCTACCAGCCGATGCTGGAGATGCTCGACTACCTGCGCAGCCAGCAATTCAAGACCTACATCGTTTCCGGCGGGGACACCGCCTTCATGCGCGCCTTTGCCGAGGTGGTCTACGGCGTGCCGCCGGAGCAGGTGATCGGCTCCAACTTCGTCACCGCGTTCCAGATCAAGGACGGTGCGCCGCAGGTCCTGCGCACCGCCAAGCTGGCCCACAACGACGACGGCCCGGGCAAGCCGGAAAGCATCGACTCGATCATTGGTCGCCGGCCGATCCTGGCCTTCGGCAACTCCGACGGCGACCTGCAGATGCTGCAGTGGACGGCTGCAGGCGCTGGCAAACGCTTCATGGGCCTGGTGCACCACACCGACGCCAGGCGCGAGTGGGCCTATGACCGCAACTCCCAAGTCGGGCGCCTGGACAAGGCGCTCGATGAGGCCAAGACAAAAGGCTGGACCGTGGTGGACATGGCGACCGAGTGGAACCGTATCTACCCCTTCGAGCCGGCTGTGCAAAAGCAGGTGCAATAAGAAAAGACGTCGCGATGGACTGTACTAAACGTTGGTCGCAGGCACTGCGACTCAAGCCGAGAAAGGAGCAAGTCATATGACTCGCATACGCAAGTGGCTGCCGAAACTCGCCCTGGTGGCGGTATCGGTGATGGGGGTCTCGGCATCTGCCTGGGCCGCCGACAAGCCGAATATCCTGGTGATATTCGGCGATGACATTGGGCAAACCAACATCAGCGCCTATTCCATGGGCGTGGTGGGTTACAAGACCCCGAACATCGACCGTATCGCCAAGGAAGGCATGATGTTCACCGACTACTACGCGGAGAACAGCTGCACCGCCGGGCGTTCGTCCTTTATCACAGGCCAGACGCCGTTGCGCACGGGCTTGTCCAAGGTCGGCGCGCCCGGTGCCTCCGTCGGCTTGCAAAAGCGCGACATCACCATTGCCCAGGCACTCAAGTCCCTGGGGTACTCCACTGGCCAGTTCGGCAAGAATCACCTGGGCGACAAGGACGAGTACTTGCCCACCAACCACGGCTTCGATGAGTTCTTCGGCAACCTCTACCATCTCAATGCCGAAGAAGAGCCCGAACGGCCTTACTGGCCCAAGGACGATGCCGAATTCGTCAAGGCCAACTCCCCCCGTGGTGTGATCCACAGCTTCGCCGACGGCAAGATCGAAGACACCGGCGCCTTGACCACCAAGCGCATGGAAACCATCGACGACGAAACCACCGCCGCCGCCCAGGCGTTCATCAAGAAACAGGCGGAGGCCAACAAACCGTTCTTTGTCTGGATGAACACCACCCGCATGCACCTGTTCACCCACGTGCGCGAGTCGATGAAGGGCCAGAGCGGCATGCCCGGCAACGAGTACGCCGACGGCATGCTGGAGCATGACGGCGACGTCGGCAAACTCCTGCAAACCCTCGACGACCTGAAAATCGCCGACAACACCATCGTGGTCTACACCACCGACAACGGGCCGAACCAGTTCTCGTGGCCGGACGCGGCGACCACGCCGTTCCGTAACGAGAAAAACTCCAACTGGGAGGGGGCCTATCGCGTACCGGCGATGATTCGCTGGCCAGGCAAGATCAAACAGGGGGAGGTGTCCAACGAAATGTTCTCGGGCATGGACTGGTTCCCTACCCTGCTGGCTGCCGCGGGCGATACCGAGGTGAAGGACAAGTTGCTCAAAGGCTGGGCACCCACCGCGGGCGGTGCCAACTTCAAGGTGCACCTGGATGGCTTTAACCAGTTGCCCTACTTGACCGGCCAGCAGCCCAAGGGCGCGCGTAACGAGTTCTACTACTTCAACGATGACGGCGTGCTGGTGTCGATGCGCTTCGACAACTGGAAAGCGGTGTTCTGCGAGCAGCGTGCGCCGGGCGGCTTCAAGGTCTGGAGTGAGCCGTTCGTGTGCCTGAGGGTACCGAAGATCCTCAACTTGCGGATGGACCCGTATGAGCGCGCCGATGTGGTGTCTGACCAGTACTACGACTGGACCACGAAAAATATCTACCTGGTGGCAGTGGCGGTCACCAAATCGGCGAAGTTCCTCGAGACGTTCATCGAGTACCCGCCGAGCCAGAAACCGGCCAGCTTCAGCGTCGACCAGATCCGCGCAGCGGTGGATGCGAAGATTGCTGAAAAAATGAAGGCTAATCCGGCGCAATAGCCGTTGAGCGCCGTTCTCGCGAGCGGCGCGTAACCTGTGGTGAGGGTGCTTGCTGTGGTGAGGGAGCTGCTGTGGCGAGGGAGCTTGCTCCCGCTGGGCTGCGCAGCAGCCCCAATCCAGACAACACGGTGTTTTCAGGTAAATCGTGGTGTTTGGTTTTGGGGGCGCTTCGCACCCCAGCGGGAGCAAGCTCCCTCGCCACAGCAAGCACCCTCGCCACAGCAGCTCCCTCACCACAGCAAGCTCCCTCACCGCACTTTGATCTGTATTTGCATAAGGCTATTTGCAATGTCGTCACGCACCGCCAGCAAACCCGCCGCATTGGCTCACACCTCCACCCCCCTGGTCCCCGCCCTGCTGCTGTTCATCTCCGGCATGGCCGCGCTGGTGTACCAGGTGTTGTGGATCAAGCAGCTGTCGTTGGTTGTGGGCGTTGAGGTGTACGCAATCACCACCGGCATCAGCGCGTTTTTTGCCGGGCTGGCGTTGGGTGGCTGGCTGTTCGGACGCTGGGCAGATCGCCTGTCGCGACCGTTGCTGCTGTATGCAATCCTCGAAATTCTCGTCGCCGTGCTCGGCGTGGGCGCCACTGTCGCCCTGAGCATGGCCGCCAGCCCGTTTGCCTGGCTGGAGCAACACATCGGCCTGCTGGCGTGGTTCCTGCCGTTTGTGCTGGTGGGCATCCCGGCGCTGTTGATGGGCGGCACCTTGCCGGTACTGGTGCGCTCGCTGGACATCGACCCCAAGGCCCTGGGCCAGGCCGGCGGCCGCCTGTATGCGGCCAACACCGCGGGAGCCATTGCCGGCACCTTGCTCAGCGCCTTCGTGCTGATCGCCACGTTCGGCGTGCGCGGCAGTGCCCTGGTGGCCGCGATGCTCAACCTGCTGGCCGCCGTCGGTGCGCTGATGTATGTGCGGCGTCACACGCCCACGCCGATCACTCACACTCGCAGCACCCAACCGGCGCGCCTGGCCCTGGTGCTGTATGCCATCGCCGGTGGCGTGGCGCTGGGCTACGAGGTGGTGTGGTCGCAATCCATCGTCCAGTTCATGAGCACCCGCACCTATGCGTTTGCCGTGGTACTTGCCACGTACCTGGCCGGGCTGTTTATCGGCAGCCAGTTCATGGCGCGACGGGTAGAACGCATCCGTGACCCATGGGGCGTATTCGGCCTGCTGATCGCCGGCGCCGGGCTGGTAGCCTTGCTGGAAATCGCCCTGCTGGGCCGCTGGCTGGTGCTCCTGCAAACCCAGGCCGAAGCCCTGGTGCTGAGCCTGGGCGGCGCCGAACTGCCGGGCATGAGCGCACGCTTTGCAGTGGCGGCACTGTGCATCGTGTTTGTGCCCACCCTGCTGCTCGGCGCCGCCTTTCCCCTGGCTCTGCGCTTGAGCGTGGGCAGCGAGCAGGTGGGTCGGGATGTCGGCGCCGTGGTGGCGTTCAACACCCTGGGCGGGATTGTCGGGGTGATGCTCTGCGGTTTTGTGCTGATTCCCTGGCTCGGGCTGGTGCGTACCCTGGGTTTGCTGGCCGTGATTGCCGGCGCCATCGGCTACATGGCCGTGCGCCGTGGCCACGGGGTGAAGAAAGGCCGGCGCCAGGCGGTGGTCGCTCTCGGCCTGCTGTCACTGGCAGTGGCGCTGCTGACCCCGGTGGACCGCCTGGCCAAGCTGCTGCCCGGAGCACGCAATGCGAGCCTGGCGTTCTACCAGGAAGGTCGCGGCGCCACTGTTGCCGTGGTCACCCAGGGCCAGGGCGCGCGGAGTTTTCAGCGCCTGTACATCCAGGGCGTGTCCAACACCGGCGACGCCATGCCGTCCCTGCGCTATATGCGGGTCCAGGCGTTGTTGCCGCTGTTGATCCATAACGGCGAGCCCCGTTCGGCTCTGGTGATCGGCTTCGGCACCGGAATTACTGCCGGGGCGTTGCTGCGCTATCCGGGGCTTGAGCACCGGGTGGTCGCCGAGTTGCTGCCATCGGTGATCCAGGCGGCGCCGTTGTTCAAGGGCAACTTCAACGCCGCCAATGACCCGGGTGTGGATGTGCGCCTGCGGGACGGTCGCCAGGAACTGCTGCGCAACCCACAGGCCTACGACCTGATCACCCTCGAACCACCGCCACCGTCGGCGGCCGGGGTGGTCAACCTGTACTCCCGCGACTTCTACCAATTGGCCGCCAGGCGCCTGGAGAAAAACGGCCTGCTGGCCCAGTGGCTGCCGCTGCCGACGCAAAACCTCGAGGACTCACAGTCCCTGGTGCGCAGTTTCCTCGACGTGTTCCCGTACGCCACGTTGTGGACCAGCGAGTTCCACGAAATGCTGCTGGTGGGCTCCATGGAACCCATCGACCTGGATGCCACGCGGATTCGCCAGCGCTTTGAGCAAGCTACCGTGAGCAGCGCCCTCGGCGATGTGGGCATTGATTCGGCCGCCACCCTCCTCGCCACCTGGGTCACCGATCGCCAGGGCCTGGAGCGCTTTGCGGGCAATGCGTTGCCGGTCACCGATGACCGGCCGCGTATCGAATACGCACCCTGGGTACGCAGTAAAGAGATCGCGCGGGTGTTGCCGGCACTGCTGGATTTGCGGGTGCCTGCGCCCTTGCTGAATGCAGACCCGGGGTTCACACGGACGCTGGCCAGCGAACAACAGCGCCTGATGCAGTTTTATCGCGCCAGCCTGCATGCCTACGACGGCGACCGCGCCGCCTGGGGTCGGGATATCCAGGCGGTGTTGCAGCAAGACAGTGCCAACCCTTATTACCGCTGGTTTATCGGCCAGTAGTCGCCCGGGGCGCGAGCCCCGGGCACAGCACTTCAGCGTTTGAGCTTCAGGTACGACTGGTGCAGGTCCGAGGCCCAACCATCGATCACGCTTTTGACGTCATCGGCCTTCATCACCTGGGAGTCGTTCGACAACGGCTTGCCGGTGCCTTTGCGCACGACCTGGGCGATGACCTTGCCGCTGCCGCCATCCAGGAACTGGGCTTCGGTGCCCAGGGTGGTTTCCTGGTCGCGAATCCCGGTACCGGTGCTCACCGCGGCCGCCACCAGGGCGACGGGAATGTACTCATACGGCTTGAGGCTTTCGGTCTTGCTGCTGACCGCCGTGATGGCGGCCCGCACCACGATCACCCCCGGGCCAGGCCCGTTGGCCAGCGGCAGGGACTTTTCCAGTTCGCGCTTGAGGGCCTGGTTGTAGTAGCTGTTGATGCCCTGCAAGGTGCTGTCGGGAATTTTCGTAGTGGCTTGCGGCTTGGGGTAGAACTGCGTGGGTTCGATGTAAACGGCGGTATAGCGGCTCAGGTTCAGGTCGGGGTCAACCCAGCGCATCACTTCTGCCCCCGACGGCGACTTGGCCTCCTTGAGGTGGCTGTAGTCGGAGAGAAACCCGGAGTATTCGTCCGGCTGCGTCACCTTGCTGGAACATCCCACCACCCCGATTGAGGCAATGCATACGGTGCCGATCATTAGTCCTAGCTTCATCGTCGAACTCCCTGGCTGTCATCGAAGGAACACTGAGCTTGTAGGTATAGCCAACTCTGGAAAAATAGCCCGCCTCACCTTGCAGGTTGCGAGCTATTTCACAGCACACATTTGACAGGCATGCGCCCAACGTCAAAGCTGCACAAAGCTTAAGCGCGCCACTAGAGCGTCAATGCATCGGACATCGGAAGTCGCAATGCCCAAGCCTGACAATAAAGCCGTACCTCCCCGTGATTCATCCAGCCGTTACCTGTACCCCGTCGTGATCGCCTTGTTGCTGTTGGCCATGGCCGGGATCTGGTTTTTTCTCCAGGCCAGCACGCCCAGGCTGCCCGTGGCGGCGCCGGCACCGGCGCCTGTGACCCAGCCTGTGGCGGTCGTGCCCCCGGCAACCATGGTCGATGAGCAGCAATGCCAGGGCTGCCACCAGGCCCAGGTCAAGGACTGGCAAGGCTCGCACCACCAGTTGGCGATGCAGGCTGCCACGCCGGAGACGGTGCCGGCCGACTTCAACGATGTGTCGTTCAGCAGCGAAGGCGAGACCACCCGTTTCTCCCGTCGGGGCGACGAATTCTGGGTCAATACGCCCGGTGCCGACGGCAAGGCCGCGGACTTCAAGGTGGCCTATACCTTCGGCATCGCACCGTTGCAGCAATACCTGATCGAGGTCGGCGACGGGCGCTTGCAGGCCCTCGGCGTGGCCTGGGATACGCAAAAAAACCGCTGGTTTCACCTCTACCCGGGCCAGGGCGTGAACTTCAAGAACCCGCTGCACTGGAGCAAACCCAGCCAGAACGCCAACTTCATGTGCGTGGAGTGCCACACCACCGGCTACAAGCGCAATTTCGAGGCTGCCAAAAACAGCTTCGACAGCCAGTGGAACAGCCTGGGGGTCGGCTGCCAGGCGTGCCATGGCCCGGCGTCGAACCATGTGGCATGGGCTGCGAAAAAAAGTGACTTGCTGCATGCAGGCTTTGCCGTGAACCTGAAGGACAAAGACGCCACCGTCGAGCTCGAAACCTGCGCCCGTTGCCACGCCCGCCGTGCTCCCCTGGGAGACGGCTATACCGTCGGCAACCGCCTGATGGACGACTACCTGCCCAGTGTCCTGACCCGCGAGCTGTACGCGCTGGACGGCAAGATCAAGGATGAAGTGTTCGAACACGGCTCCTTCGCCCAAAGCAAAATGGCCGACAAGGGCGTGCGCTGCAGCGACTGCCATAACCCCCACAGCGCCGAACTCAAGGCCCCGGGCAATGGCGTGTGCCTGCAATGCCACAACACCGCAGGCAAAACCCCGGTGCCGACGGTGGACGGTCGCGGGTTGCAGGCCAAGAACTACGACTCCCCCGAACACACCCGCCACGCAGCCGGCGAGCCGGGTTCGTTCTGCGTCGATTGCCATATGCCGGGCAAGTTCTACATGGGCAATGACTGGCGGCACGACCACAGTTTCAGCATCCCGCGGCCCGGGGATAAGGTCAGCGAACAGTTCAAGCTATGGAGTGCCAGCGAACCCGAGCATGCACCGCGTTACGCCGAGAGCATGGCGTTGATCCGTGGCGGCCAGCCGGGTGCGGCGCAGGCGCTGTATGACCAGTTGGCACGCAACGACCTGCCAGCGATCCAGCGCGCGACCCTACTCGCTGAACTGCCCAACTACCCGAGTGAGCAGGCGTTGAAGCTGGCGACCAGGGAGCTGGGCAACCCGGCGCCGCAGGTACGTGAGAGTGCAGTGCGCGCGATCAGTGCGTTCCTGCCGCCACCTGAGCGGGTGGCGTTGTATGGACCGTTACTGCGGGACCCGGTGCTGGCGGTGCGGATCATCGCCGCCCGGGACCTGTTGAGCGCGTCCGGACAAGGCCTTGGGCCGGCCTGGGACAAAGCGATCGTGGAATACGAAAATGTGCAACTGAGCCTTCTGGAGCGGGCCGAAGCCAACCTCAACCTGGCCATGCTGTATCAGGCCAGCGGCCGGGGCGACAAGGTTGAAGCACAACTGCGCACCGCGTTGCTGCGAGACCCGGACTTCTTCCCGGCGCTGGTGACCCTCGCGCAATGGCTGGAAGCCAATGGTCGGTCACAGGAGGCGCGCACGCTGATAGCGGACAACCTCAAGCAGCATCCGGAGGCGGCACTGTTGCAGCACACTCAAGGGCTGATGCTGATTCGGGCCGGGGATACGGCCAACGCCATGCCGCACCTGCGCGAAGCAGCACGGCTGGAGCCGGCGAATCCACAGTACAACTACGTGCTGGCGGTTGCGCTGCATGACAGCGGGCACGTGGATCAGGCCTGTGAGCAACTGGAAAAGCTGCTGGCGTTGCAGCCGTATAACCGCAATGCACGGCTGTCGCTGATCCAGTACTACCTGGAGAACGGAAAAGAGCCCAAGGCGCAGGTGGTGATGCAGTCGTGGAAGAAGCTCAACCCTGGAGATCCGGCGTTGAAGTGAACCGGGCTCCTTCATGCCCCCGCTCAACCATCCGTAGAACGCGTCAACGCCTCCCACTGATCGATATCCCGCAGCGATTGCGCGAGCTTTTCCCGCACATACCCCAGCGCATCACTGCCCAGCAGCAGGTGCGCCGGTGGGTTGTCGCTGGCAATCAGCGTCAACATCGCCTGCGCGGCTTTTTGCGGGTCACCCAATTGGTGGCCGCTTTTCGCTTCCCGCGCCTGGCGCACCGGATCGAAGCTGGCGTCGTAATCGGCAATGCTGCGGGGCGTGCGCTGCATCGAGCGGCCGGCCCAGTCGGTGCGAAACGAGCCCGGCGCCACGGCCGTGACGAAAATGTTGAATGGCTTGAGTTCCTTGCTCAGGGTGTCGGAGATGCCCTCCAGCGCGAACTTGCTGGCGCAGTAGTAGGCGATGCCCGGCATGGTAATGGTGCCGCCCATGGACGTGATGTTGATGATGTGCCCGCTGCGGCGCTGGCGGAAGTACGGCACGAAGGCCTTGGTCACGGCAACCGCGCCGAATACGTTGACGTCGAACTGACGACGCATTTCTTCCAGCGGCGACTCTTCGAAAATGCCTTCGTGCCCATAACCGGCGTTGTTCACCAGCACGTCCACCGGGCCGAAGCGGGTCTGCACCTCGGCAACGACGCTGTCGATCCGCTCAAAGTCGGTGACATCCAGGATTACCCCATGGGCACGTTCTGCAGACAACGCTTCAAACCCTTGCAAGGCCTCCTGGTTGCGTACGGTGCCAATGACGCGGTGGCCGGCAGCCAATGCCTCTGCTGCCAGCGCTTTGCCAAAGCCGCTGCTGATGCCGGTGATGAACAGGTTTTTTTGCGTACTCATAGGAAATGGCCCTCGGTGGATGTGTACCCATGGTAGCCAGGTAATCAGTGTCGACCTATGCCGGTAAATCTATGAGGCTTGCCTATTCCTATGATCCTTGCGAGCCACCGCCCGCTGCTCAGTGAGTTGTTTCTGCTCTTGCTTGAATTGCTGCTGCCAGCGCGCCAGCGCTTCAGCCCCGTCCGATGCCTGCACCGTTACCGGCGCAGACACGATCATCCCGAAAAGCGTCCAGACAAGGAGTTGCTTCATTTCATCTCACCTTCGTTGTGTTTGCTGAAACCTGTGTGTACTGGTCGAGCAGCCCGGCCAAATCCTGGTAGCAAGCCGCCAGCTCGTGGGCGCCCAACCGGGTCAATGACCTGGAGGTTCGCCGCGCCTGGGCCGCGCTGACAGAAGAATGGGCGGCGTACCGGGAAATGCGCCGAGCGCCGGTTTGTGCGCATCTGGCGATCAATGAGTCAGGCTCCAGGTCGCGGGTCTTGCGGTGCAGTAACCTCAACTGTCGACCCAACTGAAGCGACACGGCACCCGCCTCATCGGTGCCCGACACCGCCTGCAGGGCAACGAGGCGTTGCTGTTGGGTGGCCTGCCACTTCAGCAGGTCCATACGATGCCCATGACGCAGCAACCGGCGCGTGTCGTTATGCAGTGCCTTGCGCAGGACGTGGGCGTGGCTGGCGGGTTTTCCCGGCAGCAGCTGGAAGGCCAACAGGCAGATGGCAAGCGTCACCATCCAGGCGAGGGCCTGATTGGCGAAGTCGGTGAAGTCGTATTGGGCGGTCCCGGCGGTACCGACCAGCGTGTTGAAGGTAATCAGGTAGGCGATGCCTTGCAGGGCATGGCGCGCCCGGGTGGTGGCATGAATCCCGACCGTCCAGAACGCAGTCAGCACCACCGTGAGCAACCCGAAACCGCTGATGTGTGGCAACAGCAGGAACTTGCACCCTGCCGCCGCCAGTATTCCGTAGAAGGTTCCCCTGGCAAGGCTCGTGATGCCTTGTTCGGGCGCCGGGCTGGTAGCCAGCAAGGTGCAGTACGGGCCCAGTACGGCCAGCAAGGTTGGCCCCTGATCCCAGCCGGTGAGATACCACACTGCGGCGGTGCCCAGGGTGGCCAGCAACGCTCGCACAGCATTACGCAGTGCAGCGCCGTAGTGTCGGTGGAAGCCCACGGCGCGGGCAGGTGTTTGGGGTGCGCGCTCAAGGCAGGCGAAACTCGACAAGGCACTGGCCAGGTTGTCCAGCTGCTCATTCAAGCGCGGTTCGCTTGCACGGCTTTCAAGGCTGCATTGCAGCGCCCGGACACGATCGGCCGCCATGGAAAACCCGGGCATGGTTTCAGCCAGCTGTTGCAGCTGCGCACCGATATGAGCGTGGGAAGGCCACGCACACTCGTCCAGCACCACGGCATGCAGGTACGCAAGTCCTGCCTGGAGGGTCGCGAGCCTTGCGCGGATCAGCACCGACTCCCCCCGGCCGATGCCGAGAAGGTCGTCCACCTTGCTGATATCAACGGCCAGCGGGCCTTGCGCAATCGCCGGCGCGCCGTCAGTGCGCATGGCCAACAGCCGCAAGGTGCGGGATGAAACGTCGCGAAGTGCCGCGTTCAGTGAGCGCTCCACCGTCTTGCGGCTGAACAGCGTGGCCACCAGGCTCAGGCTCACCACGCCAAGTACAACGGCCGTGCCCCGCCCCACGATATGCTCGAAACCTTGCTGCGGCTCGACAATGGCGGGGCCCAGGGCAAGGCAAACGGTGTAGCCGGCAACCACCGCCGCCGTGGCCTGGTAGTGCCGAAGCACGGTCATGGCTCCGACACAGAGGCCGAGCCACACGCCGATTCCGAGAATGAACAGCAGCATTTTCTGGGCGAACAGGCTGGTCAGCACCAAGGCCACAACCAACCCCACCAGGGTGCCCAGCGCCCGGTTGAAACCCTTGCCCACCACCGCGCCCTGTAGCGGATGGATCAGCAACAACACGGTTGAAGCGGCCGAGAACGGCGAATCCAGGTGTAGCTGGAACCCCAGCCACAGGGCCAATGAGGCCGCCATCAGGCTGCGCAGTACGTAGCCCGATATCGCAGGTTCCCATGCCCCCAGCATGCGTAGCGCACGTCCCATCACATGAACGCCTGGAGCCACTGCACCAGCCGCCAGCGCGGCGCGGCACCCGCCTCGCTGACCTCAATGCTGGCGGTCATCCCCGCCGCCAGCTCCACGCCCGCCGGCACCTTGTCCAGCTCGATGCGCACGGGCACCCGCTGGGCCAGGCGTATCCAGCTGAACGTCGGCGCCACTTGGGGCAAACCACTGTTGCTGCGCAACTCGTTGCCGTCGGCGATGCCTCGGCCAATGCTTGCCACATGCCCTTCAAGCAGCGGTGCATAGCCCATGAGCTTGATAGCGGCCGGAGCGCCGATGTTGACGCCAGACAACTTGGTCTCCTCGAAGTAACCGGTGACCCAGAAGCTATGACTGTCGACCACAAAGATATTGGTCTCGCCGGCCGTGGCGTAGTCACCCGGCTGAAGCCGCAGCTGAGTCACATAGCCGTCCACCGGCGAACGAATCGTCGTGCGGTCCAGGTCGAGCCGCGCATGGGCCAACTGGCTCTGGGCCGCATCCAGGCGCGCCCTGGCCACCGCCAGGTCGCGGGCCGCGTTGTCGGTTTCCTCCCGGGCAATGGCATCGCCCAGCTGGTTGCGGCGCTTGAGCTGTGCGCTGCGCTGCTCGAACACACTGCGTGCCTCGGCAAGCTCGGCCGCGCGCTGTTGCTGGGCCAGCAGGTAGCTGCTGCGGTCGATCTGATACAGCAAGGCGCCCTTGGCCACCCACTGGTTGTCGCCCACCAGCAGGTGTTCCACCTGGCCGGAGACCTCGGGGGCAATACGGATGACCTGCGCGCTGACCCGCCCGTCCCGCGTCCAGGGCGCCAGTTCATAGGCGCGCCACAACTGCGTACAGAACAGCAATGCCGTCAGCCCGAGCACCAGGGTCACGAGGGCCTTGAGGATGTGTTTGATCGTCATCGCGGCGCCTTCAAAACGTCAGGACCAGGGTCGAGAGCACGATCAGTGACACAAAGAAACGCGCCAGGCTGGGGTGCCAGGTCCAGTCCAGCCAGCGCCGCAGGATCCGCTCCAGCAGCGCGTAAACCAGGGCTGCAACACCCACGTAGAGCAAGAAAGGCGGAATGTAGAGGTGGGCAATCGTTATTTCGCTGAGCATCGGTTGAATCTCGCCGTCGGCAATCACCTTGATGGCCTTGGTGACGATGGTAGGGGCTGCAAGGCCTTGCCGATATTGAGTATGCTGCCAGGATATAATCAAATTCAGACAATCGAGGCGGTGCGCAATGGGCGAGATGAAGCTGCAGGGAATTGATCAATTCGAACTGGACAGTTTCGATCAGCCCGCCGTCGCGTTGATGCTCGGCAGCCAGCGCAACGACACTGAATTCCCGGTGCACAGCCACCGCAAGGGCCAACTGGTGGTGGCGTATCACGGCGGCATCGTGTGCACCGTGGAGGATGGCGTATGGATGGTGCCGTCGGGCTTCGGCGTGTGGATTCCCGGCGGTGTGGCCCACAGCAACCGCGTGACCGCCAACGGCAGCATCGGCTTTCTGTTTGTGGAACCCGGCGCCGCCGCCTTGCCGGAGAAATGCTGCACCCTGGTGCTTTCGCCGCTGGTCCTGGAGTTGATCCTGCACCTGAGCGCCCAAGCCCAGGACTACCCGCCCGCCTCTGCCAATGCCCGGGTGGCGAGCGTGCTCCTCGAACAACTGGAACTGGCCCCCTCGGAACAGTTGTACCTGCCGCTGCCGGCCACCGCGCAGTTGCGCTTGATCGCCCGCGGCCTGGCCAAGGATCCGGCCAATCGTTGCACCATGGCCCAATGGGCGCATCAGGTCGCCATGAGCGAGCGGTCCCTGGCGCGCCTGGTCAAGCACGAAACAGGCCTGACCTTTGGCCAATGGCGCAAGCAATGGCAAATCATCGTGGCCTTGCAGAGCCTGGCCGAGGGCGAGTCGGTGCAACGAACCGCCGAAGCGCTGGGGTACGAGTCGGTCAGTTCGTTCATCAGCATGTTTCGCAAGACACTGGGCTCGTCGCCGGCGCGTTATATCCGCGGTACTGCAACGCGTTAGCCGAGCCCGTGCCAGGGCGCCGTTTAGAGCAGCTTCCAGGTATAACTGAGGATCAGCCGGTTCTCGTCGATATCACTGCGGTAGTTCGAGCGGGCCATCACGTTACGCACCCGAATCCCCACACCGCTCAACGCGCCGCTTTGCACCACATAGCCGATATCCAGGTCACGCTCGCGGTCACGGCCTTCGTAACCGGCGCCAGTGGTCACGTTGTTGCCGGTGATATAGCGCACGGTGGTGGTCAACCCCGGAATGCCCAGCGCGGCGAAGTCATAGTCGTATCGCGCTTGCCAGGAACGTTCGTCGGTGTAGGCAAACTCGTAGGTGGGCACCTCGTTGCCCAGCGGCGAGATGTTCGCAAACACCCGCGGGAAGGCACTGTCGCCGTACATGGCCTGGTAACCGACATAGAACGTGTGCCCGCCACGCCTGGCCGACAGCAGCGAAAAAAAGGCCTGGTTGTCGATCTTGCCGAGCAACTTATCGCCGTCTTCCCGCGCAGTGTAGTAACCCAGGTTGGCGCCGAGCACCCAGTCGCCCATGGGCTGGCTGTGCTTGAGCCCGATAAAGTCCTGGCGGTAGATGTCTTTCAGTTGGCCGTGCCAGTAGCTGGCTGTGGTGCGGTTGGTGTTGAAGGCGTAGTCGCCGCCGACGTAGTTGAACGCGTCACTCTCGGCTCCGCGCTGCGGCACATGGCCGAGCATGGCGATCATCTTTTCGTCGCCGGCCTCGTTGCGCAGGCTGGTGGTGGTCAAGTGCCCGGCCTGTAGCGTGAGCCCCGCGATTTCACCGGAACTCACGCTCACGCCCTGGTAACTCGGCGGCAGCAGGCGAATATCACTGAACGCCAGCACCGGCAGGTTGGGTTGCAGCTCGCCGACTTTCAGTTCGGTTTTGGAGAACTTCGCCTTGAAGGTCAGCCCCAAACGGCTGTAGTCATCCGGCGCGCTGCCATCGCCCTTGACCGGGAGCAAACCGGTATTGGCCCGGTCCGGGCTGCTGTCGAGCTTGAGGCCCAGGGTGCCCAGTGCATCCAGGCCAAAGCCCACGGGCCCCGGGGTGTAGCCGGATTTGTAGGTCAGGATAAAACCCTGGCCCCACTCCTCTGCCTTGGATTGTTTGTTGGCGCCGACGATGTCGGAGAAGTCGCGGCTGAAGTAGTAGTTGCGGGCCTGCAAGCTGGCCGTGGAGCCTTCGATAAAACCGCCCTCAGCCGCCGTCGCCGCAAGGGGCATCCCTAGCAGGGATAGCCAGATACGTTGTGTTTTCATGTCGTTGCTCTTAGTTATTGTTATCGACAGATCTGGAATTTACTGCGCCGGTGCGACTACCCCCGCAGGCCGGTCTCGATGCTCATTCAACGCATACGCGGTCATCGCCAGCACCGCGACAGCCCCGGGAATCGCAAAGGCCATGAAGTTCAGGTGCAGGGGCAGTTCAATCCCCATCAGCGCGCCGCCCAACAGCGGACCGACGATGGCGCCGGTGCGGCCAATGCCGGACGCCCAGCCCAGGCCTGTGGCGCGAATGGACAAGCCATAGAGTTGCGCAGCCCCGGCGTACAGCAGGATTTGCGTGCCGATGGTGGTGGCGCCCGCAAAAAAGATCAGCAGGTACAGGACCGGCATCGGGCTCTTGATGCCCAGCAGGCTGATGGACACCAGCGCGGCGATGAAGAAGCAGATCACTACCTTCACCAGGTTCAGCCGGTCACACAGCCAGCCACCGACCAGCGCCCCGGCGATGCCACCAAAGTTCAGGGCCAGCAGGAACGACAGGCTCGATCCCAGGCTGTAACCGGCACCGGCCATCAGTTTGGGCAGCCATGAACTCAGGGCGTAGACCATCAACAGGCAGCAGAAAAACGCGACCCAGATCGCCGCCGTGCGTAACGCCAGGCCATGGCGAAAAAGCTCCAGCACCGAGGCGCCCTTGCCTTTGCCGGCGCTGATATGCAGCTCATCTTCCGGGTCGATCCGGGTGTGCGGCGACAGACGCTTGAGCAGCGCACGCGCCTGTTCCTTGCGGCCCTGGCGAATCAGGAAGCCGATGGATTCGGGCAGCCAATACACAATCAGCGGCATCAGCAGCAGCGGGATAGCCGCGGCGAAGAACATCGATGGCCAGCCAAAACGCGGCAGCATGAAAATCCCCACACCGGCCGAAAGCATGCCGCCCAGGGAGTAACCGCCGAACATCACCGCCATCAGGATGCTGCGCATTTTCTTTGGTGCGTATTCAGTAATCAGTGCGGCCGCGTTGGGCATCAGGCCGCCACAGCCAAGCCCGGCAATAAACCGGCAGATCCCGAATTCAGTCGGGTTGCTGGCAAAGCCGTTAACCACGGTGGCGACGCTGAACAATGCAAAGCAGATGGCAATGCCTTTACGGCGGCCGAACTTGTCGGCCAGGCTGCCGAAAATCAGCGCGCCAAACATCATCCCAAACAGTGCGTAACTGCCCAGGGCTCCGGCCTGCAAGGGCGTCAGGCCCCATTCCTGCATGATCGACGGCAACACCACGCCGTAGATGAACAAGTCATAGCCGTCAAAGATCAACAGCACGGCACACAGGCTGACCACCAGCCAGTGAAAACGGTTGAAACGGGCGTTATCGATAATCGAATTGACGTCGTGGGTACGCATGGCAGTGCTCTCATTATTGTTGTTGTGAGTCAGTGTCTGCAGGTACAGCGGTGGATCAGCCGAGGTCGCCACCTCCTACCGGCAAGGTCACGCCGGTGATGTAGGAGGCCTCGTCGCAGGCCAGGAACAGAATCGCGCCGGCCTGCTCGTCAATGCTGCCGTAGCGTTTCATCGGGCTGCTGTCGAGGGTCTGGTCGACGATCTGTTGGTACCAGACGCGCTCCTGGTCGCTCTGGGGCTGGTTGTTGCGCGGGATCCGCCGTGGTGGTGCCTCGGTGCCGCCGGGCGCGGTGGCGTTGACCCGGATGCCGCTGCCGGCGGTCTCCAGGGCCAGGCACGCGGTCAGGGCGTTGACACCGCCCTTGGCCGCGCCATAGGGCACGCGATTCACCCCGCGGGTGGCCACGGACGAGACATTCACGATGGCGCCACTGCCCTGCTCCAGCATGTAGGGCAACACGCAATGGCAGCACCACAGCGTCGGGAACAGCGAGCGGCGTACCTCGGCTTCGATTTCATTCTCGGCGTAGTGCTCGAACGGCTTGGCCCAGATGGTCCCGCCCACGTTGTTCACCAGAATATCGATACGCCCGAAGCGCGCCTTCGCGGCGGCCATCACCCGGGCGCACTCGGCGTGCTGTTCAAGGTCGGCGGTGAGGATCAGCGCCCGTTCATGCTGCAACTCATGCACGAGCTCCGAGCGATCCACCGCCACCAGCCAGGCGCCCTCTTCCAGCAAACGCTCGGCCACGCGGCGGCCAATGCCCTGGGCGGCGCCGGTCACCAGCGCCACCTTGGTGTTGAAACGTGAGTTCATAGCGGTGTCCTCAGGCAGCATCGCCGGTGACGATGGCGTTGGGGGTGAACTTCTCGTAGTGGAAGCTGGCCGGCGTTACGCCCTGGGCCTTGAAGTGCTGGCGCACCGCGTCGACCATCGGTGGCGGCCCGCACAGGTACACATCCACGTCGCCTTCGTTCAGCAGGTCTGCGGCCATGTGCTGGGTGACGTAGCCCTGCCGGGGATGCGCGGTCTGCGGGTCGGCCACGCAGGTGACAAAACTGAAGGTGGGCAGGTGTTTGGCGAAGGCCTCAAGCACCTCGACCATCACCAGGTCCTGGTCCCGGGTCACGCCGTAGATCAGCGTCACCGGCCGGTTCTCCCCACGCTCGGCGAGCACTTCAAGCATCGACAGGAACGGCGCCAACCCGGTACCGCCCGCCAGCAACAACAAGGGCCGCGCCACTTCACGCAGGTAAAAGCTGCCCAGCGGCCCGGTCATCGGTACCGCATCCCCCGGCTGGGCACGCTCCAGCCAGCCACTCATCAACCCGCCGGGCACGTGCTTGATCAGGAAGCTGGCGCGCGTGTCGCCGGGCTTGCTGCTGAAGGAATACGAGCGCGTCTGCCCACTGCCAGGCACACCGATATTCACGTATTGCCCCGGCAGGAATACCGGCGCCTGGTCCAGGTCGAAGCTGACTTCCAACGCCGCATCCGCATGCCGGGTAATGCTCGCCACCGTGGCGGCAAACTGCGCGGTGCCGGTCTTGCACGCACCCGACGGCACCGGCACGGCAATCACGCAGTCCGATTGCGGCACCATCTGGCAGGTCAATACCTGGCGCTCAACGGCTTCCTCTTCGCTCAGGGCGTCTTCGATGTAGTCGTCACCCAAGTCATAGGTGCCGGTTTCACAGCGGCATTTGCAGGTGCCGCACACACCGTCGGAGCAGTCCATGGGCAGGTTGATACGTTGGCGAAAGGCCGCGTCGAGGACCTTTTCACCTACCTTGCAGTCGATGAAACGGGTCACCCCGTCCTCGAAGTTCAGGGCGATGGAGTACGTCATGGGCGTGTCCTCAGATGTGGTAGATATCGATGACCTGGTGGATGTAGTCGTTTTTCAGCACCACCTTCTTGCGCGTGATCAGCGGCTGTTCGGCGCGGATGTCCAGGCGGTAGAACGAGGTGCCGAAATACGTATCCGTGGTCTTGTACCGATGGCTGAGGGTTTGCCAGTTGAAACGCAGCTCCACGTGTTGACCGTCGTCGGCCAGCACTTCGAGGTTGGTGATCAGGTGCGCGGTGCGCGGTTCCGGGGTGCTGGCGCTGGAGCGTTCGGTCTTGATCCGGAACACGCGGTCTTCCAGGCCGTCGCGGCTGGGATAATAGATCAGCGAGATTTCGCTCTGGGGGTCTTCGGTCAGGGTGTCGTGGTCGTCCCACGCGGGCATCCAGTACTCGGCCTTGGGTGAGTAACATTCCAGCCATTCGTCCCACTGGCGGTCATCCAGCAGCCGGGCTTCGCGGTACAGAAAGTCCAGCAGGCGATCGCGGGAAGCACTCATGCCAGCACCTCCTTGTCTGTGGCGATCAAGCGTTGCTGCTCCTGCTGGATCGCACGTTGCAGGCTTTGCGCCCAGTGGGCGTGCTGGCGCACGAACAGGCCTTCGTCTTCGGTTTTCACCCCGCTGAGCTGCGGGTGCATGCCCATGGCCTGGGCGTTTTCGTCGGCGCCCTCGACCCACTGTTTCGCGCCACGGCTGAGGTCATTCCACAAGGTGGTCGCGCCCTGGTAACCGGTCTGGCAGGCGCGGAATTCTTCCAGGTCATCCGGCGTGCCCATGCCGCTGACGTTGAAGAAATCTTCGTACTGGCGAATGCGCGTGGTGCGCTCCTCGGCGCTTTCGCCCTTGGGTGCCATGCAGTAGATCGTGACTTCGGTCTTGTCCACGGCAATCGGCCGTACCACGCGGATCTGCGTGGAGAACTGGTCCATCAGGTACACATTCGGGTAGAGGCACAGGTTGCGGGTTTGATCGACGATAAAGTCGGCGCGTTCCTGGCCCAGGCGCTCGGCCAGGGCCTCACGGTGAGCATGCACCGGGCGCACCTGCGGGTTGAGCAGGCGCGTCCACAGCAGGATATGACCGTGCTCGAAGGCGTAGACACCGCCGAGGCTTTTCGACCAGCCATTGGCGTCCACGGTGCGCGTGCCTTCGGCTTCGTAGTTGCGCCGGCCCATGGTCGCCGAGTAGTTCCAGTGCACGGAGCTGACGTGATAACCGTCGGCGCCGTTTTCGATCTGCAGCTTCCAGTTACCGTCATACACATAGGACGAACTGCCTCGCAGTACCTCCAGGCCCAGCGGTGCCTGGTCGACCATCTGGTCGATGATCACCCGGGTTTCACCCAAATAATCACTCAGTTCCGGCACCGACTCGCTGAGGCTGCCGAACAGGAAGCCGCGATAGTTTTCGAAGCGGCCCAGGCGCTTGAGGTCGTGGGAGCCGTCACAGTCGAAGCTGTCGGGATAGGCGCCGGTCTTGGCGTCTTTCACTTTGAGCAGCTTGCCGGCGTTGCTGAAGGTCCAGCCGTGGAACGGGCAGGTAAACGAGCCTTTGTTGCCTTGTTTGCGGCGGCAGAGCATGGCGCCACGGTGGGCGCAGGCGTTGACCAGGCCGTGGAGCGTGCCGTGTTTGTCACGGGTGATGACCACGGGTTGGCGGCCGATCCAGGTGGTGAAGTAG
Organism: Pseudomonas yamanorum; assembly: GCF_013386765.1. GTDB lineage: Bacteria > Pseudomonadota > Gammaproteobacteria > Pseudomonadales > Pseudomonadaceae > Aquipseudomonas > Aquipseudomonas yamanorum_A. Next base: position 124,800 of record NZ_JACARE010000025.1, read on the forward strand.
TCGTTGATCTCTGGCACCTGGCTTTCGTGTGCCAGGTAGACCCAGCCCCCTTCAAAAATATGCTTCATCTCAAGGTCGAACAGGTCGGGGTCGGTGAAGATGTCGCGGCGGCAACGGAACACCCCGGTGGCGGGATCTTCCTGGACGGAGTCGCGCAATTGTCGGGCGAGTCGGTCGAATGTGCTGATCATGGGGTAGGCCCTCGGTTGTTCTTGTATCAGGCACCTCCACCTTATGTACTTGCCCTACCCGTCAATATCCGCTGGCTGCAAATCGTTATCCGCCTGGCGCAAGCCGGCGCTTCCAGGTGTAGGACGGCAGCTCGCCAAAGCGTTTGCGGTAGGCCTCGGAGAACCGCCCCAGGTGCACAAACCCGTGATCCAGCGCCACCTCGGTGACGCTGCGCGCAGCGCCCCGCTGCAACACGGCGTGCACCCGCTCCAGTTTGCGTTGGCGGATATAGTCACGGGGCGAAACGCCGACCTGGCGTTCAAACAAGGTATACAGCGAGCGCTCGCTGACCTTGGCCACGGCCATCAGTTGCTCAGTGCTGATGTCGTCGGTCAGATGCTCCTCGATAAATTCGCGCAGCGCTTCAAAGCCGCCGCGCTGGTCGGGCCGGGGGATCACGCGCAGCACGTTGCTGCCTAGCAGCGCCAGCAGCTTGTTTGCCACGACGCGCTCATACAGGCCCTGCAGTTCGGGCTCGGCGGCGTTTTCCGCCTCGTGGCAGATCAGCCCGAGCAACGGCAGGAATCCGCCCATTTCAGTCAGCACATGGCGCGCCGCCGCGAAACGGATGCCATCCTGGGGCAGCGTCCAGTGCTGCTCAAGGCAGGCGTTTTCCAGCAGGCGCACCGGCAATTTGATGATGAATTTTTCGCAGTCTGCGGAATAGGTCAGGTCCACCGGGTCATCCGGGTTGATCAGCAGGATCTCCCCCGGTCCGAACACCAGTTCCTCGCCCCGAGCGTTCGAACGGCAATGGCCCTCGAGCAGTACCTGCAGGTGGTAAATGGTTTCCAGCGCCACCGACGTCACCCGCACCGGCGCGCCGTAGCTGATGCGGCACAGGTCCAGGCTGGAAAAGGTCCGGTGGCTGATGCTCGCCTGCGGGCGCCCTTTTGGCGGCAGGCGGATGCGGTGGCTGCCCACATGCTGGTTCACATAGTCCGACACCACATAGGCATCGGCCCGCTCAAATATCTGGCTGCGCTCACTCAATAGCACGGTCATGGTTGCGCCTCTTTTATTATTATGGGCCCCGATTTTCTGCTTCAACGCAGAGTGCTGCCGGGGGCACAGGCCGTCCAATATTCAATAGGTGTTGCTTCATACCCCGAAGGTATCGTGGGCTCACTTTCGTTGCAGCACCGATTCTCCCGCCTGGGCCGGAAGCCGCAGGTTATCCAGCAACGCCACGCCGGCAATCACCGCCACCCACAGAAACGTCAGCTGAAAATCGGCGGTCGCGGCCTGCCCGGTGTTGCCGTGTAAATTCATGGCAAAACGTAACAACAGCGCACCAATCGCCACGCCCATGGCCATGCTCAGCTGGAAAAACATGCTGAACAAGGTAGACGCATCGCTCATCTGCGCCTTGGGTATGTCGGCAAACCCCAGGGTGTTGAACAAGGTGAACTGCATGGAGCGTGACAGGCCGCCCACGAACAGAATGAACAGGATCAGCGCCCAACTCATGCGCTGGTCCAGCAACGCACAGGCCGCAATCGCCAGTACGCCAAGGATGCCGTTGATCATCAGCACCGGACGAAAGCCCCAGCGCTGCATCACCGCTGTGGTGAAGGGTTTCATCGCCAGGTTGCCGGCAAATACCGCCAGCACCAGCAACCCCGCATCGAAGGCAGAGAGCCCGAACGCCAGTTGAAACATCAACGGCAGCAGGAACGGCAAGGTGCTGATGGCCACCCGAAAAATCGACCCACCGCACAGGCACACGCTGAACGTGCGCACGCTCACCACCTCCAGCGCCAGCAACGGCTGTGCATGCCGGCGCATATGGCGCCAGGCAAAGGCGCCAAGCATCACGCCGGCGGCACTGAGTAACAGGCCCTGCAACAGGCTGCCACGGCTTTGCCCGAGCAGCTCGACACCGTACAGCAGCGCCGCACTGGCGACGCCTACCAGCAGGAAACCGCTGAAATCGAAGGTGCGGGACGTCACTTCGTCACGCTTGGGGATCAGTACCAGCGTGGCGATCAATGCCAGCAGGCCCAGCGGCAGGTTGAGGTAGAAAATCCATGGCCAGGATGCGTGAGTGACGATAAACCCGCCCACCGGTGGCCCGAGTATCGGCGCCACCAGGCCGGGCCAGGTGATAAATGAAATCGCCCGCACCAGGTCTTTTTTCTCGGTAGCCCGCAACACCGCCAGGCGCCCTACCGGCACCATCATCGCCCCGCTGATGCCCTGCAACACGCGCGCGGCGACGAAGGTCTGCAGGCTGTCACTCAAGCCGCACAGCAACGAAGACAGGCTGAACAGCACGATCGCCCAACCGAATACCAGCCGCGAGCCAAAGCGGTCCGCCAGCCAACCGCTGATGGGAATGAACACCGCGACGGCGAGCATGTAAGCGCTCATCCCGATGTTCACGTCCACCGCGCCCACGCCGAAGGTCTTGGCGATGTCCGGCAGCGCGGTGGCGATCACCGTGGCATCGAGGTTCTCCATGAAGAAGGTGACGGCCACCAACAAGGCGATCAAGGTCGAGCGGCGTTGGGACATCGACGGCATTGCGGGTCACTCACGATTTTGAATCGGCACTTTATCAATAAGTCGCTTCTTTATGCCCCGCAATATTCCTGCCCCACCACGTAGCGCCCGGTAACGAATCGCCCCGATTTGGTGTGCGCGCGTACAAAAAACGGCCCTCTCACGTTTAAAAAACCGTCAAAAACCGCGCAAAACCATTAGTTGGCACGATAACGGCTTACTGGTTAATGCAGGATTGTTGAACAATCCAAATCACCCCTGTATCCAGTAACCGAGGCGACGAACATGCAAAAAGGTCTGACGGGCAACACCACCATGCGCACCCTGGGGCTGGCGATCACCCTGGCGTGTGTGGCACCGCTACTGTCGGCGGCCGAGATCAAGGGCACCCTCAAGCCGGGCGAGCTGTCGATCGGCTCGGACCTCACCTACCCGCCCTACACCTACCTTGAACAAAAAACTCCGGCCGGGTTCGATCCGGAGTTCATGCAGTTGATGGGCACGCAACTGGGACTGAAGCCGCGCTTTCTCGACACGCGTTTCGCCAACCTGATCCTCGGCGTCAACGCCCAGCGCTTCGACGTGGTGGCCTCGGCGTTGTATGTCACCCCCGAGCGTGCCAAGCAGGTGGATTTCCTCAGCTACCTGAAGACCGGCTCGTCGCTGATGGTACTCAGCGCCGGCGACTTCAAACCCCAGCGCCCGGAAGACCTGTGCGGCAAGCGCGTCGGGTCGATCAAGGGTGCGTCGTGGGTGCCAAAGCTGAACAAAGTCTCGGCTGAATACTGCCTCCCTGCGGGCAAGCCGGCGATCGAGTCCCGCGAGTTCCCGACCTCCCCGGAAGCCGCCCAGGCCCTGCTCGCCCAGGCGGTCGATGTGCAGATGGAAGACGCAGCGGTGGCCAAGATCACCGTCGAAAAGCTGCAAGGCAAAACCGTGATCAGCTCCAGCGAGCTGATCTACCCGGTGGTGGTCGGCCTGGCCGTGCGCAAGGAAAACCCGGCACTGCTCCAGGAACTGACCGGCGCCCTGAACCAGATCAAGCAGGACGGCAGCTACGGCAAGCTGCTGGCGCGCTACAACCTGGCCGAGCCGAACGCCGCCGAGATCAGTGCGGCACTGGGTAACTGAAACGCGGAGCACATGTATGCAATTCGATTGGCACTACACCCTGGGCCTGTTGTGGAACGGCGACTTCTGGCGAGCGGTCGGCACCGTGGTCGAGCTGAGCCTGGAAACCTGGCTGCTGGGGATTGTCCTGGGATTCTTCCTGGCCCTGGCCCGACAGTCGGAACGCCGTTGGCTGCGGGACTCCGCCGGCGTCTACATTTGGTTCTTCCGCAGCTTGCCGTTGCTGGTCCTGCTGATCTTCGTCTACAACCTGCCGCAGGTATTTCCGTCCACCAGCGTGGTGCTGTCCAACCCTTACTCGGCGGGTTTGATCGCCCTGGTGCTGAGTGAGGCGGCCTACATCGCCGAGATCCACCGCGGCGGCCTGCTGGCGGTGGTCAAGGGCCAGCGCGAAGCCGGCAAGGCGCTGGGCGTGGGTTATCGCGGCGTGCAGCGGTTGATCGTGGTGCCCCAGGCGCTGCGGGTGGCGCTGCCCACACTGGCCAACGAGTACATCACCATCGTCAAGCTGACCTCGTTGGTGTCGGTGATTTCGCTCTCGGAAATCCTGCTGGTGGGGCAACAGCTCTACACCCAGAACTTCCTGGTGATGGAGACCATGCTGGCGGTGGCGTTCTATTACGTGTTCATCGTGACGGTGTTCAGTTGGCTGTTGCGGGTGCTGGAAAACCACCTGGACGTGACCCGCCGCAAACCCAAGGCCATCGCCCCCGCCGAACTTGACGGGGTAGCGACGCGGCGTGCGGCCGGCCAGGCCGAGCCCGGCGAGTTTGCCTTGCAGGCCCGTGCCGTGCGCAAGGCCTATGGCGAGCTGGAGGTGCTCAAGGGCGTGGAACTGAATGTGCGCTGGGGTGAAGTGGTGTCGATCATCGGCCCGTCGGGCTCAGGCAAGACCACGCTGATTCGCACCATGAACGGCCTCGAAAGCCTGGACCGCGGCGAAATCACCCTGCAAGGCCAGCCGTTCCTGCGCGGTACCCGGGAGCCGCAAGGCGCCTTGGGTCACAAGGTGCATATGCGCGGCATCGTCCACGTCGGCATGGTGTTCCAGGGGTTCAACCTGTTCCCGCACAAGACCGCCCTTGAGAACGTGATGCTCGCGCCCGTCTACCATGCCCATGGTGGCAGCGAAGAATTGCGCCTGTTGAGCCTGGCCCTGTTGCGCAAGGTCGGCATGCTGGAGCACGCCGGCAAATACCCGCACCAGCTGTCCGGCGGCCAACAGCAGCGTGTGGCAATTGCCCGGGCGCTGGCGATGCGGCCTTCGGTGATGCTGTTTGATGAGCCCACCTCGGCCCTCGACCCGGAACTGGTGGGCGACGTGCTGGCGGTGATCGAGGAACTGGCCCGCGAAGGCATGACCATGGTCATCGTCACCCATGAAATGAACTTCGCGTTCAAGCTTTCCGATCGCGTGGTGTTCATGGAAGGCGGCGAGATTATCCAGGACGCCGCGCCCCGTGAAATGCTCGAGCAACGCAGCGAACGCATGACCAAGTTCCTCAAAGACGTCCAACTGGCGTGAGCCAAGGAGCCCCAACGTGAGCCAAGCCAAGGAACCCAGCCTGTCGCTGGCCGACCAGGTTGCCATCGAACTGCGCGAAGACATCATCGGCGGCCGCCTGCTGCCCGGCATGCCGCTGGTGGAGAGCGAGCTGGTCAACGCCTACAACGCTTCGCGCAATACCGTGCGCGAAGCCTTGCACCACCTGGGCCGCGAAGGCCTGACCAGTTACGTGCGCAATAAAGGCGTGATCGTGCGCCGCCTGGGGGTGGATGAAGTGCGCGACATCTTCAAGGTGCGGCGCACCCTGGAGTTGCAGGCGATTGCCGCCAGCAAGCCGCTGCGCGAATACCAGTCCGACCTGATGCTCGAGTCCATCGAGGCCGCGCAACTGGCCCAGGACCGCGAGAACTGGCAGGCCTTCGGTACCCACAGCCTGCGCTTTCACCAACACATCGTCGGGCTGATGCGCAGCCCGTTGCTGGATGAGTTCTTCACCCATATTGCGGCCCAGATGCGCCTGGTGTTTTCCAACGCCCCCAGCGAGGAAACCTTCCAGAAGCCCTGGCTGGAACGCGACCGGCAGATTCACGACTTGCTGGTTGACGGCCACAAGCAAGCCGCCGGCGAAGCCTTGGCCAGCTACCTCAACGACTCCGAATCGCTGCTGCTGGACATCCTCAGCAGCCTCCCAAAACCCTGAAGCGAGATCCCACCATGTACAAGGACTACCCGGCAGCCTACCAAGTCAGCAAAGGCGCAGCCTTGCAGGTCGACAAAGCCTTCTATGACCGCGTGCGAGAGTCCAGGGAGGGCCGCACCCTGATCGAGCAATTCGAAGTGCCGATCCGCACCGGCCGTGCCTGGAAAGTCCCGGCAGGCCACGTGTTCCGCGTGACCACCCCGGTTGGCCCGCAGGTCGGTGACTTCAACGTGTGGAGCGCCAACGACCCCCGTGAACGCATGTGGGCAGCGCGCACCCGCCAGCTGCAAGGTGCTCATGTCACGACCTACGACCGCCTGTGGTCGAACCTGCCGTTTTTGCGGCCGATGGTCACCATCACCGACGACAGCCTGGCCGACTACGGCATCGACGAGCACGGCGGGCGTTTGCACGACTTGCTGGGCACGCGCTGCGACCCTTACGTGAACAAGATGCTGACCGGAGAAGACTTCCACCACCACTGCCACTCCAACCTGACCCGCGCGGTGCTGCCCCACGGCCTGACCGAGTTCGATGTGCACGACGTGCTGAACATCTTCCAGTGCACCGGCCTGAACCACGACGACATGTACTTCATGAAAGCCTGCCCGGCCAAGCAGGGCGACTACCTGGAGTTCTTCGCCGAAATCGACCTGCTGTGCGCCCTCTCCACCTGCCCCGGCGGCGACCTGTCGCTGCCGATGTGGGGCCCGGATGCCGAAGACCCGCTGAAGGTGTGCCGGCCGTTGGGGGTTGAGATCTACCGCCTGGACGACGCGCTGCTTGAAGGCTGGAAGCAGCCCGAGCGCGCCGCCTATAACGGCAACCATGGCCTGTTGATTCCCAAGGCTGACTGGGAAAAGTAACGGCCCGACTGACACCTGGGGCCCTGTGCCTCAGGTGTTCTGCGCAATCCTGCGACTGATAAAGCTGAAGGCCAGTACCGCAAAAATCAGCACGCCGGTTGCCACCTGCTGCCAGTAGAAATTCCAGCCGATCAGCAGCAGGCCATTGGCGATGACATTGATAAACAGCACCCCCAGCAACGTGCCCGGAATATTTGCCCGGCCCTGGCGATTCAGGGTGGTGCCGATAAACACCGCGCCAATCGCATTCAACAGGAACGCATTGCCCGACAGCGGCACGTAAGCACTCACCGTCGAACTGAGCAGAATCCCCGCCACTGCGCACGCCAGCGCTGCTGCCAGTACCGTGGTGGTGACGATGCGCCGCACCGACAACCCCGAGTAATACGCCAGCAACGGCTGGGTGCCCTGGGCCAGCAACTCCCGCCCCAGGCGCCCACGGGCCAGCAACAGGCCGTAGACCACGGCCAGTACCAGCACGATCAACAGTGGCAACGGCACGCCCAGCGGGCTGAAGCTCGCCAGTTCCGGTTTGAATCCCTGGGCGATATAGATCGGTTGGCCGCCGTCCGAGAGCAACTGCTGGGCACTGGTGCCGATAAACAAGGTGCCCAGGGTCGCCAGGAACGGGCTGATCCTGAGCCCTGCGATCAAGCCGGCATTGAACAACCCGACCAGCAGCCCGGCGGCCAACGCGCCAGCAATCGCCACGCCCAATCCGTGCCCGGCGTTAAGCAGCACCACAAAGCTGAAACTGGCGAAATCCACCGCGGTGCCCACCGACAAATCGATGCCACCGGCCGCCACCGCATACGTCATGCCGATGGCGACAATCGCCAACAGCACGAAGTTGTTCAGCGCAAGGCTTTTCAGGTTGCCGCCACTGAGAAACCCGGGCGCCTGCCAGGCAAACACCAGCACGATGGCCACGAATACCAGCGGCAACGTCAGGGGCAACAGCGAACGCCAACCCGCTACGCCCATGGTTGCGATTCGGCTCATGATGACTCTCCCCGATTCAAAGCACTGGAGGCCGCGACCACCAGCAGAATCAACACGCCCTGCACACCGTTGACCCAGAAGCTCGACAGGTTGAGCAGTTGAAACCCGTTGATCAAAAAGCCGATCAGCAAAGTCGCCAGCAAGGTGCCGGGGATGCTGGCCACCAGCCGCCGGGAAAACACCACGCCGAGAAAGGCGATCGCCACCACCGACAGCAACATGTCACCGGAGCCGGTGGTGCTGCCGCTGAAAAACGCCGCCGAACACAAGGCCGCCACTGCCGCGCACAGCCCCGACAGCAAATAGCTGGAAAGCACATAGGCCGGCACGCGAATCCCGGCGGCTTCAGCGGCGTGCGGGTACTCGCCTACGGCATGCAGGCGTAACCCGTAGGGGGTGTGCTGGATCAGCAGCGTCAGTACGAAGGCCGTCACCAGCAACACCCAGGCGAGTGCCGGCACGGCCAGCCAGGTGCCGCCGCTGAGCAGGTCGAGCAACGGTGAGTCAGTGGACACCACGGTGTTTTCGGTGAGCACCAGCTCCAGCCCGGCCAGCACATTCATGCTTGCCAGGGTCGCGAGCAAGGGTGGCAAGCGCAGCACCACCACGGCCAGGCCATTGAGCAGGCCGACCGCCAGTCCACAGCCCAAGGTCAGCAGCAGGCTGGCCCAAAGGTCGAAACCGGCATTGTTGAGGCGGCTGAACACCGCCGCGCACAACCCCAGGTTCGCCGCCAGCGACAGGTCGAGGCCGCCGGCCACCACGTTGGAGCCGCCGCCGATAATCACGCAGGTCAGGCCGAAGGCAAGCACCCCGAGGATCGCCGACTGGCTGAACACATTGGCGATATTGCCCACCGACAGGAAATTCGGCGCAGAGACGGCAAACCCCAGCAAAATCGCGAGGAACACGCCCACCGAGCCGCGTCGCAACACCAGCACCCACAGTCGCTGGGACAAGCCCGGGGTCGCCGTTTCAAGCAGGGACATGGGCCACCTCCTGTTTCACCGGCACGGCTACCGAGGGTTGCACCGCGCCCGTGGCACACGCTAACAACTGATCACTGTCTGCCTCACCGGCCTGGAATTCACCGGCGATTTCGCCTCGGTGCAGCACCAGGATGCGGTCGCAGATCCCCAGCAACTCCGGCAGGTCCGACGACAACACCAGCACCGCGGCGCCCTCTTCCACCAGCCGCCCGATCAAACGATAAATCTCGACTTTGGCGCCGACATCCACGCCGACGCACGGCTCGTCCAACAGGTACACCGCCGAGCGCCGGCTCAGCCATTTGCCCAGGGCAACCTTCTGCTGGTTGCCGCCGCTCAACTGGCTGACCGCCGCCTGCGGGCCCGGCGCCTTGATTGCCAATTCATTGATCAGCCGCAGACTTTCGGCCTGCTCCTGGCGTTTGCTCAGCAAACCCCAGCGGCTGAAGCGCCCAAGTCCGGCCAGGGTCAGGTTTTCCAGCACCGAGAGCAGCGGCGAAATCCCCTGGCTGCGACGTTCTTCCGGCACCAGGGCAATCCCCTGGGCGATCGCGTCACCCGGTGAACGCAGGCGCAACAGACGACCTTCCAGATGAACGCTGCCGTTGTCGGCACGCACCACGCCAAACAGGGTCTTGAGCAAATCCTTGGCCCCCGACCCCACCAGCCCGGTCAGGCCGACGATTTCGCCCCGGCGCAGTTCCAGGTCAATCTGCCGGTAACGCCGGGCCAGGCTCAGCCCGCGCACCTGCAGTAACGGCTCGCCAAGTTCGACCTGCGCCTTGGGATACATCTCCTGGACTTCGCGATTGACCATCAACCGCGCAATCTGCGCGCTGGAGGTATGCCGCGGCTCCACCACCGCTACATCGCGGCCATTGCGCAACACCGTCACCTCATCGCACAGGCTGTCGATTTCCTGCAGGTAATGGGAGATATAGAGGATCGACAAACCCTGGTCCCGCAAGCGCTTGACGATGCGCAGCAACTGGTCGACTTCGCGCTTGACCAGCGCCACGCTGGGCTCGTCGAACACCAGGATCTTCGGCTGGCGAATCAACGCCCGGGTGATTTGCAGCACCTGGCGCTCGGCGCTGTTCAGCTCGCCCACCAACGCACCGGCCGGCAGTTGCAGGTCAAAATACTCCGCCAGCAAACGCTCGGCTTCGCGCTGTTGGCGACGCCGGTCGACAAACGGACCACGGCGCAACTCATGCCCGAAGAACAACGCCTCGCCTACGGTGAAACTCGCCGGCAATAACCGCTCCTGATGGATGAACTGCACACCCAGGGCGTCCACCTGGCGCGGCGACAGTGAAGCGTACGACTGGCCGTCAATGCTCAGTTGCCCCGAGTCCGCCTTGTGGATCCCCGCCAACACCTTGATCAAGGTCGACTTGCCGGCACCGTTCTCGCCCACCAGGCCGTGAATGGTACCGCGCTCGACTTTCAGGCTCGCATCATCCAGCGCCAGGGTGGCACCGAAGCGTTTGCGCAGATGCTGCAAGTGCAACGCCGCCATCAATCACCCCGCAGTTGCTGGACCTGCGCCAGGTTGGCAGCGGTGGTCAGCAGCGTCGGTACATGGGTTTCCTTGGGCAGGTCGCGCTGCCCGGCCAGGTACCGCGCCACGTTCTGCACGGCGGTCTTGCCGATCAGCGCGGGTTGCTGGGCCACCACCGCACCTACCGGCGAGTTCGCCTGGCCCAGCAGTTCCAGCACCTCAGGCGTGCCGTCCACACCGTAGGTCTTGATCTCGGTGCGCTTGGCATCGATCAACGCCTTGCTCGCCCCCAGTTGTGGAATGTCCCACGCCGCCCAGATCGCCGAGACGCTGCCGGCCGGGTACTTGTTGAGCAAGGCGGAGACCTGGGAATAGGCGTCCTGCACGGTGTTGGGGATCACATCCCGCAGCTCCGGCTGGATGATCTCCAGTTGCGGATGATCCTTGAGCGCCAGCTTCAACTGATCGTAGCGAATCGCACAGACCGGCACGCCGTAGAAGCCGTTGAACACCAGGATCTTGCCCTTGCCACCGGCGTCCTTGATCAACTGATCGGCCAGGGCCTTGCCGGTGGCGACGTTATCGGAGGTGGTGTTGTTGAGGCTGTACTGCGAAGGCGCATCGATGGTGAACAGCGGAATGCCGGCCTTGCTGATGCGCTTGAGCCACGGGTCGATCACGCTGAGGGTGCCGAGGGTCTGGATCACCGCATCGGGTTTCTGGGTGACCACGGTTTGCAGCTGGGTCACAAGGTTCTTGTCATTGCGCCCGGCATCCAGGGTGATGGGCGTGCCGCCGAGGCGCTTGATCTCGTCGACCTGGGCCTGGAACGCCTTGATATCGAAGTAGTGACTGGTACCGGTCATGCTCACGGCAATGCGCTTGCCGGCCAGGGACGGTACCGCGTCATCGCCCTCGGCAGCCTGGGACACGGCGGCGTGGCCCAGCAACAGCGCTGCGCCAAGCCAGATAAAACGGGAACGCGAGAAAAAGGTGCAAGGCATACAAGGCTCCGCTGAGCGACGGGTGAAAGGGTTCACCTGTATGCATTGCAGAGCCCATGCCATAAATAAATATCAATAGAATCAATCAGATGAAAACAGTCGTCGGCAGTGCGCTGTCCAGCGCAAACCACAACTGCCCGATAGCTGTTGCCCAGCCAACAGTTGGCCGGGCAGTCACCTCAGGCCGCCGGGTAAGCAAAGATCAGCTCGACCCTGATACCGTTCGGGTCCTCGACAAACAATTGGTGCTCGAACAGCTCCGGCACCACCCGCTCGGTGAACGGCACCCCACGCTTGCGCAGGCGTTGTTGATGCCTTGGCAGATCGTCACAGCGCAATGCGATGTGATCGAGCGCACCTGAGCCGTGCCCCGGGCTGCGCCCGCCAAGGTACGCTTCAAGCGCCGCATCGTTGCGTTGAACGTTGGCGATGTGCAACAGCGGCCGCCCTGCTGAATAAAGCCAGCTCCCCGGAAAAGGGAACGCCGGGCGCCAGCCCTCCTCAAGGCCGAGGGCGTCACGATAGAAACTCACCGTCGCGTCGACATGCTCCGTGCGGAGCGTGAAGTGATCCAGGTAGTGAACGGTCATGTGCAGAGCCCTCCCGTCAGAGCGCACCCAACTGCTTCATCAGCGTCAGGTTGTCTTCGATGTGCCAGTTGGCGACGATCTTGCCGTTGCCAATCTGATAAATGTCGGTGGCAATAAAGTCCACGACCTGGCCGGTGCCCTTGATCTGGCCGAAGGAACCGGTGAAGTGCCCGCGAAAATGCAAATGCGCCACGACGCGATCGCCGGCAATGATCATTTGCTCCACTTCGCAGCTCAGGTCCGGCACCGCGCCGCGAAACGCGCGGGAGGCCAGCAGCGGGCCCTCCGGCCCTTGCTTGCGCCCGGCGGGCGGTGTTTTGTCGATGAAGTTGAGCGCCAGCGCTTCACGGGCCAGGCTCTCGTCACCGGTATTCCAGAACGTGTCGTAACGCCGGGCGACCGTTTCCATGATCTTCAGTTGCGTGGCGGTCAGGCGCTTGTCCACCACCAGGACACCGGGCGCCACCAGCTCGGTGGTGGCAAACGCCAAGCCCGAGAGGGTCAGGGCCAGGAATCCGGCGGCGATAAAGGGAATGGAGCGTTGCATAGAGGCACATCCTATAAAGGCGAAGAGAACGAACTCAGATGGTTTCGCTTTCCCTGAGGCTGAGGGGGCTTTTCAAAGTGTATTGAGCGATGGCGTCCTTGCGCATGAACGCCACGCCGGGATGGCTGTTGGCGTACCGCAGAAACTCGTCCCAGACCCTGACCATTTGCGGCGTACCGCTGATGCGGTCGTGGGCACTGATCGCCATCATGCGGCGTCGGCTCCCGGCTTCCTGGTAGAGCTGGTCGAACTCCAGCTTGACCTGTTCAAGAAATTTCGAGGGCGAGTAATTGCGCCCCTCAATCAACACGATGTCGTTGTTGCGCAGGGTGTACGGGACCACGACAAAGTCCTTGCCATTGACCTGCTCGATAAACGGCTCATCACGACTCACATCATCAATGTGATAGACGTAGCCCAGCTCCTGCAACAACGACAAGGTATTGGGCCCGCGCCTCAGCCAGTTGCAGTTGTAGCCGGTGACCGGCTGACCGGTGACGTCCTGCAGCATGCTCGCGGCCTGGCGCAGGAAGGTGCGCTCCTCATCGCGGCTCATGGCAAATTGCGAGCTCCAGTGCGGGCCATGCCCCGAGGCTTCGTGCCCACGGGCGACGATCTCCCGGGCCAGCGCTGGGTTGCGCTTTACGGCGTCGCCGATCATGTGGCAGGTGACTTTCACCCCATGCCGGTCCCAGAGGTCAAGCATCCGCGGAATACCTTCACGGTAGCCGTAGGCAAACCAGGTGTTGGTGGCCACATCCTGCGGAACACTGTCGGGAAAATCCACGTGGGGGAACGGACTGTCAGTGCCCTTGAGCGGTTGGCCGCCTGCCTCGAATTGCATGGAAATGGACACCACCAGCCGGATGTCCCCAGGCCAGAAACGCCCGGTTGCCTTGCCGGCAGTCACCGCGGGGGCAGCGTTGCCCTGCCCTGTCACCGCGGCGTTGGCAGTGGCCGGGCCGAGCAGCGATCCTGCGGCCAGAACGGCTGCACCTGCGCCGGCCTGGGCGAGGAAAGCACGACGTTGCGGGTTATCGGTTTTGTCCATGTTGGTTCACCTCATACTGAATTCAGGGGATCAAGCAATTGCGGCAGTCCGGGTGGCTTTGCCCGCGCCTTCCTGGGAAACGATGAACAGCACACCGAGCAACGGAATCGCTGCGGCAGCGAACGGAATGGCCGCCGCGCCCCAGTGGCTGTCCACCACGATGCCGCCGAGGATGCCGCCCAGGGCGTTGGCCAGGTTGAAGGCCGAGATATTCGCCGTGGCAGCCAGCTCCGGGGCCTTGCCGCCGTGCTTCATCACGCGCATTTGCATGGATGGCACGTTGGCGAACGAGGCGATACCAAAGAGGAACGCGGTCACCAGGAACGGCCACTTGTAGGGCGCCACGAGGCCTGCGGCGATCAGCGTCACGATCATCGCCGCCGGCCAGAACATCAGCGAAAAGCGCAAGTTGGCGTCGGCGGTACGCGCCCCGAGGCTGTTGCCGACTACCAGGCCAATGCCGACCACGACCAGCACCGCGGTCAACATCGTCGAATCAAACCCGGCCACCTGTTCGGCAATCGGCGCGATGTAGCCATAAAAGGCCATGAACCCGGCCCAGCCGAGCACGGTGAACATCAGGCTGGCCAGCAGGTTGCGGTTACGAAACACCGACAACTGGTTGATCACCGAAACCGCCTGCTCGGTGCCCTGGCGCTTGATCGACACGACGATTGCCAGCAACGCGAGCACGCCCAACGCGGCGACTACCAGGAAGGCCGTGCTCCAGCCATATTGATTGCCAATCCACGAGCCGGCGGGTACGCCCAATACGTTGGCCAACGTCAGCCCGGCAAACATCTGGCCGACGGCGCGGCCTTCCATGCCGCTGGCCACCAAGCGCGTTGCGACCACGGCACCGATCCCGTAGAACGGCCCCTGGGTCAGCCCGGCAATCGCCCGACTCACCAGCAACACGCTGTAGTCGCTGCTGAGGGCGGTCATCACGTTGGCGCCGACGAACACCGCCATCAACAGCCACAGCACCGTGCGTTTTTCGTAGCGTGAGAGCCAGATCGTCAGCACCGGGCCGCCGACCACGATGGCCAGCGCATAGGCGGTAATCAGGTTGCCCGCCTGCCCTTCAGTGATGTTGAGGCTATGGGAGACTTGGGTCAGCAAGCCGGCAATCACGAATTCGGCGGTGCCGATGGCGAAGGCCGCCAGGGTCAGCACCCAGACCTGGATGGGCATTTTTGCAGGGTTGGACGACATGTCAGTCACTCCGCTGGTTAACGATGGGTGCAAAACTAGTCCTTTGGGTTTAATTTGATAATTGAGCTGAAATCAAAAACCACCTTCGGAAATACCGAACAATGCTGCTGAAGAACCTCGAGTTGTTTTTGCTGATCGTGGAAAAAGGCGGGCTGTCGGCGGCGGGTAGAGAGCTGGGACTGTCACCCGCCTCCGTCTCGGAAAGGCTCGCGCAGCTGGAGGGTTTCTATGGCGCCAGCCTGCTCAACCGCACCACCCGGGCGATCAACCTGACGGACGAAGGCCGCTTGCTGGTGGACGGTGCACGGCGCCTGCTGGCGGAGGCCGAGGAGTTGCACAGCAGCATTCGCCATGGCACCCACACCCTGTCGGGGCCGATTCGGCTCAGCGCCCCGGAAGACCTCGGGCGCCAATACATTGAACCGATCCTCGCCGCGTTCATGCTGGAGCATCCCGAGATCAGCATTGACCTGAACCTGAGTGACGGCTACGCCGACCCGGTGAGCCAGGGCATTGATTTCGCGGTGCGCTACGGCGCGCTGGCGGATAGCACCCTGCATGCCAGGCCGATTGGCGAAAACCGTCGCGTGCTGTGTGCATCACCCCACTACCTGGCGCTCAATGGCACGCCCCGACACCCCGAGGACCTGGCGCGTCATGAGTGCCTGGTGATGCGCTTCGGCATCAATATTTCGCGGGAATGGACCTTCAAGCGGCACGGGCACACCCATCGGGTGCTGGTCCAGGGCCGGCGGGTGGCGAACGACGGCGCGCTGGTGCGCCAATGGTGCCTGGCCGGTCATGGCATTTGCCTGAAATCGGTGTGGGACGTGCGCGCCGATCTTGAGGCCGGACGCTTGGTCGAGCTGCTGACTGACTATGATCTGGGCAGTACCGCGTTGAACATCGTCTACCCGCCAACCCGGGTTCAGCCGCGCCGCGTCAGGGTGCTGATCGAGCGAATGGTGAATGAGCTGGCACTGCACGATCATTCAATATCCGGCAAGCCATTGGGCCTAACGTAAGGCTCCGATGACTTGAAACCCTGGAACCTCCAATGTCCGCCACCCCTGCTTCGACGAATTACACACCGATCAACTTCGCCAGCAAATACGCCCTGTTCAGCGAGCAATGGGCGCCCAAGGTCGTCGCGCAAATGAATGACTACCAGTTCAAGGTGGTGAAGATCGAGGGTGACTTTATCTGGCACGACCATGCCGACACCGATGAAACCTTTATCGTGCTGGAAGGCACGCTGCGCATCGACTTTCGCGATGGTGCCGTGACGATCGGCCAAGGGGAAATGTACGTGGTGCCCAAAGGCGTCGAGCATAAGCCGCACGCATTGGGCGAGGTGAAGTTGCTGTTGATCGAACCCTGCGGTGTGTTGAATACCGGCACCGAAGGTGGGGAGCGCACGGCGATCAACGACGTGTGGATTTAACACCGTCCGGCGTTACCTGTTTGGGCTAATCTTCACATCACTGTTTCTCCAGGCCAGGAGCACGCGTGATGAACAGGCAGCTCAAGAAAACCTCAGCCCTCGTGATCACCCTGATGGCGTTGGTGGGCAACGCCTACGCCGGCGCTGGCGCCTGCCCGCCCACCAATGCCCTTAAAGATGCTTTCAAAAAGACGCCGTCCGGCGAAGTGGTTGCCTACACCGCGTCCGGCCCAGGCGGTCAGCAATGGACCGGGCAAAACCCGATGACAGAGCAGACGGACCTGCACCAGGTCCAGTTCGAAAAGGCGGTGATCCAAAGCAGCCAGGGTCAGTCGTCTGTGGCATGCCACTACCTCGATCAGAACCATGAACCAGTGAGCATGACCCTGAAGAACCAGGCCAACGCCAAGCCTGTTGGCAGCGCCTGGACAGGAAACGAATGCAAGGCCACCAACCCGGCGCTGTGCACATTCGAATAGCAACCACCCTCGACAGTTTACGGGGCGCGCTGTTCCTTGCATCCTGCGCAATAGTCCTTTGTCATCAACAGCATTGATAGCTCCCTAACGAAACCCCCATGCTAGAGGGCTCGCTTTACGCTTATATCATTCCGAATGATAGTTACCTTTGTTTCATTCGATTCGTGAGATAGCACCCTGCCGAGCATGATCCGCCCATCTTAAATACATTGGCGGATGCACCTCATGGAACAGTCACTCAAACATTTGCGCTATCCACTGGCCATTTTGGCCGTGATGGTGATGAGCGCGTGCGGCAAGACACCAGAACAAGCGGCCGCCATGCCACCAAGCCACGTCAGCGTGGCCAAGGTGCTGGAACAACCGGTCAACGAGTGGGACGAGTTCACCGGCCGCCTCGAAGCACCGGAAACCGTGCAGATCCGTCCACGCGTGTCGGGCCAGATCGATCAGGTAGCTTTCACCGAAGGCGCGCTGGTCAAGAAAGGCGACCTGCTGTTCCAGATTGACCCACGCCCATTCCAGGCTGAAGTGCGCCGCCTCGAAGCACAGCTCGCGCAAACCAAGGCCGCCGCCACCCGCAGCGATAACGAAGCCCAGCGCGGCGAACGCCTGCGCCAGAGCAATGCGATCTCCGCCGAACTGGCCGACTCGCGCACCACCGCCGCCCAGGAAGCCCACGCCACGGTGGCCGGGATCCAGGCGCAGTTGGACCTGGCCAAGCTGAACCTGAGCTTCACCCGTGTGACCTCACCTATCAGCGGCCGTGTCAGCCGTGCCGAGATCACCGCCGGCAACCTGGTCACCGCCGATGTCACCGCGCTGACCAGCGTGGTGTCCACCGACAAGGTCTACGCCTACTTCGACGCCGATGAACGTGTGTACCTCAAGTACACCGAACTCGCGCGCCAGGGTCGCCGTGGCGCTACCACTCCGGTGTACCTGGGCCTGTCCAATGAAACCGGCAACCCGCACCTGGGCCAGATGAACTTCGTCGACAACCAGGTCAACCCGGCCACCGGCACCATTCGTGGTCGCGCCGTGTTTGATAACAGCAAGGGCGAATACACCCCTGGCCTGTATGCCCGCCTGAAGCTGGTGGGCAGCGGTACCTACTCGGCCGTGCTGATCACCGATGAAGCCGTGGGCACTGACCTTGGCAAGAAATTCGTACTGGTGATGGACGGCGACAAGCCGGCTTATCGCGCCGTGGAACTGGGGCCGAAGATCGAAGGCTTGCGCATCGTGCGCAGCGGCCTGACCAAGGACGACACGATCATCGTCAAGGGCTTGCAGCGCGTTCGCCCGGGGTCGCCGGTTGCTCCGGAAACCATCCCGATGGCCAGCAAGGAAACCCTCGCCGCCCTGGCACAACAACGACAAGCGCTTGAAGCCAGCAACCTGGAGCAAGTGGCGCCGGATAAAGCCGCGCCCAAGCTGGCCAGCGTCGCGACTCCACGCGGTTAAGGGATACAACTCAAGATGAATTTTTCCAAGTTCTTCATTTCGCGGCCGATCTTCGCAGCGGTGCTTTCGCTGTTGATCCTGATCGCCGGCGCGATCTCGCTGTTCCAACTGCCGATCAGCGAATACCCGGAAGTGGTGCCGCCGACTGTGGTGGTACGCGCCAACTTCCCGGGGGCCAACCCCAAAGTCATCGGTGAAACCGTGGCCGCTCCCCTGGAGCAAGCCATCACCGGCGTCGAGAACATGCTGTACATGTCCTCGCAGTCGACCGCCGACGGCAAGCTGACCCTGACCATCACCTTCGCCCTGGGCACCGACCTGGACAACGCGCAGGTGCAGGTGCAGAACCGGGTGACCCGGACTCAGCCAAAACTGCCTGAAGAAGTGACGCGCATCGGTATTACCGTGGACAAGGCCTCCCCTGACTTGACCATGGTGGTGCACATCACCTCCCCGGACCAACGCTACAACATGCTCTACCTGTCCAACTACGCCATCCTCAATATCAAGGATGAGCTGGCGCGGCTGGGCGGCGTGGGTGATGTGCAGCTGTTCGGCATGGGCGATTACTCCCTGCGTGTGTGGCTGGACCCGAACAAGACCGCCTCGCGCAACCTGACCGCTACCGATGTGGTAACGGCCATTCGCGAACAGAACCGCCAGGTGGCGGCCGGTGCATTGGGTGCGCAGCCTGCGCCCACCGACACCAGCTTCCAATTGTCGGTGAATACCCAGGGCCGTCTGGTCACTGAGGAAGAGTTCGAAAACATCGTCATTCGTGCCGGCGACAACGGCGAAATCACGCGCCTGAAAGACATCGCGCGGGTTGAGTTGGGCTCCAGCCAGTACGCCCTGCGCTCGTTGATCGATAACCAGCCGGCCGTGGCGATCCCGATCTTCCAGCGCCCGGGTTCCAACGCGATCGACATCTCCAATGAAGTGCGCGCCGAAATGGCGGAGCTGAAAAAGAGCTTCCCGGAAGGCATGGACTACCGCATCGCCTACGACCCGACCGTGTTCGTGCGCGGTTCCATCGAGGCCGTGGTTCACACCTTGTTCGAAGCACTGATTCTGGTGGTGCTGGTGGTAATCCTGTTCCTGCAGACCTGGCGCGCCTCGATCATTCCATTGGTGGCGGTGCCGGTATCGTTGATCGGTACGTTTGCGGTGATGCACCTGTTCGGCTTCTCACTCAACGCGCTGTCGCTGTTCGGATTGGTATTGGCCATCGGCATCGTGGTGGACGACGCCATCGTGGTGGTGGAGAACGTCGAGCGGAACATTGAATTGGGACTGGAACCGTTCCCGGCCACTGAAAAGGCCATGAGCGAAGTGACCGGCCCGATCATCGCGACCGCGTTGGTACTGTGTGCCGTGTTCATCCCCGCTGCCTTTATCAGTGGCTTGACCGGACAGTTCTATAAGCAATTCGCCCTGACCATTGCGATTTCCACGGTGATTTCGGCGTTCAACTCGCTGACCCTGTCGCCTGCACTGGCAGCGGTATTGCTTAAAGGTCACAACGCACCGAAAGACGGCTTCTCGCGGTTCCTCGACAAGATGCTGGGTGGCTGGTTGTTCAAACCGTTCAACCGCTTCTTCGATAAAGCCAGCCATGGTTATGTAGGCACCGTGCGCCGGGTGATTCGCGGCAGTGGCATCGCGCTGTTCCTGTACGCCGGCCTGATGGTTCTGACCTGGCTGGGCTTTGCCCACACGCCAACCGGTTTCGTACCGGCCCAGGACAAGCAATACCTGGTGGCCTTCGCACAATTGCCGGACGCCGCGAGCCTGGACCGCACCGAAGACGTGATCAAGCGCATGTCCGACATCGCCATGAAACAGCCCGGCGTGGAAAGCGCGATTGCCTTCCCTGGCTTGTCGATCAACGGTTTTACCAACAGCCCGAACAACGGCATCGTGTTCGTGACCCTGAAACCGTTCGATGAGCGTAAAGACCCGAGTCTGTCTGCCGGTGCGATTGCCGGTGCACTGAACGGCAAGTACAGCAGCATCCAGGAAGCCTACATGGCGATCTTCCCACCGCCGCCGGTACAGGGCCTGGGCACGATTGGCGGGTTCCGCCTGCAGGTCGAAGACCGTGGCAACCTGGGTTACGACGAGCTGTACAAAGAAGTGCAGAACATCATCACCAAGAGCCGTGGCGTACCGGAGTTGTTCGGCCTGTTCACCAGCTACACGGTCAACGTGCCCCAGGTCGATGCTGCCATCGACCGCGAAAAGGCCAAGACCCACGGCGTGGCGATCAGCGACATCTTCGACACCCTGCAGATCTACCTGGGTTCGTTGTATGCCAACGACTTCAACCGCTTCGGGCGCACCTACCAGGTCAACGTGCAGGCTGAACAACAGTTCCGCCAGGATGAAGACCAGATCGGCCAGCTGAAGGTACGCAACAACAAAGGCGAGATGATCCCGTTGGCGACCTTTATCAAGGTCAGCGACACCTCGGGACCGGACCGCGTGATGCACTACAACGGTTTCATCACTGCTGAAATCAACGGTAACGCCGCACCGGGCTACAGCTCCGGCCAGGCTCAGGTCGCGATTGAAAAACTGTTGAAAGACGAGCTGCCCAACGGCATGACCTACGAGTGGACCGACCTGACCTATCAGCAAATCCTCTCGGGCAACACCGCGCTGTTCGTGTTCCCGCTCTGCGTACTGCTGGCGTTCCTGGTACTGGCCGCCCAATACGAAAGCTGGAGCCTGCCACTGGCGGTGATCCTGATCGTACCGATGACCCTGCTGTCGGCCATCACCGGGGTGATCATCTCCGGCGGCGACAACAACATCTTTACCCAGATCGGCTTGATCGTACTGGTGGGGCTTGCCTGTAAGAACGCGATTCTGATCGTCGAGTTTGCCAAGGACAAACAGCAGGAAGGTCTCGACCCGCTGGCTGCGGTACTGGAAGCTTGCCGTCTGCGTCTGCGGCCGATCCTGATGACCTCGTTCGCCTTCATCATGGGTGTAGTGCCTCTGGTGCTCTCCAGCGGTGCCGGTGCCGAGATGCGTCATGCCATGGGTGTGGCGGTGTTCTCCGGGATGATCGGCGTGACCTTCTTCGGTCTGCTGCTGACGCCAGTGTTCTATGTACTGATCCGCCGGTTTGTCGAACGCGGTGAAGCGCGCAAAGCGGCCAAGGCCTTGAAGCTGGAGACACAGCAATGAGCGTGAAAGTATTTTTGCCGAGCTTGCTGGTACTGGCGCTGAGCGCCTGTGCCGTGGGCCCGGACTATAAAACCCAGCCACTGGAGGCGGCCAACGTAACGGCCGCCGCCGACGCCAAGCAGTACGACCATGCGAAGTTCGAAGGCATCTGGTGGCAGCAGTTCGAAGACCCGACCCTTGACCAGTTGGTGACTCAATCCTTACAAGGCAACCGTGACCTGCGGGTGGCATTTGCCCGCCTGCGGGCCGCCCGGGCGATTCGTGACGACGCCGCCAACGACGTGATGCCGGTGATCACCAGCCGCGTCAGCAGCGACGTGGGCAAAGGCCAGATTCCGGGCCAGACCACCAAACGCGTCAACAGCGAGCGGTATGACCTGGGCCTGGACATGGCCTGGGAAGTGGATTTGTTCGGGCGCATCCGCCGCAACCTGGAGGCCAGCGATGCTGACCAGCAGGTTGCCGAAGCCGACCTGTATCAACTGCAAGTCACCATGATTGCCGAGCTGGTGGACGCTTACGGCCAACTGCGAGGCGCGCAACTGCGCGAGAAGATCGCGGTGGCCAACCTGAAGAACCAGGAGGATTCGCGCGGTATCACCGTCAGCCTGCGGGACGCCGGTGTGGGCGATCAGCTCGATGTGGTGCGGGCCGATGCGCGTCTGGCGGCTGTAGAAGCCAGTGTGCCGCAGCTGCAGGCCGAGGAAGTTCGCGAGCGTAATCGTATCGCCACCCTTCTCGGCCAGCGCCCGGACAAGTTGACCGTGGACTTGAGCCCGAAAGACTTGCCGGCGATTGCCAAGGCGTTGCCGATTGGCGATCCGGGGCAACTGTTGCAGCGTCGTCCGGACATTCTCAGTGCCGAGCGTAAGTTGGCAGCGGCCACCGCGCGGATTGGGGTGGCCAAGGCTGATCTGTTTCCACGGGTGAGCCTCAGTGGTTTCCTTGGCTTTACTGCCGGGCGGGGTTCGCAGATTGGTTCGGCGGCGGCCAATGCCTGGTCGCTGGGCCCGAGCATTACCTGGGCGGCGTTTGACCTGGGCAGCGTGCGGGCGCGGTTGCGGGGGGCGGATGCGGAAGCTGATGGCGCCTTGGCGACTTACGAGCAGCAGGTGCTGTTGGCGCTGGAAGAATCGGAGAATGCCTTCAGTGATTACGGCAAACGCCAGCAGCGGTTGGTGTCGCTGATTCGTCAGAGTGAGTCGAGCCGTGCGGCTGCCGACCTGGCGGAGATTCGCTACCGCGAAGGTACGGTGGGCTTCCTGGTGTTGCTGGACGCGCAACGTGAGCGTCTGGCCGCCGAGGATTCGCAGGCTCAGGCTGAGGTGGATCTGTACCGCGGTATCGTGGCGATCTACAAGGCGTTGGGTGGTGGTTGGCAGCCGAGTACTACCATCGCCAGTGCCAAGTGATGTGATTTAAAGAGCTCCTTTGGTTGGTCGCATCCAGCCAATTTTTTGCCCCGCGCCCTCATTCGGTCGCGGGGCTTTTTTTTGGGGCTGGGGGTTTGTGTGTATATCCGTTATTTGGGTGATGGCGGCTATTGATTCCGCTCTTACAGCGGCTCACTTTTGAACAGCGCAAAAGTAAGCAAAACGCTCTTGCCCCACCACTCGGCACCTCGCTTAGGCTCGGTGTGCCCTCTCTCCGGTAGCACGAAGCGGGCCGCCGCGACGGGGCGTC
>NZ_JACARE010000026.1:0-227 GCF_013386765.1 Pseudomonas yamanorum
AAGGCTCGACAGCTCCCACATTAGAGGTGTGTCGCGCCCAAATTTGGAATGCATTCCGTGTGAGGTGCAATGCCACCTCTGTGGGAGCCGGGCTTGCCCGCGATGCTGGCGACTCAGTCTCCCTGGCACACCGCGGTGATCCCATCGCAGCCTCGCCAAGGCTCGACAGCTCCCACATTAGAGGTGTGTCGCGCCCAAATTTGGAATGCATTCCGTGTGAGGTGCAA
>NZ_JACARE010000026.1:411-3814 GCF_013386765.1 Pseudomonas yamanorum
AGCTCCCACATTAGAGGTGTGTCGCGCCCAAATTTGGATGCATTCCGTGTGAGGTGCAATGCCTCCTCTGTGGGAGCCGGGCTTGCCCGCGATGCTGACGACTCGGTCTCCCGTAAGCGGATGGCGAACACACCTTCAAAATCCCCAGATTAGGGGCGATGGTGTCCACCTAAAAATACGTGGACACCATTGTCCTTAATTCAAGGAACACCATGCGCCAGCGCACCTCTTATCCCAAACCCTTTAAGAACCAAGTTGTCCAGGAATGCCTCAACCCTGACGTGTCCATCGCCAGCGTGGCCCTGCGGCACGGCATCAACGCCAATCTGGTTCGCAAGTGGATTCCTATCTATCGTGACCGGCAGGCTTCTGCCTTGCCCGCATTTGTACCGTTGAAGCTTGAGACCGCTGTGGCGACGCCTGCTCGGCACGATGTAGCCCGCATCGATATTTCTTGCGCACAGCGAACAGTCACTGTGAACTGGCCGATCTGCGACCCGGACGGCTGTGCCCGCTTTATCAACAGCCTCTTCCAATGATCCGCATCGACGCCATCTGGCTCGCCACTGAACCTATGGACATGCGTGCTGGCACTGATACGGCGTTGGCTCGTGTGGTCGCGGTGTTCGGAGCTGCGAAGCCGCACTGCGCTTATCTGTTTGCCAATCGCCGCGCCAATCGAATGAAAGTGCTCGTACATGACGGCGTGGGGATCTGGCTGGCAGCGCGCCGCCTGAACCAAGGCAAGTTCCGTTGGCCTGGCACGCATCGAGGCCACGAAGTTGAACTCGACGCCGAACAACTTCAAGCGCTAGTGCTGGGCCTGCCCTGGCAGCGGGTTGGCGCTAACGGCGTAATTACGTTGCTCTGAATTGGGTCTTCCAGCTGCGTCGGGTGGGCTGCTTTGGTAAAATCCACGGCATGACTTCCTTGCCCGATCTCGACCAAATGCCCCCCGATCAACTGCGTGCACTCGCAACGCAGTTGCTGTCGAAGGTCGATACCATGGGCCGAGAGAGCCGCCGCGACAAGACCGTCATCGAGCAGCTCTCTCACGAGATCGCCGTCCTCAAACGCCACAAGTTTGTCAAGCGCAGTGAGCAGATCAGCCCGGCGCAAGGCAGCTTGCTGGATGACTTGCTTAACACCGACCTCGAAGCCATCGACGCCGAGTTGAAAGCACTTCGTCCCGCCCCGGCACCGGACGAAGCACGCCAACAACCCAAGCGCACGCCGTTACCAACGCAGTTTCCACGTACCGTCATTCATCACGAGCCGGAGAACACCGAGTGTGCCTGCGGCTGCCAGTTGCAACGCATCGGCGAAGATGTCAGCGAGAAATTGGATTACACCCCTGGCGTGTTTACGGTTGAGCAACATGTGCGTGGAAAGTGGGCCTGCCGTCTGTGCGAAACACTGATCCAGGCCCCGGTGCCGGCCCAAGTAATCGACAAGGGCATCCCGACCGCAGGCCTGTTGGCCCATGTGATGGTGGCGAAGTTTGCAGACCATTTGCCGCTGTACCGGCAGGAAAAGATCTTCGGCCGTGCCGGTCTGGCGATTCCGCGTTCGACGCTAGCTCAGTGGGTCGGCCAAACTGGCGTACAAATGCAGCCGTTGGTAGATGCACTGCGCGAAGCCGTGCTGGCACAGCAAGTCGTCCATGCCGATGAAACACCGGTGCAGATGTTGGCACCGGGCGAAAAGAAAACACATCGAGCGTACGTCTGGGCCTACTGCACGACACCATTCTCGGCACTTAGATCGGTGGTCTACGACTTCAGTCCCAGCCGTGCAGGCGAACATGCGCGCAACTTCCTGGGCACCTGGAACGGCAAGCTGGTGTGCGATGACTTCGCAGGCTACAAGGCCGGCTTCGAGCAAGGCATCACCGAAATCGGTTGCATGGCCCATGCCCGGCGCAAGTTTTTCGACCTGCATGTGGCGAACAAAAGCCAGTTGGCAGAGCAAGCGCTGCACTCCATCAGCGGCCTGTACGAAGTCGAACGGCAGGCCAAAGAAATGAGCGATGAAGACCGCAGGCAATTACGTCAGAAAATAGCGGTGCCCATCGCTGAAAAACTGTATGAGTGGATGCTGGCTCAGCGCGCGCTTGTGCCCGAGGGATCGGCCACGGCCAAAGCACTAGATTACAGCTTGAAACGCTGGGTAGCGCTGACGCGCTACCTGGATGATGGTGCCGTGCCCATCGACAACAATGCCGTGGAGAACCAGATCAGGCCGTGGGCGCTTGGTAGGTCGAACTGGCTCTTCGCTGGATCGCTGCGCAGTGGTAAACGGGCGGCGGCGATCATGAGTTTGATCCAGTCAGCGCGCATCAACGGGCATGATCCGTATGTTTATCTCAAGGATGTACTGACGCGGCTGCCGACGCAGCGGGCCAGCGAGATCGAGCAACTGCTTCCGCATAAGTGGCAACTGGTTTAATCAAGCAAGACATTATGCCCGGCGCACACCCAAGAGCGCACAGTTCGACAAAGGAAAGCTATGAAAAATCTCATCTTCGACCTAGACGGCACTCTTGTTGATTCCGCACCAGGTATTGTCGTCAGTCTGACTCACGCCGTTCGGGCTCTAGGTCATGACTTCACGCCCTATGCCGGAATCACGCACCTTTTGGGGCCGCCGATGACTCAGGTAATGGCGCAATTGCTAGAGCCTTATGGAGATGACCGGGTCGATGAGGGCGTCGAGTTGTACCGGACACATTATGGGCAGGACGGTATCTCTGGATCAGTGGCTTACACGGGAATTAGACAAGTTATTGATTCGCTGGCTACACAAGGATATGCGTTGTACGTTGCTACCTCTAAACGTCAGGGGTTTGCCGAGCGCATTCTGAGCGATACAGGGCTGCGAGAGTATTTCCAAAGCGTTTTCGGTACTTCGCCGGACGGTAAACTGGACGACAAATCCCACTTGCTGGATACAATGCTGGCGAAAGAAGCGATCCTTCCTAAATCCGCCTGGATGATCGGTGACAAACGCGATGATATTATCGCCGCCCATCAAAACGGGTTACTTGCCATTGGCGTCCTCTGGGGCTACGGCACCCGCAATGAGCTGATCGAGTGCGGTGCCGACAAGCTAGTCGAGCAGCCGACCCATTTGCTGGATGCAATCCTAAAAGACTGAGGTGCAAGACCTATGAGCCAGCCGCTCCCCAGTTCTTGACTTGCCAGCCCCAGCCAATTAATTGACCAGTCCGGAAAACTGAAGTGGACACCATTGTCTTGATGTTTGGACAGTAAAGGCGACTTCACCGGACGCTTACGGTCTCCCTGGCACACCGCGGTGATCCCATCGCAGCCTCGCCAAGGCTCGACAGCTCCCACATTAGAGGTGTGTCGCGCCCAAATTTGGAATGCATTCCCTGTGAGGG
>NZ_JACARE010000027.1:0-238 GCF_013386765.1 Pseudomonas yamanorum
CAGAGCACAGCGGCCTACAGGCCGGCTTGAGTGTGGTGAAGCAAAGGCAACATCAAAATCTAAAGCGAGCACGGTCCACTGTAGGAGCTGGCTTGCCGGCGATGGCATCACCTCGGTGTGTCTGATGTACCGAGTTGTCTGCATCGCAGGCAAGCCAGCTCCCACAGAAAAAGCAGAGCCACCCCGTAGCAGCTGTCGAGCGCTAGCGAGGCTGCGTGCTTTTGATCTGCGGGCCCCG